>NZ_CP015102.1:0-1200000 GCF_002214485.1 Thermococcus pacificus
CCTGCGGTCACGACGCCCTCAGCAGCACGGCGTTCTCGTAGGCCTCCACGAGGTCTTTCCTGCCGTTCTCCAGAGCTTCGGAGCGGAGCGTTGAGTATATCTCCTCTACGGCGTCCCTGAAGAGGACTTCATCAGAGTAGAGCTCCCTGTCGGTCAGGAGAAGATCCACCAAGTCCGCTGTGAACTCCAGGCGGTTGCCCTTCTTTCCCATCAGTGCCTTGAGCCGTTCCACTGCTTAACCCTCCTCGGAAGTTCTTGCTCGAGGGCCTTTATGAGTATCTCGGAGACGAGGATGGAGGAGAACCTAGGGTCGCGAACCTCGAGGGCGGCATCTATCGCCCGCTCAACGTCACCATCCTTGACGAGATGGTGGGCAACGTCCGCCATCACTATCGAGCGGAGCCTCGAATCCCTGAGGGTGGAGCCTATCTTCATGGCTCCCTCGAGCTCCCCAACGAGGACATAGTAGCGGGCTATCTTGGCCCATATCTCCTCGCTGGGTGTGCTCTTCCCTATGGCCTTTATTACCTCCCAGTCGCCCAGCTCGGGCCTCTCGAGGATCCTGTTCATCACGACCCTCCCAACGAGCTCGGCCTCGCCCTCGTCGAGTGCGGCTATGAACGCCGGGAGGACGTCGTGGTCCCTCTCCAGCAGCTCCAAGGCTATCTTCACGAACACCTCGTCGCTGTTCTCGAGCTTCCTTATCAGCTCGACTGCGGAAACGCCCTCACCGCTCAGGGCGAACGCCAGTGCAAGCTCCTCAGTGAACTCCTTCCCGAACTTCTGGATGAACTCGCCCGCGATGGTCTCGAGGGAGTCGATGTAGTGGCCGAGAACTTCTTTCTCCTTCAGGTAAAAGGAGACCTCCTTGAAGGCCTGCTTCGCCCACTCCCTGGAGCCGATAGTCCTGAGGAGGGAGATGCCGTTCTCGTAGCTCCCGAGGGTGATGTAGGCCTTGATGAGCTCAAGCAGGGCCCTGGAGCGGTAGGGTTCCTCCTCGATATACTCGAGGGCGAGTTTACTCTTCCTTATGCGGTACGCGGCCTTCAGCTGGCCCTTCCCTATCATCCTCGTGTTGGCTCGGATGATCTCGAGGAGAACCTCGTTTCTGAGCTTTGAGTTATCTATCTCAAGGGCATAGGTTATGGCCTCACCTATCTCACCAAGGGTGAGCATGTAACTGGCGGCAGTCTTCATAATCTTGTCTCTCTGGGGCGGTGGAAGAATCCTCGAGTCCTCGAGGACTCCCTGGTATATCTTCTTGGAGGACTTGAGGCCGGCCCTTCCGAGGGAGTAACCTACCGATAGAAGCGCCCGGAACATCTTTACGGGGTCATCTATCTCGTTGGCGGTCTCGAGGGCCATTAAAAAAGCCGTCCGGTAGTTACTGTCCCTGGCCTTGGCAAGTCTCTCACCTATTTTAGCGTACGTTACTGATTTTACATACGGGTCGGGAATCACGTCAACGGAAGCGAGGATTTCCTTGACAATCATACCACATATCCCCCGCACCATTGTTGATTTTACACAACACTCTCACTAGTTATTTGAAGCCGGAGCTTATTAACCTAACCCTCGGAACGTTTTTAAATGGCTCCGTTGAGGGCATAACCATGTACGCGGTACTATTTGGTAAAAATCCAGCCCTCAGCGAGGCCGAATTTTATTCATTCAGCAGGAGATTCGGCCTTAAAGTTCGACCAATCGAGTCCAGTCGTTACTGGTTGTTATTCGATTCCTCACCGGACGTTGAAAGGCAATTCTACTGGCTCGGCGGCTCCCTCAAGCTCGTAAGAATAATCGGTGAGGGTGAAGAAGCCATCAGAGACCTTGAATACTCCAAACTCTTCACGGTCAGCCTTTACGGGAGGAGCGACTGGAAGCTCTGGAGGAAGCTGGGAAGTGAGATAAAGAGGCACTTCAAGGAAGAAGCGCCGGCTAAGTTTTTCAAGCCCGCTAAGGTTTATTCGATGCCGGCGGAGCTCATCCTGAAGGGCTTTCCAGAAGTTAAGGACTTCGTCTTCCTCTTTAGAGAAGATGGGAGCTTTCTCGTCGGCGAGACCGTTAAAGTAACTGACCCATTCGAGCTGAAGAAGCTCGACGTTGAGAGGCCGGTTCAGAAGCCAATCCTCTCGATCCCGCCGAGGCTCGCGAGGATAATGGTGAACCTGACGGAAGTGAGAAAAGGCAGCTTCCTGGACCCCTTCTGCGGCATAGGAACTGTAGTCCAGGAGTTCGTCCTTCAGGGTTTGAACGCCTACGGGAGTGACCGCGATCCAGAACAGATAAAGGCCGCAAAGAAGAACCTCGCCTGGCTCAGAAAAGAGTTCAGGCTTAAAAACTCGGCCCATTTAGAGGTTTGCGACGCAAGGAAGTTAAAACGCTGTTTTAGACAGAGGTTCGACGCCATAGTGACGGAACCCTATCTTGGGAAGCCCCTACGGAGAAACCCGAGCAGGGGTGAGGCAATTAAACTCGCCAACGAGCTTGACCGGTTCTACTATTCGGTCTTCGAGAGCTTTGCGGATGTTTTGAAGAGAAATGGAAAGGTCGTCTTCGTGTTCCCGGCCTACAAGCTGAGCGACGGGGGGATATACAGAAAAGAGAGGAAGTGGCTCGGAAAGCTCGGCTTCGAGGTTCTTGGAAGATACACGGACTACGAGGAGAGGCACCGCTTAGTTAGGGACATTCACGTGCTGAGGTACAGGGGTTAGCCAATGCTGAACGTCCGTTTCAGGATCTCCTTAACTTCATCCATCTTCTCGGGGCCAATCTCCCCAATGCTCTTGATAATGAGCGATTTTTCGACCGTAAAAACAGAAGAACAGTCTATGAAGCTCTTCTTCTTGAGCTTACCCCGAAGGAGGTCTTTCTGCTCAAGTTCAACCGGGAATTCCTCAAAGTGTGGGCTTCCGGTTATTTTGAGCACTATCAAATCGTCGCTTACCTTGTTTAGCTCATCGGAGCTGACAACCAGCACGGGACGGAGCTTTTTTCCCAGGTAGTCTGTAAAGGGAAGCTCCAGGAGGAGTATCTCACCCTGCCTAAAATTCGAAGAGCTCCTCGGCATCCTCTCCCTCCTGCAGGAGCTTGAGGTAGCCAAGCTCTTTCATCGCGTCCCTAACTTCAACCTTCTCAATCAGCAGCTTAATCCGTGAACCAGGGGGTATGTTCAGTTTTTTGAGGGGGATTATCACATCACCGCGGTAGATGGCAACTATCTCCTCAGGCATGATTAAAAATTAGAGGATCCGCTTTTAAACGTTTGGAGCTGTTACCCAATAAGCCTCTCGTGCTCCTGCTTTATGCACCTGTGGGCAACAGCTGTGAGTCCGGCCTCTTTGGCTTTCTTAAAGGCATCCCGGTTATAGGTGTTGAACTGGAACCACACGACCTTGGCGCCCTTCTCTATCGCCTGCTCCACGTACTCCATCGTGAACTCTGGGCGGACGAAGAGGTCTACTATATCAACTTCGTCCGGGATATCGAGGACGCTGGGGTAACACTTCCTTCCGAGGACTTCTTCATAGCGGGGGTTCACGGGGTAGACCTCGTAGCCCTTCTCAAGAAGATATCTCATCACCCTGTTGGCGTCGCGCTCTGGCTTTGGCGAAGCTCCCACGAGGGCTATCTTCCTGTACTTTGTTAGGATCTCCATGATTTCCTCATCGCTAAGCCTGTCAACAGGCATTATCCTTACCATCTTACCACCAGCCTGCTTTCCACCTCAAGGTTTAAAGGAGTAACCCTTCAAGAATCTCCGGTGGTGCAATGGCCCTCTACGAGGAGAATGTTTCGAGCAGGGGCTTCAGGATTTTTCTGATCCTCGCAGCGCTGCCGATGCTCTTCGGCCTCTATGCGACCTATATGGCCGGTGAGGGCTTTGAGTTCATGCTCATCACAGCGCTTCTCGTCGTGCTCGTGTTGGTAGATGCTATGGAGCTGAGGATCGAGATAGACGAGCGCGAGGTAAGGATACGGGGGCCAATCGGACTTCTCATCAAGAAAACTGTCAAGATAGAGAACATCGAGAGCTTCTCCGTTGCGGAGGGCTGGATGAGCTGTTCTGGAGCAATCCACTTCAATCTCCCAGCCAAGGGCTGCATAATGCTGAGGCAGAAAAAGGGCTGGACGGTTTCCTTCACGACGAACAATCCCGAGGAAGTTGCCCGAGTTCTGGCGATGCTCGGCGTTCCACGAGCACCCTAGTCCCCTTCACTCCTACTATCACTACCTTCTCTCCCCTTTTTGCGGTTCCTTTTATACACTCGGCGCTCCAAAGCTCACCGTCAATCTTCACAAGGCCCTCTGGAGCCAAATCCTCAACCACCACAGCGGTTTTCCCGATCAGGCTCTCGGGGCCCGTCTGAGGTCTGACGCTGAGGCCACCACGTAGGACGAATGGAGCGATGAGAAAGTCCTTGACCAGGAGGATACCTATGATGACCGCCACCGCCCAGAGGGGAACCTCAACCCCGAATCTCGGAAGCACAATGAGAAGGAAGAGGCCCACAGCGATTTCGTCCGCCGCCAGCGCGAGGAGCGTGATGAAGTTCCTCATTCCCCACCACCGAGCCATCTCCAGTATGGATTCAGCTCGATGATGCTCCACCACTTCTTGAGCTCTTTCCTGGCTTTCCTGTAGTCAGGATAAAAGCGCCCGACGAGGTTCCAGAACGCCTTTGAGTGGTTCATGTACTTCAGGTGGGCCAGCTCATGAACCACCACATACTCCCTGAGCTTAGGCGGGACGGAAACGAGGCGGACGTTGAAGTTAAGGTTCCCTCTGGGGGAGCAGCTTCCCCACCTGCTTCGTTGGTGCCTGATGAATACCTTCTTTGGGGAAACGCCCATCTCTCTGGAGTATTCATCGACTAAGGCCAGTATCCTGGGTCTGAGATATGACTTAAGCTCGGCTATGGCCTCGTCTGGATAGGCTGAGAAGACGACTGTCCTGAACTTCTCGTGCACCTTGGTCTTTCTCCCGCGGATGACCTGGTACAGCTCCCCGTCTATGGGAAACCCCGACCCGGTTCTCTCGCGGAGGTTTTTAATCTCGGCCAGCTTGGCCTCAAGCCACCCCTTATGGCGCTCCACAAAGGACTCAACGTCAAAGCCTTTGGGTGCGGTAACGACTACCCTGCCGTCAGGCTTCACCTCAATCCGCGCGTACCTGACGGGTCTTCTTCTGATTTCCAAATCCATCCCATCACCTTTTAAGGGAATCTGGCAACTTGAACTTATGAACCTTCGGGTTATCGAGAAAAAGGCCAAAAGCATATACACCCGCTCGAAGATTCCCGGCGTCGACTGGACAGTGAACCAGTACGTCGGCTGTGCCTTCGCCTGCAAATACTGCTACGCCAAGTTCATGGCGAAATGGAGAGACTACGGCGAGTGGGGCAGCTGGGTGGAAGTTAAGACCAACGCGCCCGATCTTGCCAGAAAGCGCGTTAAAGGGAGCGTTGTCATGTCCACGGTGAGCGACCCGTACCAGCCGATAGAATCGGGGCTAAAACTAACGAGGCGGGTTCTCCAGTACATGGACAAGAGGAACGAGCTCTCCATCCTGACGAAGTCGCCACTCGTGACGCGGGACATTGACATCTTTAAACTCTTCCGCTCGATAGAGGTGGGTTTAACCATAAACGGATTCACGGGGAGGGAGAAGAGGCTCTTCGAACCGCTGACACCTGTTCATGAGGCGAGAGTGAGCGCACTAAAGGAGTTGAAGGAAGCCGGGCTGAGAACGTACGTCTTCGTTAGCCCGATAATTCCTGAAATAACGGACGTCTCGGCTATACTCGGGGACACGAGAGACTTCGCGGACTACTACTTTTTCGAGGTTCTGAACCTCCGGGCGGCGGGAAAGGAGTTTCAGGCCCTGCTCAAAGAGGAGTACCCGGAAAGCTATGGGGCTCTGACTGACCTCGGGAAGTTCGGGGAGTTCATACGGAGGCTGAAGGAGGAGATAAAAGGCCTTGGGATAAAGGCCGATGGAATAGAGACCCACCAGAGGGGCTGGGAGTTCGTGGAAATCTAGGCACCTTTCCCATCCCCGGAAATCACCGCAATCACCAGCGAGTTAACGTTCGTCCCCGTTGGCCCCGTTCTGAGGAGGGCCCCGACCCTCTCAAGGGCGTGATAGGCGTTGTGCCTCCTGAGGACTTCTTCGACATCGACTCCAGCTTCTTTCAGCTTTTCGAGGGTTTCTCCGTCAACTATTCCGCCAGCCGCATCAGTCGGCCCGTCAGTCCCGTCGGTGTCCACCGCCAGGACGGCCGCGTTAAGGCCCGCTATCTTCCGGGCAACGCTCAGGGCGAACTCCTGGTTCGGACCGCCGAGGCCGGCCCCTCCCGTTATCGTCACCGTCCACTCGCCGCCCGCTATCAGGACGGCGGGCTTCTTGAGCGGCCTGTCGTTCCGTGCTACCTCCTGGACTATCGAGCCTATTGCGAGCGCACCTCACGGGCCTCGCCCTCCAAGGTGGTGGTGAGCACCGCCGCATTGTATCCCAGTTCTTCCGCCTTCTTCTTAGCTGCCTCGCAGGCCATCGTTCCGCTCCCCCCGATGAAGTTGTGGACGTTTGGCAAGTCCTCTTTCAGCGTCTCCTCGGCTTCTCCCCTCAAACCGCGCTCGATGTGCTTCTTAACGCTCTCCGGCAGTTTCTTCCAGACGCCGTAGAGGTTTAGAATCCTGTAGGCATCCTGGAACGTCGTGGGGTCCTTCACGGTGGGGCCCGACGCTATCGCCTCGAGCGGGTCGCCGACGACGTCGGAGAGGATTAAGCTTATTACCGTCCCTCTAACGTGCTTTGCAAGCTTTCCACCCTTCACCGCGGAGATGTGCTTTCTCACCGTGTTTATCTCGTATATCTTTGCGCCGCTCTTTAGCAGGAGCTCGTTCGTCCGGATTTTATCGTCGAGACTTATTCCCTTCTCCGGAAGGAGGAATAGCGCTGAACCGCCACCGGAGATGAGGACGAGGAGAATGTCTTCGGGACCGACTTTCTCCGCCAGCTCAAGGCCAAGTTTGGCACCGAGGAGGGAGTTCTCATCTGGAACAGGGTGGCCGGCCTCGATAACCTTGATTCCCTGCATTCGGGGGCAGTTCTCCGCGTAGCCGTATTTGGTGACGACGACTCCTTCATCGATTGCACCGCCGAGGACATCTATCGCTGCCCGGGCCATGGCGCAGGCGGCCTTGCCGAAGGCGAGGAGGTAGACCCTGCCTCTGATCTCGAACGTCTTACCTAAAACCCTGAGAACATTTCCTCCAATCTCAATCGCATTCCTCACCGCGAGATGGGGGTCAGCGGCCTTCAGCGCGGCGTCGAGTATCGCAAGAGCATCTTTCAAGGGGTTCATGACAAAAAATTGGAACAAGACCTTAAAAATCAGTCGAGCATGGCCAAAACTTTATCGACCTCGTTGGAAACCTCGACGTCGAAGAGGTGTATCGTCGGCAGAAGCCACCAGAGGCGGTACTGGTGGGCCTTGTCCTCCTCGCCGAAGTACTGGAAGACGAACCTTCCAAAGCCCGTCATGTCGCGGTGTATGTCCCTTACCTCCCTGAGAACGCGCCTCACCTTCGGCGGATACTCCTCGTAGGGCAGGGGCAGGCCCTTCACGAAAACCCTGTCCTTGAAGAAGTCCGTGGTAAGGCCAACGCTCCCGACATGCTTCTCCAGCTGGTTGAACTTCTTCTCCGTCCAGAAGCGGTGGAGAATTAGTCTCGGGTCTTCCTTCGCCAGCGGGAAGTTGCCCTCCTCGGTGTCGAGCCAGAACTCGAGGTAGGGTTGACCTCCCTCTATGACTATCCTCGCCAAAAGCCTGGCGTTCTTTGGTATTTCCCTCTGGGTTTCGCTGATATGGTATTCCTTACCGTCCCGCGTGTAGGTTTCGCCTTCCTCCCTGGTTCCGGCCTTTGAGACAAAGTAGGCCTCCGTGCCATCAATCGTCCCTAAGTGGAGATCATAGCCCCAGGCCTTCAGGTCTTTGAACTTGAACCTCCTCTCGGCGGGGACAACTCCGGTGTTCTCGACTATGTAGTAGCCGTCGAGCATTTTCATCACTAAAAGTTATTAAAAAGGCAAGAGCTTTTAAAGGTTTTCATCGATTATGAGTTCGACCTCTGCCACAGTTCCAGGGTTCTTCAAAAGTTCAACAATGCGCCTGTCTATGTCCCTGGCTGCTTTGTTGGCCCTCACCGCGAGCGTTCTTCCGTCTATGTAAGTGCTCTTACGGACCACCATCGAGTAATCGTGGTCGAGTATCAGGTCTGGGCTTCCCTCAGCCAGGACTTCATCCACAATGCCGCTTACCCTAATCCTGATGAGGAGCCTTTTTCCAGCCTTTAACGCAGCTTTAAACTCCTCGCTCAGGTCGTTTATCCCTTTATCAGCCCCGATGCAGATTATGCAGTCTCCGCGCGGGGTCAGGTAGTCCTCCTTCGTGAACTCCAGCGTCGATTTGTGCGTGGCTTTAACGTTCTCATGGCCCCTGCAGTGGATGACTTCCCTCAGCATGGTTCTGAGTTGAAATGTGAGTTTATAAACCTCAGGACCACAGCAAATCAATGAAAAACTTTTTAAGCATGAACGAGAAATACTACGGTAGGTGATACTGTGAGATGGGAGCATCTTATTAGGGGTCTCGTTAGGATTCATGCTGGATTCTCAGTGGTGAGAATAAACTCCTTGGGGATAAGATACCCAAAGAACACCCGCGTGGATCTGCTGGACGTCGCAATCAAAAAAGTCAAAAGGAAAAACTGAATTAGTTTCCACCCTGGGAAAACTTTTAAAAGGCCTCTCATGATTGTGAGTTACGGTTGTCAGAATCAAGCTAACGGGGTGATTGATGATGGGAAACATCAAGCAGACGTTCATCAAGAGGGTTGCCCGCGAGCTGTTTGACCGCTATCCGAACGAGTTCACCAGGGACTTTGAGCACAACAAGAAGAAGGTCGAGGAACTCACCACTGTCCAGAGCAAGACCATAAGGAACAGGATAGCGGGCTACCTCACCAGGCTCGTTAGGATGAAGGAAGAGGGCAAGATGCTCTGAGCCCTTTTTTCAGGCTTTCTTCTTCAGCGACTTCCTAAAAGCCATCCAAATCTTCGAGTATTTTCCTGGGGAGCCTCGGAGCGAACTCCTTGAGGAGCCTCTCAAACTCGCGCTCGTTTTCCTGCGCTATCCTCCTGAAGAGGTTCTCGATGTAGGTCTCGGTCAGGAGACGAACCTCCTCTAACTCCTGCTTAGTCTGGATTATCTCACTTATTCGGTTCTGTATCTCTTCCAGGAACGCAAGGAGTTCGTCTATCTTGGCCTCAGCCGGCTCCGTGGACTTTATGAGGCTCCTGGCCTGGTCGTACTCCTTGGTCTGCCTCGGGGCCTTCGGCTCGTACATCTCGGTGCCGAACGCGTAGGGCGTCAGGAGAACCTCAAGGCGGAAGCCGCGCTTTATGGTGTAGTACTTCCTCGGCCTGCCACGCGGTATCTTCTCGGTCCTGCCCTCTATGAGGCCCGCGCTCTCGAGTATCCGGAGGTGTTCCAGGATGGCCTTCTGGCCGACGCCGAGTTCCTGGCTCAGCTCGCTCACGAAGTAAGGCCTCTTTGTGAGCAGTATGAGTATCCGTCGCCTTGTCTCGTTCCCGAGGATGTCAAGCAGTCTTCCAAGGTTCTTATTTGACTCCATGGTCTCACCCCCTTTCCCTAACCTGACGTAAGAAAAGTCGGTTTTAAGTTTTTCGGTCAAAAGAAAAACGGGGAAAGCTTCACGGAACGAGGTGGTGCTCCCTGCAGCGGGCCTCGTAGCTCTCCCTTCCCCCCACAAGGATTACCGGGGAATTCCTCGGAGCAGGTTTTCCGTCGATGAGGCGCTGGCTCCTTGTTGCGGGCCTGCCGCAGACGGTGCAGACGGCGGTGAGGTAGACTATGTTGTCCGCCCTCACGAGGAGTTCCCTCATAACCGGAAACGGGTCCCCTTTGAAGTCAAGGTTCAACCCGCTTGCTATAACATAAACGCCCTCGTCCGCGAGGCGGTTCAAGGCTTCGACAACAGAGATATGGAAGAACTGGACCTCATCGACACCTATGACTTCGTATCCGTCCCTTTTAGTTATTTCAACTATCCTCTCAACGCCCTTCTCGTCGGTCGGGATAACGAAGGCCTCGTAGCGAAGGCCGTTGTGGGCAACAACCTCGTCCTTGGAATACCTGCTGTCCATTGCAGGTTTGAAGAAGGCTGCCTTTCTCTTCGCGAACATCTGCCTCTCTATGCGTTTTATCAGTTCGGTGGTTTTACCCGCGAACATCGGACCGGTTATGACCTCAAGAAACCCGCCTGGATGAACCATCACTATCACCATTGGAGAAACGCGGCAGGGAGTTAAATCCCCTCCGGCCCAAAAGTTGGACGGTAGACGAAAAGGGGAAAGAAAAACCGTCAGAGCCTCAAACCGGGGTGACGTGGCCCCACTTCTCCAGGGCCCTGGCGAGCTCCTTGTGGGTCTTGGCGTACTCGTCGAGCGGGATTCCCTGCATGATAGCGTCTATTGCCTGCCTGACAGCCCTGGCTCCCGCAGCTGGCCCGTCCGGGTGTCCCATCGTTCCACCGCCGAGCTGGAGGACTATGTCCTTTCCGAGGGCGTCTATGACGGGCTGGATGTTGCCGGGGTGAAGTCCGCCGGAGCTGGTCGGGAAGACGGGCTTAATGTGATAGAATTTCTGCTCAAGGTGATAGACATCGTTTTCGTCCGGAACGTAGTGGTCCTCGGTGATTATCCTCTTGTACTGGATGACCTCCCACTTCTCGCCCTCCATCTTACCGGCCCCGGCTGTACCAATGTGGAGCTGGTCAACGCCGATGACGCGGTAGAGTTTGGCCAGGACGAACATCGAGATGCCGTGATACTTGTAGCGGGCGAAGGCGGTGTGCATTGCCCTGTGGGCGTGCAAAGCTATGCCGTAGTCCTCGGCAAGCTCGCGGATGTAGTCGAGGACGCCCCAGCCGAGGACGACGACGTCAACCATCGCGTGGGGAACGCCGTAGTCGGCGAGTATCTCAAGCCTCTGCTCCATCTCGAGTATTGGCGAGGTAATGTTGGCGAACCAGGTCTTCTTTTCTCCCGTCTCATTTTCGGCCTTTTCCATGGCCTTGGTGACGACCTTAACGCGCTCCTCGAAGCGGTTGTACCACGGGCTGGTGAGGTTCTCGTCGTCCTTGAGGTAGTCGGCTCCACCTGTGTAGAGGTCGAGGGCAAGCTTGTAGAGCTCTTCCGGGGAGTAACCTACCTTCGGCTTGGGGACGACACCGTAGAGCGGCCTGTCATAGATTTCGAGCTTCTTCCTGACACCCTCAATGCCGAAGTTGGGTCCCGGGTAGTTCCTGAGGAACCTCTCCGGAAGGTAGATATCCTCAAGGCGGAGCCACTCGACGCGCTTCATTCCGAAGACGTTGCCAGCGACGCTGGCTAAAAAGCCAGGCATGTTGCCCTCCTCGAAGATGTGCTCCGGGTAAGCGATCCTGACAATCCAGCTACCGTCACCCATGTCTGTGAAGTGGTAAGCTTTTGCCGACATGTCGGCCCATCTCTCATGCTCGTACCAGGGATAAAGGGTCGTCCAGGTTCCGGTCGAGCTCTCGGCAGCGACTGCACCGGCTGCCTGCTCGATCGTGTATCCCTCCGCCGGAGTAACGCGGAAAACGGCTATTATGTCCCTCTTCTTGTTCGGCTCGTAGCCCTTGTCCACGTAGTAGTCGTATATCTTGTCGAACTTCTCCACCATGCTCACACCCCCTAGGTAACTCTTAGGTTGAATCAACCACTATAAAAAACCTGCGGTGCAATAGTGGGACATTAGAGCCTTTTAATCGGCATTGAGGACGTTTTCTATCCCACGAAGCCCCAAACTCCCGCCCCCCTTTAAGAAATTGGGGGGCTAAACGGCTTCCAAATACGATTTGAAAGGCCAGAAGGTCTTCTCAGAACTTCGCCCTCGAGTTAGTATTGGAGGTGTCGCAAGTTGAAAGCCCAAGGATACTAGATTTCTCGACTGCCTACCCAAAAAAGGCCAATTATCGCCCTCAGAGGGCTGTTTTTCCGAAAAGTTTATATAGGCCTTCGCTCCTAAAATAGAACGCAGATACCTGCAAAACAACGTTTAGGAGGTTGGGAAAATGGCTGAGTTGCCGATTGCCCCAGTTGACAGGCTTATAAGGAAGGCCGGCGCTGCCCGCGTCAGCGAGGACGCCGCCAAGCTCCTGGCCGAGCACCTTGAGGAGAAGGCCATGGAGATCGCCAAGAAGGCGGTTGACCTTGCCCACCACGCCGGCAGGAAGACCGTCAAGGCCGAGGACATCAAGCTTGCTATTAAGAGCTGATGTTCTTTCTTTTCCTTCATTAGCTTTTCTCTGCTGTTCTAATGCCCCTCACCAGAAGGTAACCCTCTCAACCCTGACGCTTTCTCCGTTGATTTTCAGGAGTGCAAAGCCGGCCGAGTCCATCCTAGGGAACGTCGGCGAGCCGGGATTCAGGAGAATAACCCTCTGACCGTGAACAGAGTAAGTATCATGGTAGAAGCGGTGAGTATGGCCGAAAATCAGGACGTCAACCCCCATGTCGAGGGCTTTGAGCGTTAGGAACTGAGCATTCAGGGAGAAGAACCGGTGACCATGCAGGAGGCCTATCCTGACGCCTTCAGCGTCCAGAACCTGTTCCTCGGGAAGTTGAAGGTGGTCAGCGTTGCCTCTCACGGCTATCGTCGGGGCGAACTCTTCGAGAGTCTCAAGAAGCTCCGCGGAAGTAACATCCCCAGCGTGGAGTATCAAGTCTGGCCTTTGCTTTTCAAGCTCCTTCAAAAGAAGTGAAGGAAGGTTGTTCGTTTTATCGCCGTGATGGGTATCACTGGTAACCGCTATGATCACGGGAATCCCTCATATCGGGACGTTTATGCCGAGCTTCTCAACAAGCTCCTTGTAGCGGTTTCTAACGGTCACCTCAGTAACGTGTGCAACCTCCGCAACTTCTCGCTGGGTCTTCTTCTCGCCCTCAAGGAGCGATGCAACGTACAGAGCGGCCGCAGCAAGTCCAGTCGGACCTTTCCCACTCGTTATGCCCTTCTCTATGGCCTCCCTCAGTATCTCCTTTGCCCTTTTCTTCGTCCTCGCGCTCACGTTGAGTGCATCGCCGAAGCGGTCAACGTACTCTATCGGGCTTGTGGGGCGGAGGTTGAGGTTCAGGCCCCTCGCCATGAAGCGGTAGCTCCTTCCTATCTCCTTCTTCGAGACCTTTGAAACGGCCGCTATCTCGTCGAGGGTCCTCGGAATGCCCTCCATCCTGCAGGCGGCGTAAAGAGCGGCAGAAACCATCCCCTCTATCGACCTTCCGCGGATGAGCTTCTTCATGACAGCCTTCCTGTAGAGTGAAGCGGCTGCCTCCTTAACACGCCTCGGAAGGCGCATCTGGGCCGCCATCCTGTCGAGCTCGCTTAATGCAAAGGCGAGGTTCCTCTCGGCGGCGTCGTTTATGCGCATCCTCCTCTGCCACATGCGGAGCCTTCTCAGCTTGTTTCTGTACATACCGCTTATCTGGTTGCCGTGTATGTCCTTATCACGCCAGTCGATATCGGTGGAAAGGCCTTTATCATGGATCATCAGTGTCATGGGCGCACCGGTTCTGGCGCGCTTGGCCCTCTGATCGGGATCGAAGGCACGCCACTCCGGGCCTTCATCAATAACATTCTCCTCAAGAACGTAGCCGCACTTGGCGCAGACGATTTCGCCCCTCCTCGGGTCATAGATAAACTCGGTCGAGCCGCAAACCGGACACACCCTCTTATCAGCCAAAAGCTCTCACCCCCTCTTTCTGGGGGCAGGGCGTCTCGCCTTTCCGCCCTTCGAGCGCTTTCCGCCGGACCTGCCGGCCTTCCCGGACTTGGACTTTCCGGGCTTTGACTTCCTGGAGGAATCAACGTAGAGCAGCGCACCGACGTAACTCTCGGGATCTCTGACCCTTGGCTTAACCGCCACATAAGGCCTCTTCACCGGCCCAAAAACGTCTTTAACGGTTCCCACGAGGGTAAGTCCCTTGTCGACCACGGGCGAATTGAGCGCGGGAACCCAGTCAGACCTCAGGATAAGGAACCCCTGCTTTGCGTAGTGAGAAACTTTGCCAAGGCGCTTCATAGCCCCACCCCAAAAGGACATATCCTTTTAAGCTTTTCGCTTTGTCCTTTATAAAGTTTTCGGAAATTTTCCAAAAGATTTTTATTTAATAGCCTTCGATCATTAGAGATTGGGAAGGCCAAAATGAAATGCCTCGTTGTCGGTCACCTCGTCAGGGACGTCATCCTCAGGGGTTCGAAGGCCGAATCCCGCATTGGGGGAGGGGCGTACTATTCTGCCATCGCGCTCTCACGCTTCTGCGATGTCGAGGTCTTAACGAGTGTCGGGAAGGACTTTCCGGAGGGCTGGCTCAAAGAACTCAGGGAAAGAGGTATTGAACTCCACATCATCCCATCGGAGAAGAGCACTTCCTACAGGCTCCACTATCTCGACGCGAATACCCGTGAGCTCAGCCTGCTATCGGTTGCAGAGGAGATAGCCAGCATGCCTGAGGGAGACTACGATATGGTAGTCCTCAACCCGGTGGCGGGGGAGATACCGCCCGAGACCGTTGAGGAGGCCAAAAGGAAAAGCTCCTTCGTTGCCGCCGACGCCCAGGGATTCATAAGGAGCCCCGAGATTGGGAAGCTCAGGCTCAGGGGCATCAACGGCGACCTTTTCGAAGGGCTGAAGGTTCTCCACGCGGACGTTTCCGAGATAAACCTCATAAGCAGGTTTGACCCTGGGGAGGTTGAGGTTCTCCTCGTCTCGAACGGGAGTGAAGAGGGGAGGGCCTACCTGCGGGGAAGGGAGTACAGCTACCTCCCTGTGAAAGTTCCTGTGGAGGAATCAACCGGCGCCGGAGACGTGTTCTTGGCGGCGTTCTCCTACTTTTACACCCAGTGCCCCTTCATACAGGCCCTCAAACGCGCCGCCGCTTTCACGGCGCTTTTCCTCAAGCACCGGAACTTCACCTTCTCGATGGACGAGGTTAACGAACTCGCGATTATGGTCGGGGCCAGACCCGTGTAGTCCGTATAAAGGGATATAAGGGAAAACTCCCCAACTTCTTCCGCCGATGATGAGACGTCAGCATGCTGACGCGTGATGAGGAACGGGAACTGAGGTGGTAGCATGGACAGGTACGTCCTTCTGCTCAAGACTCCGAAGGACTACGATGTTTCCCCCCTTAGAGAGGAGCTAAAGGAGTTTCTCACAGAGAGACACCCGGAGATACGGGCCGAGCTCCACAGGTGCATAGGCCTCACCGCCGACGTGGTCATCCTCTACAACGGCGGCGTTGTCCTCATAAAGCGGAAGCACGAGCCGTTCAAAGACCACTACGCCCTTCCAGGAGGCTTTGTTGAGTACGGCGAGAGGGTCGAAGAGGCCGCAGTCCGGGAGGCCAAGGAAGAGACGGGCCTCGACGTAAGGCTGCTGAGGCTCGTCGGGGTTTACTCCGATCCCGGCAGGGACCCGAGGGGGCACACCGTGACGACTGCTTTCCTCGCTCTGGGAACCGGCGAGCTCAAGGCAGGGGACGATGCCAAAGAAGTCCACGTCGTGCCCTTAGAGGAGGCCCTCAAGCTGCCACTGGCCTTTGACCACGAAAAAATACTACGCGATGCGCTGACGCTGAGGTGAGGGTATGAAGGCCAAGTATCCCGGCTTCGGGAAAATAATCATCGACGGTAAAGTCTACGACCACGACGTCGTTGTTTATCCCAGCGGGAAGATTGAAAAAAGAAAGAAGTGGCTCAGCAAGGACAAGCACGGCACGAGCCACAAGCTTGATCCGGATGAGCTGAGGGAGTACCTGAAAGAAGACTTCGACGTTCTCCTCATCGGGACAGGGGCCTATGGGATGCTCTCTCTGCTACCGGAGAGCAGAGAGCTCGTTAAAGGGAAAGAGGTCATCGAACTCCCAACGGGAAAGGCGGTTGAGAGGTTAAACGAGATGGCCAAAAAGAAGAGGGTCCTAGCGGTGTTCCACGTTACCTGCTGAGCACCCTGAGAACCACAGCGATGCCAAGTCCCGCGAGGAGCATCGCGTAGGGGTAGCCGAGGGCATACCACAGGCCAGCTACAGCACCCAAGGTAATCCCGTTCAGGATTATGAGAATCAGCACGTGCCCGGTGTTTGTTTCCGGCACCGAGAGCTCCTTCTCCCCGTGGTAAAAGAAGGCCAGGGCTATCGACGATGTCAGGAACGGGAGTATTAAAGCCGCGGGGAGCAGTTTGAGCGCTCCTGGATCGATGTAGGCAGCGGCCAGGACAAGGCCTGCGCCGGCCGTTACCGGCACCGCGTTCATCACGAGGAGTTTGGCTCTGAGGAACTGTCCCAGGGTCAGAGGGAGGCTCCGCAGGAACTCAAACTCCCTGCCGTCGATTTTAAGAACCGTGTCCACGCCCACCGATGCCATCCACGCTATCATCAGGAGAACCGAGGCAACGCTCCATTCCCCCATCTCCCCTGAGGTTAGGACGCCCAAGGCGCTCGGCAGGACCACGAAGAGGGGGAATATGAGGCCCACGAGGAGGGCGCTCTTCCTGACGGCTATCCTGAGATCCTTCAGGGCAATGGCGATGACCGGGTGATGCGTCCGGGCTTTGAAAGATACCGTCCCCACGTGGGATACGGCGGCGCCCTCTTCCATCCTGCCCCAGAGTTTTCCGAGGATGAAACGGTAGGTGGGGACGAGAACCGCAAGGTAGCCGAGGACGAGAAGGAAAGAGTGGAGAGGCTCGAGTATCGAGGCGATGGAGAATGGATAGGCTACCGAGTACCTTGAGAAAAACGGCAGGAGTTCCTCGTAGTGCTCGCTCACGTACATCTGGACGTAGTTGATGGCGTAGAACATTCCAATAAACAGGATGGCCCCCAGAACCCTCGCCATCGTTCTGAGCTTGGAGAACCTGCCGCCGACGCTGGAGGAGCCGAAGAGGGTGAAGACGACCAATCCAAGGACGTGCCCGAGAAAGGCCCCTAGCAGTATCCAGAGAAATCCCATCAATCCTGACACCGGCGATCTGTATGCCATCGCCAGGACCGCCGGAATGAGGGCCACTATGGCCGGAACGTTGTCTATCGCCAAGAGGACGCTGAGGTACTTGGCTCCGGTTTTTATTGGCAGGGGTTTGAGGGGCTCGAATATCCCCATGGAGACGGCGTAGGAGGCGTTGACCGTCGTCGTGTAAAGGGCCATGACGAATGGAAGGAGTGCGTAGGTGGCGAGCAGAACGGCGGCCCTCGTATCGTCCTCGGCCCCAACTATCGCGCCCGCCATCATGAGGCCGAAGAAGAGGAAGGCCACTGACTGAAGGGCTACCCCACGCTTTATATCTCCGGCATTCCGCAACTGCTTCCTGAACTTCTTTGGATCAGCAGCTATCTGGGGGTTGTTCTTCAACCGCCTATAGTGAAGCTCCCGGTAGAGGATTCTAACTATCCCCAGCATGCTCTCACCTAAAGGGTCTCCCTCAGAGCCTGAACTATGCCCAAAACCTCGTCCCTGCTCTCGGTGAGCTTGAGAAAGACGTCCTCCAGGCTCTCCTCGTGGGCGAACTCCTTGAGCTGCTCAACAGTCCCCTCGGCTATCAGCCTGCCGTTGTAGATGACGCCGATCCGGTCGCATATCATCTCAGCCAACGCCAAAACGTGCGTCGAGAAGACTACGCTCTTTCCATCCTCCCGGAAGTCCATCAGAAGCTCCCGCAGAATCCTCGCGCTCTTTGGGTCGAGGCCGTTCATAGCCTCGTCCAGGATGAGAACGGCCGGATCGTGGAGCATCGCGCTTATGAGCGAGACCTTCTGCCTGGTTCCGAAGCTGAGCGATCCTATCATCTCACCGAGGTACTCTTCGATACCGAAGGCCTTCACGAGGGCATCAACCCTCTCCTGGAGCTTTTCTTCAGGGATTCTTCTCACGCTGCCCACGAAGTTGAAGAACTCAATCGGGGTGAGGCTCTCGTAGAGAACCGGCGTTTCCGGCACGTAGCCGGTCATCTCCTTAACGCGCAGGGGGTCCTGTGAGACGTCCACACCGTCCACAAGAACCTTCCCAGAGGTAGGGGCAAGGATTCCGGCGAGGATTTTCATCGTGGTGCTCTTCCCGCTCCCGTTAGGCCCCAAGAGGCCGTATATCTCGCCGTCGTTCACGGTGAAGGTTATCCCGTTAACGGCCACAGTAGAGCCGAACCTCTTGACGAGGTTTTCAACCTCGATCATCCTACCACCGAGCATAATAATTTTGAGGCTTAATAAACTTTCCCGTCTAGAGCGGCGTTAGGAAAAGACCAGCCCCGTCTAGTCTTTCCGCTCCAAATGCGCCCTCCGAACTTCCAGAATCCCCGAGTAGTTGCATTCGTTCCACTTCTTCTCGACCTCGTCGAACACTATCCTTGCCTTAAAGAACGGCGCGTCCCTCACGAAGGTCTCGAACTCGCCGCCTTCCCCGGCTACGTGGACCCTGTACTTCTCGTTGAGTTTAACCAGCTCCTCTAAAGTCTTCTCGTCTATTTTCCTGCCGAGCCAGCTCTCATCGAGGCCGTAGGCGGCGGTGCCGACCATTACAATATCAAAAATTTCAACCAGCTCGCGCATATACTCAACGGGATCACGGTGCCAGGCCGGGGCGAAGCTCTTCAAGCCAAGTTCCTCAACAACTCTGTCAACTCTTCGCTTCTGGTACTCGCTCGCCAAAGCGCCGGCGACGACGCCGTCTATCTTAAGCCCCTCGAGGACAGCCTTCATGTCCTCAACTTCTTTCTCCTTCTCACCGCTCGTGAAGCCCTTGACGAGGGGAATCCCGATGGCTTTGGCCTGAAGCTCGGTGAGGTGAATGTTCGGGACATGGTACATGTAGCTCTCGTCGCTCTCGCTCACCATGCTTACAAGGTACTTAACCTCAAACCCCTGCTTCAGCGCCCAGTAGAGGGCGTAGTTCGAGTCCTTTCCGCCCGAGTAGAGTACCGCAACCCTCATTTTTTCCACCCGAAAAATTTTTAAAAACTTTAAGTTATTTTAAGTCCGGACGCTTCTAAGCTCCTTGAGTGACAGGGGATTAAAAAGGTGATGCCGATGCCAGAGATGGCAGTAATACTAGCAGCTGGCCTCGGAACCAGGATGGGCGGGAAGCCAAAGGGACTCGTCAAAGTCGCCGGAAGGGAAATTCTGTACCGTACCATGGCCATTCTCCAGAGGGTCGGAGTCAAACGCTTCGTTCTCGTCACCAACGACCGCTACGCACCGCTTTACAGGGAGTTCATTGAGAAATACGGTTTTCCAGCGGAGGTCATCATCAATCCCGAGCCTGAGAAGGGCAACGGACACTCCCTCCACCTGGCGAAGGGAAGGGTTTCGGGGAAGTTTGTCCTTGTGATGAGTGACCATGTCTACAGCGGGGTTTTTCTTGAGAAAGCAATCCGCGGAGACGGTCTCATAGCGGACAGAAGGCCGGGATGGGTTGACGTTGGCGAGGCAACGAAGGTTAAAGTGAAAAACGGCCGCGTTGAGAAAATAGGAAAGGGCCTCAAAGAGTGGGACGCAGTGGATACGGGCTTCTTCGTCCTTGATGAGGGCATCTTTGAGGTTACCGAAGAGCTGGAGCGCGAGAGGAACGGTGATTATTCCCTCAGCGAGGTCGTGGAACGGGCGACGCTTCCGGTAACTTTCGTTGACGGCCTCGGCTGGACTGATGTTGACACGCCGGAAGACATAAAACAGGCCAGAAAAATGCTTGTGAAGACCGCGGTGAAAGGAACCGGGGATGGATTCGTCAGCAGACATCTGAACAGAAAAATATCCACCGAGATCAGTGCTCTGCTCGTGGATAAAGTCACGCCGAATCAGATGACTGCTTTTACATTTGCCCTCGGAATCTTCTCTGCCCTGTTAACCCTGGTGAGCCTTCCGCTGGCAGGAATACTCTACCAGCTTAGCTCTATCTTAGATGGCGTTGACGGGGAGATAGCAAGGGCCCAGCTGAGGACGAGCAGACTGGGCGGTTATATAGACTCAATCCTCGACCGCTACGTTGACGGGACCTTCCTGGCGCTTCTGGCTTACTCGACGCTTAGTGAGCCTTTATGGTACCTCATCGCCCTCTTCGCTCTCCTCGGCGCGGTGATGGTCAGCTACTCGACTGAGCGCTTCAAGGGGGCCTTCTGCAGGGACGCCTACGCTGAAGTGCCCTCCCTCAGAAAACTGCCCGGTAAGAGGGATGAAAGGGTCTTCCTCACGATGCTCTTCCTGCTGTATCCCATTCCCGTTTCAATAAAAGCACTGTTTGCCATACTTGCAATTCTGACGAACCTGAGGGTTGCCCTGACCCTCTATTTCGTCTCCAGAAAAGTTTCGTGAGCGAAAACTATTTAACTGCTGTAAAATATCCTACACCAACAAAGGAGGTGGAGGAAAATGGTTAGGGTTGTCATACTCGGCCAGGGCTACGTTGCCAGCATTTTTGCGAGCGGACTTGAGAAGATAAAGGCAGGGAAGATGGAGCCCTACGGTGTTCCGCTTGCCGACGAGTTGCCAATTAAAATCAAGGACATAGAGATAGTCGGCTCCTACGACGTCGACGCGAGCAAGGTTGGAAAGGACCTCTACGAGGTCGTCAGATCCTACGACCCGGAGGCTCCGGAGAGCCTCAAGGGGATAACCGTCAGGAAGGGCGTCCACCTTGGAAGCCTCAGAAACCTCCCGATTGAAGCTACTGGCCTCGACGACGAGATGACCCTCAAGGAGGCCGTTGACCACCTCGTGAGCGAGTGGAAGGAGCTCAAGCCCGACGTCTTCGTCAACGTCTGCACCACTGAGGCTTTTGTCCCCTTCGAGAGCAGGGAGGAGCTTGAGAAGGCAATCGAGGAGAACAACAAGGACAGGCTCACTGCCACACAGGTCTACGTCTACGCGGCTGCCAAGTACGCCAAGGAGGCTGGAGGAGCGGCCTTTGTAAACGCCATCCCGACCCTCATAGCCAACGACCCGGCGTTCGTCGAGCTCGCCAAGGAGAGCAACCTCGTTATCTTCGGTGACGATGGAGCAACCGGTGCAACACCGCTCACCGCCGACGTTCTCAGCCACCTCGCCCAGAGGAACAGGTACGTTCTGGATATAGCGCAGTTCAACATAGGTGGAAACAACGACTTCCTAGCGCTAACCGACAAAGAGCGCAACAAGAGCAAGGAGTTCACCAAGAGCTCGGTCGTTAAGGACCTCCTCGGCTACGACGCCCCGCACTACATCAAGCCGACCGGCTTCCTTGAGCCCCTCGGCGACAAGAAGTTTATAGCGATGCACATCGAGTACGTCAGCTTCAACGGCGCCCACGATGAGCTTGTCATCACCGGTAGGATAAACGACAGCCCGGCTCTGGCTGGTCTCCTCGTCGACCTCGTCAGGCTCGGAAAGATAGCCGTTGACAAGAAGGAGTTCGGAACCGTTTACGAGGTCAACGCCTTCTACATGAAGAACCCCGGACCGAAGGAGAGGGGCAACATACCGCGCATCATAGCCCACGAGAAGATGCGCACCTGGGCCGGCCTCAAGCCAAGGTGGCTCTGACTCTTCTTTTCCAACAAACCTTTTAATCCCTTTTCCCAACTTTTCCCGGAGGGAAGCCGATGAGCTGGAAGAGGGGAGCCTATCCGGAATTCACGCTTGAAGATGCGGTCGCGGTTCTTTTCATGCTCCAAGAACCGGTTGGGAGGAAGACGGTCTCCGAGGTTCTTGAACTCGGCGAGGGGAGCGTCAGGACCCTTCTGAGGAAGCTGTCCCAGCTCGGAGCTATATCATCAACCCAGCGCGGTCACTCGCTCAACGAAAACGGACAGGAACTCGTGGAGAGGATTGAGTCCTGCTTCTCAGGAGCAAAGCCTGCCGGCAAAATCGATGGCTATCCAGCGTACGCCCTGGTGGTTAGAAATCCCCCCGAGTTCAAGAGCATAGAGCTCCGCGATGAGGCGATAAGGTTCCACGCGAAGGGAGCTATGATACTCGTGGTCAGAAACGGGGAGATAGTCTTCCCGGAGGACGGCAGGCCCCTGCGGGAGACCATGCCAGAAATCGCGGAGGAGCTGGAGGAGAGGTCCAAGCCGGAAGATGGGGATATGGTTGTGGTGACCTGGGCGGAGAAGGAAGCGGACGCCATGAAGAGCGCCTACCACGTGGCGTTGACCCTGAAAGGGGAGTGCATTCCGGAGGAGATAATCTCCCTCGTGAGGTGAAAGCGTGAGCAGGCTTATTCTAGCTTTGGACGTCTACGAACGCGAGAGGGCCCTTGAGATAGCGGAGTGCACAGCTGACTACCTCTGGGCCATCAAGGTCAACTGGCCACTGATAATCGGCTCGGGCCTTAAGATAATCACCGAGCTTAAGCAGGTGACCGGACTGCCAATCATAGCCGATTTGAAGCTCGCTGATATACCGAACACGAACAGGCTGATAGCAAAGAAGGTTTTTGAGGCAGGGGCGGACTACGTCATAGCCCACGGCTTCGTCGGGAGGGACAGCGTTAAAGCGGTGATGGAACTCGGGAAGACGATAATCGTCGTCGAGATGAGCCATCCCGGGGCGAAGGAGTTCATTCAGCCCGTAACGGATAAGCTCATCGAGATGGCCAACGAGCTTGGGCCGTTTGGGGTTATTGCGCCGGCAACGAGGCCGGAGCGCGTGAGTTACATCCGCTCGAAGCTCAAGCCAGGGATTAAGGTGATAACCCCCGGCGTTGGCGCCCAGGGCGGGACGGCGAGCGAGGTTTTAAAGGCCGGAGCCGACTACATCATCGTGGGAAGGGCCATCTACCAGAGTGAAAACCCGAGGGAGAGCGCGAGGAGGATTTTCGAGGAGGTGGAAGCATGGAGCTGAAGGTCAAGCACCCCCTCAGCAAGAAAGAAGTTAAGGAGATAATCCGCGAGATGACCGAGATCTTCGGCGAGGAGATAGCCAAGAAGATGCTGAACAAGAAGGACCGCGTTGAACTGGCGGAGTTCGATAAGACGACGGAGGTAATCCTCGTCAACGGGAGGCCTTTCTTCATCAGGCGGAAGGAACTCGTCTTCCCGCTGGTCATAGCGCTCTACGAGCTGTCCAACGAGGATGATTTAAGGAAGTGGCCGAGGAGGGTTGTGGTCGATGCCGGTGCCGTCCCATTCATCATCAAGGGCGCCGACGTCATGGCGGCAGGGATAACCGACGCCGACGAGAACATCAGAGAGGGGGACTTCGTATTTGTAGTCGAGGAGGACTACGGGAGGCCCCTCGCAATAGGAATAGCACTCATGGACGGCAAGACTATGAAGGAGAAGCCCAAGGGCAAGGCAGTGAAGAACATCCACCACGCCAAGGACAAGATATGGGAGCTCACGGTGGGCTGAGATGGGAGATGAAAACGAGGGGAAGAGAAAGGTCCGCGTCCTCACGGGAGGTGTTTTTGACCTCCTCCACGTCGGCCACGTCCACTTTTTGAGCCAGGCGAAGGCTCTGGGAGACGAGCTGGTGGTGATAGTCGCCCACGACGAGACCGTCAGAAAGAGGAAGCGCAGAGAGCCCGTGAACACCGCGGAGGACAGGGCCGAGCTGCTGAAGGCCCTCAAGATGGTGGACGAGGTCTACATCGGCAGTCCCGGGGCGATAGACTACGAACTCGTGAAGAGGATCGATCCGGACATAATCGCGGTCGGGCCGGATCAGTCCTTCAACTGCGAGAGGCTCAAGGAAGACCTGAGAAAGCACGGGATAAACGCAGAGGTGATACGCATACCGTACCTCTACAGGAGCGACAGGGCCAAGACGAGCAAGATAATACAGAGGATAGTCGAGACGTACTGCGAGTGATTTGAAAGCCTGATTGCAGCCCTTATTACTCCGGCTTATTGGAGGGCAAATGCCCAATAATCGGGGGTTGGGGCGTTATTTGAGCGCTTATTTAATCTCGGATTTGAAGGTCTGATTTGACCACCATCAGCGTCAGAGCTTGAACTTCTCCATGTAATCCCTCAGGAAGTCGGGGTCTTCCCGTTTGACGGCACTCAGGAGCTCATTGAACTTCTTCTCGCCGAGTGCAAGCTTCAGGTAGTAGTAGAGGTTGACGGCGTCCTCAACTATAGCGCTCTGTCTCCTGCCTTCATCCGCATATAGCTCAATGAGCTTCTTGTTCATGTCCCTGCTTATGTAGAGGGTCTTCTGCATCTTCTCCTTCTTCAGATCCTTCGATTTGAGAGCTTTTTCTTCCTTCTTGGGCTTTGAGGGCTTCGTGAGCTCATTAACGGAACCTTCAAAAAGCTTGGGAATTTTATCCTTCGACAATTTCGACCACCTCTCTCGCGAGCTTTGCAAAGGCCTTGGCGGCCCTGCCGTCACCCTCGAACTCGAATATGCTAACGCCCTGACTCTGGGCCTTCTCAAGGGCTATCGCCTTCGGAATCGTCGTCAGTATCGGCGCGTCCGGGTAGGTCTCCTTCAGCTCCTTGAGACGCATCTTCGGAACCTTTGTCTGGCGGGTGAACTTGTTGGGGACCAGTCCGAGGAGCTTGAGGTTCTCGTTGGTCTCCTCGCGGATCATGCGCATGAGGTTGAACATGAGCTGCATTCCGATGACGCCGAAGTAGCTGAGTTCGAGTGGAATGAGGACGTAGTCGGAAGCGGTCAGAGAGTTGACCAGGAAGATGCCCATGCTGGGCGGGTTGTCTATGAAAACGTAGTCGTAGTCCGGCAGGATTGGGGTGAGGGCCTTCTCAAGCCTTCTCTCGCGGTTGTAGGTGTTGATTATCTCGATTTCCTTGGCGGAGAGGTTTAGGTGGCTCGGTATGAGGTCGATGTTCTCGCGCACCTTAACTATCGTCTCCTCTATGTCGCTGTCCCTCGTCATGAGCGTTCCGACGTTCCTGTCGCCGTACTGGAGGACGTCCATGCCTACGAGCCCAAAGGTCAGGTTGAACTGCGGGTCTATGTCCACCAAGAGAACCTTCCTGCCCATATCCGCGAGCGCGTAGGCGAGGTTCATTGTCAGGGTGGTCTTCCCGACGCCACCCTTCTGATTGGCCACGCTAATGACCACTGCCATAGAATCACCTAACTAAATGATAAACGAAAGGGTCAGGCTATGTCCAGGAAGTCGTCCAGAACTCTCTTAGCGTAGGGCGGGAGCTCCTTGCCCTTCTTCTCTGACCTACCGGATATCGTGTTGAATATCCTGTCGTAATCGTCGTTCGCTGACTTGAAGGGCCTCACAGGCTCGGCCGTTATTATGTTGTCCTTTATTGACGAGCCGACCTGGAGGGCGTGCTCCCCGCCGAGGATGTGCGGGCTCTTGACGCCGGTCATGATGACCATAGCGCGGACGACCTTACCCATGTCCTCGTCGATCCTCGCTCCCCACTTGATCTCGCTCTTCTCACCGAGCTTCTCGTAGACGATGTTCATGGCATCGTTTATCTCTCCAATGCTGACGTCCGGTCCGACGGTGAAGTGAACGAGGGCTTTATCACCACTACCATACTCGACTTCAAGCATCTTGTTCTCAAGGGCGTTCTTGACGGCATCGACGGCCCTGTTGCTGGAATCGCTCTCACCGATTCCGATGAGTGCAGCCCCACCGTTGTGCATGACGCTGTAAACGTCTGCGAAGTCGATGTTGACCATCGACGGGAGCTTTATGGTCTCAGTTATGCCCTTAACCATCCTGGCTATTATCTCGTCGGCGAAGCGGAAGGCGGCGTTTATCGGAAGCTTTGGAACGAGCTTGAGGAGCTTGTCGTTCTCAATTATTATGACGGTGTCCGAGTAGTACATGAGGGCCTTTATGCCCGCCTTGGCCTTCTCAATCCTTACCTTACCCTCGTTCTTGAACGGGTAGGTCACGACGCTAACGACGAGCGGCTCCCTAAAGCGGCCGTTGTGCCTGGCGCGCTCCTTTATCACCTTCGCCACAACCGGCGCGGCGCCCGTACCGGTGCCGTTGCCCATACCAGCGGTGATGAAAACAAGATCGGCGTCACCTATTGTCTCAGCGATCTCGTGGGCGCTCGCCTCGGCGGCGCGGTAACCCACTTCAGGGTTTCCACCTGAACCCTTACCCTGGGTTATCTCCTTTCCAAGGAGGAGCTTCTTGTGCGCCTTCGTCCTGGCAAGGTGCTGAGCATCGGTGTTCATGGCTATAAGCTCGGCACCCTGAACGCCAAGCTCAAAGAGCCTGGTTATGGTGTTGTTTCCAGAACCACCAACGCCAACTATAACGATCCTTATCAAATCCTCGAGGTTCTCGTCCGAAAACCCTTCAAAGTTCTTGGTCTTAGCATCGTCGTCTAGGTCGAGTTTGATTCCCGCCTGTTCGAGCAGTTTAAACACCATCTGCCCCAACCCCCTCAGTCTATCAGGTCATGATTGTGATTAAAGCGGCTGATTCAAGCGGCTTATTTCAGTACGTAATCGGGAGTGGAACGCTCCTCGGTCTCGAGCTGGTAGAGCTCCTTCTTCAAAAGCTCGCGTATTGCTTCCCTGATTATCTCGCTCCTGTTGGGGTAAACACCCTTCCTAACGAGCTGATCCATGGCGTTAATAAGCCCCTGGGGGAGCTGTACACTGATGATACGCATCTTGGCCATTCCTGCACCACCCAGTTCAGCAAGCCGCTGGAATAGATAGTGATTTAATTAGTTAAATACTTTGCGCTCGCTTAATATTATTAACATATTATGATTTCCAAAAATTTTTTGAAAAATTTTGAATTCACAAAAAATATAAAAATTTGGCCGGCCGAACGGCTCAGAAAGAGTTTTAACGCCAGAAATTCCACCCTTTCCAGGGTGGCCGGATGGAAGAGATAACCCCAAATCTCCACATTGCAAAGGTATCTATAAAAAACGCCGAAACAATTATACCAAGGATAAAGGGAGATTTCCAGATAGTTCGAGCAGAATGCTGGGAGGAAGTGGCCTTTGCGGCGATTTTAGCCCTCCGCTCGTTTGAGAGAGGGACCAACCATGCGAGAACTCTCGGGGGCGAATTACTTCTCAGGCTGGCTGGAACCCTCCAGATCAAGGACGCGATAGCCGAAAGGGGGATCAGGAACGGAGAGAACTACCTGGTGGTCTTCGGAGATCGCGGGAAAGCGGAAGCGCTCCTTCAGGAACTCGGGTTTGAGGAACTGCCGCTGACCGGCTGCGAAAGGGATAAGCTGAAAACTTTTTTTGAAAAAGCGGCCTTGGTCGAAGTTTTGTAGGCCCTTAATGCCCATTTATGCCCTTTATGGTGGATAGATTTATAAAATCCCCCTATCATTCTCGGATTGCTTGAGGTGATGCCCTCATGAAATATAAAAAACGCAAATACTTCCTCGCAGGCAGGATAAACCTCATCCAGCGCTCGAAGATAAGGGAGCTCTTCGAAAAGGCAAAAAAGATGGATGACGTTATCTCCCTCGGAATTGGCGAGCCAGATTTTGACACCCCCGAGGTGATAAAGGAGGCCGCCAAGAGGGCGATAGATGAGGGCTACACCCACTACACGCCCAACGCGGGCATTCCCGAGTTCCGCGAAGCTATAGCAGAATACTACAAGACCCACTACAAGGTTGACGTCTCTCCCAATGACATAATCGTCACTGCCGGCGCTTACGAGGCAACTTATCTGGCTTTCCAGACCCTTCTCGAGCAGGACGATGATGTTATCATCCCCGATCCAGCGTTCGTCTGCTACGTTGAGGACGCGAAGATAGCCGAGGCAGGCATAATCAGGATCCCCCTCCGCGAGGAGAACGAGTTCCAGATCGACCCGGACGAGCTGGTCGAGGCGATAACCAAGAGGACCAGAATGCTCGTCATAAACTATCCAAACAACCCCACCGGAGCCGTCCTCAAGAAGAAGACCGTGAAGGCGATAGCCGACATAGCGGAGGACTACAACCTCTACATCCTGAGCGACGAGCCCTACGAGCACTTCCTCTACGAGGGGGCCAAGCACTACCCGATGATAAAGTACGCCCCGGACAACACGATTCTGGCGAACTCCTTCTCAAAGACCTTCGCAATGACCGGCTGGCGTCTCGGCTTCACCATAGCCCCAACGCAGGTTATTAAGGACATGATAAAGCTCCATGCCTACGTCATCGGAAACGTCACCTCATTTATCCAGATAGCCGGAATCACCGCCCTCAGGGACAAGCGCAGCTGGGACGCCCTCGAAACCATGCGCCAGACGTATGCGGAGAGGAGAAAGCTCGTCCTGCACCACCTCCACAAGATGCCGCACATAACGCCCTTCAAGCCCAAGGGTGCATTCTACATCTGGGCCAAGATTGACCCCGAACTTGACATGACGAGTGAAGATTTCGCCAACTGGCTCCTCGAAAATGCAGGGGTCGTTGTAATCCCGGGAACGGCCTTTGGAAAGCAGGGAGAGGGCTGGGTCAGGATAAGCTACGCGACCGAGAAGGAGAAGCTCATCGAGGCCATGGAGAGGATGAACGAGGCCCTTTCAAAGCTCTAAAGGTGGAAACACGATGGACGGCATCCTCGCCATCTTTTTTGCCATTTTCTTGGCAGAGCTCGGGGACAAGACCCAGCTCGCGACCATAGCCTTTGCCTCAAAGTACGGCTGGAAGACTGCCTTTACCGGGGCTGTTCTCGGCCTCGCGGCGGTTAACCTGTTAGGGGCCATCCTTGGAGACAAGCTTGGGGACGTCCTCCCCATTGATCTGGTCCACAAGGGGGCGGGGGTCCTCTTCATACTCTTCGGAGTCCTGATGCTGCTTGGAAAGATTTAGACAGGAGGGGGTTAAATGGACAGGAAATGGCTGACGGTTATAATGAACACCCTTGTTGTCGCCTCTGGTTTTGGAACCATGCACATGCTCGAAAAGTTCAAGGACGTTGTTATAGCGCACTACGGCATAACGGAGGCCATGATGAGCTACCAGCAGACCGCCTACGTCGTCGGTCTCTTCGTGGCATTCCTCCTCGGCGGGACGAGCCTTTTCAAAGGCTCCTTTAAGAGGAGCGTAGCTTTAATAGTCAGCTTCGCAGCTATACCGCAGTTCCTGATTCCCTTCATGCCCAACTGGTGGGGAATCGTCGCCCTGAGGTTCTTCCAGGGCTTCATAGTCGCGCTAGTCGCGGTCTTCAGCAACCAGATTGCAAGACTCTTCCTGGCCGAGAGGCCCTTTGCCAAGGGTATAGTCCTCTCCGGAATTTTCTGGGGCGGGATCTACGGTATAAACCTTGCCAAGTGGGCTTCCCACTCTTACGCAGGCTGGAAGGCCGTTGAAGTTGCTTTCCTCCTCTCGGCGATCGTCATGTTCATAATGCTCGCCCTCTGGTGGTTCTTCGTTGAGGACTTCGAGATACCCAAGGAGAAGCACTCTGCTAAGGGGGCCAACGTCTGGAAGATGCCCTTCACGTGGGTCTTCGGCTTCACGTTCTTCCCGGCCCTCTGGATAGTATTTACCCTTGGCTCCTTCACACTCCACAACGTGGACTTCAGCGACGCTCAGCTCGCCAACCTCGTCATGACCCTCGAGGTCTCGATGGGTGTCTGGTCGATAATCATGGGCTACCTCGGCTACCGCCTCTCCCTCAAGAACACCAGCAACAGGGGCCTCTTCAAGGCGATAGTCAGCGTCATGACGACCTCCTACGCCCTCACATTCCTGGGTCTCTTCATCCTCTGGAAGGGCATATCGGCCAACGACTACACCCTTGCCCTCCTCGGCCTCGCGATAACCGGAATAGTACAGGGAACTGGCCCGGCATTCTGGACGACGGCTCCAGCGGCCTATCCAAAGGAAATTTACCCAGAGGCAAGCTTTGCCCTTGGTTTAATCTCGAACTCAGCCAACGCAGTCGCTCCGAACGTCATGTTCGTCCTCGTCCACGGTGTCTCCACGGGAGTAACCATATACCTTGGCATGGCCCTGCTCGGCATAGTTCTCCTGCTGGCGTCGTCGAGGATGAAGCTCCCCGTGGAGGAGCTTGGAGATGCGGCCTAAACCCGCCATTGTTTCCTTTTTCTTACTACTCTCCCTCTTCTTCTACGGCATCGGGCTACTCGGCGGTGACCTCTCGGACATCGCCGGATACGGGGTTATCGGAACCATCCACCTCATCTTTGCGGCCAGCATTTACAGAGGGCACGAGACAATCGTGGACATCTCCCCGTATATAGCGCTTCTGGACATGCTCTTCGGGCTCCTCTGGATCATGGTGGGGCTCTCTCTGCCCGCGTTCACACTGACCCTCCTCTCGGCGCTCATACTGGTAGCCCTCATGGACGAAGACGTCAGAACGGAGCTGAAGATGGGCGGCTGATTATCTGGATTGTGGGGGAAGTATGCCCCCGGCAGGTTGGGAGGAATCTTTTAGAAAAAGCTTGACCAAGCAAACTTTGCAACACAAAGTTTGATCAAAGGGTTCCTTTCTCGTAAGAACACCGAAAACCGAGCGTGCACTCTTTTCGTAACTCACTGGAAAGGGGTTTAATCCTAAAGGTGGCCTTTCAGGCAGGTTTGCGCTTTATTCTGGCATTCAAAGGACGCTGTGAAGAAAGCAAGCCCTTAAGAGCTAGTAATTGATGAACAACCCCCATGGAAATCAGCATTCTCAGAAAAAGCACGCAATCTTTCCGCCATCCGTAAGGACGCTTGAACGACAGTGAAAGCAGCGCTGAAGCTTTTTGAAAAAGCTTCACCAAAAGTTCGTAGCTCCTCTTTGAGAAGGCGTGCTGTAGGTTTTATCCTCTCACAGTTCACTCCCAAAATGAGGGAACATTCAAGTGAGCCATTGGCAAGGGTTTATTTCCTTTGACGCCCTGCGGGCGTCGATTTTAAAGTTAAAACCCCTCTCGTGAAGCAATTCAAAAAAGTCTCCTCATCCAAAACAGCTATTCAAGAGGAAAACCACTAAGAATTTGACTTCCTAGAAAGAGCTACGAACTTTGATGAAACTTTTGCTCGGCAAACAAACTTTGCAGAGTAAAGTTTGATCAAAGAGTGCCCTTCTGAAGAAAAGAGCAAAAGACCAGTCGTGCCCTGTCCAAGAGCAAGTTTTAAGGGGTTTAACATTAAACCACACTCTTTAAGCAGTTTCAACTTTAATCAGCGCCCTAAGGGCGCGCTTTAGGGAGTGAAACACTCACCAAGGGAGCAAGCGAGTAAAAACCCTTTCAGAATTTGAATCTTTAGAAGAAGCACCTCATCTTCCGCCAGCGCTGAAGCTTTTGGAAAAAGCTTCACCAAAAGTTCGTGGTTCCTCTCAAACCGGCAATTTGAGAAGAATTCCAGTGAAAAGAGCTGGAGTGAATCTTGAATTCCACATATTAACCTGCTTTTTAATTACGAGTTCAATCATAACCGACGCCCAAAGGGCGTCAAGGGAGGAGAACTCCCTGAGAAAGGGCTATAATTAGGGAATTCAAATCTAAAACAGCTCGTAAAAAGGAATCCCCTTGCGGTTAGCGCTGTCAAAAAGAACCACCAACCTTGATCAAACTCAACGGGACTGTCGTCCCGTGCGTTGGAGCTTCGCTTCAACGTCGCGCAGGCGAAGTTTGTTAGAATGGTGCGGGGGCGGGGATTTGAACCCCGGAACCCCTACGGGACGGGACCCTAAATCCCGCGCCTTTGACCAGGCTCGGCTACCCCCGCGCGGTTTTGAGTTGTCACCCCCGCTTTAAAAACTTTGAGGAGCAAAGTTTATAAGGATGTAAAGGAAGCTTTACGTAAAGGAAACCTTACATGGTGGTAGCTGTGGAAAGGTGGAAACTCATTGGATACGTGATTCCGGCCACGACTGCCTCACTGCTGGCCGTGGCCCTCTGGATGGGGAATGCACCACTTGCCTTCGGAGTTCTGGCCGGGGCGATAGGTGTAATGCTCCTTTATTCGGAGTGGCTCAGGGGACGTGGGGAGGTTCTGAGTGATGAGAGGACTCTCCGTATAGAGGAAATGGCCTCAAAGAGGACGCTGCAGGTCTTGATACTCGTCATAGCTTTCCTCGTGGTTGGGCTCTCCATATTTTCCGAGAGGGATCCGGGGTTAAGGAGTGCCTATTATCTCTCCCTTGGCTTGATGGTTTTAATCTCAGCCCTGAAGGTTTCATTAAAACGCCACTATTCGAGGGTGATGTGAATGAAAGCAAAGTACTGGTTCGGGTGGGGGATAATGTTCGTGGCCCTTATAGGCCTCTTCATTTTCGCTTCAAACGCCGGGAGTGTGCTCCTTGGCGTCTCCAGCCTGCTCCTTGGTGCTATAGTCGCGACGGCATACCAGAGATATCTCGAGAGTATTGGGGAGATGATCACTGACGAGAGGCTTCGACTGATAGAGGAGAAGAGCTACGCACTGACGATGCGCGTCCTTGGCTTCACGATAGCGCTCACCTTCGTCTCGACGAGCATAATCTCCCAGAGCAATCCCTTCTGGAAAAGCGCCTCCATCGTGAGTGGCCTGTTTATGTTTGTCTATGCACTGCTTCCAATCTTTGCAAAGGCTCACTACGAGAGGGTGATTTAGATGGGGAGTGGACTTCTTTTCCTGTTTATAGCAGCTGTTACAGGAATCTACTGGTTTATGTTTTGGCGCTTTATGAAGGAAACAGGCCAAATGAAGGATGAGCGTGGAAGGAGAATAAACCAAATTGCCTCCGAGAAGATTCTCATAATCGTCCAGATGATGCTGCTTGTGGGCCTCCTTGCCTCAGAGAAATTCGAAACTCTTGACGCATCCAAAATTCTTGCACTAATTTATGTAGTCGCAATTTTTGGTCATGCCTCCTTGAGGTATTACTACTCCCGGGTGATGTGAATGAACGAGATTCTAATTATCTCAGCATTGTTCCTAGTATGTGGCCTCCTTTTGGGTATATTCATTGCAAAGACTATCCTAAAGGACATAGGCATTCCTCCCGACGAAAGAGCATTGGAGCTAGACAAATTGACAGCTTTGAGAACTTTGGAGCTTATTATGCAAGGAAGATGTGAGGTGTCGCCATGAAGAACCGTCTCCGCGAGCTGAGAGAAGAGAGGGGCCTCACTCAGGAGGAGCTTGCAAAAGCACTGGGTGTTACAAGGCAGACGATAATAGCGATAGAGAAGGGGCGCTATGACCCTTCCCTCAGGCTGGCCTTTAAGATGGCAAGGTTTTTCAATGTTAGAATAGAAGACATATTCATCTATGAAGGTGAGAACGATGAATGCCGATGAGCGGATTCCCGGGGCACTTCTCTACACTGGCGGCATCGTGCTCGCGTTTCTTCGCCCGCCTGTGGACAGAATAGCTTGCATAACTGTTCCCGGGGGAAAAGTAACCAGTGGCATCAACCCCTTTTTCCTGGCCCTTGAGTTCGGTTTGGTGATGGTCGGATCGGTGCTCCTCGCTCTAAAGCACGACTTCAAAAACAGCCACGCTAAAAACGGCCGGATAAGCGTTGCAAGTGGTCTTGGAGTAGCATTTATCGGAGGATACTCCGGTCTTCGCGCGGTTCTCCTTTTTGGAGTTATGCTCGCCACCTTTGGATTGGTCCTTTACAAGGTCGGGGGTATGAGAGATGCCGATGGTTGAAGTCCAGAACCTTGAGAAAGACTACGGAAAGGTGAAGGCCCTCAAGGGGATAAGTTTCTCCATCAACGAGGGCGAAATCTTCGGGTTAATTGGGCCGAACGGGGCCGGAAAGAGCACGACGCTGAAGATTCTCGCAACACTACTAAGGCCCACAGGAGGAAAGGCGGAGGTCTCCGGATACGATGTCGTGGAAGATGCCGAGGAGGTCAGGAAGCTGATAAGCTACCTGCCGGAAGAGGCTGGGGCGTACAAAAACCTCACAGGGCTTGAGTATCTGAGCTTCATGGCCAGGCTCTACGCCAAGGACGAGGAGAAGGCGGAGGATATGCTAAAACTCGGGATCGAACTGAGCGGGCTCGGGGAGAGGCTGAGGGACAAGGTCGCAACCTACTCGAAGGGAATGACGAGAAAGCTTCTCCTCGCGAGGGCGCTCATGGTGAGGCCGAAGCTGGCCATTCTGGATGAGCCGGCAAGCGGCCTTGACATAGTCAACGCCTACGAGATAAGAAAAACTATAAAGCACTTTTCCAGGGAGGAGGGCGTCACGTTTCTTGTTTCGAGCCACAACATGCTTGAGGTCGAGTTCCTCTGCGATCGCGTTGCCCTCATCAACGAAGGCCTCATCGTTGAGAGCGGGACTCCGAGGGAGCTCAAGGAGAAGTACGACGCCGAAAACCTGGAGGAAGTCTTCATGAGGGTGGTGGGTTTTGAAAAGAGGGGTGGTGCCCTATGAGTGACTTCTGGGTTCTCGCGAGGAAGGAAATAATGAACCTGATAAGGGACAAGAAGCTTCTCTTTGGGCTTGTGATCGTTCCCCTGATAATCTACCCTGCAATGGGCAAGATGATTCAGACCGGCCTCCAGCAGGCCCAGGAAGAGACGCAGGTGGCCGTTATTAACCTCGATGAGGGCAATTATGGGGAAGTTCTCATAAAGGCATTGGAAGTGACTCCAAACGTGTCCGTTACGGTTTTGGAGGCCGGGTCTATTGAAGAGGCGCTTGAAAAGGCCTCGGAAGAAGGGCAGAACGTCCTGGTGGTTATACCGCGCAACTTCAGCCAGAGCATAGAGGGCAACACCATTGCCACCCTCCAGATCTACGGCATCTTCCGGTCAGTAGGGACTGGGATAAGGGAGAGCGTGAGCGAAAGCAGGATAAACGCCGTGGTCGGAGTGCTCTCGGAGCAGATAGCCAGAATAAAGATAGAGGCCCTGGGTGTCAAGAATCCTGAGGCGGTGCTTCACCCGATATCGGTCACCAGCATGTCCGTGATAAAGGGAAGGATAGTCCCTGTGTCCCCTTCGCTCGTTTCCGGGGTCCTGGCTTCCCAGGCATACAGCCTGCCCCTGATAATTTTCCTGATGGTCACGATAACGGCCCAGATGGCTGCAGGAGCTGTTGCGGCCGAAAAGGAAAACAAAACCCTTGAGACGCTCCTCACGCTCCCGGTAAAAAGAACGACCATAGTGGCTTCAAAGATAAGCGGGACTGCTGTGATGGGCCTGATAGCAGCCTTGGCCTACATGGTCGGCCTCAGGAGTTACATGGGGACCTTCATGGTGGAAACGGGGGTCACTCTCCAGGACCTGGGCCTTCAGACGACCCCGACCGGGATGGTGCTATTTGCGGTCGTGGTGTTCCTCACCATAGTCTTCGCCCTTTCCCTTGCGATGCTCCTGGCGGTCTTTGCAGAGGACGTGCAGAGTGCGAATACGGTCGTCAGCTCGGTAATACTGCCCCTCGCCTTCCCAGCTTTCATACTGATGTTCACGGACATATCCGAGCTCCCGACGTTCGCCCGCTACGCCCTGATGGCCGTTCCATTCACCCACCCCATACTGAGCTACCGCTACGTGCTCGGGGGAGACTACACCTCCCTCGGCCATAGCATCGCGTACCTGGCCGTCATAGCGGCAGTGACACTCTACCTGACCGCCCGCGTCTTCTCAGGGGAGAGGATATTAACCGCCAAAATAAGCTGGGGGAAGAAGAGGGGCTAGCCCTTCTTTCCCTTATTCTATCGGAACCCCGTCCTTCGTCCTCGGGGCGAGCCACTTCATGAGCTTCTTTGGGTTTTTTGTTCTGATGATGATGGTTATGGGCCCGAGTGGGCTCTCCTCGTTGAAGTTCACGACGCCAGCGTAGGCGGCCTGCTTGTTAACCTTGATTATTATCTCCTCTCCGAAGTAGCCTTCCTCAAGGAAGCTCCTCGCCGTGTCGAGTATGGCCTGCCCTCTGAAAAGCTCGTAGAGCCTGCTTAAGGCCTTCCTGCTCCTCGTCTTCCCGGTTAGGATTATGTAGTCCCCCTCATCAAAGGCCTCGAACTCCAAATCTGGAATCAGGTTCAGCATGGCCTTCTTTACCTTCTCGATGTCCTCGGTCGGGTAAACGTAAGCCTCAACTTCAACTTCCTCGAAGAGCTCCATCTTTCCCACCGGACTAAGGTCGGAAGAAACCTTATAAACTCAACCGCCCACATAATTAGGGTGGCCTAACAGTGTTAGAGAACTTCATCACGAACCTCGCTGAGTGGATACTCAACCTCTCAAACGGCAGTACCATGTGGGTAGCCTTCTACGCCGGTCTATTCGTTGCCATGATGACCTCTCTCGGCGCTCTGGTTGCCATCTTCGCCAAAAGCCTCCCGGAGGATGGCGTTGACTTTTCGCTGAGCTTCGCCGCGGGGGTTATGATAGTCGCCTCTTTCACCTCGCTCATCCTCCCCGCGATAGAGGATACTGGTTCTTTCTCTCCGGCTGGAATAGGGATAGCCCTCGGTGTTCTCCTTATCTATGCAATAGATCGCCTTTTGCCCCACGAGCACCTCGTCAGGGGCTACGAGGGGCCGAAGTCGATGACGGAGCGCCTCAGAAAGGTCTGGCTTTTGGTGATAGCGGTCATAATTCACAACCTCCCGGAGGGGCTAGCCGTTGGCACGTCTCTCGTCTACAACCTGGAGGTCGGCCTCGTCACGACGATAGCGATTGGCATACAGGACTTTCCAGAGGGAACGGTAGTTTCCCTACCGCTGGCGGCCATTCAGAAGAAGCGCCTCCAGCCGATTTTGATGGGCGTTCTCAGTGGTGTCGCTGAGATGGTGATGGTTCTCGTTGGAGCCTACTTCTTCACGCTCTTCAGCTGGCTCCTGCCGTACGGCCTCGGGATGGCAGGAGGGGCAATGCTCTACGTCACCGTCAAGGAGATGATACCTGAGATATACAGGGGAGAAAAGAACGAGACCCTCGTAACACTCGGCTTCTTCGCCGGCTTCTACGTCATGCTCTTCCTGGATTCGATGTTAGGATGAGTTCGACGATTTCTCCCACTTTTTTCTCGTACTCTTCCCGTGAGCCGTCGTTGATGATCATGTAGTCTGCCATCGCTATAACACCACCAATTCCGAAGCGCAGCTCTTTCCAGTCCCTTTCCTCGAAGTCTTCCCAGGTTTTTGGATCGTCATGTCTTCCCCTGGCTCTCAGCCTCTCGAAGCGCTGTTTTGGTGGGGTGTGAACCGCTACAATCACTATTCGCTCATCAGGAAAGGCCCCTCTGAAAGTCCCCACCTCGTCGAGCGATCGGACGCCGTCTATGACCGCCACACCACTGTTTTTTAGTAAGGCTCTGACTTTCTCCACAGCCAGCTTTGCAACGGCGTTTTGGCCGAGCTCCTGTCTCAGGCGAATGCTTACCTTGGCCACGTTCTCTTTGGTCAGCTCGAGACCCCTCTTTACGGTCTCCTCCCTTACGATATCGCCCATAGAAACGCTGGGAAAGCCCCTTCTTTCGAACTCCTTTACGATTTTGCTCTTTCCAGAACCGGGCATTCCAGTCACGATGATGATCATAGTGCCCACGCCCGAATAAAATATGGGGATTTAAAAAGTTAGTCCCTACTTAAGGAACGCGTCCAGTGTTCCCTTCTTTTTGCGCTCAGCCTTCTTTCCAGCGTCCTTGACCTTTCCGGGCATCTCGACGCCAAAGTGCTTGAACAAGCCTTCCACGACCTTAATACCTATGCCCTCCACCTCAAGCAGGTCCTTGACCTTCGCGCGCATTATGTCCTCCGGGGTTCTGAAGCCGGCGTTGTAAAGTGCTCTCGCCCTCTTTCTTCCGATGTTGGGCAGTCTGACGAGCTCGAGGAGCTCTTCCCTGACTCCGTGCCTCAGGCGTAGGTGCAGATCCCTCAGATAGTTCAGGACGTCTTCCTTCGGCTCGAAAAGGCGGTAGAGCTCGATGAGCGCGTACATAAGCCAGTCCGCCAACTCTAAAATCCTGTAGAGGTCGCCGGGGTCTATGTTGTAGGTCTCGTATATCCTTGTCTCAGGAACCTCGTTTATCCAGTCGAGGAGGACTTTAGCGGTCTTCACCTGGCTCAGGAAGCCCTGGAAGCGCGAGTCCTCGTAGTAGGGGATGTTTGTGTAGAGCTTCTCCTCGAACTCGTAGGCTAAATCAAGGTAATCCTCCAGCTCGCGCTTTCTTGCAGTGAGCGTCGCCATATCTGGAGTCGATGCTATCAGCTGGAAGATTCCAAAGGGATTTGGGTTCTTCTCTAACATTGGAAAAGCGTCTCTGAACTTCTTTGCCGTTACCGGGTCGATGTAGAGCTGGGACGTTCTCCTGCCGAAGGGCAGGGCCATGAAGCGGTCTTCCACGTCCATGTCGATGAACTCGTTCTCGATGAGGAAGTAGACGACGTTCTTGGCCTTGTACTCCAGCGAAGCAATGTCCCCCCTCTGGTGGGCGTAGAACGTCCTTTCAAGGAAGGAAACGAGCTCGCGGAAGTTCAAGATGCCGAAGTTGGTTATTAAAGCGAGAATCTGACTTCTGAAGGCCTGCTCGTTGGCGAGCATCGAGAAAAGCTTCTCAGGCTTCCCGTGGACGTAGCGCTCCATAAGATTCTTGGGGTCGTCGGTTCTGGCCACTATTATCGCTTCGCCATACCTGTCGTACTTTGGCCTTCCTGCCCTTCCCATCATCTGCTGAATTTCGAGGACTGGAATGTCGGTCCAGCCGAAGCCGGCGTAGCGCTTGGTGTCGCGGATTATGACGCGGAAGGCGGGGGTATTGACTCCAACCGCCAACGTCGGCGTCGCCGTTATCACCTTGATCAAACCATCTCTGAACGCATCCTCTATCAGCGTTCTCTCGGCCCTGCTCAATCCCGCGTGGTGGAAGGCGACGCCGCCCCTCAATGCCCTCTTCAGCTTTTCCGTTGTCGGGTTGTCCTCTATCTGGGAGGTCAGCTCCTCCAGCTGCCTCGTCTCCGGCTTGGTGAGCAGTCTGGAAACCTTCGATGAGAGCGAAACGGCCTCCTTTTCCGCGGAACGCCTCGTGTTTACAAAGACGAGCGCCTGTTTGCCCTTCTTCACGGCGTCGATTGCTAAGCTTTCCCAGTTCTCAGGGTAGCGGTCGATTTTACCGTCCTCCCAGAAGAGCTGGCCGAGGTGAAAAACCCCCTTCCTCAGCTCGACCGGGCGCCAGTCGCTCATGACTAAAGCTGCATCGAGCCACTCCGCCAGCTCCTCCGCGTTTCCTACCGTCGCGCTCAAAGCGAGAATCTGCGCCCTTCCGAGCATGTGGCTGAGTATCATCTCCAGAGTTGCCCCTCTGTCGTAGGAGCCTATGAGGTGAACCTCATCCGCAACAATGAGCTTGACGTCCTTAATCCATCCTGGAGAGTGCCTCAGAAGGGAGTCGAACTTCTCTGCCGTCGCCACTATGATGTCGTACCTTCCAAGCCACTCGTCTGTTGAGTCATAGTCACCTGTCGTTGCTGCGACCCTTACTCCCAGGCTCTCCCACTCTTTGAACTCGCGGTACTTCTCCTCGGCAAGGGCCTTGAGCGGGACGAGGTAGACGGCTTTGCCCCCCTCGCGGAGGAGCTTGTTTATCATGACTATCTCGCTCACCAGGGTCTTCCCGCTCGCCGTGGGGATGGCCAGAACGAGGTTTTTGCCCTCTAAAACGCCGCTCTTCAACGCTTCTGCCTGAGGAGGATAGAGCTCCTCTATGCCCCTCTCGCGGATGATTTTCTTTATGCGCTCGTCGACAGGAAGTTCATCGACCTTCATGCCCCTCACATCCCACCCAATTGGGGGCGGCGGTTTTATATGCTTATCCCACTCACTATTCCAGGGGAGGGGCATGGAGCTGAGAATTCCCTACATCGTCTTTAAAACCGGAACCGGAGAATACGGAGTCGACGCGTACTTCTCTCTCAGGGTTGAAAAGCCGGAGCGAAGGGCCACGCTCATACGGAGGACGGATGCACTCGAAAGGGTAAACGCAAAGCCGCCGGGAACCCTTCTCGATGCAGGTTCAGTGGATGGGTATCTGACGTCACTGTTCATGGCGCTCTACGACCTCAGCGGGGAGAGGTTCAACGAGAGGGCCCACCACATGAGGCGCTGGAGCCTCTGGAGGTTAATAGGAATACCCACCGGCCATCAGAGGCACGTGGACAGAGACGAGGAGCTGGCGGAGAAGAGCAGGGAAGCACTTCTTGCCCTCGCGATAGTGAGGAAGGTGCTTGGGGTAAAGGCACCGACCGAGCTGGAGAAAGTGCGTATCATTCCCAAGGGCTACGCGGTGTTGAGGCTTGAAATAAGCGGGGAAACCGTGAGCGACCCCGTTTACCGGGAGCTTTTCAAAATAGACTCCAACGCAGGGATGGCCATTCAGTGGCTCAGGTTGAAAACTGAGAGGGAAGAAAGGTAAAGTCACTCCTTTCCGTAGAGCCAGCAGGCAACGTAGTGGCCGTTTTCGACCTCAATGAGGGGCGGCTCCTTCCTGTCGCAGAGACCCGCCTTGGCGAAGGGACACCTCGGGTGGAAGCGGCATCCCTGGGGCGGGTTTATCGGGCTCGGCGGCTCCCCTTCCACTTTCATGCGCTTGGCTTTGAGCTCCTTGGCGAGCTCCGGGTCCGGAACAGGTATCGCCGACAGGAGGAACTTGGTGTACGGGTGGAGCGGGTTCTCGAATATCTCCTCCGCCGGGCCGACCTCGACGAGTTTTCCAAGGTACATCACGCCCATCCTGTGGCTCATGTACTTGACGACTCCGAGGTCGTGGCTGATGAAGAGGTAGGTGAACCCGAACTCCTTCTGGAGATCCTTGAGGGTGTTGAGGATGTTGGCCTGCACCGAAACGTCGAGCGCCGAGGTGGGCTCGTCGAGGACAATGAACTCTGGCTTGAGAGCGAGGAGCCTCGCGAGGGCTATGCGCTGTCTCTGGCCGCCGGAGAACTCATGCGGATAACGGTAGAGGTGCATCTCATTGAGGCCAACGCTCTCGAGGAGCTTTATCACGAACTCCTCTGGGTCGTCCACGGGTATCTTGTGGAAGCGGACGGGCTCCATGATTATCTCAAAGACGGTCTGGCGTGGGTTAAGGGAGGAGTAGGGGTCCTGGAACATTATCTGGGCCTTCCTGCGGAACCACTTCATCTCTTCCCCTTTGAGCTGCGTGACGTCCTTGCCCTGAAAGATGATCTGGCCTGCGGTTGGCTCTATTAGACGGAGTATCGTCCTTCCTGTCGTCGTCTTTCCGCAGCCGCTCTCACCCACGAGGCCGAAGGTCTCCCCACGGTTTATCGTGAAGCTTATGTCGTCAACGGCCTTGACGTAGCCCTCCGTCCTTATTAAACCCCTGATGGGGAAGTACTTTTTGAGGTTCTTAACCTCGAGTATCGGCTCGCTCATGCTATCACCTCAGTACAGGTGGCAGGCCACGAAGTGGCCGGGTTCTATCTCCTTCAGCTCGGGAACCTTCTCCTTGCAGGCGCCCATAACCCTCGGGCACCTCGGGTGGAAGCGGCAGCCGCTGGGGGGCTCGATGAGGTTCGGAACGGTTCCAGGAATTGTCTCGAGCCTGTCTATTTTTCCGAGCGGATTTGGAACCGCCCTGAGGAGTCCCTGGGTGTACGGGTGGAGCGGGTTCTCGAATATCTGCTCGACGGAGCCGATCTCAACGATTTTACCCGCGTACATGACGGCAACGCGGTCGGCCATCTCAGCGACGACACCCATGTTGTGTGTGATGAGGATCACAGTGGTGTTGTATTCCCTCTTGAGCTTGTTTATGAGATCGAGTATCTGAGCCTGAACGGTGACGTCGAGGGCCGTTGTTGGCTCGTCGGCTATGAGTATCTTCGGGTTGTTTGAAACGCCTATTCCAATGACAACACGCTGCTTCATTCCCCCGCTCATCTCATGCGGGTAGTTCTTCACCCTGTTCTCCGGATCCGGGATGAGGACGCGCCTGAGTATATCTACAGCCTTCCTAAAGCCCTCTTTCCAGTCCTTAACGGTCTCATGAACGACCATGGCCTCGGCTATCTGGTAGCCAACGGTGTAGAGCGGGTCGAGGGACGCGTGCGGGTCCTGGAAGATGTAGGCGATTTCTTTGCCGCGAATCTTCCTTATCTCCTCAGGGTCAAGCTTGAGCAGGTCGACGGTGGAGCCGTCATCACGGTGGTAGATTACGCTTCCCTCAACGATCCTTCCCGGGCTCTCTATGAGCTGAGTGAGCGCCCTGGAGGTAACGCTCTTACCGCAGCCGGTCTCTCCGACGAGGGCAAAGGTTTCACCGCGGTAGACATCGAATGAGACCCTCTCAATGGCCTTGACTATACCGGCGTAGGTGTAAAAGTGGACGGTAAGGTCCCTAACCTCAAGGATCGGCTCAGGCATTGCTCTCACCCTCCTTCTTGGCCTTCTTGACCTTGAACTCTATGCTCCTCCTCGTCTTCGGGTCGAGGATGTCTCTCATGGTGTCTCCGAGGAGGTTCCAGCCGAGGGCCACAAGCATAATCATGAAGCCCGAGAACGTGACCAGCCACCACTTCTCCGGGAAGTACTGGGAGCCGTCGTAGACTATCCTACCCCAGTCCGCTATCGGCGGCGTTGCACCGAGGCCGAGGAAGCTCAGGCCGGCCTCCATGAGGATAACACCGCCGAAGTCAAGGGTTATGTAAACCAGTATCGGCCCTATGATGTTGGGCAGGATGTGTCTGAACATTATCGTCCTTGAGCTGAGGCCTATTGCCCTTGCCGCCTCGACGTACAGGCTCTCCCTCTCAGTCAGCGTCGAACCCCTGGTGATCCTCGCGTAGGCCGGCCACCAGACGATGATCATTGCCAGTATGACAGCGAGCAGTTTTCCGAGGTTCCCCGCGTCCTGCTGTTCAAGGGCAAAGAGCCACAGCACGAACCTCTGTATCGACTCGTGAGCCGAGATGAAGTTCTGAAGCCTCTGCGGAAGGACGGCGGAGAAAGCTATGGCCAGGATAAGCGCTGGAAAAGCCAGGAAGACGTCGGTTATGCGCATGACAAGCTCGTCAACCTTTCCGCCATAGTAGCCCGCTACGAGACCAAGGATGATTCCAAGGGGCACTCCAAGGGCGATGACTATTATCGAGATCACGAAAGAGACCCTGGCGCCGTAGAGGATGAGGCTGAGGAGGTCCCTTCCGTAGTGGTCCGCACCGAGGGGGTAGTGGATGGTAGTTATGTACTGGATGACGTTGTCGCCCTGGATCTCAGTAACGTTCAGGGTGTAGGTCGATCCAGGTGGGGCGAGGTATGTGTCAAAGTTGTAGTTGGTCGGGAAGAACCTGTAGCTCCACGTGGCGAGACTCGGGCCGAAGAGGCCGAGGAATACGAACATCAGGACGAGGAGGAGGCCTATAAGGCCGGGCGGAGAGCGGTTCAGTGCGTAGAGCATGAGCTTCCATTCTTCCATCTTTGAGCGGTTCTTCTTTTTCCAGTCCTTCCTGAATAGGCTGAAGAATGATCCGAGTGCCTCAACCAGCGCATCAGAAAGCCTGTCAAGCACGTTGGTCTTATACTCTTCCCTTCCCATTTTATCACCTCACTCACGTCTCAGTACCTCACCCTCGGGTCTATTAGAGCGTAGAGTATGTCCACGACGAGGTTGGTTATGAGGAATATCAGGGCGAAGACCATGGTTATCGCCACCACCGCCGGGAAGTCGAGGTTCCTGATGGACTCTATGACGTAGGAACCCATTCCAGGGAGGCCGAAGACGGTCTCCGTGATCGGGGTTCCACCGAGGAGGCCACCGAACTGGAGTCCGAGGACTGTGACTATTGGAACCATGGCGTTCTTGAGAGCGTGACGGTAGATGGCCCTCTTGGGGACGCCCTTCGCCTTAAGGAACGCGACGTAGTCGCTGCTTATGGCCTCGAGGAAGCTGTTCCTGACGAACCTCGCCAGGACGCCGGCTCCCATGAAGCCGAGCGTGAAGCCCGGAAGCCAGAGCCTGTGGAGGTGCTGGCCGAGGGTCTGGAAATCGCCCGTGATCAGGGCGTCTATTATCGGGATGTGGGTTATCTGGTGCTCCGGCGGGGCCGGGAAGCCCGCGAGGGTTATCCAGTGGACCTTAACGAAGAACACGAAGATGAGGAGGTAGCCCAACCAGAACACCGGCATGGAAACGCCGGTGAGGGCGAAGAACCTGATGACGGTATCCACCCAGGTGTTCCTCTTAAGGGCCGAGATTATACCCAGGGGTATCCCTATGATCAGTATGAAAAAGAACGCCATCAACGCCAGCTCAAACGTTACTGGAAACCTCTCGCTTATGTCGTCGAACACGTAGTTGGATGTCCTCGGGTCTATTATGTCATTCTTTGCCAGACCGCTTACTAGGAACCAGTATTGGTCGTACCAAGGCTCATCGAGGTGGTACTCCTTTCTGATCTGCTCCATGTACGCCTGGCTGGCCTTCTCACCACCGGCCCACGCTCTGGCAACGTCCGCGGGAATGACGTACGCTATCAAAAAGACTATGAGAGTGACTCCGATGAGGGTCGGTATGAAAGTGAGGAGCCTCCTTATCAGGAATTTCTTCAGGTTCGCCAATTCTATCCCCCCTGCGTCTTTTGGTCTTTTCTCCATGGACGGTCTCAAAAATCGGAGAGAAAAAAGAAAACTCAAAATCAGCTGACGGTTATCTCAAGGCTCTTGAATTCCGTGGCGCCGTAGAGGAACGGGCCAACCCAGTTGTCGGAGTCGAGGTAATCCGGGACCCAACCGACGATATAAACGTCGTACTCGCCGTGCTCGGTCTTGTCAAGGTAGGTCGGCCAGTTGTAGCTGTTGACGGTGACCTGGAAGCCGAGCTGGCTCCAGACGTTCTGGAGGAGGGTCATGATTTTCTCACGTGCCGCGTTGCCCTCGTTGTAGATGAGCTCTATCTTGTACTGGGTCGGGTCGACGCCGGCCTGGTTGAGAAGCTGCTTAGCCTTGGCAAGGTTGTAGTTGTACTTGATGATGCCCTCCTCGGTGTAGCCAGGCCACGGCTTCGGTATCGGTCCGTAGTTCATCTCGAGGAGTCCCTGGTAGACGATCTGCTTTATCTGATCGTATGGGACGGCGTAGGCAAGGGCCTCCCTGACTAGTGGATCGTTGAAGGGCTCCTTCTGGGTGTTGAAGACGAGGAAGGTCAATATCGGCTGGAGGATGTCGGTCTGGACAACTGAGTTGAACCCATCGAGGGTGAGACCCTTTACGGTGTCCATCTTCTCAGGCGGTATGACGACGACGTCTGCCGTTCCGGTCTTGAAGATGTTAATCCTCGCCATGGCGTCGCTGTTGATGATGTAGACGACCCTCTTGTGGCCCGGAGTTGCCGTAGCGTTCCAGTAGTACGGGTTGTACTCGAGGACGATATAGGCGTCCTTCTGGTAGTCTGCCACATAGAACGGACCTGTTCCAACAGGGTTGTTGTGCATGAGCTGGTGGGTCGGATCACTCTTGCCCTCGCTCAGGTAGTTCCACCAAGCGCTCGGGTTGTGGCCGTTGTCGCTGGCTGCGAGGGCCTCCTCATACTTGTCGCCGAGGAGGTACTCCATCGGGACGACGCTGAGGAACGGGTCGGCTAGTATTCCGAGAACAGGAGCGTAGGGCTGCGGCAGGACAAGCTTGAAGACTCCGGCGGTGTCCCCGCTGTAACCGAAGAACTGCTTGAGCTCGTCAAGGCTCTTGACCTCGGTGCTCTTGCCGCCGAACTCGGCGACGAGCGGGTGCTCCTTGAGGTACTGGTCAAACTCGTCCTCGGTGAGCGCGGCGGAGTTGTTGACATCCATGAAGCCGTCGACCATCCAGCTGACACTGTGACCGAGTCTCTCAACACGGAGGAAGGTGAAGGCAACGTCGGTGGCGTCGATCGGGTAGGTCTTGTCGTTCCACGGGTCGTAGGCCTTAACGCCGCCGCGGATTAGGAAGTACCACTCGGTGCCATCCTTGTTGTGGGCCCAGGCAACGGCGAGGTCCGGGCTGACGGTCTCGGTGTCCTCCTTCCAGTAGGTGACGAGGGTGTCACCGATCTCGTGCCAGATCTCCCATCCGAAGGTCTCGTAGGTCATGGCGGGGTCAAAGCTCTCCGGCCAGCCAATCGTGGCTATGGTGTAAGTCTCGGGGTCGTTGGTGTAGTCCTTGATACCGATCTTGACGGTCGGGGCGCTGGAGTCCTCGCTCAGGAGGTCGTAGCGCTCAGCAAGGGTCGGGTGGTAGTAGCGTCCCTTGACCCAGTCCCAGTAGACACGAAGCTGCCTGTTCTGGCCGAGGATAACCTCGGGCACGAGCTTGTTTCCGAGCATATAGAGGGCCTTAAAGAGCTCCGTCCTTATGGTCGGGTCAGTTTCACGCCTGGCGGCTATGATGAGGGCATCGACATGCTCATCGCGGAAGAAGGCCGGGTTAATGGCACCGAATCCCTGACCCTGTTCCATGAGGGTCTGGACGTCTGGGGTGTTGGCCTCGTCAACCTCGTACTCAATCTTTATGACCTTCCTGTCGGTGGGTACCTCAACGGTGGGGCTGGCCCCCTTAGGGCCAACGACTACGACGCTCTTATCGGTGACGATAACGTAGACGTTGTCCATCTCGAGTATTCCAGGTTTCACTTCCGCCGGGGTCTGGGTGGTCGTTTGGGTGGACGTGGCAGTTCCACCCGAGGATGTCGTGGTCTGGCCACCTGTCTGGCTCTCAGTGGTAGTCTGGCTCTGGGAAATTGTGGTGGTTTCGCCTCCGCCACTGATACAGCCGCTGGCAACAACCGAGAAAACTACCAAAAACACGACCAATAGGGCTATTGTAGGCTTTGCCTTCATTAATACTCACCCCTGTACATTAAGGGCATGTTTCATAAGGGCAGCGAAAGTAATAAACCTTTCGATGCCCCCCTGCGTCTAGTATGGACATTTTAACCGCACTATGGGTTACTTAAAGTCAGTAAATACCGGTATACTACTCCAAAGAACTTGAAAAAACTACGAAAAGCTTAAATGAGTTGAGAGGAAAGATAAAGATGTAAAGCCTTTCCGCGGTGGTGAAAAATGGTCAGGTCGTATGTTTTGTTGACCGTTGAGATTGGAAAAGTCGAGAGCGTTATAGAGGCTCTAAAGCAGATACCGGGTGTTACCAAGGCTGACGCCGTTACCGGCCCCTACGATGCAATAGTCCACATCGAGGCCAACGACCTCGGCGAACTCACCAGAAGAATACTCCACGACATACACAACATCGACGGCGTCATCGACACTACCACGGCTATAGTCGTGGAAATGGAAGAAGAGGAGTGATCACCTCTTTTTCTTCCCGGATTTGTGCTTCTTGCCTTTGGATTTAACCTGAGTTTTTCTGATTTCCCTGATCTTCTGGCCGAGCATCTTCAGCGATTTGCCCTTGGGGTGCTTGCTCTCTATCCGAAGCATACCCTTTAGCCTGTACTCCTCGTCGAGACCAGCCAGCCTCGGATTCATCTTCTCCGCGTCCACCTCGATGACCTTCATCCCGAGGGCCACGGCCGCGTCCGCTATCTCCTGAACTCCGGGAGAATCCACGGCGAATTCCTTGCCCACGGCCCTGCCGTAGCGTCTGCTGAGCCTGGCGTCGAGCTCGTTGGGCCACACCACGAACTTTCTCATCTTCTCACCTGACAAGGTTTAAAAGAACTGCCGTTAAAAACCCTTTTGGTGAGACGTATGGACACATCCACCCTCAAGAAGTACCTTCTCGGTAAGGCCAACAGGGGAGATTCCGTTCTCATAGAATACGAGTCCACCTACCCGGTTGAAGGGTTCTCCTGGGGCTTCCTGATACCCGCGCTGCTCGAGAGAAACGGCGTTGTAGTGGCCGACTTCTTCGGCGTGGGTGATCTGCTGTTCAGGAACTACATACGCAGGGTTTCCGGAAGGGAGTACTCACGCACCATCGAGCTTATGAGGAATATTAAGGTCGTTAAGATAGGTCCTGGCTCGGCCAGCTACGGTGGAGTCTTCGAAGAGATAACACCCACCTACGAGCCATCTACATTCCTGAAGAACTACCACACTATCATAAGCAAGATGAGCAGGCTGCCCTCCAAACCGGAGTATGTCGTCACCTTCGGCCTAGGACACTACATCCACTTTGGAGATGACGACGCCATCAGATCGTTGATAACTGCTGTCAGCACAATACCAACGGAGGACTGGGTGGGGGTTCACTTTATAAACGAGGGCGTCATGAGAAGGGAGCATCTAGCCATGCTTGAGGGGATATCCTCAATGGTCTTCCACGTCTCAGAGAGAGGTCTGAAAGTGAAGAAGGAAGGTGAGAGTATTGATCAGGGAGGGAGATAAGGTCCTGCTAATAGACAGGAGGGGCAAGCGCTACCTCGTAACGGTCTCCGACAGGGAGTTCCACACAGACCTGGGCATACTCAAGCTCGGGGAGCTTATAGGGAAGCCCTACGGATCCTCTATAACCAGCCACAAAGGGGAAGAGTTCAGGGTCATTAAGCCTGATATCAACGACATCATAGCCAAGATGAGGCGCGGGCCGCAGATCATCCACCCAAAGGACGCCGGCATAATAATCGCCTACGCGGGGATTTCGCCAGGAGACACGGTTATAGAGGCCGGCGTTGGCAGCGGCGCGCTCACAATTTTCCTGGCGAACATAGTGGGGCCGAGCGGAAGGGTAATCAGTTACGAAATCAGGGAAGACCACGCCGAGATAGCCCGGAAGAACGTCGAACTAGCCGGCTTCTCTGATAGAGTCACAATAAAGCTCAAGGACATCTACGAGGGCATAGACGAGGAGCGCGCGGACCACATCGTGCTCGACTTACCCCAGCCCGAGAACGTTCTACCTCACGCGGTCGAGGTTCTCCGCCCGGGAGGATACTTTGTGGCCTACACGCCCTGCGCCAACCAGGTCCACCGCTTCTTCCAGGCGTTTCAGGAGTACAGGGAGTACTTCTACAGGCCGAGGGTCGTCGAGGTTCTCGTCAGGGAGCAGGAGATCAAGAAGGAGTGCATGAGACCGAAGACGACGATGCTGGCCCACACGGGATACATAACCTTCATCCGGAAGCTGTGAACTCTTCCTCTGCTTCTTCCCCCTCTGCCCCCTCATCTTCTCCGTAAGTGAAGTACGCCAGAGTCCCGAAGACCAGCACCCCTGCAACCGCCTGGAGGACGGGGTCGCCCGGAATTCTCATCAGGATGGTGATATTGCCGTAGAGGATCGGCCAGAAGAGCGCGATCGCGGTCAGGACAACCGAGGCAATGTAGATTTGCTTCCTCATTGTGTTTCCCCCGTTAACTCTCCTCACGAATGTTTTTTAATCCTTTCTCTCACCGTCCGAGGATACTTCTAAATCTCCAACCTTTGGTTAACAACAGATTTATAAGCACCCAATGTTGCGAACCTTTAGATGTCCAGCTTTGGGCTCATGTACGGAGGTGTTCATCATGCCTTACAAGATACTTGACAAGAAGGAGCTCGCCATGAACGAGGTCTGGTACAAGATACACGCCCCTCACGTGGCGAAGAAGGTCCAGCCGGGCCAGTTCGTCATAGTCAGGGCTTTCCCCAATGGTGAGAGGATCCCCCTGACTCCGGTCACATGGGACAGGGATGAGGGATGGATAACCCTCATAACCTTCGTTAGGGGAAAGACTACCATGAGGATGGCCAACGAGCTTAAGCCTGGCGATGAGCTCCTCAACGTCGCGGGTCCGCTCGGAAACCCTGCTCCCATGAAAAAGTTTGGCAAAATCCTCGCGATAGGCATGATAACGGGAATCGTTGAGGTATTTCCCATAGCCAAGGCCTGGCAGGAGGCCGGAAACGAGGTTACAACGCTCCATGTTTCTCCCAACCCGATGGTCATCCTCAAGGAGGAGTTTGAGAACGCGGTTTCAAGGCATATCGTTGAGGGCTTCGACCTCCAGCCTGGCTGGGGAATGAACGAGATAGCCCAGGAGCTCGTCAAGAGGGCCGTTGCCAAGGTCAAGGAGCTCCTTGAGAACGAGCACTTTGACATGATACTAACCGTTGGCCCGGCCGGCGGTCAGAAGGCGGTCTTCAACGTCGTCAAGGAGTTCGGGATCCCGATGCACGCCGACCTCCACCCGATCATGGTTGATGCCACCGGAATGTGCGGAGCGTGCCGTGTCACCGTAGGCGGTGAGGTCAAATTCGCCTGCATTGATGGGCCTGGCTTCGACGCCTACAAGGTTGACTGGGACGAGCTGATCCACAGGAGCGGCTTCTACGCCCCGATGGAGAGGCTTGCCCTTGAGACGTATCTAAAGCAGCTCCAGGCCCAGGGAGGTGAGCAGTGATGGCGGTTAGAAGAAAGCTCATCAAGGAGCGCGTCCCAACCCCGGAGAGGCCGGCAGAGGAGAGGGTTAAGGACTTTGCCGAGGTCAACCTCGGCTACACTTTTGAGCTGGCCGTTAAGGAAGCTGAAAGATGCCTCCAGTGCCCCTATGACTACGCCCCCTGTATCAAGGGCTGTCCGGTCCACATCAACATCCCCGGCTTCATAAGCAAGCTCGTGGAGTACCGCGATGACCCTGACAAGGCCGTCAAGGAGGCCCTCAACGTCATCTGGGCCTGCAACTCGCTTCCGGCCACCACCGGCCGCGTCTGCCCGCAGGAGGACCAGTGTGAGATGAACTGTGTCATGGGTAAAGTGGGAGACAAGATAAACATCGGCAAGCTCGAGCGCTTTGTTGCCGACTACGCCCGCGAGAAGGGCATAGACGAGGAGCTTCTCTTTGAGATAATTCCGAAGATCGAGAAGAAGGGCCAGAGTGTCGCTATCATTGGCGCCGGTCCGGCCGGACTTACAGCGGCCGGCGAGCTGGCCAAGCTCGGCTATGACGTGACAATCTACGAGGCTCTTCATGAGGCCGGTGGCGTCCTGATGTACGGCATTCCTGAGTTCAGGCTTCCCAAGAGCATCGTTGAGAGTGAGATTGAAAAGCTAAAGAAGCTCGGCGTTAAAATACTCACCGATCACGTCGTCGGGAGGACGGTAACCATTGAGGAACTCCTCGAAGAGTACGATGCCGTCTTCATCGGCTCCGGCGCTGGAACCCCAAGGCTCGTCAACGCCCCCGGAGTAAACCTCAACGGCATCTACACGGCCAACGAGTTCCTCACCAGGGTTAACCTCATGAAGGCCTACAAGTTCCCGGAGTACGACACTCCGGTTTACGTTGGCAAGAAGGTCATCGTTATCGGTGCCGGAAACACCGCGATGGACGCCGCGAGGAGCGCGAGGCGCTTTGGTGCCGACGTCACCATCACCTACCGCCGCGGCCCGGAGGACGTCAGCGCGAGGATTGAGGAGGTCCACCACGCCAAGGAAGAGGGCATCAAGTTCGAGTACTTCATCAACCCGGTTGAGTTCATCGGCGACGAGAACGGCAAGGTGAAGGCGGTTAAGTTCGAAAAGATGAAGGCCCTGGAAGAGAAGGACAGCAGAGGCAAGAGGAAGATAGTCGGAACGGGCGAATACGTCACCCTCGAAGCAGATACCGTCATCATAGCCATTGGAAAGCACCCGAACAGGCTCATCGTCAACACCCCAGGCCTCAAGGTTGAGCGCGGAAAGATAGTCGTCGATGAAAATCTCATGACGAGCATTCCGGGCGTCTTCGCGGGCGGAGACGCAATAAGGGGCGAGGCAACCGTAATCCTCGCGATGGGTGACGGAAGAAAAGCCGCTAAGGCCATCCACGAGTACCTCACGAAGAAGAGGGAAGGACAGAACGCCTGATTTTACCTCTTTTCCCTTTAACTTCTGCCCCAGTAGTTAACTACTGGGGTGGTAGTTAAGGTTTTGCCAGAGATCCAAAGCTCATCCTTTCAGATTCGTTTGGACTTCGTTCTCCAGCGCCTTTAGCGTGGACTCAATGCGGCTTAAAAGCTCATTAAGGGCCTTTTGAGGAGCCTTGGCGTGGTAAACGTAACCCAGCCACCCCCTGTTCACGAGTGTTCTCTCAATCAGGCCCAGCTCGAGGAGGTGCTTCAGCTTCTCCCTGACGATTCTCTCCGACAGGCCGAGGGCCTTCGCAATCTGCCTCGGCGTCAGTGACTCCCGCTGAAGGAGGGAGTAAATCCTGATTTCCGTTTCTCCAAGTTCGAAGAATTTCAAGCTCCTCGCGAGGGTCCGGAGGACGTCTTCCATACCTCTCCCTCTGAAATTTTTCTTTCATACCTATTCACTGATTAGTGAAAAGGTTTATAACATTTTCCTCAAGAGGGAAGATGGTGAAAACGATGGCATCGGTTTCAGCTGTGATTAAAAACCTCAGGCCTTTCGAGGGAAGGGCCTACGTTGCTCTAATAGGACTGGCCCTGCTGATGAATCTCCAAGAGGCTGGGCCGGAGGAATTGATAACAGCGCTTATAGCGGGTGTTCTCTTCGTGTGGTACGCGTTCTCGATAAACAACTGCTTTGATGTCGATACGGACTCGCTGAACCCCCTTAAGGCACGAAAGAATCCGGTGGCGTCCGGAGAGCTGACGTTGAGGGAGGGGCTGGGGCTGTCGGCTCTCCTCGCAATGGCTGGAACGGGTCTCGCCTTCACCCTCAACCGCGAGGCCTTTGCAGTTTACGCTGTCATGACGACCCTGGCGACCATCTACTCCGCCCCGCCGAGGCTGAAGGCGAGGCCTGTGGTCGATGTCCTCTCCCACGGGCTTTTCTTCGGCGGACTGCCATTCCTGTACGGTGCACTGGTCGATGGGAGCCTTTCGCAGACTGAAATATGGCTTGCAGCTGCCATAACCTTCTACTCGTTCGCACTTGAGCTGAGAAACCACCTTGAGGACTACGAGAGCGACCTAAAAGCCGGACTCAGGACAACGCCCGTGGTAATCGGTAAGGGAAAGAGCGAGGCTCTCGTGGACATCTTCTCGCTCATCGCCATTGGAATCGTCCTCTACACCCTCACCCCGCCCATGGCCGTTGTCTCATCCCTGGTGGTGGCCAGGAGGGGCCTGGGTATTAAGCCCAAAACTGCACACCGTGCCTTTGATGCGGCAATGGTCGTAGCGCTCCTTCTGGCGGGGGGAAGTTCATGAGGATAGCCCTCGTCAGCGATTGGTACTATCCAAAGGTGGGTGGAGTGGCCAGCCACATGCACCACCTCGCGGCTCACCTTCGGAAGAGGGGTCATGAGGTTGCCGTAGTGACAAACGACCTCAAGACCGGAAAGGAGGAAGAGCTTGAGGAACTGGGAATTGAACTCATTAAGATTCCCGGAACGGTAAGTCCGATAATCAGCATAAACATCACCTACGGCCTGAAGTCCAACCTTGAGCTTGGGGAGTTCCTCAGGGACTTTGAGGTAGTTCATGCCCACCACGCCTTCACGCCTCTGTCGCTGAAAGCTGTGAAGGCCGGAAGGAACCTAGGGAAGGCTACTTTATTGACGACCCACAGCATTTCCTTCTCCCACGAATCGTCCCTCTGGAGGGCACTGGGCTTAACCTTTCCCCTGTTCAGCCATTACCTGAGCTTTCCCCACGGGATAATAGCGGTCAGCAATGCCGCCAAGGCCTTCATAGAGCACTTTACCAGCGTTCCTGTCAGAGTAATCCCAAACGGCGTTGACGACGAGGTCTTCAGGCCCCTCAGTCAAAAGGAAAAGAAGCGCGTGAAGGAAGAGCTCGGGATTGAAGGGCGCGTTGTTTTGTACGTCAGTAGGATGTCGTTCAGGAAAGGGCCTCACGTCCTCCTCAACGCCTTCCAGAACCTTTCCAGGGAGTTTGAAGATGCGACCCTCGTCATGGTTGGCTCAGGCGAGATGCTGCCCTTCCTGAAGGCGCAGGCGAAGTTCTTAGGAATTGAAGACAGGGTTGTCTTTACAGGATACGTGCCCGGGAATACCCTTCCCAAGCTGTTCGGGATGGCAGACGTCTTTGTACTTCCTTCCACAACGGCAGAGGCCTTCGGCATAGTCATCCTCGAAGCCATGGCCTCGGGGATTCCAGTTGTGGCCTCCAACGTTGGTGGGATTCCAGAGGTCGTCAAGGAGAGCGGAAGCGGTCTTTTGGTTCCGCCCAGTGACGAAGTGGCCCTTAAAGAGGCGGTTCAGACCATCTTAGACGATGAAAAACTGGCAGGGGATCTCGGGAGAGCCGGGAGAAAGGCCGTCGAAAGGAAATACTCTTGGAAAGTTGTTGCCTCGGAGATAGAGAGTGCTTATAATGAAGTCCTCTCAACTTTGGAGTAGCACACCCGAAAAGTCACGGCGATGACGAGCCTCACGATATCTGAAACTGCGCTTCGCACAGTACCGTGATGAGGGGCATACTGGCCGAGCCGCTACTCTTTTAACCCTTTTTTGGAAAGGATAGAACGAGCGATGAAGAGCTCTAGGGTATCTGACATCGGGATGATGAAAGAAAAGAGCCGAGCTCACTCCTTCAGCTCCTCGATGTTCTCCATGACGTTCTCGAACTTCTTGTACTCCTCGCTCTTGGCGAGCTGGGTGATGAAGTCGTCTATCTCCCTCTTTTCGAGGAACGCTCCAGCTAAAAGCTTGCCTGTGTAGTGGTTGTTCTTTATCTCCCAGAACATGTAGAACTCAGGGAAGTTCTCCTTTATCTTCCTGTAGGCAACCCCATACTTGGAATCCTTCAGAGGGTTCTGCTCGAGGTAGAAGTGCCCCGGCTCGAGCTCTATCATGTGGAGGATCGCTCCCCGCTTGGTCTTCACGAGCTTAACCTTAACGTCCCACTCCTTCAGAACCTCCATGGAAACCACCAAGAAGAATAAGGAAAAGGACTACTTAACTTTTCCTCAGAGGCTTTCGAGGTACTCCGCGTAAGCCTCGGCGTCCATGAGCTCCTTGAGCTCCTCGTCGAGGTTGCTCGGCTTGAGCTTGGCTATCCAGTTCTCGTAGGGGTCCTCGTTGAGCAGCTCCGGGCTGTCCTCAAGGGCCTCGTTGACTTCGGCGACCTCTCCGCTGACAGGGGCGTAGACCTCGCTGACGGCCTTAACGCTCTCAAGTTCGCAGAGGACGTCGCCCTTGCTGACCTCTTTGCCCACTTCCGGAAGCTCGACGTAGGCCAAATCGCCAAGCTCCTTCTGGGCGTAGTCGCTTATACCAACAAGAACAGTCCCGTCCTCAAGAACCTGGGCCCATTCGTGGTCCTTCGTGTAGTAAAGCCCTTCCTTAACCTTGTATTCGCCGACTTCAATCATGAACATCACCGATTTTCGTAGGAAGCGCAGAGATTTAAACCTTTCCATGAGCGAAGGGGTCACGTTCGCCTTTCTCCATTGAGGCCCCCAAAGTTTCGACATTTTTGTTCAAACCCAGAAAGGATTTCGTAAATCCTGTGGATTTATTGTCAATTGCAAAAGCGTTATAACTCCCCTCACCCTAAAATACAGTATGAGCCGTGTCCCCTTCTACCTCAAGGAGAGGCTTGAGCGCCTCAGAGAGAGGGTAACCCATGGGCAGTTCGAGGCTTCAAAACTTCCCGCGTGGGAGCGAATTATCCTCACATGGGCAGTGCTCATCGCCTTCTGGGTCGTTATCTCTGGTAGTCTGAGCTTGGATAACCTCCTCGTGGGTGCGGCGGTTACGGGGATCATAGCGGCATTCATGCGCGACCTCCTGACGGAGGATATAAGGAAGAGTGGCCACATAGCTGAAAAGCTCCTCTACTTCACCTTCATCTACCTCCCCCAGTACGTCGTTATAATGGCCTTCCGCCTGCTCGAGAGCAACCTCAAGGTTGCCAAGAACGTAATCTTCATGGACATCAACCCCGGCATAGTCAAGATAAAGACTGACCTCCATTCCGATACTGGCATCACGATACTGGCGAACTCCATCACACTTACCCCGGGGACACTCACCCTGGACGTCAACAAGAAGCTGGGGGAGACCTACCTCTACGTCCACTGGATAGACGTGGAAACCCTCAACAGGGAGAAGGCCGGAGAAAAGATAAAGGGGGACATCGAGGAATGGCTCAAGAAAGTCTTCTGGTGAGCGCGTTCTACCTCCTTGTCTTCACCGCGGTGCTGATAACCTACCGCGTTCTTAGGGGACCGACCCTCCCGGACAGGGTGGTGGGCCTCAACACGGTAACGACGAAGGTCGTCGTGATAATAGCCCTCGTCTCCGTCATGAGGGAAGAGTACTACCTGATAGACCTTGCCATAGTGCTCCTCATGGTGAACTCCGTCGGGGGGCTCATTCTGGCAAAGTACATGGAGAGGAGGGGTCGGAGTGGGACCTGAGGTTTTGGTCCTGCTCTTTGGCGAAGCTGTCATGGTCTTCGGGGCCCTGGGAATAATCCGCTTCCCCGATGTGTACACGAGGCTCCACGCTGCCACGAAGTGCGACACCGGCGGCGCCATGAGCATAATCCTCTACCTTGTGCTCACGATGGACGCCCCCGCATTGGTGAGGGCCAAGTTCCTCGTGCTGGCCTTCCTGATAGCGATGATGAACCCCATGGTGAGCCACGCCATCGCGAGGGCGGCCTACAGGTACGGGGTGATACCGAAAGTGGTGGTGGACATGTATGCTTGGGACAATCCTTGACGTTATATTCGTCGCGATGGCCCTCCTTGCACTGGCGGTGGTCGAGGAGAAAAACCTAGTCAGCTCCGTCGTCAAGTACTCCCTGCTGAGCCTGCTCTTCGTCCTCGCACTCTTCGAGCTGAACGCCCCCGACGTCGCCCTCTCGGCAATAGTTGTGGGCGCGGTTGTCATAGGAGTCTTCATATTCACGATAGAGGAGGTGGCGGAGTGAAGAAGGTGGCACTACTCCTGACCGCTGCCCTCGGCTTCCTGCTCCTCTCACTAACCTACTCCCCACCTTACGAGGGGAGCTACACCTACTACGTCTCCCATTGGGAGGAGATAGGCGTCCCCAACCTCGTCTCGGCCATACTCGCCGGCTGGAGGGCGTACGACAGCCTCGGTGAGGCAAGCCTTCTCTTCACGGCAGTCACCGGCTTTTACATCCTCCTGGGAGGGAAGAAGAAGTGAAGATGAGCACGGTCGTGAGGACGACTACGAAGATGGTCAGCCCGTTCCTTGTCACTTACGCGGCATATCTGATGCTCTACGGCCACATGAGCCCCGGCGGCGGCTTCCAGGGGGGAGTCATCCTTGCGGTAGCGGTTATACTGCTCATCACCTCCCACGGATACGCGAAGGTCAGGAGGAAGTTCCATTTCAACTGGGCGAGCCTTATAGAGAGCTCCGCAGGAGTGCTGCTGGTGCTCCTCGGGCTGACCGGGGTGGCTTTCGGAGCTTTCTACGCAAACTTTCTTCCGACCGAGGGTGGGATAATCCTCCCGTTCAACGTCATAGTTGGCCTCGAAGTCGGCGCCGCTTTCACCTTCGTCTTTTACATCCTGCTGAGGTGGGTTGAGAGTGATTAGTCCAGAGCAGGCAGGAATAATCATAATGCTGGTCGGAATCTACGGCCTGATGACCAAGAGGGAGCCGGTAAAGTTAGTCCTTTCAATAAACATTGTCTCCCTCGGCCTGGTGCTCTTCTTCGTCGGGCTGGCCTACTCCCCTGGGAAGGACGTCCCGATAATGCCGACGGATCCGGTAGACCCCCTTCCGGCGACACTCATGCTCACCACGCTCGTAGTCGACGTTGCCATAACATCGCTGGCCCTCGCCATAATAATCCGAATGAGGGGTGATGGTGAGTGCTCCCCCTGATGGTGGCCTCCCCTCTCCTTACGGCGTTCCTCATCGTGCTCCTCGATGTCCTCCACGCGGGTAAACGGGCTGTGCAGGCACTCTTCATTGCGGGAGCAATCCTCCCAATCCCTGTGGCATGGTTATCTGGAGGCGGGAGTGAAATCGTCGGCGGCTGGCCGAGGGAAGCGGGGATAGAGGTGGCGTTAACTGAAGTTAATACCCCGTTTATAGTCGGCGAGCTCGTACTCTTCACCTTCGTCTCCATCTACTCCCTCCAGTACTTCAGCTTCCGCGACAAGAAGACGCCCAAAGTCCTTGCGTTGCTCCTCCTCGTCCACACAGGGCTCCTCGGGGCGTTCATAGCCCGGGACTTTTTCAACTTCTACATCTACATGGAGATAGCCTCCGTCTCGGCCTTCGCGCTTGTGGCGCTCTCCAAAGAATCCAGCGCCAAGAGGGCGGCCTTCAAGTACCTAATGCTCTCCCTGCTGGCTTCGTACATGTTCATCTTCTCACTGGGGTTAATCTACATGGAAACCGGCTACCTGAACGCTGAGCTTGCCTCAAGGACGGCAGTCCCGTCGAGGGAGCTGGGCGCGGCCATCGCCATAGCTACTGCCTCCCTCCTTCTGAAGGCGGGTATCTTTCCCCTGCACAGCTGGCTCCCGGATGCGCACTCCCGCGCACCAACCCCCGTGAGTGCCCTGCTGAGCGGAGCGGTGGTCAAGGCCCCCGCCTACGGAATGGTACTCCTGTTCTCGTCCCTCCCGGTAGGGGAGACTCTACGAACGGTTCTAATGGGTACCGCGGTTGCCTCTGTGTTCTTCGGCATAGGCATGGCCCTCCTCCAGAGGGACGCCAAGAGGCTCTTAGCTTACCACACCGTCTCCCAGATGGGCTACGTGCTCCTTGGAATAGCGAGCCTCAACTTCGTCGGCGCTGCCTACTATGCGATGGCCCACTCCATCTTCAAGGGCGGCCTCTTCCTCGCGGTGGGTTCAATCTCGACCAAGAGCAGGGAGCTGGGGGAGTTCGGATACAAAAACGAGTCAGTGATAGCGGTTTCCGTTCTCATGCTCAGCCTCGCCATAGGCGGCGTCTCTCCCTTCGTCGGCGCCTACGCGAAGGGGCTCGTTTCGTCAGGTTTAAGCGACGGATGGAAGCTCGCAGTCCTCCTCGGAACCATCGGGACGCTCATCTCCTTCACGAAGCTGAACTACTACCTCATGAGAGGGCAGAGCCCCTCACTACTGCCCGCTTGGAAGCTGTCCTCCTTCGGCCTGGCCCTCGCGGCTTTCCTGGCAGGCCTCCTCCTTGGAACCGGGATTAACCTGAAGGACGCCCTGAACATAGCTATAGCCGTTATCAGCTTTGCAATTCTTAAGAGGACGGGTCTCCTCGAGAAGAGGGTCAGGTTAAGCTCCGGCGACGTGGGAAAAGAAATAAACGTCCTTGTGGCGGTCTTCGTGGCCGCAGTCGTGCTTCTCCTGTCACTCCAGTGAGCGGAACGTGACCTCCCTCACCTCAGGGAGCGCCTTGAGCTCCTCGATTAGGCCCTCTACGGTTCCTTCCATACCGCTCACGTCTATAACCGCTACTATGCCTGCCATGCCGATGGAGGAGAGCTCCTCGGACTCGCTGAAAAGTATGTTTGCCCCGTGCTTCCCCATGAGCCCGCTTATCCTCGCAAGAACCCCGGGTCTGTCCTCAACGACAAGCTCAACCTCAACGAGCCGCTTCCCGGGCAGGGCCACTCTCTCGGCGTGAAGCTCCTTGAGGTCCGTGTCGATCTCGACCAGGAAGTAAGCCCCCTCCACGAGGCCCAGGTCGTAGGCGTAGTCGCGGGGTATCTCGATCTTCCCGTTCTCCTTTATCCTGACTATCTCGTAGTGCCTCATGGAGAAACCTCTCTCCCAAAGGATAAAAGCCTTGCCCGGCACAACGGTTATTAAGCTGTGCACCGTAGGGGCCAACATGGAAATAATCGGGTACGTCTTCGTGATTATAGCCTTCGCGAGGCTCCTGGCAGAGGTTTTCGAGAGGCTGGGCTACCCTGGTTTCCTGGGCGAGATAACCGCGGGGATGATCCTGAGTGCGGTTCTCGTCGGGATGCCAAGGGATCAGCTGGAGCTCATGGCCGAGCTGGGCCTGTTCTTCCTCATGATATCCGCGGGCCTTGAGGTCACACCGGAGGAGCTCCACTACGCCGGGAAGACGACACTGCCGCTGTACGGGATAACTTACGCCGTCATGTTCGCCACCACGCTTCCCTTTACAGGATGGAGCGCTGGTTCGGACAACGTCATTTCGGCGGCGATACTCTCTATAGCATCCGCCCCGATAGTTCTCCGCCTCAAACGCTTCTTTGGCGAGGATTTTCTCCACGTCGCCCTCTCCTACGCGGTCATAAGCGAGGTCATGGGGCTCTTCATCGTCTACATGGTGGTCAGGTTCCACGAGAGCCCCGGGAACTACGCGCCTATCCTGTGGGACATATTCAAAGACGCCGCCTTCATCGGCGGGATACTCTACGTCAACTACCTTATAGGAATAAGGCACAAGGTGATGCTCATCCGCTTCCTCCGCAGGCTAAGGAGCGACGAGGCTGTCTTTGGACTGTTCATGATACTCTCCACGTCCCTCGCTTTCATAAGTGAGGAGATAGGGATGCACTTCACGATAGGCGGCTTCCTCGCCGGTCTTCTCATGCACAGCGACCTCCTTGGAACCAAGCAATACGACAGGCTAACCACTATCATCAGCGGTGTCACCTACGGCATCTTCGCCCCTATATTCTTCGCCTGGCGTGGTCTGAACTTTGAGACGGAGCTTTCCTTCGTCGTCGTTGAGTTCTTCGTGGTTATCTACACGGTGAGGCTCCTGCTCTCAGCGCTCGCCGTACGGAGGGACAGCCTATCCAAGAGCCTCGTCCGCGGCGCAGGAATAGCGAGCTTCGGCGTGCTCGGCCTTCTGATGGGAGAGATCGGCTTCGTCTCAGGGGTTCTGAGCGAGCACATGTACGCCATGTCCTCCCTCGCGAGCGTCCTCGGCATATTCGCCTCGGCCACGGTTGGGAGGCTCGTGAACTACTGGAGTCCAAAAAAGGCCAGCGGGGCTCCTTAGGGAACATCTTTGGTTTTTATGCAGGGTTTTCCCATATAGGGCTTTTTAGCCGGCCCGTTCAGATGTAGCGAAACGTTTTTAAGCCGCCCGCAGAGTAGCGAGTAAGCGAACCGTTGCTTCACCATATAATCGCCTAATAAGTGAGAAAAGAAGGAGGGAACTAATATGAGCTGGACAACTCCGAAGAGAGCATTTATGGGAGCCGCCACCGCTGAGGGCGGCACCAAGCTTAACGCCTTTGACAACGCGCTCCTCAAGCTCGGAATAGGCAACGTCAACCTCGTCAAGCTCAGCAGTGTAATCCCGGCCCACATCGAGTGGATGAACGAGGTTCACGACGTTCCGATAGGAATGCTCCTTCCAACGGTTTACGCCCACATCGAGAGCGACGAGCCCGGTATGACCATCAGCGCGGCCCTTGGAGTCGGCATAAGCGAGAACAACGAGGGCGGTCTTATCTATGAGTACTCCGGCTACTGCACGAAAGAAGAGGCCGAGGAGATGGTCAGGAAGATGGTCGAGGAGGGCTTCGCCCAGCGCGGCTGGAAGCTGGCCGAGTTCAGGGTCGCGAGCGCGAGCATAACCGTGAAAGACAAGCCTGCGGCAGCCCTCGCCGTCGTGGTCATGTTCCCGTACTGACTCCTCACACCCTTTTCCATTTCTACGAGCACGTAGTCTCCGGGGATATCTTCTGGAAAAGCAGGTTGTACCGTGTCTTTCCCTTGATCACCCACACCTCAACGTACTCGAGGTCTCCAGCCTGACGGACCACCATCCAGAGAATCCCAAAGCCTTTCCTCTGGGGGAAGTTCTTGAGGATTTTCCTCACACGAGTTCCCGGCCCAATGGAACCACTTTTCTCCTCCCTACCGCCCAGGAGGCACCATATTTCTTCGGTTCCCAGAAACCTCAAGCTTTAAAACCCAATGTCCTACCTAATCCCGGTGAGACTCATGGGATACAACGAGCAGGAAAGGGCTTTCATCGAATGGTATCCACGCGGTTATGGGGTTGGCTTCAAGGTCACGAGGAGGCTCTTCGAGACCCAGACCGATTATCAGAGGCTCGAGATCTACGAGACAGAGGGATTCGGCAAACTGCTCGTCCTCGACGGGACGGTCCAGCTCGTGGAGATAGGAGAGGAGAGCTACCACGAGGTTCTCGTGCACCCGGTTCTTCTCGCCCACCCCAATCCGAAGAGGGTGCTCGTAATCGGCGGCGGTGACGGAGGGACGCTCAGGGAGGTTCTGAGACACAAGACCGTTGAGAAGGCAACGATGGTCGAGATAGACGACGCCGTTGTCGAGGCATCCTACCTCTACCTCGACGTTGCCAAAGACCTGCTCGACAGGCTCATAAAGAATGAGGAACCACGGGCCGAGCTCATAATTGGCGACGGAGTGAAGTACCTGCGCGAGAGCGAGGAGAAGTTCGACGCCATAATAGTGGACTCTACCGACCCCGTTGGCCCGGCGAAGCTCCTCTTTTCAGAGGGATTCTACAGGGACGCTTACGAGAAGCTCAACGACAGAGGGCTGTACATCACCCAGGCCGGGAGCGTCTACCTCTTCACCAACGAGCTGCTAGATGCATACAGGGGAATGAAGAAGGTTTTCGACAGGGTTTACTACTTCAGCTTCCCGGTCATCGGCTACGCCTCACCGTGGAGCTTCCTCGTTGGCGTCAAGGGGGACATCGACTTCACGAAGGTCGACCTTGAGAGGGCAAAGGAGCTCAAGCTCCACTACTATGACCCAGAGAGGCACGAGACTCTGTTCCAGATGCCACGCTACGTCAGGAAGCTCCTCGAGGAGCAGGGCGAGTGAACCATTCCCTGCTCTTTCTATTCTCCCCCTTCATTGATGGACTCCTGCCACCGGAAACTCTGGAAAGCCTTATGAGGAGGTCATCCAATATTCGCAAGAAGCGAACGGGTGAGGTGAATGGGTAAGGACGAGGTTCTGGTAGAGATAGACAGGCGTATTAAGCGCCTCGAGGCTGAGATCTCGATGGCGGAGGAGAGGATGCGCTACCTAGAAGAGATAGGGGCGCCTGTCAAGTACAGGGCCCTCCAGAGGAAGGATTACACCGTCTACTACCTTATCCTCATGGGGGTCTGGATAGTCATAGGCATGCTGGCTCTCCTCCTCATGAAGAACCGCCTCCCGTACTACTTCAACGTCCCGCTCATGCCCTACTTCATCATAGCCCTCGTCCTCCTCGTCGCTCCCGCGGTTTACCTCATCTGGAGCCGGAGGGAGTCACCGCCGACCCCAATGGAGGACTTAGAGGAGAGGGAGAGGCTCTCCAGGGTGGTTCTAAACCTTTTCTACCGCCCGCTGAGGGAGGCCGTGGAGGAGAACGATATGGAGAAAATGCGGGCTCTCGCCGATGAGCTCCTTAGCAACCCCGTTTTAGCCAGCGGCGTTGAGAGGATGGCCGAGGGCGACCCAAAGCTCAACGCCTACGCCCTCTACCTCTACGCCAGCTACACGCCAGAGCTGGAAAGCGAGGTGAGGGATACCATCGAAAAGCTCACCAACAGGCCCCTGAAGGTCCTTCTATCCGGCCTACTGGAGAAAGAGAGGGACTGACCTCCCCTTCTGAAGAGCGAGGCCTTCGGGAGAAAAAGGTAACGTTATAACCCCACCTGCAGTTCTTCAATCGGTGATGTGCTTGAGGCTGGAGGTTCTCAGCAAGGAGGATATGAACGCCCTGTCGAGGGAGCTGAGCAGGGCAGGGATAATGAACAGGACGAAGGAGGAGGTTTCCCCCCAGATATCCCACTACATTGTCATCGAAGAAACCTACGCGGAGCTTCTCGAAAAAGCTGAGGGCATCGAGCCCCTGGAGGAATACCTTGAGGAGCTCAGGGCCGCCTACGAGGAGATGCTCGCTGATTGGAATGTTGGCGAGGAGAGGACTCTTGAGGGCCTTTTTGATGAGTCCGACCCTGGAAAGCTGATACTAGTAACCGCCCTCATGGAATCGGAGGCAGTCAAGGAGGACAACGGAAAGCTGATTCTGAAGGAAAAGCCCGCCCTCGACGTCCTGAAGGTTGAGCTCCGCTTCCCGATAGAGGAGCTCGAAGAATACCTTGAAGAGCTGGAGGAGCGCTTCAATCCGAGCATGGTCACGGAGTACATCCTCGAGAAGAACTACTACGTCGAGGTCATGGAAGTTGATAGAGAGCTCGTTGAGGCCGCCCTTGAGATAGCGGAGGAGTACGCCACGGAGGAAAGCTTAGTTGAGGCGATGTTCGACGGCATAGCCCGCTCCGTCCTGGCGGACGTCATACTCGAGCTGGCCGAGAAGCACAGGCGCAAGAACGAGCTGATGGAAGTCCTCATGGAAAGGGAGCCGATAGTCATCGAGGGCGAGCGCGAGAGGGTGAACATATACTTCGACGAGGAGGCTGTAGAGGACCTCTTGAAGGAGCTTCAGACGCTGGGCTATCTCAAGGTGAAGGGCAACAGAATATGGGTATGATTCCCCTTTCCGCCCTTACCCTTCCGTAAAATTTTAAAATCCCTCTTCTCAGCTAAGGCCGGAGGTGGTGGAAGTGGCGGAACTGAAGGCGGTTGTCTTCTATGACCGCGACGGTGTCCGCTACTACCGCTGCCCGCGCTGTGGAATGCTCTTCAGGGACTCCAAGGAGTACACAAGACACGTGAACAGGTCCCACGGGCACCTGTTCAGGAAGTGATTCTGCGAAGTTTTCGTTTGTTTTGTCCCTTCTCCCAACAGTTATCGGGATGAGGAGAACGGTCAGGGCTGAAAAAGTGATGAACGGTAGGGCTTTCCGACCGTTACTGTTTTCCTCTGAAAGCCCCCTTTAGGGGCGGAGAAGGTCAGTCTCTGATAATTATCTCCTTCGTGAGCTTCACTATGAAAGTCTTCCCAATCTTTTCCCTCTCGACGAGCTGCTTCTTCTCGAGCTCCTGAATAATCCTGCTTATAGTAGGCCTTGAATATCCCGTCAGCTCGGGAAGGTCTTCCTGCTTGACGGTTCCCCCTTTTTCAAGGATGGCCTTGACGACTATGCGCTCCTTCTCCGTGAGCACCTCTATCGGCACCTTGTTGGCCGCCCACTTTTTCTTTGCGTAGTAGAACGAGACCGGAACCGCGACGGCGAGTGAGGCCACCACAGCCAGTATCACCGTCATCCAATTGGTCTCCTTTGGCTGCTCGGGCACCTCTATCTTGAGGTTCTCCTTGAACCAATAAGTCTGGTAGCCCATCTCCTCGAGCTTCTTCTGGATGTCCTTGGACATACCAGCCCCCATCAATATAACCAAGTGGGGATGGAGTTCCTCCAGGGCGTGGACCGTTGAATCTGAAAGGGCATCCTCCTGCGTGAGGAGCATAGGAAGGTCACGTATACTCGCCCACCTGGCCGCGGCCAGGGCAGAGCCATAATCGCTTGAACTGGCCAGCACTACTGTGTCATGCCCACTAGGATAAAAATGGAGTGCCAGCTTTGCCGCCGTCTCGGTTCTGACCGCACCGCCGATTCTCTCCACAACGAAGCCTATGTTGAGCAACTCGTCCTGAACTTTATCGCTCACCGCTTGGGAATCGCCTATTATGAGAACGTGGTTCCACCCGAACTGGGCGTAGCTCTGGAGCTGGGCGATAGTACTCGGATCAAGCTCAGTGGGGTTGACCGGGAGAATCGGAACCCCCAGCATCTTCGCATAGGGGATGGCGATTATATAATCTATGAGGTCGTCGTCCCTGACGATTATCAAGTCATACTGGGGTTCCCACACCTTCTCCTGAGCTGAGGAGAGGGGAAGCAGGAAAGATGATAACACAACCACTACGAGCGTCAGAGCAACGGCCCGTTTAACCATTTCACCACCTTGAAAGGGGTAAGAGAAGCCCCTTAAAAATGTTTTTCAAAGCTCCAGGCTCTCCCCCGGTTCGAGGATAACAACCTCCGCTTTGTCCCCAACAAGCCTCTTGAACTCCTCGGGATCCTGAGCAATCGGCGGCCAGGTATTGTAGTGCATCGGGATTACCTTCCGGGGCTTCAGGAGCTCGACGGCCTTGGCAGCTTCCCTCGGCCCCATCGTGAAGTGTCCGCCTATCGGGAGCAGGGCAACGTCGATCGGCCCGTAGAGCTCGTTGAAGAGGGCCATGTCCGAGAACACGAAGGTGTCACCGGCGTGGTAAATCTTAACGCCGTCGATCTCGATGATGTAGCCACAGGCGTTGCCTATGCTGTACTTGCCGTCGCTGCTCGAGTGCCAGGCCGGAACCTGGACTATCTTGACCCCGTCGACCTTTGTCGGGCCGTAGTTCATGCCTATCGTGGTTATCCCACTGTTGTTCTCAACGAGGTAGTTGGCCACGTCGTACATCGCGACTATCTTGGCCCCCGTCCTCTGGGCTATCGCAACGGCGTCGCCTATGTGGTCGCCGTGGGCGTGGGTGACCAGGATGAGGTCCGCCTCAAGCTCTTCAGGCTTCGCCGCGGCCTTCGGGTTGCCGGTGAGGAACGGGTCTACCAGGATTTTCTTGCTCCCCTCGATCAGAAAGGCAGCGTGGCCCAGAAACTTCACCTTCACCATCGCCATCACCTCGGTGGTTATACTAACTCGAACTAACTTAAATCTTTCGGGGTGAGCAGTACTGTTACCTCATGGCATACCATTCTAAGGGGTCTTGGATTACGGGGCCGGGAGGTCACATCAAAGTCCGGAAAATAGAATTCTGTATTTTGTAACATGGTGCACATTGTCTGCATAAATAAGGACATTCAAGTACAGAAATGGCAAAACTTATAAATATGAACATCATTAAGCATAAATGGTGATTCAATCATGGAGAACCAAACCCAAATACTGACGGTTCTGGTTCTGTACCTTTCGTTTTTAATAGGTTTTGGAGTGTACCAGGGACGGAAGGCAAAGAGCGGTAAGGACTTCTCAATAGCCGGCAGACAGCTCCCGGGATGGGTGGCCGCGCTCTCGGAACGTGCCACAGGTGAATCCGCATGGGCCCTTCTCGGCCTTCCAGGATTTGCTTACGCCGCAGGTTTGTCCGCCATCTGGGTCGCGATAGGCTGTGTTGCCGGCATTATAGTGGCGTGGACCGTTTTTGCAGGCAGACTCAGGAGGGAGGCGGAGAAGTACGACGCCACGACATTCATCGACTACATAGCGAAGCGCCACGCTGACTCAGGTAAGTGGATACGAATCCTCGGAAGCTTCACAGTGGTGTTCTTCTTTTTCTTCTACGTCGGAGCCCAGTTCCTCGGTGGCGGAAAGACCCTCAACGCCCTCTTCGGCATTGACCCGAAGGTCGGCATGTTGATAACCGCGCTCATAATCCTGCCGTACACAGTCCTTGGAGGCCTCAAGAGCGTCGCATACACCGACACGGTCCAGGCGATAGTCATGATACTTACCCTCACCATAGCCCCGATAGTCGGTCTCGCCTACATAGCCAGCCATCCGGACGTCTTTGCCCACTCCGTTACCAGCGCCCTTGAGATGTCCGGCCCCGAATACTCATCGATCCTCGGCGGCCTCGCGGGGGGAGCTGCCCTCGTCTTCGTCATAGCGGAGTTCTCCTGGTTCTTCGGCTACCTCGGTGGAATGCCGCAGCTCAGCATAAGGTTCATGGCAATAAAGGACGAGAAGAACGCCAAGCTCGCGAGGAACGTCGGTGTCGGCTGGACCATCCTGGCCTACATCGGCGCGCTCCTCATCGGCTGGATTGGAATAGCCATCTTCGGTCCGGGCGGCCTCTCGGATCAGGAGCAGGTCATGCCGTCCGTGATGCTTAAGCTCTTTCCGCCTTTCCTGGCGGCGGTGTTCATTACGGGGGCCATAGCGGCCATGCTCTCAACGGCCGACTCGTTGCTCATCCTCTCGGCCACCGAACTCTCGGAGAACCTGCTCAAGCCTTTCGTCTACAAGGATGACTTCGACCCGAAGAGGAGCCTCAGGCTCTCGAGGATCAGCACCGTGGCCCTTGGAGTGATAGCGCTTATCACCGCCTACGTCGTCCCCTCGAACCTCATCTACACCATCGTAGGCTACACATGGGCGGGAATAGGAGACACCTTCTCGGTCATAGTCATCCTGACGCTGTTCTGGAAGAAGTTCCACGGAAGGGCAGTTCCGCCGACCATCGTGACGGGTCTGCTGTTCACGATATTCTGGATCAGCTCGGGACTCGAGGAGATTGTCTCAGCGAGGCTCATGACCTTCATCGTCACGGCAGTAGTCGCTGTGATATCGACCTACGCCCTGAAGCCAAAGGAGGCCGCCTCTACCGCTTGATTTCTATTTTTATCCATTAATGCCATTTTTGGCCCATCGGAGTCTTACTTATCCTCGCTCATGCCCTTATTTGCCTCACTGTCCGTTTTGAGAAAGCTTATATACGTTTCCGCTGAGGTTAAAGCGGTGAGTGACAGATGACGTTTGACTACTTCTTCAAGCCGAAGGCAATAGCGGTTATCGGCGCATCGAACGATCCCCTCAAACTCGGCTACGAGGTCTTCAAGAACCTCAAGAAATACAGCGGTGGGAAGGTCTATCCCGTCAACGTCAAGGACGAAGAGGTGCAGGGTGTTAAGGCCTACAAGAACGTGAAGGACATCCCCGACGAGGTTGACCTCGCCGTGGTGGTCGTTCCAAAGCGCTTCGTAAAGCAGACGATAATAGACTGCGGTGAGAAGGGCGTCAAGGGAATAATCCTCATCACGGCGGGCTTCGGCGAGGTCGGTGAAGAGGGCAAGAGGGAAGAGCGCGAGCTGGTAGAGATAGCCCACAGGTACGGCATGAGAATAGTCGGCCCGAACTGCGTCGGCATAATGAACACCCACAACGACATGAACGCCACCTTCGTCATGGACGCCAAGAAGGGGGATATAGCCTTCATAAGCCAGAGCGGAGCTTTAGGAGCAGGAATCATCTACAAGACCGTCAAGGAAGGAATCGGCTTCTCGAAGTTCGTGAGCATCGGAAACATGGCAGATGTCGACTTCGCCGAGTTCATGGAATACCTGGCGGACACGGAGGAGGACAAGGCCATAGCGCTCTACATCGAGGGGCTCAAGGACGGAAGGAAGTTCATGGAAGTGGCCAAGCGCGTTACCCAGAAGAAGCCCGTCATAGTCCTCAAGGCAGGGAAGAGCGAGAGCGGTGCCAGAGCCGCTTCAAGCCACACAGGTTCCCTCGCGGGTTCATACAAGATATACGAAGCTGCCTTCAAGCAGAGCGGCGTCATAGTTGCCGAGACGATAGACGACATGCTCAGCATGGCGAGGGCCTTCACACAGCCCCTGCCAAAGGGCAAGCGCGTGGCCATAATGACCAACGCCGGTGGCCCGGGAGTTCTTACAGCTGATGCGATAGACAAGCTCGGCCTTAAGCTGGCGGATCTTGAGGAGAAAACCATTGAGGAACTCCGCTCGTTCCTTCCACCGATGGCTGCAGTTAAGAACCCTGTTGACATGATAGCGTCAGCGAGGGGAGAGGACTACTACCGCACGGCCAAAGCACTTCTCCAGGACGAGAACGTCGACATGCTCATAAGCATCTGCGTCGTCCCGACCTTTGCTGGCATGACGCCAACGGAGCACGCCGAAGGAGTTGTTAAGGCGGTTAAGGAAGTCAACAACGGCAAGCCCGTCCTCGGCCTCTTCATGGCCGGTTACGTCAGCGAGAAGGCCAAAGAACTCCTGGAGAAGAACGGAATTCCGAGCTACGAGAGGCCGGAGGACGTCGCCGCTGGAGCTTACGCTCTGGTTGAGTTTGCGAAGGCAAGGGGAGTTTTGAAGGAGGAGTGAGGTGATTTTGGATGGCGAAGGTTACTGACATGGTATTATGGGACAAGCCGGGGGAGAAGGTTCTCCTGCTCGGCAACCAGGCCATAGCCAGGGGTGCACTCGAGGCGAACATAGCGGTCTACGCCGCCTACCCGGGAACCCCGAGCTCCGAACTTACGGACACGATGGCCGTCGTCGCCAAGAGGGCCGGTGTCTACATGGAGTACTCGACCAACGAGAAGGTCGCCTTTGAGACGGCTTTGGCCGCGGCATGGAGCGGCCTCAGGGCAATGACGGCGATGAAGCACGTTGGTCTTAATGTCGCCGCCGATACCTTCCTCAGCTCCGTCGGGATGGGCGTCGAGGGCGGCTTCGTCATAATGGTCGCTGACGACCCGAGCATGTGGAGCAGCCAGAACGAGCAGGACACGCGCGTTTATGCCAAGTTCGCCAACGTCCCGGTCCTCGAGCCGAGCGACCCGCACGAGGCCAAGGAAATGACCAAGTATGCCTTCGAGCTCAGCGAGAAGTTCAAGCACTTCGTAATTCTCAGGACGACCACAAGGACCTCCCACGCGAGGGGCGATGTAATCCTCGGCGAGCTTCCTGAGGAGATAAAGCAGGCAAAGAGAAAGTTCGGAAAGTTCAACAAGGACCCGAGCAGGTTCGTTGACGTCCCCTCAAACGCAAGGCGCTTCCACCCGATAGTGCTGGAGAAGATTGAGAAGATACGCGAGGAGCTCAACGCGTGCCCGTTCAACTGGATTGAAGGAGACGAGAACGCCAAGGTCGGTATAATCGCCCCCGGCCTCAGCTACGCCTACGTCAAGGAGGCCCTCCACTGGCTCGGCGTTGAGAACGTGAAGATTCTTAAGCTCGGAACCCCGTTCCCTGTCCCCTACGGCCTGCTTGAGAAGTTCATGGATGGCCTCGAGAAGGTTCTCATAGTTGAGGAGCTTGAGCCCGTCGTCGAGGAGCAGGTCAAGACATGGGCCTACGACAGGGGGCTGAGGATACCAATACACGGCAAGGACCTCGTGCCGAGGGTTTACGAGATGACCACAAGGAGGGCCGTAACGGCGATAGCCAAGTTCCTTGGCCTCGAGACCCCGCTGAACTACGAGAAGCTCGACGAGAAGTACAAGAAGGCCCTCGAGATAGTCCCGCCGAGGCCCCCCTCACTTTGCCCGGCCTGCCCGCACAGGAACAGCTTCTTCGCTATAAAGAAGGCCACGCACTCAAAGGGCATCTACCCGAGCGACATAGGATGTTACACCCTCGGTCTGCTCCCGCCGCTCAACGCGGTTGACACCACCGTTGCGATGGGCGGCTCGATAGGCATCGCCCACGGTCTCGAGATAGCCCAGCACGGCTCCCTGAGCGAGGAGCAGAGGAAGAAGGAGAAGAAGATAGTTGTCGCCACAATCGGTGACTCGACCTTCTACCACACGGGCCTTCCCGCTCTGGCCAACGCGATATACAACCGCTCCAACGTGCTCGTAGTCGTTCTCGACAACCTCGTTACCGCTATGACCGGTGACCAGCCCAACCCGAGCACCGGCCAGACGCCGCACGGCATGGGTAAGAGGATTCCGATAGAGGACGTCGCCAAAGCGATGGGTGCCGACTTCGTAGCGGTGGTTGACCCCTACGACATAAAGGCAACCTACGAGACCATAAAGAAGGCCCTCGAGGTTGAAGGAGTAAGCGTCGTCGTCTCAAGGCAGGTCTGTGCCCTCTACAGGATAGGCCAGATGAGAAAGAGAGGCGAGAAGTGGCCGATATACTACGTTGACGAAGAGGCATGTACCGGATGCAGGCTCTGTGTGAACGCCTACGGCTGTCCGGCCATCTTCTGGGACGAGGAGAAGAAGCAGGCGAGGGTAGAGCCCACCATGTGCTGGGGCTGCGGTGGATGTGCGCAGATCTGTCCGTTCGGTGCCTTCAAGCCCGTAGAGGAGGGAGAGGAATGAAGGAGTACAACATAGTCATCACCGGTGTCGGCGGTCAGGGTGTCCTGACTGCCGCTAACATACTCGGATGGGCCGCGCTTCACGCCGGCCACAAGGTGAGGATGGGTGAGGTTCACGGAATGAGCCAGCGCTTTGGAAGTGTGGTCTCATACGTCCGCTTCGGCGAGGAAGTCTACGGCTCGATGGTCCCCGAGGGCAAGGGCGACGTCATCCTCGCCTTCGAGCCTGTCGAGGCTTTGAGATACATCAACTACCTCAAGGAGGGCGGGATGGTCGTTGTTAACACCAAACCCATAGTTCCGGTCCAGGTCTCGATGGGCAAGGCCCGCTACCCCGAGCTGGAGGAGATAAAGAGGATCGTCGAGGAGGACTTCAAGGGCAAGTGGATAGGCTTCAACGCCGAGGAGCTTGCCATGAAGGCCGGCCATGTGGTCACGACCAATACCGTCCTCATCGGTGCCCTCACGCAGGTCCCGGAGTTCCCGCTCGATGCGGAGCACGTGAGGGAAGTCATAAGGCTCAGCGTCCCGCCGAAGGCCGTCGACATGAACATGAAGGCCTTCGACCTCGGAATCGAGGCCGCCAAGAAGATTCTGGGGCTTTGATTGTTCCTTCGTCCTTTTGCATCTTTTGTTCTTTCCAAAATGCTTATTAGAATCCAAGAAGAATGACTTTTTGGTGCAGCCATGGAGTGTATTGATGGAACGCCGCTCGATGGTTGGAGAATATTCTCCGCTAAAGCGGGCTGTCGAGCATTTAAAGGAAAAGATAAGCTCTATCTAATTGAATGGACGGACTATTATGTCGAAGGCACGAATAACAGTCTCAAAACGGTTTTAATCAACGGCAAACCCGCGAGAAGACTCAAAAACGGGCTCTTTGTTGTATCCTTCGGAAATTTCGTTGGCCTTTCTGAGCTGGTTCTTCTGTTTGAAAGCGGCAAAACAACAAAAGTTCCCGTTGAGGTTCTTTCACTCAAAGTTTCAAGGATGTACCCAGAGCTTTTCTCCTCTTTTAGTGGACACTGGATTGAAAGACTCTCACGCCTCCAGAACGCCTTTGTGGAGACATTAACCGGTGAAATTCTTCAATATTCAAGTGCAATCCCCTTCCACTTAGAGTCTCCTACTGGATTCTCGACCCTAGAGAGCGACGAGCCAATTAACGAGCTCTTCGCCTACCGCTTCCTCCGCTCGAACGGTGAAAGAATCATCGAGGCCTTTGAGACTGTACTCCGCAGAATGAAAAGGAAGCTCGTGGTTGAAGAAGAATTGCTGAGGCCCGACGAGGTGGATGAGATAACTCCAGAAGCCCTTCTCTCAATCGTTCAGCACCCAGAATATCTGGCTCCTGCGGGAGAGGGCGTTCTGATAGCGGACTACCTGAACGGATATGCCCCAACCAAGGTCTTGGGGTATATGAAGTACGAAAGCTTCGACACTCTAGAGAACCGCTTTGCCAAGTATTTTCTCAACCTGCTCATTGAGTGGAGCGAGAGGGTTATAGAAACCCTCGGTGAAAAGAAGGCAAATCTGGGGCCGATTAAAGAACTCCGCGGAGAGCTTGAGTTTATAGGAAGTGATGGAGTCTGGGACGACGTTGGTGGGATGACGCTCTTCCATTACACTTCCCAGACGCTTTTGAAAGGTGACGGCTACCGCGACCTTCTGGAGCTTTACAGGGAATTCACAGCCCGTGTGCCGTTCTTCGAGGAGTTGCAGAGGGCAACAGACAACAAGGACATCGCCAAGCTCTACGAGTACTGGGCCTTCTTCGGGCTTGTAGAAGAACTTGGAGAGATTCTTGGAAAGAAAGAGCTCAAAGTCCGCATACTTCCTTCAGGTGAGCTTTCCGAGAGGGGAGACGTTTACGCTGAATTCGACAACGGCTGGAGGCTTTACTACAACAAGCCGCTCTCCCCTACTAGGTGGAGCTATTCCGTTTCGCTCAGACCGGATTTTTCGCTCTTTAACGGAAACCCCTCAAAGAAAAGCACGGAGCTCATCGGGGTCTTCGACGCGAAGTTCAAGCTCGACGTGGTGGATAAGCCAAAGAAGATAGAAGAATTCGATGAGGAAACTGAAACCGCAGAAAAAACGGGGAATTACGAGACATGGGCAAAGCTGGAGGACGTTTACAAGATGCACACTTACCGGGACGCTTTGGGATGTAGGTTTGCGGTCGTGGTTTATCCTGGAGAGAGGAGTGTGTTTTTTGACATGAACCGGGGCAAGGTCGGAGGATTTGCTCTGGAGGAAGTTTTGACCGGGGAACTGAACGGCGTTGGTTATTTGAGGCTTGTTCCGGAGGTGAAAAAATGATTGAGAAAGCTGAGCTTAGAGAATTAATTAGGGAGTATTGTCATACCGAACTCAACAAGGCGGAGGAATGGGCTGACAAGAATATCCAAGAGTTCAGGACAACCCTCAATGAAATTAAGAATACAGGCAATTATGAGCTTCTGAAAGATGCCCTCCGTTATCTGCATTCTGGTAGAAATGCACTTAGGTTCCACATCAAAACTTCATCTGATTTGAAGAACATCTGGGAAAAGTTCCTTAAGGAGATTATTGAAACAAATCCAGAAAAAATTTTAGAAGACATTGATGAACGCTTTGAGAGATGGAGCCAAATAAAAGGAGTAGGAAAAGGGCTTGTATCTGAGGCCATAGCTTTTTATTATCCAAATCACTTTGTCCCGTGGAACAATACTGTTGACTGGTACTTCCAGGAACTAGGATGGGGAAAGCCAACTAAATATTCAGAAGTTCTCTCCCGGCTTAGAGAATTAAAAAGGTTATTCAAGGAAGAATGCGCTTATCAGGATATTAACTTTGTTATTGTAGATCACTTTGGCTGGTGGCTCAAGAATAGAAAAGACAACAGCAGTAATGGGAAAACCCATGTCTACATGGAAATAACAAAAACCCCTGGCAAAATCTACACGGAGAACCATGTTGGCCGTTTTCTCTGGTCCCCTGCAGATGAAAAATATTGGAATGGTCGCTACGGGAAAATGGGTCTCTTAAAGGTGGGTGATATAATTCTCCATGATGTTCATGGCAAGATTATCGGATATTCAGTCGTAGCAGAGCCCCTTAAAGAGCTAACAAAAGAGGAAGTTATGAACCTCTTTGAAAAAACGGGGATTTGGAATGAAAAGTACAGGGAATTTGCAGAAAGTTGGTTCAAAAAGTCCCAAAATGGGAAGTTTTATGTTGTTGAACTTAGCGGCTTTAAGAAACTAGATAGGCCTGTTGGATACACCAAAGTCGAAGGTTTGCCAGATCCATGGGAACTTCAGGGAGTGTATCTGATCGATATATCCCCCAAAGTCCTGGAGAAGCTGGGGATAGCCCAGGAAGGTGTTGATACAATGGTCATTAAGTTGGATGAGTATTTTACCTCAAAAGGCTATCTCTACCCCTCATACCTAATCGCCCAGTTCTACACCGCTCTCAAGACCAAGGGCTTCGTTATCCTCTCTGGCCTCACGGGGACTGGAAAGACAAAGATCGCCCAGGAACTCGCGGAACTGCTGGATGATTCCGGGAAAAACTTCCTCTTCCTATCTGTCCGCCCGGACTGGCGCGATTCCAAAGCTCTACTTGGCTATTACAATCCGCTGAATGGAAAGTACCACAAAACAAAACTTCTTGAGTTCATATTGGAAGCCAAGAGGGACTACGAGCAAAACCGGGGGGATGCAAAGCCCTATTTCGTTCTCCTCGATGAGATGAACTTGGCCCACGTCGAGTACTACTTTGCCGACTTCCTGAGCGTCCTTGAAAGCGGCAGGGACGAAGATGGATTCACGAGAGAACCGCTTAAGCTTCATGGTGTGGACAAGGTTGAGGAAGAAGGGATTCCCAAAGAAATCTATCTTCCGCCGAACCTCTACATCATTGGGACGGTCAACATGGACGAAACCACTTACGCCTTCAGCCCGAAAGTCCTTGACAGGGCTTTTGTCGTGGAGTTCCATGACGTTGATCTTGAAGGCTATCCTCCAGAAACCGATGAACCCACCCTGGAGGCCATAGAAAGCCTTAGACGCACGATCCTTAAAGACTTAAAAGGACCTAACGGAAAGTTCCTCTCCCGCTCAAAGGACGAGCTAAACGAAGCTGTAAGGGAATTCAAGGGCAAGCATTTGGACTACCGGGAGATTCTAATAACCCTCAACAAAGCCCTCGAACCCTACGACATGCACTTCGGCTACCGTGTCGTTGACGAGATTGCCCTCTTCTTCAAGAGCACAAAGGAAAGTGAGGAGGCCGGCATTGTTGAATTCGAGAACGATGATGAGATCTTTGACCTTGCTCTCCTGATGAAAGTCCTGCCCAAGTTCCACGGCAACAGGAAGAAGCTTGAAAAGCCCCTCAAGGAGGCATTAAAGCTCTGCCTCGCGAAGGACTCAGGCCTTAAAGTTAACGAGCTTAGAAGTGCGGATATCGTCGAAATACTGGGAGACTGGGAAAACCAGAAAACAAACTTCCGCTTCAAGCACACTGCCAGGAAAGTTCTCCGCATGCTCAGGCAACTCTATGAAATAGGCTTCGCGAGCTTCAGTTAACTCCCTTATTTTATACCTACCCTCGCAAATTAACTTATCCCTGGCAAGTTGCAGCTTTCACCTCTCTCTAAATCCCTTTGACTCCAAAGGTGATCGCCAGGGGTGTGGTCTTTGGGTCTGCATCCAGGAAAACGGGAGAATATAGAATCTAAAAGGCCAGAGGCCTTCACCATTCGTCCTCTTCCTCAATGAGGCCGTACTTCTCCAGCTCGCGGAGGAGCTTTCTGACGGCTTCCCACGCGTCGTGCTCGCTTTTTGCACCCGAGCAGACTATCTTTCCGGAGGAGAAGAGCAGTATCACGGCCCTCGGCTCCTTGACGCGGTAGATGACGCCTGGGAACTGCTCCGGCTCGTACTCACAGTTGGGCAGGCTTAGGGCAACCGCGTCGAGGTTGAACTCCATGCCTATGTCTCCGCTGAAGACCATGTTCTGGATGTCTATCTGCGGGGCGCGGGCGAACTTGGCGCCTATCTTCTTGAGCATCTGGATGAGCTTGTTGACGGCCCTCTCGATGTCCTCGACGCTCTTGGCTCCGGTGACGACCAGCTTTCCGGAGCTGAATATCAGAAGAGCAACCTTCGGCTCCTCGAAGCGGCATATGATGCCTGGAAACTCTTCCGGGTTGTACTTAGAGTTCGGGCAGATTTCAATGACCTTCTCAAGGTTGAGCTGGGCGAACAAATCAACAGAAGCGACTATATTTTCAATCCTGAGCTTTACATTGCTCATGTCCACCAAGGTTTACACCTCCAAATGGTGGGTTTAAAAACCCTTTATAAATGGGGGCTGTTGCTTTTTAAAGGTTTAGGTCACAGTGTCTTAACAGGTACATGCATGCAGTGAAATAAAAAAAGAACTGGAATCATTTTTTGCTCTCCTGCCTTACGGGGTAAGGCATGAACTCCACGGTGCCCCTCTGTTTGACCGGCTGCTTGTAGAGCTCCATGAGTGCGTAAACTTCCTCCGGGACATCTGTCTCAACGTGGAGGCCCAGTTCCCTGGCGTGGTCAACAGTTATTGGATAGTCGTGGGTCCACCTGCCCTCGGTGAGTATCTGGGCCAGTTCCTTGGCCTTCTCCTCGCCGTATTTGTCCTTAAGGAGGTTGTAAACGAAGTCTCTAACCTGCTTTATCGCCTTTTCCGCGACGTCTGCCAGGATAAGCGTCTGGTCGTCGACCTTCTCCGGGCCCTTCTTTTCAACCGCCCTGAGTATGCTCGGAGCGGGGTACTGGCCGAGCTGTGGGTCAACCGGGCCGAGGACTGCGTTGGGATCCATAATTATCTTGTCTGCGGCTAAAGCAATCAGGGTTCCTCCGCTCATCGCGTAGTGGGGAACTATGACGCGGGTCTCTGCGGGGTGTTCCTTCAGGGCCTTGGCAATCTGGGTTGCAGCAAGAACGAGTCCACCCGGTGTGTGGACTATCAGATCGATCGGCTTGTCCTTCGGTGCCGTTCTTATTGCCCTGAGGATCTCCTCGCTGTCCTCGATGCTTATGAACTTGTAAACGGGTATGCCGAAGAGTCCTACGCTCTCCTGCCTGTGTATCATGGCTATTACCGTCGAGTTCCTCTTTCTGGCGAGCTGGGCCATGATCCTCGCCCTTGCCGCCTGGAGTGCCCTGAACTGAAGCTGGGGCCACATCAGCAGGTAGAGGAAGAACAGCCACCACAGCAGAGAACCAAAAAATCCGCTAAGGGGGTCCATGGTTTTCACCTTCCTTATTTTTGTCTTTGTGTCTTATAAACAATTTGGACAACAAAAAGAAAGAACGGTAGCGTCAGATAGCCATATACGCCTCCACCAAAGTCTTTCCGGCCTCGGTCAGGCTCTTGCTTCCAAGGAAGCCAAGCTCGCGGAGCATCGTTAAGGCCTTCTTTATCTCGTCGTCGCTCAGGCTGAGGTGCTTCCTGATGACGTCGACCTCTTCCATCTTGTAGCCTCTTGCCTCTCCCTTCTCCTTCCAGATCCTGTTGAATGTCTCGAGGTTGTCGTAGATGACCTTGAGCACGTTGTAGAGCGTCGGCGTGACGCTGAACTTGACCTTTACGATCTCCTGGAGCTTCGCGTTCTCAAGTGCCGTCTTGACCTTTTCTCCGAGCTCGGTTAGCTTAACCATTTCGTTCTGGAGCTCAACGACGAAGCCCTTCGCCTCCGCTTCACCGATTGCCCTCACTATCTCCTTCTCGTCGCCGCCTACGTAGTTCTGGACGAGCTCAATAAGTTCGTTCCTGTGTATGTATTTCTTTTTCGGCAGTTTCGCGAGTATCGCGGCATCGTAGCGCGTGAGGTAGGGCTTCCTCCTTATCTCTCTGCTGAGCTTGAGGTAGAAGCGTCCCTTGTCGGTAATGCCCGCCTTGACGACTCCCTCTTCCTGGGCCTTTATTACCCACTCGGCTATGGGCACGTCACCGCTCTCCGCGTAGGTTACGGCCTTCATGGCGTCTGGACTGACCGTTCCGAAAGTTATCGCTTCCTTACCCCACTCGGTGAGCCAGTAGGTGTCCTTGTTCTTGACGAGCCTTCTCTCGATTAGCTCCTTGCTCTCGAGGAGGTGGAGCACCGCTCCAAGGTCTTCAACATCAACTCTCTTGGCGATTTCCTTCTCGGTCGGGAGTATATCAGGGTTCGTCTCGTACTTCTTCTCGATCTCCTGAATCGCCTTGAGGACATTCAGCTCGTCTTCGAGCAGATAAATCGGGAGAACCTTCTCTTCAACCCTTCCCATCGCCTCGTAGGTTTCCATCATGGCCTTTCCAAACTCAGTGGCTCCCCTCTCGTCGCTGAGTCCCATGCTCTCAAGCTCGGCGTTGGTCTTGCCCGCTTTAAGGGCCTCGAAGTCCTCCTTCCTCAGGACTATGGCCCTTGCAAAGACCGGAATCATGTTCAGGGCCCTCAGTGCAAGCTTCGCCGCTGGAGTGGTGGTGAAAGCCCTTCCCTTCTCCGTCGGCGGTGATATCAAGAGCAAACGCATGGCCTGGAGAGCGTTGACGATGTTGTCGCCGTAGAGCCTTGAGTTCTTGAAGGTCACCAGCTCGTCGAGCGTTCCGAGCTTGGGCATTCCCCTCAGGAACGACGCTATCTCCGGGGTCAGGTAAACAACTGGATGAGTCTCGCGATAGATCTGGAGAAGTGCCTTTCCAAACTCGGTGAGGCCGTTCTCATCGGCCAGCTTCCTCTCCTTGAGCTTTTCAAGCCAGCTTTCAGAGATTTTCCCCGTTTCCTCAAGGAGCTCGAGCATCTTCATAATCTCGGTGTCCGCTATAACGTCCGGCAGTTCCGCGAGGTTGAGCGAGTCGCTTATCTCGAGGAGCTTTCTTCCCGCCTCCGTTAGCTTGATCTTTCCTCCTTCAAGCTCGGCAAAGCCGAGGATGTAGAGCTCTATAGCCCTTATCTGGAACTCCTCCGGCAGTTTGGTCTCAATCTCGGCCTGGCTCTCGGTCTTCTTCATTTCCCTGAGTATCTCGATGTGCCTCTTCTTCAGGTACATACCTACACCTCCTCCCGTATTGGTTTTCTCCCTTAATAAACCAACCGCCCCATTTTAAAAACATTAAGTTTTTAAAAATTTCGGTAACTAAAATCTGCAAACCTTAATAAGCCCAACCGTTAAAGTGGAGGTGGTGAGACCATGAGAAACACGATCGTTTTGGTGAGAACCGACAGCTTTCAGAAGGCCAGCATTGCCCTGGCAGACCTCGTCCGCTACGGCGGCATGAAGATCCGCGGTGACCCACGGATAATTCCACCGGCCCTTTCGGACTGGGCCTTTGAGCAGATAAGCGGTGAGAAGCCCAGGAGGAAGTTCAGGGCACACGTCGTTGCCCAGATAGACCTCCCGCCCGCCAAGGCGATAGGAAGGCTGATGGACATACATCCGCCGGCCCACGTTCTTGTAATTCCTCCCGATACTGAAGTCTGGGAAGAGCTGATGCGCCTCTGGAAGACGTTCGAGAAGCTTAAGGGCTTCCACCCGCCAAAGAGGACGAAGGCGGAGGAGCTCAAGCGGAAACGGGAGAAAAAGACAGACGGGGAGTGGGAGTTAGAGGAGTTTTAACTCACTTCTTCCGCTTCTTGATCCTTATGTTGGCGATGTCCCCCAAGGTTGGCTCGTAGTCCCTTGGGATGGTCTTCTTTTCCAAGAGCTCCTCCCCACCGCTCTCAATGAGCTTTATCTTGAAGTACCTCTCAAGCTTCTTAGCCTCCTTGATGGTCGGCTCGCGGTGGCCGTGGGCTATGGCGCGGAGGTCATTCATGGAAAGCCCTATCTCCTGGGCCAGCTCCTGGTAGCTCTTCTTCGAGCGCTGTATGGCCTGATAAACCCTCTCAGCGTAGTCCTCCACTATTTCCTCGGTGACGAGTGGCCTCTCGGTTCTAGGCTTCGGAGCAGGCTTCGGCCGTGATGGCTGCGAGTAAGTCCTCCTGGCCGGCTGCCTCCCCGTTGGCATTATGCTGAACGTGCCGGGCTTTTTGCCTCCGTACTTCTCGTAACAGCGGTCGCAGACGAGAACCTCGGCACCCTCGAGCCTTATCCTGTGACCGGGTCCCCTTATCGGTGCGCCGCATATCTCGCAATATTTAGGCTTGGCCTTCCCCATTCCTATCACCTTCTTGCTCCACTTAAGGCTCGGAGTCAGGCTTTTTAAACCCCACGATGAGCTTATATCGATGACGGAGGTAAAAGTGGAAAAGCTCAAGGAGTTCAATCAGGAGATCCTCGAGCGGCTGATAGAGATTTACATGCGCGGCTACGAGGGAATGCGCGAGTACGGCGGCGAGGGCGAGAGCTACGCGAAGCGCTATCTTAGGTGGTGCTGGGGAAAGGCCAAGGACGGCTTCTTCGTGGCGAAGGTCGGCGACGAGATAGCGGGCTTCATAGTCTGCGACAACGACTGGTACAGCAAGTACGAGGGCAGAACGGTTGGAGCCATTCACGAGTTCGTGGTGGACAAGAAGTTCCAGGGGCACGGGATAGGTCACAAACTCATGGAGAAGTGCCTTGATTACCTGAGTAAATACAATAACAGGATAGAACTCTGGGTCGGTGAGAAGAACGAGGGGGCGATGAGGTTCTACGAGGGCTACGGCTTCAGAAAGGTGGGCCAGAGCGGGATATGGGTGCGGATGGTAAAAGACGTACGAAAGGATGATAAGGGATCTGGAAGAGATTAAAGGGGTGGAAGAATGCCGTGCATAAAGCCACCTCAGCCGGAGAAGGTGAAGGAATTGAAGGAGGAGAGCTTCATACGCGAGGGCAAAGGCAAGCTCAGAGTAGTCATCGAAAGCGAGAATGAGAGGCTTGAGACCACCATTAGCGGTTCTCTGAAGAGTGTCGATGAGATAGCGGAGATGCTTGGCGTTGAAGCAAAAGAAGGGAAGATAGAGACCGTCGTCGACGGCGTGAAGTTCAGAATGAAGCGCGGAAAGCTCGAGCTTGAGTTTGAAAACGGAGATAAGATGAGAATAGAGAAGGCCTGAGGCCTTCACTCTTTTTGCGGCTTGAGAACCGGCCTGAACTTGTAGGCGTAGAGGATTATTCCATCCTCGTCGAACTCCCTGACCTTCCTCGTGACCATCTCGACCTCCATGCCGAAGTCTATCTCTTCCGGTTCGACGTCAGTGAGCTGGGCCAGAACGACCGGCCCCTCCTCGAGCTGAACGAGAGCCAGCGGGTAGGGCTTGTAGTACTCGAAGCCGCTCGGAGGGTTTCTCACTATAGTCCAGCTCACGACCTTGCCCTTCCCGCTGAACTTGTGCTTCTCCACGTTCCTGCTGCCGCAGACTGGGCAGATCTCTCTGTACGGGAACATCAGATGACCGTTCTCGCACTTGCCACCTATGAGGGCGTATTTCTCCTCAAAGTGCCTCCAGTGCCGGGCAACCTGCATCGGCTTCCCCATTTCAGACCCTCCTAAGGATGTTAACCGTTATGTTCGAGCCGGTACCACCTATGTTCTGGGTCAGGCCGACCTCGGCGTCTGGCACCTGTATTCCCTCTGGCGCCTCGCCGCGGAGCTGGAGAACCGCTTCGACCGTCTGGTAAACACCGGTGGCTCCGACGGGGTGTCCCCTCGCTTTCAGTCCGCCCATCGTCTGTATCGGGTAGTCGCCGTCTATGGCTATCTGGCCCTCTTTCGCTAGCATCGCACCCTTGCCCTTCTCGGCAACGCCGAGGGCTTCGAGGCTTAAAGCGGCCATCACGGTGAAGGCGTCGTGAACCTCGAAGAAGTCGATATCCTTAGCAGTAACGCCGGCCATCTTGTAGGCCTTTTCAGCGGCAACCTTTGCTGCCTTGAGCGTGAGGAAGTCCTCCCTGTTGGCGAGGTTGATGGTGTCTATGGCCCTCCAGAAGCCTGCCAGTTCAACCATCCCCTCCTTCGGAACGCCGAGCTCCTTTGCTTTCTCCTTCGAGGTTATTATAACGGCCGCGGCTCCGTCACACATCGGTGCCGCATCGAAGAGCTTTATCGGGTCGGCGACGTAGGGGCTGTTGAGAACCGTCTCAAGCTTTATCTCCTTCTTGAACATCGCGTATGGGTTCTTGGCACCGTTTCTGTGGGCGTTGACCGCGAAATGTGCCAGGTCCTCCTCGGTGTAGCCGTAGGTCTTCATATAGAGCCTCATGATGAGCGCGTTAAGGGCGACGAAGCTCGCCCCATGGAAGAGCTCCCATTCGGCATCGGCGGCGTAGCCGAGGAAACGTGTCGCGTCGCTCGGCCATGCGTCGGTCATCTTCTCGACACCGACAACTGCCACAACGTCCTCAAGGCCCGACATGACGGCCTTCGCTCCCTCCTGGACTGCCGCACCGCCGCTACCACAGGCCGCCTCAACCTTAACTGCCGGAATGTTCCCTAAGCCAGCCCAGTCAGCTATTAACGCTCCAAGGTTCTCCTGCTCGATGAAGGAACCGGAGGCCATGTTTCCGACGTAGAGGGAATCCACCTTGTCTATTCCAGCATCTTCCATTGCATTAAGCAGGGCCTCAACGGCCATGTCCCTCAATGACACCCTCCAGTGCTCGCCAACCGGAACCATACCAACTCCAATAATGACGGGTTTCTCCATCTCAACCACCTCACATTATGTACTTGCCCCTGTGCTTGGCATAGAGTGCGTAGTCAATGTACTTCTTCCTGTTCACGTAGTCCATGGTCTTCGGGGCGAGGTCACGCTTCTCCTCGATGGCGTCCTGCACAACGAGGCTGAAGGCGTCGCTTCCAGCTCCCGAACCGAAGGAAACCCACAGAATCCTGTCGCCGGGCTTGGCTATGTCGAGAACTGCCGAAACACCGACGAGAGTTGCCCCGCTGTAGGTGTTTCCTATTATCCCGCTGAGCAGTCCAGGGAGAACCTTCTCCTTTGGGATGCCGAGTATCTTGGCGGCGGTAAGCGGGAACTTGACGTTGGGCTGGTGGAAGACGGCGTAGTCGAAATCGCTCGGGGAGTAGTCAAGCTCCTCCATAAGGGTCTTGGCGGCGTTTATTATCTGGTGGAAGTAGGCCGGCTCGCCGGTGAAACGGTTGCCGTGTCTCGGGTAGTGCTCGTGCTGCCTCCTCCAGAAGTCCGGCGTGTCGGTTACGTAGGAATAGCTCGCCTCGAAGTACGCAACCGTCTCGGAACTCTTGGGGGCGAGGATGTAAGCGGCACCACCAGCCGCGGCGGTAAACTCAAGGTGGTCCCCAGGTCTCCCCTGGGAGGTGTCCGCTCCGATCGCCATCGCATAGTCGGCCATCTCAGAACCGACGAAGCCAATGGCCGCTTGTATTGCTTCGGTTCCGGCTTTACAGGCGAACTCAAAGTCGGCTGCATTTAAATCTGGAGTTGCCCCAATCGCCGCCGCTATGACGGTTCCGCTCGGCTTGACCGCGTAGGGCTTGCTCTCAGTTCCTAACCAAACAGCCCTAATAAGTTTGGGGTCAATTTTAGCTCTCTTGAGGGCGTTTCTCGCCGCTTCAATTCCTATGGTTATGGTGTCTTCGTCAAGACCGGGAACGGACTTCTCCTGGATGGGGAAGCTCGAAACTCCCCAAACCCTTCCTATCTCTTCCGCTTTGATTCTATACATCGGCACGTAGGCGCCGTAGCCGATAATACCAACCTCGCGATTTGGCTTCAGGAGTTTTCCCATGGGGCATCACCTGCAAAAGTTGAACATAACCTCGCCTAAGGTTCAGGGGGCAGTTATAAAAGTCTTTCGGTGAAAGTAAAAGAGCTTTTCGACGATCGACTATAAACAGGTATTTAACATGGAAGTGTGAGATACTATGAGGTGAATTTTGATGAGATACAGCATAGAGCACAGACCAAGCTTTTCTCTAGTGGAGATAGAGCTCGATTCCGGGGAAGCCGTCCAGGCCGAGGCGGGGGCCATGGTACACATGAGCCCGAACATAAGGATGGAAACAAAGGCAAAGGGCGGCGTTTTCGGTGCCCTGAAGCGCTCCATGCTCGGTGGGGAGAGCTTCTTCATCAACACGTTCAGGGCAGAAGGCGGACCTGGAACAGTAGGGTTTGCACCCTCATATCCAGGGGACATAGAGGCCTTTGAACTGGACGGAACGCTTTACGCCCAGAGCGGTGCCTTTCTGGCAAGCACTGAGGGAATAGACATAGACACCAAGTGGGGCGGCGCCAGGACCTTCTTCGGAAGGGAGGGACTGTTCCTCCTCAAGATGAGCGGAAAGGGGACGGTCTTCCTGTCGAGCTTCGGGGCGATATACAAGAAAGAGCTCCGCAACGAGCGCTTCGTCATCGATACCGGCCACATGGTTGCCTTCACCGAGGGACTTGATTTCAACGTGAGGCGCGTTGGTGGTTTGAAGAGCACCCTCTTCAGCGGGGAAGGCCTCGTCGCCGAGTTTTATGGGACGGGGACGCTCTACATCCAGACGAGGAGCCTCGACAGCTTCCTGAGCTGGATAATCCCACACCTACCAGAGAGGGACTGATGGATCCTAAATCCATTTATTCTTTTAAGGGAGATAAAAACGGAAGCTCAAGGCTTCCTAACGACGAAGAGCGCGTGGTCCTTCTCGTAGGGCTCAAGCGAAAGCCTCTCAATGACCTCGAAGTACTCGGAGAGCTCCTTCTCAACTTCATTGAAGACCTGCTCGGGCTCTTTCGTCACGTCAATGCTCCTGCTCTTGACTGAAATCATTCCGTAGCCGCCGCTCTTTAGGTAAACCCTGGCGTTGTCTATGAGGATTTTCGCCTGGGTCGGCTGGGCCACGTCCTCGAAGATTACATCCACCTTTGGAACGAGCGCGCGGTAGCCCTCTGGCTTGGTTGCATCGCCGAGTATCGGCACGATGTTCCTCCTCTCCTCGACGATTGGGACCAGTTCCCTCAGAACCCTCGGCGAGAACTCGACGCCGAAGACCTTGCCCTCCCAGCCGACGATGTCACTGACGTGTGAAGCGGTAGTTCCGCTCGCAACGCCGAGGTAGAGCACCGTTGAGCCCGGCCTTATCGGGAAGTTCTTGAGGCCGTTGAGTATCGCCGCGCCGAGCTTCGACCTGCTCGGGTTCCATATCCTGTATTCCTCGCCCTCCGCCTTGATCAGCCTCTCCCCGTAGACCTTTTGACCGGGGACGAGGTTCTTCGTGGCTATCTTCTCGCTCCCGTCCTCATCGATGAAGACGTAAACGCCCGGGAACTTGTGCTTCTTAACCCTCATCTCAATCACCTCTTGTTCTTAGACTTCTTTTTCTTGGGCTTCTTGTCCTTCCCGCCTTTTTCCTTCTTACCCTTGGCCTTCTCCTTCTTCTCGAACTTCCTGCCCTTTTCGTGCTTTCCGCCCTTGCCCTTGAATTTCTCCTTCTTTTTCTTCTCGGGCTTGGCCTTCCTCTTCGGCGGGTTCGGGTACTTCTGCTTTATTTCCTGGATGCGCTGCTCTAGCTCCTGCTTCAGCTCCTCGGCTATGTATTCACCGGAGAAGTAGTCCACCCTCGCGGCAATGGCGAGCTTTCCAGCTAAAGCCCTCGCTATCTTACCCCTCTGCCACCAGGGCGAGCGGTTTATTGCCGGATACTGGAAGATGACGCCGTGCTTGGGTGGCTTGGCCCCGCTCCTGAGGTGCCTGAAGAGGGCCTTCTCCGCTCCAAGAACCTGTATTGTCGAGGCGGGCATCATGGCCAGCTCTCTAAGCCCGCCGGCAAGGCTCATGAGCCTCGCGGCCAGCTTCGCTCCAACCAAAGCTTTAAGGTTCGGGGCTACCTCGTCCATTGCAGTTTCAAGGTAGTCCTCTATCTGCTTCCTCAGTTTGTAGAGGTCGTTTATCTCGCTCGCGAGCTTTTTGATTATGTCCTCGTCGAACTTGCCGAGCGGTGCGCCCATCGACTTCTCGGCGGCCTTCAGAATTTTCTCGATCTTGCCCTCTGGGAGGCCGAGCGACTTGAGCCTCCCCTCCGTGGCGTTCTCCTTCGCTCCTACAGTGCTCACGAAGGCGACGTACTGCTCGTGCTTTGGCAGAATCTCGTCCAGTTCAGGGAAGTGGAGACCGTACCACTCCCTCAGGCGGGAGACGAGGAGGTTCGTGACCTTGTCAATGTCGTCGAGGGCCTCGATGGCCTGGATTATCATCTTGTCCCTTGCACCACTCTGCTCCTGTATGCGGAGCCTCGTTAAAGCCACTCCGACGCTGAAGTACTCGTCGAACCACTTCTCTCCAAGGAACTCCTCCGGGTTCGAGCGGAGCTTTTCTCCAGCCACGTTCGGGAACTCCGCCGTCGCGCTGTAGCCGAGCTCCTTGAGGTTCCTCGCGAGTTCGGTATCCTCAACAACGAACTCTGTGTACCCTCTCTCGCCCAGTTCGTCCATCAGTTCCGTAAGCTCGTCAACCGGCTCACCCTTTAGAAGCCTGTCTAGGCTTATCTCGGGCTTTCCAGCGAAAGATCTGGTCGCGATGAGGTTACCGTCCTCGTCAAAGGCGTAGACACCCCTGACGTTTTCAGCGATGTAAGCTTTCATCATCATCACCCTCTCAGTTTTTGTTTCCGAAGTATAAAAGGGTTAGGCGTTTTAAACCCTTGCGTGTATTCGTTTTGCATCATGTTCTCATGATACTCGCTGAGGAAAAGGAAGTCCCGTGAAAGCCTACACGGAAGCCTTCAGCACGGGAGATGTCGAAGGCTAAAAGCCTTTCACTTTTCACCATCGACAAGACGGGAAATAAAGGGAAGAAGAGCCTCAGTCCTCCCAGGGCTCGCTGTACTTGAGCGCCCAGCCGAACTCCTCCTTGAGTATGTCTATCGCCGCGCTTGGCGGGATTATTCCGCGCTCGGTTATGATGACGTCGACGTATTCAGGCGGAGTAACGTCGAAGGCAGGGTTCCAGACCTCGATGTTCTTGGGCCATGTTTTAAGCTCCTCCTCTGGGATAACTTCCGTCGGGTCGCGCATCTCTATCTCAACCAGCTGGCCGAGCATGGTGTCTGGGTGGAACTTGTAGGTCTCCGCCGCAATCATCGTCCAGACGCGGTGCTCCTTGGCGGTTAGGGCTATCAAAGCCGTTCCGATCTTGTTTATCACGGCCCCGTTGACGGTGATGCTGTCCGCTCCCATCACGACTTTGTCGGTCATCTTCATGTAGTGCCTCGCCGCGCTGTCAACGACGTAGATGACGGGGATTCCGTAGTCGGCAAGCTCCTTGGCGGTTATCTTGCCCTGCCACTTCGGCCTCGTCTCGGTCACGATGACCTTTATGTCCTTGCCCTGATCCCAGGCCTTCTTCATAACGCTCAGGGCCGCTTTGCTGTGGCAGTGGGTCATTATGACGTCGCCATCCTCTATCCTCTTGGCGCCTATCTCACCTATTCTCTCGACCGCTTTCTCCGAGTTGTGGATGAACTCCTTGGCGGCAGTTATGATAACGTAGCGGAGCTCTTCAAGGTCAGCACCGCTTGAGTAGGCCACTTTCCCGCGGTGCATGACGTAACGGAGCGCGTTCGGAAGGGAAACCGCCGTTGGCCTCGTCTCGTAGAGAATCTTTGCCGCCTGCTTCATCTCGTTCCAGAACTCATCGACGTCCTTCGCGGTGCTCTTCTCGGCCTGCAGCTGGAGTGCGTAGGCTGCGGAGCGGGCTATTTTTCCGGCACCGCGTATCCTCATGTCCTTAATCTCCTGGGCTATCTCAAGCACTTCCTTTACCACGGCCATGTTCATCACCTCTGTCGGGTAAACTCTGGTTATGGAGGGAGGGTTTATAGAGCTTTTTGTGTTCACTAATGGAAGTTTAGGTTCGTTTATGTTCAGAAAAAGACGCCGGTGGTAACCTTTACAATTGTAAAGGGGCCCAACGACCATTGCAGAAAGATTTATAACCAATCGCCGCTAACCTTACCATGTATATAGTTGGTTACGTGTCCCGAAGTGTACACCCAAATGGGGGGAAAGAAAGTGGAGGAAAAACTCATGCAAAAGCTCGGTTCAGGCTCACTGGATTTTGAGAGTTACTTCTCAGAAAAAGCCCTGGCGATGAAGGCTTCAGAGGTTAGGGAGCTTCTCAAGCTCGTCGAGACCTCCGATGTTATCTCCCTCGCAGGGGGTCTTCCTGCTCCCGAGACATTCCCCGTGGAGAAGATCAAGAAGATAGCCCAGGAGGTCCTCACGCACCACGCAGACAAGGCCCTCCAGTACGGAACCACCAAGGGCTTCACTCCACTCCGCCTCACCCTCGCCGACTGGATGGAGAAGCGCTACGGCATCCCGACCAGCAAGGTCGAGATAATGATGGTCGCCGGAAGCCAGCAGGCCCTCGACCTCATCGGAAGGACGTTCATCAACCCGGGTGACCTGGTAGTCATGGAGGGCCCGACCTACCTCGCAGCGATAAACGCCTTCAAGTACTACGGCCCCGAGTTCATCAGCATACCAATGGATCATGATGGGATGAGGATTGACCTCCTCGAGGAAAAGCTTGAGGAGCTGAAAAGGCAGGGCAAGCGCGTCAAGTTCGTCTACACCGTCTCGACCTTCCAGAACCCAATGGGCGTCACCATGAGCGTTGAGAGGAGGAAGAGACTCGTCGAGCTTGCCAGGGAGTACGACTTCCTCATAGTTGAGGACAGCCCCTACAGCGAGCTCCGCTACTCCGGTGAGCCGGTGCCGCCGATAAAGCACTTCGACGACGAGGGACGCGTCATCTACCTCGGAACATTCTCGAAGATACTCGCCCCCGGCTTCCGCCTCGGCTGGGTCGCCGCACACCCACACTTCATAAGGAAGATGGAGATAGCCAAGCAGAGCATCGACCTCTGCGCCAACACCCTCGCTCAGGTTATAGCCTGGAAGTACGTTGAGGAGGGCTACCTCGATGAACACATACCGAAGATAATTGAGTTCTACAAGCCGCGCAGGGATGCCATGCTGGAGGCCCTCGAGGAGTACATGCCCGAAGGAGTTGAGTGGACGAAGCCCGATGGAGGAATGTTCATCTGGGTCACCCTTCCAGAGGGCATAGACACCAAACTCATGATGGAGAAGGCGGTCTCAAAGGGAGTTGCCTACGTGCCGGGTGAGGCCTTCTTCGTCCACCGCGATGTCAAGAACACCATGAGGCTCAACTTCACCTACGTGCCAGAGGAGAAGATCCACGAGGGCATTAAGAGGCTTGCAGAGGTCATTGACGAGGAGATAAAGGCCCTCAAGGGCTGAACCCTTCTTTCTTTTATGTAGACCCCCGCCATCAAAAAGCTTTTTACAGCGTTTTCATGAACTTTTTTCAAGGTGGTGTGTATGAAGCCTCTGATAGGTATAATAGGCCAGATGAACCACTCAAAAAACGAGCTCTTTCTCGACCGCACTCACATTGAGAAGATAGCCGAGGCTGGTGGAATCCCCGCGGTATTCAACACAGATGCCTCGCCTGAGGAAGTTCTGGAGCACGTTGACGGCATACTCCTCATCGAAGGGCCCGATGTTCACCCCTACTTCTACGGGGAGGACCCATCGAGCGCGATAAAGTTCGTCGACACCCACCGCGACGAGTTCGAGATAAAGCTCGTTAGGGCGGCCGTCGAGAGGGGTATCCCCATCTTCGGAATCGGCAGAGGCATGCAGGTCATAAACGTGGCCCTCGGAGGGACGCTCTACCAGGATATCAGCGAGATTCCCAAGGCCATAAAGCACGACTGGGAGCTTAAGCTCATAGGCCCGAGCCAGCGTGTCCACGGAGTCAGGATAAAGATGAGCTCCAAGCTCTACGGGATTCTCAAGGACGGGCTGGACATAGAGGGCACCAACGAGGTCTACGTGAATGTCAACAGCTTCCACCACCAGGCGGTTAAGAGAGTCGGTGAGGGGCTGAAGCCGGCCGCTTACTCCGTTGATGGGCTCATCGAGGCAATAGAAAGCGCGGAGGAGACTGAAACATTCATAATCGGCGTCCAGTGGCAGCCGGAGTACCTCCCGGAGATGGGGAGGCTCTACAAGGCCTTCGTTGAGGCGGCGTCAGAGTACCGGGCCAGGAAGTTCGAGCTTGAGAGGAGGAAGATAGAGGTCAAGCTCAGAGAGGAGCTGGTGGAGCCCAGAGAACCCGAAGAGGAAGGGCCTACCGCGGAACCAGATGAGAGCCATCACAGCTTGGAAACGACCGATAGCCTTCACGACACGACCCAAACGTGATTCCCCTCTTCAAGATTTTTCTCTCCGCTTCCCGGAGGATTTCGAAGCGGAGCTCTTGCGGGAGGTAGTGGTATCCTCCTATTCTCTCCCCCTTCTCGTAGAGCGGCCACAGCTTCCCCCTAAGCTCCGGGAACTTGGCAAACATCCTCTTCTTCGAGTCCGCCCTGAGCTTGAGGGTGGAAACCGTTATGTGACTCACAAAGCTTAGGGCGTCGAGCGTCTCATCGAAGTCCTCCCACGTGTAGAAAGGGATTATCGGGTCTATGCGCGCGTAAACGGGAATCCCCGCTTCCTTCGCCTTCTTAAGCGCCCGGATTCTGGCCCTTGGAGATGGCGCGTTAGGCTCCAGCATCCTCGCCTTCCTCTCGTCCACTGTCGTCACGGTTATCCCGACGGCGCACTTCAGCTCGCTCAGTATATCGATGTCGCGCTCGAAGATATCCGACTTCGTGAGGAGCAGACAGCGGACGCCGTATCTCTTGAAGAGCTCCAGCACCTTCCGCGTTACCCCCAGCTCGCGCTCGATGGTCGGATACGGGTCGGAGGAGTAGGAGAGCGCTATGATGTGGCGTTTGTCGAACTTCCTCAGCTCCCTCTCCAGCTTTGACAGAAGGTTCTCCTTGGTTCTTACCCGAAAGGCGTTCGGGATGTAGCTCGTTATGTAGCAGTAGACGCAGGCGTGGTCACAGCCTGTGTAGACGTTCAGCGTGTACTTGAAGGGGCAGGTGCAGAGCTTCGCCTTCCAGGGGTCGAAGGGTCTTACGTACATCACCAGAGGTTTGGGAAATCCCTTTAAATCCCTTCCCGGACTGGTAACGGTGGTGAGAATGTCCGAGCCGGTGAAGGGAAAGGTCGAGTGGTTTAAGGATTATCAGTTCGTAGGGCACATCGAGGGTGACAAATGCTCCGTCATCCTCGGTGAGGGCGGCATAAGTCCGATGAAGCTCCTGCTTTTAAGCGTCGCTGGATGTACAGCCTACGACGTGGTCATGATACTCCAGAAGATGCGCGAGCCGATTAAAGGCTTGGAGGTCGAGATAAGCGGTGAGAGGCGCGAGGAGCACCCGAGGATTTACAGCAAGGTTCACCTGCACTATAAGATACATGGCAATGTAAGCGAGGAAAAGGCGAAGAGGGCGATAGAGCTGAGCCAGGACAAGTACTGCTCCGCAAGCGCCCACATAAAGCTCAGTGGGGCAAAGCTGACCTATTCCTTTGAGATAGTGAGGGAGGATTAGCTTTTTAACTCTTTGTTATCTGGCCGATATGGTGGGCCCCGTGATTGAGTATCTGAAGTATTTCATTATCCTTTATGGTGGTCTGTTCGCGATAACGAACCCGGTTGGAGCCGTGCCTGTTTTCCTGAGCGTCACCCATGACCTCAGCTGGCGTGAAAGGCGCGAGATAGCGACGAAGACCGCCATAGCCGTCGTGGTAACACTCGTCGTCTTCGCCCTCATCGGTGAGTGGATATTCAAGTTCTTCGGCTCAAGCACCGACGCCTTTGCGATAGCCGGCGGCATACTGCTCTTCAAGATGGCCATGGAGATGCTCTCAGGAAAGCTTTCGACGGTCAAGATAAGCACGGAGGAAACTGAGGAGTTCAGCGAGGAAGTGGTCACGCTGGAGGAGGTAGCTATAATACCTCTGGCAATACCGCTCATCTCAGGTCCCGGCGCGATAACAACGGTAATGCTCTACATGGCCAAAAGCCACCACCTCTCCGAGAAGGCCACCGTCATAGCGAGCATCGTGGCGATAGGGCTGACCGTCTGGCTAGTCCTCTGCTCCTCGAACAGGATACAGAAGAAGCTCGGGAGGGTCGGCATCAAGGTGATGACGAGGATGATGGGTCTGATACTCACCTCGATGGCCGTGCAGATGATAATCAACGGCATAAAGGGGGCGTTTGGGCTTTAGAGTCCAACCACCCCGGATTTTCGTCCGTTCTCCCTTTTCCCCTTGGAGTTCTTCAACCGGCACATTTTTTAGTCCAGCGGCCCTAGGTGTCGGTGGTGTTGGAGATGCGCGGCGATCTGATACGGGTTCTAAGCACCGCAGAGGAGAAGGCAAACGAGCTGAAGCTCGACGGATACGAGCCAGACGTGATCCTTCTAGGAAAGGAGGCCTACGATTTCGTAAGAGAGCAGGCCAATGAGGAGTTTGGCGGTGAGGAAGAGGTCTTCGAGCTCTCGGGCCTGAAGGTAAGGGTCGTGGAAGAGCTCGGAAAGGACGCGGTCGTCATAGACAGTAAAACCCTCGGCATGGGGCCCGGAGGGGCCAAGAGGTTTAAAGTCGTCCTATAACCCCCCAAACCTTTCCATTTCGGATTTCCATCCTCAATCCCCGCAGAACGAGCAGACTTAGTGACACCGCCATCACGTCGGCCAGGCTCCCAGGGTTTCTAAGATCCCCCTTCTCCCGCATGAAGGCGTCGAACTCATCGAGAGAGAGCCGGCCTTCGAGGGCTTCTCGGGCCTTCTCCCTGACACGCTCCGCCTCTTCCCTTCCGGCCTTTCTCGCTATTAGGGTATCCTCTCTCTCCGCGAGAAGCTCGAGGAATGCCCTGACAACGGCGTCCTCAAGCGGAAGTTCTTTTATCAGCTCGTAGAGCCTGCCAAAGGTCCCGTAGCTCAGCTCGTAGCCGTTCAGCCACTCGCAGAAGATAAGCTCCCGTTCACAGCTCATCTCGGCGAGCCTGGCGAGGTTGATCCCGTCCTGGAAAAGCTCCCTGAAGGAATCGTCGGAATAGACGTCGTACTTGACGCCGCTGGGAATTCCCTTGGGGTTCGCTATCCTTATCGCCCTGTAGAACTCCATGCTGTCCCTCACGGTCGATTCCTCGAGCAAGAGCCTCGCCTTCTCCCTAGCGTCGAGCATGTTCCTGCCCAGAACCATTCCCATGATGAGCGGAACCGAGAGTGTTATGACGCCGAAGTTCGGGTTCGCATCCTGAGCCTCGCGAGAGGCCTGGACGGCACGCTTTATCAGTTCCCCTATGCCCGCCTCGTTGAAGCCCAGAATTCCCTTCCGAAGGAGCTCAGCCGTTTTAATAGCCTCGTAGTAGACTCCAATGACGGCAGTATCCGCGAAGAGGAAGTTGTAGAGGGTAAGGTCGTCGAAGTCGCGGTAGCGGTTCACGTTTCCGGGTTTTGGAATAGCCGCCTCAAGCAGGGGGCCGAGTACAAAGGCGCGGACTATCTTAAACCTTTCCATTCACACCACCAGGTAGAGCAGCAGGTAAATCAGGTAGATGGCCAGAACGACCCGCCTCGCGGTTTTCCTGAGCATTATGTAGAAGCCGAACGCTATGAGCGTCACTCCCCAGAAGGCGTCCTTGATGTAGGGCGCGTAGGACTTCAGGGGCTCGAGAAACGCCGGCTCGAACTGCTTCAGCAGAACGAGGAGCCCTATGAAGACAAGAAGCACACCAAACCATCTCATCTCAATCCCCCCTCATGAGCAGGATTATACCCACGATCAGGAATACGAGGGCGGCGAGGGTTCTGAAGTTCACCGCGGGCATGAAGAGGGGCATGAATGGCCCGGCCAGGAGAAGGGCCCCGAGGAGTACGAGGACGAGTGCTATCGCCTTTGTGTTCTCGTTTCCAGAGAAAATCTCATCCAACCTGTCGCTCGTCTCGCTGACCACAGCATCGATCCGGTCTGAGAGCGGTTCCTCTGTCCCTTCGCTCCCCTCCTCAGGGATTATCAGGGCCGCAAGGAAGTAGAGCAGCGTCATCGCCACCGGGTTGAACACAAGGAGCACAATGAATATCAGCCTCACGAGGGTTGGATCCACCTCAAGGTGCTCCGCCAAACCACCGAGCACGCCGAGGAAAACCCTTTCCCTTTTCGACCTCACCAGCTTCTTCGCCATTTTTCTCACCTGCATGGAGAAAAGAGAAAGGGCTTAAAAATCATTGCCCGATTCTGACGTCTCCAACGACGTCCGAGACCCTCACGAGCACCGGCATTCCCTCCCCGGAGTGGGTGTTCTCAACGTCCCCCACGACATCTTTAACGCTGAGCTGGACCGAGAAGTTTGCCGGGATGGAGATGTAAACGTCGCCCACCACGTCGCTGACCTCCACGTCCCCCTCCGCGTCTATCGAGACGTCGCCCACGATGTCCTCCACGAGGTACTCCGCGGGGGCGCTGGCACGGACGTCCCCCACCACATCCTTAAGGACCAATCTCGTTGCGTTGACGTCCACCTCGACGTCGCCGACAGTATCTTTAACCCAGATGTCCGCCAGCTTCCTCCCGACCTCAATGACCACCTTACCATCGCGGTAGTCACTGCAGGCGTTGTGTTCGCCGAACCGGAGGAGGCCCCTCTTCCGCTCTGTCGGACAGTACACGGTCAGGAGGCCTCCGGAGTAGTTGGCCTTTACCGGGAGGTTGCTCTTCAGGACTACTCCACTCACGTTTGCTCGGACGATCCGGACGTCCCCAACGGTATCCCTGATGACAACCCCACCGGCATCAAAGGCCCCTAGCTCCTTCAGCGGGCCGGCCTCTTTCCTGTGGGTTTGATACTTGTGGACTATCACCGCGGCCGCTACGGCACCTATGAGGATAACAGCTAGGACGACACCAGCTATAATCGGTAGAACCCCACCACGCCTGAGCATGTTTTCACCCGTTCCTTATACCTGCTTCACCGTATAAAGTTTACGCCCAAAGCTAGTCATCGCACTGGCACTGGACGGGCTTGGAGTGACGGGGAGCTGTAGAAGGGACTCACATGAAAGGAAAAGAAATGTGAAGGGCTTCAGCGAAGGAGCTTCACGAACTCCCTCATCCAGGCGTATAAATCGCCGGGGTGCCTCGAGCTGACCCAGTTGCCGTCGACGACTACCTCAGCGTCGACCCACTCCGCGCCGGCGTTCTTCACATCGTCGCGGATAGTTATAACGCTGGTTCCCTTTCTGCCCTTCAGCACACCGGCTGAGATGAGTATCTGCGGCCCGTGGCAGATGCTGGCGACGGGCTTTCCGTCCTCGAACATCTTCTTAACTATTGAGACAGCCTTCTCGTTGAGCCTCACTATCTCAGGCGCCCTTCCACCGGGAAGGACGAGCGCGTCGAACTCGTCCGGGTCAACCTCGTCAAACGCAAGGTCAACGTTGACGGAGTAGCCGTGCTTGCCCGTTATCTTGCCCCTCTGGAAGCTCACCACGTAGACCTCGTGGCCTTCTTCCTTTATCCTGTGGAGAGGGTAGATCAGCTCCAGATCCTCAAAACCGTCAGCACTCAGAAACAGCACCTTCATGTCGAACACCCCCATAACGTTCAGAGGAAAATAGAAAAAAGTTACTTATAACCCTTTCTGGGCAGAAATGGTCAGAGGGGGAGCTCCGTTACCTCCTTGTGTGCCTTGAGAACCACCATCGTGTGGGTGGCTTCAACGCCCTGGATCTCCCCGATTCTGTCGAGGAACTCGTTGAGCTCGTCACTGCCGCTGGTTCTTATCTTGACCAGCATGTCGTAGTCGCCGGTGGTCTCGTAGATTTCAACTATCTGGGGGTACTTCTTGAGCTCGGTGGCGACGTGGGAGTACATGCCCGCCTTGGACTTTATCAGAATGAACGCCAGTATCTTGAAGCCAAGTGATTCGGGGTCGAGCATCACGGTGAACTTCTTTATTATTCCCTTCTCCCTGAGCTTCTTTATCCTCTCGTAGACCGTCGATTCGGCCAGTCCCACTTCCTTGGAGATCTCGCGGAGGGGCGTTCTGCTGTTCTTCTGGAGTATCACAAGGATTTTCCTATCCACCTCGTCCAAACCCGTTCGCATGATCTTCACCGCCTGTAAAAAATTTTCGAAGGATTATATAAATTTTGCCGATTTGGAGAACCATACTTTTATAAAACGCCGCCCATCTTCTAATTCAGGACTTTTGGGAGGGGAGGGTCAGCGATGCCAACGAACGTAACGGCAGAGTACCTAGCGGCGGAGGAGGAGTACAGGAACGCGAAAACTATTCCCGAGAAAATTCGCGCCCTTGAGAAGATGTACGCCACCGTTCCGAAGCACAAGGGCACCGAAAAGCTTAGACTTCAAATAAAAAGGAAGCTGGCGGAGCTCAGGAAGGAGCTTGATAAGCAGCGCCAGATGAAGAAGGGCGGTGGCGGGCCGTCGCTCGCTGTGAGGAAGGAAGGTGCGGCGCAGATAGTTCTCGCGGGGCTTCCAAACGTGGGGAAGAGCTCCCTCATGAAGGCACTCACAAACGTCGATGCCGACGTGGCCGACTACGCTTTCACGACGGTGGAGCCCATTCCAGGCATGATGCACCACAAGGACGTTCAGATCCAGCTCGTCGAGGTTCCTGGGCTGGTTGAGGGCGCCGCCCTTGGGAAGGGCATGGGGCCCCAGCTCCTGAGCGTCATAAGAAACGCCGATGCAATAGCGATCGTCGTTGACCTCTCCAGGGATCCGGTTAAGCAGATGGAAATTCTCCTCAAGGAGTTTGAGAGGGCGGGAATAAAGGTCAACAAGAGGAAGCCGAGGGTTGAGATAAAGAAGACCGCGATGGGCGGAATAGTCATCAACGGCCAGGAGAACATCAAAGGCGATATCCAGGAAGTCATGAAGATGCTCCGAGAGGAGAGGATTCACTCGGCAGAGATAACCGTTAAGGAGCCTGTAACGCTGGAGGAGATAGCCGACGCTCTCGATGAAAGCCTCGTCTGGCGCAGGGCGATAATCATAGCCAACAAGGGGGATGCCCCCGGCAGCAAGGAGAACTACGAGCGCTTGTTGAAAGCCTACGGTGACCGCTTTAAGATAATCCCCGTCTCCGCTAAGCGGAAGATACAGCTCGACAAGCTGAAGGACGAGCTCTACGAGCTGGCTGGAATAATCAGAGTTTTCACGAAGAGCCCCGGCGAAGAGCCGGCTTATCCGCCGGTGCCGCTGAAGAAGGGCTCGACGGTTATGGATTTAGCCGAGAGAATCCACAAGGACTTCGCCAAGAATTTCCGCTACGCTCGCGTCTGGGGCAAGAGCGTCAAGTTCCCGGGCCAGCGCGTTGGAGCCGACCACGTGCTGGAAGACGGTGATATAGTGGAGATCCATGCGCGCTAGCGGCAGAACGGCCCCTTACAGCTTCTCCCGTTCTTTCCGACCATTGCGCTCAGGGAATACTCCTTCCCGTCAAGGCTGTCCATGATCAGCTTCTCCCCGTTCCTTTCGTATATCCAGAAGACCTTGTAGGCCATCTCCTCTCTCACGACCTCTATCCTGGGGAGCCACCAGGAGACGACGCGGGAGTTACCCCATGTTATTGCGCTCTCAAAGGCCTTCTTCTCTGCCTCCTCGTAGTCCACAAGGGGCTCCATGAGTTTCCGCTCATCAACGTTCCACTCTTCAAGGGGTATGAAATCGTCACCTCTCTCGGCACCGAGGCGGTAGAGGTCAACATAGGCAAAGTAGTCCATAACCTTGTCCTTCATTCCAAGGCGCCTGTAAAATAACCTTAGGTGAAAGATGTGATATGGGTAGAGCACGAAATCCCTCTCCTCTGTGTAGGGATGGAATATTGGGCGCATTACTTTAACCTTGATCATATCAAACACCGTTACAAATTGCTTTAATTGGGTTTCCTAACTTCAATTAGGGTTTTTCACTCTTAGTTTAAAACGATATGTTTATAACTTTTTGGCAACAATATACAGTGCTGACCATTGGCTAGCATATATATACAGGGGGTTTCAATATGGGGCTTAGCGGTGCAGCTTGGGCAACTCTGTTGGTTCCAACGATTTTGGGTTTTTTGACGATGGTTCTCTATGGCTACTGGGACAGAATAACGGGGAAGGAGTACTACGTTGACGAGGAGATTCTCGCATACGACGAAGACCTGGTTGAAGAGCTGAAGAAGGAGGGTAAGCTATGAACGCGGGAGTGCTCTTTGGTTTTCTGGTGTATCTCGCCCTCCTGGCTTATATCGGCTGGTGGGCCAATAAGTACACCAAGACCGAGGACCAGTATTTCGTTGGGGGTAGAAAGGTTCACGTCTTAGCCGCTACCCTCTCGGACAAGGCGAGCGACTTCTCCGGCTGGCTGATGCTCGGCTATCCCGGAAGCGCCTTTAAAGCCGGTTTAGGGGCGTTCTGGGCTGGAATAGGCTGTCTATTTGGTACACTGGCTGATTACGTCCTCATAGGTCCAAGGCTTAGAATATATGCAGGTAAATTCAGGGCCATCACCGTCCCAGACTACCTTGAGGCTCGTCTTAAGGACAACACCAAGCTGATAAGAATCCTTAGTGCCCTGATAATCATCATCTTCATGACCGCCTACGTCGCGGCACAATTTACAGCGGGAGGAAAGACCTTTGCGGAGGGCTTTGGCGTAAGCGTCAACACGGGAATACTCGTAACCGTCATCATCCTCACGGCATACGTTATCACCGGTGGGTTCTTTGCCGTCGTCTGGACGGACGTCGTTCAGGCCCTCTTCATGCTGCTGACCCTCATAATAGTGCCATTCCTCGCCCTCGCGAAGATCGGCGGGCTAGATAAAGCCACGGACATAATAGCCTCCGCCGACCCCACCAAGCTCCACCCCTTCGGAGGGGCTACCGGCTGGGCGGCGATAATCTTCGCAATAGGATATGCTTCGTGGGTAGTCGGCTACCTCGGACAGCCGCACATAGTAACCCGTTACATGAGCGTTGAGGACCCGAGAAAGCTCAGAAGGCCGGGTATCTTCATCAGCGGTATCTGGACAACCATCGTTCTGTGGGGCGCCTTCTTCGCTGGATTCCTCGGCTTTGCGCTCTACCAAGCAGGGATGCTCAATGTCAGCGACCCCGAGAGGGTTATCCCGGCAATGGCGGTTGAGCTCATGCCGAGCTGGATAGCCGGTTTCGTCATAGCCGGTATCATCTCGGCCGTCATGAGCACCGCCGATTCCCAGCTCCTCGTGGCTTCTTCGGCCATAGCCAGGGACTTCTACCACAAGGTTCTGGGCAAAGAGGTCGGCAAGAAGCAGATGGTCAACATATCAAGGCTGGTCGTCTTTGGCGTTGCCCTTGTCGGCCTCTGGTTCGCCATCAGCGGGCCGAAGGTTATCTATCAGATGGTCGCAACCGCGTGGGGAGGTTTGGCCGTCGGTTTCGGTCCAATACTCACACTGAGCCTCTGGTGGAAGCGCGTTACCAAGGAGGGTGGAATCGTAGGAATGGCCTACGGTCTGGTCAGCGAGGTCATCTTCGAGGCCAAGATATACGGCTGGGCATTCACCAAGGACGCTCCGGGCATATGGGGCACCATAGGCGGCTGGTTCCAGGACGTCCCGGTGTTCTTCATCAACTTCTTCATAACGCTCTTCATCATCATAATCGTCAGCCTCCTCACCAAGCCGCCGGAAGATGTGGTCAAGCTCCACGAGGAATTATTCAGGAAGGTGCCCATCGAGACCGGCAGGAAGAGCATCACCGAGACCAGGGCCAAGAGCCAGGTCGAGAACGTCGCCGAGTTCATCATAGCCAAGGGGCTCGCCTGATTTTTGCCCCTTCTTATTTTTGGTTTCCCCGGCCGTCTTCTGTCTAGTGTTTTGAGTCGTCGAGATACTGAACCGAAGGTCCAAAAACCATTCTTGGCCAGCTTAACATTTATAAACATCGGTGTATAAGGAAGAGCGCCGATTGTAAAATTTTCGAGGTGGGAGCATGAGACCGCTCGACCTGACCGAGAAGGACCCTTCTAAGAAAATCACGATTTATTTTGAGGGGAAGCCCTACAAGGCCTACGAGGGTGAAAAACTTCCTGTTGCTATGCTAGCCAACGGCATTTACTGGCTCACAACGAGCCTTCAGGGGAGAAAGAGGGGAGCATTCACCTTCGGGCCGCTCCCGGTGACGGTAAACGGGGTGAAGAACGTCAACGGAAGGAAGCTCAAAGTTAGGGACGGCATGAGGGTTGAGAGACAGAACTACGGCGAGTTCCAGGAGGCCGTTGAGGTAGACGGGGGCAAGGAGCCGCTCAGGGAAGTGGTGGACGTTGCGGTCATAGGTGGGGGGATAGCAGGTATCGGCGCCGCTCTCGAAGTGCAGGAGCACCTCACCGTGGCGTTAATAGAGGAAAAAGGCTGGCTCGGGGGCCTCATGTTCATTGAGAGCGTCCCCCAGGGTGGCTTTGATGAGGAGCCGAGGAAGGTCGTGAAAAAGCTAACCTCAGAGTTCAACGAAAACGTCAGGGTCTTCACCGGCACCACCGCACTCGGGATCTTTGATGAGGGCGAGTACTTCCTAGTTCCAGTTGTCAAGGGTGACCAGCTGATTGAAATAATGGCCAAGCGGGTTGTCCTCGCCACCGGTGCCGTTGAGAACATAGTCCTCTTCGAGAACAACGAGTTCCCGGGTGTCTTCAGGCTGGACTTTGCCCTCGAGGTTATCAACAAGTGGGGCGTCGCCCCCGGTAAGCGGGTGGCGGTCGTAGGTAGAAAACCAGAGAGGATAATCCCGGAGCTTGAGAAGTGGGGCATAGAGTACGTGGTCGTTCCCAATCCCAAGCGCGCCGAGGGTGGGGAAAGGGTCGAGAGGCTCATAGACATGAACGGGAACGTATACGAGGTCGATGCCGTCATAGTCAGCGACTACCGCATTCCGGACATAAACCCCGTGACCCAGGCCGGAGCGAAGCTGAAGTTCAGGTACGGCTACTACGTGCCCGTCACCGATGGACAAAACCGCATAAGGGACGGAATCTACGTCGCCGGAAGCGCCGTGAGCATAAAGCCCCACTACGCCAACTACCTTGAGGGCAGGCTCGTTGGTGCCTACATCCTCAGGGAGTTCGGCTACGATGCCAGCCCAGCGGTTTACAGGGAGAAGCTTGAGGAGTACGAACCCGAGAGCATGCCGAGGTTCACCCTCAGCCTGGGGGATATGAACCTTGAGGACGTGCAGATATGCGGCTGCGACGTTAACCTCAAGAAGGTAGACGACGTTGTAAAAAGCGGCATAACCGATCTGCAGATCATAAAGAGGCTCACGCACCTCGCTATGGGATTCTGCCAGGGACGCTTCTGCCTCTTCAACGGGGCTCTGCTCGCCTCCCAGAGGACTGGAACGCCCATGGACAAACTCGATATCCCGGTCGCGAGACCGCCCATAAAGAACGTCAAGATGAAGGTCGTCGCGAGGGGGGAGTGAAGATGCCGACGAAAACTCTCCCAGAAAAGAGTGAGATAACGGTCATAGGCGGCGGAATAGTCGGAGTCACGATAGCCCACGAGTTAGCTAAGCGCGGGGAAGAGGTTACAGTTATAGAGAAGCGCTTTATAGGCTCAGGTTCAACCTTCCGCTGCGGGACGGGCATAAGACAGCAGTTCAACGACGAGGCCAACGTCCAGGTTATGAAGCGCTCCGTTGAACTCTGGAAGCGCTATAGTGAAGAGTACGGCTTCCCCTTCGAGCAGACAGGTTATCTCTTCCTTCTCTACGACGATGAGGAAGTGGAAGAGTTCAAGAAGAACATCGCGATACAGAACAAGTTCGGTGTTCCCACGAGGCTCATAACGCCGGAGGAGGCAAAGGAGATAGTGCCCCTCCTGGATATAAGCGAGGTTGTCGCTGCCTCGTGGAACCCCACAGATGGAAAGGCTGACCCCTTCCATTCCACAGCCAAATTCGCCCTCCACGCTGAAGAGTTCGGGGCGAAGCTCGTGGAATACACGGAAGTGAAGGACTTCATTGTTGAGAACGGCGAGATAAAGGGCCTGAAAACGAGCAGGGGAACGATAAAGACCGGCATCGTCATCAACGCCACCAACGCCTGGGCCAAGCTCGTCAACGCGATGGCGGGTATAAGGACAAAAATCCCGATAGAGCCCTACAAGCACCAGGCCGTCATTACACAACCGATAAAGAAGGGCGCGGTTAAGCCGATGGTCATCTCCTTCCGCTACGGCCACGCCTACCTCACGCAGACCGCCCATGGCGGCGTAGTTGGCGGCGTTGGCTACGAGGAGGGGCCGACCTACGATTTAAACCCCACGTACGAGTTCATGCGCCAGGTGAGCTACTACTTCACCAAGATAATCCCCGCTCTGAGGGAGCTCCTCATCCTGAGGACGTGGGCCGGTTACTATGCCAAAACACCCGACAGCAACCCGGCCATAGGCAAAATCGAGGAGTTGAGCGACTACTACATAGCGGCTGGCTTCAGTGGCCACGGTTTCATGATGGCTCCAGCGGTAGCGGAGATGGTTGCCGACTTGATAACGAAGGGCAAGACAGACCTCCCGGTTGAGTGGTACGACCCGTACCGCTTCGAGCGTGGCGAGCTGCGCGGCCAGGCCCTCCAGATGGGCTGACTCCAACTCTTTTCTTATCCTTTCGACGGAAATTTTATAAAGCCCCCATCGTTCTTTCGGCTGATGCCGAAGCGTGAAAGGGTCGTCATCCAGGGAAAGCGTGAGAGGACTCTAAAACTCAAAAAGCTCAGGGTTAAGCGGAGAAACATTTTGATTCTGGCCATAGCGATGTTTATCGCAAACGTCGCCTTCGGCATGGCATTTCCCTATCTGAGCGTCTACATGAGCCTCCTCGGCGCGAGCATGTTCATGGTTGGCCTTCTCAGTGTCGCCTTCAACCTAACTTCCACTGTTTTTCAGTACCCCTTCGGCTGGCTTTCCGACTCAACCGGCAACAGAAAGGCCTTCATAGCCTTTGGGGCGGCCTCGATTGGAGTTTTCTACACTGCAATAGCCTTCGTCAACTCTGCAACCGGTGTTTTAATTCTGAGGACCCTCCAGGGCGTTTTCGGCTCGGCAATGACGCCCGCTCACTCGGCCCTCATTTCGGAGCTTTCAACGAGGGCTGGCTCGATATTCGGCCTCTTCAACTCGATAGAGAACGCCGGTTACATGGTGGGCAACTTTCTGGGGTCATTCGTCGTCGAGTACCTCGGCATAAAAAGCGTTTTCGTCATCGCTGGCTTTCTGCTCTTTCTCTCCGCGGGTTTGGTTCTTTTGATAAGAGAGAGACCGAGTGGAAAACGTTCCATCCTTGGCATGATACTCGTCCAGGAGGGCAGGGAAAGCTGGCGCGCGACCGTTAAGGGCTCGGCCTTTAAAGAACTCATGCGCGGCCACCTTGGCCTGTTCTACGTTACGGTTTTTCTCGTCATGATAGCGAGCGGGCAGTTCTACAGCGTCTCATCGGTTTACTTCAAGGAGACCTTCGGCGAGTGGAGCGTTGGGGTTATTTTTGGGGTTGAAAGCCTTGCCGCGGCCTTAACCGGCTACTTCCTTGGAAGGCTGATAGACAGGTACGGTGCCAAGAGGTTCTACCTGCTGGCCATAGCGGGCTACGGCCTGGCCTTCCTGCTCTATGCTTTCGTTAAAAACGTCTGGCTCGTCTTTGGAGTGGCTTTCCTCTCCGGTGTGAAGTGGATTCTGACGATAAACTCGACATCAGCCTACGTCGCCCAGAACGTTAAGGTTAGCGAGAGGGCCCAGGGAATGGGCCTGCTAAACGCCATGATGAGCCTTGGCTGGGTAGTGGGGCCGTTAATCGGAGGTTATCTAGCGGGGATAAGCTTTACTCTGAACTTTCTCAGCACGCTGGTTCCGCTGGGGCTTGCCTTCCTGCTGGCGCTCAAACTTCAAGAATGATGCAGTCCGGGGGAACCCCCTTTACTATCCTCACGTTCTTCCCTGCTTTGAAAATCCTCAGCCCATTTCTCCTCAGGCAGTCGGCATCTGTAATGAGCAGAACCACGTCCCTTCCATGTCTCCTACCTGTTTCGAGGGCCTCGCTTTTGCTCGTGCTGAGGTGGACGAACTGCCGTTTCATCGGCTTCAGGCCCTCTCTGAGAATGGACGGTAGGTTTCTTCTTGGAGTTCCATGGTAGAGAAAGCGGCTTTCAGTGTCTTCCTCGTGGTTCAGACTTACCGGAAAGCTGTGCCCGTAGCGGGCGCGGATTCTATCTCCCTTGATTTCGTAGCGGCCCTTCGGGTCGTTCGCAACGATATTGCGCACGAACTCTTCGTCAACGTCTGGATAGACCGTGTTTAATGCCTTTAAAAGCTCTCCTAGGGGAACGAAGCCCTCCACGTCCGGTTTTAGCCCGAACTCCTCCGGAGAGTGCCTCAGAATGTAGGCCATCAGTTTGCTGACCCTTGTCCTCGTTGACCACTTCATGGTGGAAAATTAAGAAGAAAGGCTAAAAAGCTCACGGAATCTCCACCAGCGCCCACACTGGCCTGTGATCCGACACTTCAACATCACAGAGGCATCCGTAGTCCTTCACTTCCGCGGGCCAGTCCTTTTTGAGGAGGATGTAGTCTATGTTCTCGATATCTACATCTCCCCAGTTGAATGTGTATGGCGGCCTCTCCTCGAAGGCATCGCGGTAGTCGCGCGTGAGTATCTCTATGGCCCTCTCGTCCGGCTCGGCGTTGGTGTCGCCCGCTATGATCTGGGCGGCCGGTGAGGCTTCGGCAAAGCTGAGCAGCTCTTCCGCCTGCATCGCGCGCTCTTCCTCGCTCAGCCCCATGTGGACGTTGACGAGAGTAATTCCGAGCTCCTCTATTGAGACTTTCTGGGCGGGCCTAGCCTGGCCGATGCTCTTAAGGTTGAGCTCACCTTCTGTCTTCATGTGCCAGTGGGAGAAGACCGCTATGCCATAGGTTCCCTCAACGGCGGGATTATACTCGTAGGCGTAGCCGAGGTATGCTGACATCATCAGCGGCACGTCCTGGTAGCCGTTCCCTATCATCCCACCAACGACCTCCTGGGCGGCCCAGACGTCCGGTTTCTGCTCCCTGATGAGGTTTACAAGCTCGTAGCCGTTGAAGGTTCCATCGTACGGCCCGAATCCCTGGTGGACGTTGTAGGTCCAGATTAGAACTTCCTTCTTTGCCGGCTCGTAGCTCGGGCCCGCGTTGAAGAGCGCCAGCACTATGGCGGCCACTATTACAAGACCGGCCAGGGAGCCTGCGATCTCCTTTACACTTGGAAGCTCGACCTCAACGTTCCCTTTATAGGCGCTCAGAGCGTAGACTACCGACGCCGCCAGAATTAGGGCTTCAAGCCTGTCCTCCATAAACGCCAGACCTATGTCCCTCCCGACGTAGGCTCCGAGGGCTAGAGTGGCCATAAGGAAGAGGTAGACGGCCCCGATGACGCCGCCCCTGCTGCCCTTCGCGCTTTCAAGGAGCGCCACTGTCGAGGCGAGCGCCAGAGGAAGGCCTATGAGGCCGGCCGGCTTCACGAAGAGTGATGCCGATCCGAGAACCAGCAGGGTGGCGGCGAGGCCCGGCCTCTTCGACAGGTACGGGCCCAGTAGGATCGCCAGAGCGACCACGAAGGAGAAGCCGACGAACTGAGGCAGATAATAGACGTTAAAGCCGGAGTAGCGCATGATGGCGTTCGGGTAGATAAGGCCCAGCTCGAGCAGAGCCGCGAAAGCGTAGAGGCCGAAGCCGGGTTTTTTCAGCGTTCCGGGTTCTCTCCAGAGGGCGTAGGCCCCGAGGAAAAGCAGCAGCGCAAGGATAGCCCTCGTGTGCGGGAAGTCAATGGGTTCGCCCCCCACGGCCAGGACGCGGAGGCTCAGATCGGCCACGAGGCCTATGGCAAGATACCTCACCTCGACCTCCTTGACCAGTGCAAGGGCCACGGGAAGGGCAAAGGCCGCTATGAGGTGAGTGTACTCCGTTGCGTCTGTTGCCAGGGAAGCGAGCGCATAGAGGGCCATGATGGCCGCTCCGGCCTTTCTGCTCATCCTCCCGACGAGGAAGGCCGCTATGATGAAGAGCAGTATGCCTGCTCCCGAGGGGAAGTTCACCCCATAGAAGAACGTTTTTTCAAGGCTTGAGTAGGCGCCGGCCACAAAGACTCTCAGCGATGAGGCCAGAAGAACTCCCGCCCCGAGTCCCAGCAGGATTTTATCCCTCTTCTCTATTCTCATGGCTGTCATCACCTAAAACTCAAGTTGCCGGAAGAACACTTAAACTTTGTTGATGTTTCAACGGCATAATAGAAGAAAAGAAACGGAAGCTCAGCGGAACTTCCTCATCGCCATCTCAGCTGCGACCGTTATCGGATCAATCGTCGGGCTTATCGGTGGGGCGTAGGCCGTCTCAAGGTAGGCCACATCCTCCACCGTCGCATCCTTCTGCGCCAGGGCTGAAAGCGTCATTATCCTGCCCCAGACGCGCTCACCGCCGACTATCTGCGCTCCTATGAGCTTTCTGTCTGACTTCCTGAAGATTAGCTTGACGGTTATGGGCTTTCCGCCGGGATAGTACTCGGGCTTGGTCGAGCCTTTGAACTTGCCAGTAACTATCTCGATGCCCTCTTTCTTCGCCCTCTCCTCGGTGATTCCAAAGGTGCCGATTTCGAGGCCGAACAGCTCAGTTATTGCCGTGTTGAAGACGGGCCTGAAGGAAACGTCTTTGCCCGCTATGTGCTCTGCGGCAACTTTGGCCATCCTCACGGCCGAGGTTCCGAGCTGGCTGAGGGTTCTTTGTCCGGTAACAGCGTCAATAACTTCCGCACAGTCGCCTATCGCGTAGATGTCCGGGTCGCTCGTCTGGAGGTGCTCGTTGACGACTATTCCCCTGTTGACTTCAAGACCGGCCTTTTTGGCCAGATCAATGTTCGCCCTGACGCCGGTGGCAACTAAAACGAGGTCTGCCGGAACTTCCTCTTCGCTTATCTTAACGGCTCTGACCGGGCTTCCTATTATCTCGCTCACGCCGACGCCGAAGCGGAATGAAACGCCGTGCTTTTCCATCTCGGCCTGGACGAGCTTCGCGGTATCTTTGTCAAGCATCGTGGGCATTAGGCGATCCATCAGCTCAACGACGAGAACCTCCATGCCTAGCTTGGCAAAGGCCTCGGCCCCTTCGAGGCCTATTAAGCCGGCACCAATTACGACGGCCTTCTTCGGCTTCCTCTCGGCGATGTAGGATTTAATCCTGCGCACGTCGTCGAGGCTCTTGAGGGTGAAAACACCTTCGTTCTCAACACCCTTTATCGGAGGGACGAAGGCCTTCGAGCCAACAGCCAAGACGAGCTTGTCGTAGGGGACCTCGCCCTTATCGGTTATCACGACTTTCCTCTCGCAGTCTATCTCTTTAACCTCTGTGTTGAGCATGAGATTGATCTTCTGCTTCTCGTAGAACTCGTTCGGGAAGACGATGACATCTTCGGGCTTCTCAATCGTTCCGCTTATCACATGGGGGAGCGCGCACGGTGAATACTGCATAGTTGGCTCCTTCCCAATGACGGTTATCTCGGCCTTCCTGTCGAGCTTGCGCATGAAGAGGGCGAAGTTGCTCCCGGCTGTACCAGAACCGACAACCACGATTTTCATGTACACCACCGGAGAAAGAAGGGGGAAGAGGTATAAAAAGGTGGCTTTCGTGAGAGGGGATTAAATCCCAAAGCTTTGCGGAGAAAAGTTGGCAAAGAGAAAGTAGCAATTAAGGCTCCACAACAGTCCCGCTGTGCCTGCCTTTTACCACGTCAAAGAGGTGGTAGGCGTCCTCCTTGCCGACGATGTAGGTCCTTATCCTTCCGCGCTGGATGAACTTGGCAGCGAGGGCATCAACGACGCCGCTTCCTCCCGCTCTGCTCTCAGCCTCCATCGCTATATCAACGAGCTCCTCCGGGGTTATTCTATCGAGCTTCTTAGCGTTCGGGTTCTTCCTCGGGTCGGAGTCGTAAACCCCGTCGACGTTGGTGACGACCACTAGAAGGTCGGCCTGAAGGTACTCCGCGAGAAGAGTAGCGACGGCATCGGTCGTGTGGCCCGGGTGAGTTCCGCCCATTATCGGTATCTTCTTGAGCTGTATCACTTCCCAGGCCTTACGGAAGTCCTGGATTACGAAGGGATAGGCCTTCTCGCCGAGCGCCGCTATGAGGAGCATCGCGTTGGCCCTCGTGATGTGGATTCCGATGTAGTCCTTGAAGGTCTCGTTGGGTGTGAACTCCTTCGCGGCCTTGATGTACTTCCTGGCGACTTTACCTCCGCCGACGACAACGGCCACCTCGTGGTCCTCGCTTATCTTGACGAGCTCGTACGCTATCGCCTTGATAAAATCGATGTCCGGATCGTCCGGGACCAAAACAGAGCCGCCTATGTCGAAGACTATCCTCATGATGACCCTCACGGTGTTAACCGGGGCCCCTTTATAATTTTTTCTTGCCGTGGGGGTGGCAAAAATTGTAAAGGAACAGGGCATCACCCTATCTGAAATGCACTGGAGCGGAGCTCTCCGCGCCCGAAGCGGTAGGGGTCGTACCACTCCCAGTCGAGGGGAACCTTTGAGCGCCCCTTGGCTATAAGCTCTGCCATGGCCTGAGCAACCGCGGGCGCCATCATGAAACCGTGGCCTGAAAAGCCAGCGGCAATGTAGAAGTTGTCGAGGAGTTTCCCTATCGCGGGGTTCTTGTCCGGAGTTTTAGCGTAGAAGCCCGCCCACTGGCGGACGATGTGGGCATAGCGGAGCGGCGGCGCTATCATCGTGGCGTAGCGGAGAACGCCGCGCAGGAAGTCGTAGGTCGGCTCGTAGTCGTCTAGGCTTTTTGCCCTGTGCTCTATCCCTGCGCCGCAGATTATTCCCCCGTCCTCGCCGTCCTGGATTATGTAAGCGTCGTCCCAGCTCGGCGGGCAGACAAGCGGCTCCGCCTGACCCCTCTCAAGAGGTTCCGTCTTGACGAGCTGGTGCTTGTAGGCGGTTATCGGCACGAGGTCGCGCTTCAAACCCGCCATCTCGTTTATGAGCGGCGCCCAGGCGTTGGCCGCGTTCAGAACGGCATCTACCTTAACGCTCTCGACCTTCCCGTTGCTCCTGAACTTCACAGCAGTTATAACATCCCCCTCGTGCTCGAAACCAACCACCTCGGTGTGCTCCCTCGCGTCAACGCCGAGTTCCTTGGCCCGGAAGAGGTAGGCGAAGAGCGTCTTGAACGGGTTCGCCTTGCCGTCCTTGGGATTCCAGGCCCCAGCCAAGAATGGTTCGGTGTTGAGGATCGGGACTATCTCTTTCGCCTCGTCCATGTCTATGAGCCTCGTAGGAACGCCAAATTTGTTCTGGAGCCGGATGTTGTTTTTGAAGGCTTCAATCTCTTCCTCACTCGTCGCGAGGAAGAGGTAGCCAGTCTGCCTGAAGTTGATGTCAAAGCCAAGCTCCTCCTCAAGCTTTTCCCAACGCTCGACCGCATACTTCATGAGCCTTATGTTGGCCTCATCTGTGAACTGGGCCCGGATTCCGGTGGCACAGCGGAAGGTCGAGCCGGAGCCGAAGTAGTTCTTCTCGAAGAGAATGACTTCTTCTCCGAGCTTCGCAAGCTCGTAGGCGGTGGCAACGCCGATTATTCCGCCACCGATTATCGCGACCTTACTCATCGTCACCACCCACCAGCACCTCAACGCGGACTGGCCTTATCGGGACTCTGGCCCGCGGGAGGGGAATCTCGTCGGGTTTCTTGCCAGTTTTCCTCGCTAGGATCGCCATCACGAGCGGTATGCACGTTCTCCCCTGGCAGGGCCCCATCCCTATGCGGAGGAGGCGCTTTATCTCCTCGATATCGGTGACGCCCTCGTCTATGAGTGCCTCGATTTCCTCTACCGTTACGTCGTTGCAGCGACAGATGATCACCTTTCCGGACATTTTGATCACCTCTCCACCTTAACCGCCCTGACGTCCCACGCCAACTCAATCGGCACCTCGACGGTGATTATCGGCGTGTCCCCCTTCGTCTTCTCCCTTGGGACGACGGTGAGAACCTTTCCCTTCCCGACGGGTTCTCCAACGCGGTTGAGGAGAACCACTTCCTCCCCTCTCTCCGGGAGCGGCAGAAGCTCGTGAGGCATCGTTATCCTTGCCTTATCGCCAACGTAGTGCACCATGAAGAACGCCAGCCCGGGGCATATCTGGACGCAGAGGGAGCATCCTATGCACTTCTCATAGTCCACTATGGGTATGTCGTTCGGCGTGGGCATGCTTATCGCGCCGGTCGGGCATATCTCCCTGCAGGGTGCGCAGGGTATCTCCTGGGGACACTCCGGGACCGCGACGGGTCTTGCCCCCAATCTTTCCTCGCTCGGCTTCGGAATTATCTCAAAAAGCTCCTCGGGCGTTATGTATCCCCTCTGAAGGTAAGGAGGAATCTCAGACATTCCCACCGACCCCCGCAAGAAGCTTCCTTATTCCCTCAGCGACGTGCCTTCCGAAGGGCCCGGAGCGGAACTCCTCGAGGTCGCGCTGGGCCCTCTCTATCTCCTTCACCCAGCTCTCCTCAGCTATTCCCAGCCTCAGGGCGGCGGCTATGCCGGCTATCTTGCCTTCAAGCATCGCCGTTGTCGCTTCTTCTATTCCCGCCGTGTCTCCGGCAACGAATATTCCCCTGACCGTTGTTTCCATCCACTCATCGCGAACCGCTACGTGGCCGCCGAGCTCGCGGACGAACCTTATCTGGCACCCTGCCTGATGGAGGAGCTCTATGCTTGGCCTCAGCCCAACGGCGAGGGCTATCACATCCACGTCGAAGACCTTCTCCGTCCCGGGTATCGGCTTCCAGTTCTCGTCGAGTTGGGCTATTACAGCCCTTTCAACCCTCTCCTTCCCCTCGGCGCGCAGGATTGTGTGTCTCGTGAGGATTGGGATTCCGAGGCGCCTCACCTTGGCAGCATGCACAAAGTAGCCGCCGACCTTTGGCATCACCTCAACTATCGCTTCAACTTCAACGCCGGCCTGTACGAGCTGGTAAGCTAGGATTAACCCGACGTTTCCGGCACCGACTATCAGAACCCTGTCGCCCGGCTTTACCCCGTAGGTGTTCATCAGCGTTTGAATCGCCCCGGCACCGTAGATTCCGGGCAGGTCGTTGTTCTCGAAGGGTATCATCTTCTCCATAGCGCCGGTGGCCACTATAAGTGCCCTTCCCCGGAACTCCATGAGTTCCTTGTTCTTCCTCACACAGAGGACGAGCTTTTCATCCCCCTCCTGGAAGATGCCCACTGCCGAGGTCTCGAGAAATACCTCTATGTTATCCCTCTTTCTGACCTCTTTCTCCAGAATTTTCGCTATCTCCACTCCTCTGACGCCGGCGAACTGCTCCCTCTTCCCAAAGAACTTGTGGGTCTGCTTAACGAGCTGTCCTCCGAGCATGGGGTTTTCGTCGAGGAGAACAACGCTTGCCCCCGCATCGGCCGCGTGTATCGCCGCCATCAAACCGGCGGGCCCGCCGCCGATAACAACTATGTCCGCCTTCACAGCCTTCGCGTCCCTAAACTCCGGGGGTTTGGCCTCTTTGGGCAGCTTTGCCTTTCCCCTCTGGGGTTCTATCCGCATTCCGCCCTCCACGAGGGTTATGCACGTCCTGACGTTTGGTATACCGTTGACTATCATGAGGCACGAGGAGCACTTCCCGATGGCGCAGAAGAGCCCCCTGGGGCGCTTTTCGTTGGCAGAATAGTTCAGGACCTTTATTCCTGCGGCGTGGAGTGCCGCGGCGATGGGTTCTCCCTCATAGGCCTTCACTGGTTGCCCGTTGAAATATATAGTGACCTCTCTGCCCCGTTTAAATCTCAGAAGTGGATGTTCATTAAGGCGCATTGGACGTCACCCATGAACAAGTTGGTGGAGAACCTTATGAAAATTTTTCAATATAAAGGTGGACAACCTTTGGTTCTCGACCTACCAAAGCTTTATATATCCGGCCCAGATAACTACTCTCGGCGGCGGGCTAGGCCGGGGGGTTCGGCGTCCCCTGTAACCGGAAACCGTCGATATGCCGGGGCCGAAGCCCGGGGGGCGGTTCCCAAATCCAGCGGCAGAAGTCGGGGCATAACGGTGATCCCTCGTCCCGGGGGGCCGGCGGTGGAGGAGGCGGAGCTGGAGGGCTCCGCTAACCTCCTTTGCCCGCCGAACCCCGCCAGGCCCGGAAGGGAGCAACGGTAGGCGGGACGTGCGGCGCTCCCGGGGTAGCGGGGGTGAGCGAGCCCCGGTGGAAGCCGCTGGAGGAGGGTTCCCACCCCCGGGCGCGCCCGCCGCCACTAAAAATACTTCTCCAAAATCCTAGGCAAAAACTTAATAGTCCGGCGCTCTTTTGATGTTGAGGTGTCAAAATGGCGAGCCTTGAGGTCGAGCTTTTCGGGATAAGGTTCGAGAACCCCCTCATCCTCGCATCGGGAATAAACGACAAGGTGCCTGAGCAGTGGATAAGGGCCCACGAGGAAGGAGCGGGTGGAGTTGTAACGAAATCAATCGGAATCGAGCCGAGGAAGGGCTACGATAACCCGACGATAGTGGAGCTCCCCTACGGCCTTATAAACGCGATGGGACTGCCAAACCCGGGCTGGAGGGGCTTCCTTGAGATGGTGGATGGCTATACCTTTGATTTCCCGCTCATCGTTTCCATCTTCGGCGGAACACCTGAGGAGTTCGCCTTCCTCGCCGAAAAGCTGAGTGAAGTGGCCGATGCCTTTGAGCTCAACCTCAGCTGTCCCCATGCTAAAGGCTACGGCATGGAAATTGGCCAGAAAACGGAGAACGTCTACGAAGTTGTTAAAGCCGTCAAGGACGCCACCGATAAGCCAGTTATAGCGAAGCTCACACCAAACACCGACGATATAACGAAACTCGGACTGGCTGCCGAAAAAGCGGGAGCGGATGCCGTCTCTGCCATAAACACGCTGAAGGCGATAGCGATTGACATCTATGCGAGGAGGCCCATCCTCAGCAACAGGGTTGGAGGTTATTCCGGGCCGGGAGTTAAGCCTGTTGCCCTAAGGGCCGTCTACGACCTCGCGAGAACCCTCGACATCCCGGTCATCGGGATTGGGGGCATAACGACATGGCAAGATGCAGTCGAGTTTTTACTTGCGGGGGCCTCAGCACTTCAGATAGGCACTGCCCTTTCCCTCCGCGGCTGGAAGGTCTTCCGGGAGATAAGCGAGGGGATTGAGAGATACCTTGAGGGGGAGGGCTTTTCGAGCGTGGAGGAGATAGTGGGGTTGGCTCTGGAGAAATAAGTATGAAGAAGTGGAAAACGTTCTCACTGAGCAGAGATTTGACTCCTGAGGAAATAGAAAAAGCCACGGAGGAAGCCCTCAACGAGGCCATGAGTGACATCGAACTTCCGGAAAACTTTAAGCCATCACAATTAAACTTGAGCTGGGTGAGAAAAATGAAGCGCGCCGTTGTTCTGTTTTCCGGCGGGCTGGACTCAACGGCCTGCCTTTACTGGGCCAAGAAGAACTACGATGAGGTAATAATGCTCACGGTCAACTACGGCAGCAACGAGGAGAAAGTGACGAACAGAGTAGCGGAGTTCTTCTCAAAAGAACTGGGAGTCCCGCTGAAGATTGCGAGGCTGGACTTCCTTGAGGAGTTCTCAAAACTGAGGGGCACTACGCTCGTAGGCGGGGAGACGCCTAAAGTTACCGCTCAGGAGCTTGAAGACATGAGCGTTGCTCAGGAAACAGCCAAGAGCGTCTGGGTTCCAGCGAGAAACGTTGTGCTAATATCGGTCGCGGCGTCGCTTTTGGATGCACTCGGCGGCGGGGACATCATAGTGGGCTTCAATGCCGAGGAAGGAGCCACCTTTCCGGACAATACTCCGGAGTTCGCGGAGAGGATGAACGAGATGCTCCGCTACGGCACGATGGCGGAAGTAAGGGTCGTTGCCCCGCTCATAAACCTCGACAAGAAGGGCATAGCGAAGCTTTTGAAAGAGTTAAACGCGAAGTACGAGTACTCCAACTCCTGCTACATGCCGAAGGGCTTCACGGAGGACGGAAAGCCGATACACTGCGGCGAGTGCGAGAGCTGTGTGAGGAGACACCGCGGGCTCATTGAAGGTATCGGAGAGGACAGGACCGTTTACGCGGTCGAGCCCGAGATTTGATGTCCGGCTCTGGTAACTCACCGCAAGATTTATAAATCCGCTTCAGCCTTTTATCTTTGGGCGTGGGGCGGTAGCTCAGCCTGGGAGAGCGCCGGACTGAAGATCCGGGTGTCGGGGGTTCAAATCCCCCTCGCCCCACCACTTTCTTGCAATGCGGTGGTAGTCTAGCCTGGTCTAGGACACCGGCCTTCCAAGCCGGTGACCCGGGTTCAAATCCCGGCCACCGCACCACAACTTCAGGTTCTGGGATTCTCCAGGAATTATCGGAGGTTATCTTGGAGCCCTTTCAGTTCCCTGACCCTGGAGACTATAAACTCCCTCAAAAACTCCCCATTGAACTCCATTTTTCTTCCCGCTAAGTACGAGTGGTAGATTTCAACCGCTTCCTCGTCCCCAATCTCTTCGAGCTTCCTCAAAACGTCGTCCTTTTTGAGGCTTGAGCCGTGCAGAAAAGCCATCAGCCGAGCAGTTTCGCCGGCCAGGATGTGGAGCATCTTTGGATTTCCCGAGAAGCGTTCAAGATTCTTCAGAATGCCCTCCAGCCTCCCGGGGAGTATTTCCTTAACCCGGTATTCGGGCAGGAGCTCGACTATGTCCTCGCCGGTAACCACGATGTGATTCTCCCTGAAATCCGCCTGGTAAACCGTCAGGAACTTGTAGGGGTAGCCGAGACGGAGGGGGTCGCGGAGGTTGGAGAGCCACTCCCAAGCGATGTCAACCTCGACGGGTTTGAGAGGTTTAGTACACTCCTCAAGAACCGGCCTTATTCTTGAGAGCACTTCCTCTGGTTCGATACCGTCCTCAAGAACCGCAAAGAAGTCAACATCGCTCGTCCCGGGAAGGTAATCTCCCCTCACAAGGGAGCCGTAGAGAATTAAGGAGTAGAGGCCGGGAACCCGGCCGAGGTTTCGCCCGATGCAGTCTACAACCTCAATCATGTAGTTGACGCTTCCTCGTCGTTGTAGAGCTCGTCGCCGACGGTAATCCTGTCCTCGAAGCCCTTTGAGCCTTCAAGCGTCTGGATTCTGAACATGTAGCTCTTGTACCAGTTGTAGGACGGCTTGACCTTCACTGGAAGGAGCTTCCATGCCCTCGTCTCCTCCTCGTAGCCCCAGTTGACGTACTCGTTGAAGTTCCTGATGATGTCAGTTATGACAACGCCGAACTCGTTGAGGAGAATCCTCTGTATGTCTCTCCACTTGTCGAGGGAGCTTTCCCTTCTCGTTATGCCGAAATAGCCGGCGCAACCAGGCCCCTTGAGGGTGGCTATTCCCCTCCCAACGAAGGAGCGGATGGCGTGGACCGTCTCAGGTGGATCTGTGATGAACGTGTCGAACTTGTGGAGCGCGTAGTCTGGTAAGGGCTCACGGAGGTCGAATGTGAACATCTCGATGTTGGAATAGCCAAGCTCATCTGCCGTCTTCTCAATGAACTTGACAAGCCTCTCGTCGATGTCGAGGACGGCTATCCTCTTCGGCAGGCCCGAGAGCATGAGAGCGATGCTTGTCAGATCGTCGTCTCCCAAAACGAACACTTCTTTGTTCTCGAGGTCACCACGGGTGTGCATGAGGGCTATTCTTGCAACGGTGGTCTCTGGAGTAACGTAGGCCTGGTCGAAGTCGTGCTTTGGCTGTGGGCGGTCCTTCACTATCTCCTTGAACTGCTCCAGGAGGTCGCTGAATGCTGAAAGTTCAACGGTCTTCCCCTGGCAGTGGGAGCAGGTGTAATCTCTCCTCGTGCCGATTCCGTACTTCTCCACCAGCCTCTTCCCGCTCTCCGTGAGGACAACATTGGGATCATCGAAGGTTATGTACCCCATCTCGTGGAGGGCAGTAATGACGGCAACGACGAGCGGGAGGGGCTCCTCGCTGAGGTCAACTATGCGCCAGACGTCGCCGCTCGCCTGTATCGCGCTCAGAACGTTCTCGATAGTTCTCTCATAAACAGGAATGCTGGTCTTCTCCTTAACCCTCTCGACTATTTCCCTCATGGCAAGCACCTCCAGAAAGATTTTAGTCTGTGGATGGGGTTAGGAGGGCCCTCTTTTAAGGTTTTCCCAGAGGCAAACTTAATAAGCAGACCCGCGATCGACCTTCGATGATAAAACCGGTGAGAGACGATTTCGTCAAGGGGTATCGGTTACAGTACAACCTTGAGGCCCTTGAGAGGGTTAGGGGAGAAATCGGCGAAGAAGCCTATTCCCGCCTGAAAGCCTTGATAGAATACCGCCTTTACAGGAAGGACTTCGACCGCTCTCCAACGGGAGTAAAAATAGCCCTTGCTTTCTCTGCCGGCTCTGACAGCACAGCCTCGCTGAAAATCCTCCGCTGGGCCGGCTTTGACGTGGTTCCAGTTACCGCAAAACTCCCCCAAATGAACGAGCATGTAATAGAGAAGGCCAGGCGGGAGGGGGCGGTTCTCGTAGAAGTTCCCAACTACCTCGAAGTGATAACCTCCCAGATGGAAAAAGGCGCCCCGATATGCGGGAGATGCCACTCTATGGTCATGAAGGCCGTTGAGGACTACGCACAGAGGAAAGGAATAAAAATCCTCGCCTCTGGCGACCTTCTGAGCTCCGGTCTAATCTCAATCTACCGCTCCGGAGAACTTGTAACCCTCAACCTTCCGGCATTTCTCACCCTCGACAAGGCCGAGATAATCGAGCTCATCGGGGGGAAGTATGATCTCAGGTTCGGCTGCCCGCTCTTGAGAGAGGCCTTCAGAAGAGCCCCATCGGTGAAGCGCTTCGCCATACAGCGTGTTCTGAGGGAGCTGAGGGCCAGGGCAATAACGCCAGAAATAGCGGAAAAACTCATACTCGACATTCTGTCTCCCTAAATACCCACTTCTGACCCAAAAGGTTTAAATCTGTCTTTCCCAACTCCCGCCAGGTGGTGATTATGGTTACGAAGGAAGATGTTGAGAGGGTCGTTAAGAGTATAGTTGACGAGAAGTTCGTCAAATCCATCGAGGTGGACGATAAGGGTAACGTCACCGTAACCCTAGCGAGGGATACACCGGATATAGACAACGTCCTCATAAAGCTCCACTCCGAGATCGGGAAGCTCAAAGGCGTCGGTTTGATAACCATAAACCGCGAGCGCGAGGAGAAACCCGGTGAAGACGAGAACGTTCAGCTCACGAAGGAACTGATCCTTGAGAAGCTCAAAGAGGTTATTGACCCCGAAATTGGAATTGACGTCGTCAACCTCGGCCTCATCTACGAGCTCGAGATAAGGCCCGATAACACCGTTTACGTTAAGATGACGATGACGACTCCAGGCTGTCCGCTCACGATGTGGATTCTAAGGGCCGTCGAGGACAAGATACTCGAGATCCCCGGTGTTAAGGACGCCGAGATAGAGCTCACCTTCGACCCGCCCTGGAGCCCTGATATGGTGAGCGAGGAATACAAGAAGAGGCTGGGACTCTACTGACCCGTTCTGCCGTTCTAGGTACATCAAAGTCCAGCTTCCCCCCTTTTTCCACGAATTTTGCCCCTACGTGCCCTTTTCCCTCGACGAAAAGTTTATATTCGTCTGGGTTCATGTAAATCCGGTGATGTTGCCATGGCGTGGAAGGTTACGGTTGACCAGGACACCTGCATTGGAGATGCCATCTGTGCTAGCCTCTGCCCGGACGTCTTTGAGATGGGCGACGACGGAAAGGCCCACCCGATAGTTGAGACCACCGACCTCGACTGCGCCCAGGAGGCCGCCGAGGCCTGCCCGGTCGGCGCTATAACCCTCGAAGAGGCCTGAAGCCTCTTCTTTTTCCTTCTCATTGACAACGTGAATTTCTAAAATGCTTGTGCTGTACTTCCCAGTATTTCAACTCTGCTTTTGGGTTTGATAAGAAACGGAAAGGCAGAAAAGAAATCAATCGAGCGCCAGGTTGAACTTCTTGGCCTGTTCCAGGACGTACTCCCTTATCTCCCTCGCCTTCGGAAGTTCAGCGACTATCTCGCCGTTCTCTATGAGTGGCTTCAGGAGCGGCTCGACTTTTGCCCCACAGACTGGACAGTGCTCAAGCTTTTTATCTGCCGGAACGCGGTGGTAGTGGCCATTCTCACAGCGGTAAATCTGCTTCCTTCCGCTGAGCTTTCCGCGCTTAGTTATAGGCCTGCCCTCGACCTCCACTATGTCGAGTGAGAAGTCTATCGGCTTGGCGCTCGCTATTGAGCCACCGACACCGAAGGCGTCGGCAACGTCAACTATCTCCCTTATGCTGTCCTCGTTCAGGCCACCGGAGACGAAGATTTTGACCCAGTCGTAGCCCCTCAGGTCGAGCTCCCAGCGGACCTCCTCGATTATTCTCCTGAAGTTACCCCTCCTTGAGCCGGGCGTGTCCAGCCTTACCGCGTTGAGCCTCTCGCCAAGGGCTTCCGCTGCCATCAGCGCCTCGAACTTCTCGTCATAGAACGTGTCCACTAAAGCCGTCCTCGGAACCTCGGGGGGCATTACCTCGTCGTAGTACTTCCATGCCTTCACCTGGTCACCGACCGTTATGATGAGGGCGTGGGGCATGGTTCCAACGGGCTTTTCGCCGATCATCTCGGCTCCAAGAACGCCAGAGACGCCGTCGCATCCCCCTATAAATGCCGAGCGGTCTATCATCGGGGCTATTGCAGGATGCATGTGCCTTATCCCAAAGGAATAGACGGGCTTGAAGTTTGCCGCTATCTTGACCCTCAATGCCGCGGTGGCTATTCCGCTCGCCTGGCTGAGCATTCCGAGTAGGGCCGTCTCGTATATTCCAAACTCCTCGTAATAGCCCTCTATCTGAAGAACCGGCTCGTAGGGGTGGAAGATTGTGCCCTCAGGCATGGCGTAGACGTTGACAGGAAGGCCTTCAAGGAGCTTTGCGACCTCTTCAATTCCGGCCAAGACCCCCCACTTCCAGCCGTTTGGAAGGCTCGTCGTGCTCACGTCCGCGAAGACCTTCTTATGGATGCCCTTTTCCTCGAGGATTTTCTTCGTCCTGATGAAGTAAACGTCCGTCGTTTTTCCCGCCCGGATATCGTCTTCGTGGGCTATGTAGAACTCGCGCATTTTCACCACCGTTCTAAAGTTATGTAAAAAAAGTTTAAGGCTTTTCCTCAGAGGGAAAACGGGAGTTCGGTTTCTTCTCCCCTTTCCCTCTTGTGAAGCTCCCTCCGGTAAGCCTCAAGCGGTCTGTCCTCGACCTTGAGGTAGCCCGCGAAGGTCTTCGGTTTTTTCTCCAGCCCATCGAAGAACTCCGGGTAGCGTTTGTCCCTTACGATGTGGTGGTCGAGGATTATCTCCGCGTCCGTCTCTCGGATTATCTCGTTGAGGTTTTTGATCCCAGTCTCCCAGCTACCCTCAGCGCGCTTTCCGAGATATGTCGGTGGACCGCCAGTTATGAGCAGGTCGGGGTTCTTCTCGACTATCCACTCGACCGCTTCCCTATTCAACAGCTGTATATCGCTGGCGTGGATTACACTCTTGGAACCATCGTCAATGAGAACCATCACCACGAAACCGAGCTTTGAGCCTTCGCTTCCGTGGGGAACGGCAGGAGAGAACTCAAGCCTAACCCCGCCGAGGTCGAAGGTTCTCCCGTCGGAGAACTCGATTTTCTTCGCTATTGGTTCCGCGTTCTTGAGAAATGCCCATGCCCTCTTCCTCTGGCTGAAGTTGATGTTCTCCCGCGGGTGCTTGATGAAGAGGAGCTTTCCGGCGTAGATTTCCCTTGCGTATTCCTCACTTGAGCTCTCGTAAAGGCCCTCAAAGAAGGGCGTGTGGTGGTCGTAGTGGTAGTGGGAGATTGTTACCACATCCGCTCTCCTCGCATAACCCTGGAGTTTCCTCCTCATCTGCTGAAGGGTTTCCAGTTCTATCTTCGTTGGGGGAAGACCGTAGCGCTTCGGCCCGAGGGCCACTCCGGGATCGATGAGAATTTTTAAGCCAGAGGCTTCGACGAAAGTGGCTAGGCTTCTCACGCCGAGGCTCTCAGCCGCCAGGGGTATCAAGCGCATTTATCCACCCCCGTAGAGCACTATCCTGACACCGTTACCACCCATGTAAGACCTTACCGTAACCTGCCACGGATATATCTCGTAGTAATCGCTCTTAAGGCTCACCAGCAACGTCAGCCTCTCCGGCTTCCCCTTGAGGAGGGCGTACTTGTAGGCCGGGAAGTTGCCGATGTGGGTCACCCTCTTCCAGCCCGCCAGAGTGGCCCCTCCGGTGTCGTAGAGCACCACCCAGCTGTTGTCCGCCGCCACGAGCTCAACCGTGGACGACAGGTTGAGGGGCTCGAAGGTTACCCTCAAGAAGTCGCCCTTCACAGTGGCGTTGAGCAGTCTAGCGCCCCCGTTCCCAATTGGCTCGAAGCGCAGGGTGTACTGTTTTTCATAATTGGCGTATCTTAATCTAATTTTTTCGATTTTCTTCATTGCAAGTTCCGTGTTAATCTCGAAGGAGGAGGTTGAGTATTGAGGAACCCTAACGAACTCGGGAAGACGGTAAAGGGTTACCGAGTAGTGGTTCTGGAGATGACCTCCTTTCATAGCGTAGACGCTCAGGGCCTCCTCTATGGATGAGAATTGATTGGCAATGGCTACACCAGCAGGGAACCATCCAAAGAGGTACTCGTTCTTGCCTATCTCAATGACCTTGAACCGGGAGCTCTCGTAGGGCGACTCAAGGTATTGGGTGGCGAACCAGTCGTAAAGCTCCCAGCGGCCGGCCTGGGGGTAGTGAACGGCTAGGAAGGCGTGGCCAACCCCCACAGGAGGGAGGGAACTAACGAAGAAGTATTCCGCGGTGACGTTGAACCTCTCATTCACAGCTAAGATAAGGGCGTAGTCCACGAGGGCCCAGTCGCTACACACTCCCCCGTGCTCTATTGTGTATGAGGGGAGGTCAACCCTTCCGTCGTGGACGTAGTGAACCTTCTGGAGGAGGAGAGAATAGGCGGTCCCCCTGACGAGCTGGGGTGTTACTTCGTAGCCTGAGGTCTGTATGCGCTCGATGCTCTCATTTATTATCTCGCCCACATAGGCTCTTACCTCTGGGCTGTGCACATCCTCCCACAGGGCCTCTCCGTCAAAGCGAACGTAGGGGGGTCGCTCTCTTTCGTCGTCGCCTCCAAAGGAGTGCCATCCGAACTCAACGCTAACGTTGTCCCCGTGCTCCCTCCGATACTCGATGACTTTTATCGGAGCTGTGAGGACGCCCTTGATACCCCCATCGGGCTTCACTCCGGGAATCATTCTGAGGGCTACGTTGCCCACCACGATGAAGAGCACCAGCAGGAGTGCGGTCAGCTTTAACACCCCTCCAACTGGAGACCTCGCCATCCCAAGCCCTCCCGTGTCCATTAGTTGTATCCCGAAAGTCTTTTTAAGCGATGCTGGCGATGTGGGGTTGACCGATGATGAGTGTCATCCCTCCTGAACGGATGAGGAGATTATCCCCACCTGAGGTGATTCAATGCTCGGGTTCCTCAAGCGGAAGAAGAAGGAAACCTACGGGCCGCTCGTCTACCTGAGTGAGCCCACCATACTCTATCACACCCACACGGAAAGGGCCATCCTCGAGCTCCTCGAGGAGAAGCTGGGGTCGAACAACTTCGTTGTCCCCTCCGACTACGGCCTCAAGACGACCGACCACCTTATCCCTGAGGCCGAGATATTCGTCGCGATAGCCGTTATCGGCAAGTTTACCTCCCTCGTTGCCCGCGAGATAAAGATCGCCCAGGAGCACGGGAAGAAGATATACACCCTCGATGTGGCGAGAAAGGGTGATGAAATACTCTACATCTTTGAGGAGGGTATTCCCGAGCACATCGAGTGGCTCACCCCGGAGGAGACCCAGAAGCTTTACGCGGCGTTCCGCGGGGAGGACTTCTCCGGCTTCATGAAGTTCTTCTTCGGGGACAGAAAAAGGCAGTGGTAACTGTAAATCAAAGAGGAAAAAGGAAACCTGAGTCAGGCGTTTGCCTTTCTCTTCTTCTCTATGTAATCACATATTGCCTTCGCGGCCCTCTTTCCGTCTCCCATGGCAAGGATGACGGTTGCTTCACCCCTTATAGCGTCGCCACCCGCGAAAACTCCAGGAATGCTAGTCATGAGGTTCTCGTCAACGACGAGCGTCCCGTCGGGGTTGACCTTCAGTCCGGTCGCCTCCTCACTGATTATCCTGTTCGGCTCGAGGCCTATTGCTATTATGACGGTGTCCGCCTCAAGCGTGACGTACTCGCCGGTGCCGACGATCTTCCTCTTGCCCTTTTTGTCGCGCTCCTCGAGTGGCTTCATTTTCTCGAACTTGACTGCTTTCACTCTTCCGTTCTCGTCGCCGATGAACTCCACCGGGTTGAGGAAGAACTCGAACTTCACGCCCTCCTCTTCCGCATGCTGGATTTCCTCAATACGGGCCGTCATGTCCTCCCTTCCGCGGCGGTAGGCGATGGTAACCTCGCTCCCGAGCCTCAGCGCGGAGCGGGCCGCGTCCATGGCGGTGTTTCCGGCCCCTATGACTATCGTCTTCTTCCCTACGGCTATTGGCTCATCGTACTCGGGGAATTTGTAGGCCTTCATGAGGTTAACGCGCGTGAGGAACTCGTTGGCGCTGTAGATCCTGTCGAGAAGTATTCCCGGGATGTTGAGGAGCTTGGGCGTTCCGGCACCGGTTCCAATGAAGACCGCGTCGTACTCCTCGAGGAGCTCCTCGAGCGTTACAGTTTTCCCGACGACGTGGTCGAGCTTTATTTCCACACCCAGCTCACGGAGCTTGGCTATCTCCTTGTCGAGTATCTCCTTGGGAAGCCTGAACTCGGGGATGCCGTATATGAGGACTCCACCCGGCTTGTGAAGGGCCTCGTAAATCGTTACGTCGTAGCCGAGCTTCGCCAGCTCACCGGCGCAGGTGAGTCCAGCCGGACCGGCGCCGACGACGGCAACCTTACCCTTCCCGCACACCGAGGGCCTCATCTCCGCAAGGAGCTCATCCTCTATGCTGTGCTTCCTCGCGTAGTCAGCAACGAAGCGCTCAAGCTTGCCGATGTTTATCGGGTCACCAACTTTGCCCATGACACAGTTCATCTCACACTGCTCTTCCTGCGGGCAGACCCTGCCAGTAACGGCAGGAAGAGTGTTGTCGCCCCAGATTACCCTGAGGGCTTCCTTAACGGCCTTGTTCGGGTCGTCGCGGTGCTCAACAAGCTTGCCTATGAAGCCGGGAATGTTGATGTGAACCGGACAGCCCTTGATACAGGGAGCATATTCGACCGGGCACTGGAGGCATCTTTCAGCTTCCTTCACCGCTGACGCGAAGTCGTAGCCGAGGTTGACCTCGACGAAGCTCTTAACGCGCTCCTCAACCGGTCTTTCAGGCGTTGGAACGCGCTCCTTGATGAGCTTGGGCCTCTTCCTCACCATTCAGATCACCCCCTTCTCCCTGAGCTTCTGAAGATACCTCTCCCTGGCCAGGTTCTGCTGTTCGACGAAGCGGGCGTCCCTCTTTATCACGTCGTCCCAGTCCACCTTATGAGCGTCGAACATCGGGCCGTCCCTGCAGGCGAACTTTATCTGGCCGTCGTAGAGTATCCTGCACGAGCCGCACATGCCGGTTCCGTCGACCATTATCTGCCTGACGGTAACGATGGTCGGGATTCCGTAGGGCCTCGTCAGCTCTGCAAGCTTCTTGAGGGAGCCGAGCTTTCCGCCGGCGAATACGATGTCCACCTTGTCCTTCTCTATGAGCTCCTTGAGGACGTCGAGGTAGTGGCCCTTTATGCCGACACTGCCGTCGTCGGTGGTGAGGTAGTGCTCGTCGGCGACGGGCTTCGCGAGGAACTTCTCGGGGTAGACGTTGTCCTTGTTCTCGAAGCTCTGTATGGCTATGGTGTAGTTGCCCGCTTCCTTCATCGCCTTCAGAGTTGCGTAGCTCTCCGCCTGGGCACAGACGGCATCCGAGGCGAAGACGACGTTGCCGTAGTACTTCACCTCAATCGGCTTGCCGAGGGGCCCGGCAACGCTGAGGAGCTCGTCTCCCACCTGCTTCTCGTACCAGAGCTTGAAGGTCGTGACCCCGTGGCGCCTTATGAACATGCCTATCTTTCCGTCCTCGGCGTAGTAGACGGACATCGGAACTCTTTCGCCCTTCTCGTCAACAATCAAAACGACGAACTGGCCTGGTTTCCAGGAACGGGCCACGTGGGGTGCCTCAACCTCCATGAAAAAGTCGATGGCGCTCAGGTTTTCCTTCTTTGTTATCTTATATCCCATGGTGCATCACCCTGTGCACGTGAACAATCTTGTTCACCATGAGTTTTGAACTTAAGGTTTATATGGGTTTTTTAAACCAAAGGTTTAGAACCGCACTCACGCTAAAAAGGCGGGAAATTGCTCCTTTGGGGAGCAGTCCCCCCTCCAAAAGCGTTTAGGAAGCTTTTTAGGATGTGGACCCAAAGTATTGGCGGTGGTGTGGATGGTGAAGATACCCAAGAGTCACCCGCGTTACTGGAGCCTCTACTACCGGGAGAAGATCATCGAGGGCATGGAGAAGGGAATGACCGCCAAGGCAGGCCTCATCGCCCACGGCCGCGGAGAGGCCTTCGACTACATAATCGGGGAGAAGACGATAGAGCCGGCCGAGAGGGCGATGAAGGCCGCTGTGGCGAAGCTCCTCTTAGCGGAGCACCCGGTTATATCCGTTAACGGAAATGTTGCCGCCTTAGTTCCGAAGGAGACCATAGAGCTCGCTAAAGCCCTCAACGCCAAGCTCGAGATAAACCTTTTCTACCGCACGGAGGAGCGCGTTAAAGCAATAGCAGAGGAGCTGAGGAAGTATGACCCAGAGATAGAGCTCCTTGGAATAAACCCGACCAAGAGGATTCCGGGTTTGGAGCACGAGCGCGGGAAGGTGGACGAGAACGGGATATGGAAAGCCGATGTCGTTGTCGTTCCGCTGGAAGACGGGGACAGAACCGAGGCTTTGGTCGCTATGGGCAAGTTCGTGATAACGATAGACCTCAACCCGCTCTCCCGCTCGGCGAGGATGGCCGACATAACCATAGTGGACAACATAGTCAGGGCATACCCGAGGATGACGGAACTGGCGAGGGAGATGAAGGACTACAGCAGGGAAGAGCTGCTGAAGATAATCGAGGAGTACGACAACGGGAAGACGCTGAGCGACGTTCTGATTCACATGAGGGACAGGCTCACCCGGCTGGCGGAAGGTGGGATCTGGAGGAAGAAGGAACTTGGAAGCTAAAACTCCCTCTCCGTTTTTTCTACAAGCTTTCTGAGGTTGGTTATAAGGTCGGACTCGCTTGGGAGCTTCGAGACAACGAGGGGAACCCTCTCACGCTCGGCAAGCTTGACCGCGAGCTCGTCCAGCTTCTTGACGCCGTGGAGCACCACGACCGCTGGCTTAAGTCCCTGGACGCGCACGGCAATCATCGGGCTCCTGCCTGTGGTAACCTTGGTGAAGACCAGCGCCCTCTCGGTTGTCCAGCCGTAGAGCTTGAGGAACTCCTCACTGCTCATCTCAAGGATGGCCCTTATGCTGTCCACTACGGTGTAGCCGTAGATGCGCCTGTCTATGAGGTGTATGTTAGCTACTACTTCACCAGACACTGCATCAACGAGGTCTTTGACGGTCACGGGGAGGGCGAACTCCCTGATGTCGAGGATTGCGCTCGTCGGAAGCTCGCTTCCGAGGGTCTTGCTGAAGGCCCGTATGACGTTCCCTCCCCTCTTCTCGTCTATGTCTAGTAGAGCCTCGACGAACTTTCTAATCGTCGATGCACCTGGGCTCTTCCTCCTTCCACCTTCGTAGTCACTGATAACGGAGGAGGAGACACCCAGGTACTCCGCAAGCTCGGTCTGGCTGATGCCGAATATCTCGCGCCACTTGCGCATGGTCTTGCCCGGGTCGGAGGAGAGGGTTATTTCACCCGCTATCCTCTTTGCCAGAGCTTCTTTCTCCTTTTCAAGCATGATGGGGGATATTCGTCAATCATTATAAGCTTTTCGGCAATCGCCTAACACGGGCGCCCTCAAGCTTAAAAACGCCCACGCCTACGCCCTTTGGTGAGAGAAATGGCGATTTATTTCATAGGTCTTGGCCTCTACGACGAGAGGGACATAACGCTTAAGGGGCTCGAAATTGCCAGAAAGTGCGACACGGTCTTTGCGGAGTTCTACACCTCCCTGCTTGCAGGAACCACGATGGATAAGATAGAGGAGCTGATAGGAAAGCCCATCAGGAGGCTCAGCAGGGAAGACGTGGAGCTCAACTTTGAGAAAATAGTCCTCAGCGAGGCGAAGGACAAGGACGTGGCTTTCCTCACCGCTGGAGACCCCATGGTCGCAACGACCCACTCGGATCTGCGCATAAGGGCCAAGCAAAATGGAATCGAGAGCTACGTCATCCACGCGCCCAGCATATACTCGGCCATAGCGATAACCGGGCTGCACATCTACAAGTTCGGCAAGAGCGCGACGGTGGCTTACCCTGAGAAGAACTGGTTCCCCACGAGCCACTACGACGTGATAAGGGAGAACATGGAGAGGGGCCTTCACACCATGCTCTTCCTCGACATAAAGGCGGACCAGAACCGCTACATGACGGCCAACGAGGCCATGGAGATACTCCTTCAGGTCGAGGAGATGAAGGGGCAGGGAGTTTTTACGCCGGACACACTCGTGGTCGTCCTCGCGAGGGCCGGCTCACTGAACCCGACGCTTAGGGCGGGCTACGTTAAGGATATGATAAACGAGGACTTCGGGAAACAGCCGCACGTCATGGTGGTTCCGGGAAGACTCCACATCGTCGAGGCGGAGTATCTGGTGGAATTCGCCGGTGCGCCCAGGGAGATACTGGAGGAAACTTAACCAGCGAAAGCTTTATATTTCTCCCCTCACCCACTATTCCCGGGACGGGCCCGTGGTCTAGACTGGTTATGACGTCGCCCTCACACGGCGAAGGTCCGGGGTTCGAATCCCCGCGGGCCCACCAACACAAACTTCGCCTGCGCGACGTTGGAGTGAAGCTCCAACGCACGGGACGACAGCCCCGTTGAGTTTGATCAAGGTTGGTGGTTCTTTTTGACAGCGCTAACCGCAAGGGGATTCCTTTTTACGAGCTGTTTTAGATTTGAATTCCCTAATTATAGCCCTTTCTCAGGGAGTTCTCCTCCCTTGACGCCCTTTGGGCGTCGGTTATAATTGAACTCATAACAAGCATTAGGTTAACAGGTGGAATTCAAGATTCACTCTAGTTCCTCTCAATGGAATCCTTCTCAAACCGACTCTCAAACCGACAATTTAAGAAGAACCACGAACTTTTGGTGAAGCTTCTTCCAAAAGCTTCAGCGTTGACGGAAAGATTGCGTGCTATCATGGAAATGCTAATTTCAAAAGGAATTTACTCATTAATCACTATTTCTCGAGTGTTTGCTCTTCCCAAGGGAGTCTGGAGAATGCTAGAATTAATTGCAAACCTGTTTAAAGGTTTCTTTTAGATAACAAACCCTCGTCCAGTAGAAAACTTGCCCGTTAACACGATCTCTCAATATGAGCAAGGAACTAATCCTGTTGAGTTTTGATTAAACTAGGTGGAGAATCTCTATTTAATCGCCTTGGAGTAGTTCGTACGTGTTTCATTATTTGGGGGACTTTTAGTTGGGCTTTCTTGGGTAGAATAGCCGATATCCGTTGGGTTTATCTCCTTTGCGCCCTTTGGGCGCCACTAAAAGTAAACCCCTCTAAAAACGCCAGTCTGAGCTTGAAAGCTACTGGAAGCAAAGCGCATGAAAAGCACGTACAAACTTTGATGAAACTTTGCGAAGGCAAAGTTTCTGTGGCGGGCCGGGCGGGATTTGAACCCGCGACCTTCGGCTCCGGAGGCCGACGCCCCGTCCTGACTAGGCCACCGGCCCATGCCCATAGGTATTCAGAGTCAGGATTTAAAAATCTAATTCTTAGCTTTTGAGGAAAATCGTAACATATGCACGCGAATATCAACCGCACAAAAACTTTTTAGCTTCGGCACCATACAATAGTAGCGAGAGGGAAGGAAGGTGATATCATGGAGCCACACGAGTTCAAGCTCACCGAAGAGGGCATAAAGGCCGTCCTCCCCCCGCTCGAGGCCGAGATAATGGAGCACATGTGGAAAGTAAAAGTCGCCACCGCCGGCCAGGTCTACGAGTACATGAAGGAAAAGCACCCGGACATAAGGCGCTCCACCATAAGCATACTCATGAACAGGCTCTGCGAGAGGGGCCTGCTGAAGAGGAGCGTCGACAGGGGAAGGGGCGGCATGAGGTACGTATACAGCATAACATCCACGAGGGAGGAGTTCGAGGAGAAGGTCGTCCAGAGCATCCTCGATGCCCTGATGTCGAACTTTAAGGAGGCCACCTACGCCTATCTGTCCAAGATCAAGAAGTGATGGCGATGCTGTTCATCATCGCGTGCCTTGAGGTCCTGTTGGCAGTTATAGCGCTCGCCGAGCTGGGCCTCAAAATCTCGCTGGCGGCCCTTGGAGCGATAGCGCTGCTCTACCTGTGGGCCTCCACCCGCGACGTTGGGGGCAACTACACCCCCCTCCAGAGGATTGAGATGCCGTGGCTCTACGATGGGATAGCGGAGATGGCGAGAAAGGCAGGGCTGCCAATGCCCAGAGTTTACCTCCTCGACGACTACATACCCACAGCATTCTCTTTCAAGAACACGATAGTTCTCTCCCTCGGCCTCTTTGAGGTTCTCGACCCAGACGAGATACTGGCCGTTGCAGCCCACGAGCTAGGCCACATAAAGAGCGGCGACACCAAGACGTTTCCGATCCTGGCCTGTGGAAGGTATCTCATGATGGGGCTCACCGCGGTGCTCATAGTTCTGACAAGGAACGCCCCGATGAGTATGGCTGCACTCGGCCTCATGGGGCTCTACGAGGTCACCAGGGCAAACTTCCACAAGGAGAGGGAGTTCCGGGCTGATGAGACGGCCCTCAGGCTTCTTGAAACCCCCTTGAGCCTCAAACGCGCGCTGGAAGAGCTCAAGTACTACGAAGACCTCCGCGCGGGCATAAAGCATCGTGCACTGCCGAGCATTGAACCCACCATAGAGAGGAAGCAGAGAACCCAGATTATCGAAACGCACCCGAGCTACGATGAGAGGGTATTGAGGATACTCATAGAGATAAATAGGGGCAACATGCTCAACCACCGCATGGAGTGAGGCTCATGAACGTTGAGATTTTCCTGGACAGAGAAAAGGCGGAGAGAATAAAGAGAATACGCCCCACCAAGGACGAGTACTTCATGCTGATAGCGAAGCTCGTGTCGCTGAGAGCAACCTGTCCGCGTCTGAGAGTTGGGGCCGTTGCAGTCAAGGACGGCTACATACTCGCCACCGGCTACAATGGCGCACCGAGGGGGATGGAGCACTGCATTGACGTCGGTTGCCTCATAGTTGACGGCCACTGCCACAGGGCAGTTCACGCAGAGCAGAACGTAATAGCGATGGCCGCAAGAAAGGGCATAAGCCTCGAAGGTGCGACGCTCTACGTTACCCACTTCCCCTGCGACACGTGTTTCAAGATAGTGCTCAACGCGGGAATAAAAGAGATAGTCTACGAGGAGATGTATCCAAACGAGGCGACAGAGATACTCCTGGAAGAGGCCCAGAAAAAGGGGATAGTAAAGATAAGGCAGTTCAAGCTCTCAAAGGAGCGCGTCAGGCTTTTCCTGGAGGAGCTGTTCGGAGAGTTCGTTGATTAATCCTCTTTCTTTCCGGTTTTCTCATTCGTTTCCAGCCCCTTCTGAAGTTCATCCAGTTTTCTGGTCAGCTCCTCAAGCTCTATAGCCACCTTTCTGGTCAGCTCGGTTATCTCGCGCTCGGTCCTGTCAACGGCGAGGTAGACTTTGAAGACCATGAGGTAGGCGATGCCGATGGCTATGACAAAGAGGGCATCGAGACCCCTTCCCAGACCCAGGAGCTTCCTTATCTCGTTGGCTATCTGAACGGGGAATACCGAGACCACCAGCATACCGAGGAGTATCGACTCCCAGAACAGAAAATCGCCCCACTCGAACTCCTTCTTGCCGTATTTACCCAGGACGTAGAGCATGAGGGCGGCAACAACAACTATAGCGATGTACTGAACGGCGTACATGCCCATCACCTCAGTTTATCAAGCAGCAGGTTGAGTGCGATTTTAACACCCTCCAGGACGTTTGTGCCCTTTTTCATGGAGTATTCCGTGTAAACCGCCTTGATTGGAACCTCGACGATTCTGCACCCACTCTTGGCGACCTCGATGATTATCTCGCTTGAAACCGCGTAGCGGTCGCAGGTTATCCTTATCCTCGAGGCGCACTCCCTGTTGAAGCACCTCAGCCCACTCTGGCTGTCGCTCACGTATTTCCCCGCGAACAACGCCGTTATCGAGTCGAGGATGAAGTTTCCAAAGCGTTTGATGAAGGGCATCTCACTGATGTCACCCTTGAGACGGGAGCCAACCGCGAAGTCGGCCCTTCCCTCTGCAACGGGCCTCATAACACGTAGGGCATCGCTGACGAGGTGCTGGCCGTCTGCGTCGAAGGTAATTATCAGCCGTGCATTCCTCCTGAGTGCATAGGCTATGCCTGTTCCGAGGGCTCCACCAAGTCCCCTGTTGACTAGGTGCGTGAGGACGTGGACACCCTTTGATCTGGCTATCTCACCCGTCCTGTCTCTGGAGCCGTCATTGACGACCACTATCTCGTCCATTCTGAAGTAGCGGAGCAGGTCGTCGAGGACTGCCCCTATCGTGAGCTCCTCGTTGTAGGCCGGAACCACGACGTAGGTGTCCAGCAGGTTCTCAATAAGCCCCTTGAACTCCACCATTGTTGGAACCTCAAAGTCGGGCTCGACGTCGACGGAGAAGCTCATCCTGCCTGACTCGTGAGATGTTATCATTACGGACAGCGCGCCGAGCTCCTTCGCGGGGAGGATGTCGTAGCCGTGGTCACCCACAACAAGGGTTTTCGTCGGTTCAACTTTGAGGCTCTCGATTATCGCCCTGAGCTGACCGGGGTTCGGCTTGAGCTCCTCCGGAGCAACGTCGTCCCTCGTCGAGATGAGGTCGAAGTATCTCGCTATTCCGTGCATCTCCAGGGCCCTCAGGGCGGCCTTACGGGAGCTCCGGGTCATAACCGCCAGCTTGACTCCCCTCCCCCGGAGGAGTTCAAGGACTTCCCTGACGCCCTCGAAGAGAAAGCTCTCCTCCATACGCTCCGTCTCAAGCTCCACCAAGTGGGAGTACAGCTCCTCAAAGCTCAGGCCGAGTTCCCTCGAAACCCTCTGGAGGGTCTCGTACATTGGGGTGAGGTCGCCGAGGGCCTCCTCCGGTATTCCCATGGCAAGGAGCCTGGATCTCAGCTCTTCCTTAAGCTGGGTGAAGGGCTTCGGGGCCCCCACGAGGGTTCCGTCGAGGTCGAAGATGACGAGCCTGATGTCCATAGCGTCCACCGAAGGGTTTATTTTTTGAGATTCCCACTGGCAAAGGGTGCCTGAATATGATAGCTGTCGCTCCGCTTATAGGTTTAACCCTGACGCTCATCCTGACCCCGTACCTGGCGAGAATGCTGAAGGAGAGGGGTATAATAGGGAAGGACATCCACAAGCCCGAAAAGCCCGAAGTGGCCGAGATGGGGGGCCTCTCCATTCTGATTGGGGTTTCCGTGGCACTCCTGCCTTTCGCGGGCCAGGAGACTGCGAGGGCGCTCGCCGTTTTTCTGCTCTTCGGGCTCGTCGGGATAATTGACGATCTGGTGGCACTAAGACAGTCCCATAAGGTAGTCCTCTCGCTCCTCGTGGCGGTTCCTGTGGCTTTCCTTGATGTTTCACAGGAGGTTGACGTCTTCGGCTACTCGCTGAACCTCTGGTTTCTCTATCCCCTCTTTGCCCTCCTCTTCGTCGTTGGCTCAGCTAATCTCGTCAACCTCTTAGCCGGCTTCAACGGCCTTGAGATAGGCACCTCAGCAATAGCTCTGGGCTTCTTAGCGGCGATAACTGAGGGACCGACCAGAATGGTAGCGCTGACCGGGCTGGGTGCAGCCCTCGGCTTCCTTTGGTGGAACAAATACCCGGCGAGAGTCTTTCCGGGAGACACGGGGACGCTGAGCATGGGGGCGCTGATAGGCCTCGTGGGGATAATCGGGAAGGTAGAGGTCTACGCGGCGATACTCCTGATACCCCACTTCCTCGACTTCACGATAAAGGCCATTGGAGTGCGCTTTGGGGTGAGAAAGCACGGAAGAACCACTGTTCTTCCTGACGGAACGCTCCAGGCTCCACCATATCCGAGCTTCTTGGGACTTATAATGAGAAAAGTACGTGTGAACGAGCCGAAGCTCGTCGCAATAGTGTGGGGCGTAGAGTTCATTCTGGGGCTTCTCGTTCTTGCTCTTCGTCTATCACTTTGACCATTCCAAATCCATACCTCGTCTTTTCTCCAAAGCCGTTCTCGTAGCCAAAGCGGGCTATCTCCTCCGAGCCCGTGTAGCGGAATATCATGAGCGAGCCGCGGTAGTAGGTGTCCTTGACGAGTATCCTGACTGGCTTGAACTTGACGACGTCTATTGAAAAGTCCTTCTCTTCGGGCATAGAGCCCATTATAGCCGAGTAGCGCATGAGCATTACCTTGCGGAGCTTGTCAAAGAAGGCCTCCTCGCTCGGGTAGAGGTCCCAAATCTTCATCCTGTCGCCACTGAGCTTGACCGTTCGGACCATTATCGGGCTGAGAGTGGAGAAGAGGACATCTCTACCTATCTTGGGCTCCTTGAGAACCTTTACGTCCTCAGCTATGAACGTGGCTTCTCCGAGCTGGAGAACCGGGCTGTCGATGAAGCCCTCAACAACGGCCTTTATAAGCTCGTTCGAGGAGGAAGAGACGTAGAGAGAAACGTCGTCCGAGAGGACACGTATTCCCCTATCCGGGATTAACTCGCGCTTCCTAACCATTATGCGGGAAAAAGTGAAGTAATCGACGTGACTGACTTCAGCCTCCCTTGCGATCTCGGGAGAAACTATGGCAATCTTCTCTATGAGCTGGGCATAAACGTCATGATTATAGTTGAAAGGCAAAATCGTGCCCTCCTCCGCGGGCCTGAACTTTATCTCAACCCTCATTCTAACCCACCCCCAGTATGAACCTTTTATATTTTCGATTTTGAAGTTAATAAGAATTTCGCAGATCAAACTCCCAGGTCATTACCTCAAAGGGAGGGTCTCAGAAATCCGCACATCTACCCAAAGTATATAAAGACTCCAGCCAAATGAAGTATAATGGATAGAGTTAAAAAGACAGTTCTGCAGATAACCTTACGTGAGAGGTGAAAGCTATGAGTGTTGAAAACATTGATGTAAAACCCTCAGACGAGTACGATGATTACATCACATACCTCAAGAGGCGTATAAGACAGCTGGAGCTCCAGGTGAGGACGTTAGAGGCTGATAAGGAGAGGTTGGAGAGGGAGCTCTCCCGCCTCAGGATGGAGATGTCGCGGCTCAGGCAGCCGCCGGCGTTTGCGGGAACTCTCCTGGAGATACTCGACGAGGACAGGGCCATAGTCCAGAACTTCAACGGGCCGCGCTTCGTCGTCAGGATAGCGCCGTGGATAGAGCGCGACAAGCTCAAGCCCGGCTCAAGGGTTGCCCTCGACCAGAGGACGATGGCGGTCGTTGAGCTCCTCCCAAGCGAGAAGGACCCGAGCGTTCTCGGCTTTGAGGTCATTGAAAGGCCCCAGGTTACTTACACCGACGTCGGAGGCCTTGAGAAACAGCTCCAAGAACTCAGAGAGGCCATTGAACTTCCCCTCAAGCATCCAGAGCTCTTTGAGAAGGTCGGAATAGAACCGCCGAAGGGAGTCCTCCTCTACGGCCCGCCGGGCTGTGGAAAGACTCTCATGGCCAAAGCAGTGGCAAACCACGTCAACGCCACCTTTATCCGCGTCGTCGGGAGCGAGCTCGTCAGGAAGTTCATAGGCGAGGGTGCAAGGCTCGTCCATGAACTTTTTGAGCTGGCGAAGGAGAAGGCCCCGACCATCGTATTCATCGACGAGATAGACGCTGTTGGGGCAAAGAGGATGGACGAAACCACCGGCGGCGAGAGGGAAGTCAACAGAACGCTGATGCAACTCTTAGCGGAGATGGACGGCTTTGACCCGCGCGGAAACGTCAAGGTCATAGCGGCAACCAACAGGCCGGACATACTTGACCCGGCTTTACTCAGGCCCGGCAGGTTTGACAGGCTGATAGAAGTCCCACTCCCCGACTTCCGCGGAAGGCTTGAGATACTCAAGGTCCACACGAGGAAGATGAACCTCAAGGACGTAGACCTGCGCATTATAGCTGAGCTTACTGAAGGGGCGAGCGGTGCCGACCTGAAGGCAATAGCGACAGAGGCGGGAATGTTCGCAATCAGGGACAGGAGAACCTACGTTACGCAGGACGACTTCCTCAAGGCTGTAGAGAAGGTTCTCGGCTCGGAGAAGAGGCTCGCACAGGCAATAGCGATGCACGAGGTTATGTACGGCTGATGCCGCTCTTCTCTTTCCTCCCTTCTGCCAAGTCTTCCAGCTTTATGAGAACCCACGCGAGCAGATACATAGCGGACACCGACAGGAACGCCTTCTCGTAGCCGAATCTGTCAATAAGCAGGCCGAGGAGGTACGGCCCCACTGTCGCTCCGAAGAAGCCCACCATGTTGACGAAGCCCATCACGGAGCCAAGGTTCTCCGGGGTGGCCTTCTCTGAGGTGTAAGCGGTCACTATGGCGCCGACGGAGTAGAACGTCAGGCCCAGGGGAATAACGACCCATGGAGATGCAGTTATTGCAAGAATGAACGTGAGAACGGCGTTGAGACCGAAGACCGCCGGGATGCTCCCCCGTCCCATTCTGTCGTAGAGGCCACCGCCGAGCAGGGAGCCAGCTATGCCTATCGCTGAGAGCAGGGAGAAGAGGGCGGAAGCACTCTCGATCGAGACCCCCGAATCCACGAGGAATGACACCAGAAACGTCAGCAGACCGAAGAAAGCGGCAAGAACAACGAAATTAGCCGCGCTGAGGAGGAAAACGTTCCCGGGTATTGAGAAGGAAGCCCTCTGTGGCTTTGAGACTTCTCCGCGCACGGTAAAGATGAGGGCGAGACCGACGAGAAGGCTCATAGCGGAGAGAACTGCGAAGGCGTAACGCCACTGAAGGGATAGGGCTATTGGGACGACGATGAGGGGCGCTATTCCGGTTCCGACCGGTGGGCCAATCATAAAGACCCCGAGAGCGGAGCCCTTCCTCTCGCGGTAGACCTCGCTTATTAATGCTGTTGCAGGGGCATAGTAGAAGCCGGAGAAGACACCATAGAGGGCCCTGACGGCGAGGAGCTCCCAGTACTGCCTTGCAAATACGATGAGGGCCGAAGAAAGTGAGTAGCCTATGATACTCATCACGAGGAGGCGCTTCCTTCCAAGCCTGTCTCCGAGGTAGCCAGCCGGGACCTGGACAAGGGCATAGGGCAGGAGGAGCGCTGTCATCAGCAGGCCGGCTTCCGCGTTGTTTATTCCGAGCTCTGCCTTTATCATGGGTATCAGCGGTGGAATAGCCATTCTGTGGGCGTAGTTGAATATCCAGCCCAAGCTGAGCAGTGCAAGGAGCCTCTTCCGCATAGTTTCGATTGATAACTGAGCGTTTAAAAACTTGTTGCGAGGTAACTACCTTTATAAATCCCGGCGAATAGGACACTCTGGGAGAGAAATGGTCAGCAAACTGTTAGCCCTCGACGCCTATCCGAACCTCCGCGACCTCGACTTCAGGATACTGAGGGGAGTAGAGCTCAACATGCGCCGCTATAAATGGGTGCCCCTAGAGGATATAGCGCGCTTCGCCAAGGTTGACATTGAGACCGCATCGTTCCGGCTGGGCAAGCTCGATAACTGGGGCCTCGTGGTCAGAAGGAGCGACATAGGGTACATAGGATACCAGCTCACGATACACGGCTACGATACTCTGGCCATAAGGGCGCTCTCGAAGAAGGGCATCATTGAGGCAATAAGCACAACTCAAATCGGAGTTGGGAAGGACGCAGACGTCTACGTTGGGGTAACCCCCTCCGGCGGGAAAGTCGCCGTCAAGTTCAACCGCATAGGCGGGAGAACAGCATCAAGGAAAGCCGGCTACCACGGCCACGTATTTCAGGACAAGAGGCACACGAGCTGGCTCTACGTGTCGAGGCTGATAGCGAGGAAGGAGTACGAAGCGCTAACGCTGCTCAGTCCCATAGCAAGGGTTCCGAGGCCGATAGCGTGGAACAGGCATGTCGTCGTCATGGAGTTCATAAACGGGACAGAGCTCGCCGAGCTGAGGGACACTGACCTGACGAGGGAAGAGGCTGGCGAGATACTCTCGAAGATCCTCGACGAGTACCTCAAGATAGTCCGCTTCGGGATAGTCCACTCAGACCTCAGTCAGTTCAACGTGGTTCTAACCGACGACGGGAGCATTCTTATAATCGACTGGGCCCAGTACATCACGACGGACAGGCCCGAGAGCTACGAGCTCCTGAAAAGGGATTTAACTGTCCTCCTCAACGCCTTCAAGAGGAGATGGGGCGTGAAGAGGGAGCTTGAGGATGTATGGCCCGCCTTTGAGGAGGCGTGGCACGAGAGCAGGGGGGAGAGCCATGAGCGGGGTTAGGGAAAGGGCCCTTTCGCTCTTCAGAGAGGCCCTTGAGGCGGAGAACGCCCGGAACCTCGAGGAAGCCAAGAGGAAGCTCGACGATATAATGAGGCTAACGCGAAAAGACGAGCCGGAGCTTTACTTTGAGGCCTGCTTCAGGATGGCGGACGTCTTCATACAGGAGGACAACTACCGGGGTGCTGTGAAGTTCGCCATCAGGGGGATCTACCTCGCGCCGAGCGAGGAGCTCAGGAAGTTCGGAATAAGGAGGTTGGGCGACATACTGACTATATTAAAGAGCGAGAACCGCCTCCAGGAGCTGGCGGAGAACATGGAGCCGATACTGACCCTTGTGAGGGACGATGAAGAACTCCATGCCTTTGTCACGGCCCTCGTGAAGCTCGCTAGGGGGGAAGAAGTTAAGACGGAAATATTCTCCGACGAGTTTGAGAGGATCCTAGAGGAGCTCAAAGGATAGACTCTAAAACCCTCTCAACATAGCTTTTTTCAGGCTTTACAGGAAAGTTGTAGGGCTCTCTTTTCGGCCTCTCGTTGTAGTAGGGCCTGTTGCAGCCCGGACAGCCGTGTGTGGTGAAGACCTCGAGTGGAATTAGCTCCACCAGCTTCTCTTTTGGGACTCCAAGACCAATGAGGTTGCCGTTTTCATCGAATTCAAAGTCTTCGGGGGAAGAAAGGCCCTTTTCAAGGAGGTATCTTGCCAGCTGTATCCTGCGGTAGCGCTCGAGGGACGGAGGCCTGGCGTTCTCAAGGCGCGTTCCCTTAACGGGCGTGAATGCGAAGAGAGAAACCTCGGCGTCCATCCCGTAAGCTCTCGCTATGGTCTCGATCATCTCCATATCGGTCTCACCGAGCCCCACTATGAGGTGGACGAAGGCACTCTTGGGACCGAAGACATCGATGATGTCCCGGGTGAATTCCCACATATCATCCCAGGAATAAATGGCGTCCTTGACCCCCCTGTAAACCCGCTCGCTCGCGGCGTCGAGGCCCACCCCGACGTAGTCAACGCCCCGCCTTTTGAACTCCCTCAGCGTTTCCTTTCCAACGGGCGTTATGGAGACCGAAACCGGGAGGTTCATGGGAGCAAAGGCCTCAAGGAGATCCAAGACGTCCTCCACCATTCCCGGGTAGTCTATCGTCTGGAGGCAGATCCGGGAGAAGTTCCCCTTTGGCAGAGCATCCAAAACCTCCTCCAGCTCAAAGGCCGGCCAGGTGACGCGGGAAAGCTTCTCAAGGTCGGCTCTGCTCTCCCTCGCCTGAACGCAGAAGGCGCAGTTGTTCCTGCAGTGGCCAGGCCAGTAGGTCATGAGGTAAGCGGTAGTCGGTCTGGCGAGCATCTTTCCCCTTCTGAGGCCCATCGCAACCGCCGTTCCGTATGAAACCCTGATCATTTCAACCATTTTTATCCCCCACGAAGTAGGACACGGCCAGTATTAAAAGGGCTACCCCCGCCAAAGCGGGTAGGAACCTAAGGATTCCAGCGTAGCCGAGGCCTCCCGCGGCGTAGCCGAGGGCGAACTGGCCGCCCATGGTCCCGAGGTCGAAGAACATCGTGTAGACGCTCGAACCCATCGTCCTTATCCTCTGGGGCAGGTTTCCGAGAGCCATGAGCTGCATCGCCGGAATTGCCAGCCCAAAGCCAGCCCCTATGAGAACCGCGCTCGCATAGGAAGCCGGGGGAGTGGTGAACCTGATGAGGAGCATGTAGCCGGTTATAACCGTGAGGAGGCCCGCCGCGGAGACGGGTATCGGCCCCATCCTGTCGGCGCTCCTGCCTCCAATCAATCGGGTGACAAAGCTCGCTATCCCGATGACCATCATGTACGTCCCGAAGACCCTCTGGGGGTAGGAGAGCTCCTTGTAGAGGGCAGGAAGGAAGGTGGTCACGCCAGAATAGGAGGCCGCAAAGAAGAGAAGGGCTACAGACGCCGCCACGAAGTAGGGCCTGAGAAGTTCGGAGTAGTCAGCTTCCTCGCTCTTCTCCACAGGTACGAGAGTTCTCCCAACGTCTCTCCTCACTGGAACCACAAAGAGCGCCCCAACCGCCGAGAAAATGACCACAAGGAAGAACGCACCGGCGAAGCCAAGGTAGTCGGAGGCATAGCCGCCGAGGGCGGGGCCGATGATGTTGCCAAGGGAGAACATCATGCCGCGCCAGCCGAGGGTCTCACCGACCCTTCCTACGGGGGCGAGGTCAACCGCCGTCGAGAGACTCGAGGGGAAGAATATTCCCATCGAGAAGCCGTGCAAAGCCCTCGTAAAGGCGAAGAGCCAGATACTACCCGTCAAAGCTGAAACAACGTAAAGGACCCCTGAAACGAGGCTGAGGAGGTTTCCGAGGATCATTGCCTCAAGGCGATAACCCCTGTCCCCAACTAGACCTCCAACCGGCTTTGAGATCAGAGAGACCACCGAGGTTATGCCCGCAAGCGTTCCGACGAGGAAGGGGCTTGCGCCGAGAGTCATCGAGAATGGAGATACTATGGGATTGACTGAGCTTATGCCCAGGAAGAAAAAGAAGGTCGACAGGTTGAGGAGCCAGATGTTCCTGACGGTTCTGTCCACTAAACACCAGCCTCCGGTTCGTTCATGCCGTCTTTCATGAATGCGTAGCTCATGTGCTTGGTGTTCTTGGCGAAGCCGACGTTGCCTCTTGAGTCAACCATGATGATGCCCATAGTGTCCGGGCCAAAGTATCTGGTGGCGAGGCTTATCGCCGCTTCGCTCGCGGCCCCGGCGTCCATGCCGAGCCTGACAAAGTCGGTTGCGCTCTTTGCCAAGGCGAGCTTTATTGCCACTTCACCGAGACCAGTACAGGAAGCCCCAGCCACCTCGTTGGCGTAGGTTCCACCGCCGATTATCGGCGTGTCTCCGACCCTGCCGAACATCTTGAGGAAAACGCCACCGGTTGAAGTGCCTGCAACGACTTCTTCACCGTCGAAGGCCACCGCCCCGACCGTGCTCCTCAGAACCTCTGGGTACTCCTTTATCAGCTCGTTGAGCTTTTTCCAGTGCCTGGTTTCACCCTTCTCGACCAGCTTCTTCCGGAGCTCTTCCCACTGCTTCAGCCTCTCTTCAGTTCTTGGATCGTACTCCTCAAAGCCGAGCAGACGGGCGAACTTTACGGCACCTTCACCAATTAAGAGCACATGGTCTGTCTTCTCCATGACCTTCCTAGCGACGCTTATCGGGTTCTTAACCCCCCAGATTCCGGCAACGGCACCGGCTTCCAGCGTTTTCCCGCGCATTATGGCAGCGTCCATCTCAACCTTTCCGTCAAGGGTTAGAACGCTCCCGGTCCCGGCGTTGAAGAGGGGGTTGTCTTCGAGGGCTTTCACCGCTTCCTCAACGGCATCTAAGGCAGAACCGCGCTTCAGCTCGCGCCAGCCCGCTAAAACGGCCTCTCTAACACCTTCAATGACTTTCGGAATCCTCTCCTCTTTTCTTATTGTGCCGGCACCGCCGTGGACTATGATAGCGACCATGAGGACCACCGGAGAAAAGAATGCTCGAATGGTTAAAAGGATTATGGAAACGGAAAGATATGCACAAAACCTCAGCTCAGGGCCATGTTGATTATCGTCTCACCTATGTTCTCAAGGTACTCAAGAACCCTGCGGTAGCTCTCGAGGGCTATTGACTGGCGGTAGTCGATGGAGCGTATCTCCTCCTTGAGTTCAAGCATCAGCCTGTCGATCTTGCTAAGATCCCTCTCCTCGATCTGGGCCATCATCTCGCCGAACTTTTCCTTCAGGTAGGGGACGTTTATCTCGCTCGGGTTCTCCGCTATGCGCGTTATGTGATCGCCTATCCTCTCGATATTCCGGACGATGAAGAGTATGCCGAGCAGGTCGAAGGTTCTCCTGATTATACCGCTCTCCTCGGTCACACCGCGTTTGCTCAAAAGCCTATTGACGGCGCGGATTATGAGGAAGTAAAAGCGGTCGAGCTCGTTTTCCAGGTCGTTTATGTCCCTAAGGATTTCCCTATCGTCCGGTGAGGCTATGAGGAGCTCGAGGTCGCCGAGCATGGACATAACAAGGGAGCGTATCCTGCTGAGCAGCTCGGCGAGGTTTATCTCCTCTTCATCGAGGAGACTCTTGGCAACTATTCTCTGGGGCTCGTCGAGGATTATCTCAACGCCGGGGAGGCTCTGGAGGACCTTCCTTATCTTGACCTTGTAGAGGGGCATCTCCTCGGAGAGGTTGATCTCAAGGACGTCGTACCCCTGAATGTAGGCAGATATGACGAGCCTGACGGCCATATCAGGGGAGTACTCGCGCGATATGGAGAGGATTTTCTTCTCGCTTACTTCTCTCGGCTCCTTAGGGAAGATGGTTATGCTCCCGTCCGGGTTTATGGATAACGGGACCACGTCACCCTGACTCAGGTTGTGCTCGCGAACCCACTTCTTGGGAAGGGAGATTATGTATGAGCTTCGTCCGGTAAATTGGATTTTCCTGAACTCCATAGATGTCACCACCAATATATAGAACGTTTCCCGGCATAAAAGGATTCACTTCGATAAACTTATAAACGCTAAGATTCAGGTTAGGACATGCTCGCCGGATACGGAAGGGACGCCAAAATACTCATAGCGGCCAACGCAGCGGGCCAGCTGTTCCTCCAGTTCTCTGTGTTCATAATGCCGTTTTACCTCAGGGCCCTCGGCTACGATATGTCTGCGATGGGGACGTTCTTCTCGATCCAGACCTTCACGGGCGGCCTTTTCTTCCTCCTCGCAGGACAGATATCGCTCAGGATGGGCTATAAAAAGACCCTCCTCCTGAGCGCGGTCCTCGGCCTCACCGGGAGGCTCCTGCAGGTGGCGGCTATTAACACCTACGTCCTCGCCCTCGGCTTCTTCCTCGTCGGGGCGAATATGGGACTGAGGCAGCCGAACTTTACCGCCCTCCTGAGCGAGGAGGTCGGGGAGGAAAGGAGGCATCACGCGTTCTCGATAAGCTTCGGGCTGGGAACGATATTCAACGCCGCCGGGGTTCTCGTTGCCGGCTTCGCACCCGGTTTCCTCACCGGGCTCGGCATATCTGAGGGGACAGCCTACAGGCTCGTTATCTCGCTTGCCCTCCTGCAGTTCGTCTTCGTAATCCCAGCCCTGCTCATGATAAGCGACGTTCCGGTTAAGAACCCGCGCATAAACTGGAATCGCGAGCTGGTCATCAAGATACTCAAGTTCTCGTTCCCGAGCGCGCTCATAGGCTTCGGAGCCGGAATAACGATACCCTACATGAGCCTCTACTTCAACATAAGGTTCGGGCAGACCCTCGCCGCGATAAGCGGGATATTCTTCTTCCAGCAGCTGGCGATGGGGCTCGGCTCTTTTGCCCTCCCAAGACTGGTGAACAGAATAGGCCCGGTCAAGGTCATAACCTCCTTCCAGAGCACCGCAGCGTTTCTCTTCGCGATATTCCCGTCGGTGGAGACCTTCCTGCTGGCGGCCTTCCTCTACGTGCTCCGCTCGATACTGATGAACATAGTCTGGCCCATAAACGACTCCTTCATGATGGGCTTCTTCTCCACCGAGGAGAAGGCAACCGCCGCCGGAATAAGGAGGGCGTTCTCAACTTTTATGAGAGGGGGCGGGAACTACGTGGGTGGGCTGCTCTTCGCCACCTCGCTGAGCTACCCGTTCTACGCGACAGCGTTACTCTACGTCGTCGCGACGGCGATATTCTACGCCTTCTTCATCAAGCACAACAGGTGAGAAAAGAAAAACTCACTCCCCCGCGAGCTCTATACCGCGCTCGAAGGCCCTGAAGTTGACCTCCCATAGCTTCTCGCGGAGTGTTTCCTTAATTCCCTCGTAGATGCTCTCCTTCCTAAGCGGAATCAAGCCTTTGCCAAAGGCGTAGCCGAGCATCAGAACACCGAGCGTTCTGGGGTTTATCTTGTCCGCTTCCTCCTGAAAGTTGGCCATGTGGACGGGGCAGATTTTTCCTATCGCTTCTTTTATCTCTTCTAGTTCAGGATAGCGCTCTTTACCGACGAGGGTTGTGGCAGTGTGTATTGGATAGGCGTTGATGACCGCTACGCTCTTCTTCGAGAGGAAGCGCGCGTTCCTCAAAGCCTCTGCTGGTTCGAGGGCGAGCATTAAATCGGCTTCCCCTTCCTCTATGAGGGGCGAATAAACCTCCTCACCAAAGCGGAGGTAGCTGAGGACGCTTCCGTAGCGCTGGCTCATCCCAAGGGTTTCGCCGATCCTTACGTTATAACCCTCGTGCATGGCCGCGTTGCCCACTATCCTCGATAGGGTCAAACCTCCCTGGCCGCCGACACCGGTTATTATGAGGTTGAACTCCATCTCCATCACCGCATATTGTTGGAACTGGGCAATAAAAACCTAAGCCCGGGAAAATATTTAAACTCCGGAACCAACTCAGTAACATGTCCTTCGAGAAGTACTATGAGGCGTTCAAGGCATAGCATACAGTGACATTTGCTCGGACGAGTACAGGAAGAGGATCGAGACACTCGAACCCCTTCTGATGAAGCACATGCCCTCCAGGGGAAAGGCCCTAGACCTTGACTGCGGGGCCGGCGGCTTCTCGTTTCTCCTTGAGGATCTCGGCTTTCAGGTCGTGGGATTGGACTCAAGCGAGGCTATGCTCGAGAGAGCCCGGGAGTTCGCCAGGGACAAACGCTCGAAAGTCGAGTTCGTCAAGGGGGACGCAAGGGAGCTTCCCTTTGAGGACAACAGCTTCGACTACGTGCTCTTCATAGACAGTCTCGTTCACTTCAAGCCGCAGGAACTGAACCAGGTCTTCAAAGAGATCGCACGGGTTTTAAAGCCCGGTGGGAGGTTTATACTCCAGTTCACTGACCTCAGGGAACTCCTCCCGGTCCTGATTAACGGAACCGTCGTTGGGGCCGAGTACTGGATCAGCAGGGTTTTAACGGACGAAGAGGAGAAGACGGCGGTAATAGAATTCCAGAGCGAGAAGGAGAGCTTCAGGGTGCGCTTCAACGTCTGGGGGAAGACGGCGGTTGAGCTTCTCGCAAAGCTCTACTTCAGGCAGATCCACAGCGAGAACCTCAACGAGCATACCTATTTCCAGGTCTACGTGCCGAAAAAATGAATAGATCAGGCCTCCATGCGGAGGCGTCCTATAACAAATTCTCTCTTCAGGGAAGCGAGGAAAGGCGCAAGCCTCGGGCCGCGGTCCTTGCCGATGAAGACGTTGTAGAGAGCTTTGAACCACTTCTTGCTCGGGATTCCGCGCTTCTTGGCGGCGTCGAAGATAACGTTGTTGAGTTCATCGACGGTGAACCTCTCGTTCTTCTCGAGCCATTCTGCCACTTCGAGCATCGCCTCCCTGATTTCCGGCTCAAGCTCAATCTCTGGTGGCCTTTCGAGCAGGCTGAATTTCACATCCTCGGGAGCGTACTTCTCGACCCAGTTTTTAGCTAAGCGAATGCGGAGCTTAATTCTCTCGATGTCTTCCTTGCTAAGCTCCTCCGGAACGTGTCCCTGCTCCTGGAGGATTCTGATTATGCCCTCCTCGTCGAGGTGAGGCATCTGAACGAGCGTTACAAGGAAGCGGAAGGGTGCCTGAGCGGTCAGTTTCTCGGGAACCTTCGGCATGGAAAGCTCATATGTTCTCTTGAGTTCCTCTTCCTCTTCGGAGTTTTTAGCCTTCTCAAGGCCGAAGTAGATGCGCTCAACCTTGTCGAACTCGTCGTAGAGGTTGAGAAGACCTAAACCGAGGTCAATCTTAAGCTCCTTGTTCGGCCTCGCCTTCGCGTAGATGAAGCGGATTATTCCCGGCTCGAGAACCTCGTAGAGGTCACTGAGGAGGATAACGTTGCCCTTTGAGCCACTCATCTTGCCCTTCTGCCCCTTGATTCCAACGAACTCGTACATGAGGTCTATCGGGGCCTTCCAGCCGAAGACCTTCTCCACTATCTCCCTGCCGGTGTCGTAGGAGCCTCCAGCCGCCAAATGGTCCTTTCCTGCGGGCTCGAAATCAACTTTGAAGTGCGCCCACCTCATCGGCCAGTCAACGCGCCACCTAAGTTTAACGTTGCCCTCGCGGATGTCGGTCTCGCCTTCCCTACCGCAGTGGGGGCACCTGTAGGAGACCTTCCACTCACCGTCCCAGCTTACGAAGTCAGCCTCTTTCCTGCAGTGAGGACAGTAGACCATAACCGGCTGCCAGCTATCCTCCAACGGGGGCTGCTTGGCTCTCTCGCGGTACTTGTCGAGGATGGCCTTTATCTCATCACGCTTTTGAAGGGCGAGCTTCACCTCCTCCGCGTACTCGCCGCTCTTGTACAGCTCATAGGCGTGGAGGAAGTCAGCCTCGATGCCGAGCCTGGAGATCTCTTCCTCAAAGAGGGCCATGAAGTGCTCGGCGTAGCTGTCGTGGCATCCCCAGGGATCCGGAACCTCGCGGACTGGCTTTGTGAGGTGTTCCTTCCACTCCGCTGGAACGTTCTTCGGGACCTTCCTGAAGCGGTCGTAGTCATCCCACATGTGGATGTGGCGAACCTTCTTGCCCCTGTCCCTGAGGGCGTGGCCGACTATGTAAGCGGTAAAGAACTCCCTAAAATTGCCTATGTGAACGTAACCGCTCGGAGTAATGCCACTCTCGACGACATACTCCTCCTTGTCGCCCCTTTCCCGGATTATCCTCTCTGCCATATAGTCTGCCCAGTGAACCATTCTCACCACCGCGCTTAGCTCTGTCCAGGTCCTTTTAAGCTTAAGCTCGGCCATTGGTAACGATTCGTGGAGGGAAAATTTTATAAGCACAGATGGTAAAAACTACTTCAGAAAGTAAGGAGGCATCCCTATGGAGGTTGAACTAGAGAGGATGCAAACCTTCTTTCCGGCGTCGCTCGAAATACAGGAAGAGCTTCTGAAGGCAGGCTTTAAGGTCCCCTACGACAAGGAAACGGGGAGGAAAACGCCAGTTCCGGTCGTGGTGAGCTCGAGGGAAGAGAGAAAGCTAAGAAGGAACAGACTGCTAAAGGCGAAGGACTTTAAGAGCGATGGAAAGTTTGCTCTGGTGCCCGGAGAGAGGACAATTATGGAGATGGAGCTTACAGAGAAGGGATTCCTGATACTGAGGCCGAAGCCCCTCGAATACCATCTTGAAGAGATGGGATTCGTCTCGGTCCCGCCGAGGATATGGGGGACGTGGGCGAGCTTCTCGATACCGTTCTCGTTCTACGAAACGCTGACAGACTTTTTGAGCGAGTTCAGAAGGGAGGAGACCAACGGCCTCTACCTCGCCTCCCGCGGGGCAGGGAGGAGGATAGAGGTCTACGCCTACAAGGGGAGGACCAGAAAAGATCTTGGAATTCCCGTCTTCGGCTACGCCCTCGGCCTGCACGGCCTTACACTTGCGAACGAATACCTCCGCGAGAAAGCTGAGGAGAACGGCGTTCCGGAGGAGAGGCTCCGCTACCTCAAGCTGGGTCTCAGAAAGAAGAAGGAGACCAAAGCGGGTCTGAAGGTTGGAGTAGTTTGGGAGAACGGGAAGCCGAGCGAGATAACGCTGAAGCTCTCAACTACAGAGCCGAGGGTTAAGATCCAGGGGCTTTATGGGGAGCTCATAGGGAAGTCGCGCGGAGAACTGACGAGAACCGACGACTGGTATGTTGTAGTCCATGCGGAGGACTTTGCGGGTGCACTCCACAAGGTGATGACGGCTTTCGGGTAAAGATATATAACTCCCAACCCCCTCTTTTATTTTTGGTGAAATCGATATGATCAACACTTCCTGGGCAGTTACAATAGGCGTGCTCTTTATCATCGGCACCATCGCCTTCACGAAAAAGATCGGGCCGGAATGGGCATGGATCAACAGGAAGCTGATACATCTCAGCGTCGTGCCCGCGATACTGATGTTCTACTGGGGGTTTATCCCCAGGTGGGTTTTCAGTGGGGCAGCATTCCTCATTGGTTTAATCCAGCTGTGGCCTCACCTGAGGAAAAGGGAACTGAGCTGGTACCAGATAGGGCACAACTACGGTGAGGTCTTCTTTGCTCTCTCGGCATCTGTTATTTCAGCCACACTCCCGATTGAATACGCTACCGCTCTGCTGCTTGCGATGGCGATAAGCGACGGGGTTACAGGAATAATAAGGCACTACTACTTCAGAAAGAACGGGTTCAATGTGAAGCTCAAGAAACACTGGACCGGAAGCTTGGGCTACTTTGTCACGGCGGTTATAATAGCGTTCATTTTCCTCAACGCGGGGACAGTTGAAAAAATAGGATGGGCAGCTATGCTGACCCTCGCAGAGTACCAGCGCTTGCTCGACGACAACTTGGCCGTTCCCATCGTCGGAGGTTTGCTTTTCCTCCTTTATTGAGCCCACCTGACCTTGAGGCTGTCCTTTTTCACCTTCTCAAACTCGGCAACGAGAGCTTTTCCTGTCCTCTCCATAAAGTCCTCGACGTCGGTGATGCCGAGCTCTTTGAGGCCGATGGCATCGACGCCCTCTGGAATTCCTTTAGCCTCGACGTTTATCCCTATGTGAATCTTGACACTCACGGGTGAAACAGTAGCTATAGAGATGCTGAGCTTCTTGCCGTTCACGTAGATGTCATCGCCCTTTCTGCTTGTTTTCACGCCGTATTCCTCAAGAACCTCGCAGAGTTTCGCTATGAAGAGCTTCTGGAGCGTCGAGGCAAAGAGCGTGTTTACAAGGTCGAAGACCTCGATTATGTAGTGCACCATGTCGTCGCTCTTGATCTCCTTGCTCTGGCGGAGATCCTCTATGTCTATCATCTCCTCGACTTTGACGTCACACTTGCCGCGAAAGACGACAAGAGAGTTGCCAAGGATTCCGAAGTTCCTATAGACCCAGTGGCTCTGGATGGCCGAGCCGTCGTAGTCGATGCGCTTATCCTTAACGACCAGTAGTTCCATTACGATCACCCCATCTTTTCAAGAAGTTCCCGGAGTTCTTCAAAAGACTTTACATCAACCCACATGTGGATAAAGTCGACCTCTGGAAGAGTCATCTTAATCTCGTCCACGTGAAGCTCCCTGTCGTCCACGTAGATAACGTCCTCAACAGTATAGCCAATTGAAGTCAGTTCCTCAAGGGTTCTCCGTATCATGTCGGCCTTGTTGGGATGGCCCTCAATTTTGGGGAAGGTGAAGTAGTCCCAGAGACCAAAACCTTCGAGAATAGGTCTCACTTTCTCCTCGACGTTCCAGCTGGCTATCGTCAGAATAAAGCGCCAGCTGGCCCACTCAAGGAACTCGCGGACGCCGGGGAACAGGCGGAGCTCTTCCCCGTAAGCGTCGGTCAGATAATCGCCGTGGAACTCATAGGGTGGAGTGAGTCTAGAGGCATCCCCATGATCCCACAACGTTCCGTCGAGGTCGAGGACAAGAAGACGCATAGGCATCACAAGAAAAGCTCCGCTGGCAGGGTTTTAACGGTTATGGCACGAAAACATCATGATTATCATGTTTGACTGTTTTAGAAGATGCAAGCACAATGAGACAGAACAGGTAGGATTCAAGGGCCAGGACCGTGCACAGGCCGATTGACCTATCAAATGCCCAGCCCCCCTTTCAGGGACAGAAACCTCGGGCTGTTGGGAGCGGCAGACTGAACGGGTCGGTTTCCCTTCCCGCTTACATCCCCGCCCCATCAAACGGGTCTTCTTCCCGAGCCCTCGTCCCAGGCAAAGGACCGGTCGCCCGACCCCCTGCGCCTGGGAGTGGGTGCCTATTTTCGGGGACCGCTTCGGCCTTAGATGCTTTCAGGCCTTATCGGACGCGGCGTAGCTGCCCGGCTGTGCCCTGTAGGACAACCGGTAGACCAGAGGCCGCGGCTCCCTGTTCCTCTCGTACTGGGGGAGCCTTCCCCTCAGGCACCCAGCACCTCCGGTAGATAGCATCCGACCTGTCTCACGACGGTCTAAACCCAGCTCACGTTCCCCTTTAATGGGTGAACACCCCCACCCTTGGCCCCTGCTGCAGGGCCAGGATGGGAAGAGCCGACAGCGAGGTAGCAAGCCTCGGGGTCGATATGGGCTCTCGCCCGAGACGACTCTGTTATCCCCAGGGTAGCTTTTCTGTCATCCCTGGCCCCCACCGGGGAGGCACAGGGGTTCGCTAGGCCACGCTTTCGCGGCTGGACCCGCCTCTGTTACGGGTCCAGTCAGGCCGGCTTTTGCCCTTGCACTCTACGGCGGATTCCTGACCCGCCTGAGCCGACCTTAGGGCACCCTCGATACCTTTTCGAGGGTGTGCCGCCCCAGCCAAACTGCCCACCTACCGCTGTCCCCCCATTGGGGGTTAGCCATACGGCAGGGAGTGGGCGGTGTCTCATGGACGGCTCCACCCGCCCCGGAGGACGGGCTTCGACGCCTCCCGCCTACGCTGCGCACCCCCCGCCGTATGGCAACGGCAGGCTGCAGTAAAGCTCCATGGGGTCTTCGCTTCCCACCGGAGGTCCCAGGCATATGCGCCTGGCAGTGGTTTCGCCGGGCCCCAGCCGGGGACAGTGGGGACCTCGTTACGCCATTCATGCAGGTCGGCATTTAACCGACAAGGAATTTCGCTACCTTAAGAGGGTTATAGTTACCCCCGCCGTTTACCGGTGCTTCACCCGGTTGGACCCGGGCTTCACATACCGGCACTGGGCAGGCGTCGGCCCCAGTACAAACCCTTTCGGGCTAGCTGGGACCTGTGTTTTTACTAAACAGTCGGGCCCCCCTAGTCACTGCGACCTGCGGGTTACGCACCCGCAGGCACCCCTTCTCCCGAAGTTACGGGGCCAATTTGCCGAGTTCCCTCGGCTGGGTTTCCCCCGACACGCCTTAGGCTTCTCACCCAGGGGCACCAGTGTCGGTTCTCGGTACGGTCGCGGTGGATCGTTCCCGAGGGGCTTTTCACGGGCCCCAGGGATCGGCGGAACCCCCCTTACGGGAGGCCATTCGCGCTTTCACCCGGTTCTCGCCATTACGGCACTCCCCGGGCTTATACGCTTAGCCGGCCTTGTGGACCGGTCCGCCTACCCCGAGGCGTCACCCCTCGGGCTTGCGTTGCCGCACCTACCACCGCGGTACGGGAATATAAACCCGTTTCCCTTTCGCCGGCGCCGAGTTACGGGCCGGCTTAGGACCGACTAACCCACGGCTGACAAACATTGCCGTGGAACCCTGGCCCCTACGGCGGCCGGGATTCTCACCCGGCTATGCTGCTACTCCCGGCAGGATCCACAATACCGACGGGTCCACTGGACCTTACGGCCCAGCTTCCACCCCATCGGCACGCCCGCCTACCCGATCACGGACCAATCGGTCCGTGCGCCGGGGTCTCGGCAGCCGGCTTTAGCCCCGTCCATTTTCGGGGCCCCTGACCTCGACGGGTGAGCTGTTACGCACTCTTTAAAGGATGGCTGCTTCTAAGCCTACCTCCCCGCTGTCTAAGGCCAGGGACGCCCTTTGGAGTAACACTTAGCCGGCATTTAGGGGCCTTAACCCCGGTCTGGGTTGTTCCCCTCTCGGGTGACGGCTTACACCGCCCCCCTACTCCGGCCATCTACGGCGGCAGTGGGTTCGGAGTTTGACAGGGAGCCGGAGGATTTCTCCCCCTAAACCCCCAATCAGTGCTCTACCCCACCGCCTACCTCCGGCCGGGCTATCCTGGGGGATAATTCGGCGGGAACCAGCTATCGCCGGCCTCGATTGGCCTTTCACCCCTAGCCCGAGGTCACGGGAGCGAATTGCACGTCAGCATCCCTATCGGGCCTCCATCCCTCTGTTGAGGGACTTCGCCCTGCCCCGGGCTAGATCGACCGGCTTCGGGTCTCATCCGAGCGACTCCGGGCGCTTTCACACCCCGTCCCTCGCCCTTACGGGCTGCGGACCTGTCGGTTTCCCTGCGGCTTCGGGGTTGACCCCCTTAACCTCGCCGCTCGGATGAACTCCCTGCCCCGTGATCCAAGACGGACGGTACGACTCTGGTCGCCTCCCCTCGTACTCCACGGTCGCCCGTGTTTCCTTCGGGGAGGGTCAGCCCTTCTGAGCCGTACCCACCTATCGCCGCCTGGTTTCAGGCTCTTTTCACCCCCTGCCAGGGGTGCTTTTCAGCTTTCCCTCACGGTACTAGTTCGCTATCGGTCTCGGGACGTATTTAGGGTTGGGAGCCGATGCCTCCCAGCTTCCCGCCGGATATCCGACCGACGGTACTCAGGGACACCCCAAGACCCACCGGGCTTGCGCCTACGGGGCTTTCACCCTCTACGGCGCCGCGTTCCAGCGGACTTCGGCTTCACCCGGGAGGGTCTTTCGGGGGCCCTGCAACACCACATCCCCTCCGGGTTTCCCCGAAGGGTTCAGTTTGCCCTGTGCCGCTTTCGGTCGCCCCTACTAACGGCATCGCTTTTGCTTTCTTTTCCTGCGGGTACTAAGATGTTTCAGTTCCCCGCGTTCCCCCTCCCGACTGGGAGTGCGGCAAGAGCCGCGGGAGGTCCCATTCGGGAATCCCCGGTTCGACGGCTGCCTGCGCCTCGCCGGGGCTTATCGCAGCTTGCCACGCCCTTCGTCGGCGCCCCGAGCCGAGCCATCCACCAGGCGGCTTAGGTTTTCTGCCCCCTACTCAGGGGGCTGGGCATTTTTTGGGTCAATCGGCCTGTGCACGGTCCTCATCGTGACCCCTGTTCGGGGTCTCGGACCCTTCCACCCCGAGCGGTGCTCGGGATGTGCATCTGTTCGTGGTGGACCGGCCGGGATTCGAACCCGGGGCCTTCGGCTTGCAAAGCCGACGCTCTCCCAGGCTGAGCTACCGGCCCACGATGGCAGGCCCGGCACCTCTTAAACCCCCCGGACGGATTTTCCGGCGATAGGAGGTGATCGAGCCGTAGGTTCCCCTACGGCTACCTTGTTACGACTTCTCCCCCCTCACGGAGCCCAGGCTCGACCCGGCCTCCCCGAAGGGAGACCAGGCCTCACCCGGACCCCGCTCGGGTGGAGTGACGGGCGGTGTGTGCAAGGAGCAGGGACGTATTCGCCGCGCGATGATGACACGCGGGTACTAGGGATTCCAGCTTCATGCGGGCGAGTTGCAGCCCGCAATCCGAACTGGGGGCGGGTTTAGGGGATTCCCTTCCCCTTTCGGGGTCGGATCCCATTGTCCCGCCCATTGTAGCGCGCGTGTAGCCCGGGGGTTTCGGGGCATACTGACCTACCGTCGCCCGCTCCTTCCTCCGGCTTATCGCCGGCAGTCCCCCCAGAGTGCCTCCTCCCCAGCGGGGAGGACTGGCAACTGGGGGCGCGGGTCTCGCTCGTTACCACACTTAAGTGGACGCCTCACGGTACGAGCTGACGGCGGCCATGCACCTCCTCTCGGCGTGTCCGGCAAGACCTTCAGCCTGGCCTTCATCCTGCCGTCGCCCCCGGTGAGGTTCCCGGCGTTGAATCCAATTAAACCGCACGCTCCACCCCTTGTAGTGCTCCCCCGCCAATTCCTTTAAGTTTCAGCCTTGCGGCCGTACTCCCCAGGCGGCGGGCTTAACGGCTTCCCTTCGGCACCGGGCGAGCCCGAAGCTCACCCGACACCTAGCCCGCATCCTTTACAGCCAGGACTACCCGGGTATCTAATCCGGTTTGCTCCCCTGGCCTTCGTCCCTCACCGTCGGACCCGTTCCAGCCGGGCGCCTTCGCCACTGGCGGTCCTCCTGGGATTATAGGATTTCACCCCTACCCCAGGAGTACCCCCGGCCTCTCCCGGTCCCAAGGCCCGCAGTATCCCCAGCAAGCCCCACGGTTGAGCCGTGGGATTTCGCCAGGGACTTACGGGCCCGGCTACGGACGCTTTAGGCCCAATAATAGCGGCCACCACTCGGGCCGCCGGTATTACCGCGGCGGCTGCCACCGGCCTTGCCCAGCCCTTATTCCCGGAGCTCTTTACACTCCGGAAAAGCCGTGGCGGTGCCACGGCACTGGGGGTCCCCCCGTCGCGGTTTCCCGCATTGCGGAGGTTTCGCGCCTGCTGCGCCCCGTAGGGCCTGGACCCGTGTCTCAGTGTCCATCTCCGGGCTCCCACTCTCATGGCCCGTACCGATCTTCGGCTTGGTGGGCCGTTACCCCACCAACTACCTAATCGGCCGCCGGCCCATCCTCGGGCGGTCAGAGACCCTTTCGGCCTGAGGACCTTCCAGTACCTCAGGCCTATGGGGGATTAGCCCCAGTTTCCCGGGGTTATCCCCCTCCCGAGGGTAGGTTACCGACGTGTTACTGAGCCGTCCGCCGGTGTCCCCGAAGGGACCCCGTGACTCGCATGGCTTAGTCGGACCCCCATAGCAGTGGCCTCCGGCAGGATCAACCGGAATTGAGCAAGGAGTACGGCCGGTGGGACTTCCCTCAAGGGGAAGTACCAAATATCCGTCCGGGGTTTGGTCGAGGTGCCGGGCCTGCCTTACCCCCGAGGGGTCCGCCTTTCGGCGTTTCCTCGGGAGCGCACATTGCTGTGACCCGAGCTGGAGGGCGGGGTTCATCGTGGGTGCTTTGCACCCTGTCCCCCCGACGCCGCCGTCTTGGCGCTCGGGTTTTGTCGCGCCCTGTTCGGGCGCTCCACCCAATAGGGACGAACCCTACTGATACAAAATTTTTGCAAAACCTCCCCTAGGGGAGGTTTTTAGAAAAGAAGCTGTCAAAGTCCTCCAGCAAAATGCACAATTTTAGACATAAAAACGGCAAAAATTTTTGCAATTCAGAGAAACGTAAACATGGAAACAATGAGGGCAACCATCGAGACCACAACACCCGCCGCAGGTGATTCCTCCCACTGAACACATAAACAGGAGAAAAACGATCGCCACCATGTCAACGTATGTGATGACAGCCAACCCACGTCAGTCAGAATGGCAGAGATGTACCTCCATCCCAACGAAGAAAAAAGAACAAGATCGCCCAGGTACCATCGCTAAAGCCCCAGTATATCGGGCACTATGCTTATCCTCGAGACGGGTGTTGGAATGGTGTTCGTGACGGCCAGCTCATCGACAGCTCTGCCCACCCTCTCTATGGCACCCTCTGCGAAGACACCGTGCGTAGCCGCAACGAAGACCTTCCCGGCCCCCATCTCCCTCAGCAGGTTTGCGGCCTTTACCATCGTGCCACCGGTGCTTATGATGTCGTCGACTATGAGGACGTTCTTGCCCCTCACGTCCACGTCGACCGGCGTCATCCTAACTTCGGTCGGCGAAATCCTTTCCTTCTCGAAGTGGCTGAACTCAAGGCCGAGCTTTTCCGCAACTGCCTTTGCCCTCTCGCGGGCACCCTTGTCGGGGGCCAAAACGATGCCATCGCCGAGCTTCTCCCTGAAGTAATCCGCTATCGCCCTGGCAGGGGACACGTTGACGGCCTTGCTCGGGAAGAACTTCAGCGTCTCTGGGTTATGCAGGTCGAAGACGTAGAGCTCGTCGTAATAAACCGCGAGAGCCCTCATTATCGCCCTCACGCTTACCGGCTCGCCCTCCTTGGTTACCCTGTCCTGCCTGGAGTATGCGAAGTACGGAACAACAGCCTTCAGAGTCTCAACCCCCCTCTCGCGGAGGGCATCGGCAAGGAGGATAAGCTCTACAAGGCGCTCGTCCTGAGGACGGAAGGTCGACTGCACGACGGTCACTTCATCCGCCGAGCCGAGAACGCGGACGTACTTCTCCCCGTCCGGGAACTTCCTTATCTCCGCCTCGATGAGTCCTGCACCAAGGGCTTTGAGCTCGTCTTCCAGGTGTTTAGCACCGCTTCCCACAACGAACATGAGCATCACCCCTTAGACAGGGAAGTGTTCATTTTCCAGCTTATAAACCCAACGTCATACCAGAAGAACGGCAATTATTCCAGCCAGGAAGATGCCGTCGAAGGTTCCGGCGCCACCTATGCTAACCATCGGCGCCCCGAGGTTCTTGATCTTGTTCCAGTTCATAAGGTCCGCACCGATGAGGACCCCAAGCGTCCCGCTGATGTAGGCAACGACGTTCGGGTTTCCGTCCCCGAAGACCCAGCCGAGGAGAACCGCCATTAGGGGTGGCAGGAACACCGGCATCGCTATTCCAAGGCCCCTCACAGGTCTCGCGACCGCGTGGCTGAAGAGGGCCGCTATGGTAACGGCAAGAACCGTGTTGAAAAGGAGCCCGAACCTGCCGAAGTACAGCATCCTGAGTATCTCGTAGAGGGTGATGCTGAGGGGGACGAGGGCACCGCCGACGTTCACTGCTATTATGACCTTCCTCTCGGCCCAGTCAAAGAAGGGCACTGGGTAGGGGATGCCGAGGAACCTGACTTCCCTGACCCTGAGGACGGGCTCGTAAGATGTCTCCTCCGCTATGGGGATGTTTATGAAGCTCCCCACGAGGGCGAAGACGAACAGCGCGTAGGCAACTCCCGGCGGCATGCCGAGCTTTCCAAACGCGGCCATCACGATGCTCGAGAACAGCATGAACACCAGGAGAAAAAGAACCGAAATAATCACGAGCACCGGGAGGGAAACTGGCGGGATTATCAGGCGACGGTTGTTCATCCCCCACCACCACTTTTGAGCACGCTCGGAACCCCGCACCGAGAGCCGCCGCTTTGGCGGTCCGAACGCTCAGGCAGCACCAATTAAATGGCGGATTGGGAGTTTATAAAACCTGCGTCGAACAGAGGACAACCGAGGACTCAAAGACCCAGAGACAGAGACAAACCGGGAAAACTTTAAGTTAACATCACCGAAAGTTGTGAAGGTGGTGAGAGAAATGAGGATTATCTGGTATGGACACTCGTGCTTCTGGATCGAGACCAAGGGCGTGAGGCTGCTCATTGACCCGTATCCGGAGGTTGACGACGACAGGATAGGCGAGGTAGACTATATACTGCTAACCCACGAGCATGTGGACCACTACGGCAAGGTGGAGCTTCTCTCCCGCCTCAGAGATGCCACCGTGATAGGCCCGCCGACGGTATACATGATGGCGATAAGCGACGGTGTCACGAAGGCCAGGGAGATACGCGAGGGACAGACAATAGAGCTTGAGAACGGGGTCAAGGTCACCGCATTCTACATGGAGCACCCCTCTAGCCAGTACCCCCTCGGCTACCTCATAGAGGGCGACAAGAGGCTCTTCCACGCGGGAGACACTTACTCCACACCAAACCTCCAGAAGCTCCGCGGAAAGGTTGACGTCCTGCTCGTGCCGATAAGCGGCCGCTCGACGGCAAACGAGCGCGAGGCGGCGCAAATAGTCGAGGATATAAGGCCCCGCGTGGTCATCCCGATGCACTATGGAGTCTACAGTGACGGGGATCCCGAGAAGCTCCGTGAGGAACTTCAGAAGAGGCGCATCTGGGCCCTCGTCAAACCCCTGGAACTCTACGAGGAGCTGACCCTTTAGCGGTGAAGGGGATGCTCTCAACCGGGGTCAAATCACTCGACGAGCTTCTCGGCGGGGGGATTGCTGGGGGAGTTCTGACCCAGGTGTACGGGAGCTTTGCGACCGGGAAGACGACTTTAGCGGTTCAAATCGGCCTCCTAAGCGGGAAAAAAGTGGCCTACGTCGACACCGAAGGCGGCTTCTCCCCTGAGAGGCTCTCCCAGATGGCAGGGGCGAGGGGTTTTAATCCAGAAGAGGCCCTCCAGCGCTTCATCCTCTTCACTCCGGGGGACTTCAAGGAGCAGAGACGCGTTATAGGCTCGCTCAAGAAGGTCGTTGATAAAACGTTCTCCCTCGTCGTTGTGGATTCCCTGACGGCCCACTATCGCGCTGAGGAGCCGAGAAAAAACCTGACGAACGAGCTTGCTAAACAGCTCCAGGTTCTCCTCTGGATAGCGAGGAAGAACGAGGTTCCCGTTTTGGTTATCAACCAGGTGCACTTCGACAGCAGGGCTGGAAAGATAAAGCCCGTCGCGGAGCACACGCTCAACTACCGGACGAAGGACATCCTGCGATTAGACAAGCTCTCGACGCCCGGACTAAGGGTTGCGGTCTTAGAAAGGCACCGCTTCAAGCCCGAGGGCGGAATGGTCTTCTTCAGGATAACTGAGAGGGGAATTGAGGAAGCGCTTGGGGTCGGGGAAGCCGGAGATATTACCAGTGACGGATATTACTAATTCGGTAATATCCCAGCCCCAAAAAATGGGTCCCAAAAAAGAACAGGAGTTTAAGAGGCAAAATAATCAAATTCTATCGTAGACCTCCTGCACTATTCTCAGGACGGCCCTGTAGAGCTTCTCGCTTATCGTTCCCTCCTCATAGTGCTCGGTGAGCTTCTCCTTGTCGATTATCTCTTTCTTACCGTCCGGCCACTTCACGATGTCCACTTCGAGGTCTATGTATCTGGCCCTGTCCGGGTATATCTCGACCGGCGTGTTGATGTTGTAGTACTCGCCCTTGAGGTTGCCGTTCTTGTCGTAGTAGCGGTGCACGAACCACCACTTTCCTGCCTCAATCTCCGTGATGACGTAGTCCCCAAACTCTATCGGGATGTCGAGGCCGTCGTAGAACTTGCCTGGCTTGAGGTGGCGCCTGAAGGTGACCTTCAGCGGGTTCGTCGAGACCTCCTGGATCTCGCCGGGGCCTATCTTTATGAGCTGCCCGTCCGGCTTGTGGTGCTCCAGCCTGAAGAGCCAGCCCTTCCTCGGTCCTTTATTCTCTATCAGCGCTTCCCAGAAGCCCTGGTTGACCTTGGCCCTCTGACCCGGCACCTTGGCCAGTATGCCCTCGGCTATCTCGACGGCAAAGCTGAACTCAAGGTCATAGGCCTTGAGCTGGTGGTGGCCCTCGACGGTCGGAACGGCTTTGTTCCTTATCTCGTCGAGCTTCCTCTTCGCGCCCCCTCCAAACTCGACCTCGTATATGTTCCGGCCCTCGATTATGAGTGATGGGGCCGTGTAAGAGTTCGCTTTGGCGAGCCTGTCGGAGAGCTTCGATAGCTTTATTATCTCGTCCCTCAGGATGTTCCAGTCCTTGTAAGCTGCAGCGGTTCTCCAGAGGATGCCCCACTCGCCGAGGTCTATGCTGAGGCCGAGTATCCTGAGCCTCTCGCGCTCCTGGCTGTCCCTTATTTTGCGCGATATCTTCACGTGCCTCTGAGCACCGACAGGCTTCGGAATCAGGACGGCGTAATCTCCTGGGACGGTGATCATGACGCTGAGCTGGGGCAGGAGGTTGTGCTTCTTGACCTGGACGAGCAGTTCATCCCCCTCCTTCGCGCGCGGGAGGTCCCTTACGGGTATAGTACCTATAGCACTCCCGATGTCAACATAAACGTACTTCTCGTCCCTCTGGACGACGATGCCCTTGTATACCCCGTAGAGCTGATAGGGAAGCTTCCGGAAGAAGACGTCGATGAACTCCTCCTCGAGAACTTCCTTAACTTCCTCAACCTTTGTTCCAACGAGGACCACACCGTGGTGGTCCTTCTTGTCGTAGATGTCAACGTCGAACTCGTCGTAGGTCTTCTCCAGTCCGAGCCTCTCGACGATCTTGTTGCTCGGCTGCGCAATGCCGAAGCCCCTGTCGAGGAAAAGCTTCGTCAGGGCCGTGCTGTATATGCCCCTAATCCGGACTGTAACTCCTGTGTCTGTAGACACCTTCACCACCCCTCATCTTCTTTTCCACCACTCCTATGAGCGCGAGTCCTTCGAGTATCTCCTCTGCATTTCTCACTCCGCTCAGCTTCTCAACGTTTCTCGCCTCGACCCAGAGCAGACCTCTGGAGTGCCAGTCTCTCAGAGCCTCTTCAACCTTGTGAACGTCACCGGGGTGAGCGTAAAGCCTGAACAGGAACCTCTTAAGGGCTTCAAGCTCGGCCTCAAGCGTCTTGATTTTCCGGAGTTCTTCCAGTATACCAACCGGTACCTTTTTCTGGTTTTCGCCTCCGGCCAAAAGCTCCAGCCCCTCAACCTCCCTCGCAAGCTCGCTCAACGCTTTCCTGACGGCGTAGTCGTAGACCCTGTGGAACTGCGCCAGCCTGTCCATCGCCGTCGAGAGCTTCAGCTTCGCATCGTAGTCCTCCTTCGCGAGGAGGGATAGAAGCTCCTCGATGCGGAACTTCATCTGGTGCTCGTTGCGGTAGAGTTCCTTCGCCTGGTTCTCAGCGTAGGTAGAACCGACCATCTCACGATAGAGGGCCGATGAAAGCTCGAGCTTTTCGCGCGATATGGTGTGAAGCCCCCTCAAAATTTCAACAAACCTCTCCCTGTCGTTCTCACCGTAGAGAAGGGGAAACTTCTCCTCAAAAGCCGAGTGGAGCGATTCCAAGCGGGAAAGTCGAGCCTTAATGTCCTCAACGTTCATGGGCACCCCTAGGGGTAATTTTGGCCGTCCCCCTACTTGTAGTTTTCGATTGGGAGTGTTAAACAAAAGAGCTTACCCAAAACGTTTTTTTAAGTCAATGAATTAATGAACCTGGTGTTCCCATGGTGCTCTACGACCGCTTCGGAAGGCCGGTGACTAACCTTAGAATCTCGCTCACGCAGGACTGCAACTTCCGCTGCTTCTTCTGCCATAGGGAAGGTCAGAGGTTTAACGTTGGGAATGAGATGACACCAGAGGAGATAGAGAGGCTCGTTAGAATAGCATCGCACCTTGGTATTAAGAAGGTCAAGCTGACCGGCGGAGAGCCCACCGTTCGGGATGACATACTGGAGATTGTGGAGCGCATAAAGCCCTACGTGGTCGATTTAAGCATGACAACTAACGGGAGCAGGCTTAAAGAGCTTGCCAAACCCCTTGCAAAGGCCGGCCTCGACCGCGTTAACGTTTCCCTCCACAGTCTCAAACCGGACGTTTACAAGCGCATAACGGGTGTTGACATGCTGGAAACGGTTCTCGAGGGAATCGAGGAGGCGGTAAAATACCTCAGCCCGGTTAAGCTCAACATGACAGTCATGAAGGGTCTGAACGAGGGCGAGATATGGGACATGGTGGACTTCGCGGCTAAAACTGGAACGATACTCCAGCTCATCGAGCTTGAAGCCCCGAGGGAGATGACCAAGACCACTTTCTTCAGGAAGTACTTCTACCCCCTCAAGCACGTTGAGAGGGAGCTTGAGAAGAGGGCCGTGGAGACGCGCGAGAGGAGGATGCACAGGCGGAAGAAGTACTTCGTTCCGACTGACTATGGCATTGCCGAGGTCGAGGTGGTCAGGGCCATGCACAACACGGTATTCTGTGCAAACTGCACGCGCTTGAGGGTTACGTCCAACGGCATGTTCAAGACATGTCTCCTCAGAAACGACGATCTGATAAATTTTCTGAGCGCCATGAGGAACGGTGCGAGCGATGCGGAGATAGCTGAGATTTTCAAGAAGGCCGTTCTCATGCGCGAGCCGTACTGGAAGTGAAGAAGAAAGGTTTTTGAGGAAAAACTCCTTAACTTTTCTCCAGGTGGGGTTATGGAAGGTGTCAACTACCCAGAATTGGTTATGGGCATTGTGCTACTGCTGGGCTCTCTGCTCGGTATTTATCGCGCCTGGCACTACTATTCCCGGCTCTCGGGAGTCTGGAGAGACCTGAGCAAAAGAGTAATTGTTTCGTTGATTTTTTTCGCATTGGGGGCCTTGGGGACTATTGCTCATTCTTGGTTGTGGGCAGACATCTCGGTGATTATTCAGGCGGTGTTCTACACTCTGTCTTACGTGTTAATTTTATTTGTGCTTTTTATGAGCCTCAGACGTGTTTCATCCCAAAAACCTGCCTCTAAGAGACCTCAGCCAGAGGACCGTGAAGAGAGCAATGTCCCTGTAAGGGGCGGTTATCTGCTGAGTAACGCCCCGTCTCCCTCGACATTGATGCTTCTGAAGAGAGCATCCGGTGGTCTCCTGGTGGTGAGCAGAAACACCTACGACCAGTGGGTTAAAAAATCCGGTGTTGAGCCCGATAAGTTTATCTGGCTGAGCAGGGCTGAGCTGGAGGGGGCAGTAGACCCCGGAAAGCTTCACGTACTTCAGAGGGAGATACTGGCCTTTTTGGAAACGCAGAGTCCCGCAAGCGTTTACTTTGAGGGCGTTGAGTATCTGGTACTCTACAACGACTTCCCCGGCGTTGCTAAGTTCCTGTTTTCAGTTAAGGACGCGGTGCTGATCAACAACTCTTTAATGCTCCTTTTCCTGCCGAAGGGGGTTCTCGATTCGAAACAGGAATCCGTACTGGCCAGGGAGTTTGAACCGATTGACGAGAAAGAGTTAACGAGAAGAATTTTAAATGCACTACCAGAGAAGGAAAGGGCCGAAATAACGCTCTTCGGCGTGCTTCCGCCGGCCGGGGGGCGGGAATCGGAGGGAAGCAAGGGTGCCGGTGCTGAAAGTTCCGAAGAGGGAAGCGGAGCCGGTGAAGAGAAAACTGAAGAAGCTTAACCTCTACGACGGGAAGAGAAGGCCAGGGATAGAGGGTGATTTCGTTCTTTTGCCCATTTTTGAGGATGAGACGGTTTACTCCCTCGGCTACGAGGTTCTTGACATTGAACTCCCGCTCAGGCCGGAGAGGCAGATATACAAGAACCTTGAGAGCGTTTTAGCGGAGAGGCTAACCCCAGAGGAGCTGAAGCACCTCCGTAGATACGACGTAATCGGCGACATAGCGGTAATCCAAATCCCACCCGAGCTTGAACATAGGGTTGATGACATCGTCTGGGGCCTTCGTAAGGTTCACCCGTTTCTCAAGGTTGTTGCCAAAAAGGGCTTCCACGAGGGGGCGTTCAGGATAAGGGACTACTCCATAATCTGGGGTGAAAAAAGGCTTGAGACCGTCCACAAGGAGAATGGCGTCGAGATAAAGGTGGACCTTTCAAAGGCCTTCTTCAACCCGAGGATGAAGGGCGAGAGATACCGTCTGGCCCAGCTCGTTCGCGATGGTGAGAGGATTCTTATTCCCTTCGCCGGCGTTCTGCCGTATGCGCTCGTCATAGCTCGCTATCGGAAGGTAAAAATCACAGCGGTCGAGCTGAACAGGGAGGCCTATGAGCTTGGACTTGAGAACATCGAGTTGAACAGAAAACGCTTGAAGGGGGAGATAGAGTTCATACACGGCGACGCCTTTGAGGTTCTTCCTGAGCTTCCAACCTACGACCGCGTGATAAGTCCAACGCCGAGGGGAGTTGATGCGCTGGCCCTAACGCTGAGCAAGGCTGAGAGATGGCTCCACTACTACGACTTCGTACACGAGGCCGAGATTGAGGACTTTAGAAGGAGAATAATCGAGGAGTGCTCAAGGCAGGGGAAGGACTGTGAAGTTAGGGTAAAAAAGGTCAGCGACTTTAAGCCCCACGTGTTTAAGGTCTGTGCGGACGTGAGGATAAAAGGGTAGGGGATCACCTCTTCAAAAAGTCAAACAGCGTCGCCTGCTTGCCCTTCTTCTTTGGCCTGTCTATCTTCTCTGACTCTTCCTTTCTGACCGGCTCTATTTCCTCTTCCGCCTTCTCAAGCTCCTCCTCGTTTATTTCTTCCTCGGTCTCTTCCCCGGCTTCTTCGGTCTCCCCTTCGGCTTTCTCTGCCTCTTCTTCCTCCGCGGCCTCCTTGGCCTCTTCGAGTTCTTTCCCGGCTTCCCTGGCCCTGGCCTCAAGCTCGCCCTCCCTCTTGAGCTTCTTCTCGATGTTCATGCTCTTGGCCCATATCGTCTTGGCCTTCTCCTTGTCACCGGCTATGAACTCGACTTCCTTCAGATCGAGGTCAAGGTAGACGACGAAGTGGGCTGCCATGTCGGGATTGTTCTCAAAGATGGCTTTGAGGTAGTTGAGGGTCTCCAGCGCTTCGAGCTTGGCCATGTGCATCTCTTTCATTATCTTCTTGACCACCGAGTCCCTCAAAGTCCGCTCGGTCTTGCTCTCGGTGAGGAGCTTTATCGTCTTCGGCGGGTAGATCCTGACGAAGCCCTTCTTCTTGACGCCGGCAACGGCAACGCCTGCCGTCATCATGTCGGTCGCGTACTTCCAGAGGGAATACGCTCCGGTCCTCTGCGCCCTCCCGAGGTATATATCTGCCCTGCTTATCGCTTCATAAGCGCGCGCTATGTCTTCCGGCCGGTAATAGACGTAGGGGACGTTCTCGTCTATCCACTGAAGAAGCTCGTGGGGAAACATGTCGACACCGAGAATTGCTATCTTCGCCTTTTTGGCGTTGTCGGTGGCGAAGACCTGCGCCAGCGCCTGAAAGACGCTCTTCTCCGTGTCGCGGTAAGCCAAGACCTCGTGGGCGTCTTCCACTCCTCCGGTCACGACGGTCTGGAGGTCGTTTACTGCAGCTCTCAGGTCGCCGTTGGCGTGCTTCGCAATGTCGTAGAGAACCTCCTTGGGGACGGTAATTCCCTCGCGCTTGAGAATCCTTATCAGTGCCTTGATTATGTCCCTCTGAGTGAGGCGCTTGTATTCCACTATCTGAGCTTTGGCCCTTATCTCCTTCGGGACCTCCCAGTAGTGGTTGGCGGCCATTATTATGGGATTTCTGGCTTTGTCGATGAGCTTGGCTATCTCTTTAGCCCCACTCGGCTCTATGTTGTCGGCCTCGTCGAGGAAGATGAGCTTCCTGTGCTTTCCGAGGATGTCCATCGTGTAGGCCGCTTGAACGTAGCGCTCTATCTTCTCATAGGTTCTCTCGTCGCTCGCGTTCAGCTCGATTACTTCGAAGCCATATTCATGAGCGAGAGCGTAGACTGTGGTTGTCTTCCCGCTCCCGGGCGGACCGGCGAGGATCAAAGCTTTCTTCTTTGGAGGGTTGCCGTGAAGCCATGCCTCGACCCATGCCCTAACCTGTTCTATTGCCTTTTCCTGATTGACTATTTCGCTGAGCTTTCTCGGGCGATACTTCTCGACCCAGGGGGCTTCCCTCGGCATAGCTATCACTTGCCCATTATGGTGAACTGAGCGAGCAGGGCCTCAAGCTGTATCATCTCGTTGGCCCCTTCAACGAGGCGGAAGTTGTACTCGCCTATCTTGTCGGCCAAAGCGACCTTTTTATCCTCTGGAATCGGCAGGTTGAAGACCTCCTTGTGCATCTGGATGAGCACATCCTCCCCGCTGAGGCCCTGCTTTAGGAGTATTTCCCTCAGCTTGTCCCTCGCCTTGAGGAAGTTGCCTTCCAGGGCCAGCTCCATCATCTCACGGACATCTTCGGGCCTGGCCCTGCTGGCGACGAGGAAGACGTTTTCGTCGGTTATCTTGGTGTCGAGAGCAGCAGCAGCTTGAAGGACGTTTATCGCGCGCCTCATGTCACCCTCTGCGACATAGAGGATGGCTTGAAGCCCTTCCTCCGTCAGCTCAAGGCCTTCGTTCTCGGCGATGTATCTTATACGCTCCGCTATGGCGTCGTCATTGAGAGGCCTGAAGCGGAAAATGGCACATCTTGACTGAATTGGCTCGATGATCTTTGAGGAGTAGTTGCAGCTGAGGATGAAGCGCACGTTGTTCGAGAACATCTCCATGGTTCTCCTGAGGGCCTGCTGGGCGTCTTGCGTTAGGGCGTCCGCTTCATCAAGGAAGATTATCTTGAAGCTCGCCCCTCCTATCGGCTTCGTCCTGGCGAACTCCTTCACCTTCTCGCGGATGACGTTTATGCCGCGCTCATCGCTCGCGTTCAACTCAAGGAAGTTGTGGCGCCAGTTTTCACCAAATAACTCTCTCGCGAGGGCCAGAGCGGCAGTCGTTTTCCCGACGCCCGGCGGCCCTGCGAATAAAAGGTGCGGCATCGAACCGGTTTTAGCGTAGTGCTTGAGCCTCTTAACTATGTGAGCCTGACCGACTATATCGTCGAGCCGCTCTGGGCGGTATTTCTCAACCCAGGGCTTTTCTAGAATCTTAACCTCCTGAACTTCAGCTGACATGGTTATCACCCTACTAAAGGGGCATATGAGTTTCTGGAGTATTAAGCCTTTTGCCTACCATGTATCGAACGGAACAGTGCAAAACTTTTATACCTCCATGGCCAATAAGCACCGGTGGTTCTCATGGCGAAACTAGACTGGATTAGGGAAGAGCTCCAGGAGCTTAAGGATAAGGGGCTCTACGTGACCATAAGGAAGCTTGAAAGCGCCCAGGGCCCGTGGGTGGTCGTCGACGGCAAGAAGGTTCTTAACATGTGCTCGAACAACTACCTCGGCCTTGCCGCGGCCCCCGAGATTAGATACGCGGCAATAAGGGCCATCCTCGACTACGGCGTTGGAGCTGGAGCGGTCAGAACCATAGCGGGAACCATGGAGCTCCACGTTGAGCTTGAGGAGAAGCTCGCCAAGTTCAAGAAGAGGGAAGCTGCCATACTCCTCCAGAGCGGCTACAACGCCAACCTCGGAGCGATAAGCGCCCTCCTTAAGAAGGGCGAGGATGGAGTATTCATAAGTGAAGAGCTGAACCACGCGAGCATCATCGACGGAATGCGCCTCAGCGGCGCGCCGAAGGTCATCTACAAGCACCTCGATATGGAAGACCTTGAGGCGAGACTTAAAGAGAACAAGGATAAGAAGAAGAAAATCATCGTAAGCGATGGTGTCTTCTCGATGGACGGTGACCTCGCCCCCCTCCCGGAGATGGCGGAGCTGGCCGAGCAGTACGATGCCATACTCTACATAGACGACGCCCACGGTGAGGGTGTCCTTGGCGACAGCGGAAGGGGTATAGTCGACCACTTCAAGCTCCACGACAGGGTTGACTTCGAGATGGGAACGCTGAGCAAGGCCTTCGGCGTCATAGGTGGCTACGTCGCCGGACCGGAGGAGGCGATAGAATACCTCCGCCAGAGGGCCAGGCCGTTCCTCTTCTCGAGCGCACCGAACCCGCCTGACGTTGCCGCGGCCATAGCGGCAGTGGAGATACTCCAGAGGAGCGACGAGCTTGTTAAGAAGCTCTGGGACAACACCCACTTCCTCCAGAACGGATTACGCGAGTTAGGCTACGACCTCGGCAACACCAAGCACCCGATCACGCCGGTCATGCTCTACGACGAGAAGCTCGCCCAGGAGTTCTCAAGGAGATTATACGACGAATACAACATCTTCGCCCAGGCGATAGTCTATCCGACCGTCCCGCTCGGAACAGCTAGAATAAGGCTCGAGCCTTCGGCGGCCCACAGCAAGGAGGACCTCCAGTACGTCATCGACGCCTTCGAAGACCTCGGAAAGAAGACCGGTTTCCTGAAGTGATGCCTTTTCTTTACTTTTGTTTGCCTGAATCCCTTTGCTTTCTTACCAAACTCGAGGGTTAAAGAGCTCAAAAACATCTGGTGGCTACTAAAACTTCACCCACTCAATCTTATAATACACCACGTCGTTGTCCTCATCGACGACGGCCATGACCATGTTCTTCCTGACGCCGTGGGCCACCCTAACCCGCGCAGTTATGTCGTTCGGAGAAAAGCGCAGGTTCTCGGGAACCACCCAGACGAGCCACTGCGAGTGCTCGTCCATTCCCCGCCTGTAAACCCTAAAATGGGAGCCGAACTTGAGGGCCGATTTCACGGTGTATCCCCTGTCGCGCAGGTCGGTGTAGACGAGGAGCTTTATATCGAACTGGTCATCGCGCTTCCGCCCGAGTTCTACCAAATCCTGGAAGGACAGCTCTCTATCACCATCGAAGACCCTTATCTTGCCCTTCTCCATCAGGTAGGCCGCCTCAATAAGCGAGAGGAAGAGCTTCCCGTTCACAACCTCGCCGAAGTAGCGCTTGTTGTAGAACTGGTTGATAGCTTTCTCGCGCTCGCTGAAGACCCTGTCTCCACTTAGCTGGAAGACTATCGGTTCCTTCAATTCCGTCCACCCCACTCTTCAGCAGGCAGGAGCATGTAGTAAGCGTCCTCACCATCGGAATAGTAGCCGATTATCCTCTTGATTTTCCTGAACCCAAAGCTCTCGTAGAGCCTTATTGCGGTCTCGTTGCTCACGCGAACCTCCAGCCCGATATAGCGGGCGCCCTCGTTTATGAGTCTTTCTATAACCTCGGTCAGGAGGGCCGAGCCTATGCCGTTGCCCCGGTATTCCGGATCGACGGCTATGCTCATTATGTGGCCCTCGAGATCGGGCCGCAGGTAGCCCATGACGTAGCCGATTACCCTGCCGCCATACTCAGCCACGAGAAACGTGCTGGGGTTGTTCTCAAGGAACGCCAAGAACACGCCGCGCGGGTACTCCTCGTTGAAGGATGCACGCTCTATCCTGACTACCTCGGGGATATCGAAGAGTTTGGCAGGCCTTATGGAAACCATGGCCAGGGGGATCCTCCTACCAGCCCGTCTGATGGAAACGCTCATGGTGTCATTTTAGGCACCGGACTTTTTAAGCTTAGGCCCGAAACCTTTAAACGACTGGACAAATAATCCGGTGCCATGAGAAAGTGGCTACCTGCGCTCATCACACTCTCAATCACATCCCTGTTCCTCGGGGTTTACATAGGCTCGGTGAGCATCAGCCCATCCGATATAACCTCCTCAATTGCCTACGGGATAAAAGAAGCCTTCCACGGCCTATTCCCATCAATAGACCCCGGTGAGAAGCCGAGTTACTTCGTGATCGTCTGGGAGATCCGTCTTCCACGGGTTCTATTAGCTTACCTCGTTGGACTCAGTCTGGCTGGAGCCGGAACCGCGAGCCAGGCGCTCTTCCGCAACCCCCTGGCGGATCCGTACATAATGGGCATAAGCGCCGGGGCCGGGCTGGGGGCGGCGCTGGCCTCCGTATATTGGCATGGTCACCTGGGGTTGGCGGCCCTCGTTTCGGCGATACTGTCGGTCTTCATTGTTTACTCCGTCTCGAGGGTTGACGGAAAAGTGCCCGTGGACACCCTCCTGCTGGCCGGAATAGCCTTCGGCTTCCTCGCGAGTGCAGCCACCTGGTACATCCTCCTAAGCCATCAGGACAGGGCAACGCTCACGTGGATGTGGCTCATGGGGAGCTTCAACGGGGCAACGTGGGGCGATGTGGGAAAGATGGTGCTCGTCTCCGCCCTCGGACTCGGCTTCCTCGTATGGAAGTGGCGCGAGCTGAACCTCGTCCTCCTTGGAGAGGAGAGCATAGCCCTCGGCCTGGACCTCCACCTCTACAGAAGGCTGTTCATTGGCGCTATAACCTTACTCACGGCCTTTTCGGTCTCGACCTCTGGTATAATCGGCTTCGTCGGGCTTATGGGGCCGCACATAATGCGGCTCATCCTCGGACCGAACCACAGGGAGCTAACACCAGCAAGCGCGCTCTTCGGAGGAGTTCTCCTCGTCACGGCAGACCTCATAGCCAGGGTCCTATCGAGGCCGACGGAGATTCCTGTAGGCATAGTGACGGCTATGATGGGCGCGCCCTTCTTCCTCTACCTCCTGATGAAGCACAAGAGGGGGGAGCTTTACTCATGAAGCTGGAAGTGGACGTTTCTTTCTCCTACGGGGAGAGGGAGGTTTTGAAAAACATCAGGTTCACGGCGGAGAGAGGAGAACTCCTTGCTATAATCGGGCCGAACGGGGCCGGAAAGAGCACCCTCCTGAAGGCCATGGTGGGTATCCTGACACCGAGGGGAACCGTTAAGCTCGATGGAAGAGACTTAATCCGGATGAAGCCCCGCGAGAGGGCCAAACTGATAACCTACGTGCCACAGAGTTCCTTCCCGGAGTTCGCATTCACGATAGAGGAGTTCGCTGAGATGGGGACCTATGCAACGAGAGGCGACGTTGAGAGCGCGTTAAAGCGCGTCGGCCTCTGGGAGAGGCGGAGAGAGCCCGTTACAAACCTCTCCGGCGGGGAGTACCAGCTCGTCCTCATAGCGAGAGCCTTAGCCCAGGGAAGCCATGTGATCCTCTTGGACGAGCCGACAAGCCACCTCGACATAAACCACGCTCTGGAGGTCATGGAACTCCTAAAAGAGCTCAAAGAGGAAAAGATAGTCATAGCCGTCCTTCACGACCTTAATTTAGCCCTCCGCTACGCCGACAGGCTGATTCTGCTCCACAGGGGCGGCAAATACTGGGAGGGACACCCCGAAGAACTGGGATCGAAGGTTCTTGAGAAAGTTTACGGGGTAAGGGCGAGGATAGCAGAGGTAGATGGTCACAGGGTTATCGTTCCTGAACTCACAAAGGTTTAAAACGGGGCGTGAGAACTAGTCTCAGGGGTGAGAGAGAATGGAGACCAAGAAGACCGGTACCACCACCGTGGGAATAAAGGCCAGGGACGGCGTCGTTCTGGCCGCCGATACACAGGCTTCCCTCGACCACATGGTCGAGACCCTCAACATAAGGAAGATAGTCCCGATCACAGACAGGATAGCGATAACCACAGCAGGGAGCGTCGGTGACGTCCAGGCGCTGGCGAGAATGCTCGAAGCAGAGGCGAGGTATTATCAGTTCACCTGGGGCAGGCCCATGAGCACCAAGGCCATGGCCAACCTGCTCAGCAACATCCTCAATGAGAACAAGTGGTTCCCGTACATGGTTCAGATAATCATAGGCGGCTACGTTGATGAACCGACCTTGGCGAATCTCGACCCGCTTGGTGGTCTAATCTTCGACGATTACACTGCCACGGGCTCCGGCAGTCCCTTCGCCATAGCTGTCCTTGAAGACGGCTTTAGGAAGGACATGAGCATTGATGAGGCAAAGGAGCTAGCAATTAGGGCCGTCAGAACCGCAGGAAAGCGCGACGTCTATACCGGCAGCAGGAAGGTGCAGGTCGTCGTCATAACCAGGGACGGCATGAAGGAAGAGTTCGTCGAGTTCGGTGAGTGATGGAGGATTGCACCAAAGCCCTTTTTAACTTCCCCTCCAAGATTTTTCCATGCGAAAGCCTCACGATAGGATTCTGGCCCTGGTCCTCCTTGGGGTTCTGCTCCTTTCCCTCTACTCAGCGGTCAGGCTGAACACCCACCCGAACGCCGTTCTCGACCAGGTAAACCTAATTCTGAGCCAAGTCCAAGAGATAAGGGGTTTAAACTTCAAGGAGCCCCCCCAAATAGTCGTTATAACCAGGGCGAAGGCCCTCGAGATGTGGAAGCCGGGGAAGCCCGACCTCGAGAGGCTCCACAGGGAGGAGCTGGTCTACAAGATGACGCTCCTCCTTCCGCCAGATTACGATTACATCAAGGAGGAGCACGAGAGGAGCGCAGGCTGGATAGCGGCGACAGTCGGGAACACAATATACATTATCAGGGAGAACTTCATGGGCGACCTCGACACGGCCAGGAGGACTGTGGCCCACGAGAGCGTCCACGTGCTCCAGAAGCAGTGGTTCGACGCGAAGTACGGTGCCGACACATTCGACGGAACCCTCGCGGTTCAGGCTTTGGTGGAAGGCGACGCCGACCTCGTGGCCGACATCTACTGCAAGAGGAACGGAATTCCAATCCACAAGATACGCTCCCTCAGCGGCGACCCGCTCACCGACGTCCACATATTCCCCTACGTCTTCGGGGACAGCTTCGTCCGCTACCTCTACGAGAGGGGGAACTGGACGCTCGTGAACGGGGCATACACCCGCTACCCCAGGACAACCCTAGAGGTCATGGAGCCGGAACTCTATCTCAAAAACTTCACGCCGGTCAACGTGGCTCTATCGCCGCCAAACGGCTCTCAGGTTCTAAGGGATGACAGGATGGGAGCTTTCTATGTCTACGTCCTCCTCAAGGACGTTGCAAAGCTCGACAACGAGACCGCGTGGAACGTCTCAACCGCATGGCTTGGAGACAGGCTCATCCTCGCAAGGACGAGCGACGGATACGTCCTGCTCTGGGGGATCACCTTCTCGAACGAGGGGGCCGCAGAGGAGTTCACGGAAACCCTCAAAAAGCTGGCCCAGGATAACTCCTACGCCAGCAGGGAGATATATGTTGATGGAAAAACAGTTCTTCTGAAGGCAGTCAGGAGGGAGTGAGATGAAGCTTAAATGCCCCGTCTGCGGAAGGGAGTACGAGGAACCCGTCCAGAGGTGTGAATGCGGAGAGCCAGTTGAGTTCGAACTCTTAAAGGGCGAACCGTACATAGGGAAAAGCGTCTGGGAACGCTTCTGGGACTTCTGGCCCGTTGAGCCTGAACTTGAGCTTTCACTCGGAGAGGGAGACACTCCTCTGATTAGATCAAAGCTCGGAAAGGAGCTCGACGTAAAGCTCTACCTCAAGAACGAGACTGTAAATCCAACCTGGAGCTTCAAAGACAGGGGGACGTTTTTGGCAATGAGCTATGCCCTCAAAGCGGGCTATAAGGCTGTTGGAACGGTCTCGACCGGCAACATGGCGGCGAGCGTTGCGGCTTATGCATCGCGCTTCGGCCTTGATGCCAAAATCCTCGTTTCCGAGAGTGCGAGCGACGAGAAGCTGAAAGCCGTTTCGGTTTACGGCGGGGACGTGATAAGGGTCAAAGGCGACTACGGAAGGCTTTACTTCGAGAGCCTGAAGCTGGGAGAAAGGCTCGGCGTCTACTTCATCAACTCGGACAACCCCTTCAGAATCGAGGGCTACAAGGGGATAACATTCGAGATAGCCGAAGAGTTAAGCCCGGACTACGTTCTAGTCCCAACGAGTTCGGGAGGCCTCTTCAGGGGAATTGCGAAGGGCTTTATCGAACTGAAGGAAAGCGGGCTGATTGACGATCTCCCAACGCTCGTTGCGGTACAGGCCGAAGGCTGTTCGCCGATATGCAGGGCGTTCAAAGAGGGAAGGGAGAGAATAGAGCGCTTTGAAAAGCCGAAGACGATAGCCAAGGCCATAGCGAACCCTTACCCGCCGAGCGGGAATGCGGTTCTAAAGCTCCTCCGCGAGTTCGGCTGGCTCTGCGTTTCCGTGAACGACGAGGAGATAGCCACAGCCCAGAGGAAGCTGGCCGGTGAGGGCTTCTTCGTCCAGCCCGCTAGCGCAACCGGAGTAGCGGCACTGGAGAAGCTCACCGAGAGTGGTGTTATTTCCGAGGGGTCGAAGGTTGTCTCCATTCTCACCGGCTCCGGGCTGAAGACGCTTTTCCAGGTAGAAGGGGATGAGATTAGGGAGTGTCCGCTTGAAGGACTAGAAAGCTGCATCAGAAGCGGTTCATAAAGAAGGACCTTGCCCGTTCCCTGTCTACCTCGGTTTTCTCGGATATAGCATTGGGATCTTCACCAAATAGGAACTCATAAAGGCGTTTGAGAAGGATCATGATCCCAGCATAAAGCAACCCAAAGATCACAGCGATGCCGTTGGTAAAGTAACCCCAGAAGAGCAGCGTTCCGACCATAACACCGAACGACAGGATAACCATGAGCCTGAGCAGGAGCGCATAACCGTAGCGCTCCATAAACAGGCCAAAATCCATACCACCCACCATACATTTACAACGGTGTAAACGTTTAAATGTTTTACTCCAGCCTAAAATCCAGAAGAAAACAGCAAAGGGGTAGAACCAAAAAAACGTATAAATGGGAAAGATGTAACAACACCGGTGATACCATGCTGATCGGAGTCGCGATTATGCCCCATGGAAATCCCGTCCTGGAACCGGAAGACGATGAGACACGGAGGCTCACGGAAGTCCTCAGAAAGATAGGCGAGGAGTTCAAAGAAGCTGACTCCTACGTCCTCATCAGCCCCCACAACGTCAGGATGAGTGACCACCTTGGCATTGTCATGGCGGAGCATCTAATCTCGTGGCTCGGCTTTGACGGCGTAGAGCTTCCAGGGGAGTGGGAGACCGATAGAGAGCTTGCGGAGGGGATATATGAGGCGACGAAAGACCGCTTCCCGGTCGTTGACCTGCACTTCGCCTCACTTCGCGGGGAATACTCCCGCTGGCCACTGAGTTGGGGGGAGCTGATACCGCTCCAGTTCCTTGAGAAGAAGCCACTCGTCCTTCTGACGCCTGCGAGAAGTTTAAGCAGGGAGACCCTCATCGAATTCGGGGAGGCTCTAGGGGAAGTGATGGAGAAGAGCAAAAAGAGAATCGCGCTGATTGTAAGTGCAGACCACGGGCACGCGCACGACGAGAACGGGCCCTATGGATACAGGAAGGAGAGCGAGGAGTACGACAGGCTTATTATGAGGCTGATAAACGAGAACCGCCTCGAGGAGCTCCCGAAGATTTCAGAGGAGCTGGTGAACAAGGCTTTAGTCGATAGCTACTGGCAGATGCTAATAATGCTCGGTGCGATGGGAGTAGGGAATTTCGAGTTAAAGGAGAGCGCCTACGCCTGTCCGACATACTTCGGCATGGCGGGGGCGCTGTGGGTGAGGGGCTGAATCAGCCCCTCTCGATGTCAACGACCCTTCCCTCGCTCACCTTCAAAGTCACGGTGTCGCCTTCCCTGAGGCTCACCAGCTTGAGGATTAGCTCCTCGCTCAGGTCGGCCGCGCTTATATAGAGCGTCCTGTTGCCCACCACGAGTATCCAGTGGGTGTTACCATCCTTTATGTAGGAGTAGAGGGCCTTCACCTGGCCGGTTATCTCCTCCGCCTGGACGACCTCGCCCTTGAGGAGGAACTCCCTGACCTCACGCTCGTTCTCGAATATTTTAACCTCCTTGCTCTCGGCGTTGACGAAGGCTATCTTCGCCACACCCGAGCCGCTCCTCGGGATTATGGCGACCCTCCACCAGAGCGTCCCCTCGAGGAATACTGGAATGGGCTCGACCGCCATGAACTGGCTCCAGTCGAAGGTCGGCAGGGCCTTCTTTACATAGTCAATGGCTTTAACGGGGCCGGTTAGGGGCACTTCAAACTTCACCTGACTCATCTCACCCGTGCGCGCGTCCATGAGGTATATCGCCGCCAGGCCGTGGGCTTTCCCGTAAGGCTCCACTGCGGTCATCCAGTACTTCCTCCCATCGTTTGCCACGACGAGGAAGGGCTGCCTGTTCCCCTGGCCACTTACATCAATGAGCTCTATCTGGTTCTCGTGGTGGAGCCATAGGTTCTTTATGTTCGAGAACGGGTTCTCCTTCCAGTAGTTCTGGGCCTCCACGACCTCCCTCACGAGGGCCTCGGGAAAGAGTGGAAAGTCCCTGAGGCGCTCGTCCCTGAGGGCTTCCTCCGGGCTCAAGTCCTCGACGTTGCCCTCCTCGTCCACTATGAAAACGCCTCCCCACCTCGGAACAGTGTAGAAGACGCGGAAGCTGTAGGAGATGTAGGGCACCACGATGTAGAGCCTGCCGTTGTGGTAGAGGGCCCTCGGAAGGTCGAGGTCAACGAGGTAGTGCTTCTTGTAGAGGGCCCATTCGAGGTTGTCGAAGACCTGCATTGCCGGTCCCACCTGGAGCTCCTCCTCAATGCGATGCATCTTTGCCTGCGTCGTCCCCATGTCAACGAAGAGCACTCCCCTGTCCTTGAGCCGTATCGCGTTCCACGCCCCATCGGGGACAATGTAAAAGCCCCACACCGGCGTGCCGTTAAGCATCGTGAGGTGGCCGGAACTCAGGGTGTAGCGGGCGTACTCAATGGTGTCTATTGCGTAGCGGTAGGCGGTGAACTTGGGAAGTATCCTTATGTAGCCCGTGGACAGGTTGAGCTCTCCCGTGACCTCCGAGGGGTGATAGGCTTTGTAGAGGGCGGTGTTGGAAAATGGCGATGCCAGGGCGGATGCGAATATTGAGATGACCACGATCAGCCCGAGGACGGCCGGGAAGAGGGCCTTCCTCCCTGCTGCCCCAGGTCTTCGGACCTGTATCACGATTACCGCTGCAAGTGCCGCGAACATGTAAAAAGACGCTGGGTTCCTGTAAAACCCCATCACCAGCCCGTGAAACCACGGCCTGAAGAACCACCCTATCAGCAGAATGAACGCAAGGAACACTCCCAATGCATATACTTTGAGACCCGGCTTCATATCCCCACCCAATTTTACTACGCATTATAGTTTATTAACGTTTTGGCTCCGCGGACGAAGGCTTAAACCCCCACAACATCAAAACTTATCTCAAGCAGCTCCTTGCTCCGCCTGAAGCGGACTTTCCGGATTTTTATCTCCCCCATCTCCCCGGTCGTTCGCGTGTGCTCTTCCTTGCACGCGTTAACGTTCCAGCCCTCAATGACAACGACTTTGAGCGTCTTTACCTCGGGTGGGATCGGGAAGAGGTCGTACACATCCTCGCCGAAGTGCTCCTCGGCCTCCTCCCTGGGCAGCTCGTAAACCCGAATCGGGACGTCTTCCTTTACCTTTTCATTGGCGAGGCGCTCTATCTCGGCTATCTCCTCTGGCGTAGGTTTTCGATCGAACTTGACCGTCAGGACTCCCCTGCTGCCTTTGACATAGGTCGACGCCGTCCACTTTGCACCTTCGCCGAGAACCTTAACGACAGCACCCTTGACCACGTGCAGAGCAGTGTGTGTTCTGACCTCGATCGGAAACATCGTCATCCCATTTCCAGTATTTGCGGAGAACTTATTAACGGTTGCGCCCTAAAAGCGACCGGAGGAATGACGATGGGAAAGCTTGAGGAGATAGCCAAAGAACTGGGCGCTGAGATTCTCGAGGTAGGCAGGCCGGTGAAGACCGTTGAGCAGGCCACGAGGGAAACCGGGACCTCTCCGAAGCAGGTTATAAAGTCGCTCGTGATAATAAGCGAGAGGGAGCCGTTGCTCGTCATAGTGGACGGCGAGTCCAGGGTGGACATGGGAAAGCTGGAGAGGCTCTTCGGGAAGTGCCGCTTCGCGAAGCCGGAAGAGGTAAAGGAGCTCACCGGGTACGAGGTCGGGGGAGTCCCGCCGGTTGGTGTTCCGCTCAGGACAATAGTTGATCCCAAGGTTCTCGAAAACGAGTACGTCATAGGCGGGGGAGGGGCCATCGACAGGCTGCTCAGGATAGAGCCGCAAAAAATCGTCGAGTACCAGGGTGCGGAGGTTGTAGACGTCAGGAGATAGAAGTATCTAGGGGTTATCAACGCCCCGGGTAAATCGGGACGGAGATCATCCACCCCTGCTTGAATGTTTTTCAGTTCATCCGTTTTTGGGCCGAATAAACCGCGACAGAACCTTGCATTATTAAACAAAAACCGTTATAAATGCCAAAAACCATGCATTAATGCCGAATTACAAACTTTTGAGGTGGTCAAAATGGCCGAGAAGAGGAGAAAGAGGGTTGTTATTCTCGGGGCCGCAGGAAGGGACTTCCACAACTTCAACGTGTTCTTCAGGGACAACCCCGAGTACGAGGTCGTTGCCTTCACCGCGACTCAGATTCCGGATATCGAGGGAAGGGTTTACCCGCCCGAGCTCGCCGGAGAGCTCTACCCGAACGGAATCCCGATCTGGAGCGAGGACGACCTTGAGAAGATAATCAAGGAGCACAACATCGACATCGTTGTTTTCGCTTACTCCGACGTCTCACACGAGCACGTCATGCACCTCGCGAGCAGGGCCCACTCAGCTGGAGCCGACTTCTGGCTCCTCGGACCGAAGAGCACGATGATAAAGAGCACCAAGCCGGTAGTAGCGGTCACCGCCGTCAGAACCGGCTGCGGAAAGAGCCAGACCTCAAGGAAGGTCGCCCAGCTCCTCCAGGAGATGGGCTACAAGGTCGTCGCCATAAGGCACCCGATGCCCTATGGAGACCTCAGAAAGCAGGTCGTCCAGAGGTTTGCCACCTACGAGGACCTCGACAGGCACGAGTGCACCATCGAGGAGCGCGAGGAGTACGAGCCCTACATCGACAGGGGCATGGTCGTCTACGCCGGCGTTGACTACGAGAAGATCCTCCGCGAGGCCGAGAAAGAGGCCGACATAATCCTCTGGGACGGCGGAAACAACGACTTCCCGTTCTACGAGCCCGACCTCTGGATAGTCGTCACCGACCCGCACAGGCCGGGACACGAGCTCAAGTACCACCCCGGTGAGACCAACTTCCGCGCCGCGGACGTTATCATAATCAACAAGATCGACACCGCCAACAGGGACGACATCCAGAAGGTCCGCGAGAGCATCGAGAAGATCAACCCGAACGCCATCGTCATCGACGGTGCCTCACCGCTCTACGTCGACAAGCCGGAGCTCATTAAGGGCAAGCGCGTTCTGGTTGTGGAGGACGGCCCGACCCTCACCCACGGCGGCATGAAGTACGGTGCTGGATACGTCGCCGCCAAGAAGTACGGCGCTGCCGAGATAATCGACCCGAGGCCCTACGCTGTCGGCTCAATCGTCGAGACCTACAAGAAGTACCCGCACCTCGACGTCATTCTGCCGGCCATGGGCTACGGCAAGAAGCAGATCAAGGAGCTTGAGGAAACCATCAACAGGGCCGATGCCGACGTTGTCGTCATGGGCACCCCCGTCGACCTCCGCAGGTTCATGAACCTCAACAAGCCTGCCGTTCGCGTCCGCTACGAGCTTGAGGAGATCGGAGAGCCGAAGCTCAAGGACGTCCTCAAGGACTGGGTCGAGAAGTGCGAGAAGCTCAAGAAGTGAGCCTCTCTCTTTTTCACATATTCTGCACTGAAAGCTTTTTATTCTATTACGTTGTTCCCCCTGTGGTGGTGGCATGGGGGAGATGGCGTTTTTCGAGATTGTCTGGATTCTCGGTCTCACGCTGATGGTGGCCCAGCTGATCGCACTGGTGTGGGTCATCTACGACGTTATGACAAAGCAGAAGAAGATGCCGGACGTTGAGAAGGTCATCTGGGTTCTGGTGGCGTTTTTCACAACGATACTCGGGGCTATCATCTACTACATCCTCGTCAAGAGGACAGGCAAATACGAGGAAGGGCCAGGTGAACATATGGAAAACCCCGACGGACCCATAGTGTATTGACCGGAAGCCTTTTAGGGAAAAATTCTCAACTTTCCCTGCCCGGGGAGTGCCGCCGAAGGCGGGGCCGATGAACTTGGGCGGGTTATTACCCCCTTTAGGTGACCGGAATGAGGGAGTATATAATCTACGCCGTTCTGGCCGCTTTCTTCGCCTCGCTCGTCCCGATATTCGGGAAGCTCGGCCTTAAGGATGTCGACCCCACTTTAGCAACAGCGGTGAGGGCAGTTATAATGGCGGTCTTCCTGGTGGGTGTCGCGTTTCTTAGCGGCTCGACAAATGTGAGCGAAATTGACGGCAGGGCTCTCCTCCTGATAACCCTCTCCGGGCTTGCCGGGGCGCTCTCGTGGCTGTTCTACTTCATGGCCATAAAGAACGGAAGGGTCCCCTCGGTTATCGCGATAGACAAGACCAGCGTTGCCCTAGCGATATTCCTATCGTGGCTCGTCCTCGGGAGTAAGATGGACTTGAAAACGGCACTCGGGGCACTCCTAATAGTCATCGGGGCGATTTTGGTGTCGCTATGAAGGGGTTTATAAATGGTGAGAACCTACACTTCTCAAGGTTTATAAAAGGGTTGAGAAGTCTAACTTCTCACTCCCCCATAACCTGCACTATAACGCGCCTGTGCCTCGGCCTGACGTCGAGCTCAACGAAGAATATCTGCTGCCACGTGCCCCTAACAAGACGACCGTCGATGACGGGGAAGCACTCGCTTGCCCCGAGGAGTGTAGCTCTTAGGTGGCTGTGGGCGTTGTCGTCTATCCTGTCGTGGAGGTATCCCTTTCCCTTAGGAACAAGCTCTCTCAGAGCTCTCTTGAAGTCCTCCAGGAGGCCGGACTCGTGCTCTATCGTGACTATCGCACCCGTCGCTCCGGGCACGAATACCAAAACCTGCCCGTTCTTTATCCCAGACTCCTTGACGACCCCCTCGACCTCATGGGTTATGTCCACCAGGTCAATCTCTCCCTCTGTCGAGAAGCGAAGCTCCTCCACGTGAACCTTCATACCACCACCCGATTACAACCCCCGCTGAAAAGCCTATTAGGTTTGCGGCCATGTCCCAGAGGGAAAACGTCCTTCCGGGGATGAAAAGCTGGAGGGGCTCGGTGAGGAAGGGGACCGGGAGGAGGCAGGGCCAGCGGGCAAAGCCGATGAATCCCAAGAGAAGGAACATCAAGAAGTGGGCCAGCTTATCGCCGTTCTCCACAGGAGATGTGGGAACCGCCGGGAAAAGGTTCAAAAACAGCAGAAGGGCCAGATAAGCCAGTAAAAGACCATCACCCGACCTCTTCAAGGCTCTCCACCAGCTTCTTGACTTTATCCACGACCTCAAACGGGTCCTCCCCAAAGATGTACACTACCGGCTCAACGCCGGGTCCACCCTCGTCGACAACGGCGTCGTAGGTTTCGGACTCGAAGACCTCTGCGATAGACTTCACGGCCTCTTTCTCTGACAGACCGCCAGTTTTCACCCTGGCTGCCCTGAAGCCCGCCATCTCCATGGCCTCTTCCACATCGTCACCGTAGCGGATGTTGAGGACGCTCCTTATCCCCGGAGCGAGCTTCCCGAGCTCGACCAGTACGCCTGCGGTAAAACGGCTCGCCCCGAACTCCGGCGGGAGGGCGAATATCCGGCCCCTGGCGGTGGTTATCCTCCCCGGAACGGCAGCGACGTCCTCCGGGCCCCGTGGTGATGGCAGGGCGTAGGCGAAGTTGCTCCTAACCTCTGGGATGAGCGAAGGGAACCCCTCAAGCTTCGCGAGCTCCGCCAGGGCAAGGTTGAGCACCTCAAGGACTTCACCCCTGTCCCTCTGGACCGAGAACATCGAGCGGCAGAGCTCCTCACTCACACCGGAATAGGCGGAGTAGAACCGGCAGAGGAAGCCGCTCTGAAAGAGATCAAACAGACGCCTCGTGGTGATGACCACAACTTCTGCCCGGCTACCCCCAAAGAGAATTACCCTGACAACCTCGTCCGCTATCGAATCGAGCTTTCTCGCAACTTCCTCTGGGGGCCTCTTGTATTTTCCGGAAAGGTACTTGCTGACCATCGCCTGGGTTATGCCGAGGTACTCTGCTATCTGGGACTGCGTCATCCCCTCCATGTACAGCTTCTTGGAAACCTGTGCACGGAGGTAGGGCATCAGCTCCTCGGCGATGTAAACGCTCGGCGTCCTCATGTTACCACCCTAAAACCAGGTTATTGAAATTTTGAACCAGTGCTTAAAGGGCTACCGCCCTGATATCAACAGTTTTATGTCAAAAAACGTTTAAAAACCCATCGTTTTTTACACCGGAAGGGCTTTTATGGACTGGAAAGGACGCGACGTGATAAGCATACGAGACTTCTCCAAGGAGGATATCGAGTTTGTTTTGAGGGTTGCTGAAAGGCTTGAGAACGAGCTCAACGAGAAGGGTTCGCTCGACTACGCGCGCGGCAAAATCCTGGCGACGCTGTTCTTCGAGCCGTCGACGAGGACGAGGCTTAGCTTCGAGAGTGCCATGCACAGGCTCGGAGGGTCGGTTATAGGCTTTTCATCGGCTGCCAGCACGAGCGTTAAGAAGGGCGAAAGCTTGGCAGATACTATAAAGACCGTCGAGCAGTACAGCGACGTGATAGTGATAAGACATCCCATGGAAGGTGCGGCAAGGTTAGCGGCCGAGGTGGCAGATATCCCTGTCATCAACGCCGGCGACGGGAGCAACCAGCACCCGACGCAAACTCTGCTCGACCTCTACACCATAAAGCGCGCCTTCGGAAAGATAGACGGCCTCACGATAGGCCTCTTGGGCGATTTGAAGTACGGCAGGACTGTCCACAGCTTAGCAGAAGCTTTAGCTTTCTACGACGTCGAGCTCTACCTCATCTCGCCCGAGCTCTTGAGAATGCCGAAGCACATAGTTGACGAGCTCCGCGAGAAGGGCGTCAAGGTTCACGAGACGACCGACCTCGAAGGAACCATTCCGGAACTGGACGTCCTCTACGTGACGAGGATTCAGAGGGAGCGCTTCCCGGACGAGGAGGAGTACCTGAAGGTGAAGGGCAGCTACCGGGTGAACTGCGAGCTATTGAAGAGCGCCAAGGAGAGCATGAAAATAATGCACCCGCTACCGAGGGTAGACGAGATACACCCGGAGGTGGATAAGAGTGCGCACGCCCTCTACTTCCGCCAGGTGTTCTCGGGCGTTCCCGTCAGGATGGCCCTCCTCGGGCTCACGCTGGGGGTGATAGAGTGAGCGAACTTAAGGTCACCGCCATCAAAGAGGGAACCGTGATAGACCATATACCCGCCGGCAAGGGCCTCAAGGTCATCGAGATACTCCGTCTCAACAGGGTGAACGGCGGCGTTCTCCTCCTTGCGGCCAACGTTTCAAGCGGAAAGCTGGGTAGAAAGGACATAGTAAAGGTCGAGGGGAAGTTCCTAAGCGAGGAGGAGGTCAACAAGATAGCACTCATCGCCCCGAACGCGACGGTTAACATAGTCAGGGACTACAGAGTGGCCGAGAAGTTCAGGGTCTCCATACCCGACGAGATAGTGGGCATCCTGAGGTGCCCAAACCCCAACTGCGTCAGCAACCACGAGTACGTGAGGTCAAGGTTCCACGTTGAGGGCAGGGAGCCGCTAAAACTCCGCTGCCACTACTGTGAGAGGACGATCGAGGGGGATGAGATACTCGGCAACCTCTGACGTTTCTCTTTTCTTCGTTTCGAGGCGAATAGAAAGTAACGGATAACCGAGAAAAATCACTCGAGAAGATGCGGCACGCGCCTTAGGACCGGGAGCGTCGCCAGCAGACCGATGAAAACGTCTATGGCACTCTGAATCGCGTTCGGAAGGCCGATAGCGACCCAGAAAGGAACGCCGGTCCACGCCTCAACCGTCTCCACGACCTTCTCCTGCGGGATGCCGAGCCATATCTCGAGGGCCACGTAGTAGTTCAGTGCAACCATCAGCGGGATCCTGAGGGCGACTCCAATCAGATAAGCCAGGACCGCGAAGCGGATCAGCTGTCCCCTGGTAGGGTTCTCAAGGCTGAATTTTGTCATCCTTCTTGCAGTCTCAAGCCCAACCAGGACTGTAAACGTGGCGGTGGCCTTCATCATGCCCCCAAGCCAGCTTGCCGACGATACTATGCTCAAACCTGCAAAGAGCAGTAGAACCGCCGTCAAACCGCCGATGAACCCCGTCAAGAGGTAGGCCATGATTATTGGGACCGCAACGAAGTCTATCTTCATGCCCCAGATGGTAGGCATCTCTATTGGGATGACCTCGAACATGAGCGAGAGGCCGAGCATTATTCCAATGACTGCTATTTCCCTCGAACTCATCTTCCTCATTCCCATCACCGGCATCGAATTTGTTCCGCAATTTATAAAATTTTGTTCCCAATATGGAACAAAATTGCGGCGAGAACCTTAAAAGCCCGCCTGCGAAGTGGGGTTGCCATGTTCACCGTCGACGAGATTTCGGAACTGGTGAGGGAGATAAGGCGTGAGAACGGCTTTCCGGACAGTCCGTTCAGGATAGACGAGGTTCGCTATGACCCGGAGGGGGACAAGCTCTTCATAATAGCCCACGACAGAACTGACAAGAGCGTCCTCATTGGTAACAGCTTCGTCATCGGAAAGCTCCGCGAGAGGCTTGGAGTTAAACAGCTCACGGTTTATTCCAACCTCGACCTCGAAATAAAAAGGAGAAAGCTTGAGAAAGCCGAGAGGCTGGTAGAAGACACCGAGCTGGAGTTTCTGCTTCCAATAATCGAGGCGGAAAAGCGCTTCCCTCCTCGGAAGTGGCCAGAGGTGAAAGGGGACGTTAAAACGCTCGTCTTCCTCAGCTTCAACGCTAAGGCCCTAATAGGCTTCGCCCAGAGGTTAAACCTGCCCCACGAAGCGGTTGGACTAAAGTATACCTTCCCCAAGCTCCAATACGAGCCCGTGGAAGGAGAGCCGAGAGAGCTCCTCTCCCCGAACGAGGAAAAGCTCGTGGAGCTTGCAAAGGAAAGGGGGGCGAAGCTCGTTCTCGCGGACTTCCCCTTCGGGCTGAGGTGGAGCGAGGGAATAGCTCTCCTCAACCCGTTCCGCTTCCTACACATCGGCTTCTTTGAACTGAAATACCTCTTCGGCTTTGAGTTTCCCACAATGATTGATTACGACGCCCTCATCCGTTTTGTAGCTGAGCTAACGTACGAGGGCCTTATGGAATCAACGGATGGGGCAAACGTAATATGGCGCTACTGGAGGCGTAGGAAATGATAATTGGTGTTGTTGGAAAGATTGCCGCCGGAAAAACAACCGTCGCGAAGTTCTTCGAGGAGAAAGGCTTCTGCAGGGTCTCCTGCAGCGACCCGCTGATAGACCTGCTGACCCACAACGTTTCCGACTACTCGTGGATCCCGGAGCTACCGGAGAAGGCCGAGCCGACGCGCGACAGGCTTATCGAGTTCGGGAAGTACCTGAAGGACAAGTACGGCGGGGACATCCTGATAAAACTCGCCGTTGACAAGAAGAGGCACTGCAGGAACATCGTCATCGACGGAGTCCGCTCAAAGGAGGAGATAGAGGCCATAAAGAGAATGGGCGGAAAGGTCATCTATGTCGAGGCGAGGCCAGAGATAAGGTTCGAGCGCCTCATGAGGAGAAAGGCGAGCAAGGATAAGACTATCAAGAGCTTTGAGGACTTCAAAGCGATGGACGACGCCGAGGAAAGGCTCTACCACACGAGCGAGCTGAAGGACCTCGCGGACTATATCATTGTGAACGAGGGCACTCTGGAGGAGCTGCGGAAGAAAGTTAAAGGAATAATAGACGACATCGCGGGGAAGGTTTAAAGGGAGTTCGGTGAAATGAGAGACGGTGGTGGTAGGGAGATCATTGAGGCCATCTATGAGGACGGCGTTTTAAAGCCGTTAAAAAAGCCCAAGCTTAGAGAGCACTCTAAGGTGAGGATAAAGATAATCCCCGAGGACGTGGACGATCTTCTGGATTCACTCGTGATTGAGAAAGTTGGGAGCATAGACTACAAGCGCCTTAAGGAGGCCTATTATGAGTCGCTCTGAGGTATTCGTTGACAAGTCCCATTCTTAAAAATCTTCGGAGTTGAGTAACATGAACATCCTCGTCATCGCCCCCTGCCTGCTAAGCCCGTTCTACGTCTACCGAGGGCCAAAGGAGAAGGAGTACGAAACGGCCAAGAGGCTCCGTGAGCTTCTCGGGAAGCTCGACGATGAGTGGCAGGTTTTAGTATATCCATGCCCGGAGTTCGAGCTGATCGGCTGGCCCCGCGCCCCAGCGAGCAGGGAAGTCTACGAGAAGTTGGGCATGCGAGAAAGGGCAAAGGTAATAGCGGACTTCGTTGGAAGGGTTCTTACCGAAGAGAAGCCCGAAAAGGTAGTGTTCGTCGGCGTCAAAGGCTCACCAACCTGCGGCGTCTTCCACACCAGCTCAAGCGACCCCGAAAAATACCCATACATGGCTATGCAGGAGTTTTTCTACCTGGGCAAGGAGGAAAGGTTAAAGCGCTCGAAGGAGCTTGTGGGGGAGCAGGGCTTCAGGCTCGTAGAGATACCGGGGATACTCTTCGAGATACTTATGGCGAGGTTCCCGGAGGGGGTTTACGTAGAATTTGACAAGGGGGATATCGAAGAGAGCCTTAACAGGCTCGCAAACATCCTTGAACATCATGGCTCACAGCAGGTGCGATAATCGCACAAAGTTTATTAGGTAGTTTTCCCCATAACAACAAGCTGGGAGGCCAAATGAATGTGATATTACTTCACACCGGACAGACCCTAAGCTTCGGTGCAAAGCTCTTCGCCGCGATTTATCTTTGGTACTCTTATCGGAGATCATTTAGAAAGTCCGCCCTGATTTTCTCCGTTGCGTTCCTGACGGCCTCCCTGCAGGTTCTCGGTGATCTCATTGAAATCGAAACGGCCACCATCACCATGGAAGCCCTCTTCGCTTCACTCCTCTTCTATGGGAGTCTCAAACTCCTCGATGAGGAGGGACTTTCATTTACGGTCAGCCGTGGCTACTACGTCTCCCTAACCCCACTCATCCTCACTCTCTACATGCTTACCGCGGAGCGCTCAAGTCCCCCCAACTGGCTCGCCACGGTTGGCGTCGCATACGTGGTTTCTGGCCTCTTTATCCTCCTTTCAGGTTTTCTGCTCTTGGGTCTGAGGAACCTCTACGGCAACACTCTGAAGTACCTTGGGATTCTACTGATTGTTTATGGGGCACACGAGATGGACTACCCCCTGCTCCGGCCAGTTGACTGGTTCGCACCCTTTGGATTCTCGCTGAGCGCTGCGCTGACCCTGCTTATCGCATACTTCTTTGTGAGGTTCGCGGGACAGGAAGAGTTCCTAAAGCTCCCTCCAGAACGTTCAAAGCCACTCAAAGAAATCAAGCCTGGACTTACTCTGCTGTCTCCAGAGGAGTACAAAAAGCTCTTACCCCCGATCAAGGAACTTCCTCTCTTGGCATTCACAAGGAACCCACGAGAGGCCCCAGAGAACTGGACTGTTTACACCATAAGCCAGATAGAGCGCGAACGCACGGTATCCCCCACAAACCTCCCCAAGATCACAGAAACCGTGAGCAGGTATTTAAAAACAGCTGGAAACGGGGGCATAGCCCTCATCGACGGCATTGAGTACCTCAATATGTACAACGGATTTGAAGCAACTGCCAAGTGGCTAAGCGCACTCGGGGACATCGCCTATGTTAACAACGGAAGCGTGATCGTGGTGACCGAGAGGGAGGCCTGGAATGAGAGGGAGTGGAACCTTCTCATGAGGTTAGTAGCCTGACCCTCCGCCCCGAAAGAGGATTTAGAAAAAAGCTAAATTTGGATGTCCCCAATAGCCTTCTTCACCAGCCTTTTCGCCCTTTCCATCAGCTCTCTGGCTTTCTCCTCCGTGTGTGCCTCAAGGGTTATCCTCATTATCGGCTCTGTCCCGCTCGGACGGAAGAGAATCCACCACTCGTCGTTCTCTATTCTGACACCGTCGATGTCTATCAATCGCTTGTAGTCGAAGGTCTTGAGTGCCTCCCTAGCTATGATTTCCATTGCCTTAGCCTTCTTTTCGTTGGGGCAGGGGATTTTTGCCCTCAAAGTTACGTAGCGCGGGACTTCTCTGGCAAGCTCGCTGAGCGGGCCGAGTTTATCAACCATCTCCATAACAAGAGCGCCGGCGAAAATTCCGTCCGGAGTGAGGTTCCACTGGGGGATTATCCACGTCCCGCTCGGCTCGCCGCCGAAGACGCCGCCGTGTCTGGCAAGTTCATCCGCAACCGCAACGTCCCCGACGCGCGTCCTGATGACTTCACCGCCGAGGGGCCTTACGTAGTCATCCAGCGCAAAGCCAGCATCAACCGTGGTGACGACTTTTCCCTTCCCGAACTTCCTCAGCATGTAGCCCGCTATAAGAGAGAGCATCACCTCGTACTCGACGAAGTTGCCCCTGTCATCAACTACCCCAATCCTGTCAGCATCGCCGTCGTGGGCTATTCCAACGTCAGCGTTCATCGCCTTCACTGTCTTCGCCAGAGCGGAAAGGCTTTTGGCGTTCGGCTCAAGCTCGCGAACGAAGAAGCCGCTTGGGTGGGAGTTGAGCGAGATGACTTTATTCCCAAGCTCGCGCTGGAGGTACGGGCTTATAATTGAACCAGCTCCATTGCCGGCGTCGAGGACGACGGTGTAGGAGCCGTCGAGGTGAACCATCTCAAGGGCCCTTTTGATGTACTCCTTTCTCGGGTCTGCCTTCCTAACCCTTCCGATTTCGTTCCAAGGAGCTTTTTTGAAGTTTCCGGAGTCGATTATCGCCTCAAGCTGAGCCTCCATCTCCGGCGTGTAGGCCATCCCGTTCGGCTGCCAGACCTTTATGCCGTTGTATTCCGGGGGATTGTGGGAGGCAGTTATCGTTACGCCCGCATCCGCCCCGTAGAGCCTTATCGCAAAGCCGGTTAGGGGAGTCGGAGCCAAACCGATGTCTATGACCTCTACTCCGACCGAGAGAAGCCCGCTTATTAGAGCGTTCTTCAGCATCTCACCGCTCGTTCTCGTGTCCTTTCCGACGACGACCGTTCCCCCGCCGAGGTAAGTTCCAAGGGCCTTTCCGACCCTCAAAGCCAGCTCAGGTGTGAGCTTTTCGTTTACGACCTCCCTGATGCCGCTGGTTCCGAAGTACTTTCCCATGATAACCACCCGTGAGAATTATGTTTGGTGGTGAGACGGGAGAAATATAATCTTTTCCCAAACACAAAAAGGGAAAAACTCAGAGGAGGCTGAAGCGCGGGGCCTTGACCTTTATGCCGAGGCCTTCAAGGGTCTTCTTCAGTTCCCTGATGTGAATCGTGGCGTCCCCTTCGTAGAACTTGTAGTTATTTCCCCCTTTGACCTCAATCTCACCCCTCTTCCCCGACTCAGAGTCGCCGCTCTTTATCTTGACTTCCTTGACTTCGCGAAGCGGTATCTCGAAGTTCTCCGGGCTCTCCTTCAGGATTTCCTCAGGCGACATCTCGTAGTACTTGTTCCAGTGGCCGTAGGCACCGGCAACACCCTTGAGGAAGCCCTTAATGCCCCCTCCGGCCTCTTTCTTAATCTCCTTGGCGAGTTCCTTAGTCAGAAAGACCACTATCATCCTCTCGTTCGTTATGACGAGGCTCGCCCTGCTTTCCCTCATGAAGCCCCTCTTGTAGTCAAGATTGCCGACAACGTGGAGGACTTTCTCCATTTCCCTCGCCTCAGCTGGTGAACCTCGCTATCTCCTCCCCGCTCGGGTTCAGAACCCTGAGGACGAGGTTTCCGCCGAGCCTCTCGGAGAGGTCCGCAGCCATCTCCTGGTATATGCTCTCAGCGTCGCCTATCTCATCGGCACTGTTGAACGAACTCATGGCACCTATCGTGTATGGGTTGCTCCCGTCGATGAATATGTCCCACGGGCCGCTTCCCGCGACGGAAACCGCGTAGTCGAGAACCTTCTGAGCGTCGTCTTCACTAACACCTGCGTACCAGACGGTTATCCCGTTCGACTCGATGTAGGCGTATTTGCTCTCCGCCGAGAATATCTCCTCCTCATCGCCGTTCAGGAGCTTCAGCGTGACCTTTGCCCCGTTGAAAACATCCTGGGACATCTTGGAGGCCATTATTTTGACGTAGAAGGCCGTTTCCTTGTCGATGTCGCCCGCGCTCTCGTAGGGGGTCGTCACCGTTACTGTGTAGGAATCCCCACTCTTGGAGACGTAGACGTCAGTTTCCCCGTTTATCTGGAAGTTGTCGCGGACGAAGTTCAGAACTGCCTTAGCCTGGGAGAGCGACACATCGCCGGAGTAGTGAACGGTTACCTCGTTTATCGTGAGGGTCTTCTCCGTGCTCACGTTCGTGTCCGGGTTTTCACAGCCCGCCACGGTGACCAAGAGGGTCACCGCGAGCAGGGCAAAGATGAACTTTCTCATACTCATTCCTCCTTTTTCCGTATTGAAAAAACGAAAGGATCACTTCTTCTCAAGCCTGTATATGCCGACGCTGACCCTGTAGGAATCAACGTTCAGCGGGGCCTTGTACTCAACCCTGACCTGGAAAGGCTTGCTTGAGCCGTATATCATGCTGTTAGTTTCGGATTCGGTCAGAACGTTGTCCTTCTCGTCGAGTATTACTATCTTCTCCACCGTCCCCTCACTGCTCGCGTTGATGTAGTATTTGCCCGCGGGAAGGACGTGCGAGAGGTAGAAGACGTCGCCGCTCACCGTTTCGGTCTTGACCTCGACGGGCACCTTATCGTAGGTGTTGAGATAATAGTACTGCATGCCGAAGATACCCACTGCGCCTATGAACAGGAGCAGGAAAAAGCCAACGACCAGTTTTTTGATGAGTCCCATACTATCACCTTCCGGCGGCTATCCACTTTACCAGCCGCCACACCGCCCAGAGAACTAAGGCGAGGATGGCCAAAAAATGAAAAACCCAAGGAGCGGCCCGAAAACGTGGAAGCCCGTGAGGGGTTCGCCCTCCATCCTCAGCCCTCCACGTTCCTGTATGCTATCGTTATCCTGTGAGAGCAGTCGCCGGTCTTCTCGTGGCTCACGAGGGCGAAGACGGTGTAGGTTCCGTCCGAGTTTTTATTGACATAAACGTGGCCGGCCTTTACCTCCTCGCCCACTTCACTGCTCGGATAGCCCGAGGAGGGAATGTCGTTTATGGTAACTTCATCCAAGCTCATCTCGCCGATGTCAACGTAGTGGCCGAGCAGGGCGGGATAGTCGACGCACCAGGGTTCGGCGGAGAGATCAACGTCCTCCCAGCCGCTAGTCCAGCTCGCTTTGACCTCGCCGGTCGAGAACTTGACCGCCATGGCCCCGTCGGTGTCGAGCGTTACCCTATGGATTTTCCCGAGCGTCCCAGTTACCGGGCCCGAGGATGAGGTCGTTGAGGACGAGAATGACTCGTAGCACTCCCTCGCTTTCAGGTAGATGTCGTAGGCCCTCTTAGCTTCGTCGCTCGACGACTGGTTCTCAGCCATTAGCTGTGTCACGTTGTTGTAGGCCTGCACGTAGAGCCTGTAGGCGTCTTCCTCGTTGTCGGGGCAGGAGAAGCCGGCTGCGCCGGTTCCGGAGGTGTTTCTGCTCTCCGGAGGGGCGAAGGTCACGTTGGTCTGGAACTCGTCGAAGACCCCGTCGAAGTTGTAGTCGTGGAGATCAGGGTTCCCATCGTAGTCAACGTCTCTCTCGTCTATGACGCCGTCTGAGTTCAAATCCCATGCGTCGACTTTCCCGTCGCCGTTGGTGTCGTAGACGTCGGGGATCCCGTCACCGGTAACGTCCCACGAGTAGGAGGAGACGCCGTTGAAGGTCGTCTTCCACGTGTCGGTCTTCCCGTTGTAGTCCTCGTCGAGGTAGGCAGTATCGTAGTTCCCGTCGCCCGTTGTGTCCATGTACACCGCATCGATCTTTCCGTCCTTGTTCCTGTCGGCGAAGAGAATGTAGCTCGAATTAACCGGCACGGCCGCGAAGTTGTCTCCTATGTAAACCTCCGGGGAGCCAGTGGTGTTGTTCGCGACCCAGCCGGTCCCTCCGAAGCTTCCTCCGCTCCCTGCCCCGGTCTGAGTTTCGGTCTGAGTCCCCCTACCGGAATCTCCCCCGGAACCAGGGGAGCCGTTTCTGAAGTCGTCGACCCCCCGGGTGAGGTCGTCTATTATGTGGGGGTTCGTGTAGTAGACGTAAAGCCCTATAAGTAGCAGGAGAACGATTAAGACGGTGAGTTTACCCATTGGTCCCCACCTCCACGAAGTTCGGTGAGCTCAGCCAACCGCCATCAACGCGCCTGAACTTCTTGCCGGTCTCGTAGTCCTCGTAGACTCCCGGTATAGCTGTTTCGTGGAGGACGTAGCCGTTCCAGGTGAACCATCCCTGGTTGCGCTCCTCTATCTTCTTCCTGAGGTTTACGATGGCACCCAAAGTAGCGTCCGCCATGTTGCCGAAGTAGCCCGTCGGGTCGAGGAGCTTTCCTATCTTCGTCGCCCCGTCGAGGACGATTATCGAGACTTTAGTGTTCTCGGGCAGGTTCATTTTCTGAAGCTCCCTCGCCTGGTCCATCAAGGCCTTCGCGTCGAGGGCAACGAGATAGACGGTTGCGGGCGTTCTGAGCATCTTCACCTTGGCGTTCCCCTTGAATTTCACGGTGTCTCCAACTTTCTCAAAGTTAGAAGCTACGAAGTGCGCCCAATCGATTGCTCCTCCAGAACCGTACTGGCCGCCGACGAGCCACTGCGGCGGCTCTATTACGCCGGTTATTATCGCGTTGGTAATCGCGGTTCTCTCGGCCACGCTCTGGGCGTTCCTGTATATGAAGTCCTTCATCTTGATGTCGCGCATTATCGGGTCGTAGCGGTACTCCTCCGCTATAAGCCTGAGCTGGTGCCTCTTCTCTGGGTCGTCCTTGAAGATGCTCAGGTAGCTGTTTATCTTCTGGTTGGCGTAGACCTTGGCCTCCATGTAGTCGTTCATCTCCTTGACCATCCTGTCCGGATCGTCTTTGTAATTGTCGTGGAGTTCGTGGAGGTGGTCGATGTAAATCTCGTAGACGGACTTCATCTCCGGGGAGACCTCCATCATCTTCTGGATGTAGGATATGTGCCTGTTCATTAGCGATTCCGCCCACTCAAGCTTCTTCTGCTGGATGCAGGCGTCGCAGGCCGCTATGTCAGGGTCGTCGCAGTCAACCAGGCCGTCGAGGTCGTTGTCGATGTTGTCTCCTGGAACCTCTTTGGAGACGAAGCTGACCCTTACGGAGTCAGATGCGAGGAGCTTCCTGGTGCCGTTCACCGTGCCGTAGAGGTCAACCCTGACCGTTCCGCCCTTCACCGTCGGGTCGCTTACATCTATGATGTCCGCGATGGTGCCTCCCATAACAGCTTCGCGCTTTTTGGAGCCATCCGGGAGTGTTACAACCGCGTAGAGATCCTTAGCGCCGCTCCCATTCACGTCAGCCAGGAGGGACATCGTGAAGTAGCCGTCGAAGATCTGCTTGAGCGTTGCCCCGTTCCGGGGGGCGGTTATCTTCACGGAGTAGCCGGGTGAACCTGCCTGGGAATCTTTGGGGACGAACGTCCAGCTCACCTCGGCAGTTGCACTACCGTCGCCGTCGTTGACGTTTACCGCCACGCAGAAGGGTCCTTCCTTGAGCTTTCCGGGCGGGATGTAAACCTGGACAACGACGCCCCCGGAGGCGTTGGTGACCCAGCCGGCGTAGGTGTAGGCAAGCGTCCTGTTCGGAGAGTTGGCAGCGAAGGAGTAGAACTCCATGATGTCGTTGAACACCATCGCACCCCCGCTCGCAGGTCCGCCGGGCCCTGAGTAGGAGAAGGAGTAGGAATTAACGTTCGCGTTCTCGTCAAAGGTGTGGAACATGAAGGTGAGCTTCACCCCGTTCTTCACGTCCTCCTCGGTGAAGGGAACATTTCCGAGGTAGCCGGGCTTGACGTCAACGCCGTTCCCCGATTCATCAATTATGGTCACTTTGGTCACCTGGGGTGGAGAGGGCGAGGACTTTATATGGTTCAGAACCGCGTTGAGAACGTTCCTCGAGAGCACGCCGCCGAGGGACTTGCCCATGACCCCGATCTTGGAGGGGTCTATCGATGATTCGTAGGAATCATACTCCTCCGCCAGGAATGTCTCATCACAGACGGTTCTGTTGAACTCGTCCGGGTAGCACACAATCTGGGCAAACTCATCGTGGGGGTCATCCACGGTCAGGGACTTCCAGTGGCCGAAGACCTCTACAACGACCACGTAGTTGTTGAAAACCGCGTAGCGGATATACGCAAACTTCGGGTTCAACTTGATGGACCTGTTCTCAACCCGCGAGCTTATGAGCTGGCCGTTCTTGCTCACGGTGCTGTTGAGGATGATCACGTGGTTCTCCTGGAAGAAGTAGAATTCAGTGCTGTTGCTTTTGCTCTTCATGAGTGCGTCTTCAACATACATGTTGAGGTAACTTTCCGCGGTGATGATTGACTTCAACCGCCAGCTACTCAGGTGGTAGTCCATGTTGTCAGTCTCGGACGGGGGATACCGGACCATCCAGGTGTAAACCTCGTAGTCGATGTCCCCGTACGTTCCGTTCCCGTAAACCAGTACGTACTCCCCCCCGTCCTGCGAAGTCCCCCGGCCACTGCTGACGACGTTCACCCCCGTCCCTGACAGACTCGGGGGAGAAAGGGCCAGCGCGTAAAAGGCAGTGGAGCCGATAAGGAAGAGGGTAAATGCTATACTCCAAAGGATTTTGTTATTTCCCACACATCTCGCCTCCTTTTCCGGGAGAAACCGCAAAGGCGAGATAGAGCACCGACTACCAGTGGCCGTGGGAGTTACAAGCCCTCACGGACTCCCGTCGAAATCCATCTCGCGAAAAAGAAAAGCGGGATGGTCTTATCATAGTATTACGCACTCATGAGTAATAAGACTTTCGGAAAAGAAAATTCGGATAAAATTAATGTAAAATGCCGAAGCTTCATTCCCGAAGTTCTTTCGCCAGCTCGACCAGTTTTCTTGCCCGCTCAAGAGAAACTTCGTTTTCGACCTTTCCATCCCGCTTGATCCACGTCCCCACTATGAAGCCGTCCGCGTACTCCCACAGCTCAGGAAGGTTGTCGTATGTGGTTCCTGAGCCGACCACAACCGGAACCGGTGAAATCCTCTTAGCTAAAGCCAGCTTTTCCAGATCGACGGGTTTTCCGGTTGCCTTTCCGCTGACGACGACGGCATCGGCTAAACCTCTCTCAACAGTGTCCATCAGGGAATCCTCGAAGTCCCCGAAGTGAACGGCGTGCTTGACGTGGACGTCGGCGAAGACCCGGATTTTGCTTGGGAGGAGTTTTCTGAGCTTTGCAAGCTCGTGGGCGATGCCCTCTACAATTCCCTGGTCCGTATAAGCCACACCGCTCAGCACGTTCACCCTTATGAAGTCAGCCTTTACGGCGTAGGCTATCGAGTAAGCGGCGATGCCATCATTGCGGAGGACGTTTATCCCGAGTGGAAGGCTGATTTCGTCTCGGATTTCCTTAACTACTGCCGTGAAAGCCGCAACCGTCGTCTTGTCAACGTACTTTGGGAATGGAACGTCACCGAAGTTCTCGACCATAACCGCGTCGAAGCCGGCTTTTTCAATCGTTTTCGCGTCCCTCAGTGCGGCTTCAATTACCCCATCAAGGTCGCCGTCGTAGAGGTAGGAGCCAGGTAAGGGCTTTAAGTGAACCATCCCTATGAGGGGCTTTCTCTCAAAGTCCATAACATCACCTTGGAGTGTCTATGAGTTTGGCGTTAAGAGGTTTCTGGCAGGGAAAGGGTGATATACAACCTCCGACTAATTATCTCTAAGGTGATTAATGTGGGAAAAGAGGAAAACCCCAAGCTACCGAAGTCAGTTCTGAGGCACCTGGAGCCCAATGAGGATGTTCTCTTCTCGATAAGGAAGAAGATAAGCATGGAGAAGCCAAAGTGGCTCCTCGTGACGAACAGGAGGATAATCTACCTCGACGAGAAAGTTTTAGGGAGATACGACCTCAAGGCGCTCCCATACCAGAAGCTGGAGCAGGTCACGGTGAAGCTCGGGATAATGTCGTCGGAGTTCATAATAGAGGGGGAGGAGAACATAACCCTCAAGCTCGGCTGGATGAACAAGGAGGAGGCTAGGAAGGCGATAAACGCCATCAAAGACGCCCTCAACGCTATAGCGGTGGAGCCTGTATCCATCGAGGTCAATAAGAAACTCACAAGTGAGACATGGGTATTGAAGAAGCCAAAGGAGTTCATAACGAGAACGATGCCGGCCTACCAGCCTGCCCAGCCCGTTGTTAAGGAGGAGAAGGAAGACCCAATGGAGCAGCTCAAGAAGCTGAAGGAACTCTACGACATGGGCGTTATAAGCCAGGAGGAGTATGAGGAGAAAAGAAAGAGGCTGTTGGAGCAGATTTAGCGCATCTTTCTCCACGCCATCCCAATGGCCAGAACCACAAGAACGGCCAGAGAGGCGTAGATGGCTTTAGCAGGCCAGCCCCCCGGCATGTTCCCCGGAGACTCTGAGAGGGAGGGCTCCACCGGGGAGGACGTGATTGGCGGCCCTTCCGGCTCGGCCTTCAGGAGGACTGTTCTGTTGCCGACCCCGTAGAGTGTGACGTTCAGAGGTTCGAGCTCCTCCCAGGCAGAGCCCCTGTAGAGCCTGACCGAGAAGGCCGTCCCGTTCGGTAGGGGAACGACGGTGAAATAGTAACCTGTCGAGGACTCCAAGAGGGGCCTCGGCTCGGCAAGCTCGGAGATGTTTCCTACTATCCACAGCTTACCTGTGAAGTTACTGGCATTGAAAGCGACCAGCGCCGGGATATCGCTGCCGGAGTAGTAGCGGAGCTTCGCCGGGTTGCTTCTCTTTCCGCCGGCCTCGACCGTGACATCCACCCAGGCGGAGGAGGTTTCAACCTCCGGAACGCGGACGAGTATCTCGCTGGGGCTCCACGAGAGCACCTCTGCCTCCTCTCCGCCGATGAGAACCCTTCCAGAGCTTCTGAAACCGGCACCACCAATGAGGACTTCCTGACCCGGTTGGGCTACGTAGGGGGTTAGAGAGCCTATAAGCGGCCCGTCCTGCGGGCGCTTGATGTGGAAGACGTAGAAGCTGTTCTTCGGGAGAGTTAGCATGGCCTTTCCGCCCTTTACAGTCATCCCAGCACCGTAGAGGGCATCACTGTAAGCTCCGTCCGGCCAGTCGAGGCTCAGTGTGAGGTTCGAGGGGGAGCCCTTGTTCATGACGACGAGAAGTTTATGGGTTCCGAAGGTTCTCTCAAAGGCCCAGACAGAATAGTTCGCGTATAGAGTTTTGAAGTCTCCAAAGGCTAAAGCGTCGTTGGTCTTCCTAAGCTCCGCCAGCGTTCTTATGATGCGCGCCGCCTCTGTGGAGTTGTTGAAGACCATCATCGGCCTGTTGTAGGGATCTCCCTTTCCGTCCTTGCTCACGAGGTAGCTCTCGTCGCCGTAGTAGATAACCGGGATTCCGGGGAGCGTCATCGTCAAAGCAAGGGCCATGTGGAAGCGCTCCAAAGCGTCATCCCGCTTTGCCTCGTTGAGGAAGCGAACCAGGTCGTGGCTGTCGAGGAAGTTCACCTGCTTGTTTGGATAGACGAAGATGGAGTAATAACTCTCAAGCTCCCCCGCGAGGGTCTCGAAGCTCCCGACGAAGCCGAAGGTTCTCACGATGTCCTCCCTTATCGGTATGTCGAGAACCGGCGAGACGTTGGAGTAGCGGTAGAGCTCGTGTAGGTCTTCCGTCCTGTCAGTCGAGAGGGAGTAGTACTCGCCGTAGATGAAGAGCGGCCTCTCCGAGTAGAGCCTGAGGTAGAAGCTCTCGAGCCAGCCGAGCTCCATGTGCTTGACCGCGTCGATCCTGAGGCCGCAGGCGCCGTTCTCGACGAAGAGTTTGGCCCCCTCCGTGAGGTAGGAGTCGACCCAGGGATTAAGCTGGTTGAAGTCGGCCAAACCGTAGAGGTTCGCATACTTGAGCGGGATGTCCTCCCAGCGGAAGATGTTGCCGTTGTGGTGGTAGATGGCCTCCCTAATTCCGGTGATGGGGTTCACGGTGGCGTTCTTGGTGTCCTCATAGTAGTCGGTGACCTTCGTTCCGTTGTCGTAGAGGGCACCAAACTCGCCGTCGGTGGCGGGACCGGCGTGGTTGGGCACGTAGTCAACGATTACACAGATTCCCCTCTTTTGGGCTTCCTCAACCAGTTCTCTGAAGTCGTTCCAGTCCCCAAAGTGCTCGTCTATCCCCTTGTAGTCCCTCGTCCAGTAGCCGTGGTAGGGGGCGCTTCCATGGGCCATTTTGTTTATGTTGTCGTTCAGCGGTGAGACCCATATCATCGAGACACCGAGGCTTTTGATGTAGTCGAGCTTCTCGGTGAGGCCCTCCAGGTCGCCGCCCCAGTAGAGGCGGTAGTTTTTGTGGTCAGGGTCATAGAAAGGCCCGTTGTTGGAGCCGTTGCCGTCGTAGAACCTGTCGACCATGACCTGGTAGATCACACCCCTCTCCGGAACCAGGTAGGTGTAAGCGGATACCATGGGAGAAAAAAGGAGTAATGAAACCAATAGCAGGACTATTGGACCCAAATGCTTTCTCAAACCATATCACCGAGGGTGATAAAGAAGGGAAATCTATAAACGTTACGGCATTGGTATTCTGACGCCCCTAAGCCCGTCATCCGCTGCCTTCGGAACCCCACCAACGTAGCCATCCCCAGATTGCTCGATGGAAACAATGGTGGTGGCGATCTCCCGGAACAGGTGGTAGTGACCACTCAACTGGCTCCTCTCGACTACATCCCTATTGACCAGGTACACCGCCGCCCTACCACTTCTACCGACAAAGGTGGAGATGTTTCTGATGAGACGGAGAAGCTCCCTGTCGGGTATCACAAGGAAGAACTTGTGAAAGCCCAGGACGGGGTTTAAGACAAGTTCCTGCTCAGCGGCGCTAAAGTAGAGCCTATCGTAGTACTTTGTGTCGAGGGAGTGCTTGTCCACCTCAACGCGACCGAACACGCTCCCGACGTCGCGATTGCCGCCGATCTTTATCACGGGGACGTTGGAGAGCCCCTCGAGGTTGAGGCCCACGAGTTCAAGCCTGGTGAGCGCCTCGGCAAACGAGTCGGAGATGTCGTCCAGGAGAACCGGCCTCCGCCTGTCCCCGCACCTGCGACATATCAGGTAGAGGAGAAGCTCCGGGGAAGAAGTCGAACCGTACTCAACGAGAACCGTCTCGCCGGACCTGAGGCCGAACAGGATTGAGTCAACAGCCTGAAGTGCTATGTTGCACACCACCCTCATGATTTTTGCAACGTCAAAGTATAAAAGGTTAACGAGGAGCGCAGATTTTCACACTATCCTGGCACTCGTCAGAACCCTCGGCGAGACGAAGGAGCCCCTGCGGAGGGGTCTCTTACCCACAGCGCTCACCGAACGAAGGAGCTCGAAGACGTTGCCAGAGAGCATGTTATCCCGGAAAGGCCTGATCTCACCGTTCTTCACGACGTAGCCGAGCCCTACAGTCAGCGAGAAGTCCCCACTCACCGGGTTTGCGGTGTGCTCGCCGAAGACATCCTTGACAACAATCCCCTCGAAGTCTTCCAGCGATTCTTTCCCGGGTTCAACGAGGAGGTTGCTCGTCCCTATGTGGGGCTTTGTCCTAAAGTCCCTGACCGCGTTCCCCGTGCTCTCCATGCCGAGGAAAGACGCATAGGTGAAGTCGAGGAGGAACGATTTAAGAACACCGTCCTCAATCAGGACCGTCCTCTTACCCGGAACGCCCTCACCGTCGAAGGGATAGCTACCGGAGCCGGCTGGAAGAGTGGCGTCGTCGAGGATGGTCAAGCACTCGCTCCCCACCGTCTCACCCGGCGATGAGAACCTGCTCCTCCTGAAGTAGATGCTGTCACCGAAGACGTTCTCAAGGAATATCGAGAGAACCGCCTGAAAAGCATCCGGCTCGAGGAGAACCTCTCCGAAGTGGCCGTCAATGGGCTTTGCCCTCGCGCTCATCTCCGCATCGCGGAGGGCCTCGCGAATACCCTTCTCGAGTTCTTCAAGCGGCTGGAGCGAGCGGTATGACTGGTAGTAGGAGCCCGTCCCGGTGCCAAGGACCGCGTATACCGAGGCGCTCATCCCGGTCGAGCGACCCTCCAGCTCAACACCATTGGAGTTCACCAAGCCGTAGGTGTTCACACCAAATGCGAGGGAACCCGAGAGGGTGGAGGCACCCTTGAGCTCGGCCATCAGTCTAGCGAAGTCAGAGGCTAATGAATAGGCCTCCTCGAAGGGCATCTCCTTTATCCTGCGGTCGTAGAGGTTCTCAACCGCAGCTGGCTTTCCAGGTTCAGGAAAACCGACGAAGGGAACCTCGCTCACCCTCGCCAGATTAATCGTCTTCTCAACGAAGTCCTCGAGGGTTTTCCTATCGTGGTTCAGGCCGGTAATGTAGGAGAAGCCCAGCCTACCTCTGTACCCTATCCTGAGGCCCACACCGGAGTAGAACTTCCTCTGGGAGCGTTCAACTTTCTCGCGCTCTATCTTGAAGGAGCCTCCCCTGCCCATCTCCCAGTAGATCTCCCACTCGACGTTCTTTCCCTCGAGTATCGCGACCAGCTCGTCTATCATCGGCCCACCCGGGGTAACTTCCGGCGGAAGCTTAAAAGGTATTCGACTCACCGCTCAATCATCGTCTCGTAGAACTCGAGGAGCCGCTTGTAGGCCTCCTCTTTTATCTCCGCCAGCCTTCCGAACAGTTCCGCGGTCTCCTCGTCACCCGTCATCCTCTGGAGCTTCCTGTAAACGTCCTTGCCTATGGCCTCCGACAGGAGGGCTATGGCGAGGGCCTTCTCGACGTCCTCCACCCCCATCATCTCGCCGCACACAGGGAGTGTGTCCAGCGGGGGAGCGTTGAACTTCAGGGGATCCATGTTGGGGTACAGCCTCTTGAAGAGCTCCCTTATCTGAGCCGCCTGCTTCCTCTTCTCCTTCGCGAGGTGCTTGAACTCGTCGACGAGTATGCCCTCGACACGGCCGGACAGCCACTCGTAGCTCTCGGCCCCGCACTCCTCGTTGCATATGGCGTAGCTGAGAAGCTCGTAGCCGTTGAGGTTCCTCAGGAGGACCTCAACGTCTTGAATAATATCAACATCTATTGTTGCCATCTTCACCGCCAAATACCAAGTTAAACCTTGGGTATACACCCTTTTGCTCCGACGGCTTCAAAGTGGATTGAAGCGGTGGGAAGTGTTAAGTGCCCCTTTGGGAACTAAGAACGGTGGGATCATGAGGCGGACTGTTCTGCTTGCCCTGACGATTGCCCTAATGCTCCCGGTGAGCGGATGCATCGGCGGTCCTGCAGGCACGGCAACTGAACCGACCGAATCGCGGAATATTCATCCCGGCTACGGTGAGTTCAACGCTGGCAACGTTCTCATCGGGGACGGTGAGGTTATGATGGATCACTACGGCCTGGTGATTCCAGTTAACAGAACAGCCATTCTAAAGGGAATAATTTTTGCCAGGGAGTATCGGGTCTCGTCTGGGAACGGGAGCGACACCACCGGCTACTACGGCGGAAAAGTGGAGCTCAAAGCATACCTCGCCGACATATTTGTCCAGTACGCCTGGAAAGCCTTAGAATCAGGACTGAAGCCGGTTTCCGAACTGGAAGTCGAGATAACGCCGGAAACTGTTGAGGTGAAGCCAGGAAAGAACGAGGCCTTCGAGGTCAAGATTGACACCTCCGAAGTAACTCTGGGAAAGACATACTACCTCTACATAGTCGCCTTCGGTGGGGACGGCTGGAAGGGCTGGGCTGTCGTCGAGGTGATAACTGAAGAAACGACGGTAACAAAAGAAACGGAGAACGACTAACGCATGCCCCCAACCAAAGCCCTCGTGAGGACGTGGGGCCCGCCGTCGTCGACCGGCACGACCTGGCCCTTGCCGCAGTAGCCGGGGAACTCGATTTTAGTGTCTTTTCCGATTGCCCTGATGTTCTTAAGCACTTCCAGAATCTTGCCTGAGAGCGCGACGTCCCTCACCTGGGCCTTTATCTCGCCGTTCTCGATGATGTAACCCTCCTTCGCCCCGAATGTGAACGTCCCGCCGGCGGTGTCGACCTGGCCCCCCTTATCACCTATCATGTAGAGGCCGTTCTTGACCTCTCCAAGCATCTCATCAAGGCTCCAGTCGCCGGGCTCGACGTAGGTGTTGCCCATCCTCACGAGCGGCTGGTAGGCGTAGCCCTGGGCCCTCCCGTGGCCGTTCGGTTCGAGGTCAAGTAAAGCGCTGGTCTCGCGGTCGTTCAGGTAGTTTACCAAAATTCCGTCCTTTATCAGCTCTACGCGCTTTGCCTTAATCCCCTCGTCGTCGTAGATGTAGGAGCCGAACTTGCCGGGCAGTGTTGGGTCGTCCACGACGTTTAAGTTTTCAACCGCTATCCTCTCCCCGAGCCTTCCGGCCAAGATGCTGTCGCCGTTCTTGACGGAGTCGGCCTCGACCGCATGACCGAGGGCCTCGTGGATGAAGACGCCGGTAAGCTCAGGGTCCATTATCACGTCAAAGACCCCCGAAGGGGGAGCCTGGGCGTGGAGGAGCGAAATGGCTTTCTCCCTCACAAACTCCGTCCACTGTGGTAAGTCTATTCCCTCAACAAGCTCCCAGCCGGTCGTCCCACCGAAGCTCTTCCAGTAGGTCTGCATCTCGCCGTTCTCCTTGGCCGTGACCGAAAAGCCAAAGCGTATCCTCGGAACTACCGTCTCTATCTCGCTCCCGAGTGAGTTGAGGTAAAGCTGTTTCTTAACGCCGTCTCCGTAGTAAACGGATCTGCTGACGATTTTTTCTCCAGTTAAGAGCGAGCTTGCCTCCTTTACGAGGGCCAGCTTCTCCTCGATCTCCACGTCGGTGAATGGCTTCTTAACCGGCATCTCCGCCCTGTCCACGATGGGGTCTCCTGTATAAATCTTGGAGTTTCCCTTTGAGAGCTTTGCTATTTTCATCGCCGTTTCGATGGCCTTCTCGGCTCGCCCAATGTCGTTGGCGCTGGAGAAGCCCCACGCCCCGTTGAAGGCCCTGACGCCGATGCCGACCTCGGTGTTGAGCGAGAGCTCCTCGAGCTGGCCGTTCCCCATGCTGAGGTGTGAAGCAGTAACGCGTGTTATTCTTATTTCATAATATGGTATACCGTAACGTCCCGCCAGCTCCTCGGCAGTTCTCACGAGTTTCTCCATGATCCTCACCGGTGGACATAAAAGGGAGGGGCTTATATGGGTTCTCATAGAGGGATGAACCATAATGGTTTAAGTGTTGCCTATGGAGAGGCGAAGTGAGATATTCGATGCCATCAGGGCGAAGCCGGGGATAACCTTCAGGGAGCTGGCTAGAGAGCTGGGAGTCGGCATAGGCGACCTCCAGTACCACCTGTGGAAGCTGGAGAAGGAGGGCAGGATATTTTCGAGGAGAGCGGGCAGGAGGCGCTACATCTTTCCCAGGGGGCTGGAGGAAGACGCCCAGAGGCTCCTCATAGCTATATCCACGGATACAAGGAGGAGAATCCTGTTGCTCCTGATGGAGGGCCCGATGGGTCAGAAAGAGCTCGCCGAGACCCTGGGCCTCAGCCAGCCCACGGTGAGCTACCACATGAGCGAGCTCGTGAGGCTGGGAATAGTGAAGGCTGAAAGGAGCGGAAAAAACGTGGTCTACACCCTCTCATACGACCCTGAAACCGTTGTCAGGCTGATAAGGGAGTACAGACCCAGCCTGTGGGAGAGGCTGGCGGACGGTCTCATAGACCTGCTCACGAGTGTGGGTGATGAGAAATGATGGAGATACTGCTCGTTGCCGTGACTATCGCACTCTCCCTCGTCCTGGCGGGGATATCCTCTGTGGCCTACAGGAAGAGCCACCTCCGTCCGGCGCTCTACCTCCTGATAGCATTCCTGATCTTCGCCCTGAAGAAGGTGATAGAGGCCCTGAAGCTGGCCTCGTGGATAGAAAAAGATGTCGGCCTGGTCACAGGGGTTCTCGAGGCCGCAGTCCTTGTCCTGCTGCTCCTCTCGCTCTGGAGGCGTTAGCGAACCACCATCACAGGCGGCTCTATGAGGCCAACCACTTCCTCGAGCAAGGAGCCTATCCTCGTTTTTCCGCTCCTCCCGTAGGCACCCATCACTACGAGGGAGTAGTCTCCGGAGTTCGCTTCCTCGAGGATTTTGTCCCTGGCAGAGCCCTCGACTATTCTGAATGAGCAGTTCACGCCCTGCTCCTGGCAGAACTCAAGGAGGTTGGACATGATGTCCCTGATGCCCTTCTTCATGTCCTTCCATATCGTCTCCTCGAACCTCTGGATATCCTTGAGGTTCTCACTGATGAGTCCCATGTTAAAGGCCATGGCCTTGGCTTCCCTCCTGTCAAGCACGGAGAAGAGGATAACCTTCCCCCTCTTTCTCTTGGCTATGGCTATAGCGTGGAGGGCCGCCTTCTGACTCCACTTCGAACCGTCTATGAGTACGAGTATCCTCATAACATCACACCCCTATATACCTCACCCAGAGGAGTCCCATTCCAACCGCCACGGTAGTGAACATCACGATGACGCCGACCTTCAGGAAGTCCATGAAGGTTATTTTCACCCCCTCGCGGGAGGCTATTCCAATTACGACGACGTTGGCACTCGCACCTATCGCCGTGCCGTTGCCCCCCAGGCATGCTCCAAGCGAGAGGGCCCACCAGAGGGGGTAGATGTTCATGGAGCTCCCCATGGCCTTTATCAGGGGTATCATGGCGGCGGTGAGCGGTATGTTGTCCACGATGGCCGAGGCGATGGCGGAGAACCATGTTATTATGAAGAGGGCCTCTCCTGTGCCGCTTATGTAACCTGTTACCCACCGGGCCACGTCATTTATGACCCCCGTCTGGACCAGGGAACCCACTAGGATGAAGAGGCCGACGAAGAAGAATATCGCCGTCCATTCGACCTTTTCGAGTATCTCATCCGGCTCCATCCTGCTCCACAGGAGCAGCGTCGACGCCCCGAAGAGGGCCACCACCGCCGGCTCGATGCCAAGCCTGTCGTGAATGAAGAAGAGGACCACGACGCCGATGATGACAGTTACCGACTTCTTGAAGAGCTGGTAGTCCCTTATTGCCTCATCTTCCCTCAATCCTTCGATCGCAGAGAGTATCCTGTCCTTCTTATCCCCGGTAACCCTCATCGTTCCCCGGTAGAGGAGGTATATCATGCCCAACGAAAGCAGGAGGTCGACCGCTGCTATGGGCCCCATGTTGAGGAGGAAATCGTTGAAGCTCAGCCCAGCGGCGGAGCCTATCATGATGTTGGGCGGGTCACCAATGAGGGTCGCCGTTCCGCCGATGTTAGAGGCGAACACTTCGGATAGGAGGAAAGGAACGGGGTTCACGTCCATGAGCTTGGTTATGTAGAGGAGCATTGGCGTTAGGAGAAGGACTGTCGTCACGTTATCCAGGACGGAGCTCACCAGCGCGGTGACCAGCGAGAACATCAGGAGGACCCTCATGGGGTCCCCCTTTGCGAACTTGGCCGTTTTTATGGCTATGAACTCGAAGAGGCCGCTCTCCTTTGCGGTGTTGACTATTATCATCATTCCGATTAGCAGGAAGAGTGTGTCGAGGTCGAGGTACTCTGGAAGCTTCTCCCATGGTACTATCCGAATGAAGAGAACTACCGCCGCGCCGAAGAGGGCAGCGACGGTTCTGTGAACCCTCTCGCTGATTATGAGGGCGTAGGTGAACAGGAATACCGTCACCGCCATTGCCGCCATGATGTTCTGTTCCATGGTCATCACCCCGGCAGGCATCACCAAACTATCACCGGTTTTTCAACGTGCTGGACTATTCTGAGGACGATGGGGCTTATTGGGGATGTTTTGGTTACCTCTGACCCGTAGCTCCTCGACACAACGAGGAGGTCAAAATCCTCGTCTTTGAGGAGTGAGATTATGTCGTCGCTCTTGCTCCCGAGGAAGTGCCTGCGCTCCACACGGAGGCCAAGGCCCTCCAGCCTGGAGGCTATCTCCCCAGAAAGCTTTTCGGCGAACTCCATCTTGGCATTCCTCAGCCTCTCGGCCTCCTCTCTTCCCAGGGTCTCCTCTATTATCTTGAGGGTCTTCTTCTCCGAGATGTAAACCACGGTTACTTTCGCTTCTATATAGGCGCTGAGCGTCTCATAGAGGCTCTCTGGTATCTCCCCCGAGAACCTGTCTATAGGCATCAGTATGGAGCGGACCTCCGGGAGGACGAACTCCTCGGGAAGAAGGAGGAACTCGCGGTAGCGTTTTGCTATTTCCTCGTACCTTTCGCCTGCAATGCCCCTGAACTTCCTCTGGATGAGTTTATTGAAGATGTCCATACTCCTCCCCAACCGGGGAGAGGTGGGAAGTTTTTAAAGCTTTTGTTACACTTATCCAAAACATCAAAATTCACCGACGTTTGGTGAAAGCCCCTTCAATTTCAAGAATGAACCACAAACGCTTTATTAAACGCCACGTTCACTCAAAAGGGGGTGAATGAATGAAGAGACTGGCAGCAATGGCGTTTGTTCTGATGCTGCTCCTTCCTGTTACAGGGTTCACCGCCGCGCAGTGCCCCTCAGAGGGACACACCGTTGTGCTGAAAGCCCCTGCGGTGTCCAGGACTTCAAACGGAGAGCTCACCGGCGTGGCGACCGACTTCGTCATAACCGTAGCACCGGGAACCGGCCACGTCTACGTCGAGACATGGCCGCTGGCAGAGGTCGACATGCAGGCGAGCGCGAGGCTCGCGGCCCAGATAGCGGGCAAGGTGCTTGGGGTTGACATGAGCAAGTACGACGTTTTCATCCATATAAGGGCCGATTCACCGATCATAGGCGGCCCCTCCGCTGGAGGAACAATGACCGTCGGGATAATAGCGGCACTCGAGGGCTGGGCCGTCAACCCGAAGGTGATGATGACTGGAATGATAAACCCCGACGGCACAATAGGCCCCGTCGGAGGAATCCTTGAGAAAGCTTCAGCAGCTCACGACGTTGGAGCCGAACTGTTCCTCATTCCAGAGGGTCAGAGGATACAGTACGTCCAGGAAACCCAGAAGAGGGAGATCGGTGGAATAGTCGAGATAAACACCCAAACGAAGAGGGTTGACGTCGTCCAGTATGCCAAGGAGCGCTGGGGACTCACGGTGATCGAAATCAAGGACATATACGACGCCGTTTACTACTTCACCGGACACAGGATTCCAAGGCCCGAGGCACCCTCATACACCCAGATCGACACCTCATTCCTCAAAGACGACGCGCTGAAGGACTACGAGAACACGACCGACTACTACGAGAAGACTCTCCAGAAGCTAAAGGATAGCGACGTGGGCTACGGAACCTACGCGACCCTCATGGAGGCTCTCAACGAGGCTAAGGACATACTCAACCAGTCAAAGAAGTCGATAGACGATGGATTGTACTACACTGCCCTCAGCAAGGACTTTCAAGCGAGGATAATCATAAGGCACGTGGACTGGTATCTGGACGTTAAAACCCCAGATGACGTTCAGGAGCTTCTTAAAGGGGCCGAAAGCCAGATAAACGCTTCCGAGAGCACCGTTTCAAGCGTCAACATAAGGGGCATTACAATGCTGCAGGCAATAGCCGCTGCAGAGGAAAGGGTGGAACAGGCCAAGAGCCTCATCGAAGAGGCCTGGAAGTACTATTACTCCGGTGACTACTGGAACGCCGTTGGAGATGCCGCTTACGCCTATGAAAGGGCCAAAACCGCCGAGTTCTGGGCGAAACTCGGTGAGAGGTTCGCAGGTGGTGAAGAAATAAGCAGAGAGACCGTTAAGACCACGGCGAGGGATTACATAGACGAGTCCAACCTCATAGTTACCTACATCGAGTCGATGTACGGGAACGTGGGCGGAGACCTGAGCGGCAGCATCCAGCAGGCGGAGCGGTACTACGAGGATGGGAAATACTCCGCGGCCCTCTTCACCGCTATGGAGGCACGCGTCCAAGCCCAGGTGTTCCTCGATACCCTCGGTATAGACAACATGACGGTTCTGATGGACAAGTTGAAGTCCATGAAGGAGAACGCCAAGACTGCCATAGGAATCGCTCAGAGCAACGGCGTAACCCCGATACTCGCGATGGCATACTACGAGTTCGCCGAGAGTTACGAGAAGAGCGCAGAGGAGAACAACAGCCTCAACGACCTCCAGAACGCGATGATATTCTACCAGTACGCCAGGGAGACGGCCGGGCTGTTCATCGGCGGCACGACCACACCGACGGTGCAGGTTCCGAACAATACTACGGGGATTCCCCAGATAGTTATCCCCTCCAACGCGGTGGGGCCAACGGAAACCCCGGCGAACGCCAGTGTCGATGCCACTGGAGCAGGAAAATCCGATGAGTTGCTGGGGGTAGTGGCGGTTATCGCCTTTGGGACGTTTCTCATTGGTGTCCTGGTGGGAAGAAAGCTCTGAGCTTTCTTTCCCTTTTCTGCAAGGGATAGCGGAGCGCATCAGGTTAGACTCTTCAGGAACTCGATGTAGACCCTCTTTACCCTTCTTACGGACTCGACACTCACCCACTCGTTGGGAGAGTGCCAGCTGCCACCAACCGGGCCGTAGACGAGGGTCGGCTTGCCCAGGTAGGTGCCGAAGTAGTTGAAGTCGCCGACGCTCTTCCCGTAGGTTACCTCTGGTTCGCGCCCGAGGACCGACCTGTGGGCGGACTTGAAGAGGTTCGCGAACCTGTTGTTCTCCCTCACGGTATAGGGGAGCATGTCCGGCGTTGGCCGCCCGAGCCTTGTGACCTTCAGCTCCCCCTTCAGTTTTATCCTCTCTGCCAGCTCTATTAGTTCCTTCTCAACCCTCTCCCATTCCTCACCCGGAACTACGTGCCTGTCTATTATCGCCCTGGCGTAGTCCGGGACGCTCAGGCCGTCGGCAGAACCCTCGATGTGAAGCGTGCAGTAGGAGCCAATGCCCAGTTTTCTATGGCTCCTGAAGCGTATCCTCCCCAGGCTCCCCAAGAACCTCCCGAGCTCTTCGATGGCGTTGATGCCCATGTGGGGCCTCGCTGCGTGGGCCTTTCTCCCGAAGACCTCCACCTGGACGACGAACCTGCCCCTCGCCCCGAGCATCAGCGTCTCATTTGTTGGCTCAGCGACGAGAACAAGGTCCGCATTCTCCAGCTTTCCGCTCTTTATGAGCTCCCACGCACCCCTTGAGTAGCCCTCCTCGTCGCTCACCGCGGTGAAGATTACGTTCGGCCTCTCCCTCTTGGGCAGTTCGGCCAGCTCAACGAATGCGCTCATGAGTGCAGCCAGGCCACCCTTCATGTCCGCACTTCCGAGGCCGTAGAACCTGTCGCCGTCAAGTTCGCCCTTTGGGTTCCGCGTCCATCCTGGCGAGGGGCGAACCGTGTCCATGTGGCCGTTGAGGACAACTGTGTATCCCCTGCCCGGCAGATACGCTATCACGTCGTCCCCGAAGCCCTCTACGGGCAGCAGCTCCACGTCAAAACCGTGCTCTTCGAGAAACGATGCGATGAACCTAGAGATTTCCTCTTCATGTCCAAAGGGGGAGTCGATGGAGACCAGCTCCTTCAGGAGGTCAAATTCCATTATCCCCACCAAATAATAACAACGACAAACTGTTTAAGTAATTTACCATGTCGCAATGCAAAATTTGACTAAGTTTCTGAGTTTTTGCCACAAATATTGGTAAATCTCCAAATTCTAAATGGCAGTCCGAGAACACGTCCGGGGCGTGAAGACCTCAACCGGGAAATTCCGTGGGGGCTTTAGAAACGGGTTTTGTCAAGAAGCCCGCCGAGCAAGAGTTTGTCTGGTGGACCGGGCGGGATTTGAACCCGCGGCCTCCGCCTTGCGAGGGCGGCGCTCATACCAGGCTGAGCTACCGGCCCACACCCGGTAGTAGAAAAAGCGGAGAGGCTTTAAAAAGTTTTGGGATAGGTGCGTTCATAGATGGGCAGATTTGAGTTTATTTTCCACTGGAGACGGTGGGTTTTTAACTTGTGAATGGCAACAGATGGCGGTGATCATATGAGACCGCTCGACCTTCACAGGAACAACTTTCCCGGCAACGGCAAAATTGAGGTTATCCCGAAAATCCCGCTCACGGGAGAGACCCTGAGCCTCGCCTACACGCCGGGCGTTGCCGAGGTCTCCCTGAAGATCGCCGAAACCCCAGATGATGCCTTTGAGTACACGAACAGGGGCAACACCGTGGCGGTGGTCAGCGACGGAAGCAGAGTCCTTGGCCTCGGCGACATCGGGCCCCTTGGGGCGCTCCCGGTCATGGAAGGAAAGGCGCTCCTCTTCAAGGCCTTTGGTGGCGTTGATGCGTTCCCCCTCGTCCTTGCTGAGAAGGATCCAGATAGGTTTGTCGAGGTTGTAAATGCCGTTTCCCCCTCCTTTGGTGGAATAAACCTCGAGGACATAGCCTCACCGAAGTGCTTCTACATCCTTGAGCGGCTTAGAAAAGAGCTTGAGGTGCCGGTTTTCCACGACGACCAGCAGGGAACCGCGAGCGTGGTTTTAGCGGCCCTGATAAACGCCTTAAAAGTTGTTGGAAAGCGGCTCGATGGGATCTCAGTTGCCCTCTTCGGCGCAGGGGCTGCAGGCTTCGCCACATTGGGGCTCCTCACAGAGGCAGGGGTGAAGCCCGAGAACGTCCGTGTGGTGGAGCTTGTGAACGGCGAGCCGAGGGTTTTAACGCCGGACCTCCCGCTGGAGGAGCTGTTCCCCTACAGAGGGGAGCTGCTTTCAAAAACCAACGGCGAGGGAATCGAGGGTGGCCCCGAGGAGGCCCTGAGCGGGGCGGATGTCCTCATATCCTTCACGAGGCCTGGGCCGGGAGTAATAAAACCCGAGTGGATAAAGAGAATGGCCGATGACCCCGTGGTCTTCCCGTTGGCCAACCCGGTTCCCGAGATACTCCCCGAGGAGGCCAAAAAAGCTGGAGCGAGGGTTGTTGCCACTGGTAGGAGCGACTACCCCAACCAGGTGAACAACCTCCTCGGTTTCCCGGCGATATTCAGGGGGGCCCTTGACGTCAGAGCGAGCACGATAACGGATGGAATGATAATAGCGGCCTCGAAGGCTATGGCTTCAGTGATAGAGCCAAGCGAGGACGAGATAATTCCCTCCCCCTTCCATCCCGACGTCCACCCGGCGGTGGCGAGGGCAGTGGCGGAGGCGGCAATTAAGGAGGGCGTTGCGAGGGTTAGGGTAAAGCCTGAAGAGGTCGAGGAGAGGTTGAGGAGATGGAGGAGGTTCTACGAGGAAAACGTTGTTCCATTGAACGAAAAAAGGAAACTCTACTTGTAGAGGCTTTCACCGTGCGCGTCTATTGCGACAATCAGCGGGAAATCCCTAACCTCGAGAACCCATAAAGCTTCCGGAACGCCGAGGTCGAGCCAGTGAACTGCTTTGACCCTCTTTACGCTTTCCGCGGCCAGAGAACCTGCACCCCCGGTAAAGGCGAGGTAGACGGCCCTCCCTCTGAACGGCTCCGGGTTCATCCCGCCTTTTCCTATTATTCCCCTCACCCCGAGGCCCAGGATTCTGTCGAGGTAGCGGTTCATCCTTGAACTGGTCGTTGGGCCTGCTGAAACTATCTCCCAACCATCTGGCTTTTTCCTCACTACAGGCCCGCAGTGGTAGATTACAGCTCCCTCCGGATTGAAGGGCAGTTCCTCCCTCGGAAGACTCAGGATTCGCCTGTGGGCGGAATCCCTTGCGGTCACTATTTCCCCCGAGAGATGAACTATATCTCCCGCCCTCAGTTTGAGCACGTCCTCCCTGCTGAGAGGAGTCCTCAGCTTCACTGCCATACTTCTACCCTCCCGTTCGGTTTTAGCCTTAGAAACGCCCTTCTGTTGGCCCAGCACTGGACTACTAGGCCGACTGGAAAGCTCGCCGGGTGCCTGTGGGCGACTTCGATTTTGACGTCAAGGGCCGTTGTTTTCCCGCCCATTCCCATCGGCCCTATTCCGAGGGCGTTTATCTCTTCCAAAAGTTCTTCCTCGATTTTTGCGATCTCTTTATCCGGGTTTCTCTCGCCGATTTTTCTGAGCAGGGCCCTCTTGGCAAGCTTCAAGGAATAGTCAGCACCCCCACCAACTCCAATCCCGATGATCACCGGCGGGCAGGGCTTTCCGCCGCAGGCCCTAACTCTCTCGACTACAAACCTCCTGACACCCTCCCAGCCCTCTCCGGGGGTTAGCATCGCTAAAGCGGAGCAGTTCTCACTTCCCCCGCCCTTTGGGAAGACGGCTATCTCGACCTCGTCTCCCTTATCGAGTTCCCAGTGGATTATCGGGACTCCCTTCCCGGTGTTGTCGCCGGAATTTCTGCCCCCCAGAACGTCCACCGCGTTGGGCCTGAGCGGGACTTCGAGGGTGGCCTTTCTGACGGCCTCAATGATGGCTCCTTCGAGTTCCTTGAGGAAGGGGCTCTCTATTCCGGCCCTGATGAAGAAGGTCATCGTCCCCGTGTCCTGACAGACTGGAATCGAGCGTTCTCTACCGATTTCAATTGCTCTGAGGATATTTTCGAGGTTGAAGCGTGCTATTCTGCTGTTTTCTTCTTCGTAAGCCCGTTTGAGGGCCTCAACGGTATCGTCCGGAATCCTCGTGACTGCAAGTCTTATCGCCTCAACTAGTGCCTCAACGAGCAATGACATTCACCTGTCAAAAGTTTATCTTAGAATTAAAAAGTTTGACGTGGGGATTTAAAAGCCACCTCCAGAGCGTTTACCACCATGCTGCAACATCTTTCGCCTTAAGTTTTCCACTATACTGGTAAACTTTGGTCCCAAACTTAACCAGTATACTGGTAACTCCAAGAAAGTTTGCATTTGTGCCGGTAAACCTCCCAAAGGGCATGGAAAAGGGAAAAGAAAAGCTCACTCCTTCAGAATCTCGACTATCTGCTCGGCGACCTGAACGCCAGCCCTCATCTGGGCCTCAACGGTCGAGGCACCTATGTGCGGGGTCAGGACAACGTTGTCGAACTTGGTCAGCGGGTGGTCCTTTGGCAGTGGCTCCTCCTCGAAGACGTCCAGGCCGGCTCCGGCTATCCAGCCCTCCTGGAGGGCCTTGATGAGGGCGTTTGTATCTACTACAGCACCGCGGGCGGCGTTGATGAGTATGGCGGTCGGCTTCATGAGCTTGAGCCTCTCCTCGTTTATGAGGTGGTATGTTGCATCAATTAGCGGGACGTGCAGAGTCACGACGTCGCTTTCCTTCAGGAGGGTCTCGAGGTCGACAAATTTTCCGCCAACTTCCTTGGCCCTCTCCTCTTTCGGATACGGGTCGTAGAGGAGAACGTTCATGCCGAGGGCGTGGGCAATCTTGGCGACCTCGTAACCGATCCTTCCGAAGCCGACGACTCCAAGAGTCTTGCCCTCCAGCTCAACTCCCATGCACTGCTTCTTGGCCCAGACACCTTCCCTCATCTTCCTGTCGGCGAAGGCCACCTTCCTGGCAACGTTGAACATTAGGGCAACGGCGAGCTCCGCGACGCTTCTGCTTGAAGCTCCGGGGCTGTTGACGACCTTAATGCCCCTCTCCTTGGCAGCTTCAATGTCTATGTTGTCGAGGCCAACTCCAGCCCTCCCGATGACCTTGAGCTTTGGCGCGGCCTCGATGACCTTACGCGTAACCTTGGGCTTGCTCCTGACGATAATCGCATCGACGTCCCCGACGAGCTCGATGAGCCTCTCTTCATCGGGGTACTCCTCGAAAACAACCTCGAAACCGGCGTTCTTCAAAACCTCTATGGCCTTTTCGTGCAGCGGCGCCGCAACGAGAACCTTCACCATTTCCATCACCTCATCCCCTTCTTTTTATTGCCATGAGCATGACCTGGTCTGAAGCGTCTTCGGCGCGGTCTGCTATGTCGCCGATCTTCGTTAATATCTGGTTCCAGATAAGCTTTGCGTAGGTTGTAATGGTCTCGCTCTCAAAAACCTTGCTCTTGACCTCGTACTCAACATCGTCGGCCTCCTCTTCGGCATCTTCAACCGCCTTGGCCAGCTCTATGGCCCTGTCGACGTCCGAGTTCAGGGCGTTGACTGCATCGATGAGAACCTTGTACGTCTCGATAGCAGAATCCACGAGGCCGAGTATCTCGTCCTTGAGTTCCTCCGGGATCTTTGGTCTCGCGAGAACCAGCGTGTGGGCCGCGCTTTCCGCCGCATCAGCCACCTGATCTATTAGCTCGCTGAGCCTGACGTAATCGCCCCTGTTCGCGGGCAGAAAAGCCCCCTCATAGAGCATCGTCTCAATGCTCCTCCTGAGGGTGTCGGCCTTGCTCTCAAGTTTGTCAACTTCTCTCTCAAAGGCTTTGGCCCTCTCAAGGTCCTTCTCGAGGTACGCAACCATCAGCTCCCTGAAAGCCACCAGGGACTCGTTGACGACCTTGAGATGGTCTTCAATGGTCTCAAAAACGCTGCTTTCCTTACCGCCGAATATGGGCATCTCGGACCCTCCAGTTTAGACTTCACCGTCCGATTTATTTAGATTTTCCTTCGCCTTGATCAGTGCCCAGAGCAGTTCGTTCCTCGGTGCTTCCAGGCCGACGGACTGGGCGTACTCAGCGATTTTCCCGTGGATGTAGTCCACCTCAGTCCTCTTCCCGCGCATTATGTCCTGCAGGGTGGAGTTGTAGTTCTCCCTCGTTCTCTCAATGGTGTCCCAGAGGAGTTCTAGGGGGTGTATCTCGAACTCCACGCCGAGCTGCTGTGCAACGAGACAGCCTTCCCTGGCGATGTCGATGGAAATTCTCTCTAGGTAGGGATCGTCCTTGAGGACGCCGTTCTTAACCCCTAGAACCGTTCCAAGACCGTTGATGACGGAGTTGACTATCGCCTTCGCCCACTTCCACCCGATTATGTTCTCACTGACCGAAACTTCCAGACCCGCTTTCCTAAAAATCCCCGCAACAGCCTCTACAAATGGCTCATTACCCGTTGGATACTTGCCTATAACGGTTATCCCCTTCCCCATCCAGTGCACGTGGCCCCACTCGACCAGCATCGCCCCGTTTGTGGTCACACCTCCTATAACCTTCGGCGTCTCCTTTAATGCCAGCTCCTCGTTGCCGAGGCCGTTCTGGACGCTCAGAATCCACGTCTCCGGCCCCAGGCACTTTCTCGCACACTCCAGGGCCGTTTTGGTTGAATAGGATTTTGTGGCCAGAATCAGCAGGTCAGGAGGCTCTTCGGGGGCGTAGAGGCTCGCGTTTGGATGAACTGTGAAGTCCTCAACGCCTGAGACCCTCAAGCCGCTTTCATTTATGGCCCTCACCTGTGGCTCCCTGCCGATGAGAGTTACATCGTTTCCCGCTCTCGCCAGGAGGGCCCCGAAGAGAGAGCCTATGCTTCCCGCACCGAGCACGTAAATCTTCATCTCACCACCAGAAACCATTTAACCCCGTGTCCTTTAATCCTTTCGTATGGACGCTTCAGTTGTTTTGGTGGAGCCAGAGGGGCCGGCGAACATAGGCATGGTCGCAAGGACTATGAAGAACTTCGGTTTTTCCAGGCTAGTCCTCATCAACCCTAACCTCACGGAGGAGAGCTACAGCTATGCCGTCCACGCCAAAGATATCCTAGAGAACGCGCTCGTGCTGGAAGAATTCGGGGAGGCGCTTGAACTCTTCGACCTCGCGGTCGGAACCACCGGAAAGCCGGGGAAGAACTACATCCCAGACAGGGCGCCGCTGATGCCCTGGGAGCTGAGGGAGACGCTGGAAGGCTATCTTGGAAGGGTCGGCCTCTTCTTCGGGCGGGAGAGCATCGGGCTGAGGAACGAAGAGCTGGCGAAGCTCGATTTCACGGTAACCATACCGACGAGCGATTCATACCCCATCATGAACCTTGCCCAGGCGGTTGCTGTCGTACTGTACGAACTGGCCAAAAAACGACCGGAACCTGCAGTGGAGGCTCTCACTCCAGCGACGAGGAAGGAGAAGGAGCAGCTCGTTAAGACCTGGGCGGAACTCCTTGAGGTGCTGAACTATCCAAAGGACGCCGAGAGGAGGGAGGTCTTCGTCAAGGTCTTCAGGCGCTTCGTCGGCAGGGCGATTCTCTACGGAAGGGAGGTTCACACGCTGATGGGCCCGCTGAGGAAGGCGAGGCTCAGGCTGGAGGAATGTGGGGATGCTGAGCGCTGAGGTATTTGAGATAGCCGGCAGAAGGGTCTGGATAGGGGTTTTCTGGCAAGAGAAGATCCAGGGGATAACCTTCTCCCTCGACAGAGAACAGTTCGAGAGGAACGTTGAGAGGCTCTCGGGCTTTCTGAGGCGGAGGGGGGTGGACCTGGATTTAGCCCGCGAGGGGTCAAACTACCCGGCCCTCGTGAGGGACGTCATCATTGGAAAGGTTGACAACGCCGACGTTTTGGACGAGCTCTCCTTTGAGGGCCTTACACCCTTTGAGGGGCGCGTTTACGAATGGCTCACGAAAAACGTTAAAAGAGGTGACATTATAACCTACGGTAACCTTGCAAAGGCCCTTGGGACATCTCCGAGGGCCATAGGTGGGGCGATGAGGAGAAACCCCTACCCGATAGTGGTTCCCTGTCACAGGGTGGTGGCTAAAGACGGAATCGGCTACTACACCCCGAGACTGGACGAAAAGGTGTTCCTGCTGAAAATAGAGGGGGTGGAAGGATGGACAAGCTCAAAGCTTACCTCATAGGTTTTTTGATAGCTGTAATAGCTATAGCGGCGGGTATAGTCTGGTACGGCGGCTGGAAGCTGTTGCTTCAGGTGATACTCACGCTTGGGTTCCTCGGCGTTACCCTGATGTTGCTGTTCTTCACGGGGCTGACGTTATACGCCGAGAGCTGGAAGTATGGAGCGATACTCGCCATCTTCACAGCCATAAGTGGCTATGGCCTCTATCTGAGCGCCACATGGCAGAAGCTCAACGTCGTAGCTGGAATTATCGTCTTCTTCATCGCCGTCGTCGCCTTCGGAATCTGGTACATCAGCGAGCCCGACCTCGGACTGGTTGACCGCTTCAAGAGCGCGGAGAGCCTCGAAAGGGCAGGCAAGTACAAGCAGGCCGCTAGGAAGTACGAGAAGGCCGGAAACTACCTGAAGGCCGCTGAAATGTACCTCAAGCTTGGGTGGATGGAGAGCGCCGCCTGGGCCTATGAGAAGGCCGGGAAGTATGAAAAAGCCGCTGAAATCTATGAAGGGCTTTATGAGAAGGAGAAGGACACCTACTACCTCAAGGAGGCCCACGAGTACTGGAAGAAGGCCGGAAATATGGAGAGGGCGGCTAAGGCTTTGGAGCGTTATGCCGAGGAAGAACCGTGGTTCTGGGAGGACGTGGCAAAGCTCTACGAGGAGCTTGGAAACGAGGAGAAAGCTAAGGAAGCCTGGGAGAAAGCCCTCGAGTACTACAAGAAGGAGGCGGAAGAGGAGGGCGTCTTCTGGGAAGACGTCGGCAACATAGCGAGAAAGCTTGGCATGGAGGAACTCGCAAGGGAAGCATATCAGAAGTTCCTTGAGTACTGCCTGAAGGAGGCTGAGGAGGACCCGATGTGGTGGAAGCACGTGGCTGAGGCATACGAGTATCTCGGCGAGAAGGAGAAGGCCGAAGAAGCTAGAAAGAAGTACGAGGAGTACAGGCAGGAAATTATGAAGGCCAACGAGGAAACCTCGAACTTCCCGGGGGAGAAGGGAGAGTAAGCTAAAAGACCGTCTCCATTTCCTTAATTTTGTCAAAATCACGGTCTTTTGGGAGTATTACACTTATTCTATGGGCTTTCATCGTGGCGTAGTGGCTGGCATCGTCAAAGTCAAGTCGCCGGCACTTCTCAGCTTTGGTACAGAATCCTTGGTACCGTGGGCTTTTCAGCGGTTGGGGCTGGAGTTTAGGCAGGAGAGGTTTGGTGGACAGAGTGTTGTTGAGTCTGTTTTTTCTGTGAAGAGTAGGAGTGGGTGGTTCTGGAATAGGTTTCCATGTAGGTCTTCTTTTGCTTCTGTTCAGAGCTGGCTGGAGAGCCTCTTCGTAAATTTTCTGAAGGTGATGCCCAGCTCATCTTGACAGTTTCGCATTCGACAATTGTCCAAGATCTTATAAGTTATAATCGAAAACCTTAAATACAGGGCTCATGGGGGATGTTACTTGGTGAGATCCTATGGAAAAATCAGAGCAGAATTTGTATGAGATTTTTGGTGAAGTTATAGCGGAACAAGACTTTCTAAAAGCGTTCCTGATAACAAGTGCACTTGCCTTCCTACTGTACTTCAGTGCCCCCCAGATAGTACGCATGATGGGAAGAGAAGATCTGCTGAATGCTTTGAGGGTAACATTAAGCGCCCTTGGAGCATTTCTTGGGTTTATAGTTTCCACAGTGATAATTGAACCAAAAAGGGTAGTGGAGGAGGAGTGATATGGAGCTTGCCAGTCTTTTAATTCAGGCCACGCTTTTAACCATGTTCTCTGTTTTTCTGTACGTAATAATCGGAATGATTCCTGGAACCGATGAGACAGCTACAATCGCTCCAATAACCCTGGCATTCTTAACGGCAGGATTTGATCCATTGTTAATTCTTGCATGGTTCATGGGGACAATAGTAGCATTTAAAGCAGCCGATGCAGTTCCCACAGCACTCGCTGCAATACCCGGTGGAGTTATGGCCGTACCCCAAGTTCCGGATGCACTTGTGGCCAGGAAGTATGGATACTCTGAGATACTCCTTAGAAAGGGCATAACAGCAAGCGTCATTGGAACTGTGGTTGCTATCGCGATAACGCTTCCACTCTCATTCTATCTGGCCCCTCTGGGAGAATTGCTCAAAAACTCGGCCGGCCCCTTGAACTGGCCGGGGTGGGTTTACTTAATTGTTGCAGGGACTCTACTGCTGGCAATAATGTCAAAGGCAAAGATACTCGCACTGCTCTCGATATTTCCATTTGCGATGCTTGTTCAAGGACTCAGGGGATTGTATGGGCACTCGGCATTTATAAGCATCTTTCTGGCAATCACAATTGGGCCGATACTTTACGAGCTCTTAACTTTGATCTCTCCGAACAATCATCATTTGAGACGCAGCGATTACGCAAGAATTAAACTCGTAAAAACCAGGAAAATTTCATTGAATCCACTCCATCATCTCACTAAGGCTGAAGTAACTCTCTCCTCTATCCTAGCGGGGATAAGTGGGATTCTGGCAACCTTTATGAGTCCGGTTGGGCTGACGGTTCTCTTTGGAGATCTTATAAAGGAGAGCCAGAAAGATGAGCTCAAAGGGTCGCTCATGGCTTATGCAGTAAGAGATGCTATAAAGAACGCCACATACATTGGAGGAACGCTCATACCTCTTATTGCATTGGGAGTGCCTACAGGCCCAATGTCCGCTGGACCAGCTCATCCGTTCTTTGCTGAACTTGCTTCCTTCGGAGGTTTGACTCCAAGAGATGTACTCCTCCAGAGATACTCAACCTCAACGATAATGCTTGTGACTATCTATGCAACGCTCTTTGCAGCATTACTAGCGTATACAATACTGATCAAGTACTCCAAGCAGCTGACACTGTTCGTTTTTAGAAAAGTACCTGCAGAGGCTTTATATGCCACATTTTTAGCCATAGTGTTGGTTTTGGCTTATAATGATGCAGGAGTTGCAGGAATTTTTGGTTCAATCTTAGTGGGCCTTATCTCGGCAACATTCGTTAGAAACGGCGTTTCAATAGGGATACTCTTCATGGTGCTTGTTGCAGCCCCGTATCTTGTGGGACTTCTATTCTGAGCTCTTTTTCATTATTTTCCTATTTGAGACTGTCAAGATATTCCATTAGTAACTTTGGCGGAGAAGATAGCGCTGAAAGCTTTGAGCGGAGGTTCTTAAAGAGAGTATGAAGATTTCAGAGGAAAAAAGATAGTGGACCATCTGAAGGAATCGGGGATGCAAAGTCGCTTGGAGAATACGCTAAGACTGCGTTTTCCAATCCTGTTTTGCTTGACAAAATTCTACCGATCTGCTCTTTCCTCGATAAACCTTTTTAAAATCCTTCCCCAATTCTCTCCGGGTGGTAAGGATGATGGGAATGAACCCGAGGCAGATGAAGAAGCTCATGCGCCAGATGGGCATCAAGATGGAGGAGCTTGAGGGGGTTAAGGAGGTAATAATCAGGATGGAGAACAAGGAGATAGTCCTCAAGGAGCCGGCTATAACTGTGATAACCGCCCAGGGTGAGAAGAGCTATCAGATAGTTCCCGGAAGCGAGGAAGTGAGGGCAATAATAAACGTCTCCGAGGAGGACATAAAGCTCGTTATGGATCAGACCGGGGCGGACTACGAGACTGCCAGAAAGGCTCTAATAGAGGCCAACGGAGATTTGGCAGAGGCTATCCTCAAGCTGACTGAAGAATGATGGAAATGGAAAGGGTCACTCCTTTTCATAATCTTTCTTGAAGGCCTCTATAGCCTTTGTCAGCGGTATGAGGTGCATGAGCGCCGGACCACCGGCCATGAGAACAGCCACTAGACCAGCTTCAAGAAGCTCCTCTGGCTTTGCGCCTGCCTCGAGGGCCTTCTGGGTGTGGAGGTAGATGCACCACTCACAGCCCGCCGCGATTCCAAGGGCAACTGCTATGAGCTCCTTCTCCCTCGTCGTCAGGGCCTTGTTGTCGAGGGTCTCACGGAGGAAGCGCGAGAAGGCGGATATCTCCTTTGGGTGCTCCTTTCCGAGCTTATCTAAGAGGGCCTCAATCTCCTTGAGCTTTACCATTACGTCTTCTTCCCCCATAATACCACCGTAGAGAATTTGGGGAAGACGGATTAAAGGATTTCTAAAACGGAAGGTTTCAAACCTTTGTTATCAGACTGCTATCCCCCTCTGGCGGAGTTATATCGATCAACTATGATGCCCGTCCCCATGATGAGCAGTACCAGATACCCCCACCATACTCTCATCGCAACTTTTTATATATTTAACATGTGTGATGAGCCGGGCTTTAAGGCATTTCCTGGTAGTTCCTTGATGCTCATCACCTACTGTAATGTTTTTCAGAGGTGCCCAAGATAGAGCAAGCTTATTAACCCTGCCGGGTTAATCTCAATCGAATGAGGGCAATAGGAGTCATAAGGAAATCCAGGCGGGAGAGGGTTAGCCGGGCCGAGTTCGAGGAGCTCCTCAGGAGCGCCGGCTATGAGGTAGTGGCGATACTCGAGCAGAACCGCGAAGAACACCCGAAGTACAACATCGGAAGGGGAAAGCTGGAGGAGCTGAGGGAGCTGGTGAATGAGTTCAAGCCGGATAAAGTCATATTTGCCAACAAGCTCTCCCCGAGTCAGGCATACAACCTCTGGAAGGAGCTGAAGGTCGAAGTCATAGACCGCTGGCAGCTTGTCCTTGAGATATTCGAGAAGAGGGCCCACTCTACGGAGGCCAAACTTCAGGTGGAACTCGCCTCACTCCAGTACGAGGTTCCGCTCGTCAAGGAAGCGATAAGGAGGATAAAACTCGGCGACAGGGCCGGCTTCAAGGGGATGGGTGAATACCAGACCCAGCAGTACCTCAAACACATCCGCTACAGAATGGGAAGAATCCGGAGGGAACTTGAGAGGGTCAAGGCCGACAGGGAAGTCAAGAGGAAGAGGAGGGAAGAGGTCGGCTTCATACTGCTCGCCCTCGCCGGCTACACGAACGCCGGAAAATCGACGCTACTCAACGCTTTAGCAGGGGAGGAGATAGAGGCGAGAAACCAGATGTTCACCACCCTGGACACGACCACGAGACGATTCAAGCTCTCCGGGAAGAGAGTGCTCGTTACGGACACCGTTGGCTTCATCGACGGGCTCCCCCCGTTCATAGTTGAGGCCTTCCACTCGACGCTCGAGGAGATAGTGAAGGCGGACATAATCCTCCTAGTACTCGATGCCAGCGAGCCATGGGGAGAGATAAGGAGGAAGTTGCTGGCATCACTTCATGTCCTCAGGGAGCTAAAAACGCTCGACAAACCGATGATAGTCGTTCTGAACAAGAGGGACCTGACGAGCGAGGAGGACATCCTCGACAAGGCGGAGAGGATAAGGGAGATAGTCGAGGAGAGGGGAATAAGCGTTTTTCGCGTTGTCTCAATCTCTGCCAAGCTCGGTCAGCTCGGGGAGCTCTACGATGCTCTTGAAGAGGTGATACTCACCCTGCCAAAGTACGGGGCTTTCGAGGTAATCGTGAAGGAGCCCGAGAAGGTTCCCCAGGTCATGGCACTGATAAACGCTATCGGAGACGTCCTGGCGGTCGAGTATGGGGCCGAGACAAGGATAAAAGCGTATGTCCAGACAGGGATGATAAAAGAGCTGATAAGACTGGGGGTTGAGATAAAACGGCTAGACCAATCCGGCGAAGGCAAAAGCCTTGGAGATGGCCAGTGATATGAATATCGCCGTCAGAGGGGTCGCCACCCAGCCGAAGATTATGTCCCTTATCACCGACTTCTTAACACCCTGGCCGGCTAGCAGTCCGACACCCACAACCCCACCCACTATTGACTGGCTCGAGCTGACGGGGAGGCCGAAGAAGTTCGCCAGGCTCACCGATATGGCCGAGCCGAACTGTGCCGCGAAGGCCGAAACCGGGCCGAGGGCGGTTATTTTCTTTCCGACGGTGTGCATGACCGCATAGCTGAACGTGAGGGCACCGGTTGCCAGCGCGAGCGCACCGAAGATGCCCGCCACCTTCGGCTCCATGAAGCCCGCTCCCACGAGCGGGCCAGAAGCGTTCGCGACCTCGTTCGTACCGAAGTTGAAGGCCATGTACGAGCCGCCCAGGATGGCCAGGGCCTTGTAGAGTGTCTCGATTGTTGACACGCTCTTGATCCGTGATATCACCCATGAGTAGAACTTGAAAAGAACTATCGCGAATATTCCGGAGAGAATGGGTGAGATAACCCACGCGGAGGCTATCTTGGTGAGCGTCCACCAGTTAACTGGGGCGTGGGTGGCGAGGCCGACGCCTATGACGCCCCCGACTATGGCCTGTGTGGTCGATACGGGCAATCCCTTGACCGTCGCTATTGTAACCCAGACCCCAGCGGCGAGAAGTGCTATAACCGCCATCTCCATCGTTAGATGGCCCTCGGGTACTATGCCCTTGCCAACGGTCTTCATGACCTTGTAGCCCTGCAGGTACGCCCCCATGAGGACGAATATTGCTATCGTCAGGGTCGCCTGGCGGAAGCTGAGTATGCCTGCACCAACGGCGGTTCCCATCGCGTTGGCGGAGTCGTTGGAGCCTATGTTCCATGCGATGTAGAACGCCACCGCCACCGCTGCGAGCTCCAGTCCCTCCATGGTCACCACCACTATATAGTCTATATATCGGCCTATAGCATGGGAGCTTAAAAATCTAGTGGGTGAAGTTTTTTTGAGAAATGATGCCCGCTTTTTACCATTGGCGACTGACAACGTTCATCTCTACCCAAAGACAGCTGCCGAAGGGAGCTTAGGACAATACCGAAACTTAAATAAATGTATTGGATGAATAAACTTTGACAAATTTGAGGAGGCATGAAGAATGATCGAGATTCGTTTTCACGGTAGAGGTGGACAGGGTGCAGTTACTGCCGCCAACATTTTAGCCTCAGCAGCCTTCAAGAGTGGCAAATACGTCCAGGCGTTCCCGTTCTTCGGCGTTGAGAGGCGTGGAGCGCCGGTTACGGCCTTCACCAGGATCGACGAGAAGCCGATCAGGATAAAGACCCAGATCTACGAGCCGGACATCGTCGTCGTCCTCGACCCAAGTCTTCTTGACACGGTCGACGTCACCGCCGGCCTGAAGGACAACGGAATAGTCATTGTCAACACCGAGAAGAGCAAGGAAGAGGTCCTTGAGAAACTCAAGAAGAAGCCGGCAAAGCTGGCCCTCGTCGACGCTACCACCATAGCCCTCGAAATACTCGGACTGCCCATCACCAACACGGCAATCCTCGGTGCCGTTGCCAAGGCCACTGGAATAGTCGAGCTTGACCACGTCAAGGAAGCCATCCAGGAGACCTTCTCAGGAGCGCTCGGCGAGAAGAACGCCAAGGCTGCAGAGGAGTCCTTCAACAGGACAGTCATCTACGAGCTCTGATTTTCTTTCCCTTCCTTAACCCTGAACGGGTGGTGATAAAGTTGAACACGTTGTTTGGCGAAAGGAAAGAGGGGGCCACCAAAATCGTCCTTACAAAGGTGGATGAGTATCCAGAGGCCCCGATAAGTCTTGGGACTACTTTGAGCAACTTCACAGGTGACTGGAGGACGTTCATACCGATAGTCGACGAGAGCAAGTGTGTCAAGTGCTACATATGCTGGAAGTTCTGTCCGGAGCCGGCCATCTACATAAAGGAAGACGGCTACGTCGCGGTTGACTACGACTACTGTAAGGGCTGCGGCATCTGTGCGAACGAGTGCCCGACCAAGGCGATAACCATGGAGAAAGAGGAGAAGTGAGGTGTTGGGCATGGAGTACAAACCCATTAGAAAGGTTGTGAGCGGCAACTACGCGGCCGCTTACGCTGCCAAGCATGCTCGCGTTCAGGTCGTTGCGGCTTACCCCATAACACCCCAGACGAGCATCATCGAGAAGATAGCCGAGTTCATAGCCAACGGCGAGGCCGACATCCAGTACGTTCCCGTCGAGAGCGAGCACTCAGCTATGGCAGCCTGTATAGGCGCCTCGGCGGCTGGAGCCAGGGCCTTCACGGCCACCTCGGCCCAGGGTCTCGCTTTGATGCACGAGATGCTTCACTGGGCGAGCGGCGCGAGGCTTCCAGTTGTCATGGTCGATGTTAACCGTGCCATGGCTCCCCCGTGGAGCGTCTGGGACGACCAGACGGACTCACTCGCCCAGAGGGACACCGGCTGGCTTCAGTTCTACGCCGAGAACAACCAGGAGGTTTACGACGGTGTCCTAATGGCCTTCAAGGTGGCGGAGACCGTTAACGTCCCGGCAATGGTCATCGAGAGCGCTTTCATCCTGAGCCACACCTACGACGTCGTTGAGATGATCCCGCAGGAGCTCGTCGACGAGTTCCTCCCGCCGAGGGAGCCCCTCTACGACCTCGCGAACTTCGAGAAGCCCTTCTCAGTCGGCGCCCTCGGAACCCCCGCGGACTACTACGAGTTCCGCTACAAGCTCGCGAAAGCCCACGAGGAGGCAAAGAAAGTCATCAAAGAAGTCGGTAAGGAGTTCGGCGAGCGCTTTGGAAGAGACTACAGCCAGATGATAGAGACTTACCGGACGGACGATGCCGACTTCGTCTTCATGGGCATGGGCTCGCTCATGGGAACCGTCAAGCAGGCAGTTGACGTTCTCAGGGAGGAGGGCTACAAGGTTGGAGCCGCTAAGGTCCGCTGGTTCAGGCCATTCCCGAAGGAGGAGCTCTACGAGCTGGCAAAGAACGTCGACGGAATAGCTGTCCTCGACAGGAACTTCTCCTTCGGCCAGGAGGGTATACTCTTCAACGAGGCCAAGGGAGCCCTCTACAACACCGGTGCAAAGCCGCTGATGAAGAACTACATCGTCGGACTCGGAGGAAGGGACTTCACGGTCAACGACGTCAGGAAGATAGCCGAGAACATGAAGGCCATAATCGAGAAGGGAGAGCTCGATGTAGAGGTGGACTGGTACCACCTTAAGAGGTGAGAAAGATGGAGATTCCCGAGAACGTTAAGAAGAGGCTCAGCCTTCCCGCGGAGGAGCACTTTTACGCCGGCCACACCGCCTGCCAGGGCTGTGGTGCCGCCCTTGGGCTGAGGTACGTGCTGAAGGCCTACGGTAGGAAGACGATATTCACAATCCCCGCCTGCTGTTCAACTATCATCGCCGGTGCCTGGCCCTACAACACCCTCGATGCTAACCTCTTCCACACTGCCTTTGAGACAACCGGTGCTGTGCTCGGTGGCATCGAGGCCGCTTTAAAGGCCAGGGGTATCAAGGTCAAGGGAGAAGACGGTGTCATGGTCGTCGGCTGGGCCGGCGACGGTGGTACGGCTGACATAGGCCTTCAGGCCTTGAGCGGTTTCCTTGAGAGGGGTCACGACGCGCTCTACATCATGTACGACAACGAGGCCTACATGAACACCGGAATCCAGAGGAGCTCTTCAACCCCGTTCGGAGCTTGGACGACCAACACACCCGGAGGAAAGAAGCACTTCCTTGAAAAGAGGCACAAGAAGAAGGTCATCGACATCGTTATAGCCCACGAAATTCCCTACGCGGCAACGGCGAGCGTTGCCTATCCCGAGGACTTCATTAGGAAGCTCAAGAAGGCCCAGAAGACACCCGGCCCGAGCTTCATCCAGCTCTTCGCGCCGTGCCCAACCGGCTGGAGAAGCCCAACCGACAAGAGCATCGAGCTAGCTCGTCTGGCAGTCCAGACAGCATACTTCCCGCTCTTCGAGTACGAGAACGGAAAATACAAGATAAATATGCCGTCAACGAAGAAGGAGCCGAAGCCCATAGAGGAGTTCCTAAAACTCCAGGGCAGGTTCAAGTACATGACCAAGGAGGACATCGAAGTTCTCCAGCAGTGGGTCAACCGCGAGTGGGAGAAGCTCAAGAAGCTCGCTGAGGTCTTTGGCTGACCCTTTCGTTTCATTTTGTCCACGCAAAGTTTAAGTTTCAAGCTGATAACTCACCAGAGGTGATACATATGGCTGAGAGCCCGTTTAAGGCCGACATTGAGAGGGTTCAGAAGGAGTATAGCGAAAAGATGACGCCCGGAGCGATAGCAACCATACCGGGAAGCAGCGTCATAAACAAGACCGGCTCCTGGAGGGTTTTCATGCCCGAGTTCAACAGGGACAAGTGCGTCCGCTGCTACCTCTGCTACGTCTACTGCCCGGAGCCGGCCATCTACCTCGACGAGGAGAACTACCCCGTCTTCGACTACGACTACTGTAAGGGCTGTGGTGTCTGCGCAAACGAGTGCCCGGTTGAGGCCATAGTTATGGTTAGGGAGACCAAGTGAGGTGATGAAAAATGCCGATTAGGACCGTTATGAAGGCAAACGAAGCGGCCGCCTGGGCGGCTAAGCTCGCAAAGCCGAAAGTTATAGCCGCGTTCCCCATTACGCCGTCAACCCTCGTCCCGGAGAAGATAAGTGAGTTCGTCGCCGATGGAGAGCTCGACGCCGAGTTCATCAAGGTCGAGAGCGAGCACTCAGCGATTTCGGCCTGTGTTGGTGCCTCAGCGGCTGGCGTCAGAACCTTCACGGCAACGGCCTCCCAGGGTCTCGCTTTGATGCACGAGATACTCTTCATCGCCGCAGGAATGCGCCTTCCGATAGTCATTGCCGTTGGAAACCGTGCACTCAGCGCCCCGATCAACATCTGGAACGACTGGCAGGACACCATAAGCGAGCGCGACACCGGATGGCTCCAGTTCTACGCCGAGAACAACCAGGAAGCCCTTGACCTTATACTCATGGCCTTCAAAGTCGCTGAAGACGAGAGGGTTCTCCTCCCTGCCATGGTCGGCTTCGACGCGTTCATATTGACCCACACCGTCGAGCCCGTCGAGATACCTGACCAGGAGGTCGTTGACGAGTTCCTCGGCGAGTACGAGCCAAAGCACGCCTACCTCGACCCTGCCAGGCCGATAACCCAGGGTACGCTTGCCTTCCCGGCCCACTACATGGAAGCTAGATACACTGTCTGGGAGGCCAACGAGAACGCCAAGAAGGTCATCGACGAGGTCTTTGCCGAGTTCGAGAAGAAGTTTGGAAGGAAGTACCAGAAGATAGAGGAGTACAGAACTGAGGACGCCGAGATAATCTTCGTCACCATGGGTTCCTTAGCTGGAACCGTCAAGGAGTACGTCGACCACCTCCGCGAGAAGGGAATCAAGGCTGGTGCCGCTAAGCTCACCGTTTACCGCCCGTTCCCGACCGAAGAAGTTAGGGAGCTTGCAAAGAAGGCCAAGGTTCTCGCGCTCCTCGAGAAGAACGTCACCTTCAGCGTCGGCGGAGCCCTCTTCCAGGACTTCAGCAGGGCACTCGTCAACCAGAAGGAGAAGCCGATACTCGTTGACTTCATCCTCGGCCTCGGCGGCAGGGACGTCACCTTCAAGGAACTCGACGAGGTTCTTGAGATCAGCAAGAAGGCCCTCGCCGGAGAGGAGTTTGATGAAGTCAACTGGATTGGACTGAGGAAGGAGATACTGTGAGGTGAGGAAGATGGCCGTTAGGAAGCCCCCGATTACCACTCGCGAGTACTGGGCACCCGGACACGCCGCCTGTGCCGGCTGTGGGTGTGCTACTGCTCTCAAATTAGCTACCAAGGCCTTCAGCGAGGCCATGGAGGAGAAGTACGGCGATCCGAACGCCTTCGCCATAGCCCAGGCAACCGGATGTATGGAAGTCGTCAGCGCAGTCTTCCCGTACACCGCCTGGAAGGTCCCGTGGGTTCATGTGGCTTTCGAGAACGCGGCAGCAGCTGCCAGCGGTGTTGAAGCTGCCTGGAAGAAGCTCGGCAGGAAGGGCAAGATACTCGCCATAGGCGGTGACGGTGGTACGGCAGACATAGGTATGCAGGCCCTCAGCGGTATGCTCGAGCGCTGGCACAACGCGGTTTACCTCATGTACGACAACGAGGCCTACATGAACACCGGAATCCAGAGGTCAAGTTCAACTCCATACGGTGCCTGGACCACAACCTCACCGCCGGGCAAGTACTCCATCGGTGAGGACAAGCCCAAGAAGTGGGTCGCCCTCATCGCTGCCGCCCACCAGGTGCCCTACGTCGCCACCGCGAGCATAGGCAACCCCTTCGACTTCGTCAAGAAGATGAAGACTGCAGCGAAGGTCGACGGTCCAGCATTCGTCCAGGTTCACTGCACCTGCCCGACCGGATGGAAGAGCCCGCTCGAGAAGGGCGTTGAAATAGCTCGCCTCGCCATCGAGACCGGTGTCTGGCCGCTCTTCGAGATCGAGAACGGCGACTTCTTCAACATCAAGATACAGGCACCGGGAGGAGGCGCCAAGGTCAAGCGCGAGGGAGGAAGGGTCGTAGCTATCGAGTTCAAGAAGCCCATTGAGGAGTACCTCAAGCTCCAGGGCAGGTTCAAGCACCTCTTCAAACAGCCCGAGGCAATAGACCAGCTCAGGGAGCAGATAAAGGCCATGTGGAAGACCCTCGGTGTCGAAGTCACCCTCCCGAAGCCGGAGGAGTGATTTTCCCTGTTTTTCATTTTCAAACTACAGATCCACCCATAAACTACCCATATGTGGGTAACACTGTCAATTTTCTGGGCAAAGCTTTTAAGTCCCTTAGGCCAACCTAAGCCGGAGGTGTTTGAAATGACGATCAAAGCTCCCACGCTCAACATAGGCGGTCTCGGTGCTGATCCGCTCACCCAGAGGATAAGCGAGAAGCAGACGAAGTGGAAGTACAAGATAGCCGTCCTGAGCGGCAAGGGCGGCGTTGGAAAGAGCACCGTCGCCGTCAACCTCGCTACGGCCCTTGCTAAGAAGGGCTACTTCGTTGGAATCCTTGATGCAGACATACACGGCCCGAACGTGGCGAAGATGCTCGGCGTTGACAGGGCCGATGTTCTCGCGGAGAAGCTTGAGGACGGAAGGTTCGAGATGATACCGCCGATGAACGACTTCATGGGACAGACGACCCCGATCAAGATCATGAGCATGGGGTTCCTGGTTCCTGAGGATCAGCCCATCATCTGGCGCGGAAGCCTCGTCACTAAGGCAATAAAGCAGCTCCTCGGCGACGTCAAGTGGGGTGAGCTTGACTTCATGATAATAGACTTCCCGCCGGGAACGGGCGACGAGATACTCACCGTCACCCAGAGCCTCAAGCTCGATGCGGCTGTGATAGTCACCACCCCGCAGGAGGTAGCGCTCCTCGACACTGGCAAAGCCGTCAACATGATGAAGAAGATGGAAGTGCCTTACATAGCAGTGGTGGAGAACATGAGCTACCTCATCTGCCCGCACTGCGGCAATGAGATAGACCTCTTCGGAAAGGGCGGCGGCAGGAAGCTCGCCGAGAAGGAGGGCGTTGACTTCCTCGGTGAGATCCCGATAGACCTCAAGGCGAGGGAAGCGAGCGACGCTGGAATCCCGATAGTCCTCTACGAGGACACCGTCGCGGCCAAGGCCTTCATGGAGATAATCGACAAACTGGTTAAGAAGCTCGAAGAAATGAAAGATGACACTGGCTCTGAGTCTGAATGAGCCCCTTGATCCCTTTTTAAATTTCCACTGCGGGACGATGGGACCGTGCTGGGCTGGCTACATTAACTTTTTAACCATACATGGGTATCCTTCCGGGAGGGAGAGCATGAGAAAGGTTCCGGTTCTAATTGTGCTCATCCTTCTGCTGATCATCCCCCCTGTTTCTGCAGGTGAGTTAATTTACCACCCGAACAGGGAGGCCTTTCAGGCGTTTCTGAACTCTGACTCCCCGTACACCGTCGTCTCCGGGAACGATGACTGGGCCCGGGGCTGGGCATACTACGTCGACGAGAGGCTCCATACCCTAAAGCCCCGCGGAAACGGCACCCTCGTCCTCGTCGGGAACGTCTATAACAACGGTCTGATGGCCTCCCTCTGGAACCAGACGGGCCTTCCAAAAAACGCCTCTCTTCTTCCTGCCATCATCGTTCTCAACAATACCATCCTCATAACCGGCTCCGAGAACAACATATACCTCACCGAGAGGGCCTTTGAGGGACTGTGGAATCCCCCTGATGGTTCACTGGTGGCCTTCCTTCTGCTGGCATTCTTCCTCATGCTTCTCTTCCTAATCCTCCTGAGCAACGATGACAGTCACGCCGGGAGGTTCTACGCCCTTGCATTTTCACTCTACGTCCTCTGGTACCTCACCGCGGAGAGGCCCCTTTTTACGGAGGGCTTCCTAATGGACATGCTCTCGGCCCTTAAGTTCACCGTCGGAGGCCTGCCCGACTCCCCGCTGAGCGCGCTCATGGGTGCGGCCTTCAGGTTCATCCCCCCGATAGAGGAGAACGTGGTCTTTATCCACTGGGTGCTGGTGCTCATCATCCTCTCATTCTCCTTCTACCTCGCCCCCAAGAAGGCCCGCGAGCTCGGCTTCCTAGTTTTTGGTTTGGCGTTCGTGGCCCCAATGTTTAGAAGCTATCTTGGCCACATAAGCGGGAGCGCCCTCGGCCTTGCGGGCTTCGTTATAACCCTCTCCGTAATCTGCAACGTGACGTTTTCGCCTGAGAAATGGAAGGCCCTGCTTCAGACCGCGGTTCTGTCGCTCTTCACGTTGCTGGCGATAGCGATAAACCCATATCTGGTTGCTATCCCGCTGATATTCGTTATAGCGTTCCCGAAGAGACACCTTAGGAACTACGTTTACCTCGTCATAACAGGTGCCAGTGCATTCCTTATGTACAGGGCATTCGGGACGCCCCAGGGACTCCCGACCGGGATAAGCGCCAACGCCCTTTCCTACCTTAAGGACTTCCTCCTCAACAGCGGCCTCGCCATCGCAACGGCGGTCTACGCAGCTGCAAACAGAAAAGAGATAAGGATGAAGGGCCCCACGGCCTTCCTCTTCCTCACGACCGTGATTTACCTTCCGGCGGCCTTCTTCATCCCGTCTCTGTTCCCCTACAGCTTCGTGCTTCTTGCGGCCTTAACTGTTAGGCTCATCCACGGTCTCACACCTAAAACTTGATGGCCCCGATGACTGCCCCCTTAAGGTGGGGGCCTATCTCCTTGATAATGCCCGGAGCCTGGGTTCCCTTCTTGAGGACGAGCAGGGTCTCCATGAGTCCAAGCTCTTCGATCCTCTTCACGTCTCTACCGTGGCCGGTCTGGATGAGGGCCTTCTCCACGTTTTCGCTCACCGTTCCGGCTATGAAGAGCTTGTCGTGGCCGTCTTCGAGCCAGCTCTTGATGCGCTTCAGCTGTTCTTTACTGAAGGCCAGCTCAACTTCCCTCGCCCCGAACTCGACCTTCGTGGCGATGACCTCTACCGGCAGGTTGTCGACCCAGCCAAACCTGACTATCATCTGCCTCACAGGTATGTCTCCAAAGGTTTCCTTCAGGTAGTAGAGGGGCAAAAGAGCGTCCTTCGGCCTCGGCCGGAAGATTCCGATGTCGACGTAGGCACCGTAGCCGACCTTGCCGAGGTCGATAAACCTTCCACGGTAGGTCTTACCCTCTTCAACGGCCTTGAGGCTGTAGGGAACCTCACCGAACTCCTCGCGGACGAGGTTTGCGCTTATCTCCTCGTCCTCACCCTTGAGAGAAACCTTGACCCAGTTCTTCTTGACCGCGGAGAGCTTCCACTCAACTTCAAGCTCCCCCAAAATGGCCTTAAGCTTCCTGTCGAGCTTAAGAAAACCGCTCCTGTCACCATAAACTTTCTCCAAAATAACCACTTCTTCCATCTTCACCATCCCCGAAGTTCATTAAATGGGGACCATTCAGTTCGAATCAGTTCGACTCGCTCTTTCTAGCTTTGGGCTTCTTCCTGAGGCCGAGTTCTATCTCGAGCTCCTCGATGCGCTTCTTCAGCTCCTCAACAATCGCGGTGTTGTCGTACTGCATGAGCATCTGGCCGCATATCGGGCACTGGAACTCGTATTCCATCGCCTCGTCAAAGGTCAGCTTCGGGTGCCCCGGCGTCCCGCAGTGGTAGTAGATCTCGCTGGTCTCCTCCTCGAGCATCTCCTTGAGCCTCTTCAGCTCTGCCATCTTCTTAGCGCGGAGTATCTCTGGGAGGCGCTTCGTCTCGAGGCGCCAGTAGTAGTAATACCAGCCCGTCTCCTTGTCCCTGATGCGCTTGAACTCCGCCAGCCCCTGGTCGTAGAGCATGTAGAGAACCTTCCTGACGGTGTTGACCCTTATCTCTGTCATCTCGGCAAGTTCCTCGTCGGTGGCTTCCTTCTTCTTCTCAAGAGCCTTGATTACCTCAACGGCCTCTTCTCCGCCCATGTCCATTGCGAGTTCGAGGAGTTCCTTGTTCTTGCGCCTTCCCACAGCAACGACCTCCGTAGAATATATTTGAGCCTCCAAATACATACCCTAGGGGGCTGTCCAATATTAAACTATGTGTGCAGGGATATATATAGGTTTTTGTCAAATTTCCAACTCCAATGGACGGAAAAGAACATTGAACAGAGATCACTCAGTGAAGTACTCGCTGAGAAGCTCCTTCGCGGAGGGCTTGTAGAGCTCGAGAACCTCGATGTGCTCTATAACGTTGCCCTCACGGAGCTTGAGCTTGACCTTTCCCCCGTAGACCTGAAGGTCGTCGAGCATGCCGTATATAGCATCTTCCGCCTCCAGGGGGCTCTTGAACTTCATTATGTACTCCTCCCCGTCGGAGAGGATGAGCTTGACCCAGTACTCACTCTTCCTCTTGAATGGACGGGTAATCTTGGGCTTGAAGTTGTCGATTATGATTTCCAAGAGCGCCACCTCCGGTCTAAAGACTTTTGGCCTCTCTAAGGCTGTTAGGGTACGGATTTTTAAGGGTTTCTTAAGAGGCTCTGAGAAAATACGCAGACTGGTATTTAAACGTTATGAAGGCAATGTTTTTATTCGCGGGAGTTAAGTGGATAAGGGGCTGTGAAATGTGGGCGGTGGAGGCCGAAGATCTGAGGAAGAGCTATCCCAAGAAGATACCTTTCCCTCTCCGGAAAGTCGAGTGGATCGATGCGGTCAGAGGGATAAGCTTCAGAGTAAAGAGGGGCGAGCTCTTCGGCCTCCTCGGGCCAAACGGGGCCGGCAAGACAACCACCATAAAGATACTGACAACACTCCTCGAGCCGAGCGGGGGGACCGCCAGAATCCTCGGGCTGGACGTTAGGAGAGAGACCAGAGAGATAAGGAGGAGGATAAACCTTGTTGCCGAGGGCGAGAGAACCCTCTACTGGCGGCTGAGTGCCTACGAGAACCTCAAGTACTTCGCGAGGATATACTACGTCCCGAAAAACGAGGAGAGGGAGCGCATTGAGAGACTTCTAAAGCTAGTTGGGCTATGGGAGAGGCGCAACGACCTCGTGATGAACTTCTCGCGCGGAATGAAGCAGAGGCTGGCGATAGCCAAGGCCCTGATCAACGATCCCGAGGTTCTCTTCTTAGATGAACCCACCCTGGGCCTCGACGTCCAGAGCGCCATCTTCGTCAGGGAGTTCATAAGGCGGCTCGTCGATGAAGAAGGCAAAACCGTGCTCCTGACAACCCACTACATGGCGGAGGCGGAGCAGCTCTGCGACAGGATAGCAATAATCGACGGCGGGAAGATAATAGCCCTCGACACGCCGGAGGGGCTTAAGAAGCTCGTGAGGGATGAGGAAACCGTCGAGATACATGCAAAAGACGTTGGGCCGGAGAAAATCGCCCCCTCTCCCTTCAAGATGGCCGTTGTTGAGAGGAACCCCGAGACCGGGGTTGTAAGGCTTAGGGCTCAGGTCGATGAGGAGGAGCTGCCAAAGCTGGTCGAGTGGCTCGTGAGGAAGGGAGTTAAGATCCTCTCCGTCGAGAGGAAGGAACCGACCCTCGAGGACGTCTTCATAAAGCTCACTGGCAGGGGGCTGAGAGATTGATTCTGGCGGTCGTGGAGAAGGAATTCAGAATGTTTTTCCGATATCCCCTCCGCGTAATCAGCTCGATCCTCGTGGGGGTAGTCTTCCTTCTCCAGTTCGTTTACTTCGGCCAGGCCGTTCTGGGTGGCAGGTACTCGGCACTGCTTGAGTCCTCCACTGGAATGGGCGACTATCCAACCTACGCCCTCATAGGCTACGTCCTCTGGTGGGTCTCGGTTTCGCCGATGGAGGCCTACGTCTGGGGGGTGAGAAGGGAGCTCCAGAGGGGAACCTTCGAAACCAACGTACTGTCCCCTTCGAGGCTCACCGGCCTGCTCTTCGGCCTCGCCCTGAGCTGGCTCCTCATGGACTCCGCCCTAATGGTCATAGTTTTTGCCTTCGGCGTGTCCCTTTTCGACATACCAGTTACAATCCCCCTCCTCCTGAAGTCCCTGCCGGCGATAATCGCCTCCCTTATAGCTTTCATGGGCTTCGGCTTCATCTTCGCTGGACTGGTCATGCTCTTCAAGAACATCGGCCCATTCGCCCAGATTTTCGAGTTTGCCATGCTCTTCCTCTCTGGGGTCTTCTTCCCCCTCTCAGTCATGCCAGACTGGGTGATAGCCATCTCCAGGCTCTTCCCCCTCACACACTCGGCGGTCATAGTCAGGGCCCTCTTCGCAGGGGGCAGCTACAGCGATGTGGGCTCCTCCCTCCTCTGGCTCCTCGCTTTGATGCCCCTCTACTGGGGCATCGGGTACCTCCTCTTCAGCTGGGCCGAGAGGACAACGAGGGTGATTGGCTATGGTGGCTACTGAACTGAGGGCCCTCTGGGGCGTGGCGGTGAAGAGCTGGAGGATATTCCTCAGCTACAGGGTCTGGTTCATAAGCGACATAGCCATGGGCTTCTTCTTTGTAGGGCAGGCCCTCCTCATAGGCATCGGCCTGACCGGTGAAAGGAACTCCGAGGCCCTGCAGGAACTCACCGGCTACTCGGACTACGTTACCTTCGCGGTTCTCGGGTTCATGGTTCTGGGCTTTGGATTGACCTTCTTGAGCGGCTTCGTCTGGAGCGTGGTTGACGAGCTCTACGCCGGAACGCTCGAGTACTCATTCGCGGCCCCTATGAGGAGGCTGACATTCTTCCTCGGCAACGTCCTGACGAGAATCCTTCTCTCCTTCGTCTACATGGCCTTCTACGTCCCGGCCTTTGTGCTGCTCTTCGGTCTCAGCTTCGATCCGGTCGCTTTTTCGAGAGCTATCCCGGTTCTCCTCCTCGGAACCGTGGGAATGATAGGCATGGGCATGGCGGCAGCTGGAATAGTGCTCTACCTCCGCGACCCGGGTCCCTTCATAAGCATCCTTGAGATGCTCGTCTTTGCCCTCAGTGGCGCTATGTACCCGGTGTCGATACTCCCTAAGGGCCTCCAGTACCTCGCGAAGGCCCTCCCATACTCACCGACTACCGAGGCAGTCAGAAAGGTCGTCGCCTACGGCTACGGAGCCTCAATAAGCGAGATAACCTACCTCCTCCTCGTGTCTCTCACCTACGGGCTCCTGGGATACCTGACCTACAGGTGGAGTGAAAAACAGGCGAGGGTAGTGGGCCTCAAGACCTACTGAATGGGAGCTCCATTCCAAGTTCCTCCGCAATCCTGACGACCTCGTCGAGGGGAATGACGGCGCTCCTCGCCCCGACCTTCTGGACCGTGAGGTACGCCAGGAGCATGCCCAGTCTCGCCGAATCTTCGAGCGTCCAGCCGTTCAGGACGCCGTAGATAACGCCCGCGTCGAAGGAGTCGCCGGCGCCGGTGGAGTCCACGACCTTCGCACTCAGCCCCCTTATCTCTGCCACGTTCCCTCTCTCGTCCCTCACCATAGCCCCGCCGCCGTTGAGGGTAACGACGAGGTTTTTGGCCCTCGAGAGGGAAAGGTCAAGGGAGCCGAACTTCCTCCTGTACTCGTCCTCGTTCATCATGAGGTAATCGACCCTTTCCTCGACGCCCTCTGGAAGGACGGCCTCACCTATGTCAAGGGAGATCGTTATGCCCCTCTCGCTCGCGAACTTCACGACCCCTTCAATGGTCTCCGGCGGGTTCGAGGACATGTGAATGTGCCTTGCCCTCGACAGGTAGTCGAAGTCGAGCCTCTTGAGAAGATTCGCACCTGGATACTTCACTATCCTCTTGTCGTCGCCGTGAACCATCGCTACGGCCACGCCGGAGGGTGCGTCGACGATCTGTATCCCTGAGGTGTCGACGCCTATCTTCTTAAAATATGACATATGTGCCTCGCCTATCTCGTCCCTTCCAACAGCCCCAAGGTAGCCGGTCCTCAATCCAAAGTGGGCAAGCCAGGTTATCGTGTTCGCGGCCGCACCGCCGAGGCCGAAGTATGCTTCCTTGGCGTTCACCTTCTCGTGGAAATCCGGGAATCTATCCAGGAGCATGATTATGTCGTAGTTGAGGTTTCCGATGCCTATGACGTCGAGTTTCTGCATTCTCCTCACCCCGCATTTCCCCTTCTGCCTTCCGGGTTAATAACCTTGCCCATTGGGAGAAAGATTTAAATATCCATTTCTACTCAGTTATGTGTAAGAGGTGAACAAAGATGATGCTCATACTCGAGGCCTATTTCAAGAACTACCCAGCGAGAAGAAAGGTGGCCGAGTTCCTCTTTGAGAACGGCCTCAGCGTCAAGAACGGCAAGGTTTACCTCAGGGACGTCGAGGTTCCGATAAGTGAGCTCGCCAGAATAATAGGTGTCAACAGGAAGATAGTCTACCACACCATTGAATACATAGAGAAGACATACCCCCTCAAGCTCATCTTCGCGAAGCTGAACCCCCTACCGAGCCTCATCGACGTCGCACCTCTTATGGGCTGGGAGGTTCTTGAGATAGAGCTCGACAAGGACCGGTACCTTCAGGGCTTCTCGGATGTCCTGAGGCTGCTCTATGAGAACGGCGTTCCTGTCATGGAGGTATTCAGCAGAAACCTCCGTGAGGAGCCCACTAAGCTCTACATAGTCATCGATGGAACTCTCCCCGTCGATGTGTTCGTGAGGGTTAAGGAGATGGAAGGTTTCAGAAAACTCATCCTCCACACCCCAGAGAAGGACAAAGAAAAGTTTGTCTGCAACTACTGTGAGGTCAAATACTGTCCAAAGAGAGTCCTAGTCGAGAAGATGGCTAGCCCGTGACCCTGAACCCTTCAAGGCCCTCCGGTTCTTCCCATTTCACCTCAACCTTCGTTACCCTTGCCATGGGCGGCCCCTGATGCGCCCAACCGATTAAAGCCTCGACCCTCTCTTCCTCTCCTTCTACAACGGCCTCAACTGTTCCGTCCGGCAGGTTTCTGACCCATCCTGCTAAGCCGAGTTTTCTAGCTTCCCTCTGCATGCTCCAGCGGAAGCCGACCCCCTGAACGCGCCCGTGGATTCTGAGGTGCGCCCTTATCCACGCCATACCACATCCCGGGGTTATTACCCCCACAACCGATTTAAGCTTATCCGTCGATTCTAGAAGTGGGTGAGGACATGGAGGGGATATTCGTCTACACTACTTTCCCCGACTGGGAGAGTGCCAGGAAAATCGTCAGGGAGCTCCTGGAGAGAAAGCTCATAGTTTGCGCCAACCTCCGTGAGCACGAGGCAATGTACTGGTGGGAAGGAAAGATAGAGGAAGGTAAAGAGGTCGGGGCGATCCTCAAGACTGAGGTGAGCAAGTGGAAGGAACTCAGAGAGGCCATAAGGGAGCTCCACCCCTATGAGATTCCGGTGATAGCGAGAATCGACCTCGATAAGCTCAACAGGGAATACTCAGAGTGGATGGCAAGGGTGCTCTTCGGATGATACGCAAGGTCAAGCCCCAGATCCGTGTCGTCGGCTTCGATGATGGGACGTTTTCTTTCTCTTCCAAACTTAACCGTGAGAGGACCGTTCTGATAGGAGTCGTCATGAAAGGTTCCCAGGAAGTAGTCGGCGTTCTCTCGCGCTGGATAACCGTCGATGGAAGAGATGCCACCGATGCGATGATTGATGCTGTTCTAAGCTCCCGCTTTAAAGACCTGCGCGTCATCCTCCTCAAAGGAATAACCTACGCGGGTTTCAACGTCGTGGACGTTGAGAGGCTTTACAGGGAGACGGGCCTTCCTGTGGTGGTCGTGGTCAGAAAAAAGCCCGACCTTGTTGCTATGGAGAATGCTTTAAGAAAGCACTTTCCCGACGCCAAAGAGCGGGTTGAACTCCTCAGGAAGGCCCCTCCACTCCTTGAGCTCATTCCAGGGAAGCTCTACATCCAGGCGGTCGGCCTCGATGAGGAAACCGCCAGGGAGATAGTCCGCGTTACAACGAAAACTGGCCTCATTCCCGAACCCCTCAGGCTGGCCCACATGATAGCCTCCGCCGTGATGACCGGCGAGAGCACGAGGGAGTAGGTTTATAAGTCCGTGGGAAAAGAAGGAAACGACCGATGATGGCAACAGGGTAGCTACCGAATCTTGATGTGGAAGCCGTTCCAGTCTGAGGTCTCATTCGCACGGTACGAGCAGTACCGGCATTTTTGCATCCCTCATAACCCTCTCGGCGGTACTCCCCAGGATCAGGTCCTTGAGGAAGTTCCTTCCCTTCTTGCCGATTACTATCATGCTGGCCTTCTTTGCCAGTGCCATCCCTATTATGGCCTGACTGGCCGGGCCCACCATAACCTCGGTTTCGAACTTCGCCCTGATGCCCTTAGCTGATTTCTCTAGGTTCTTCCTGGCGGCCTCTATGTTGTGCTCCAGCTCGTCCACGTTGCCGTAGTCAACTGAGTGGAGGAGTATGCCGCCCTCGATAAGTTCTTCGAACTCCTTAACCGTCTTGAGTATCTTTATCGAGCACTCTGAGAAGTCCAGCGCTACCAGCGGCCGCTTGAAGACCTCCGAGCAGTCCCCGGAGAACTCAAATTTATCGTCCTTCTGAACGTACTTCAGGAGCAGGACGGGTCTCTTCGTGGCCCTCGCGAGGTTTGAGGCGGTACTGCCTACGAACATCCGCCTCCATATGTTCTCACCCACGCTGGGTATGACAACGAGGTCGATGTTATTCTCCTCGGCCGTTTCCGCTATCTCCATGGAGGGAATTCCTATCTTCACGATGACCTCAACCTCTGCCCCCATCTCCTTGAGCTCCTCTGCCAGTTCCGCCAGCTTCTCACGGTATATCTCCTCGAGCTCGAAGGCCTCAAACTCGGCCACGGTTATGTCGATGACATGGATGAGGTGGAGTTCCTTAACTCCCTGCTCCACGAGTTTTGGGAGGCAGTGCCTGAGCGCGTGGAGCGAGACCTCCGAGAAGTCAGTAGGGTACAAAACCTTCTCAAACATCCTGTTCACCCCAGTACCTATTTGTACTTCAATGTTTATTACAGTTACCCCTGCATTGGAAAGGATTATAACGCTCCGATTGAAGCTTTAACGGTGATGGCCATGGTCAAGAGGGTCCACATTTTCGACTGGCATAAGGAGCACGCGAAGAAGGTTGAGGAGTTCGCCGGCTGGGAGATGCCCATCTGGTACTCCAGCATAAAGGACGAGCACCTCGCCGTTAGGAACGGAGTCGGAATCTTCGACGTCTCCCACATGGGCGAGTTCATCTTCCGCGGTAAAGATGCACTTGAGTTCCTCCAGTACGTCACGACCAACGACATAAGCAAGCCGCCCGCGATAAGTGGAACCTACACGCTGGTTCTCAACGAGCGCGGTGCCGTTAAGGACGAAACGCTGGTTTTCAACATGGGTAACGACACCTACATGATGGTCTGCGACAGCGATGCCTTCGAGAAGCTCTATGCCTGGTTCAACGCGATAAAGCGCGGAATCGAGAAGTTTGGCGAGCTTGATCTTGAAATAGAGAACAAGACCTACGACATGGCGATGTTCTCAATCCAGGGCCCGAAGGCGAGAGACCTCGCCAAAGACCTCTTCGGCATAGACATCAACGAGCTCTGGTGGTTCCAGGCGAAGGAGGTCGAGCTGGACGGCATCAAGATGCTCCTCTCGAGGAGCGGTTACACGGGTGAGAACGGCTGGGAGGTATACTTCGAGGACGCCAACCCCTACCACCCAGACCCATCAAAGAGGGGCGAGCCTGAGAAGGCACTCCACGTCTGGAAGACCATCCTTGAGGCTGGAGAGCAGTATGGCATAAAGCCCGCTGGACTTGGCGCGAGGGATACGCTCCGCCTTGAGGCCGGCTACACCCTCTACGGAAACGAGACGAAGGAGAAGCAGCTCCTCAGCACCGATATCGATGAAGTAACTCCCCTCCAGGCCAACCTTGACTTCGCCCTCTTCTGGGACAAGGAGTTCATAGGGAAGGACGCTCTGCTGAAGCAGAGGGAGCGCGGACTGCCAAGCAAGATGGTGCACTTCAAGATGGTCGACAAGGGTATCCCGAGGGAAGGCTACAAGGTTTACGCGAACGGCGAGCCCATCGGCGAGGTCACCAGCGGAACTCTCTCACCGCTTCTCGGTATAGGCATTGGCATAGCCTTCGTGAAGCCTGAATATGCAAAACCAGGCGTGGAAATCGAGGTCGAGATAAGGGGTAACCCCAAGAAGGCAGTAACCGTTGCTCCACCCTTCTACGACCCCAAGAAGTACGGCGCCTTCAGGGAGGAGTGAATTTTTTAAATCTCCGCTCCTTTCTTTTTCCATGTCCAAAAAGCACGCTGTCGGTGCGGTACTGCTCTGGTCAACGGTCGCTAGTGCCTTCAAGCTCTCGCTCAGATATTTGACGCCGCTCCAGTTACTCTTCTACGCTTCCCTAACTTCACTCATCGTCTTCGGCGCCCTCTACTCCCGTGAGTTCTCACTGAGGAGGGGGAACCTCCGCTCCGCCTACCTCGGCCTGATAAACCCTCTCCTTTACTACATCGTCCTCTTCTCGGCCTACGACAGGCTTCCGGCCCAGGAGGCGCAGGCTTTGAACTACACCTGGCCGCTGATGCTAGTCCTCCTCTCGATTCCACTCCTAGGAAAGAGGCCTGGGGCAAGGACTGTGCTGGGGCTCTCCATCGGCTTCCTTGGCGCGCTGGTCGTGGCCACGAGAGGGGACATAACGGACCTAAACTTCTCCGACCCGGTGGGCTTTGCACTCGGCCTCGGCAGCGCGGTGATATGGGCCTCCTACTGGCTTCTGAACCTCAGGGATGAGAGGCCACTCGTAGAGAAGATGTTCTGGAACTTCCTCTTCGGCTTTGCCTACGTTTTCACTGCCCTGGCGCTCTCGGGTGGGCTCGCCCTCCCGCCACTCAAGGGTCTCGTCGGAGCGGTTTACGTTGGTCTATTCGAGATGGGTGTTACATTCCTCCTCTGGTATAAGGCGGTCGAGGGTGACATGGCCTTCGCTTCGAACCTGGCCTACCTCGTGCCATTCCTGAGCCTTTTCTTTATCTCCCTCGTCGTCGGCGAGAGCATAGCGCCCGCGACTGTCTTGGGACTGGCGATGATAGTCGGGGGCATTCTGCTCGGCAGGAGAAAAAAGTAAAGCTTTTAAAGTCAGGGGTGCTTATTTACCAGCGGGCTGGACGGAGCGGTGGTAGTCTAGCCTGGTCTAGGACACCGGCCTCCCAAGCCGGTAACCCGGGTTCAAATCCCGGCCACCGCACCACAATTCTAACAAACTTCGCCTTCGCGAAGTTTGATCAAGGCTCGCATGTCATTCTTGGAGATTCTCAATTTTAAGGTTGGTTTGTTCTTTCACCTGCTGGTTCTGCAGTGTTTTACTGTGGATACAACGCCCTTCGGGCGTTGAGAAGAGACCAAAACCTGTTTTAGCTTTCTTTTTTCCACATGCAAACCTTCTTTGGGTTTGCAATCTCAGAGAGACATGCAAACTTGTTCTGGCATTTTGAGGAAGTTTACCCTTTGATCAAACTTTGCATGGCAAAGTTTGCTTGCTGGCGCAAAGCGTTGACGGAAAGATTGCGTGCTCGTTTAAAACGCCAAATTCTGGAGGGTGTTTATTCATCATCTGCTATCTCACAGTATTTGCCTTCCTCAAGGCGTCCTACGGACGCCAGAACAAAACGCAAACTGCTTGAATGACTTCTTTTGAAATTAACCCACGATTTACTGGGAATTTGAGATGTGCACGCTGATGATACTGGCCAACTTAAGTGAAAAGGAACTCTTTTGGTCAAGCTTTTTCCAAAAGCTTGCTTGCGACGTTGGAGCTTTGCTCCAACGCACGGGACGACAGCCCGTTGAGTTTGATTAAGATTCGTGATTAGTTCCGTTCAAGCGTCTAGCATACGGAGGAGTGCTAAATTTTCTCGGGTTTCCTGGCGATCATCAGCCGGACCACGCCGCTGTAGTGGCTCTCCTCGTGCTCGACATCGAAGTATTTCTCCACGAGCCTGTGCGTTTCCCTCAGGGTGTTGTCCCCTATCAGCCACCCGAGGAAAAGGTCAAGAGGCTTGAGGAGGAGCCAGTTGACGAGCCTGCAGTCGCTCTTCGTGTGTTCGAGGAACACGGCCCTCCCACCGGGCTTCAGAACCCTGTATAACTCTTTCATCGCTCTCTCCGGGTTCGGGATCGTGCAGAAGACGAAGGCTGAAACTACTGTGTCAAAGCTCTCGTCCGGAAATTCCAGCCTCTCGGCGTCCATGACATAGAAGCGTGCGTTCAGACCTAATTCCTCGGCTCTCTTCTTGGCCACCTCCAGCATCTCGGGGACGGCGTCAATAGCGTGTAGCTCGATCTCCCGGGAGTAATAGGGCAACATGAAACCAGTTCCAACACCGACTTCGAGAACCTCCCCTGAGACAAACCGGGCGGCCTTCCTCCTCAACGTGTCGAAGAACCTCTCCAGAGGGCCGTCTATCCGCTCGTACCTCTCGCCGAGCCTCGCGTACTTCTCCCTGAAACTCATGAGAGAGCGTTCTCAACCCGGGTTAAAACCCTTGCTGGACAGAACCTGGAAGTCGGCAGGCTTTTAAGGTGCCCCTCGAAAGCTGGCGTGGTGGTGCTCATGCCGTACCTGCTGATAGAACACCTTGAGGAGCTGCGCGACTGGGTTCTCCTGGAGTACAGGCACGCGAGCGAGTGGTGGGGAGAGAGGCTGATATTTACCAACGTGGAGGCACACGAGAGGGAAGAGCTCGCGAAGCTGGGGAGCGTTTTGACCCAGAGCGTAACCGAGTTCCCCTTCGATAGGTCAAAGCTCATAATCCTCGACCCCTTCGCGGAGGAGGAACTGAAACCGGAGGACATTGAGGAGGATAGCATAATCGTCGTCGGGGGAATCCTCGGCGACTTTGAGTTCACCGGGAAGACCAAGAAGTTCATAACCGAGAGGATCGAAGGCGCCAAAGCTAGACATATCGGGAGCGTGCAGTTCTCCATAGACGGCTCAGCGATAGTGGCAAAGTTCATCGCGGAGGGGAAGCGGCTGGAGGAAATTGAGTACGAGCTGAACCCAACGATAAAGCTCGACGAGTTCAGCGAGATAACGCTTCACTACGCCGTACCGAAGCTGAACGGGAAGCTTCTGCTCACGCCGGGACTGATAGAGCTCCAGAAGAGGGAGCTCGGTTATATGGAAGCAGATGAAGAGATAAGCGATGATGAATTAATTGAGTTCTTTGAGGGGAAGAGGGAGCTCTAGTTATCTCCTCCAAACAGCTTCTCAATTTCCCCCCAAACCCTCACCCTGTCAGCTTTATCGACGACCAGAAAGACCTCCTGAACGCTCCCATCGCTCTTGGCGACGAGCTTTAGGCCGGTCTGGGTTTCTCTCGTCACCTTTATCTCAAAGCCCCTGGAATCACTCGCGTATATTCTACCCGGGATTACCTTCTTGACCCCCGGAATTCGGGCTATCTCTTCGAGTGGCTTCTCAAGCCCCTTGAGAAAGTGGTGCTCCCTCTTGACGCCTTTGTGGAAGTGCTTGGGCATATGGGGAGAATGGAAGAGAGGTTTTTAGGCGTTACGCCCTCTTCCTCACCTTGACGGCGACGCCCTTCTTGGCGTTAACCATCTCTTCCCCAGCGAGGACGGCCTTCCCAACTCCGATTACCTTCCCATCACGGACTATGCCGACGATGTCGTCTGGGCGAATCCTCTCGTCCGCCTCGTCAACGCCGACCGCGAAGACGTCTCCCCTGAGGTCAAAGTCAACCTTGACCCAGTATGATTTGAGGGCATCGTAGATGCGTTGCATGCCGAAGGGCGTGACGCTTATGACGCCATCCTTGAAGGTCCCGGTTTGCTGGTTATCGACGAAGAGGCGGAGCATCTTCGAGCCCTTGACCTGGCCGTTTTCTGGAAGAACGGCCTCTCCGGCACCAGCTCCAAAGTAGAAGTCAAAGACCTTCCTTATGTTCTCAAAGTAGCGGTAGGTTCTGTCTTCCTTTGTTCCCTCAAGCTGGAATTCCTTCAGAGTCTCGGTTAGGGAGTCCAGGCTCTCCCTGCTCGTTGTGCCGTTCTTCACTTCCGTGAAGATTATCTCCCTTCCCGTCATCTCTGAGGCGAGCCTGGCTATCTCAACGTAGGCCTCATCGAGGTGCGCTATGATGGGCACATCCTTGGGGTACTTTTCAAGGGTCTTGGCGAGCAGTTCAGCGGCCGGCTTTATCTCCTCCTCACCCCAGTGGCCGGTGACGACTATGTCGTATTTAGCTAACCACTCCCATTCCCTTGGAACGACACCGAAGGGAGAAGTTAGTATAAGCTCGTGGACTTTGCTTATTCCAGAGCCGAGGGCCTCTTTCATGGCTTTCCTGTAGAGGGTGTGGGAGCGGGAGAATGAGTAGGGCTTTTTAGCCGAGCAGGGGAAGAGGAGCACCAGTTCGGTGTTCTTCGGAGGCAGGAAGCGCTCCTCAACGCGGGAGTGCCAGCGCTTCACTTCAGGTCTCCTTATTGAGGCGTCGCTTATGAAGTAGACAGTCTCCTTCTGAATCGGCGTGTACTTTTCGAGGTAATCGGGGTGCTCCAAATCCGCTATGCGGAGGATTCCCGCGTGGTACTGGGTGTGGAAGAAGTTCTCAACAAGGTAGCGGAGCTTTCCCTCTTCGAGGGCCTTTCTAACCTCCAGGATGGTCTCCTTGGCGAAGTCGAGGGAGTTCGGTTCATCGCTCCAGATGAACGGGCTGAACTGGGTGAAGCCCTTCCCCTCGAAGTCGTAGAGCTTGAGCGAGCGGGTGTCAAAGGCGTCAACTCCAAGGTAGACCGCCAGCGGATAGAAGAAAGGCTCCAAATCGGCTATTATCATGACGTTGGGAAACCTCTCTCGGAGCTCGCGCAGGATTTTAACGAAGTAGCGGTACTCCTTGACCAGAATCTTCGAATTGCCGAGGTACACGGCCTCGAAGCCGTATCTCTCTATTATCTTGAAGAACTCCCCCAGGTACTCGGTTCTCCTCAAAGCCGGAAGGTAGAATGCGTTGAAGCCCTCGTAGTTTACGCTCCAGAGCCTACCGATAGCCTTCTCTATGACCTCACCCGGAGTGTAGAAGCCCAGGGGAATTGAGGGAGCCAGGTTGAAGTCGTAGTCCCCCGGTTCATCCGGATGGAAGAAGGAGTTGAACGGGGAGAGGGTGAAATCTACCCCGGCCAAGGCAGGGGTTCTGAAGGAGTGCTCCCCCAACCTAACCAGGCCCAGTCTTCCTGGCCCTTCGTGTCTAAGGACTTCCATAGCAAGACCTCAGACGAGGTTGTACCTCTGGAGGAGCAGCAGCTCGTCGAGAGTGAGCTTCTCTCCCCTCTTGAACTTCTCAAGGGCCTCAACGGCCTTCTCGAAGCTGGCATCCTTCTTGGCGTGCATCCTGGCAACGAGGCGGTAGGCGATAAGCTCCTTGTGCTTCTCATCGTACTCGCGTATCTTCTTCTCGATTGCGCGAAGCTCCTTCCTGACTTCCCTTATCTTGTCGCGAAGCTCGACGACCTTGGCGTGGTACTCGTCGGCCTCCTTCTTGATCTCGTCCGCCTTGTTGAAGGCCTGGATCATCTGCTCGTGGAACTGCTGGCTCTGGTTGGCGAGCTTCTGTATTTCGAGGCTGATGTTCCTCCTCGCCTTCTTGAGCTGGTCAACCTTCTTCCTGGCCTCGACGAGCTTCTTGTGGAAGCGGTCCGCCTGCTGGAGTATCTCAAGCTCTGTTGCGAGGACCTGTATCTGGTCCACGATCTGCTTCTCCCTGTCAGGGGTGATGTTCGGGTTGGTCTGCAGCTCCCACTCGAGCTTCTCTATCTTCTCCTGGATCTTCGCCGGCGGCATCTTGAGCCTTCTCAGCTGGTTGTACTCGTCCCTCTTCGTCCTGTACTCCAGTATCTCCTGGTAGAGGAGGTCGAGCTTGGCGTTTATCTCCTCGCGGTTCTTCTTAAGCTCCTGTATCTGCTTGTTGATTTCATCGCGCTTGGCCTTATACTCGCGCCCCTTCTGGCGGAGTTGCTGGACCTCTTTGTTCTTCTCATCCCTCTTCTGCATCCAGCTTTGAAGCTCCTTCTCAAGCTCGTCGAGTTTGGCCCTTATCTCGTTCCTCTCCTTTTCAAGGGCCTCTATCTCCCTCTTGATCCTCTTAATTTCCGCTGGGTCAACTTTCGTCTGCATCGCTCTTACCCCTCTCCCTTTTTAGAACAGCTGTCCTGCTCAAACATTCTGGACTGAAAAATGAAGGAGTAAATAAAAACTTTTTGGCTGAGAATAGCGCAACCGTCAGAATGAGGAGCAATGGGACAAAAGGGGAAAGGGCTCGGACTTCAGTGCCCCACGACCTGCGTTCCGGTTCTGCCCTCAAGGGCCTCGACGGCCCTGTCAAGGGAAGCTATCACTGCCCTCTCGCCGCCCCATTCGACGAACCTTATGGCCGCGAGAACCTTCGGCCCCATGCTACCCTTCTTAAAGTGGCCCTCCTCATAATAGCGCCTCAGCTCGTCCACCGTGACCCTTTCAAGCCATTTCTCATTCGGCTTTCCAAAGTTCACCGCCGCACCGTTGACGTCTGTGAGGATCATGAAGATGTCGGCTTTTACCTCCTCGGCAAGCCTCTCGCCAGCCAAGTCCTTGTCTATTACTGCCTCAACGCCCTTCAGCTGACCGTTCTCCTCAATAACTGGGACACCGCCGCCACCGCTGGCTATGACGATGAAGCCCTTCTCCACGAGGTCGACTATTACAGGAGCCTCGACGTGGCCCTTTGGATCAGGACTGGGAACGACTCTTCTCCAGCCCCTGCCGGCGTCCTCTATGACAGTCCATCCCTTCTCCCTCGCGAGCTTCTTTGCCGTCTCCTCATCGTAGAACGGCCCAACCGGCTTGCTCGGGTTCTGGAAGGCGGGGTCGTCCTTGTCAACGAGGGTCTGGGTGACTATCGTCGCCACAGGCCTCTCAACTCCTCTCCTCCTCAGCTCGTTCACTATCGCCTGCTGAATCATGTATCCTATCTGACCCTGGGTCATTGCACCTGCAACGTCCATGGGCTGGGCTGGGATGCCGTGAACGGCTTGACCGGCGTCCATGTGAAGGAGAAGAGCGCCAACCTGCGGCCCGTTTCCGTGAGTGATGACGACCTCGTAATCACCGTCAAGGATTATATCGACTATCTGTTTGGCGGTCTTCGTGACGTTCTCCATCTGTTCTTCATAAGTTCCCTTTTGACCTCTCTGGAGAATCGCGTTCCCGCCCAGAGCTATTACAACCCTCTTCATACCCTCACCTCCGGGATGAAGGAATAGGCGCATGGGCATAAAAATGTTCGTTAGATGCCAGCCATGTCCATTGGAAAAAGGTTCGGTGGGTGGGGGAATAAGTTGGCAAAGGTAAAGGGAAAAGAGGTTAGGGGATTTCAGAGATACCATTCCGAGAAACTTCCGAGACCGAGCCTCTCAAGGGTTCTCATCACTCCGAGGGCTATGCCATCAACCTCTATGCCGCCGGGGAGCTTGTAGGCGTCGCCGACGATGTAAACATCCTGAATCGGGAAGTCTTCCACAGTTTGCCCACTGGCGACCCTGTTGACCGGGTTCCCGTCGAGGTAGGTCTGGATTAGAAGGATTTCGCCTTCCTCGTCGAGGTTCGGGAAGATTCTGTAGATGTCCTCGATTCCCTTCCTCTGCTCGGCCTTGACATTCTTCGACTGGAGAGCGTGGTGGAGCATTATTAGAGTGTAGCCCTCCGGGACAAGCTCCGGGGAAATACTGGACGGCTCGTTGTAGCCGTTTATCCTCTCCGTGTCGAGGGTGAAGACGACTGTGTTGCCTACCCTTGGTTCACCCTTCAGGGCGACGTTGTACTTTATGCCCTCGCTCGGCCTAAGCGAGTCGACGCGCTTTAGATACTCGCGGTCGAAGTTGTCTCTGCCCATGAGTTCAACGGTCTCCTTTATTCCAACGTTGGAAATCAGAATATCGTAGGTGAATTCCTCGTTGTCGGCCGTGAAAACCTTCTTTTCCTCCGGGTCAATCTCGACGGCCTTCTTCCTTGTGAGGATTCTTCCACCGTTTTTCTCGGTGAGCCTCGCCAGCTCGTCCGTTACAGCGTTACATCCGCCCTTAACGAGACCAGGCCCACCCCACTTCAGGGCCGCTTTTATCTCCCTCGCAAGTTCTCCAGCGGGAACGTCAAGGACGCTGTCGGCCCAGCCGAGGAAGCTTTTGATGAAGAGGTCAACGAACTCGTTGTCACCAATTTTCTCCCGTATCCACTCCCGCCCGCTCATCTCGGCCTCTTCGCCGGTTGGAAGTTTGTTTCTCTTGACGTCCGCGAGGAGCTTCATAGCCCTGGCCCTCTCGCGCCAGCTTAGATACTTCCAGCCGTCGCGGTAGTGGAAGGTCTTACCTTTGTAGAATATCCTGCCCTTTGGGTCAGAGTTCACTATCGTGACGTTCGCGCCGAGTAGCTTGAGGAGATGAGCAAGCGGTCCGTCCTCACCATGGGGGAGCATGTGGAAAGCACCGGTGGAGAGACCAAAGCCCCTGTATTCCAGATTAGTGAAGCGGCCGCCGATGTAGGGGGCTTTTTCGAGGACAGTAACTTCGTAGCCGTTCTTGGCGAGGAAGGAGGAAGTCAAAAGTCCACCTATCCCAGAGCCTATCACCACTGCCCTCATTATACCACCTAAAAAGCCGAAGAAGAGAGAATATAAAAGGGTATCGAGGGGCAGAATTGTTCAGAGCCTCCACTCAACACCCAGGGCCTCGCTGTAGGCGTCAAGGATCCTCTTCAGATACTCCTTGGCGGTGCCGACTTTGTCTATCTTGAACTTCTCGGCCCAGCGCTCGTTCCCGAACTCCTCGCTTCCCCTGGCGACGAGGTCTATGACCCTCATTGAGTCCCAGAAGACCGGGGTGTAGCCTGCCTTCCTCGCGAACTCGATAAGGCGCTTAATCTGCTTCCTCGCGTGCTCCTCCATGTCGACGTTCTCACCGTAGGCGTCCATGAAGAGTGCCTTGAGGACGGGCTTCATCCAGCCCCTGTGGAAGCGGCACCAGCCGACGTTGTCGTACCAGAACTCCCAGAGGGCGCTCGCTATTATCTTCTGGGCAAGCTCCTCGGGCTCAAGGAAGACGCCGAACTGGTAGAACGTCCAGTATCTTCCCTGCACCGGAAGCGGGATGTAGTTTCCGATGGCCCAGTACATCGTTGGTGTCATCTCGCCATCCTCGCCGAGCGGTGTGAAGACGGCGTAGTCCTTGAAGCTTTCTCCGTACTTGAGCCTGTCCTTAAAGCGCTCGTCGAGAATTACACTGGCTTTCCTCTTGCCGAGGCCGATTATCTTGGCTATCTCGTTCTCGGCAAAGGCAACGCGGTGGGCCAGCTCAGCAACGAGCTTCGCGTTCTTCTCGCTCGCCTCAACGGGTCTCTCAAGTAAGGCATCCTTCGTGAAGTCAGGTTTGTCGCTTAGGCCGACTTCCTCGGGCTTAAGCAGTCCACGGTGAACCAGCTCAAGAACCCACGCAGCGGTTCCACCGAACTCTATGGCATCGAAGCCCATAGCATCAACGGCTGGAACGCTTATGTCACTCGCGCGGAGGGTTATAACGCCGCTGAGCGGGCCGTTGGCTTCCCTCGGCTCATACTCGATGTGGTGGCCGTTGGCGTACTTCTTACAGACGACGGGGCAGGGTTCACCACAGTTCGTCCAGTTCTTTGGCTCGATCGCTTCCTTGTTGAATGGCTCCCAATAGTGCTTCATTATGGCCTCGTGGATCTTTATGCGCTCCTCCTTCTCGATGTAGGGCATCTGCCAGTTGAGGATCGGAACGAAGTCGCCCTCTGCCGGGTAGTTTCCTCCAAAGGTTCCACCGGTTTTCAGCTTGGGGTTGTACTTGTACTTGACAGTCTTCTCCGCTATGACGTCGTTGTAGGGCTTCTTATGCACGCCTTCTACTATCTCCTTCGCCGTTCTGAACGATGAGATATCCTCGCCCGGGAAGGCCCTCTTCCTCGGCTTTCCGCCGAAGATTATCCCGACGACGTTGTGTGCTCTGAGAAGAACGCTTCCAGAGCCACCTCTAGCGGCCCAGTCCTCGCTCCCCTCAACGCGCTTGCCCTTCCTGAGGGTCTGGGAGAATATGGCGCCATAATTGCTGTTGAGTGCGGCAGGTCCGACGACCGCTATCCTGTACTCGAAGTCGAAGCGCTCACCGAAGGTGTCTATTAGGTACTGGGTGAGTGCGTAGACACCTTCCTCGCCCTTGTAACCCCTCCATATCTCAATGAGCCTCTCAAGTTCTATCTCGTGGAGCTCGACCTTAACGTTCTCGCCGTCGTTGTAGAGGATAACGACAACGGGCTTCTCTGCTTTACCTTCAAAGGTAACAAAGTCCACTCCAACGTTCTTGAACGCGTAAGCGGCTCCACCCATTGCTGATGGGAAGAGCGTTCCGTAGAGCGGCGAGCGGAAGAAGAACATGAGCCTGTGAGCTCCCGGCAGGATTGAACCTGAGAAGGGCCCCATGCCCATCACAACGACATTCTTGGGGTCGTATGGATCTACGCTGTGGGTCTCAAGTTTTTCGTGGAGCTCAAGGCCGTAGTCTATGACCCCGTAAACTCCATCCTTCTCGAAATTCTCACTCTCTATCTTTTTCTCGTCCAGCTTCAGGTGAAGTACCGTGAACCTCATGATCTCACCCCTTTGTATCACTCCAGGTGTTATATCTTTTTTGAAGAATATTTAAGGCTTCCGCCCGGGCTCCAAAAATACGGTAGGGGAATATAAAAACGTTGGTGATTAGAAGGGTACAGAGCCGGAATGAACAGAAAAGGGGAATTAAAGGGTCACTCCACGTCCTCAAAGCGCTCTTCAAGCCTCTTGAGGACGCCCGGAAGGGTCGTGTACTCCATGTCCTCAAGCGGTAGCCTGTGCGGCTCGAAGGGCCCGTGCCTGCGCATGTACTCCGTAATCTCAAGGGCCTTCTGCCTAGCATAGTCGAAGGCCGGGTCGTCGAATAGGTCAACCGGGCCGACGAGCTCTCCCCTCGGGCTTATCTGCCAGCCGAGCGCGACAACCCTCGGGGGACCGTCGAAGCGGGTCGGGTTGGCCTGGTGCATCGGGACGGGCATTACCGGGCCGTTGTGGGAACCACGCATCCAGCCGCTGACGAGGTGCGGGAAGGCAAAGGGCTCAAGGACTTCACCGAGGGCAGGAAGGCCGCTCTGGGCCCTGACTATCGCAACCGGATCGTCCTTGCCGACGTATTCTCCAGCGACCTCGTAGAGCTTCTCAGTGCTGACCACTGCAACAGGCTCGTCCTTGCTTATCGAGTGGCCCTCCTTCGGGTAAACGCGCTTGATAACGTAGCGGCTCTTTGCACCGATGAGGGCTAGAAGGTCGTATACCTCCTCTGGCGTGTTGAGGATGACGCGCTTGTGCTTGAGGATGTCCCAGACCTCAAAGCGGAAGCCCATGTGCATGTGCGGGTCTATGACCAGTCCGGCGGTGTTGAAGGGGTCGGCGAACATCCTGAATATCGGAAGGTTAAAAGCTCCAGGCTCGGTCTTGTCCATGTGGAAGGTAACCACCGGCTCGCTCTTCCTAAGGGTTATCTCCATCTCGGCAACTCCCGGCCCCATACCGCGGACGTTACCGCTGAAAGCGTCTTTGAGGAGGTCCTGGCCTGCCCCGTAGAGTCCGAGCTCTTTTGCCACTTCAGTGGCAGCTTTAAAGGCATCCCAAGCGAGACCATGAATCTCGGGGCTGTCAACGCCCTTTTTGTGAGTCATTATGAGCTGAAGGTCATCGCCGGCATAGGCAACGTAGAAGTCTATGAGGGTTCCATCTTCAACTGCCTTTGAGAGGACTTCCTCGGCGGTCTCAACGAGCTGCGGGTGCACCCTAGAGTGCCCCGGCCAGCCGCCGATGTCCGCTTTGATAACGCTGAGGGTAATCTTATCTCCAACTGCCATGGCAACCACCGTAACCATAGTCACTTTTATGCTTATAAAACGTTAATATCACCATCGATGATACACAAAAAGACGTCAAAACTCGGGGGTTCTAACTGAAATCGAGAGAAGAGAGGAAAAGATCACTCGCAGATGTCGGCCCAGCCGAACTCCTCCTTGGCGACCTTGATGAGGTTTTTAAGCTCGTCCTTCTTGATGTTGACGCTTGAGCTCGCACCGACGAGGGCTATGATGCCGTGAACCTCCTCTTGAACCTGAATGACATCGTCATGAACCTTGACAACCCTGAGCTCCCTCTTGGCAGTCTCGTCCTCACTAATCCTGAACTTGTCCTTTCCGATAACTATAGGCTCCTCCACAGCAACCACCTCAAGATATTTTTGTAAGTCAAAGTTAATAAAACTTCCGCCAATCATAAAGCTTATAAACCTGACATGGCTAAGCTAAAGCCGGATGGGGGCGTGGTGTAGCCTGGTCCATCATCGCGGGCTCCAGAGGTATGAGGACTTGCGGGTTTGCTGATTGGGGATGAGCCTTTGGAGCTCTGACCCGGAGAAACCCGCGGACCGGGGTTCAAATCCCCGCGCCCCCACCACAACAGCCCTTTCTGACGAAAGCGCTGGCGGAAGATGAGGTGCTTCTTCTAAAGATTCAAATTCTGAAAGGGTTTTTACTCGCTTGCTCCCTTGGTGAGTGTTTCACTGCCTAAAGCGCCCTTCGGGCGCTGATAATAAAGTTGAAACTGTTTAAAGAGTGAGATTTAATGTTAAACCCCTCAAAACTTGCTCTTGGACAGAGCACGACTGGTCTTTTGCTCTTTTCTTCAGAAGGGCACTCTTTGATCAAACTTTGCTCTGCAAAGTTTGCTTGCCAAGCAAAAGTTTCATCAAAGTTGGTAGCTCCTTCTTGAAATGCAAGTTCTTGAAGAGTTTCAACTTGGGATCAATTGTTTTGAGTGAGAACTCATTTGAGATTTCTCGTGAGGAGGTTTAACTCTAAAAAGACGCCCTTCGGGCGTCAAAGGAAAAGCAAACCCTTTCTAGAGGTTACTTTCAATTTGTTCTCGTCTAAAGGGAGTACATCACTCAGGAAACTAGCTTTTACTGACCTCCTCCCCGCCCTAAAGGGCGAGGCTTTCAGAAGAAAAAAGTAACGCCTTCCGGGATGAGCTACAAACTTTTGGCGAAGCTTTTCCAAAAGCTTCAGCGCCGCTTTCACTGTCGTTCAAGCGTCCTTACGGATGGCGGAAAGATTGCGTGCTTTTCTGAGAAGGCTGATTTCCATAGGGGATTATTCATATCTTAAGGGTCTACTTTCTTCACGGCGTCCTTCGGACGCCAGAATAAACTGCTGATAAGCCCTTCCCAAGAAGCCGCGCGGATAGGATACCCCGCAGAAGAGCAAAGAAAAAAGATAGGCCTCACTTAAGCTTCTCAAGAATTATCGCGGGGCAGACCTTGGTGACGCCCTCTATCTTGCCGATTTTGTTGGAGATTATGTCCGACAGGTCTTCCCCGTCCCTGGCCCAGATCTCTGCCATTATCATGTGGTCGCCGCTGGTGAGGTAGACCTCTCTCACGAACTCAAACTCCTTTAGCTTGTTGGCAACCTCGAATATCTTCTCGGGCAGAGTGTCAACGCCCGTCAGGCTGACGAGATTGTAGCCGAGCTTTGATGGATCAACGACGACTGTGTACTGCTTTATGACTCCTGACTCCTCCAGGGCCTTCACGCGCTTCCTAACCGCGGTCTCGCTTATGCCAAGAACCTTCGCAATCTCCGTAAAAGGAGTGCGTGCGTCCTTGGTGAGCATCTCAATTATTATCCTGTCTCTTTCGTCAAGCATTTTCCCCACCTCTAACTCATCCACTTACTATCTACGCGGACTAAGTATATTAAGTTTTTGAACCTGCCGGTTCTAAAGTTAAACTTTGAGTTTCAGTTTGACAACCGCCTCCACGTGCGGCGTGTGGGGAAACATGTCGATTCCGGTGGCGTCCTCAACGGAGTACCTCTCGTAAAGAACCTTCAGGTTCTCGACGAGGGTCTTCGGGTTGCAGGAGACGTAAACGATGCTCTGTGGTCCATCTTTTAAGATTTTCCGGATCAGTTTGGGATGGAGCCCTGCTCTTGGCGGGTCAAGGACCACGGTGTCGTAGCTGGAGAGGTCCTCAACGTCCCTGTCCTCCCCGACCCTGAAGACCGCTTCCACGCCGTTGAGTTCGACGTTCCTACGCGCCATCTCGACCGCGAACGGGTTGACCTCTATTCCTTCCACATCGAAACCGCGTCTGGCCAGATATATCCCGAAGGTGCCAACGCCGGAGTAGAGATCAAGAACCCTCTCGCCATCCACAAGCCTGGAAACCTCCCTTACAAGGGTCACCGCCTGGTAGCTGTTTGTCTGGAAGAAGCTGTTGGGGTGGATGAGGTACGTAACGTCGTCGAGCCTTTCCCGTATGAACTCCGATTTCCAAAAGCGCTCTATCTCGCCGTAGGAGACGTCGCTCTGGGTTCTGTTGACGCTCCAGTATATTGAATCGGCGTAGTCAAAGTACCCAGGGAACTCCTCAGGAAGTGCCCCCTCCGAAGTAACGAGGTTAACCATGAGCTCCCCTGTGAACTTGCCCTCGCGGATGACGATGTACCTCAAAAAGCCCTCGTTCTTCCCTATCTCGTAGAGGCTCGGGTTGTGATCCCCTATAAACTCCCTCAGCGAGCGCAGGACTTTCCTGCTGGTCTTTCCAAAAACCGGGCACTCCTCGATGTCAACGGCATCCCACCAGGTGCCCCTCCTCCTGAAGCCAATGCCCTTAGTCGAAATGACAACATCTATCCTGTTTCTATGCCCATAAATCACGGGGGAGGGCACTACCTCGACGTCCATACTAAGGAGGGCCGAGAGTTTCTCCGCTTTGAACTCAACCTGTTTCTCGTAGGGCAAGTGTTGGAGGAGGCAGCCGCCGCAGGTGCCAAAGTATGGGCACCTGGGCTCGGTTCGCTCCGGCGAGGGCTCCACCACATCAAAATCTACAGCTACTAGCCTCCTCTTCTTCCGTCTCCACTTCTTAACCTCAACGACGTCTCCTGGGACCGTAAACGGAACGTGAATTTCCTTTTTTCTGACTTTTACGATGCCCATACCATCGAAGTCCAGTCTCTCGACGATTCCCCGCATGCTCCCTCCTCGGGGGATGGTGTTTATAAACTTGCCTTTGAACGGGTGCCAAAGATGTTCACGGAAGGTTTATTTAGTTCGCCGACGTAAGTAGTAACGGTGCCGCGTGATGTTCGGCAGGCGTAAGGATATTGTGTACAAGACACTCGCCACCAAAAAGAGGGCCGTCGCCCTCCAGAAGCTGAGCGCCGAACTCGAAACACCCGCATCTGCGGTTTTCAAAACCGTTAAGGAGCTTGAATCCGACGGTCTGGTCGAGGTCTTCTACGGCCAGGATAAGGCCGCTATAATGGTCCGCGCCAAGACGATAGGCGATTACATCTGAGCCCTTTCAATAATTTTTCAATAATTTTCTTGAATCTAGAACGATAACGGGGAGGCCTAGTCAGTGGTATCAGTCGTGATTACAGGAAGAGGCGGTGCCGGAAAGACCACCATGACGGCAAACCTAGGAACGTACTTCTCCAAGGTGGGCTACCGCTCCCTCGTCATAGACGGCGACCTCTACCTCCCGAAGCTGGCCTTTCACTTCGGCATATACACCCCTCAGTACAACATACACACTCTCCTGAAGAACCCAGACATGAGGGTTGTTGAGGCGGTCTACCACGACCCAAGGACAGGCGTCGACATCCTGCCTGGCAGCTCCAAGCTCTACGACATCATAGACCTGGACCAGAAAAGGATGAGGGACATAGTCCGTGAGATTCAGACCCGCTACAACGTGACCATAATCGATTCGCCCGTCGGCATACCGTTCGACACAATCTCAACCTTCCGCCTGGCCCAGTACCAGTTAATCCTCGTTGAGATAGAGCGCTGTCCGATACACTCCCTTGAGCACATGGTAGAGAACGAGGTCATCAAGCTGAAGTCCATAGGCGACACCTATGGCCTCAAAGTCGGCGTGGTGCTAAACAAGGTGAGGGAATCGGCCGAGAGCGTGAACGACATAGTTGACTTCCTGGAATACAGCGTCGAGGTTCCCGTCGTCGGGGTGGTACCCTTTGATAACAGAGTCCCTGAAGCGACCAACTACGGCCGGCCGGTTCTTGACTACGCACCGAGGAGCGGGGCCTCAAAGGCCATATCCGAGGCTGGAGGGGTGCTGGACGAATGGATGTTTGGAAAGAAGAAGAAAAGGAACCCTCTAACGAGGCTGTATGAATCCCTTCTTTCACTCTTCCGCAGAACGAAGGCCCCTTCTCTCAAAAAGCTCTGAGACCCTAACGAGGGGAAGGAAGGGGTAGCGCTCTCCTATCTTCTCCTCCGCTCCCTCCTCCCTGTCCACGACGACGCTTATGGCGGCAATCTTCCCACCGAGCTTCTCGATGACCTCAGCCGCCCTCAGAACGCTTCCGCCCGTTGTCGTCACGTCCTCCACGAGGAGAATTTTCTCGCCGGGGTTGATCTCCCCCTCAATCTGGCTCCCAGTCCCATGCCCTTTGGGCTTCTTGCGGACTATCACGAGGGGGTTCCCCGTTTCGAGAGCCAGAGCGGTGGCGATGGGAACTGCCCCAAGTTCCGGACCGGCTACGCGGTCGAATTCCACGCCGGCCTTTTCGGCCTCCTCCGCCATGAGCCTGGCTATCAGCCTGAGTGCTCTTGGATTCGTGCTCAGCTTCTTGACGTTTATGTAGTAATCGCTCTCTCTTCCGGAGGTCAGAACGAAGCGCCCGAAGAGTATCGCCCCCTCGGAGAAGAAGGCATCTATGAGTTCATCCTTCAGGTTCATTTTGGACACCTCAATGTTAACTTCCCTTAGTTTCGCACGGTGATTAGACAGGGGCTTTAAAAAACTTGGCGGTAACGTTAATAAGGAGTAAAAGGAAGCACGTCTCATGCTCACCCCCGAAAGAGCAATCGAGTACTACTTCGCCATCATCTCGGTGTTGGGCAGTCTTGTGGTTCTGCTGAGCATCAAGTACACACTGAGGAGATGGCGCTCCTTCCCCGAAACCGGATGGGTTCCCCAAGCTATCGCTATGGGAGTCCTCGGACTGGCTCTGGCGTCGATCATCGAGCTGCCGGCGATGCTCCTCAAGGCCTGGGTCACGCTCGCGTTTCTGGCGGGCATGACTGAGGAAAGCGTTAAGCTCCTCCCCCTGAGGTTCTTCGGGAGCTTTGACGGGTGGGCCAGGTGGAAGCTGGTAATTGGAACAGGCCTCTTCTTCGGGCTGATAGAAGGGATATTCTACACTACCTGGATATTCGCCCTCGGCCAAGAGTGGCACCTGATCATAGTCCGGCTGGTTCTCATCGGCCTCCACACGATCTGGGCAGCCATATCCGTTGGTTTCCTGCTCGGGGGAAACGGATTAAAGCGCTTCACCGGGCTGGCGTTCTCGATGGTTGCTCACGCCCTTTACGACCTCCCCTCGCTGGCGGTCCTTCAGAGTTATTCCGGGAACACCGTGGCTTACCTGGCGGGCCTGTCTACTGGGTTCCTCCTGATCACACCATTGATGGCTAGAAAAACTGCAGAGCTGACAGGAGCTCTTGTTCCAGCTGAAGAAAAAGAGGAAGACCCGGAAGTAGAAACCTTCACCTTTTCGCCTTGAACTTCTCCTGGAACTCGTAGAGCCGGGCTACGCGCTCTATCGTGTCGGCCTCCTCCGGGCTTTTGTCTTCCCTCAAAGCAACGTAGCGCGGGAACCTCAGGGCGAAGCCGCTCTTGTACTTAGGGCTTTTCTGTATTTCCTGGTAGGTTACTTCTATGACCACTTTTGGCTCGATTTCGACGAACTTGCCTTCTTCCCTGACTATGAGCGGCTTCAGCATCTTGGTGAACTCGACTAAGTCTTCATCCGTGAAGCCGCTACCGACCTTTCCGACCGGGACGAACTCCCCGCTGTGCGGATCGAAGGCCGCAACAAGGAACGATCCTAAGAGGTGTGCGCGCCTTCCCTCTCCCCACTCCGCTCCTATTATGACGAGGTCAAGGTCCTCCATCGTTGGCTTGACCTTAAGCCACTTCTTTCCGCGGTTGCCGGGTTCGTAGACGGAATCGAGGCGCTTGGCCATTACTCCTTCGTGCCCAAGCTCCAAAGCCTTTTCGTAAAACTCCTGAGCCTCATCGACGTTGTTGGTCACCAGCTGGACGGCGAGCTTTATCTTCTCGCTCTCTGCAATGGTCTCCTCCAGCCTCTTCCTCCTCTCGGAGAAAGGCAGGTTGATGAGGGTCTCGCCGTCAACGTAGAGGACATCGAAGAGGTTCAGCTCAAGGGGGATTCTCTCTATCATCTCATCGATGTTGTACTTCCTCCTAAAGCGCCTGAGGACGAACTGGAAGGGCCTTGGCCTTCCGCCCTCACCCACAGCAACAAGCTCACCCTCCACGATGACCTTCTCAGCTTTCAGGCTCTCCAAAACCGCAGAGACGACGTCGGGAATGGATTTCGTGACGTTCTCCAGCCTGCGGGAGTATATGACGACCCTGTCACCGTCCTTGTGAACCTGAACGCGGGCACCGTCGTACTTTATCTCGAATGCGGCTTTTCCTCCCATCTCAACCAGTGCTTCCTTTACGCTGGCCGCGTTCTGGGCGAGCATCGGCCTTATGGGCTTTCCTATCTGCACAGTTACCTTTGCTAAACCATCATTTCCTTCGAGCTTCGCAACCTTTGCCACGTAACCAAAGTCGCTCGTGAGCATGTACGCCCTCTCAACCATCTCAGGTTTGACTTTGAAGGCCTCTGCTATTGCGTCCCTAAGGATACCCTCAGCAACGCCGGTTCTCATAGTCCCGAGTACAGTTCTCGCTATGTACTTCCCCTCTTCGGGCTGGGCGTCCATGAAGAGGTTCGCCAGATACTTCATCTTTCTGTCCTGGCTCCCCTCACCCTGGGCTTCGGCAACCTTGACGAAGGTGTCGTAAACGCGCTTTATCGTTAGAGGTTGACTGAAGAAACTCCTCTGTTTCTTTTTCTTGATTGCGAGTGCAACGCTCTCACCCAAATCGCCGGTGTCCTTGACGGAGTCCTCTATCTCCTTTTCAGGAACGCCCGTTGCAATGGAGACGGCCTTTATCAAAAGTTTTTCACCGACGCCGAGTTCCCTCTCGTCCCAGTCCGGGAAGACTTTGCCCAAGATTAGGTAGGGGACTATCTCGAGTAATTCGTCGGGGGTTTTCTTCAGAAAGTCGGCAACGAATTTCGTTTTTAGTGTCTTTAGCGTTGTTTTTTCCAGCCTTCTGTAAAGGTCCGCCAGTTCGGAGTACCGCATATCCTCCACGCTCACCACCGGAGGGAATACGGCGAGGAGGATAAAAGGTTAGCCCAACCACCTCCCCACCTTCGGCCGTTCCACGTAGATTTCCGCTATGTCGTAGGGGACTTCAAGTTCTGCCAGAAGGGTTTTGGCATTCTCGAGCTCTTCTTCCCTGGCGAGGGCGAAGAGACCCTTCCCAAGCATTATCATCGAGCTGGGAAGTTTCAGGACTTTGTCAAGCTCCTTTGCAAGTTCCAGGAGCTCACCGGTTAACAGGCCGGTTGTCTCGGCGAAGTCCCTTGCGGTTATCATGAGCTTTTCTGGAGTTGGCTCCTTCAGAAGGGCTTCCAGGGCTTTCCGTCCCTCGGCTTCTATTGCCGTTACAACGTCCCCGTCGAGGACTTCCCTTGTTGAGAGCCTTCCGAGGGGGACTACGAGGACTTTGTAATCCTCGAAGAAGAGGTTGTCAACGACGCCGTAGCCCGGGCCGCCGGCCTTAACTCGAACTTCTATCCCGCCGGCGAGCTGGGCTATAACGTCGCCGAGACCGCCCCTGTGGATTACCTCCGCCTCATGTGCAATCTGAGCGGCCCTGAGCCAAGTTCCACCAAAGCGGTAGCTCAAAGCCAAGGCCGTCCCCAGTGCACCTCCGGCGCTGTTTCCAAAGCCGTATCCGTTGGGGAAGTCGAAGTACTGCCACACCTCGACCTCGCCGATGAATTCTTCTGGAACGAGCTTCTCAGCCACCGAATAGCTGATTGACGCCTCTTCCCGCTTCACGGGCTCGCCATTGAAGGCAATATGGATATGCTTCTCAAGTGTCTCCTTCTCGATGCTGACGAAAACATTGGTTCCCTTGCTGAGGTTGATACCTGCTCCGAGGGAGCCGGCTTTGAGGGGGTCCTCGTTGAAGACCGGGACGAAGAAAGCCGTTATATGTGCTGGGATGAAAGCCCTGACGAGCATTGATTCACCTCCGGAAGAAGTGCCCCGAGATGCTTTTAAAGCCTTTTAATCTCAGACCGGACTGGGAGAATTGAGAGAAAAGAAAAGAGACAATCATTCCTCGACAACGTATATCGGCACTTTTCCGTGCAGGATGCCGTACTTCTTGCCGTACCACTCGCTGAGGACGTACCAGGCGGCCACTAGGAGTACTATTCCCAGGGGCAGGAGAATGACCCAGCTCCTGACTCCAAGGCCAAAGAGCACGTAGAGCACTGCACCTATTGATGCAGCCGTCAGAGCGTACGGAATCTGAGTCGTCACGTGGTCTATGTGGTCGGAACCGCTGAACATCGAGCTCATAATCGTTGTATCGCTTATCGGAGAGCAGTGGTCGCCGAAAATTGAGCCTGTAAATGTGGCGCCGATGGTGGCAAAGACTACCTCGTTGACGTGTCCATTGGTGAAGGCAAGGCCCAGCTGGACGCCGAGGGGTACCATTATGGCGAAGGTTCCCCAGCTGGTTCCGGTTGTGAAGGCCACGAACATTGCCGCGAGGAACATTATCAGTGGCATCCACGGGCCGAGGTTGGCACCGGAGCCCGTGGCAAGGTTGATTATGTAGGTACCGGTTCCGACTGTTTCGGCCGCTGTTCCAAGGCTCCAGGCCAGAACCAGGACGGTGTTAGCGAAGAGCATCTGCTTCATTCCCCGGATAACCGTGTCCTCCCACTCCTCCACGGTCATCTTTTTCTTTCCGAGGAGAATTATGCTGGCGACTAGAACCATGGTAAAGCTTCCCCACAGCAAAGCAGTTGCCGCGTCGGCCTCGCGGAATGAGTCTACAAAGCTGTAGTTGAGGAAGTTCACGCCAAACGGGTTCTCTAAATCTGTCCACCAGTCGAGGTTCTGGCTGTAGGCGTAGAGGTTTGCCGCACCGGTGTACCAGAGTCCCAGCAGGGACACAACGACTAAAGATAGAATCGGTATGACGAAGTCCCAGAGGCTTCCACCCTCTTTTGGCATGCCGAGGTCAACCTCGGTTGTCATCAGCGGTTTTGCCCCGTCGCGGAGGACTTTTCCGGTAGTCCTGGCACGGTACTCGGCCTTGAGCATCGGACCGTAGTGCCTGTGGGTGTAGGCGACGATGAAAACGAGGATTATGGCCAGTATTGAGTAGAACCTGAAGGGAACGCTTGAGAGCCACGCGTCGTAGGAGTTGTAGGTCACTTCAGCACCGTCAAAGCCCCTCCCTATCATAGCCAGCTCGTAGCCGATCCAGGTCGAGATAAGGGCCAGCCCCGCAACGGGTGCCGCAGTTGAATCATCTATGTAAGCCAGCATCTCCCTCGAAACCCTGGTCCTGTCTGTTATCGGCCTCATCGTGTTTCCGACTATGATGGTGTTGGTGTAGTCGTCGAAGAACACCAGAACTCCCATGAGCCAGCCGAGAACCGAGGCACCTCTGCTGGTCTTCACCCGCCTGGAGAGCGCCCTGGCCAGGGCATGAACTCCTCCGGACTTGTAGACCAATCCAACTCCTGCACCTATGAGGAAATCGAATACCAGTATCCTGGCGTTCCAGTCATCCGTCACGCTGCCCACTACCCACTCCAGGCTCTGGGTGGTTCCCGTTATCGGGTTCCATCCCGCCACCATTAAGCCACCAATCCAAACTCCTGCGAACAGGGCCAAGATAACCCTTTTCGTCCAAATCGCTAGGATAATTGCCACCAGCGGCGGCAGCAGGGACAGTATACCAAAGTCCGACACGGTTTCACCTCCAAAGGGGTTTCGCCCCAATAACAATCGACGGAATATAAATTTTTCTGGAATACTTTTGGCGTTTTGTCAATTCTCCGAAAATATTGCTGCTCTGCCTTGTATTTTGCTGACTCTAATTCTGCCTCGTGGTGTATAGTTATGTTCTGCTGCATTAATGGATACTCTCAAGTACATTACTGCTCGCCACCACCATAAAAACATTTCCCAGAAAAGCTTCAGACAAATCCGATTTGGGCTTAAAAAACGTCAGAGGCTCTTCCACACACCTAGAAGAGTAATTGAAACGTGAAAGAGAGTTCATGGGGAAGAACCTATAAGTTCCTTGAGCTTCATGAAGTCCTTCCTGAGCTCCTCCCGTATCTGTGGGCGGTAAAGAGCTGCCGCCGGGTGGTAGCTAGGCATTACGATTATTTTTCCGAAGAGTGTGTGGGCCTCGAAGGTCTTTCCGTGGATTTTGCTTATCGGCTCTGGCTCGAATCCGAACTTTCTCAGGATATAGCCCATCGAGTGCCTGCCGAGCGGAACGATGACCTTCGGTCGGATTATGTCGATCTGTCTGTCGAGGTAGGGAGAGCACGTCCTTATCTCTTCCTCGGTCGGGTCTCGGTTCTCTGGTGGCCTGCACTTGACTATGTTTGTGATGTATACCTCTTCTCTCCTCAGGCCTATCATTTCTAAAAGCTCATCGAGAACTTTACCAGCTCTGCCGACGAAGGGAAGTCCTTTCTGATCCTCCCAGTAGCCCGGTGCTTCTCCGACGAACATGACCTTTGCATCGTAGCTTCCGGCTCCCGGGACTGCGTTAGTTCGGAGCTGACCCAGCGGGCACTTCTGGCAGTTTCTGATTTTTTCTTCGAGCTTTCTCATGAGTTCCTCGTTTCCCATGGTCATCACGTGAGGGTCTTCTGGCTGAGGTAGGCCCTTAGGAACTCGACCCAGGCGGTGTAGTAGCCTTTCTCGTAGTCATCGCGGAACTCGTGCTCGAGGATTACATCCTGAAAGTGCCTGAGCAGCTCCTCTGCCTTCTCCCTATTGTGCTCGGTTATCAGCTGAACTATGAGGGCATCGGGGTCGTTGTCCTTTATGGCGCTCATGAAGCCGTTTATGGCCTTGCTGTATCCCCTGCCCCACTCGTCACTTCCCGCCATCTTCTGGAGCTTCTCCAGGTGTCCCTTGGCCCTGCTGAAGTCCCTCTTGAGCAGAGCCTTCAGGAACATCTCCATCCGCATCTCCCTCGCAGACATCTCACCACCGCCCATAAGATACCCCTCGTGCTTTTAACACTTCGCCTGCTACCCAGATATGTCCATACCTATGAAGGAAAACTTGCATATTTACGCAAAAGCTTTTATACCTAGAGATTGGATAAACGTCCAAGATGAATAGAGGTCAAACTGGGGTGAACCCCTATGGCGGAAAGTGTTGGTGAAGTGCCAAGCGGCGAAAAGGAATTTGCCGAATCCACGCGCAGGATCAGAGATATAATAGAGTTCCCGGAGATAAACGAGGAAGAGTTTGAGAACATGCTGAAGGGTGCGAGCAGGGCCTACGGCGGCCCGCTGCCCCATAGGACGTATTCAATCTGTCCCGAGACGAGGAGAGTTGTTCCTGCCCTTGTCTGGGAGAAGGATGGCAAGGTATGGATAACCAAGAAGTGCCCCGAGGGAATGATTACCGACCTCTATTATGAGGATGTTGAGATGTACTACCGCTTCCAGAAGTGGAAGTACGACTTCAAGCTCATGAGCGCCAACGTTGAGAACAGTGGTGTCAACTGCCCGCTCGACTGCGGCCTCTGCGCCAGGCACCGCTCTCACACCAACTTGCTCAACATCGTCCTCACCAACCGCTGCAACCTGAGCTGCTGGTACTGCTTCTTCTACGCCAAGGAAGGCCAGCCGATATACGAGCCAACGCTTGAGCAGATACGTATGATGCTCAGAAATGCCAAGAAGGAGCACCCAATAGGTGCCAACGCCGTGCAGTTTACGGGCGGCGAGCCTACCATCAGAGATGACCTCATCGAGATAATTAAAATCGCCAAGGAGGAAGGCTACGACCACGTCCAGCTAAACACCGACGGAATAAAGCTCGCCTTTGACCCAGAACTCGTCAAGAAGATCCGCGAGGCCGGAACCAACACCCTCTACCTGAGCTACGACGGAATGACGCCCCAGACCAACTGGAAGAACCACTGGGAAATCCCGCTCATCTTTGAGAACGTGAGAAAGGCCGGCGGACCTGGAATAGTTCTCGTCCCGACGACCATAAGGAACGTCAACGACCACGAGCTTGGAGCCATAATCAACTTCGGCCTCAACCACCTCGACATCGTCAGGGGAGTTAACTTCCAGCCGATTTCCCAGGTCGGGAGGGTTCCCAAGAAGGAGCGCCAGCGCTTTAGGATAACCATACCGGGCGCCATCAAGAGGATTGAAGAGCAGACCAACGGTGCAATAGCTAAGGAAGACTGGTACCCGATTCCGATAGCAGGCCATATAGCCAGGTTCTTTGAGGCCTTCACCGGCTCGCGCTACTACATGACCAGCCACTACTGCTGTGGCGCGGCAACCTACGTCTTCCTCGACCGCGAGAACAAGCGCGTCGTTCCAATCCCGAGGTTCATAGACGTTGAGGGCTTTGTTGAATTCCTCGAGAGCAAAGCCGAGGAAATTGAGCAGTGGAAGAAGCTGGGGAGGCTCCAGAAACTCAAACTCGGTGCAGAGATATTCATGAAGTTCAAGAGCTTCTACGACGAGGAGTACGCCCCGAAGGGCATCAGCGTCCTCGAACTCATAAAGAACGCCTTCATGCACGGCAACTACGACGCCCTCGGAAAGTTCCACACCAACGCGCTCTTCCTTGGAATGATGCACTTCATGGACGAGTACAACTACGACGTTGAGAGGGTGGAGCGCTGCGTCATCCACTACGCAATGCCGGACGGAAGGGTCGTCCCGTTCTGTACCTTCAACGTGATTCCGGAGCTCTACAGGGACAAGGTGCAGGCCCAGTTCAGCTACACCTGGGAGGAGTGGAAGGCCCTCCATCCCGACTGGGACTACAAGAAGGACAAGTACTTCAGGAGCAAGGAGTTCGTTGAGAAGATGAGGAACAGCGAGCTCTACAGGAAGACCTACATTGACATCGAGGACTACTTCGGCCTGAACGAGGGGTGATGCAGATGACGACGGAGAGGGTCTTCAACAAAAAGCTCACGAGGCTCAACTTCAAGTTCGGGAACATCGACTGGGAGAAGGCCACAATAAAGCAGTACGAGCTTGAGAAAGAACTCGGCGTCTGGAGGATATTCCTCAACGGCTACGCCAAGAACGGCTTTGTAATTTTCGATGAGGAACTCATACCTAAGGAGAAGCTCCTCGAGGCCCTGAAGGAGCTCGAGCCGGAGATAACTGCGATAAAGAGGCTCACCGTTGAGGAACTCATCGAGTCCAGCTATTCATGGAACAACATCCTTGGAAAAATGGAATCATAAAGGGAGCTCAGCGGAGCTCCACCCTTACCTTTCCCCTCTTTTCAGGTTTTTCAAGCTCGAAGCTCACTATCCCGCTGAAGGAACTAAGGTCGAGGATGTTTTTGCCCGCCTTGAGTTCGAAGGTCTCAGCCGTCGCTTCTCCCGCCGGAAGCGAGAGGTCGTACTCGTAAACGGTCAGCCTGTTGTCCCCGCTGAGGTGGAAGACGGCTCTCGACTCACGGTAGCCGTCGAGGGGAAAGCCACCGAAGGTTCCGGCGCCAAGCTCTTTTGCCATGCCCGGCAGTGCCAGCGGCAGCGAGAAGCTCACCGCGGGGGGCCTTTCTTGGAGCACCTTCTCGTCGAGGAGGACGATGTCCCTGTTGCCGGTATCGAAGGGCGTCGCCTCCCTAGCGCCAGTGTTTGGTGCGCTGTTCGTGGCAACAAGAAGCTTCCCGTTCATCTTCTCGATGCTGGTAACCCTCGCTCCAAAGGCTCCGACTATCTTAACCATCGGCGGAGCGACGTAAACCAAAACGCTCGGGCCAGTTATCGTGTTCGTGCTTGCCCATCCCCTCGGGTCGCTCGGGTCCGGTCTATAGACCGCGTCGTGGTGGGCGTTGAATGCTGTTAAAATTCCCCCGCCGGCGTTGATCGCGTTCACTCTGAAGGGCGCGTAGAAGGTGTAGAAGTCGAAGAGGCGGTAAAAACTGAGCTCCTCGCCCATAAACGGGTTTCCGGCGAATATTCCACCGCGGACGAAAGCGAAAGCGCGGTTGTAGGATGAGGCCATAGCCCCGAGCTCTGGCCGTATGTAGGGCCTTCCATCGACGCTTTCACCCGGCTTGAAGGTTTCCCACCTTCCGCTTATTAAATCCAGCGCTCTAAACTCTCTCAGCCCTTCCGTGAAGTTGTTCCCGATTCCGAAGAAGGCGGTATCGTGCACCCTGGTTCCCTTTGGAGACGGCTCGTGGATTAGGGCCTCGGCCCTCCCGGTTCTCCTGTCGAGGGAATAAACGCCGAGGTTCGCGTGGCCGTCCTCCCTCGCGAGCAAAAGTCTATCGCCGTAGGGGTCATAGATTATATCGCTCACCTCGCCGGCCCAGTCGGTCTCGTGGTGTATGGAGTCCTTCCAGAGGAGCTTTACCGAGCCTTCTTCAGTGTCGTAGACGTGAACGTGGGAGTACTTGTTGTTGAAGAGTATCCGCCGGTCTTCCCTGTAAACGGCCGGAGCGTGAACCCAGCCGCCGAAGTAGATGAACCCGTCAACCGTCTCGACCGCGTTGTAGGTGTCGCCGCCGCTCGTTGGGGCTTCGCCGAGGAGCGTGAAGTCGTAGGTCTTCTCTTCACAGCTCCTAACGTCGATGAAGTGGGCCTCCGCCTCGAAGGCAAGGGTAAAGTAGAGCGTCCCGTTGTGGTACCTCAGCCCGAATATTCCTCCACTGCCCCATTCGGGGCCGTATCTGCCGGGAAAGCGGTAGTTTGGCAGGAGCATAATATCACCACTGGTGTTACGTGCTTGAGGTTTATTGCCCTTTCGGGAGGCTTTTTATACTTCAAGGTCATAATTGGAATCATGAAGCCCTACCGCGGACTGGCGATAATCTTCGGCTTCTACGCGCTGGGCGAGTTCACAAGCTCGGCCTTAGACCTTCCCATTCCGGGGAGCGTGCTGGGAATGCTATACCTCCTCGCGGCCCTCCTCGGCGGCGCGGTGAAGCTCGACTGGGTGGAGAACGAGGCCGAGCTGTTCGTGAGGAATATGAGCATCATGTTCGTGCCGCCGGGTGTGGGGATAATCACATACATCGGCCTGCTGAAGAGCCAGGCCGTCCCGGTCTTCGGCGCGCTGATAATCAGCTTCCTGATAACACTCCTCGTCACAGCGAAAACCGTTGAACTCCTAAGGGGTGAGAGGAAATGAACCCCTACGGGATAGCGCTCACCTTGGTGGTCTTCTACGCTTTCTCCGAACTGCACAGGAGAAAGAGGGCCTTCTACACGAACCCGGTTCTTCTCTCGATAACCGCGATAGCGGCCCTTCTGTGGGCGGGTGGATACTCATACGAGTCCTACATGGAGAGCGCGGTCATACTCAAGTTCTTACTGGGGCCTGCCGTTGTCAGCCTCGCGGTTCCAGTCTACAAGGGCAGGGAGACGATAAAAGCCTACGCGCGCGAGATAACCGCCGGGATAGTCATCGGCGGAACGGTTGCGATTCTGAGCGCCTTCTACACCGCGAAGCTCTTCGGCGGAGCGGAGGAAGTCCTCCTCAGCATGACCCCGAAGAGCGTGACTACTGCGATAGCGATAGGAGTGAGCGAGAAAATAGGTGGAATTCCTGCCCTGACCGCAGTTCTGGTCGTCCTGACCGGGATACTGGGCAACGCGGTCGGAGTTGAACTTCTAAATGTGGCGGGGATTAAGGATAGAATAGCAAGGGGGCTCGCGATGGGCGTTACCTCGCACGGCCTCGGCACAGCCAGAATAATCCTCGATGATGAATTGGCGGGAGCGGTGAGTGGTTTAGCCATGGCCCTGAACGGGGTCTTTACCTCACTCCTTCTTCCCTACCTCATCGAAGTCCTCAAGTAGGCACTCGCTTATCCTGAGCCTGTCCTTGGCGTCGAGGAAGAGCGTGAAGTCCCTTCTGGCGAGCCTGTCCTCAATGGGCGCGTGCTCCACAAGGAAGGCTATGACCTCTGCTGTGTTGTAGGGAACCTTAACACCGAGTTCATCGGCCTTTTTAAACAGCTTTTCCGGTACGGTGAAGATGTCCTCACCGGCTTTAACTTCGAGGCTTATCTTCGAGTTAATCTGCTCCCAGAGGAGGAGCGTGTTTCTGGCTTTCTCTATCTTCTCAAGTGCCCGCCTCTCGAGGATGCTCACGTTTGCTCTGCTCGTACCCAGCATCTCTGCTATCTCACTCTGCTTCAGCCCTCTCGCTCGAAGACGGAGGATTTTAATCTGCTGTTCCGTGAGGAAGCTCTTTCCCATTTTAAACACCTGAATTTAACATGTTGAGAAAGGTTAAAAGTTTTTCTCGGAGGTCTCCCAAGCAAAGCTCGGACTACAGGAAAGAGCACCCAGGATAAACAGAGTCCACAGAGGGATATCGAGAGAACCGTCCAGAGAAGCGCTCGGAGAAGGAGTTTAAAATTCTGGTGGTCCCGCGGCCCGGATTTGAACCGGGGACCTGCGGATCTACAGTCCGCCGCCGCTCCCAGGCTAGGCTACCGCGGGACCCTACTGGGCAACCCGTTCCATAGTGCCCCGGGTAGGTTTATAAATTTTTCTCCTGATTGAGTGGCGGTGAGAGCATGAAGGTGTATGAGCCCGTCAACCTCGCTATGCCTCTTGCAAAGGAGCTCGACGAAATCATAATGGAGCGCGGAGGTGTTCCGGACGGCGAGACCGTGAGGAGAATTTTGAAGGAGTTTGGCCTGGAGGAGGCCTGTCTCGGCAGGGGCGTTACAGTTTTCAGGAACGGGGATGTTATTGCGCTCCTTCTTCCGCGGGGGGACGTGCTGATGGTGGATATAATCCCCGCGAGCGGTGAGCTGAGTGATGCCCTTGAGGTCATCGCGTACAGGGACAAACAACTGAATGCCTTCATAGTCGAGATACTGCCCGCCAACGACATCGAATACGAGGGTAACATTGGGTTGGAGCCGGCGATAATCGATGCAGAAACCCTTGAGCTCGAGAGCAGCCCGGTTCTCGGCCACTTCGAGGAGGATGAAGAGGGCCTTTTCCTCGTCATCGACCGCGAGACCTACGAGCGCTGGAAAGAAAGTGAGAGCACCGACACCTGCCCGGTCTGCGGCGGCGAGCTGGCATGGAAAGGTGAGGGGGCCTACTGTCGGGACTGCGGCTACAGGGTTAAGGTGGTGAGAGAATGAGCAGGGTCATCAAAGCCCAGCTCGTGAGGTACTCCCGTCTGGCTCACGAACGCGGCCTAACCGCGGCCTTTGGAGGAAACCTGAGCATTCGGCAGGGCAACCTCGTCTTCATCAAGGCGACGGGGGCTGTAATGGACGACATGAGGGCGGAACAGGTTGCGGTCATAGACATGAGCGGAAGGCAGCTCTCAGGTGTTAGACCTTCCTCGGAGTACAGGCTCCACCTTGCAGTCTACAGGAAAAGACCGGACGTGAGGTCGATAGCCCATCTTCACCCGCCTTATGCAACGATCGCGGCGACCCTGCTCGAGAAAGCGGGGGAACTACCGATAATAACCCCCGAGGCCGAAATCTATCTCGGCAGGATACCCGTCGCACCCTTCAGACCCGCAGGGACTGAGGAGCTTGCCCGGGTGGTTGCCGAGGTCATAGCAGGTTCTGACGCCGCGCTGATGGCGAAGCACGGCATCGTAACCGCTGGCAGGAGTCTGAGGGAGGCGTTTTACAAGGCGGAGCTGGTTGAGGAGAGCGCAAAGCTGTGGTATTTGAGCAGAAAAGGGTCGAGCGGGAAATGAGCGAAAAAATAAAGCTCACTTAACCTGCTCGAGGGCACCGAGGACCTCCCATATTATCGTCCTCGTGTGCATTGGCATGTTCGGGTCCTCGCTTATCTCCTCGAGTATAGCTATGGCGTCGGCGGCTCTAACCGCCGGCTCCTTGCTCTCATCGAGGAGAACCTCGATGGCCTGCTCCGCTGCGCGCCTTATGTTCCTGGGAACGACTGTGTCCTGAACGACCTGTTCCTTGAGAACCTGCACAATCTGTCCGATGAGCTCGCTCATTCCATCACCCCCTTTTCTAAAGAATTGTTACTAAAATATTCCCGGATTATCTTAAGCTTTTCTAACTAAAAAGCTTTTCGGTTAACGTCGAAACTGGGGGAAAAGAAAGTGCAGACTTAGAACTCCACCCCCCGTCTCGCCAGGATTCCCCTCTGGTATGGGTGCTTTATTTCTTTCATCTCCGTTACGTAGTCTGCCAGCTCAAAGAGCTCCTCCGGGCAGTAGCGGCCGGTGAGGACTAGCTCGGTGTGAGGGGCTTTGCTCTCGATGAGCCCCTTCACTTCCTCGACGTTTAGCATCTTGAAGCCGAGGGCAACGCAGATTTCGTCGAGGATCACCAAATCCCACTCACCGCTCGAAACAACCTCCCTGGCGCGCTCCAATGCTCTCTTGGCGGCCTCTATATCGTCCGGTTCGGGCTTTCCGTGCACGAACTTGGGCAAACCGAAGGACTCTATAACCGCTCCGCACTCCCTTATCTTCTTCTGCTCGCCGTAGACGTCCGGGGCCTTCATGAACTGGATGATTATTACTCTCCCACCAGAACCCAGCATCCTCACCGCTAACCCCAAAGCGGCGGTCGTCTTTCCCTTCCCGTTGCCGGTGTAGATGTGCACAAGGCCGAGTTTCTCCTTCCACGACATGAGTTTCACCGGATGGATATAATCTCCAGGGTTTTTAGGGGTTTGGGCAAACGGTTAAATCATGACAAGACTTAGCTTAGGTGAGGAGCAGTGTCAGATTACTTCCTACTATCGCTCTCAAACCGGGAGAACCTCGAGCTGTGTGTAAAGTACAACCTCGCAGGTTTTACGAACAGTATAAACGGGCTCTGGACGTTTTTTGACATAGAAGTTGGGGATTACATCTCATTTTTATATGGGGCCAGAGTGAGAAATCTGTATCGAGTTGTCAAGAAGGTTGCTTACAAGAATGCTGAGAAACTTCCCCCGTGGTCACCAATAACATTTAGATCAAAACGAACGTACTACTTCCCATTCAGACTGTTCCTGAAGCTAGAGCGAGAGTTTAACGAACCAATGGTTAGACAGGAATTCTCATACGTCGCAGAGAACCTGCTTTTGAGAGGAGGTTACAGGAAAACTCATTTCCAAGCAGATACAATCACGCTTTACAATGTTTCGGAGATGGGTACCCCATTTACTGGGGAGTCTGAGCACCTAGAGCTAAACGCAGAGACGTTCGAGCCAAAAATTGTGTTTAAACGGGAAAACCAAGTAATCCCCGAGAAGTCCTATTTCAAGGAGCTTATCCTTCAGTCATTGGTGAGAAAGAAGATCAAAGAAACCGTCCTTGGAGACGCTTTGGAGTTTTTTGGAGTGGACAATTCTCCCAGCGAATTTGAAGTACTCGGCGAAAAAGCTCTTCCAGAGGGTTACGTGGACATATTCATTAAGCCAAGGCACCCCTCCCCGAAAAACAAATACTTACTTGCAGAGGTCAAAACAGGAAAAGCCCAGAAAAAAGACGTTGAGCAGCTGAGAAAATACGTAAAAGAATTTGGGGACGAAGCTGTGGGGGGAATATTGATAGCCAAAGACTTTTCAAAATCTGCTTTCGAGGATGACAAGATACTTCCCGTCAGATATCACTTTGAAGGTTTAGACACCTCCTTAGAGTACAGCTATGAAGAACTGTTGAAGATGCTAAAACTGGAGGTGGCAATATGAGGAAAAGACTGTTCATGTTTGTAACCCCAGATGGATTCACTTACTCCTCTCCTCATGTGCTATCTCCCGATGTTGATAACTTCCAAGTTTTAGGATTTGGTGAGGGAAAAGACAAGAAAGAAGCTTTCAGAGACTTTCTGCGGAACAATAGGTGGGTGCTAGACACAAACTTTAATGAAGTTATCAGCGTAGAAGTAAAGCGCAGAATCCACGAAGGACAGTTCTTTTATCTCAAAGATTATCGTATCCCATGAGGTTTGACATGACCGTGATTACACGCCAGGATGTTCAAGCCCTCTTAAGTACAATATGCAGGATTCAGTTCGCGAAAAGGGAAGAAGTCTCCAAAAGAATCGCCAACAAAATAACCCTGGGGCTCCTCATAATGGCCACAAGTGGTCTGAGAGTGTACGAGCTCACCAAGCTACCTCTCTCGTACATTGACAAAGGCTCATTAGAGTGCCCCCCGAGGTTTCGAAAACAGGCCAGCCAAGAATGACCTTCATAACAAAGGAAGTTCAAGGCTTGCTCAGGCAGTACGTCAAAAGATACGCCCCTGAACCCGATAAACCCCTTGTTTCTTACTTCACTCTCGAAAAACCACTCATTCGGAGAGTGGAGTTAATTAATCAGCCAATCAGGCCCAAACACATGAGGAAGTTCTTCTCGCAGGAGTGGGCGAGGGAATCTTTGGCCCATTTCAATTTTTGCTCCCATACCTTGCTCATAAATCGTTAAAGGCAAAACTCCAACACTGGAAAATCGTGAACCCCCATCACCAGTGACGGGCAGTCACTTTTGGAACATCCACGTAAGGGTTATCTCGGCCAGGAATGCCTCTTCAGAGGTGAACTTAATGAAAACGAAAAAAGAAAAAAAGTCACGGGAAGCGTTTATCTTCTCCTTTTGCCCCGCCTTCTTTTGTCCCGTTTTCTGGGGAGCTACCTCCCAACCCTTGCCCGCTGTTTCTTTGTCCGGAAATGAACATCGCCGAAGATCCTGTTATATTCCTCAACCAACATCCCCGCGAGCTCTTTCACACTCTTTCCCCTGAACTTGGGAACGTTCTCTTTCGAATGAGCTTCAATAACGTGCTGTTGGGCACTCTCAAAATCATCAAACGCATCCAGACAAGCCTTACAGTAAAAATTCGAGCTTGAGGGAACCTCAAACACGAGGGTGTTAATCGCGACCTCCTCGTCAAAACCCAACTCCACGAGCTTTTCCGTCGTGGAACCCATTTCCTTCTTGACGGCCTTGAGCAGGATTTCATAATCCTCGCTTGCCAATCCGGTTTCAATGTGAAGGAACATGCTCTCACCTCCAGAAGTTTTGGTTTTGGGTCAAAAAATACGCCCTCAGAAGGAAAGGGAGGAAGAAGGGAGGAGTCAGTTGAAGCCGACGCCCTTGAGGGCTTCAAGGACCTTGTTAAAGGGCTCGGCCATGACTTCTTCATCCCAGAACTCCTCAGGAACGGCCATCTTCGCGTGAACTTTACCATCTTCCTCGTACAGGAGGAGGTGACAGGGGGCGACCATGCCGATGCCCTTGTTCCTCTGCCAGAGGTCGTAGAAGACCTTCGCATTGCAGAGGCCAAGCGTCTTGTACTTTGGCATGTCAATGCCGAGCTTGTTCTTCACGACAGCCGTGAAGTCCTGCTCCCAGACGATTCCAAAACCCGTCTGTGGAAGGACTTCCTTAACTTTTGCTTCGGCCTCCTCGAAGGTGCCCTCAAACACAAGCTTTGCCTCAATCACCTTCTGAACCCCCCAGATTTGACTCTTCTGCCCGTTCGTATCCATAACGGCCGAACGGGCAAGGGAAATAACACAATCCAAAATTTATAAATCTTTCGCGTAAAGTAATTGCTTGACACTAGTAAATTATTTTTTATTTAACACAATTTAACACATGGCTGGCCAGGAAGCCGGCGTATTGGGTTCGAAAATAAAACAAAAAGTACATGAAATTTTATTCATCCCGAAAGACGATGAGGCTTCTCTCTCCGTAATCCTTGAGGTATATTCCCGCCGCGTGCAACATGGTGTCAATGAACCACTCGCTTGGTTCAACGTCAAAGTATGCCCTGACGGGCTTCTCGTTGAAGACACCCCTCTGAGGAAAACGTTGGCTGGAGTGAGCCTTATCATCATGATGTCGGCGATGGCTCCGCTCTTGTTCTTCCGGTCAATCATTTTCGTGGAGATTGAGATGGAGCCTCTCACCCAGTATGCGGTTTTGCCTTCCTCATCGTAAACTTTGAGGATTTTGGTTTCTTTGAGGCCGATGCTGACTTTTAGGTCGGGGGAGAAGTATCTGTCGGCGAGGGTGTCGAGATTGAGTTCCTCATGAGTGGCTTCATCAATCCTGATGTTGGGGTAAGCTTGAAGGAGGAGCCGGGCGATAATGTTTGAAGGGGTTAGAGAGTGCTCTCAAGCTTTGGGTATTCGTTGATTAGTTACTGTGACAATTCGGGCGGATTTGGTGGAGTTTGCGAAGAATAACGGCATTAACATGTCAAAGTTGCTTGAAGAAGCTTTGAAGGCGTTTTATTCTAGAAAAGCGGTTCTTCTGGGGCCGGGGCCGGGATTTGAACCCGGGCTAGGGGATCCACAGTCCCCTGTGCTGACCAGGCTACACCACCCCGGCCATGTTCAGCTAAACCTTTTGGGTTAGCTTTATAAAGTTTTCGACCCAACGGGCTGAAAGAGAGAGGATACGCCTTTTACTTACCCCAACCCGCCCCTGAAGGCGCTTTCGGGACAACTGAAAGTGATCAGGAGGTTTCGAGATGAAAGCCAAGCGCGAGGCTCTCACGAGTCTCTTCACGGCGATGAGAGAAGGAAAGGTAGACGAGGACATAATAGAACTGCTCCTGCTCATCAACTCAATCAAGGGTGTATACACGACATCCTCCTGCTCTGGCAGGATTGGGATCATCGAGGAGCCGGCCCTTGGGGCCAAGCCGCTCTCCAGGTGGCTGATAAAGGTCCACCGGCCCATCGAATTTGAAGAAGCTCTGGACGCCCTCAGGAACGCGAGGGAGGGCCTCATATTCCTCAAGAGCCAGCCGCCGATTTTTCACATCGTAGCCGAGGACATGGAAAATGCCAAAAAGCTCCACGAGATTGGATTGGCCAGCGGCTTCAAGTATACGACCTTCAAAGTTATCTCTAACCGCTACCTCGTGGAAATAAACGCCACCGAGTACTTGACGACACCCCTCGGGAAGGACGGGAAGGTCTTAGTGGACGAGGCTTACCTCCGCTTTGCCATCGAGGTCGGCAACTCCATGCTGAAACGCTCGAAAGGCAGGCTTACCAGGCTTGAGGAAAACTTCAGAAAGCTGAGGGAAGAGCTTGGCGAGGACGAGCTGTTCTACGAACTTGTTAGGGATTTTGAAATAGAAAAGAACTGGAGAATTCCTTAGCGCATCTCGTTCCACTCCGGGTTCCCGTATTTTTCTTCTACAAGCTTCTCCGCCAGCTCAAGCTCGTAGTCAGTGAGCTCTCCTTCCTCCAACGGAAAAGCATTGAAGAAGCTTTGCTTGAGCAACTCGTAGGCCTCCCAGCGGTTGAGCTTTATCCCCTCGCGCTCCAGCGTTGTAACGCGCTCCCATATCGAGGAAACACCCTTGTCCGCCAGCTTGGCCTTGGAAACGCGCAGGACTTTTCCGAGGATATCGACTCTCGTGGAGTACATGAAGGTTCCGTGCTGTAAAATTACGCCCTTCCTCCTCGTCTGCGCCGAGCCGCTAATCTTCTTTCCGTTCGCTACGATGTCGTTCAGACCGGAAAAGCCCGCGTCGAGCCCCAGCTCATTCAGTGCATCAACCAGAGGGCCGGCCAGATAGCGATAGCTGCTCTCGACGTTCTTCAGGGCAGGGTGGAGATCCTCGCCCGCTATAACCGAGTAGGTTATCTCGCCGAACTCGTCGTGGAAGACCGAGCCGCCGCCTGTGATGCGCCTGACAACGGGGATTCCGAGCCTCTTAGCTTCGTCAAGGTTGACGTCGTGGACGACGCTCTGGAAGCGGCCTATCGTTACGGAGCTTGGACTGAAGGCGTAGAGCCTCACCGTGTCGGGAACCTTCCCCTCGATCCTGGCACGCATTATAGCCTCGTCGATGGCCATCTGAACCTCCGGCCTGGCTACAATGAGAGGGATGAAGCGCATCATTTGAACCACCAGGATTAAAAAGTTCTGCGAGTTTTTAAGCCCAGCGATGATGACGCCCAAGCCCTCCTGAGGGGTGATGAGAGCGGTCACCACTGAGCGGACTTTGCTGGATAAGTTCTGGGGGCGTTAGCCCCCCAGCAACCTTTGCTCCGCAAAAGTGGATAGAGGTATCCTTTCCAGATGAGGTTGAATTTAGACAGGTTTTCCTCAAAAACTCTCCCTTGAGTGGAGAACACTTACGAAATGCTTTTTATGGCAGGTTTTAATTCTCTTTTGACGCCCAGAGGGCGTCTTTTTAATATTAAACCCTAACCCCCAAGAGCCAGTAGGGTATGTTCTAACTTGATAATCTTTGCTGGAAGGGTAGTGAAAACACTCTAGTGAATTGATAATCTGAAACAGTCAAAGACTTTCCGCCAGCGCTTTGCGAAGCAAAGGGCTGATGGTCAGGGGCCGATTAGCTCCTCATCGGGGACCTCGGCCACCTACCCTCACATCATCCCAGCCCGAGCCACTCCCTTATCTCCAGCGGGATGAGCCCTATCTTCGGGAAGACGAGCAAAGCCTTGTCCTCGACGGCGTAGGCCGGAACGCATGGAACCATGCCGTATGGGGTGGGATAATCAGGGTCGGGGGCCCAGTTGTTGTCGCCCCAGGTGAGGAAGCACTTCTCGGTCTTGTTCCCGAGCTTGACCAGGCTTATTTCCCTTACCCTATGGATGATGGGATATTCGTAGCCGGGGCGCTTGTAGACGATGACGTCGTTAACGTGGACGTCGTCTATGTTGTCCTCGTTTATCCCCTTCAGCAGCACCACATCGCCGCGGTAGAAAACGGGCTCCATCGAGCCGCTTACGACTATGACGAGGGGAGAATCGGTGTGGAGGGCCACCTTGAGGCCGAACTGGAAAATGAACACCACTATGACCGCTATGAGAGCCCACGTCAGGTCTTTCTTCCACCCTTCATCCATTTCAGTGCCTCCATGAGGGTGCTTATTCTCGCCGGGATCGCACCGATGGCGGTGCAGGTCTCAAGGCTCACCCTTTTTCCGGTTATGTCCATATGATGGCAGGCGGTCTTAAAGATTTCCTTCGGGAGGCCGTGCCGCCCGAGGCCTATCAGGAGGAGAAAGCTCTCTCCCCCAAGGGCCCTCTCCGCGAGCTCCACCGGAGTGATCTCCTTCTCCCCGCTCGGCTTTCTGGTGGTCGCCACAATGGTACCAAATTGGGGAGGAAAGCCCTTCCTTGGGAACTCCAGCAGGTGGAAGCGGTTATTCTGAGCCAGCTCCACCAGGTACTTCCCGCCCTCGCCTATGGTAGTGTGGGAGCTTATCTCCTCCGCTACTTCCATGGGCTTTCCCTCAAGGGGAAAACCCACGAGGGCCAGATGGAAGCCGTAGGCGTAGGCTATTGGGGCCGCCCTCGCTATCGCCCTCAGGTGGGCCTCGTGGAGCCGTTTGGGGTCATATGTGTTGTACAAACCTATCGCCAGCATGGTTCTTCGCTGGAAGTGACCAACAAAGGTTTATAAGGATTTAGAACAGACCTAATAGTTAGTATGGCGACGCGAGAAGAGATCGAGATGCTCATCCAGAGGGGTTATTACGATGAGGCTCTCGCCGGAATAGAGGACCTCGAAGACCCCATAGAGAAAGTGGAGCTTCTCAACGACCTCGCCGTGGCGATCCACCGGAAGGGCGGGCCGGAGGAGTGGATACCCGACATAATGGAGGACGCCATATACATCGCCAAGAAGCTGAAAGACCCCGCCCATAAAGCAACCGTCTACGCCATAATAGCGGCCACCCTGGGAATTCTCGGCTATGAGGACGATGCAATGGACTTCTTCGGCAGGGCCTTAGACGAGACCGACGACATAGGCTCGCCCATAGAAAAGGGAATAGTCCTTTCCACAATAGCGTACCATCTCACCCTCTGTGGCCACCCTGAGAGCGCTCTAGATGTGTTCAACGTGGCCTTCGATACCATAATAGGGGCGGAGGTAAACTACACCCACAAGGTTGAGGGCATAGTCCGTATAGGGGAACTCATGGAGATGGCTGGAGACGCGCTCCCGGCTGAAAAGGCACTCGACTTCTACAGAGTAGCCTTTGATATATTCGACAAGCTCCACGTCAACCAACGCGCTGCCGTCGTGGAGAAGAAGATAGAGCTGGCAAAGACGGTCTACGACGTCGGACTGCCCGAGATAAGGCAATCCCTCCTCGAGGGGAGGTACCACTACGCCATAGCACTCATAGAGAAGAAGTACAGCGGAACAGCCCGGCTGATAGGGGAGTTAGAAGTGGCGCTGTGGATGAGGCGCATCAACAACATCGAGTACCTCGACGTGGTGGACAAGGCCTTCGAGAGGTGCCAGAATCCAGTATTCACAGAGGCCAACGTCCAGAAGATAGCGAGACTCCTCACAGAGCTCGGAAGCCTTGGAAGGGCTCTCAAGTTCGCGAGGGAGATAAAGGACCCGCGCAAGAGGAGCGAGGCCCTCAAGGCGATAGCTTTGGAGCTGGCCAAGAGTCAGGAGTTCAACGAGGCGAGGGAAGTTATCAAGGACATCCCCGACCCACAGGTAAAGGCCGAGGCCCTCACAGAGGTTGCCACGATGGAAGAAAAGCTGTGAGGGAGTTTTTATGATATTCGACGCACACTCCGATTTGCCGACCTTCGTTTACGACGAGAGGAAAAGGGGAAAGACCACCGTCCTCGAGCGAAACTTCGAGCGCTTCTTCAGCGGCTGGGTCTCGTCGAGGGTCATGGCGATATGGACGAGGCCCGAGCGGAGGGGCGACGCGACGATCTACGGCCTGGAGGTTCTCAATACCCTCCTTAAGGATGTGGAGGAAAGCGAGCGCTTCGAGCTGGTGAAGAGCGTCGGTGAGATGAGGGAGGCCATAGAAGAGGGACGGGTAGCGCTGTGGCTCTCCCTTGAGGGAGGTGAACCGATAGAAGAGAGCCTCGACCTGCTGGAGGTTTTCTACAGGCTTGGATTGAGGGTTCTCACGCTCACGTGGAGCCTCAGAAACGCCATTGCTGACGGCATCTTCGAGAGAACCAACGGCGGACTAACCAACTTCGGCGTTGAGGTCGTCGGGAAGGCCGAGGAGCTGGGGATAGTCATCGACCTGAGCCACATAAACGAGGCCGGCTTCTGGGACACCCTCGACGTGACTGCGTTTCCGGTCATAGCGTCGCACTCCAACGCCAAGAAGCTCTGCGACAACCCGAGGAACCTAACCGACGATCAGATACTGGCAATAGCAGAGCGCAGTGGGGTTATCGGCGCGGTCGCGATACCGAGCTTCGTCGACAGGGAGATGCCGACGCTTGAGAAATACGTCGAGCACATCGCGTACATGGTGGACTTAGCGGGGTATAAACACGTCGGCCTTGGCTTCGACTTCGTCTACTACCTCCCTGGCTGGAGCGGAAGGAGCGTCGAGGGCTTCGAGGACGAGTCGAGGATTCCAGCGCTACTCGAGAGGCTGAGGGAGAACTTCAGCGAGAAAGAGGTCGAGGCGATAACCTTCAGGAACTTCGAGAGGATTTTCGAGAGGGTGGTGGGTTAGGTTTTTATTGCCTCCGTCCAACGGGGTTCGGTGAGGGCATGGACGAACTCTACTTTCTCACTTCCAAGGATGCGAGAAGGCTCCTTTTTTCCGGGGATAAGGTGAGGCTCAACCTCGACCTCCGAAAGACGAACAGGACGTCTGAGATAACCAGAGATGGGGATGAGTTCGTCTTTCCAGATGGAACGAGGGTCGAGAAGAGTGTAATCGAGAGAATTGCAAAGGACAATGATACGGTCTACTTCGTCAAAAACGGTGGAGTTTACAAGGCGGCGATAGCTGGCGAGAGTGGATTTTACAAGCTCGTCCCAACGATTCCTCCGACCATAGAGATAAACGGCATCCGCATGCACCGCACGAAGGAGGTAAACCCCCTTCAGGACACGAGGAACAAGGTAAACGCGGTGAAGCCAAGGGAGGGTGAGACAGTCTTGGATACATGCATGGGACTCGGCTACACCGCCATAGAAGCCTCCAAACGGGGTGCCTACGTGATAACCGTTGAGAAGGACCCGAACGTCCTAGAGCTGGCGAGAATAAACCCCTGGAGCAGGGAGCTTTTCACCGGCGGGAAAGTTCAGGTTATACAAGGCGATTCCTTCGAGGTCGTCAAAAGGTTCAAGCCTGAGAGCTTTGACGTCGTAATCCACGACCCGCCGCGCTTCTCGTTAGCAGGCCAACTTTACAGTGAGGAGTTCTACCGCGAGCTTTTCAGGGTTTTAAAGCCCGGGGGGAGGCTCTTCCACTACGTCGGCAACCCTGGAAAGAAGTACAGGAAGAAAGACCTCCAGAAAGGCGTTATGGAAAGGTTAAGGAAGGCCGGCTTCGTTGGTGTTAAGCGCGTTGAGGAAGCCCTTGGAGTTGTCGCCAGAAAACCGGAAAGGGAAGGGGGTTAAATCCCCCGACTTCCTCCAGCTCTTCGAAAGCCTCCAGATTCGTGTAGTAGTCCATGAGCTGACCGATTTCCCTTCTGAGCTTGAAGCTCCTGGCTATTGCTATTCCAAAGCCGAGTATCGACGGCCATATCAGGTAGAGGAGCAGCTTCGCGTCGCCGACCGGAATCGGCCCCGAGAGGAGTCAATCCTCGTAGGCTTAGGGCATGTCTTGATGAATGGGGGGCTCTTTACAGTGGACTTTTGAGACCGGAGAAATCCGAAATCTGGAGGGGCAAAAGGTGCTTCGTTGGAGTGGTTCGAGGGGAAGGAGAAGTCGACGATGTGGAGGGGGAATTCAAAATCGTCTGCAGGAACGGCTGGTGCGTCTTCTACTTCAGGGGGAGTAATAGAGGAAAGGCTCAGGGAGCTGGACCTGGGCTTCCCTTGAGTATCTTCTCGACGTCGAAGCCTTCCTCGTACTTCTTCAGCTTCCGCTCGAAGAACTCAAAGAAAAGCTTGTAGCGCTTTGAGCGGTGCTTCGGCTTGCCGCGGATGCTGTGACCATGAGCACCGCGCCTGAATATCGCGATGTAGGCTTCTTTACCGAGGTCTTTCAAAACGTGGTAGAACATCAGGCTCTGGTCGAGCGGGCAGCGGTAGTCCTCCAGCGAGTGGATGAGCAGGATCGGAGCCTTCACGTTCCCCGCGTAGAAGAGCGGGCTTAGCTTTCTGTAGTTCTCGTTCTCCAGCGGGTTCGGGCCTATCACTTCCACATCGTACCAGAGGCCTATGTCCGAGAACGCATGACTGGTGAGCCAGTAGCTTATTCCGTTCTCGCTTATTCCTGCCTTGAAGAGGTCGCTCTGCGTTAAGGCCCAGTTGGTCATGAAGCCGCCGTAGCTTATGCCGGTTATTCCAACCCTCTCGCGGTCGGCCTGCGGCTCGAGCTTGAAGAACTCCTCAATGCCGTTCATGATGTCCTGGAAGTCTTCTAAACCTGTTCTCTCAAGAACCCTGAGGGCAAAATCCTCGTCATAGCCGTTGCTGCCGCGCGGGTTCACGAAGACGACGTAGTAGCCTTTGCTCGCCATCAACTGCATCTCGTACTTGAAGTAGTGACCGTACATTCCCTTAGGCCCGCCGTGGACGAAGACTATCACCGGCGCCTTCTCGTCCTCATTCAGCTCGGGCTTTAGATACCAGCCGTCTATCTCAAGATCAAGACTCTTGAAGCGGAAGTGCCTTGGCTCGAAGGTCTTGAGCCTTTTGAATATCGGCCCGTTGTAGTCGGTGAGCTGCTTAAGCTCGCCGTCGTAGATGTAAAGCTCTCTCAGCCTCGTCGCGGTCTCGATTAGGGCAACGACCTTTCCCTCGTGAACATCGAAGCCCATCACCCAGTGGTCCCCAACTGTTATAGGTTTAACCTCGCCGTCCCAGACGTGGAGGTTAACCCTTCCGGCGTTTGCAAGTGTGAAGTAGACCCTCCCGTTGTCGAGTTTGGCCTGTCCGGTGTTGAGCGGGCCTTCATATACAGGCTTAGGCTCCCCGTCCCAGAGGTAGAGCCAGTCGTGCTCGCTCATGAATCTCTTCTCCCTCTTTCCGCGCAGGAGCAGACTCTTTCCATCGGAATCAACGGCCTCGAAGGAAACGCGCTCGAAGAGCTTCTCCTCTTCGCCGTCCTTCCACAGGTAGATGTCCCAGAACTTAAAGAGGGCCGGCTTTGAACCCTCGCGGTGTGGAACGTTGACTACTATGGAATCGCCGTGCCAGAGGCCGGAACTGAAGCGGGGTTTTTCAAAGCTCTCTATAATCTCCTCGCTCTCCGTGTCCAGAATCCAGAAGGTAGTTTTCTCACCGTCAAAGAAGCCCATGCTGTCGAACCATACTGGAACGTCATCATCAAAGACGAAGTCCTCATCATCGCGCCTCTTGAAGCCTACAACGAGCAAACGGCGCGAGTCGTCGTTCCACTGGACGGAGCGGACGTTTTTGGCTGTGAGGACTTTCTTGGCGCTGAGGGTCTGAAGGTCTGCAACCCATATCTCACTCGCCTTTTTCTCCTCGTTGGGCCTCATGAAGGCGAGTTTTTTGCCGTCCGGAGAAATTCTGGGCATCGAGGCGTTCTCGACGAAGCGCTTAGCCCCGGTTTCGAGGTTCTCAACAACGACCGTGCTCTCGTACTTGTCTTCGTCAAGGTTGGCCTTGGTGAGGGTGTAGGCGACAAAGCCGCTCCTTATCCTCGGGTCGCCGAGGTAGGCGAACTTAGAAAAGGTCTTCTCATTCCATTCGATGTTGCTCATAACGCTATCACCGATCTATAATGGGTCGTGAGGTATATAAGCTTAACCTTGAAGGACTGCAATGTGCACCGGGAAGCTTTAAAAAGTCCGGGGAGATACTGGACGGTCGGGTGCGGGCATGAAGGAAGAGCACGCCGTTGGAATCATACTCACAGCGGGCATTGCAATATCGCTGGTCTTCAGGACGTACCTTGGGGTGGCCGTGGCGGCCCTGGGGATACCGTTCTACCTGGCGTACGCTGCCAGGGAGCAGAACATCCTCGCCAAGTCGAGGCTCTACGATAGGGATCTCTTCCTCATGATACTCATCGCTGTGGCCGTTATACTGCTCTTTGACTACTTCTGGGACCCGCGGATGGGCCTCATAGCGATGGCGGTGGTCATACCGCTCATGGCCCTCTATGCGGACAGGCTAAATGCAAGAAAGAAGGGCCAAAAGGCCTGAAAGCCTTCCCGTCCTCTTATATTCCGCGAGCTCCTGTTTCATCTCCTCCAAAAAAGTGCCGTCGATTCCGAACTTCTCCCTGACACGCCTGGAGATGTAGTTGTCGTTCAGGAAGATCATGGCCATTGCCGAGGTTAGGTTCTTCGGTTTCCTCCAGTTGGCCTTCTCAAAGTCGATGAGATAAACGCGCTTCCCGATGATTATGTGCTTCCCACCCTGTATCTGACCGTGGTCGAGGCCCAGCCTGTCGAGCAAAGCAGTCTTCTCGGCTATCTCAAAGAGATGGCGCTTCTCAAGGTCGGCGTAGAATATTATCTCCCCCTCTGCGAACTCCCTAATGAGGTACTCGAGGCCCTCGAATTTCCCGTAGGCGACCAAGGGAGGCGTTATCCCAAAGGACTCGATTGCCTTTACTATCTCTGCCTCCCGGGCAAAGTTCTGCCTTGGAGAATCGGGCCTCTGGAGCTTTATTATGACGTTTTTTTCATCTAACTTTGCCCTGAAGATTAGGCTGGTTGTTCCCTTGGCGTAGGGCCGGATTTCAGCGAATCCGCGTGAGCTCAGGTGGGCGTAAAACCGCTCCAATTGGGCTTTGCTTATTAAGTGGTCGAACATAGGCCTCGATAAACTTAAATACTCCGAAGATAAAATACTTTTGGTGATAGCCATGGTGACGGCTTTTATTTTGATGGTTACGGCCGCTGGAAAGGAAAGGGAAGTCATGGAGAAGCTTCTGGCCATGCCGGAGGTTAAGGAGGCCTACGTGGTCTATGGAGAGTACGACCTTGTAGTTAAGGTTGAGACCGACACGCTCAAGGACCTTGACCAGTTCATCACGGAGAAGATAAGGAAGATGTCCGAGATACAGATGACCTCGACGATGATAGCCATCTGACCCTCTCGTTCTTCTCTTGCTATTCTTCATCTTCAGTGAATGGTTCTCCCGCTAAAGGCATCATAGTTGAACTCCGGAAGTTTCAGCGTACTCAAATAGATTCGAAACCGCGACTGCTAAGAACGCAATAACTATTACTGGAGCCATCACCCACCACCAGTAACGCCCCATCAACGCACCCTGCTTGAGGGCCTCTGCGATGTAGGATCCCCAGTTATTACCTGGAATTATGTTGAACAACCCCAGTACTGAGATAAAAGCCATAACCCTTGGGAAGAGCATGGTGACATAGGGGACCGTGTAACTGAGCACAATAGGGAGGATATGCCTGAACACCACATAACTGTCCGAAGCACCTATGCTTTTACTAGCCGCCATGTATTCCTTTACCTTTTCATTTTCCACTATGCCACGTATGGAGTTGGAGTACTGGCTGAAAAAGAACAGGGATAAAATTATTCCGATGAGCCAGTCCGGGACCACAAGTTTTGTGTATGCACCAACACGGGAAATGGCATATATCATGACCAATACAAGGGGAATTGCAGGAATGGAGTTAAAAGCATCCACTATGACCGTCACCGCATCGCCCAAAACGTTCCTGTGATAGCCGGAGATTACGCCGAATGGCAGCCCGATGAGAATCACGAACGACACGGTAAGGACTGTTAGTACAACAGTACCCCACGTGGACTTTACAAAACCAACCCAAAGGTCCCTCCCGTATCCATCAGTGCCGAGCGGACCGTACGCGTTGCCGAATAGTATGGCCCTCCCAGCCTCCACCCGGAAAATGTAATCCCCTTTTAGAAGAGTCTCGTTTTCAGAGAGAAAGAGGAGTTGGGTTGGTTGATAGAGAATGAGTGCTGTCTCGCTGAGTCCCAGCTCTCTGGCAAAGGCCTTAGCCTCGGCAACCAAGGTAGTATTGGAATTGACACTCCCACTTCCTGAAAGTCTGATTGAACGACCATCGGGGCGGGTTATAACAAGCGTGGCTTTTGAAAGCACCAAGTTAGTGGGCAATGCTTCCACAGACACCACAATTTCTCCCTGCCCCTCTAATCTGAGTGTCCCCATATCTGCACCCGGATGCCATACGGGGAGGGCGTTTTTTGGGTAGTCCTTCCAGTAGAGCCTGTCGTCCCAATGCTCCATGTCTGATGGAGAAACTGAGAAATGTGCACCCACTAAGAACGCAATGAAGACTGCAATCATAAGAACCCCCTTTCTGTTTATCATCATATCCTGCCCCCCCTTGGGTCAAGTTTAGGTTTAATGAACTCGATAGATATCGAGATGATAAGGTTCAGCACTATAAAAACCAGAAGGGGAAAGGTAAAGAGACTCGGAATAAAATAGAAGGTCTCAGCCCTGGCTCCCGAAAAGCTCGAGGCTATCATTTGACCCAGCCCCCCTAATTTGAAGAGGTAATCAACAACAATGACCATGCCCTCAACCTCAATTAAGTGGGAAAACCACACGGAGAGGGCCGGTACCGAGATCGCTTTAAAGACAGACCGCAAAATCCGGTTTTCGGGAAGTCCCACAGCCCGTTTATAACTGACGTAGGGGCTAAGGATTTCTCGCCTTAGCAACATATAGAACTCCATAGCAAGACGCCAAAAAGAGATGAGGACAACTGTAAGGACCGGAAATATCATGGCCCTTAGGATAGTCAAAAGTCCCGCACCGGGGCCGGGGGAGATGAGAATATCATCGGGAAGCGCTGAGTATATGATAATAAGTATGAAAACAACCCCCAACCACCAAACCGGGATACCCGAAATTACCCGGGAGAAGATGCTTAAAATGCCTGCTACCCTCTGGCTTCTCAATGCCCAAAAAGCAACCACCACAGAGAGAAGGACTAGAAAAATCTCTGAGACGAGAAGAAAAATGAACGTACGCAGAAAGGCTTCCCTCCTTGATATAGCAAAATGCCTATGTTCAATCTTTCTCCACATTTCATCTTTTGGGGGAGCCAACGAGGATATCAGTGCATTGAATCCCACGACAACCGTGGGGGCTGCAAGTTCGGGGTGCTTTTTGGGTGCTATATACTTCAAGTAGTAATCACTCGGCTCCATGCCTAGCCGGGTGGCGTTTTCATAGAGTTCAAGGTAATCGGGATAATTAAGAAGCTCGTTCCGTGCCTGCTGTTCAAGCCCCGCTTTAACACCGGTTCCCACCAGAAAAGAGACTAGCACAAGCACCAGTGTAAATCTCACCACGACCCTAAACAGCCCCAGCGAGTTGTGCAATTCACCACCCCCAACAAAAAGTGAGTTCCGTTACAAAACGCTCCCTGGCATCCTCCCAGCCCAATTCCGCCACAAACCTGCAGAAGTCGTAGGTTTTCTTATCGACCTCAAGTAGGGTTCCTGTAGGTGGATGCAAAACAAAAAACTTGCCATCTACTTCGAAATTATATAACTCGGGCTTTAGTGTGTTATACCCCTCCACATTCTATCATCGAATAATGAATACCATTAAAGTCTATAAATCTTTTGGCAAAGTTAAGTAAAACTAGGTTATAAACTAAACGCCAATTGAAAATTTAACTGCCAAACAGAATCAGAAACACATCCTCTAAAGAGAGGTTCTCAACCCGCGCACTCAACACTTTGCTGGGGAAACCCAGAGAGGATTATGTTGTGTACGATGAAGCCTATCAGAAAGAACTGGAGAAAGGAGTCCGTGCCGTACTGCTCGATGTTCGCGTTTATGGTCACCAAGCCGGCGAATATGCCCATCACAGCAACCGGTATTACAAGGCCTATTAGATAGCTGACAACATCCCAGCGGTAGCTGAAAAACCTCCCTCCAAACATTGAAGAACTCGCGGACTATTCTAGCACTGCCCGTCATTTCCATCGGACAAAGTTAGAAAAGAGATTTAAAAGAGTTGTTCTCACTTGTTCATCATGAGCCTTATCCTCTCGGCCGCATCTTTTGCCTTGTCCGAGATGTTGCTGAGCGTTCTCGCCACGTTGAGGATACAAATACCATCTCCCCAGCTCATTTCGTCCGCCATCTCGAAGACTTTCTGCATCAGCTTCGTGTCAAGCCCGTCTATTTTGCTCTCAACGCCCTCTATCTCGTGGATTATCTCGTACTCGGCCTTTATCTCGTTCTCAGAGAAGCCGCTCTCTATAACGCGGTCCATCTGGACTATCGCCTTGTGGACGAGCTTTGCTGCCTTTATGCTCTCAGCTCCCATCTGGATTATTATCTCCTTGATCTCAGCCGGAATCGTGCCGGGCTTCTTCACGAGAAGCCACTTCGCGGTGTCTTCGGCGGCGTCGGCCACCTTGTCCTGCATGTGGAGGTATATGAGGACGTCCTCTCTAGCTACGGCCATCATGAGCTTTGAGCTGAGCGAGTCGCGGATTTCCTCCTTTATCCTGTCGGCAACGTCTTCAAGCCTGTCTACCTCGACTGCTAACCTCTTCATCTCCTCGTAGTCTCCCCTCTCCCACGCCTGGAGGGCCCTCTCGAGGGTCTCAACAGTGTTGAGTACGACCTCGGAGTGCTTTATGAGAGGCTTGAAGGGGCTCTTTGCGAAGAGCTTTGTCCAGACCTGCATGATATCACCCCACGAGCATCAGGATTTTGAATATGGCCGCGCTGATCAAAGCGGCGACCGGAACGGTAACGAACCAGGAGATTATTATATCCCTAACGATGTCCTTGTTTATTGCCTTTACTCCCCTGGCGAGGCCGACGCCTATAACCGCCCCAACGACGACGTGAGTTGTGGATATTGGAAGGCCGAGCCAGCTTGAGACGAGAACGACGGTCGCGGCCGAGAACTGTATTGTGAATCCCCTCGTGTTGGTCAGTTCGGTTATCTTTTTCCCGACGGTCTCCATAACCTTGTACCCGTAGGTGGCCACGCCAATGGTTATTCCAAGACCTCCCATCGCCAGTATCCATCTGGGAACCGGCACCTGCATTCCACTGAGGCCCATAGTGGCGACGGCGTAGACGGCCGCCACCGGCCCTATCGCATTCGCAACGTCGTTGGAACCGTGTGCCAGGGCAACGTAGCTTGAAGTCACGAGCTGGGCTTTCTTAAAGATGCTCTCGACGTTTATGAGGGGGTCTGCACTCCTGAAGCGGAGCCTTATCAGGAGGTATGTCACGATGAAGGTAACAACGCCCGCGGGGAGGCCGTACATCATCACGCCCGTCTTGAGGTCGCCCCCGTGGAGGACTTTGATGTAGAACATCGTTCCTATCACGACGAAAGCCAGGCCTATCCAGAACGGAGACCAGATGCGGGCATTCCTAACCGGGTCTTTGGTTTCAAAAATGCTCCTCGTCATGGCTTTGAATACGAGGAACGCCATAAAGGCTCCGATAATGGGGGAGAGGATCCAGCTCAGGACAACCTGACCCATCTTGCCCCAGTTGACTATCGCTGTTCCAGCGTAGACGATTCCGTAGCCGACTATTCCCCCGATGATTGAATGGGTCGTCGAGACCGGAAGTCCGAACTTGGTCGCTATAACCAGCCATAGTGTAGCAGCCAAGAGAGCCGCCATGGAGCCGTAGATGAGAACGTTCGGGTCGGTTATCATCGTTGGGTTGAGGATTCCCTTTCTTATTGTCTCTGTAACGCTCTTTCCGAAGAAGTAGGCACCCGTGAATTCAAGAAGTCCAGCTATGACGACGGCCTGTTTCGGCGTTATCGCCTTCGCCCCAACGGCGGTGCTCATTGAATTGGCCGCGTCGTTGGCGCCTATCGCCCAAGCCATGGCAAAACCAAGGACTATCGTTATCAGCAGCCATGGGTCCATCCCGCTCACCGGAACTGGGATAAAAACCGCCATATAAATGCCTTGCCGCAGTAGAATATAGTTGGGTGGGCATCACTATATAGGGCTAAATAGAAAATAAAGGAAGGTTCAGGGTTCGACTTTAACCGGCTCGACCGAGACCGTGCCGTTCGCGGCCATGTCGAGCCTCACGTAGTGGTAGAAACCGCCCTGGTCGGGCGGTGCGTATAGCGGGGCTCCACCGCCGCCAGTTATGAGCATCTGGACGCCGTCCTCCTTTCCGTACCAGTAGATGTGGATGTGGCTGAAGATCCCGAAGGCGTTGTAGGCTTTCATCGTCTCCAGAAGCCTCTTGGCGTCCTCCGGCTTCATCGCGTGATCCCCGTTGGGTCTTGGGTCAATCGGCGGGGCGTGGAGAACCAGAACAGGCCGCTCACCCCTCTCAGCTGCCAGATTCATCTGATCCTCAAGCCACTTGAAGGTCTCGTCGCTGAGGCCGTAGTTGTCCTCAACATCGTTGATGATTATGTAGCGGTAGTTCCCGAAGGAGAAGGCGTAGTTGTCCGGGCCGAAGAGCATGTGGAAGACGTTTATTCCCTCGCCGCGGTACTCGTGGTTGCCTGGAGCGACGAAGATCGGCTTGTTCCACTTCCACTCCTTGAGCAGGGCCGCCCATTCGTCGACCCTTCCTGTGTATACCAGGTCACCTCCATCGATTATGAAAACTCCCTCGTCATTGTTGATCTCATCGCGTATCTTCAGGAACACCTCGGGCGGCTTCGTTCCACTGCCGGGCCTGTGGTCGCCGAGGGCGATTATCCTGTAGGAGCTCACGTTCTTCGGGACTATGTTCACCTCATCGGAGGAGCTTACGACCTTCACCTCAGTTCCGCCCATGTCCACTGACTTGACCTTTCCGGATACCTCAACGTAGTTGGGGTTGATGTTCTCGACAACGTAGGTGAGCTCTTTGTTCTTCGGGTTCTTCACTCTTATGCTCACATTGAACCCGAGGGCGTGGATGTAGACGGTTGAGCCGTTTACGAGCCTTATGAAGCCCCCGCTAACGGTAACGTTCTCCCCCTCCACAACCCTCCAGTAGTAGATGAATGGCTCCATGGCCTTGAAAGAGGTGAGGTACCAGCTCTCGCTCTCGTCAGGGATTCCGTCCCAGTCGTTGTCTCCTATGACCTTCAGGACAGCTCCCTCGAAATCGCTGCTCCTTACGATGTCGTCCACATTGACTTTTGCACCCTCTCTCAGCCTCATCGCGTACTCAAGGGCCGCTCCAGCCCCTGCCTTGCTCGTCCCGGTGAAGACGAAGTGGGCCTTGCCGTTATCGTTGAAAGCTGCCATAACGCCCTTGTCCGGCCCGACGAACTTGAGTCCGAACTTGTAAATGATGTAGCCGAAGTAGTCGTTGACGGTTATCAGAATCGGCTTTCCCCTTAGGACTGTCCTGGCGTCCTTCGGGGAGAGGATGGCTATCCCGCCGTCGTACTGGCTCGCGGGAAGGATCTGCGCATCGGGGAAATAGTGCTTCGCCAGGTCTTCGTAGCCCTCGCTGACGTAGACCTTCGACGTGTCGGCGAGCTCAGACCACTTCGCGAGAACCTGTCCCTTCCCGTAAGAGCCGAAGTCAATGCCTCCGGAAGCAGGGGATGAGGTTGGGGTAGTTGTTCCCGTCGTGGAGTTCCCACCACTTATGCATCCCGCGGCAAGGATTATGAAAACAAGAAGAAATGCAGCGGCAACCTTTCTCATTGGGTTCACCTAAAAAACGTCGGGAGAGGTGCTTAAAGCCCTTTTGATTTGGGTTTCCACCAAGCTTAAATATCCATTCACCCAAGTGGTTCCGGTGGTACCATGTTCGTCGGACACTACAAGGATGTCCCTGAGAAGGACACCGGTTTTGAGGGAGTAACCATCCGCTGGCTCGTTTCTCCGAAGCTCGGGGCGAAGAACTTCGCCATGCGCTACTTCGTCCTCAAGAAGGGCGCCGAGATACCCATGCACCAGCACGACTGGGAGCACGAGATATTCATCGTCAGGGGAGAGGGAATAATAACCGGGGGAGACAAAGAGGTCCACGTTAAAGCCGGGAACTTCCTCTACGTCCCGCCCAACGAACCTCACGGCTACAAGGCCACCGGGGAAACGCTGGAGTTCCTCTGCATAATCCCCGCCAAGAAGGAGGCCATCCCCGAGGACGAATGGGCCTAGCGTCTGTGGTAGTAGACTTTTATCTTCTTTCTTCTAACTGCCAGAGGCCGGCGAGGTTATCACGATACTACTGGATCCACCCGGAGCTTTACTTTTTTCTTCTGAAAGCCTCACCCTTTAGGGCGGGGAGGATGTCAGTGAGCCTGTTAGTGTGACGGTGTATTGAAAGTCGGAAACGACGTGAAGAGAATGATTAGGGGCAATAAAAGGCTGAGAGAGACCACAAAAAACGGTGCCTCACTGTAAGAGTGTGCCCCTAAGGTATGTGGATCCAGCCCAGTCCACCCTGACCCTGACGAACTCCCCCGGCTCACCGGAGTCGAGGATTATATCCTTGTAGTTGAAGGTCCTACCTTCCACACCGCCCTTCTTTCCGGAGCCATGGACAAGGACTTCAACCTCCTTGCCAACGTAGGACTGGTTTATCTCATACGCTATACCGAGTCTGAGCCGGTGGAGCTCGCGGGAGCGCTCCTTGACCTTCCAGCCTGGCAGCTGCTTCCACCTCGCCGCTATCGTGCCCGGCCTCGGCGAATAGCGGGAGACGTTTATCTTGTCCGGCCTTACGCGCTTCACAAGTTCGACGGTGTTCTCGAAGGCCTCATCCGTCTCGCCGGGAAATCCGACTATGATGTCGGTGTTGAGGTTCAAATCCCGAACTTTTTTGCGAAATATTTGAACTATCTCCTCAAATTCCTCCACAGTGTACGTCCTTCCCATGCGCTTTAACACATCGTTGTCCCCGCTCTGAACCGGCAGGTGGAGGAACTTGTAGACCTTCTCGCTCTGGTAGGCCTCAACGAGCTCGTCCAGTATCTTTATCGCGTGGTTGGGGTTCATCATACCGACCCTAACGCGGAATTCGCCCTCTATGGCCGTTATCTCGTCGAGGAGCTTGGCCAAGTTAGTGCCGATGTCGAAGCCATAGCAGCCGGTGTCCTCGCTGGAGAGCTGTATCTCCTTATAACCCCTAGAAAGTGCTTCTTTCACCCACTTGACGATGAGTTCAGGTTTGTAGCTCTTGAGAACGCCACGAGCGAAGCGCGTCGCGCAGTAGGTGCACCCGTTGAGGCACCCCTCGCTTATTGGGACGACAAAGGCAACCCCGGACTTCCAGAGGCGCGGGAGTTCAAGCTTGTCGATGTTCCTCTCGCGCCACCCCTCGACGCTCACCAGCTTTCCGCCGCCCTCGGCGATCTCCACGGCTTCGGCAATCCGGTCTATGCTCTTGACACCGAGGATTCCTGAGACGCGTGGGTCTATGACATCGGGGTTTACGTGGGTCAGGCAACCGGTGACGATGACCCTCTTTCCGGAGTCGAGGAGCTCCTTTATGCGCTCCTTCATGTGCTTCTCAGTGGGGTCCTTGACGGCGCAGGTGTTGACGACAACGTAATCCGCGCTTTCGGGGGTCTCGACCAGTTCATAGCCCGCCCTAAGCAGAATCGCTTCCATCATCTCGCCGTCCGCCTTGTTCCTAGTGCACCCGTAGCTCTCGACGTGAACCCTTACCATCGGAGCGGGCTAAGGGAAGGGGTTTAAAAATAGTGCGGTGCAGGATTGGGACCTAAAATGAATCAATGCGCGGGAAAATCAAGATTATAAGAACAGAGAAAAGGGAAGGAAATCAGATGACTTCCGCGAAAGCGAACTTCCTCTTGACAGAGTTGATAACGATCTCGACCTCGTCACCGACCTGAGTGTTCGGGACGAAGATAACGAAGCCCTTAATCTTGGCGATACCATCACCGCCCTTTCCAAGGCTCTCAATCCTAACCCTGTACCTTTCTCCAACCTTAACAGGGGCTTCATAGCCACCGCCAAATCCATCTCCATACATATCTAACACCAACTTTCCAACTTTCAGGGCTCTTCATGGAAGACTCCTAGAAGAGTCCCAAGGAAGGCTTACCTTCAGAGTATATAAAGCTTTGGGTGGTTTTTGCAACTCCAAGGCCCCCAAAAGGCACTTTCAGACCATAGTGGAACATCAATGCAGGGTTCCTGGAAACTCTCCCTCTCAGGCATGATTTAGACATCCCACGGTAGTGTATCATGTTTAACCTTTGGTTTACAACGGCTGGTTTCCTACCTTTTTATGACAAATTAAACTTTAAAAAACCGTTTTAAAAGATTATCTTCTACTATCCACGGAAACGCGTGGAATAAAGCTCTAAATGGGTTGTAAACCAAAAGTTGAGGTGAGAAACATGCCTTTCATTGTCGCCTTTGTCCTGAGCTACCTGCTGTGGCTTGTACTGACTGCAGGGACAAACGGCCTGCTCTGGAGCACGCAGGAGCTGATAGCTGGACTGATATTTTCGCTGATAGTGGCCTACGCGACGAGAGATGTCATCGGCGAAAAGGCAGGAAGGTTCCTGAACCCGGCAAAGTGGATCGGCTTCATCGCCTATTCACCGGTCCTCTTCTGGGGGATGGTCAAGGCGAACCTCCAGGTTGCCTGGCTCGTCATAACCGGGAAGATACGGCCCGGCATCGTCAGGGTTCCCGTTGACCTCGAAAACGACGCCCAGTACACGATACTGAGCAACTCGATAACCCTAACGCCAGGAACGCTGACAATCGAGGCCTGTCCGGAGGAGAAGGCCCTCTACGTTCACTGGATAAAGATACCAGAGGGAATGGAGAGGCTGGAAAGTTCCGAACCCGTTGCCGGGCCCTTTGAGAAATGGGCAAGGAGGCTGGGAAGATGATGGAGCAGGTTTTCTTCTACGCGACCCTGATAGTCATGGTAGCAGGCTTCATCTCGGTACTGAGGATAATGCTCGGGCCGAGCGTGCCGGACAGAGTGGTTGGCGTTGACACGCTGAACACCCTCGTGGTTGCCGCGATGATACTGCTCGGGGCGGCTTACGACAGGACGATCTACATCGACATCGCCATCGTTTACGCCCTGCTGAGCTACATAGGGACCCTCGCCGTAGCGCGCTACCTCCAGGGGGGATTGTCGTGAGCTGGGTCGATTACCTCATCTACGCTTTCCTCGCGATCAGCCTGACCTTCAACGCACTGGGAAGCATCGCTTTGCACCGCTTCCCCGACGTCTACACGAGGCTCCACGGCGCGACCAAGTGCACCACTTTTGGAACGATATTCGCGGTTCTAGCGGTAGTCACCCACGCCCTGTACCAGCTCCACGTTACCGGGGACTCGAAGTACCTCCAGATGGCGCTCCACAGCGTCGTCGCTCTGATAGCACTCCTTCTCACGAACCCAGTCGGAGCGCACGCGATAGCCAAGGCGGCCCATTTAAGCGGCTACAAGCCCGCAAAAGCCGTCGTTGACGCCTACGAGGAGAAGCTCGGGGGTGGGAGAGAATGAACGCCCTTACCCTTGACATGACTATTCAGGCGATAATACTCCTCGGAGTCCTCATTACGGCCTACCTCACGATTCGCTCCAGGGATTTGCTCGTCGCAGCTTTAATGTCTGCAGCAATGAGCCTGCTCCTCAGCCTCGAGTTCTACAGCCTCCACGCTCCCGATGTGGCTATAGCTGAAGCCGCGGTCGGCGCTGGTGTTGTAACAGCTCTGGTCGTCTACGGAATAGCGAAAACCGAGAGGTGGGAGGGGAGAGAATGAAGAGAACGCTCGCGTACCTATCACTTCTGTTCATCCTCGGGGTTCTCCTCTACGTGGCTAACCCCAACTACGGCCTCAAGTTCGGGCCGGGCGGAGAGGAGTGGAAGGCCCTCCGCTACACGGACGACTACTACATCACCCACGGGCTTGAGGAAGTCGGAGGAACCAACATCGTCACGGACATAGTCTTTGACTACCGTGGCTACGATACCATTGGAGAGGCGACGGTTCTCTTCACCGCTATAGCTGGTGCTGTTGCCCTTTTCAGGCCCTGGAGGAGGGATGGGAATGAGCACCACTGACGGCGACATGGGGGTTATAGTGAGAACCGGCGCGAGGGCCACGATACCGCTCATAGGCATATTCGGTGCTTACATAGTCGCACACGGCCACCTAACGCCGGGAGGCGGCTTCCAGGGTGGAGCGACCATAGCTGGAGCCGGAATACTTTTCCTGCTCGCCTTCGGCCTGAGTGAGATGAAGAGGCACTTCAACAAGAACCTCTACTCGGCCCTTGAGGGAATAGGCGGCCTGGCCTTCCTCGGCGCGGCGATGCTCGGAATCGGCACGGCATTCTTCTACAACGTCCTCTGGCACAACGGCCCGTTCTTCAACGGAAAACCCGGAACTCTGCTCTCGGCCGGCTACCTGCCGATAATGAACCTCGCAGTTGGCCTGAAGGTCTTCACCGGTCTGGTCAGCGCGATGGTCGGCCTGGCCCTTTACAGGAGGTGGAGGAAATGATACAGTTCCAGTTCATAACCGCTTTCCTGCTCATAGCGCTTGGAATCTATGCCCTCCTCGCAAAGAGGAACCTGCTCAAGCTGGTCCTTGCTTTGGACATCATAGACTCCGGCATCCACCTGCTCCTCGTAAGCCTCGGCTACAGGATAGAGCTGAACGAAGTTCCGACGGCGCCGATTTACACCGGCTACGAGACGCTGAAAAGCCCGATGGTCGGCCCTCTGCCACAGGCCCTCGTCCTGACGAGCATAGTCATCGGCGTCTGTGTTTTGGCCCTCGCCGTTGCCCTGACCGTTAACGCCTACCGCCACTACGGAACCCTTGACGTGAGAGCTCTCAGGAGGTTGAGGGGATGATGGTCCTTCCGTACCTCATAATCATCCCGCTCTTAGGAGCGTTCTCGATGCCGATAGTGAGCCTAGCGGGAAGAAAAGCGAGGGAAGCCTGGGCCGTCCTGATAAGCGGTGCAACGCTTGCAGTTGGTTCGTGGGTCTTCTACCATGTCTACGAGAACGGGACAATCCTCTACACCCTTGGCGCCAAAAGCCCGCTCGGCCAGGGCGTTAACTTTCCGATAAGGATAGTCTGGGAGGTCGACCTGTTCGGTGCCCTAATGGTGCTGATGGTCACCCTCGTCTCATTCATGGCCGTCCTCTACTCCATCGGCTACATGAGGCACGACACCGGGCTGGACAAGTACTACGCGCTCATAATCACCCTCGAACTCGGAATGCTTGGCATAGCGATAACCGGCGACCTGTTCAACTTCTACGTCTTCCTCGAGATAATGAGCATAGCCAGCTACGCCCTCGTTGCCTTCAGGAACGACACATGGGAGGGGATTGAGGCCGGAATCAAGTACATGTTCGTCGGTTCCTTAGCTAGCTCCTTTGTCCTCCTCGGCATAGCCCTCCTCTACGGCCAGTACGGCACGCTGACGATGGGATACCTAGCTTTAAAGCTCTCCGAGAGCCTGACCATTACGGCCAAAGTTGCCCTTGCCCTCTTCATCGCCGGCCTGCTCTTCAAGAGCGGTGCCTCACCTGTCCACATGTGGCTTGCCGACGCCCATCCAGCCGCTCCAAGCTCGATTTCAGCGATGCTCTCCGGCCTGGTCATCAAGATAGGAGGTCTCTACGCTTTGGCGAGGATAGCCTTCAGCATCTACGGGGCAAGCGTCAGCGTGAAGACCGTCGGATGGCTCATCATAATCTTCGCCTGCATAACGCTGATCGTCGGCAACGCGATGGCGGTAATCCAGACGGACATGAAGAGGCTTCTCGCTTACTCCTCTGTCGGGCAGGTGGGTTACATCCTCCTCGGCCTTGGAATAGGCTTGGCCGCCTACGGAAGCCAGACTGGCGAGGTAGCCCTGGCCGGAGCGATATACCACACCTTCAACCACGCGCTCATGAAGGCCCTGCTCTTCCTCATAGCTGGAGCGGTGATACACCAGCTCGGCACGAGAAACCTCAACGAGCTCAGCGGTTTGGCAAAGACCATGCCAAAGACGACCTTCGCCTTCCTCATCGGAGCGGCGGCAATAGTAGGAATGCCACCGCTTAACGGGTTCGCGAGCAAGTGGCTCATCTACGAGAGCTCGGCCCTCTTCAACCCAGTTCTGGCCGCGATAGCGGTAATAGGAACTGCCTTCTGTACCGCCGCCTATGTCAGGGTCCTCTACACCTTCTTCGGAAAGCCGAGTGAAAAGGTCATGGAGGCGAAAGACCCTGAGGCGAGCATGCTCTGGCCGATGATAATCCTCACAATAGCGATAATCGTCATGGGCCTCTTCCCGTGGCAGATAAGCGACAAGGTCATGATTCCAGCGGCGAAGGCCCTCGAAAACCAGCTGTCATACATAGCCACGCTTATGGGGGGTGGTTGAAGTGTTCGGCTACTGGGATGCCCTTTACTTCGTCTTTGCCTTTATCATCGGCCTTATCCTTGCCTATCTCCTCGACCGGTGGGCGAAGAGGAGCGGAATGGGGACGAGAGAAACCGGGCCCGGGACAAAGATATTCATAAGCGGTGAGGACCCGGACAGGGTTATTCCGGGCTTCGAGCACCTGGAGGGCAACTACACGGGAAAGAACGTCATGTGGGGCCTAATCTACGCCCTCAGGAACTTCTTCACCGCGCTGAAAAATGAGCACACCGGGCTGCTGACAGACTACGCGAGCTACCTCATGATAACGGCGGCCTTCGTCATGGGAGTGCTTTTGATATGGGGGTGATAAAGTGAGCATCAAGGTTCCAGTCGAGAAGAAGGAAAACCAGAGCGAGCGCGAGAGGCTTGAAAAGAGGATAGCCCAGCTCTGCAGGTTCCTGGGCAGGTCGCCCTGGGTCTTCCACATCAACAGCGGCTCCTGCAACGGCTGCGACATAGAGATAATAGCGGCCTTGACTCCACGTTACGACGCCGAGCGCTTCGGTGTAAAGCTCGTCGGCAGTCCGAGGCACGCGGACATACTCCTGGTCACGGGCCCGGTGACCAACCAGAGCCTTGAGAGGGTCAAACTGGTTTACGAGCAGACTCCAGAGCCCAAGATGGTGATAGCCGTTGGAGCGTGCCCGACGGGTGGAAGCGTCTTCTACGAGAGCCCCTTCACCAACGCACCCCTCGACAGGGTCATTCCCGTTGACGTTTACGTTCCGGGCTGCCCTCCGAGGCCCGAGGCGATACTCCAGGGGGTCGTTTTAGCCCTTGAGAAGCTGGCTAAAATCCTGAAAGGAGAAGTCCCAGAGGTGAGTGAGGAATGAACGATAATCCCGTTACCGAGGCAAACGAGGTTAAAGAGCCAACCAAGGCCGAGAAGGTCGCGAAGGTTATAGCTGAGCGCTTCCCTGAGGCAGAAGTTCAGGTAAAGACCAACAAGTGGGGGAGGCAGAGGGTCTGGGTGAGAATCCCGAGAGAAAAGTACAGGGAGCTGATGGAGTTCGTAAAAACGCTCGACGGCGAGGCCCACTACTCGATAGGCATCGAGCAGGACTGGGGGGACGAATTAGGCTTCCTCAGCCACCTCCTGATTTACTACGACGACGCTCCGGCGGTTTCCCTACTAGTAGATGTCCACGCGCCGAAAGACGACCCGGTGATTCCAGACATCAGCGATATTTTCCCGATAGCGCTCCAGTTCGAGAGGGAAGGCATGGAGATGGTCGGGCTGGACTTTGAAGGGGCACCTGACAAGAGGAAGCTCTTCCTTCCGGACGACTTCCCAGAGGGAATCTACCCGCTCCGCCTGGACGACAAAGGCGTTTCAGAGGAAATGGTGCACAACGCTGGTCATCCCTACCTTATAAAGAAAGGGGGCGGATCTTCATGACCGAGAAGGTCGAGTACTGGGTGAAGATACCCTTCGGACCGATTCATCCCGGTCTGGAGGAGCCAGAGAAGTTCATACTCACCCTGGACGGCGAGAGAATCGTTGACGTAGACGTCAAGCTCGGTTACAACCTGCGCGGAATTCAGTGGATAGCCCTGAGGAGGAACTACATCCAGATAATGTACCTCGCCGAGAGAATGTGCGGGATATGCAGTTTTTCCCACAACCACACCTACACGAGGGCCGTTGAAGAGGCCGGGGGAATAGAGGTCCCAGAGAGGGCCGAATACATACGCGTCATCATCGGCGAGCTCGAGAGAATCCACTCCCACCTGCTCAACCTCGGCGTTTTGGCCCACGACATCGGCTACGACACCCTGCTCCACCTCACCTGGCTGGCAAGGGAGAAGGTCATGGACACGCTCGAAGCCGTCAGCGGTAACCGCGTGAACTACTCAATGATAACGATAGGCGGTGTCAGGAGGGACATCGACGAGAAGAAGAGGAGGATAATCCTCGACATGATTAAGTACTACAAAGAGGTCTTTCCGCAGATCGAGGAGGCCTTCCTGCATGACCCGACGATAGAGGCCCGTTTCAGGGACACGGCTGTGATAAGCAAGCGCGTTGCACTCGAGCAGGGAGCGGTCGGGCCAACGGGAAGAGGGAGCGGAATAAGGGACGACGCGCGCTGGAGCGAGAAGCTGGGCGTTTATCCTGACCTCGGGATAAAGCCCGTAATGCCCCAAGACGTTACCGGCGAGAGGCCGAGGGGCGATGTGTTCGACAGGATGGCGGTTAGGATAGGGGAGCTCTACCAGAGCCTCGAGCTAATCGAGAATGCCCTCGATGGGATGCCCGATGGAAAGATAAAGGCCTTCCCGAAGGACAACGTCCTCTACGCGAAGCTCCGCCTTATGGTCGATGGCGAAGGAATCGGAAGGTACGAGGCACCGAGGGGAGAGCTCGTCCACTACGTCCGCGGGAAGAAGGGAAGCGACAAACCGCTCCGCTGGAAGCCGAGGGAGCCAACGTTCCCGAACCTCTTCGCTATGGCAAAAGGAGTCATAGGCGACCAGGTCGCTGACTTCGTTATTGCGGTCGCCTCGATAGACCCGTGCTTCAGCTGTACCGACAGGGTTGCAGTGATACAAAACGGGAAGAAGAGAGTTCTGACTGAGAAAGACCTCCTCAAGGAGTCGATAAGGAAGACGCGCGAGATGAACCCCGATATCAAGGGAGACCCGACCCCAATAGGAGCGAGCTGTTCGAGGTGATGGCGATGGACGTCGTTGGAGAGCTCGTCTACCCCGTTGCCGGCCTTTTGGGCCTCTACGTCTTTGTCTCACTCACATCGCTCGTCTGGGAGGGAATAGACAGGAAGTTAGTAGCAAGAATGCAGAGGCGCATTGGGCCCCCGATCCTTCAGCCGATATACGACTTCCTCAAGCTGGCGAGCAAAGAGACCATAATCCCCAACACTGCCAACTTCATGTTCAGGGCAGCTCCTGTTCTGGCTTTAGCTACCGCCATAGCGCTCCTGGCTTACACTCCCATGGGCTTCGCGCCGATTTTGGCGAGCAAGGGTGACGTGATAGTGTTCATCTACCTCCTGACCCTCATCGGCTTCTTCAAGATACTCGGTGCCATAAGCTCCGGCAACCCCTACGCCAAGATAGGCGCCGCAAGGGAAGCGGCCATAATGGTGTCGAGGGAACCGGCCATGATGCTGGCGGTCTTCGCCATAATGTGGCGCCTCGGAAAGCTCGGAGTTCCAAAGCCCTTCAGCATGGAAATCTTTTACACCCACAACATCTGGGAGATAGGAACGCCGATGAGCTTCGTTGGGGCATTAATCCTCCTCTACGTCTTCTGCGTCTGGCTGGCGAGTGAGATAGAGGTCGGGTTCTTCAACATACCCGACGCGGAGGAGGAGATAGCCGAAGGTCTGCTCGTTGAGTACAGCGGCAGGTACTTGGCGTTGCTCAAGCTGACGCACTCGCTGAAGGCATTCATCTCTGCCTCGCTCGTCGTGGCAATATTCTTCCCGTGGGGGATCTCAGGCTACTTCAACCTCACCGGCCTTCCGGCCCAGGTTGTAGACCTGCTCTTCCACACGCTGAAGGTCTTTGCCCTGCTCTTCGTCGTCCAGAGCGTCTTCAGGGCAGTTACGGGGAGGCTGAAGATAACTCAGGCGGTTGACTTCCTCTGGAAGAACGTCTTCCTGGCTTCGCTCATTGGCTCACTCCTCATAGCCATGGAGGTGATAATGTGAGGGCACCGCCGCTTGTCCCAACGGTCCTCAGGAACCTCTTCAGGAAGCCAGCCACCAACCCATTCCCGAAAACGGAGCCGGTTCCCATTCCAGAGGACTTCAGGGGCATGATAACTTACAACGTCGACAAGTGCGTCGGCTGCAGGATGTGCGTCAACGTATGCCCGGCCGGTGTCTTCGTCTATCTGCCGGAGATAAGGAAAGTGGCCCTCTGGACCGCCCGCTGCGTCTATTGCAGCCAGTGTGTTGACGTCTGTCCCACCGGGGCGCTTCAGATGAGCAGGGACTTCCTCTTAGCGAGCTACGACAACAAAGCCGGCCGCTTTATACCCCTGAAGCCAGAGAAGGTCGAAGAGCTGAAGAAGAAGGTCGAAGAGGCAAAGAAGGCGAAGGAAACGGCAAAGAAAGAGGCAGGAAAGTAATCAGAGAAAGCCCTTTTTCCTTATCTCCTCTTCTATCTTCCCGACGTTTATCCCCATGAGCTCGGCCTCACCGCGGAGCCTCTGGTAGTGGGTCCACTCAACGTTTGCCAGAAACTCGTAGAGCCCTTTAGCTTCCTCGTTCTCGGTTATCGAGGCAAGGTGCTCGTAGAGCTTTTTTGCGATGAGTTCCGTCTCCATCGCAACCCTGAAGACTAAATCAATGTTTGAGGGGTCTTCGAGCGCCCTCGCAAGGCTGACTGCCTCTATGTAGGGAAGGTCAACTTTTTTCGGCTCCTCCCCGTAGGTCTTTACGTAGAGCCTTCTGAGCCCATCGCCGTGCTCCTCCGACTCCTTGGCGAGCACTCTAAAGGTTGAAACCAGACTTGGGGGAAGCCTCAGCTCCTCGGCCTTCTTTGCCAGCTCCCAGTATATCTTCGCCTCCTCGTACTCACCGAAGGTCCAGTAGGATAAAATCCCCTTCTCGGAGAGGGAAAGGAGCATGTCCCTGAACTTCTTCAGTGTGTCTTCAAGGTTTTCCATCCTCATTCCTCCAGGCCGAGGGACTTCCAGAGGGAAGCCAGAGCCTCGTAGTGGCCCTTCTCTATCTCCGCCAACCGGAGGTATGTTTCCCTGAGCTTGGGGTTCTCCGTTTCGTCGGCGAGCTTCCTGTATATCGTCTCGGCGAGCTTCTCGCTCTCCATGGCTATTTTGAGGACGTCTTCGAGATCCTCCACCTTCCAGAACTTGCCGAGGACGTTTAGGGCTTCAACGTTAGGAACATTAACCTCGACAAGGTCGTCTCCGTATTCATCCCGGTATATCTTGAGAAGCTCGTCGCCGTGCCTCTTGGACTCGTTGCCGAGCCTCTTGAAGGTCTCCCCGACGTTCTCGGGAAGGCCGAGTTCTTTCGCGCGTTCGGCAAGCTTCCAGTACGTTTCGGCCTCCTCGTATTCGCCTTTGATCCAGTAGCTGAGAAGTTCGCGCTCGTTCAGCTTCCTTATCTCGTTTAAAATCTCCACGACCATTTCAATCACCCAGCTTTTCGTACTCCCTCTTGAGGGCCTCGTAGTGGGTTCTCTCGACCTCGGAAAGCTTGAGGTAGAGCTCCCTCAGTTTCGGGTCTTCCACCTTCTCGGCAAGGGTCCTGTATGCGTTCATCGCTATTAGCTCGCTCTCCATGGCAGCCTTAAGAACTTCCCCAACCTGGTCGGCCCTCTCGAACTCTTCGAGGATGGAGAGGACCTCTATCGGAGGTATATCGCTCTCAGGTTCCTTAGAATAGCTCTCCCTGAAGAGCTTCGTCAGCTCCTTTGCGTGTTTCTCAGAGTCCTTTGAGAGCTTTTTAAAGGTCTCAACAAGGCTTTCAGGAAGGCCGAGGTTTATGGCGCGCTCGGCAAGCTGGCGGTAGAACTCTGCCTCTTCCCTTTCGCTCTTTATCCAGTAAGCTAAAGCCTCCTCGTAAGAGAGCTTCGAGAGCCGCTCGATGATTTCCTCAACGTCAATCATCTTCATCCCTGCCATATTAAGGCAGAAAAGTAAATAAGCTTTGGGTTAGTCCTTTACCTCAAAGCGGAGGAGTTCACCCCTTTTGAGAACCCCAACGCCCGCTCTCTTCCCGAGAACCTCAATGACAACCGTGAAATCCGGGTCGGTGAGGTTGACGGGGAGACCGAAGCGCTCAACTATGAGTGAGCCGAGCTTAACTTCGAGCGCCCTTGCGGAGATCCTTTTGTTGCCCCTGACCTTGGCGCGGACGGCAAAGGTCCCTTGAATTTCTCCAGCTAGTCTTAGAACGGCCTCCTCTATCTCCTCCCACTTAGCGGGGACGAACTCATCGAGCGGAACGACCCTCTGTATCGCCTGAGTCTCGAACTCCCCGAGCCTCCGAAGGGCTCCCTCTTTTGAGAGAGGGGTTTCCGCCAAGAGAACGCCCCCCCAGTCGGTTCCTTTAACGCGGACCTCCCCCAAAGCCCACTCGAGTTCGAGGATTCCATCACCCTCGCGGCCCTGGGGCACCGTTGCGATAAGAACTGTCATCTCTGCTCACCGATGGACAGGTTTTTATATTTCAAACGCGAAACACCCCCGGTGGTTAAAATGGAAAGCGGTGGCCTTAAACTTTACCCGTACCAGTCATATGAAGTTTACGGCCTTTCTCGGAACCCCTTTGAACAGCTCGCAAGCGAGGGAATAACAGACATCGAAAGCATCCACGTTTACCAGGAAGTCGACATGCGCCTCCAGATGATAGTTTCTGAGGTGATAGGGAACAAAAGCTCCATAGCGCTAAGCATAGTCGGCCCCCTGGGAATGGGCAAGACGCAGAGGCTTAAAAGCCTTGCAAAGGCCATAGAAGAGAACCGTGGGAAGGCGATATACGTCAAGGTGGACACCAACGACATCCTCAAGCTTACCAGGGACATCTTCTACGCCCTCAAGCCACCGAAGAGCAGGACCAACATCTTCCTGGAAAACCTTTCGAAAAAGCTCGGCTTCATAGACAGGCTCGAGAAGATGCTCAGCGACACAAAGGAATACAAGAGCAGGGACATAGCTGAACTCCTCGTCGAGCAAATGAGCAAGTACCCCTACTGTGCGCTTCTGCTTGACGAGCTTGAGAACATGCAGTCAGCGAGGGAGCATGAGAAGATACAGTTCTTCGAGATGCTGAGGCACTTCATAAGCACCATGCCGAAGGGCTGTATAGTGGCCTTTGCAAGCGTTCCCGAGGCCTATGAGGAGTACACCAAGATTTTCCCGGCCTTCTTTATGCGCCTCCACTACGAGTTCAGACTAAGGCCCATGAGCCTCGACGAAACCTTTGAGCTGGTGAAAAAAAGGCTCAACAAGGTCAGAGTTCGCGACACGGACGACCCGATTTATCCCTTCACAGAGGAGGCGATAAAGCTCATCCACCAGCTCGGGAAGGGGAACCCGAGGCAGATTTTAAGGCTGCTCCACTACGTGCTCAGCGAAGCTGCGAAGCACAAGTTCGACCCGATAGACGATTACGTGGTCACAACGATACTTGAGGAGCCGAAGAGCCTCGAAGAATACCTAACGAGGATTCCGAAGGAGTACAAAGACCTCGTTGAGGCGATAGTCTTCGAGTTCAACGGTGGGCCCGTGAGCTACATCCAGGTGGCCAAGGCAGTCAAAAAGCCGGGAATGCAAGTCTACGACCAGCTCAACGACCTTATAAGGCTCGGCTTCCTCGTTGGAGACCCGAAGGGCAACTACAAGGTTCCGGACTACGTCAGAAAGTTTTTAGAGGAGGGGCAGGCCCAGAAGGAAGAGGAGTGATACCATGCCGAACTACGACGCCCACGTGCTCAGCGGGATAGTCAGCTATCCGATAGCGGTGGCGGTTGCCGGCTACCTGTCAACCATCGGCGCTCCCTTCAAGCTGACCACGATAGCCCTGGTAATAGGCTACGCCCTCTACGTGCTTGGGGCCGACCTGCCGGACATGGATCACCCGGATGCGCTCATCCACAGGGGAACAAAGCCCATAGTGAGCGTTCTGACAGGTGGGGCGGCCTACATCAACGTCATCGATAGGATACACCTCAATCCCGAGTGGCTCACCATCACTGCAGCGTGGGGAATCGCCATTGCCGCGGCGCTCGTTGCCTGGTACGCCTTCACATGGCTCATGCCAAAGCACCGAGGAATAGTCCACTCCCTCCTCTTTGCGTTCATCTACGGCGCCTTAGCGTTCCTCTTAGTGGACTACGGACTTGGAATGAGTACCGGCGAGGGCCTCTACGTGGGCTTCGCGGCCTTCAGCGGCTACACGCTCCACCTGCTCCTCGACAGGGAGATTTCACTCATATGAGGAAAATCTTTTTATTCTCTTTTTCGTAGTAAATCTGGTGATTCAATGGATCCTGGGGCGGTGATCTTCCTGCTTTTCATTGCCGCAATCGTCGGCATGATTCTCATGGGCATAAAAGGGGAGGAATCCTCCAGGGAGAGATGCCGCAGGTTCTCAGAGTCCGTAGCAGTAGAGGGGACCTTTCTGAAGCTTCCAATAGAAACCAAACTCAGTAAGGGAAAGTTCGTCCTCAGGGGAGAATGGAGGGGTTCAAAGAACAGGTACTACCACATAGAGAGGAGCTTCGAAGCCTTGGAAGAACTCAGTGCGGGCGAGATAGAGCTCACCCCAGAGCCGTTCTCAGTGGAGGTGAAGAAGAACGACGATGCCCTCGTGGAGCTCCTCGCGTATATTGTCGAGGAGGGAGAGTTCAAGAACGCGGTGATAGTCCCCATTATCCCCTCGTACTCGGTTGAGATCGAGAAGGATACCCTCGAAGCGTCCAAAGACATGGAGTTCGCCCACCTGAGAGTTGAAGTCATCGAAAGCGGCCTTTACGGGAAGCTCTACGTGAACGTTAGCAAATGCAGGGGCGCCAGGGTGGAGTTCGAAAAGAACGGGATCCACACCAGGGAGAAGCTCGTCGAGGTTAAGGAGAGCGGTGAAGCAGAGTTCAGAAGGGAGTTCTGGACAAAGCCTCTAATCTTGATAATGGACAGGAACCACGCAGACCCGAGGAAGCTCCGGGACGTCTTTGGAAAACAGGAGATACTAGAGGGACACGGGGAGTATCTCATCAGACTGACCCTGGACGTTCCATTCTCAAAGGACGAGCATGACACCTCGAGGGTAACCGTCTCGCCCGGGGGAGAGGTTCCTGCGGAACTTAAGGAACCGGAGGTAAAGGTCGTGATCTGATTACCCACATTAGGGCAATAATGCTTTTAAATAAGCCACGTTAGGAAAGCCCGGAGGTGAGAGAGATGTTCAGCCTTGGAGGATTCTCACGCGGGGGAGAGTACGAGAACAAGACCTGGGACGTGCTCATCATAGGAGCGGGGCCGGCCGGCTTCACGGCGGCTATATACGCGGCCCGCTATGGCCTAGATACTCTCATCATCAGCAAAGACCTCGGCGGAAACATGGCCCTAACGGACCTCATAGAGAACTACCCAGGCTTTCCAGAGGGTATCAGCGGTTCAGAGCTGGCCAACAGGATGCACGAGCACGTCAAGAAGCTGGGAGTTGATGTGGTCTTCGACGAGGTCGAGAGGATCGACCCAGCTGAGTGCGCCTACTACGAGGGGCCGTGCAAGTTCACGGTGAAGACCAAGAACGGCAAGGAATACAAGGGCAAAACGATAATCATAGCCGTTGGAGCAGCGCCGAGGAAGCTCCACGTCCCGGGAGAGGAAGAGTTCACAGGAAGGGGCGTCTCCTACTGCGCCACCTGTGACGGCCCACTCTTTAAGGGCAAGAAGGTTATAGTTGTTGGCGGCGGAAACACTGCCCTTCAGGAGGCGTTATATCTGAAGAGCATAGGCGTCGACGTCACCCTTGTCCACAGGCGCGACCAGTTCAGGGCCGATAAGATACTGCAGGACCGCTTTAAGGAGAGCGGCATTCCCGCGATACTCAACACCGTCGTGACGGAGATAAAGGGAACCAACAAGGTAGAGGCCGTTAAACTGAAGAACCGCGTCACCGGCGAGGAGTGGGAGATGCCCGTTGACGGTGTCTTCATCTTCATCGGCTATGAGCCAAAGACGGACTTCGTCAAGCACCTCGGCATAACCGACGAGTACGGCTACATCCCGGTGGACATGCACATGCGCACGAAGGTTCCGGGCATCTTCGCCGCTGGAGATATCACCAACGTCTTCAAGCAAATAGCGGTCGCAGTCGGCCAGGGAGCGATAGCGGCCAACTCCGCCAAGGAGCTCCTCGAGGAGTGGAACTCGAAGGTCGTGGAGTGAATTCTCACTCTCCTTCGTTCTTCCTTCTCGGTGCTTCTTGCCCTCCACGTCTTCTTAGTTGAGGATTTTCCGGATTCTCTCGAAAAATCTTCGGTCAAAGATGTGCATCGATGAACACAGGCTTATATAGGAGAATCCCCATCCCCCACTGGTGATGCACATGGTGGTTAGGCCGAACGTTAAGGAACTCCCTGGGCCGAAGGCCAAGGAGGTCATAAAGAGGAACTTTGAGTTTCTCGCATACACGACCCAGGACCCCGAGACCCTCCCGATAGTCATCGACCACGGTGACGGAATCCTCGTCTACGACGTCGACGGAAACACCTTCTACGACTTCGGAAGCGGAGTCGGTGTCCTCAACGTGGGCCACGCCCACCCGCGCGTCGTCGAGGCCGTCAAGAGGCAGGCAGAGAAGTTCACCCACTTCGCGCTCAACGACTTCTTCTATGAGAACGCGGTCATACTCGCCCAGAAGCTCGCCGAGCTCGCCCCCGGCGACTTCCCGAAGAAGGTCGTCTACCAGAACAGCGGTGCCGAGGCCAACGAGGCCATGATGAAGCTCGTCAAGTACGGAACAGGCAGGAAGAGGTTCATAGCCTTCTACCACGCCTTCCACGGAAGGACGCAGGCGGTTCTCAGCCTCACCGCCAGCAAGTGGGTCCAGCAGGACAGGTTCTTCCCGACGATGCCCGGCGTTGAACACATCCCCTACCCGAACCCCTACAGGAACCCCTGGCATATCGACGGTTACGCCGAGCCGGACGAGCTCGTTAACCGGGTTATCGAGTTCATAGAGGAGTACGTTTTCAGGCACGTCCCGCCGCACGAGGTCGGCGCGATAGTCTTCGAGCCGATACAGGGTGAAGGCGGCTACGTCGTCCCGCCGAAGAACTTCTTCAAGGAGCTCAAGAAGCTCGCCGACAGCTACGGAATCCTCCTGGCAGACGACGAGGTCCAGATGGGCGTCGGTAGGACGGGCAAGTTCTGGGCCATCGAGCACTTCGGCGTTGCCCCAGACACCATCCAGTTCGGTAAGGCCATAGGCGGCGGAATTCCGCTGGCGGGTGTCGTCCACAGAGCCGACATAGCTTTCGACAAGCCGGGCAGGCACGCCTCGACCTTCGGCGGCAACCCTGTTGCCATAGCCGCCGGACTTGAAGTCGTCGAGATCGTCAAGGAGCTCCTCCCGCACGTCCAGGAAGTTGGAGACTACCTCCACAAGTACCTCAAGGAGTTCGAGGAGAAGTACGAGGTCATCGGTGACGCTCGCGGTCTCGGACTGGCCCAGGCAGTCGAGATCGTCAAGAGCAAGGACACCAAGGAGAAGAACCCCGAGTTGAGGGACAGGATCGTCAAGGAAGCGGTAAAGCGCGGACTCATCCTCCTCGGCTGCGGCGACAACAGCATAAGGTTCATCCCACCGCTGACCATCCAGAAGGAGGAGATCGACGTCGCCATGGAGATCTTCGAGGAGAGTCTCAAGGCTGCTCTCCAGTGATCTTTTTCTCTTTCATCTTCGAAATCCCTCCATTGTAACCCCTACCACCCTTCTGCTGAGACATCTTTTTAAAGCCGTAACTTGAAATAGCGTCGGTGATGGGCATGAGCGAGCTGACAGAGATACTCAAACCTTACGGACCCTACGTCCTTGCCGGGGTCACGCTGCTCTACGTGCTCTACCTCTACCTCAACAGGAAGAAGTTCAAGAGCGCAAGTGTGCTTGCAATATCCGCGGTCATGGCGGCCGTTGTTGGCGTCACAACAGCGTTCATAACCATATCCACGCCGGCGACGGGCGGCTACCTCAACTTCGGTGACACTATGGTTATGTTCTCGGCGATGGTCTTTGGGCCCGTCGTCGGAGTCTTCGCAGGCGGGGTCGGTTCCGCCCTTGGGGACATAATAGCAGGCTACCCAGGCTGGGCACCGATAACCCTCGTTGTCAAGGGGCTTGAGGGCCTCGTCATCGGCTATCTGGCCAGAAAGAGCGACAACGTTGGCAACCTCATAGTAGCAGGCGTTGTCGGTGGAATGATAATGGTCCTCGGCTACTTCTCCTTCGAGGCATACATGTACGGTGTTCCGGCAGCTGCGACGGAGATACCCGTGAACACCCTCCAGGCAGTTACCGGAGTCATCGTTGGAACCGGACTGGCAAAGGCAATAAAGAAGAGGTATCCTGAGGTGGAGGACTTCGTCTAAACCTCCAGCTTCTTTAATTCTTCCCACATCTCGTTTTCAGCGAGCAGGGGCTCGATGGATATCCTCCTCGAGGCGCGCTTCATCTGGCCAAGGTACTTTGAGTCCGCCACAACAGCGTCGTAGCCAAGCTCCTCTATCTTATAAATCTTGAACCCACACCCGCGGAGCACCTCGGCCGCGTGCTCTATGAACTGAGGCCCCACGAGGATTATATCCGGCTCAAGTCCCTCACTCTTGAGCTCATTAACAGCCTTGTGGAGGAGGTCTTTGAGCTCCTTCATTTCGATGCACCCTCCACAATCTTTACCCCGCTTGAGGTACCAATCCTCGTTGCTCCAGCCTCTATCATGGCAAGAGCCTGCTCGTAAGTCCTTATTCCGCCAGATGCCTTAACCCCCATCTCCGGGCCAACGGTCTTCCTCATCAATCTGACGTCCTCAACCGTTGCACCGCCCGTTCCAAAGCCGGTCGAGGTCTTAACGAAGTCCGCTCCGGCCTCCTTCGCCAGCTCGCAGGCCTTCACCTTCTCCTCCTCGGTGAGGTAGCAGGTCTCGATAATGACCTTGACCTTGGCGCCCTTTTCGTGGGCGACCCTGACGACCTCGGCTATGTCGTTCCTGACGTAGTCGTAGTCTTTATCCTTCAGCGCGCCGATGTTGATGACCATGTCGAGCTCGTCGGCACCGTCTTCAATGGCCCTCTTAGCCTCGAAGACCTTAACTTCGGTTGGAGTTGCCCCGAGCGGAAAACCAATAACGCTCGCGACCTTGACGTCGGCGTTCTTTTCCCTCAGGTAATCCTTGGCGAGCTTGACGCGGTAGGGGTTCACGCAAACGGCATAGAAGCCGTACTGTATGGCTTCGTCGCAGAGCTTCTTTATGTCCTCTTCAGTGGCGTAGGGCTTCAAGTTTGTATGATCAATGTAGCGCGCAATCTCCCGAGCGTTCATCAATGACCACCTAACATCGATAGCTCGGAAGAACTATTTAGCGTTTTCCCCTTCCTCCATGAAAAACGAAGATACAAAGAACAGAATTTCTCAAAGGGAACCCTCCAGCTCTCTCAATACAGATACCAAGCGTTCCTCAACGCGGGGCTCGCCAAGATCCGGCCTAACCCTCCCCTCGGCTATCTCCTCAAGAACCTTAACCGCGTTGTCCCAGCTTTCTTCGAGGGTTTTTCCCTTGGGAATATGGTTTCTGAGCACGTGCCACCTGCCAGTTTCCTCGGAATAAACGAGAACCCTCGGGATGTAGTCTAGGTCAAGAAAGGTGTTGTCAAGGCTCAGCTCAATCCTGAGGCCGTCTAACTCGATGTAACCCTCCTCGCGGAGCCGCCTCTTCCAGTCCTTGGCAGTCATGGTCATCGGTGAAAATCGGAAGGTGGGTTTAAAAGTTCATCTCCTCCACAGGAGGGCCACCAGGGATAGGCCGACGATTAAAGCCGGACCGCATATACTCTCACCCGACGAATCCCCGCTGGTAGCGCTGGAACTTGAAGGGGAGGGTTTGGTCATGGTAGGGCCAACGTAAGCCGTCCCGTTCGGGAGCTTGTACTCGGGTATAACGTTGGTGAAGCACTTGACGAGCTTCGGGTTCAGGCTCTTATCGTAGGGTATCCAGCTGTAAGTGCCGTTCTTCGTCTCGTACCATCCTACGTGGGAGTTCCATCCAGCGTTCCCCCACTCGGACACCCTCGCTATCTCCTCTATATCCTCCTCGTCGATTTTGAGGGCGCCAACACTAATCAGCCATTCAAGCTCCGTTTTCATGGCTTCAGAAGCGTTAACCTTCGAGGGTTCAACGACGGGGACTGGCTTAGTTACCGAAGTTTTGGTCAGGTTAAATGAATTACTGCAGGAAACACCAAAAGCTCCGAGAAACTCCTCGACGGACGCCTTTACCTCCTCGTCGCTCACGTTCGCTCCCTCAACACTCAGTTCAAAGCGACCTGCTTTTATGACGCTGGAAGGATCAACGCCGTGCTCCTTGAGACAGGATTCAAAGGCAGGATTTGGCTTCCACGTGCATACTCCATTAACGCAGCCACAGCTTGTCATGGCCAGGCACGTGTACCACGGACGATAAACACAGGGCGTCATTATACCTGAGGCCTTCTCTCTGGGCGCGCACATCTCACCGGAGCACCCTCCCGTGGCGCAGTCCGCGTCGGAGGTGCACTCACTCCCTTTGACCGGGCTGAGTGTTATTCTGATCCCGCCTTTTTCAAAGGTTGTGTTGTCCCTTACTTTCCAGCCCGTTCTCTTCAGTTTCTCAATCCCCTCGTTTAGCAGGAAGAGGGAAACGTTCAGATGGGCACTTAAAGCTGTCTCGGACTCCCACTTAACCGGGATTTGAATCCTAATGTGAGGCCCATCGCTCGCATTCCAAAGGACAACGTATAGCCTCCGGTCGTAGTGGGAGCGGAATACGAAGGTCCCGTTCTCGATTACCGCGTTGTGGAGGGCATTGAAAGCGGGGTACGGCCTGTAAACTACCCCCGGTTTGTTGAGAACAACTTCCACCGCGTAGGCATCGGCAGGACTCATGCAGGCCTCAGCAAAAGGTGTTAGGGTGAACACCAAGAACACTATGAGGGCCGCGAGCCTCTTCATTCTCTCACCAGGGAAAGTAGGGCGTCAGAATATATACGCCTATCCATAACTTCGGCCCGGGTTGAAGCTAAAACCTTTATATGTTCACCGAGAATATCACCCGAGGTGATTGACATGGAGAACCCGTTTGAGATTACAGGAGTCGTTGCGAGGGAGATACTCGACAGCAGGGGAAACCCAACCGTTGAGGTCGAGGTCTACACGCCGATAAGCATGGGTAGAGCCGCCGTTCCGAGTGGAGCAAGCACCGGAACCCATGAAGCCCTTGAGCTCCGCGACGGCGGAACCCGCTACCACGGAAAGGGCGTTAGGAGGGCTGTGGAAAACGTCAACAAGATAATCGCACCCGAGATCATCGGAATGGACGTCACCTGGCAGAGGGACATAGACAACCTCATGCTCGAGCTTGATGGAACCGAGAACAAGAGCAACCTCGGCGCCAACGCAATCCTCGGCGTTTCCCTAGCCGTTGCAAAGGCGGCCGCCAACGCTCTGGGCCTTCCGCTCTACCAGTACATCGGCGGAACCAACGCCTACGTCATGCCCGTCCCAATGAGCAACGTCATCAACGGCGGCGTTCACGCGGGCAACGAGCTGGACTTCCAGGAGTTCATGATCATGCCCGTCGGTGCCGACTCATTCAGGGAGGCAATAAGGTGGGTTAGTGAGACCTACCACGTCCTCAAGAAGGTCATCGCCGAGCGCTACGGTAAGAACGCCATAAACGTCGGTGACGAGGGCGGCTTCGCCCCGCCGATGAAGGAGGTAACCGAGCCGCTCGACGTCCTCATCAAGGCCATTGAAGAAGCCGGCTACAAGCCCGGCGACGAGATAGCCTTCGCCCTCGACGCGGCATCGAGCGAGTTCTTCCACCCGGACAAGGGCAAGTACGTCGTCGCTGGAAAGGAGTACGACAAGGGCGAGCTTTTGGAGCTCTACAGGGAGCTAGTCGGCACCTACCCGATAGTCTCAATTGAGGACCCGTTCCACGAGGAGGACTGGGAAGGCTTCGCCATGATAACGAAGGAACTCGGAAGCAAGATACAGATCGTCGGCGACGACCTCTTCGTCACCAACCCGAAGAGGATAAGGAAGGGAATCGAGCTTGGCGCCGCCAACGCGCTCCTCCTCAAGGTCAACCAGATAGGAACGCTGAGCGAGGCCATCGATGCCGCTTACACCGCCTTCAGGGCAGGTTACGGCGTCGTCGTCTCCCACAGGAGCGGTGAGACTGAAGATGCCACAATAGCCGACCTCGCGGTCGCCCTCAACGCCGGCCAGATAAAGACCGGTGCCCCAGCCAGGAGCGACAGGAACGCCAAGTACAACCAGCTGATAAGGATAGAAGAGGAGCTTGAGGGAATAGCCCTCTATCCGGGCAGGAAGTTCAGGAACCCGTTCCTCTGAGCTCTTTTTCCCTCTTCAGCTCTTTAAGCTCCCTTTTTTTCTCCTCCAGGATGTCGATGATGCCATCCAACAGTTCTATGTAGCTGTCTATGGCCGTGGCGGCTATCTCCTTCCCGTAGCCCAGCTCCCTGAGCTTCTCGCGAAGCCTCTCGTGGTACTGAACGGCCAGATACAGGGACTTCAGGGCGAGCTCGTTTGCCTCCCTAAGATAGAGCCACCCATTCTCGGTGAGCGCGTACTTAACGATTCTTCTCTTTCCCCTGTATTCTTCCCTCGGCTCTATCAGCCCTTCCTCCGCCAGCTTGTTGAGCATGGTGTAGAGATTGCCATGGCTTGGCTTCCAGTTGCCGAAGGTCATTTTCTCTATCTCCTTCAGAATCTCGTAACCGTGGGCCTCTCCTTTTAAGCCGATGATGAGGAGTATCATGTTTTTCATAGGCACTGTGTAGAGGTTTCTCACCACGTTTGAATCCTGCATGCTCTCACCACCAAGCGAAAGGCTTATAAGTTCAGCCCGACCCATATATGTCTGAATTAAACATATTTTAATTAGATAGATTTACAATCAACATATTCATGACAACGACTTAAAAACCTTTGGGGGTGTCGCGATGGCCTGGAACGAGTGGATAGCCAAGCACGCGAAGCTCGTGCTTCTCGCTTGGATAGTCGTGATAATCCTAATGTCTCCCCTCGCGGCAAAGCTGAGCGAGGTCACCAACTACAGCGAGGAGCAGATGGTGTCCCACAACATAGAGTCCATAAAGGTCCAGGACATAATCTCCGAAGAGTTCTCAGGGGCACAGAATGAGAACCTGACGTACCTGCTCATCACGAACGTAAGCGTCAACGACGAGAGGGCGAGAGAAGCTTACTATTCTTTCAAGGAGCGTGTTGAAGGCAAATACGCCGACAACGTGACCTCTTACTACGATGCCCTCGACGGGCTCTGGGACATGACCTACGACCTCACGCTTAACATAACTAAGATGACAGCGAACGTCACGGGGCTTCTCTACACAACCGCGATTCAGACGAACGAGGGCTTTGGCCAGCTTCTCGCCGCGGTTTACCAGCTCGGTAACACCACCGAGATGGTCAAAAACGGCCTCGTCGGTGCCGCGCAGGGTTATTTAGCTCTGAAGCAGAACGTTACTGGCCTTTACAACCAGACGGTTCTCCTCAGGAACGCGCTCAATCAGACCGACTTAGCTTACGTCGCCCTCCACAGAAACCTCACTTCAACAGCCGGAATGCTCAAGTCGCTCAACTCCACGCTGGCGGAGCTAAACCAGGGACTTTACACGCTGAATGCAACCTATGGAAAGACCTACATGGGAGTGATAGCCGTTCACAGGGCGGTTCTAGCGAGCGGAGCCTATGAGAGGGGAAGCCTAACCCAGGCCGAGGCGCAGGCCATAGCCAGCCAAACCGGAACAACGCCGGAGTTCGTCTACGCGGTCTTCAACTCGGTTTACCCAGTCTATGCCAGCGCGGGGAGTGGCGCAATCACCGACACGTTCCTCGCCAACGTTACGGAGGGCATCGTCAAAGCCGGCTCACCGGCGGAGCAGGTTCCCCTTGTCGAGGCCTATGGAAGAGCTTTCTACTTCGGAGTTAGGGCCTTCGACGAAAAAGTCGGAAGCGAGTATGCCCTCCAGAGCATGGGCCCGGAGGAGCTAGCCCAGGCAGTCTCGGGGATAGCCACGTCAGCCCTTCAGAGCCTTCCTGAGGTGATAGCCCAGAGCAACCAGACGGTTGAGGTTGAGGGCTTTGGAACCATCGACGCAAAGACCTTCTCCGGAATAGTCGAGACGGCGATTTCACTCGGACCAAACCCAAGTGCCGAGGCCGTTGAGAACGCCACCGTCGAAGTCGCGCTCTCGTTCATGGGCAACGTTCCAAACAACCCACTCTCAGGGCTTCCAAACGCAAAAGAAGTTCTGAAAGAGCTTTTAAAGACCGGGCCGACGAAGGAGCTTGAGAGGAGCATTCTCCTCTCGGGCATGGCGGAGAACCTTCCAGCCGAGGCTTCCCAGTTCGCCCCAGTCATCGTCGATGCGGTTCTGACTTACGACGAGAACGCCACCAGAGTTCTCTCAAAAGACCCAAGTGTTCTTGAGGAGGCCACAATCTCTGTCCTCAAGGGCATAACGACCCAGATGGGTCTGAGCGTTGACGAGAACCTACTGAAGGAGCTATACGAGAGCAACGGAAGCCCGGAGGTTCTTGATAAGGTCGCCCTTGAAATGCTCAAGGCCGGAACAGCTGAGCAGCTGTCCAGGGCTGGCGTTCCAAACGCCGAGGCTATAGCGGATGTAATCGTCAAAACCGCCGCCGAAGACCCCCAGGGAATAATAAGCGGTGAGAGGCTTGAAGAAGCAACCGTAAAGGTCGTTTCCGCGCTTAGCTCCGGCATGGGCGGAAATGCAGAGTTCGACGTTTCGGAGATTGTGAAGGGACTCTACGAGGGAGCAGACCCAAGGGAGCTGGCCGAAAACCTCTTCCTCGAAGGGGCCAGGGAGCAGATGGAGAATGCCAACGTGAGCGTCCCCGAGGAGTTCAGGGGAGTTTTCCTCAACCTGACCGAGACGATAGTGAAGAACTACCCCATGGGCGAGGAGGAGATAGCAAAGCTCGTCAAGGGGACGGTGAGGTCCTTCGTAGAGTCCTACGCAAAGAACAACCCCTACGGCATCGAAATAACCTTTGACACCTCGAAGCTCGTGGATATAGCCTTCGAGTTCAAGGACAGGCCGGATGCAATGACGATGGACGACGTCAAGCCGTTAGCTGAGGCGCTGTTCCCAACGGTGCTAGAGAAGGCGGGAACTTACTTGAGCATGCTCAAGAGCGACGACAACACTACGATGCTCATAACCTTCGTCCCGCGCGGAAGGCCTGGGCCGAGTGAAGATATCTACAAGTACAGGGCAGAAAACGCGAAGCGCGTGAAGGAGATAGCCCTCGAGGAGTTTGGAAAGTACTTTCCGGAGGTTGATGGCGCCCTCGGAGGAACGCCGGTTCAGGCGCACGAGATGACAGAGTACGGCCAGAGGGACAACAGCGTCACCACCAGGGCGAGCATGATAATGGCGCTCGTGGTTCTCTTCATACTCATGGGAATGGCCCTCCTCGCGACCTTCCTGCCGTTTACGGGAGTTGCGACCTCTGCTTTAACCGCCCTGGGAATAGCCTATCTGCTCGCGAAGGGAGGAATAATCGACGTCGGTAGCTGGGCGCAGATGCTGACGATAACTACCGCCCTCGGTCTCGGTATCGACTACTCGACCTACTACGTCCACCGCTTCAGGGAGTACATTGCCGAGGGCTACGAGCACGAGAAGGCAGTGGCAGAAGCGCTGAAGAGGGCCAAGGACGCAGTTTTGGCGAGCGCCTTCACCGACATCATAGCCTTCGCCTCCTTCGTCCTCGCCTGGGAGTTCCCGATATTCCAGCAGATGGGCATAATAGCCCCGCTCGCGGTCGTTTCAGTCCTCATCGCGAGCTTAACGTTCATCCCGGCAATAACCGCCCTCATCGGCGACAAGAGCTGGTTCTGGTGGCCGAGGCACATCAAGCACGCCAGCGCCTTGGACGTCCACGAGAGGAGCAAGATTGCCGAGTGGGTAGTCAAGCACGCCAAGGTGGTTCTCATAATAGCACTCCTCATAGCGGCACCAGCAACCTACACCTTCGTGACCTTCAAGGGAACCCACGACATGAGCCTCTTCCTGCCTGAGGACAGTGAGACCCTCAAGTTCATGACGCTCAGCCAGGAAAAGCTCGGCGCGTCGCTGATGTCCCCCAACTACGTGATAATCGAGTTCAGCGGCAACGTTAGCGACGACGACCTCAAGCTCATAGACGAAATAACCGCCCACATATCCACGATGGAGGGTGTTAAGGCTGTCTATTCACCGACGAGACCCTACGGAGAGCCTGTCAGCAATTTAACCCTCTCGGCAGTGAAGGCCCTCGGCGGCGACAGGTTCATCTCCTCAAGGGGCGACAAGGTCATGATACAGGTCGAGAGCAGTTACAGGCCAACCGACGAGGAGGCCAAGAACCTCGTGAAGGCACTAAGGGCTTACGTTAGGGAAGTTGCCGAGAAGAACCCGAGGATCAAGGCCGGCCTTGTTGGAGGAGGCGCAGCGCTCTCAATGGACCTAACGGACAGGATAAACGACATCTTCTGGCACAGAATAATCCCAGTGGCCTTAGTGCTCATGTTCCTATCCCTGATACCGACCCTCAAGGGACTGCCGGCAGTGGCCTCCACGATGATCACGATATTCCTCGGCGTCATGACGAGCATCTGGGTCTCAACGTGGCTCTTCGAGAGGGTCTTTGGGCAGGAAGTCATGTGGTTCCTGCCGCTGATGGTCTTCGTCGTGCTCATGGGAGTCGGCATCGACTACAACAGCTTCTACCTCGTCAAGGCAAGGGACGAGTTCGAGCGCAGGAAGCCAGACGAGGCGCTGATAGTTGCCGCCGGAACGATGGACAAGCTCGTCATAGGCCTCGCAGTGGTTCTAGCGAGCACCTACGGTGCACTGATGCTCAGCAGCACGTGGGGAACGAGGGAGATGGGCTTCGCATTGGCGGCAGGAATACTCCTGACGGCGACTATGGCGGTCTACTTCATTGGCCCTGCCTTCATGAGCCTCTTTGGCGAGAAAGCCTGGTGGCCGCTGTTCAAGAACCGCGGGGAAGCAGGGAAGAAGTGACTTTCCCTTCCCATTTTTGTTCCAAAACCGTTATATTTTTCCCAACTTTTCTCCAGATGCCAAAAGAAGAACTCGATCGGTGTTCCAGATGACGGAACGAAAAAAGCTCAAAATCTACATCCCAGGCATCAAATTTCCCTCCGTTTCCGTTACCGGAAATGCCTGCGCTTTAAACTGCGCCCACTGCGGGAAGCACTACCTTGAGGGCATGAGGAAGCCGGAGCGGGGAGAGCTTTTGAGTTACTGCCTCGACCTTTCCAGAAAGGGTTACGCCGGCTGTTTGCTGAGCGGCGGGATGGACGGAAGGATGAAGGTCCCGCTGGATTTCTATGCCGACGAAATCAGGGAGATAAAGAGGAGAACCAACCTCAAGCTCAACGCCCACGTCGGCTTTATAGACGAGAACGATTTGGAGTGGCTCCGCTGGGTGGATGTGGTTTCCCTTGACTTCGTCGGCGATGACGATGTGATAAAGCGGGTCTACAAAATAGACAAGACTGTGAAAGACTACCTTAGAATCCTCGACATCCTCACGGAGAACGGAATAAGAGTTGCGCCGCACATAACCATTGGCCTGGACTTTGGAAAAATCCACTGGGAATACAAGACCATAGACCTGCTGATGAACTATCCTATAGACGTTCTCGTTCTAGATGTGCTCATCCCGACGAAGGGAACGGAGATGGAGAACGTTCCAAAACCGAGCGTCGAGGAGAGCCTGAAGGTCGTGAAATACGCCAGGGAGCGCTTTGATGGTGAGATAAGCATAGGCTGCATGCGGCCGCTCGGAAAATGGAGGTTGGACTTCGACAGGGGGGCGGTTTTGGCTGGGGTAGACAGGCTGACAAACCCGCCGAGGAAGATAATCGAATGGGCAAAAACAGTAAGGGACGTTGAGGTAATCTACGAGTGCTGCGTTATGTAGGGCTCACCAAACCTCGCTTCATCACGTATCAGAAAGGAGAACGCCGATCATCGCCCCAGGCTTCACAGCTCCTCCTTCACGGTGACGAAGGACACCATCGTCACCGTCTGGCCGACGCCCCTTATCTCCCTCAGCCTGTCAACCACTATCCGGCCGACCTCTTCAGAGCTGGGGGCGCGGACCTTTATCAATAAATCCCACTCGCCGGCTATTATGTGCACCTCGTAGACACCCTCAAGGGCCGCTATCCTCTCAGCCACTTCCCTCTGGTTGAGGCCCGAATCCGGGTCGTAGCGCGCCAAAATAAAGGCGGTTGTGCCGAGGTTTAGCTTCTTGTAGTTGGGTTTGACCGTGAACTTCTCTATTACACCATCCTCTACGAGCTTCTTGATGCGGTAGTGGACGGTGGTCCGGGGTATGCCGAGCTTCTTGCTCAGGCTGGCTATGTTCTCCCTCGAGTTCTCCTTAAGCTCCTTCAACAGGCGCATATCAGCAGCATCAAGAGCGTTTACCATGGCTACCCCCTTCGTCACCTGTTCAATGACAACTGATGGATTTGGAACGTTGGGCTTATTTAAGGTTTTCCTTTAGCCACTCTGCAAAGGCTTTTAAAGCCCTTCCCCGGTGTGATATTCTGTTCTTCTCCTTGGTTGTCATTTCGGCGAAAGTCCTCTCGAATCCCGACGGTTTGAAAACCGGGTCAAAGCCGAACCCCTTACTTCCGCGCTTCCCTCGGGTTATTTCCCCATCAACCCTGCCGGTGAAGAGGTGCACCTCACCGTCCCAGTAAGCTACGACGCTCTTGAAGTAGGCACTCCTGTCCTCGACGCCCTCCATGAGCTTCAGGATTCCGTCTATGCCGAGCGTTTTGTACACGTAGGCGGAATAAACGCCCGGAAAGCCGTTGAGGGCATTTATGAAAAGTCCTGAGTCGTCGAGGAAGAAAGGGCCGTCTATCCTCTTGGCGAGCCACTTAGCGCCGTACTCGGCCACTTCCTCGAGTGTATCGGCCTGTATCTCGGGATAGGGGAAGTGAAGCTGATAAACCTCAACGCCAAGGGGTTCAAAGTACTTCTTAGCTTCCTCAACCTTTCCAGGGTTAGACGTGATGAAAGCTATCCTCATGGAACCACCGGAAGAAAAGAGCGGGAAGAAGTAAAAAGGTTGTCGTTCAGTCGAACTTATAGCCTATCTTCTCGACGAGCTCTCTGCGTTCCCTCTTGAGTTCCTCGTCCTCAATCCTGTTGGCGGCCTTGCCATCCACCACGCCGAGGACGCTCCTTCCGAGTTCCGTCTCCGCAACTATCACCTGGAAGGGATTCTCGCTGGCCCCGTAGACCATTGCCACTGCCGGGTGATTCTTCACCGCGTTGAGAACGTTTATCGGGAAGGCGTTCTTCATGAGGATGACGAAGACGTGGCCCGCGCCAATCTTCAGTGCGTTCTTTGCCGCGAGCTGCTCAAGCTCCTCGTCGTTTCCGGTGAAGCGCGTGAGCTGGGGTTTGGCCTCGTTCATGGCCACGCCGAACTTTATGCCCGGAACTGTTGTGAGGAGAGTCTTCGCCAGGTCGTCGACGGTGAATATTGAGAAGTTGCCCTGCCCGATTATCACCTCGACGCCCTCTGGCTTTTCAATGTCAATGACCTCTATCTTCACCATGGTCACCACCGGAAGGATTTAATATCCCAACCGATATAACTTTTTCCCGTCCGGTAAAATGGTGAGGTAAAATGCCCGAACCAGTCATGGAGGAGCTGGAACTTCTTGTTGAGATTCTGGACCGGCACCCTCTAGAGAGCCTAAGGAGGATAGCCGAGAGCGAGGGGATAGAATACTACAGGCTCAAAAGGCTACATGACAAATACTACGGGAAGTACCTCACCGTGAGCGCCTCAGCAAACATCCGGAGGATAGGCCTCCGAAGCTTCGTTGCGTTTCTAAGCGTTTCCCCCGACAGGCTAATGGAGGTCGCGAGCAGAGTTACCCGGAATCCCTTCATAGGCTATGCAAATCCAGCCTTCGGCTTTAAGAACGGACTCTCCCTTACAATCTATGTCCCAGACAAACAGAAGAAGCTCGTGGGCAAGATGCTCTCAAAATATTCGGACGACTATGAGTACTACGAAGTCAGGGCATACCCCTATAGTGGCGACGAGGACTTCGGTGACTGGTATTTAAGCTACGACTACGCGGTTCTCCTCGACATTCTGAAATGGGACGCAAGGACACCTATAACCGAGATATCGCGGCGGCTGGGAAAAAGCAGACCAACCGTGAGGTACATGATAAAGCGCCTGCAGGAGGAGGGCATCATTGTGAAGTTCGCCCCCTTAGTGGACATGAACATCCACAACAGGGGCGTCATAGGATTAACGAAGCACCTGGACGACGAGGTTCTAGAGAGGTTCAAGGAGTACGAGATAACGGTCGGTGTCCTCCCGGGGTACGGCTACATTCTCGAGTGGTTCTTCTCGTCGAAGGAAGACCTCGGGAGCAAGGTTCTGGAGTTCAGCAACTACGTGGAGAAGCTTCTCATAGAGTACTTCGACCCGGTTTTCAAGGAGATGAACGACAGGAATTTAAAGGACAGGTACCAGAGGATGGTTAAAGAGGATGGAAACGGCTACCGCTCCATTCTGGAGTTCTAAAGGAATACCGGGCAGTATTCGAGGCCGTCGATTTCCCCAGTCGCCTGGTATTCAAGGGCCCTGCAGTCGTGGCATATATACCTGAAGGGGCAGTTGCTGCAAGTTCCTATCCTATCCTTCGTCATCCTCCAGAACTCCTTGAGGCGCTTCTTCCTGAGGATTCCCTTTATACTGGTCTCCTTTGCGTCGGCAACGATGTTGTTGCGGAGAAGCGGACATGGCAGGGCGTAGCCGTCGGCAGTTATCGCGAGCGTCCCAGCAAGGCAGTCGTGGTACCGCTCGGTAGTCGGGTTGAGGATGCGCCTCATCTCTATTACATTGAAGTCCAACTTTCTGGCCGAGCCGGGGTAGAGGACGTCGAGGTATATCTCCCCTGGAAAGGTGGTCTTGAGACCCCTTAGCCCATCCAGATCCGAACCCTTTACCATCACCAGAGCCCCGTGGAGCCAGTCCCGAGCCTCAAGCCTCTGGACGTTCTCTGGAGAGTACTCAAGCTCCGCTATGAAGCGAACTCCATCAATTGGCCGTATTTCATCGACGTCATCGAGGAGAACCACCGCGTAGACCTCAGGAACCTCTATCTCCGCGGCGTAGGCAGCTATGGACAAGAGGTAATCATGGCTGTCGTAGTTGGTGAGCCAGAGCTCCCTTCCGCCCGCAAGCTTGAACTCCTTTATCAGCTCCCTCACGCGCTCGACGCTCAGGGGCTCCCTTCGGAGTATGAAGGAGTTGTTGCCGATGCATCCGATGGAACGAGGGATTCCAGTAACTTCGGAGAACCTGCCCTTCCCAGAGCCGAGCTGGAGGATGAGCCTCTCAAGCCTGCCGCTATGGGGCCTGTCGCTCCAGGGAGGCTTGGCGACCGAGACCACGTTTGGAGAGAGGGCAATGCCAAACGCCTGAGCGGTATCATAAGCCACCTTCTCCATTGAAGCACCACCGTAGGAAAATGGGCAGAAACGTATATATACTTTTTCTATTCCGATTTTGCATACCACTTTAGAAAGTTTGCAAAAAATGAAAAATCCCCTCATCCCTCAGGCACAACCCTGTCCCCCTCGATCCAGAAGGTTCCCTCATCAGTTACCTCCTTCTTCCAGATCGGGACGCGCTTCTTCACTTCATCGATGGCCCATGAACAGGCCTCAAAGGCCTCTCTCCTGTGCTTTCCGCTGGCTATGATCAGTATCGTGTCCTGGCCAACCCTGAGCTCCCCGTAACGGTGCCAGATGAGCATGTCCAGGATCGGGAACTTCTCAAGGGCCTCCTTTCGTATGCGCTCCATCTCAGCCTCGGCCATCTCAGGGTAGGCCTCGTAGATGAGCTTCTCAACCCGTCTCCCGTGGTTCTCGTTCCTCACCTTTCCGAGGAAGAAGACGTAAGCCCCAGCTTCCGGAACCAGGAGGTGGCCCAGGGCTTCATTGAGGTCGAAGGGTTCCTTCGTGAGCCTGACTTTCATGGCGATCCCCGAGAAAACTACGCGCCGGGAGTTAAAAATTGAGCGGTGGAAAGGTTTAAGTGATTCGGGGAGCATGCTATCCAGGTGAAAGGATGAAAAGGTACGCGGTACTGTTCATCGCGATTCTTCTCATTGGCCTCGTGGCAGGCTGTCTAGGCAGAAACAGCGGCGAAACGACGCCGAGCGGCACCACGAGCAGTGCAACTCAGAGTATAACGAAAAAGGTAGAAACGACCACCACGACCCAGACCCCAAAGGGGCCGGACCTCGATGAGCTGCTGAAGACTGTGAACTCGATAAGACAGTTCACGTACACCAGCAACGCCACGCTGAGGATGCTCGTGACGATAGAGCAGGGCAACACCTCCGAGACGGACAACGTGACCCTCAACGTCCTCGAGAACGGATACATGGACTACGAATCCTGGAGCGCGTGGATAAACTCCACGACGGTGAGCCTGCCGGACGGGGCTAAAACCAACATGTCCAGGATAGTGGTGGACAACATCACATACATCCAGAGCATAGTGGGCTGGGTGAAGGCTGAGGATACAGGGGCGAGCGAGATAGTCTGGAGGTACAGCATCGTCGGCCTGGCGAAGGAGTACCTGGGGGAGAAGCCGAGCTCGGTCGAGAACAACGGGACATTGAAGCTCGTCTACCACATCCCCGACTACAGGCTGAGGCCCTTCGCAACGGTCTACTTCGCCACCTCCTCGGAGACGGTGGTGAACGTTGAGGACGGCAGGCTGGAGCTCTACTTCAGGGACGGCCAGCTCGTCGGCGGGAGGCTGAGCTTCAGTGTCAGCTCAGAGACCGACGTAAATGATCCGACTCTGGGCGAGATGAAGATCACTCAGAACGGAACCTGGGACGAGACCTTCAAGATAACCTCGATAAACGAAAAGAAGGCCGTGAAGGCCCCGTCTACCTGAGATCAACAACGTCGAAGGTGTTGAATGCAAGGTCAACTAGGAGCAGCTTGTTGAGAAGGGGCTCGCCTATGCCGGTGAGGAGCTTTATGACCTCCATTGTCTGAATCGAGCCTATAACTCCCGCCGTCGCCCCCAGAATCGGGAATTTTCCGCTCTTTTCTTTTATATTCGGGAAGATTTCCCTGAGGCTCTTCGTTATTCCCGGCACTACCGTCGTCACTTGGCCAAAGGTTCCCTCGACGGCCCCGTGAACGAGGGGAACGCGCTTCCTCTGGGAGTAATCGTCGAGCAGAAACCTCGTCTCGAAGTTGTCGAGGCAGTCTACTATGATATCCACGCCCGCGAGGACGTCATCGATGTTCGACTCGTCAAGGCGCCCCACGAAGGTCTCTATCCTTACCTCGGAGTTGAAGCGCTCCAGCTTCCACTTAGCGGAGAGGGGCTTGGGGTTCTTTTCCAGATCCTCCTCCCAGTGGAGTATCTGCCTGTTGAGGTTGCTGAGCTCCGGTGTTTGCTCGTCTATGAGGAGTATGGTACCTATCCCAGCCGCGGCCAAGTAGTAGGCAACCGGACTTCCGAGGCCGCCGACTCCAACGACTGCCACCTTCGAGTTCTTCAGCTTCTCCTGCCCTTCTTTCCCGAGTATCATGATCTGCCTGTCGTAGCGCTCAAGCTCCTTCTCGCTCAGCATTTCAACCACCACTCACCGGCGGGAAGAGGGCGACGACATCACCGTCGTGGAGAACCTCATCGAAGCGGACGTAGCGACCGTTTCTGGAGACGTTGACGTCGGCTAAATCATCGTCCTCAGCAAAGACCTCGTTCCTGAGAACCGGATGCTTCTCCCGCAAAATCTCTATCAGCTCGCCGACTGTTATACCATCCGGGACTTCCAGCTCCTCCTCGCCCTTCCCCACGAGGGAGCGGTACCTTGCAAAATAGCGAACGGTAACCTTCATTCCCACCACCGAGAAAAGTTGGATGGAGGGTTAAAAAGGGTTGCTGGACGGCTTTGCTACCAGGGCACGCTCTTCCAGCCCATCTTGTAGGCGAAGTAGTTGGCCCCCCAGTGGATGAAGGGCGAGACCACGAGGAGGAAGATTATTTGGCCGCTGGAGAGCGTCTTGACCGGATACGCGAGGGCGAGGGCAGTTATGAGGAAGCCGAGCTGGTCGAGGCCTATGGCCGGGGCGCCCCTCGGCAGGTTCGCGCGCCTCTTGAAGAAGCTCCCGATGAGATCTCCGAGGAGGGCACCGAAGGAGAGGAGAAAAGCTAGCAGGACGGCAGTCCTAAGGTCGCCGTAGAAGCTAGGGGTTATGTGGTACTGGACAATCCCCACGAGAGTGCCTATAGAAACACCGCCTATGAAGCCGCGCCACGTTTTTCCGTCCCCGAAAAGCCTCCTCCCGTCCCGCCAGGTTCTACCGCCATCGATGGGCCTGCCTCCACCGACCAGAACCGGAGAGGCGTTGGCGAAGTACGCCGGAAGGATGTACCAAAACGCCCAGAGGAGGGATGAGAGCAATCCCATTATTCCACCCTTGACGAGTATTAACTAGCCGTTTTAAAGCTACCGCTCTCCACCCTTCAGGCAGTCCACTAGCCTCTCCAGTACCCCCCGTCCATGTGTTCCAGTATGAACCGGACTATCCTCTCGGCGATCTCGTTGCGTTTGATGGCGAACTCTATGCTCTCGTGCTCTACACATACTTCAAAGGGAAGAGAGCAAGAGAGATTTAAACGCTCCGAATGAAGAAAAGATAAGGTGAGAAAATGAACCTGAAAGCCGCAATCCTTGGACTTGCCATCGCCATTATCCTATGGGCAGGCTACGCCGTCTACGCCGCCTACACGCTCCACCCCCAGCTGAGTGCCCAGTGGGGCTACGTCGATGAGAAGACCACAGAGATATGGCTGGACGCAGAGCTGAGCAAGCCCCTCCTTGTCCCTGCATCGATAAGCAACCTCACGATAGAGTTCATGGGGGTGCCCATAGCAGAGGCGGAGAGGTTCGACTACAGCCCGACGGGGAGGAACGCGAGGCTCGCCCTGGCGGTAGACAACAAAAACCTCGTGCGCGCCCTGGTGAAGTATTTCGAGAGCGGGCAGAGGGGCACGGTTAACGTGGCACTCAGGGGCAAACTGCTCGGCGTGATCCCGATAAACACCGATATCCACCAGGAGATAAGTGAGAACATCCTCGGCTACCTCAACCTCAGCGCGGAGAGCAAGGACGTCGCCGGCGGGCTTGTAAAGACCCCTGCACTGGTTGGGACAACCTTCGACTGGGTCGGAGAAGAGGGAGGAAACGCAGTCCTGACCGCCCACATAAAGTTATACAACCCCAACGGGTTCGCAATTCCAGTAGGCAACATCAGCTTCGAGATCCAAGCCAACGACATCAAGGTAGGCCACGGAAAGACCACCAAGGGCGTTGTGATACCTGCGAAGGGCTACGCCACAGTGGACGTTAAAACCTACATCGAAGAGGACTCGCTGCCGAAAGTCTGGGCGACCCACATCAGGAACGGAGAGGTCAGCAAGGTGAAGGCGGACGTATTCCTTGACATGACCTTCATGAAACAGAGCTACAGGATAAAGCTCGCCAGCTACGAGGAGAGCGTGGAGACCGACATAATGGGCGAGCTCAACAGCATGCTGAACGAAGCTTTCGGATGAAGATTTTTAAGGACCCCCTCTTTTCCATCTTCAGGTGAGAACCATGAACGTGAGAGAGGTGCACGACTTTCTGAACGAGATGTGGGAGGGCATATTCACGCTCAACGAGGAACTCAAGGCCGAGCTCCCTGTTGAGGGATTCAAGGTGGAGGACGTTGAGGAGGTCTTCGGAGCTTACGTCTTCCTGGACGGCGAGTGGAGGCTCATGAAGTACCCCCATCCAGCGTTCGAGATAAAGCCCCAGATTGAAGTCGGCGCCACACCGGAGAGCTACTACTTCGTCGTTGCCGTCCCGAAGGAGAAGGTGAGCGAGAACTTCGTCGGGCTGTTCATCGAAATCTTCCCCAGGAGCTTCATCTACGGCGCTGAGGACTTTCTGAACGACGTCTACAACTGGAGGCGCGACGGGAAGGTCTCGCCAAGCGAGATACTCGAGAAGATCTCCAAGAGCGACGAGAAGGTCTTCCAGTTCGAGGCCAACTTTGACTCCGCAAAGGCCCTGAAGCAGGGGGTAAAGAGGCTCATAGAGCTTGGAAAACGCTTTGAAATCTTCGACCTCTGAGGTGTTCCCGCGTGAGCTACGAGGACGCTTTTCCGCCGGAGCTGAGGGAGTACTACCGAAGACTCTTCGGGAGCGAAGCGGAGGAGATAATGGCCTCTCTCAGGACGCCGGTGGAGAAGTACTACATCCGCGTCAACACGCTCAAGACGAGCCGCTCGAAGCTGATGAGCATTCTGAAAAAGGAGGGCCTGAAGCCGAAGAGGAGCCCCTACCTCAAGGAGGGGATATACTTCGAGAGGGAAGGCCCGAACTTTCCCGATGATTACGAGCCTGGCCTCCCGGTGGTGAGGGCCAACAAGTTCGCGAGTGAAAGCGTCTACCAGGGCGCGATGCTCTACGCACCGGGTGTTCTTCAGGCGGACAAGAAGATTAAGCCCGGCGATGAGGTGGAGATAAGGGATCCAAGGGGCCTCCTCGTCGGCGTTGGAATAGCCAGGATGAGCGCCAAGGAGATGATACTGTCAACGAGGGGCTTAGCTGTCGAGGTTACGCTCCCCAAGTTCAGGCTGCCCAGTCTCAGCGAGCTGGAGAGCTTTAGGGAGGGCCTCTTCTACGCCCAGAGTCTGCCCTCGATGGTGGTTGCCCACGTTTTAGAGCCAAGCGAGGAGGAGCTTATAATTGACATGGCGGCGGCACCGGGCGGAAAGACGAGCCACATATCTCAGCTCATGCAGAACAGGGGCGAGATAATAGCAATTGACAAATCGAGGAACAGGCTGAAGAAGACCGAGGAAGAGCTGAACAGGCTGGGCGTTAAGAACGTTAAGCTGCTCCACATGGACTCCAGGAAGCTACCTGAGCTCGGAATCGAGGCGGACAAGATACTACTCGATGCACCCTGCACCGCACTGGGAATACGGCCGAAACTCTGGGAGAGCAGAACTCCAAAGGACATCGAGGCGACGGCGCGCTACCAGAGGCACTTCATAAACGCCGCCATAAAGTCCCTCAGGAAGGACGGCGTTCTCGTTTACTCAACCTGCACGCTCTCGCTTGAAGAGAACGAGGCCAACGTAAGGTACATGCTCGAAAAAGGCTTAAAGCTCGAGGAGCAGAGCGTATTCATAGGGTCGCACGGGATAGACCTCGACGGTGTGCAGAGGTTTTATCCAAACAGGCACCTCACGCAGGGCTTCTTCATAGCGAGGCTCAGGAAGGTGAAGGGATGAACCACAGGAAGTACTCGCTCCTGGGCGTTGGTCTGCTCATAATATTCCTGCTCCTATGGTGGGCCGGCCTAGAGGACGTCCTGGAGATACTCAGAACGGCCAGACCCGACTACTTTGCCCTGGCAGTTCTGGCCTACATAGGGTCCCTCCTGGCCTGGGCCCTCCGCTGGCGTGTCCTCCTCAAGAGTCTCGACATAGGTGTCGGGTTCAAAACCATCGTAGGGGCCCTGTTCGCCGGTGTTTTCGTAAACAACGTCACGCCCGGAGCGAGGGGCGGTGGAGAGCCCGTTAGGATGTATTACATCTCAAAGAGGACGGGGGAACCCTACGGCCACGTCTTCGCCACCGTCATGATGGACAGGATAATGGACGTCATCCCGGTGGTGTTCATGCTCCTCATTGCCACGGTTCACGTGTACCGCCTGGGCTCATTCACGCTCACGCTCACCATCTTCCTCCTCGACGTCTTCTTCGCCTTCGTAACCCTTGCCACAGTTGGAATCCTGCTGAGCGAAAGAAAAACAAAGGGAATACTCTACTGGTTCTACCGCCGGTTCAAGAGGCTGATGCCCGGAAAGGCCATCAAGTACGAGGAGAAGTTCGTTCACGCCGTCGAGGTGAGCGTCCCACAGTTCCAGGAGAACTTCAAAGTCCTCATGAGGCACAAGAGGGCCTTCGTCCTCTCGCTCTTCTGGTCCTTTGTTTCGTGGACGCTGATACTCCTGAGGTCTTACTTCATCTTCATCAGCATAAACAGCCCGATAAAGCTCGTCGACGTCATGGTCGTTCAGATGATAGGCATCGTCGTCGGCATGTTCGCAGTGGTTCCGGGCGGGGCCGGCCTCATTGAGGCCATAAACTCCGGAGTCTACGTCCTCCTTGGGATAAACAAGGAGATAGCGGTCACCGCGACGATCCTGGAGAGGCTCATCTCTTACTGGGCGCCTACTTTCATAGGCGCTGGCATCCTGACACACTTCGGCATCAAGATCGAGGAGAAGAGGGCCAGCGACAACGATATAAACGAAGAGGCCCAAGAGAAAGGTTAGCGGTGTGCACCATGAGGTTCGGGGTCGTGGCCAGGAGGGACAAAGAGGCGGCACTTAAGCTGGCCTACCGCGTTTACGATTTCCTCAAGGTAAGCGGATATGAGGTTATAGTTGACGAGGAGACTCATCAGCACTTTCCCCACTTCAGGGAGGGCGACGTCCTCCCCCTTGAGGACTTCGACGTGGACTTCATAATAGTCATCGGCGGCGACGGTACGATACTTCGAGTGGAGCACAGGACAAAGAAGGAGATACCCATCCTGGGAATAAACATGGGCACGCTCGGTTTCCTCACGGAGGTGGAGCCGCACGAGGCGTTTTTTGCCATCAGCAAGCTCATCGAGGGCGAGTACTACATAGACGAGAGGATAAAGCTCCGAACGTACCTCAAGGGCGAGAACAGGGTTCCGGATGCGCTCAACGAGGTTGCTGTTCTCACGGGCGTTCCTGGAAAGATAATACACCTAAAGTACTACGTGGACGGCGGTCTGGCCGATGAGATAAGGTCGGACGGCCTGATAGTCTCGACCCCGACAGGCTCGACGGGCTACGCCATGAGTGCCGGCGGCCCCTTCGTTGACCCGAGGCTGGAGGCGGTTGTTATAGCCCCCCTCGCCCCGATAGCCCTCAGCTCAAGGCCCATAATAGTCCCCGCATTCAGCACGATAGACATAAGGAATCTCTCCCTCACCAGGGAGATAATACTAGCGGTGGACGGTCAGTTCTACACCTACCTCAGCCCCGACACCGAAATAACCGTGAAACTCTCCCCCCGGAAGGCCCGGTTCGTACGCTTCACTAACGATGTGTATCCCAAGTATACCCTGAGACTAAAAAACAGGTTTTAGATGGGCTCAAACTCCTTGAGGAGAAGGGCTTTCTCCCTTTCGCTTAGAACAGCATTGTCAATGAATAAGATGAGACCGGAGCCATACTTAAGGACGATGTGGTCCCTGAGGTTCGTGAGGAACTTGAAGACCGTTTTGAAGTCGTTGTAGAGAAGCAGGTATTCAACGCAGTCTATCACGATGACGGAGCCCTTAACCTCCTTCGCAAACTGTATTGCAGTCTCTTGTATCACGTGAAGCTTCGTTGGGGGCACTCCAGCGTCGGTGGCCTGAGTAACCCAGACGGTGGTAACGAGCTCGCCCAATCCCGCGTAGAAATGCGGTGAGCGTGTGAATATCAACGCGGGCATCCCATGCTCCCTGATTATTTTGACAATCTCCACGAGTTTTTCCCGGCCTCCCAGGAGTACGTATGCCCCCATGAGCCCCGAGGGGTTGGGCTTGAACTCCACGGTTTTAGGAGGGATGTACGACCTCTCCAGGAGGAGCACGTAGTTTATCATTGCGTATATCACACCGAGGATTGAGACACCATAAAGCACTGCAAAAGCCGCGTCCTGGTACGGAAGGGGGTAAAAGTCCGTTATGAGATCAAGAAGCCTTCCGACGAAGGCAAACCCTATGAAAACCGCCGCGCTACGGATAAACGGCCTTAGCTCGGCTACATAACGGTTCCACCTCTTGAGGAAGAACCACCATATGTAGCCCATCCCAACCAGAAGGACGACGTCGTACACTAAGATGTACCACGGAACCGTTAGTTCCATACAACTTCCACCTCATCGGTGCGGAACTTCTGCTTCACTACGGTATCTTTTATGTTAAATCTTACGCCACCGCGGTACATCCTCAGGCCGGTGTAGGCTATCATGGCCCCGTTGTCCCTGCAGAGGTCGTAGGGCGGGACGAAAAACTTGATTCCACGATCCTCAGTCATGATCCTGAGCATCTCCCTGAGCCGGTTGTTAGCTGCAACACCACCCACGAGGACGACCTCTTCCTTGCCGGTGTGCGCTACAGCCCTCTCGGTAACCTCAACGAGGGCAGAGAAGGTAGTTTCCTGGAAAGAATAGGCCAGATCCTCAACGCGGTACTTTCCGGTTCTGTACTTCCTGACAGCCTCAGTTAGGACGCCGGAGAAGCTCAGATCCATTCCCTTTACGGCGTAAGGGAGCTCAATGTAGCGCTTGCCCTTGAGGGCCAGCTTTTCAATCTTCGGGCCCCCTGGAAAGCCTATTCCCAGTTCCCGGGCAAAGGTGTCGATCGCGTTGCCTATGCCTATGTCGAGCGTCTCGCCGAAGACTCGGTAGCGGCCACCCTCCAAAGCGAGAACCTGCGTGTTTCCGCCGCTCACGTAGAGACCAACCGGGTCTTTGACGCCGAACATCTTCGTTATCTCAACGTGGGCGATGCAGTGGTTTACTCCAACTATCGGCCTGTTGTATTTTATTGCCAGCGCCCTTGCCGCCGTAGCGACAACCCGAAGTGCAGGGCCAAGACCGGGCCCCTGGGAGAACGCTATAACGTCAACGTCTTCCATCGTTATCCCAGCTGTCTCAAGCGCCTTCCTGAGGAGGGGTTTGAGAAGGCGCGCGTGATGTTCTGCGGCCTCCTTCGGGTGGATTCCGCCCTTCTCGGTGGTGAGAGTGTCAAATACGTTGGCAAGGACTTTCTTTTCGGTAACGATGCCTATGCCGAGGGTGTGGGCGGTTCCCTCGATGCCTAACGCTATCATCGTCCCCACTGCGAGTGGAGAGATTAAAAAGGTTACCCAAGTGGGCAAAGGTGGACAAAATTGAAAGGCCGCTGGAAGAAGAGGTTGCCTTATCGGGAGTTCGCTTTCCCAGGCCGATAAATCCTCTTCTCAAACGTTACAAAGTCAACCCACGAGGCGTGGGCCAGGAAGTTCGCCTCAAGGTTCGGCCTGCCGTTGGGAAAGGCCGTCTCACTGTAGGAGCCATCCACTACCTCTCCAACGAACCACGTGTGGTCGCCGTAGTCCCTCTCGTCAACGACCCGGCACTCCAGGTTCGCCAGGGCCTCTTTTATGCTCGGCGTTTCAATGGACTTTGAGGGAACCAGGGTTATAGAGGTCTCTTTCAGCTTCTCCGGCCCGTGTTTTGTCCCGGCAACCCACACATCGTCCAGCATCTCAAGGCCCGGAACGCTGACCACGAACTCCCCGTATTTTTTGACGAGCTTCCAGGTGTGCCTCTGGGGGGCTATGGCAACGCCCACCATGAACGGCCTTGCCGAGACCACCGTTACCCAGTCCGCGGCCATCACGTTGGCTTCCTCTCCTCTTCCGGACACTATCAGGTATGTTCTCATTGGATACATGAGCCTGTACGATTTCACGCCCACCACCCCTAAACACTGAACAAGAACTCACACATAAAAAGCTTGAGTCACCTCTGGGAAAGCCACTTCAAGGCCCTCGCCGCCCTCTCTGGAGTCGGGAAGTTCTTAACGCCGTGCCTTTCCAAAAGCCCAACTCCATCGCGGACCAGCTCCCCGGCCATAAAGTTGACGATGACCGGCTTGTTACAGTCGGCTTCGATTACTGCCTTGGCTATCTCCTCGCTCGGGATGAATATCGGCGGCACGCAGATTACGAGGAGCGAGTCAACGTTTTCATCCCTGCAAACCGTCTCGACGGTTCTCTTGTACCTTTCGTAGTCTGCATCTGCTATGAGGTCTATGGGGTTCTTGACGGAGCACTGGGGCGGCAGGAAGGAGCGGAGCTTTTGAACAGTTTCCTCGCTAAGCTTGGCAATCTCAAGGCCGAGCTTTTCCAGTTTATCGGTCGCCAGAACGCCCGGCCCGCCGGAGTTAGTTATCACTGCCACCCTCTTCCCTGCTTTTGGATACATCTCGAAGGCTTTGGCGGCATCGAAGAGCTCCTCCATCTCCTCGACCTCTATAGCGCCGGCCTGCTTGAAGGCCGCGCGGTAGATTTCATAGCTTCCAGCCAGGGAGCCTGTGTGACTTGCAGCGGCTTTGGCACCGCTCGCGCTCTTTCCGGCCTTGAGGACTATGACGGGCTTTTTGTTTGCCGCGTAGCGGAGGGCCTTGAGGAAGCGCCTCCCGTCCTTAACGCCCTCGATGTAGAGGGCTATCGCCTTTGTGTTCTCGTCGTCAGCAAAGTACTCAAGGAAGTCGCTCTCGTTCAGGTCAGCGGCGTTTCCATAGGAAACGAAGGCTGAGAAGCCTATTCCTTCATCGTTTCCCATCGCCAAAGCGGCACCTCCGAAGGCCCCGCTCTGGCTGATTAGTGCTAAGCCACCAGGCTTCACGCGAACCTCGAAGGAGCCGAAGAACTTCCCGTGGACGCCGAAGATACCGGCGCAGTTGGGGCCTATGATTCTAATGCCGTGCTTTTTAGCCTTTTCAACGAGCTCGCGCTCCAGCTCAACGTTTCCAACCTCAGAAAAGCCCGCGCTTATGACAACGGCGCCCTTAATGAGCGGCCCTATCTCGTCTATTAAAGCCGGAACAATCTTAGCCGGAACCGCTATTATCGCGACGTCAACGGGTTCTTCCAGCTTTTGGCGGATTTCAAAGGTTCTTCCAGCGACCTCAACGGTTCCGCCCTTCGGGTTGACCGGGATTATCCACCCCTCAAAGCCGCCCTCCACGATGTTCCTCAGGATTTCGTAGGCTATAGCCCCCTCCTTAAAGGAGCCGAAGACTGCCACGCTCTCCGGATAGAAAAACGAGTCTAAGCTCATTCCACCACCCCTACCAAGTTGGCCGGTGAACAAAAAAGCTTATTGGTTTTATGAACCAAATAAAAGGCATGAGGAAGAAGTACAGGAAAGTGGTCGTTGGGGGCACCTTTGACAGGCTCCACCTCGGCCACAAGGCTTTACTGAGGAAGGCATTCGAGGTGGGGGAGTACGTCTACATTGGGCTAACCTCCGACGAGATGATAAGGAGCAAGCCCTACGCCGAGAAAATCCTCCCCTATGAACTCCGCCTTAGGGATTTAATCAAGTTCTTCGAGGTCAACGGTTACTCGAACTACCGCGTCATCAAGATACACACCTCGATAGGGTTCGCCGACAGGATGAAAAGCCTTGAGGCAATAGTCGTCAGCGAGGAGACCTACAAGGGCGCCCTGGTCGTCAACCGCGCCAGGGAGGAGAACGGGCTTAAACCTCTCGATATCGTTACAATAGGCCTCGTGAAGAGCTCTATCGGGGCAAAGATAAGCTCCTCACTCATAAGGGCCGGCCTGATAGACCCCTTCGGGAGGCCCCTCTCCAGTGGAAACGAAACTCCCCGAAAGACGTTTAAGGGAAAAGAGCGTAACACTTCCGGTGATACCCATGGAGAAGCTTAAGGAGCCGATTATAGCGATAAACTTCAAGACCTACATAGAGGCCACCGGCGAGAGGGCGCTGGCGATAGCCAAGGCCGCTGAAAAGGTCTGGAAGGAGACGGGGATAACCATAGTCGTCGCCCCGCAGCTGGCAGACCTTAGGATGATAGCGGAGAGCGTCGAAATCCCGGTCTTCGCCCAGCACATCGACCCGATAAAGCCCGGAAGCCACACCGGGCACGTCCTGCCCGAAGCCGTTAAGGAAGCCGGTGCCATTGGAACCCTCCTCAACCACTCTGAGAGAAGGATGGTTTTGGCGGACCTCGAGGCGAGCATAAGGCGTGCTGAGGAAGTTGGACTCATGACTATGGTCTGCTCCAACAACCCGGCTGTCAGCGCCGCCGTTGCCGCCCTCGGTCCTGATTACGTCGCCGTCGAGCCGCCCGAGCTGATAGGAACTGGAATTCCGGTCAGCAAGGCCAAGCCAGAGGTCATAACCGACACGGTGGAGCTGGTCAGGAAGGCCAACCCCGAAGTGAAGGTTCTCACCGGGGCCGGAATAAGCACAGGTGAAGATGTGAAGAAGGCCCTCGAGCTCGGAAGCGTTGGAGTTCTCCTCGCGAGCGGCGTTACGAAGGCGAAGGACCCGGAGAAAGCCATAAGAGATTTGGTGTCGCTGATAATCTGAACCTCTTCAACCATTTTTCTTCCCGCAGGCTCAAAATTTATAAAGTCTGAGCTTTGCATCTTTATCGGGCAGCCCCGTGGTGTAGCGGCCAAGCATGCGGGACTTTGGATCCCGCGACCCGGGTTCGAATCCCGGCGGGGCTACCATACAAACTTCGCCTTCGCGAAGTTTGATCAAGGTTGGTGGTTCATTTTTGAGATGCCAAGGTGCAAGTAAATTCCTTTTTAAAAGCTGTTTTGGATTTGAATTCCATCGATTGGTCCTTTTTCAAAGAGTTCCTCCCCTTTGACGCTCTCCGGGCATCAATTAAAATCGAACCCTCGTTAAAACGCGAGCTAACAATTGGAATTCAAGATTCACTCCAGCGTACTTAAATGAGATCCTCCCAAAACCAGCAATCTAAGAGGGAACCACAAACCTTGATGAAACTTTTCGCCAGAAAAGTTTTTTGTACTCTCAAATCCCCGTGCGGGGTTCACTCCGCGGAAAGAAACTTTGCCTTCGCAAAGCCCGCTAAAACGCAAACTCCTCCACAGTAAACTCCTCCATGACCCTCTCGAAGTCGTGCTCTGGGGTGTATGTGAAGCCGCAGTGTGTGCACTTTAGAATACCCTTCTCCTCGCTCAGCGGCGAGAAGCAGACTGGACAGCGGTACTCCTCACGCTCCAGCTTATCGTAGACTTCGTCCCTCATGACGACCAGGTTGAGCTCGCTCTCCCAGTCCTCGTGGAGCATGCCCCAGTAGGGAGTCTCAACCGGGTAGAAATCCTCAAGAATCAGGGCGTTTATTCCGATCCCCCTGATCCCGGGCGGGAGCTTGTTTGTTGGCTCAATAGAGACCACGTATTGGTCGTAGAACTCCAGGTACTCCGTCCTGACCGTCAAACCGCGGGACAGCCTGGAGCGGAGGGGTATGAGCTGGAGGAAGAGGTTCTCCTTCTCCATGTCCCAGCTGGCACTTATGGAGACCGACCCCTTGGTGAAGAACTGGGTCACGTAGCGCTCGTCGCGCTCCTCCCCGGCCAAAGAAAAGCCCAGCTTCCCCATGGCCCTGGAAAGGAAGTTGGGCCTCGGAAGCTTCCCGTAGTTTATCAGGTACTCACCTACCCAGCCCGCGAGAGGCATAGAGTAGCCGACGAACGCCTGCCTCTGGACGCGGAGATAAGCAACGCTGGGGAGGAGTTTAAACCCCTGCATTTCCACCGGAAATAGAGCGGTATTATCATATATATGGTTAACGGAAGAAACTAGAAACCAAGTCAGGAACCGAAGAAGTCGTCGAGGCTTATGCCCTTCTTTTTCTTCCGGGGCTTCACATTTTGCTCTTTCTCCTTCCCCTTCTCCTCAACAAGGTACCTCTTGAGGGCCGCCTTTTCAAGCCCCGTGGCAGGCTTTATCTTCTTCTCAGAGCGCTTGGGGCCCTTCTTGGCTTCCTTCTCCTTAGGCTCCAGAGTCTTTTTCTCTTTCTTTCCCCCCTTCCGCTTGCCCTTCCCGTTAGCTTTAAGCTCGTCGAGGTAGCCGTTCTTTCCGTTGGATTTGCCAGTACGCTCCTTCACCATCTTCTCACAGACGTCCGCGGAAAAGCCCATCAGCGTCCTCTGCCTCTCCGGAAAGACGTTCTCAAAGAGCGTCTTTATGTCCTTCTCCGTTATGCATATCCTCTGCCTCGTGTAGTCGAGGACGTTGTACCTGGTAACGAGCATCTTGGCCGTTGGCAGATACTTTTCTATTGCACCCTTGCTGACCGTTAGAACTATCTTGCCGCCGCACTTGGGGCACTTTCCGGTTAAAGGCGGCCTCCTGTACTTGGTGTTGCACTTCACACAGCGGAACTCCTGCCTTGTGAAGCTCCTAAGGTTGCCCCTCAGGTCAGGGACGAGGTGGGAGTTGATTATCGTCTCGGCGACGTGGTGCTCGTCCACCGCGCGAATGCGCTCAGCCAAGGTCAGCTGCCTCTCCACCTTCTCCTCCATGTCGCCGAGCTGTTTGTACAGGCTCATTTTTGGACCCAGGCCGATGTCATCGGTGTCATGGGTGAACTTTATGCCCTCGTACATCTCAGGCTTTCCAAGCCTGTCCTCGACGCGCTCTATGAACTTTATCGACTTCGGCGACTTCATCTCATAGGTGGCTTGATAGAATTCAAGGGGATAGTAGCGGACGACGTCCATGTTGTGGACCTCGCTGTCAACCTCGCGCGGGTCAAGCCGAGTGGTAACGACGAGGGGAGCATCCATCTTGCCGCCGCGCTTCTCGGGCAGATAGTACTTGCTAAAGTTGAGCAGAGCATCGAGGAGGAGCATGACGGCGTCTTCATCCCCGTCACAGTTGCGTCTTTTTGCCGCATGATAATACGGATGGGCATAGCCTACCAAAACGTCAGAGAATCCGATTATCCTGCCGATGATTCCAGCGGAGGTGTGTGGGGCGAGGCCTATGACGAGGTGGCCCACTAAATCCTCCATCTTCTCGGCGTTGTAGAAGCGCGGAAGACCGTAGAACTTCTCAAGGAGGTCGTCTATGAAGCGCGCCACCTTGAGAAGGTATCTTCCAGCCTCGTAGGGGAGGATAACGTCCTGGACTTTGAGTTCCAGTATCTGGTCGTCCCTCTCGAGAGGCTTCCCCTCGAAGTCATGGGTGTAACCGAGTTCGCGGAGCTTCTCAACGCTCGTGCCTATTTCCTTGGGCTTAAAGTGGGTTATCGGCGCGTCTGTGGCATCGAAGCGGATTGTACCGTCTTTGAACACGTAGACGTCATTCTTCACCCTGAGGAGGCCCTTCTCTAAGGGTTCGGCCATCTTGTAACCGGAGGTCATACCCTGGACGCCCTTGAGTTTGTCGATGCCATAGACCTTGACGTTATCCATCGCCTGTCTCAGGAGTTCGGAGGGCTTTATCGTCCTCCTCGCGTAAGGGGAAAGCTCGGCGCCGCATTTCGGACAGCGGAAGTCGAAGTTCTCGGCCTCGCTCTGGGTGTAGTCAACGTTGCACTTGGGGCAGTGCCAGAGGAGTTCCTTCCGCGTTCCGCAGCGGGGACAGAGGTGCTCCGGACCGATATGGCCGCAGTTGGGGCACTTGAAGAAGGCTATCTCGACGCTCGCCACCTTCCCCTCTTCGGCGGCCTTCTTTATGTCCCTGCTTGAGCCTCCGGCGAGGCCTATCGGGAAGAGCACCTGAACCGGCGGCTTCATCTTCCTCTCCTTGGCCTTCTCCGGCCTGCCCATTCTGGCACCGATCCAGCTTATTCCCCTATCCCTGAGCTTTATCCGGTTGTTTTCGTTGATTATGTCGATGACGGTAAAGAAGGGCTTTGCCCTGAACTCCCATTCGAGGTTGCCGAGCGGGGTAAGCAGGGCCGCGGCCCAGGGGTAGTCGATTACGATGACCTTTTTCCGGTCTTCGGTACGCTCAAGCCTGTGCGGGAGACCCAAAAGCTCGAGGTAGCGCTTGATCCTGGGGTCGTTGTCGAGGATGACTTTCCTCGCGAACTTGTTCTTTCTGAACTCGTCCCACTCGATTTGAGCGTTCAAAAGGGCTTTTTGAAGCTCTTCGACTTCTTCAGGTCTGAGAGTGTTCCAGTAGAGGGTGTAGTATGGGTGGAACGGTATGTCAAGGACCTTTGAAAGGTGTATGGCGGTCTCAACGTCTGGCCTAACGCGGAGCGGGTCATGGAGGAGTTCTCCAAGGAATTCCGGGTCGACTTCGATGTATTCTGCGGCCTCCTCAACGGCCTCCCACGGGTTCTCCTCAAAGGGTTTAAGTTCGACCTCGTAGGTGTCGGCTATGGCTTTAACGAGCTCCTGAACCCACCACTCCTCAACGTAGTTGGCCGGCAGAAGGGTCTGGTTGTTCTCGACGAAGTCGCCGAAGTTAACCAGAGCATCGCCAACGTATAGAATCTCATCGATCTCGTTCCTCACCTTCAATGCCGTCTCGTAGTCGTCAACTTTAACCACAGCACCGTTTTTGAGCTTAACAATCGGCCCTTCAACGGTTGTCGCAGGAGTGACTATACAGCCCTTACCCGGCCGTTCCGTCTTCATCTGCGTTCCAATCGCTATGAACTCATCCAGGATCAGCATGGTTGCAGGATTGACGCTCCACGTCGCGAAGCCGCTGACGCGGGAGCGGCCATAGCGAAGGCGGAAGCCGCCGTTGGTGGAAGGCTCGGCGAAGAGGGGCCTGCCGCCGATTATCTCTTTGGTATACTTCTTGTTGGGTGCGATGTTGGCCTTAAAGCGCTCGTAAAGCTCGTAGTAGAAGCCTTTCTTGACCTCCTCTCTAACCTCATCCCTGCCGGCCTCCTCGGCCTTGGAACCGTCGGAGGGCTTTTCCTCGGTGGAGTTACCCTTCTCTTTCGCCTCAACGAACTCCTTTATCCAATCCCAGCCGTCGATGCCCATCTTGTCGATATACTTGATGAGCTTCTTGGCCTTCTGGAGAACTCCTTCGGCCATGACGAGAATAGCTCCGCCGCGGATGTGGTTTGTCTCAACGCCGGGGACGTTCCTGTGGGAGACCTCAACCTTATCCGTTTCCTCACCGGTTATCTCGATGGGGATGTTCTTCATGGCGAGCCTGACCTCATCGGCCTCGGGATGATACTGCAGCCTTGTAACAGCGCGGTGGTAGAGGTCGACCTCTTCAACCATACGCTCTATGTGCTCCTCGCTCGGCTTGAAGCGGTCGAGGCCGAGCTTCTTCCTCACGTAGTCACCGACGAGGACGCTCAACGCTTGGGCGGTTCCACCAGAGCTTCTTATCGGCCCGGCGTAGTAGAGCGCCAGGTACTCGCTGTTGTCGGCCCAGGTGTTGCGCTTGATTTTAACATCGGCGATACCCTCAAGCGGGGCGGAAACTATACCCTCCGTGAGGATCGCGAGGGCAGTTCTGACGGCCTGCTCGGCGTATTTCTCCTTGCTCCCAAGGTCACCGAACTTCCCGTCGATTATCTCGTCGACTATCTTGAGCGAGGCGATCTCCTTGCCGTACTCCTTGACAAGCTCTCGTATCCTGGGAGCGACCCCCTTAGGCCCCACAAGGCTCTCTACACGGCCGGCCATGTCGGTCGCTTGAGGAACCTCAACCTCAAGGCTGGGGTCCTTGCCCTGGGCCCTCGCTTTTCTCGCTATCTCATATGCCCGGTCTATCTCGCGCTGGAGTGATTCGAAGTAAGCCTTCATCTCGGGTGAGTAAAGCTCCTCGGACATTTCACACACCCTCGCAGAACTGGTCGAAGCTCACAACCGCCCTCAGGCGGGCGGTCTCAACGTCTATTATCGGAACCCTCGCCGGGGTAGGGACTATGTTCACCATCTTCTGGAACTCGGTCTGGGCCTGCCAGGTGCCGCTGTTTATCAGGAAGACACCGTTGTACATCCTATATTCCATAACGTGGACGTGACCGGCCTGGAAAAGGTCCGGAACGGACTCTATGACAAGCGTATCCTCAGGGTCAGGTGCAATCGGAACCTTCTCGCCGAAGGTCGGTGCCAGGTGGCGGAGCTTGAGGAGGTCGAGCATCGCCTCGGCTGGCCTGTGGTGGCTCCTGTTGGGGATGAAGCTGACGACGTCTTCTATTCCACGCCCATGGGTGATGAGGAAGTCCCTGCCGTGGAGCCTCACGACGGCGGGATTGCTTATCATGACCGCGTTCTTGAGCTTCTTGAGTGGCCGGGCATACTCGTCGTAGAAACCTGGCTGAGGAAGGGCCGTCCTGGCCGCGTCGTGGTTTCCGGGGCCGATGAACATCGTTATGTGGTCCGGGACGTTCCTGAGCAGGTTGTAGAGGGCCTCGTACTGGTCGAAGATGTCGGGGATTTCCAGCTCATTGTACTGGCCGGGGTAGATGCCAATTCCGTCAACGACGTCGCCGGCGAGTATCATATACTTTATCCTGCTCACCAGCTCTTCTTCTTTCCTGTTGTTGACCTCTCCGTTGAGCCACTCGAGGAACTTCTCGAAGGCCCTCTCGCAGAACTTGTTGCTGCCCACGTGGATGTCGCTGAGGAGAACGGCGTAAACCTTCTCCTCAAGAGGGGGCTTCGTGCGCTTGAACTTCGGAACATCGGGGAGGAAAATCTTGTCGGCGAAGAATATGCCCCTGCCTGAGTAGCGACCGCGGAAGGCGACCACAGCGTCGGGCATTATCTGGAAGAACTTCTTACTCTCGGAGTTGTTCCGGTTTATGAAAACCTTGATTACCCCCGTGTTGTCCTCGACCTCAAACATGTAGCCCTTGGCAGTCTCGCGCTTGTTGTTGATGAGGCCGATTATCGTAACCTCGTCCTCGCCGCGGACGTAGCTCAGCTTCCCTATGTCTATGACACTCCCCAGCTCGGGGTTCTCGCGCAGAATACGCCTCATCTTCCTGAGCCTGCTCCTGAAGTAGTCGGAGTAGACCTTGATTATAATCTCACCTTCTTTGCTGGCCGCGCTCTTGACCTTGGGAACCTCGAATTTGACGTTCTTGACGTCAAAAGCTATTTCCCACTCGTCCGGTATCTCCTTCGCCCTGTAATGGAAGCCCTCCTTGGGGACTATTACGACGTCGCTGTAGACCGAGTAGTTCTTTTCCTCCTCAGGAACTTCCTCAGCGGCGTAAGCTATCGGAATCCCATAGTCGCCGTAGATTATCTTCGGCTTCACCCCGTTGCCGTTCTCGTAGTACTCCTCGTCGTCGGCGTAGCCGTTGCCGTTCCCGTTGGAATACCCATTGCCGTTTTCCACGGTGGCTTCAGTTACTGGAATCTCGGACGGGGATTCCGGTTCGGGTGTGGACTGCTCAAAGGCGGTAGATTCAAGCCCGCCGACGTCTTCCGACGCTTCTTCCGCATATCCCTCACTTTCCACTGGAAGGGTTTCGCCAGCCGCCTCCATCGTCATGTCCCTATTGGGGGCAGTTTCGTCAGGAGACGGCTCTGTGGGTGCCTCCGCCTCAATGGTTCCAGTGGAAACAAAACTCCCCCCCTCAGAAAAGTCGGGAGTTTCTTCCTCCAAATTATTAGAAGAAGCCACCACAGCGGCGCTTTCGGGGGCAGTTCCAGTGGAAATAGAGGTTTTATCACGTGACTCCGATTGAGGCTCCAGAACCGGCGTTTCGCCGACATCTGGCGGAACAGGGGCGGAAACATCAACATGGGACATATATGTGCTTTCTTCACCTTCAGAGGGCAGTTCCTCAGAGAGTTCCTCCCCAGAATCGCCGGGCTCGTAAGCACTCACTTCGAGTGGAACTCCGGAGGAAAGTATACCCTTCCCCCTGAGGAACTCCTCGGCCATCGACGAGTCTATAACGAAGGTCCCCCGGGTCTTGGCGAACTTTATCAGCTCGGCGAGCGTGAAGTCCTTTTTGTAGTAATCGGAGAGAAGATAGTAAGCTGAGGGTGTTATTAGATAACGGTTGGCGAGCAAATCCTCAACGAGCCCCATTAGAGCAGCCTCCTCTGGCGGGACATACTTATTGTGAGCACGGTCTGGAGCTGGGGATCATGGCGGTATATGTTCTTGACCTTATAAGGTGTTACGTTCAGGCGAATCTCCTTGGTTCTTCCATAGCGCCCTTTGCTGACGACCTTAGCGTTGATGATGCCGAGCATGTCGAGCTCGTTGATGAGGTCGCTGACGCGCCTCTGGGTGAGGGGCTCCAGATCAATGTGGTCGCAGAGGGACTTGTAAACCGAATAAACGTCGCCGGTGTTGGCGGGAAGCTCGCCGTTCTCATCAAGCAGGACTATCGCGTAGAGGAGAACCTTTGAATGTAGCGGGAGCGTCTTTATGACCTCCTCCATGGTGTCCTGCTCTATCTTCTCCTGGGCCTTCCAGACGTGCCTCTCAGTTACCTTGCTGGCCCCCTCACGCTCGGCAATCTCGCCGGCGACGCGTAGCAAGTCTAAAGCGCGCCTCGCGTCGCCGTGCTCCCTGGCAGCGAGGGCGGCACAGAGGGGGACGACGCCCTCGTCGAGGACACCCTCGTTAAAGGCATCCTTGGCACGCTGCATGAGGATGTCACGGAGCTGGTTGGCGTCGTAAGGCGGGAAGACGACCTCTTCCTCGCTTAAACTGGAGAGAACGCGCGCATCGAGGTACTCCTTAAACTTGAGGTCGTTTGATATGCCGATTATGCTGACCTTGGCGAGGCTCAGCTCAGTGTTTATCCTCGTGAGAGAGTAGAGGATGTCATCGCCGCTCTTTTTGATGAGCTTGTCTATCTCGTCGAGGACTATTATGACGAAGCGCTCCCTGGCATCTATCACCTCCTTGAGCTTGGCGTAAACTTCGTCAGTGGGCCATCCCACTAGGGGAACCTCGACCCCGCTCTCATGCTTGAAGTAATTGACGATGTTAGCTAAGACTCGATACTGTGTATCCACTATCTCACAGTTGATATAGATGACATCAACGGGAATCTCATACTTATGAGAGATTTTCTTGAGCTCTTCGGTAACGAACTTTATGGTAACTGTCTTTCCTGTGCCGGTTTTCCCGTAAACGAACACGTTCGAAGGAGTTTCACCACGCAGAACTGGGACGAGGATATGGGCGAGCTCCTCTATCTGCTCGCGCCTGTGGGGCAGTTCCTTAGGAGTATAACTGTGTCTAAGAACCTCCTTGTTCTTAAAGATCTTCTTAGCGTGAAGGTACTTCTCGAAGATTGAATCCAGGTAATTGTCATCCATAACTACCACCCTGCTCCACTGGAAACCCTACTCAATTACTGGAGCACATCCTGCAGTGAGGATATTTGCAGACGATTTTACAGGTATCAAACCAATATTTCGACTAATATCCAATTTAAATCACAATACTTTGTAGTTTTTACATAGCCTCCACTGGAAGCACCGGATACAGAGGAAAGCATAGATAATCGAGGTCAGGGGTTTATATGCCTTGTTGAACAGAGGGATGTAAAAAAGGATGGAGAACGTTAAGTGGATAACCAAGGAAAATCCGAGCCAATAAGCCCATTCAAGCTCAAAACTCCCGCCAGGAAACCCGGACAAGGAGAGTCAAACGACCCCGCCACATTCCAATAGATATCAGCGGGGAGGGGATGAAAATTAGAGATTAGACTTTAGAAATTAGAAGTACCCCACGTCATCCCCAGAACCTTCCATCGAGCGCTTCGCCTTGAACACCTCCTCGAGAAGAGCAGTGGCGTCTTCAACGCTCATGCCAACTTTGATGGTCAGGAACCTCATCAGCTCTTCCCTGCTCGCACCATTCTGCATCCTTTCAACCACCATCCCCACGATGCGATCGAAAACTTCCTGCTCGAACGCTTCCTCCAGGCCCAGAGCGGATACGGAGGACAGAAGACCTATCAAAAGTGCCGTGAGTGCATCGTTGAACTCTTCCTTTCCAAGCGTCTTCTTATCCAGGTCCACGCGAAGGTAAACCTCGTCATTCATGCCAGAGAGGGTGAATTTCATCATGTTGACCTGGTCGTTGAGGCGCAGGAGGGTGTGGTAAACCTTGAGCTTCTCATTGTTCGACATGGAGAATGTGTCCAGTCCAAGGGGCACTATCAAATGAACGAAGCCCTCAGAGAACACCACCATCAATGAGAAAGGCATTCGCGGATGTTCCGCCAAATACGTGTTCGGCTGAACCTCCTGTAGGGCCCACGGGAGATCCACTATATCCTGGGCGGTGTCGTTTCCATTCTTAAGCCACTCGAGGACTTTGGCCTCTACATCATCCATAGGAATCACCATGCCAAGTACGCGTCAGGGTTAATTAACTTTGCACAGGAAATCACAGTGGACAGTGATCATGTTCAAGCGAAACCGGCTGCCTCCACAGGAAACTGACGGGTTCGATGGATATTAACGGACATCGGAATTTTACAAATATAAATGAGCTGATGAATACGTTAGGGCATTTCCACTGAAAGGAGAATGAACATTAATGGACATGAAAATCCGAACAGTACTGACCATTATAGTGCATTTTAGGAAAACATTTTAGTTTCACAATTCAAAAAACGTTAACACAAGTGTACCCCCAGGGAGTTTCATTTCCAGTGGAAGCGGGTTTTGGCTACTCCATCTTTCCTTGTTGTTTTTGGTGAAACTCTCCCTTTTTCTTTACAAGTCTTGATATTTATAGATTATTGTGAACAATGTTCACAAAAATTATTTTAAAACAGGGTTTAAATGAATATTAATCCACAAAATCTCAAAGGGGCTTAAAAGCAGTTGATTTTCCATTTGTAATCTACCTTATAAACCTCGCTTTCTATTTTTTCCTCCTGTATGAGCCGTCCATCTCCGAAACCCGGCTCCAGTGGAAATGAAACTCTGGGGGGTCTTTCAGATGGCCATCTGAAAAGACCTTTGTTTCCACTGGAAAAACTGTGTCATTGGCGACCCCCTGTGTGCAGCAGTGATAGGTTTTTAAATATCCTGGGGGTACTCCTGAACATGATACCCATACCCATCGTCTGGAGGTTGCTCCGGGTCAGGATTAAAGTCCGGAGAAACAGGCTGGTTCAAATAGCCCTCGCCGTTCTGCTGCTGGCCCTCGGGTTTGCCATTCTCTTTGCGCACTTTGAGGGTGTAGACTTTTACACTGCTTTTTACTGGGCCATAATCACCATGGCAACGATAGGCTATGGCGACATAACCCCCCAAACAGGAGCTGGGCGGGCCGTGGCAATGGTGGCGGCCGTGGCGGGCATCTCCACCTTCACCGCCCTCGTTTCTGTTCTTGCCGAATACTTCATATCTTCATCGCTTAGGAGGATGATGGGAATGCACCGCGTTAAATACTCCGGCCACTATGTTGTGATCGGGCAGGGCAGTAGCATCGAGAGCTGCGTGAACGAGCTCCTTCTGGCGATTTCCAGTGGAGACGCCGAGCCAAGGCCGATAGTGGTCGTCTTTCCGAGCGAGGAGGAGCGCAAGAAGGTAGAGCTTCCAGAGGAAGTGGAGGTTCTCGTGGGCGACCCGACCAACCAGGAGACGCTGGAACGCGCCCACGTAAAGGATGCATCACATGTTATCCTCGCCCTTGAGGATGACTCTAAGTCCGTGTTCGCAACTCTGATGATAAAGCGCATGTCCAGCGCCAAGGTTCTCGTCGAGGCCCTCAAGGCGGAGAGCGTTGAGCTTCTCCGGCAGGCTGGGGCAGACAGGGTGATACTCAGCAGGAGCTTTGCAGGTAGGCTTCTCGCGAGCTCGATCTTCGAGCCAGAGGTGGTTGACGTTATCGACGACCTCACGACCGCCCTTGGCCGCTACGACATCTCGGTTATTTTGAAACGGGACCTCTGGGGGATGAGCTACGTGGAGGCCCTGCGGAAACTCCGGTCTGATTGCGGCTGTTTCCTGCTGGGCTACTACACAGACCAACCCGTCCTCAATCCTTCGCTGGATGAGGCGATCCCGGAGGGTGCTAGGCTGATAGTCATCAAGCCCGCAGTTTCCACTGGAAATGATTGACTCCGGAAATGATTGACTCCCACCGTTTTTGCATCTTTCAACGTCCCACTGGCAGTGGTTCTGTTGCCCCGTTCTTTTTATTTACCCTAGTCAAACCCGCACTATATCACCTCTTTCATTGCCCCATATCCGGGAAGAAAAGTATATAACCCTTCGACTTTTTACCCCTATGAAAGGTAGCGATGTTGGGTGATGTTCATGGCGAGGAAGACGAAAGCTGAGGATGAAATAAAAGAGCTCGAGGAGTTTGAGGAACTGGAGGTCGTTGAGGAGTCCACTTCAAGCTCAACCACGAAAAAGAAAGAGAAGGAGATTAAAACTCTCGAAGACCTGCCAGGCGTCGGTCCGGCTACTGCGGAGAAGCTCCGAGAGGCTGGCTATGACAGCATCGAGGCCATAGCCGTTGCCTCCCCCATGGAACTCAAGGAGATAGCGGGTATAAGCGAGGGCGCCGCACTGAAGATAATCCAGGCCGCAAGGGAAGCGGCCAACATAGGGACCTTCATGCGTGCCGACGAGTACATGGAGAAGAGAAGCACCGTCGGCAGGATTTCCACTGGAAGCAAGAGCCTCGACAAGCTCATCGGCGGCGGCGTCGAGACCCAGGCGGTAACGGAGGTCTTCGGAGAGTTTGGAAGCGGAAAGACCCAGCTCGCCCACACCTTAGCTGTCATGGTTCAGAAGCCGCCGGAGGAGGGTGGACTCAGCGGGTCAGTCATCTGGATTGACACTGAAAACACCTTCAGGCCGGAGAGGATAAGACAGATAGCCGAGGCCCGCGGTCTGGATCCGGACGAGGCTTTGAAGAACATCTATGTGGCGAGGGCCTTCAACAGCAACCACCAGATGCTCCTAGTGGAGAAGGCCGAGGAGATTATCAAGGAGAAAGCCGAGACAGACAGGCCTGTAAAGCTCTTGGTGGTTGACTCACTCATGGCCCACTTCAGGAGCGAGTACGTCGGTAGGGGAACGCTCGCTGAGAGGCAGCAGAAGCTGGCCAAGCACCTTGCTGACCTTCACCGCCTTGCTGACCTCTACGACATAGCGGTCTTCGTCACCAACCAGGTTCAGGCAAAGCCGGACGCTTTCTTCGGCGACCCGACGAGGCCCGTTGGAGGCCACATCTTAGCGCACAGTGCCACGCTCAGGATATACCTGAGGAAGGGCAAAGCCGGGAAGAGGGTTGCGAGGCTCATAGACAGCCCGCACCTGCCTGAGGGCGAGGCGATATTCAGGATAACTGAGAAAGGTGCTGAGGACTGAGTTAGCTTTTTAACCCTCCTTTTTTATCCGGTTTCATGCCCAAGGTTGAGTTTAAGGCCAATCCGTCTCCAGAGGAAATAAAGCTCCTGGTTGACTCGGCGATTTCATCCGAGGGTATGCTGACAATCTTCGCCCGCTGTAAGGTTCACTACGACGGCAGGGCTAAGAGCGAGCTCGGTTCGGGGGACAGGGTCATAATAGTTAAGCCTGACGGCTCCTTTCTAATCCACCAGAACCGGAAGAGGGAGCCCGTGAACTGGCAGCCGCCGGGGAGCTTTGTTACCCTCGAGGAGCGGGACGGTACCCTGGTTCTCCGCTCCGTCAGGAGGAAGCCCAAGGAGATTCTTGAGGTGGAACTTGATGAGGTCTACCTCGTCTCGGTCTTCAGGGCAGAGGACTACGAGGAGCTGGCCCTTACGGGGAGCGAGGCGGAGATGGCCGAGATGATATTCGAGAACCCTGAGCTCATAGAGCCGGGCTTTAAGCCCCTCTTCCGCGAGAAGGACATCGGGCACGGTATAGTCGACATCCTTGGCAGGGATGAAAGCGGAAACCTCGTGGTTCTCGAGCTCAAGCGCAGGAAGGCCGACCTCCACGCCGTCAGCCAGCTCAAGCGCTACGTCGAGGCGCTGAAAAAAGAGCACCCGGACGTGAGGGGAATCCTCGTGGCGCCTTCACTCACCTCGGGGGCGAAGAAGCTCCTCCAGAAGGAGGGGCTGGAGTTCAAAAAGGTTGAACCTCCAAAGAGGGATAGGTCTGGAAGGGGCAGGCAGACAACCCTCCTTTAGCCCATCCCCATCTCCTGCGGTATGAGTTCGCGGATGCGGACTATGAGCAGGCCTTTCTTGTTCTCAACCTCTACCACCCTGCCAAGGCCGACGAGCTTGACCTTTGCCCTGCAGACGGTAACTTCCCTCTCATCGCTCTCTTCCCAGGGAACCCTTGTCTCCAGCTTCTCCGCTCCGAGAAGCTCCGCTAAGAGGCCTTCCGTGCCCACATCAACGTCGCTGAATGGGTCGTAGGTCAGGAAGAGTCTCATGGCCCTTTCGAGGGCTTCCTCGACGGCGAGAACGTTCCTTGCACTCCTGAGCTCAATGGTTCTGTAGGGGTTCCTCATGAGTTCGTCGAGGACGCGCCGGGCCATGCCGGCGAGAACGACCGCCTCCATCACCACCACCTCACAGGTAGATGCTCTCGTACTGCTGCTGGGCCTTCTTTCTGGCCTGCTCCATCTGCTCGTGCATTCTCCTGAGTTGCTCTTCTATTGCCCTCGCCTCCTGGAGGAGCGGCTCCGTCGAGACCTCCAGCGGAACGAGCTTTTTCAGTGCCTCAATGACGTTGGCGGCCGCCCTCGGATCCGGTCTGTCGCCGAAGGTCTCTCCGAGGAGGACGTAAGCATCTAAATTGTTCCTGCTCGCCTCCCAGAGGAGCCTTCCGCTCATGCCCATTATTGAGCCGTACTGGAGTATCTTAACCCCGTTCTCTTCGAGTTCTTTGTTGAGCTCTTCCCTTGCCCCAACGCCCCAGACATCCATCTGCTCCTTGAAGAAGCCGATTCCTATGCCGCCCATCGAGACGACCTTACCTGCGTCCATTTCCTTGAGGTATTTAACGAGCTCCCTCGCTATCTCGTTCACGAGAGTTGGTGGGATGTAGATGTCCGCGATGGCCACTATCAGGTTGTCCTTCCCGTAGAAGCGGAGCGGAGGGTTCGGCTTCCCTTCGAGGATCATTGCCATCGGCGGGATGAAGGGGCTCTCGACGTAGCCTATCATGTCCATCTTGAGCTCCTTGGCGAGGAAGTTCGCCGCTATGTGTCCCACGAGGCCGACGCCAGGGTAGCCTTCTATCAGGATGGGGTTCTTCACTTCGGGTAGAACTATCTCGACTGGCTTGTCGTTCTCCATCCTCTCACCCCCACCAAAGTTTATTTCCCTTTGGTTATTAAATTTTCGGAGTTCCCTTTCCACTGGAAAGGCAACCCTTAAATAACTCAGGCGCTATTTTTACAGGGTGATGTCTATGGTGAAGATCGGTATCATCGGCGGTTCCGGTGTTTACGGCGTCTTCGAGCCGAAGGAAACGGTAAAGGTTCACACCCCCTACGGCAGGCCTTCGGCTCCGGTGGAAATAGGCGAAATCGAGGGCGTTGAAGTTGCCTTCATCCCGAGGCACGGGAAGAACCACGAGTTCCCACCCCACGAGGTTCCCTACAGGGCAAACATCTGGGCGCTCCACGAGCTCGGCGTTGAGAGGGTTATAGGCGTTACAGCCGTCGGCTCTCTCCGCGAGGAGTACAAACCGGGCGACATCGTCATAACAGACCAGTTCATCGACTTCACGAAGAAGCGCGACTACACCTTCTACAACGGGCCAAGGGTTGCTCACGTTAGCATGGCCGACCCATTCTGCCCCGAGATGAGGAAGATCTTTTATGAGACAGCCAAGGAGCTGGGCTTCCCCGTTCACGAGAAGGGCACCTACGTATGTATTGAAGGCCCGCGCTTCTCGACGAGGGCCGAGAGCTTCATGTTCAGGCAGTACGCCCACATAATCGGGATGACCCTCGTCCCGGAGATAAACCTCGCTCGCGAGCTGGGAATGTGCTACGCAAACATCGCCACCGTTACCGACTACGACGTCTGGGCCGACAAGCCGGTGGATGCGCAGGAAGTGCTCAAGGTCATGGCCGAGAACAACTACAAGGTTCAGGAATTGCTCAAGAAGGCCATTCCGCGCATTCCTGAGGAGAGGAAGTGTGGCTGTGCCGACGTGCTGAAGAGCATGTTCGTCTGACCTCTTCTCCCCAACCTTTTTAACTTCCACAGGAAACACACCTTTTCAAAAGAAACGGGTGATTCCAATGAGCGTTCTCATCAGGAACGGTCACGTTATCTACGGCGAGGACTTCGAGATAGTTAAGGCCGATGTTCTAATCGAGGGGAACAGGATAGCTAAGGTCGCAAAGGGCATAAACGAGGGCGCCGACACGGTTATAGATGCCAAAGGAAGGGTTGTTTCTCCGGCCTTCGTTAACTTACACACCCACTCCCCGATGGGCCTCTTCCGCGGTCTGGCCGACGACCTTCCGCTGATGGACTGGCTTCAGAACCACATCTGGCCGCGCGAGGCGAAGCTGACGCGGGAATACACGAAGGTCGGCGCCTACCTCGGCGCTTTGGAGATGATAAAGTCGGGAACAGGAACCTTCCTCGACATGTACTTCTTCATGGACGCGGTTGCAGAGGTCGTCGAGGAATCTGGCCTTAGGGGCTACCTCTCCTACGGGATGATAGACCTTGGTGACCCGGAAAAGACCGAGAAAGAGCTCAAGGAAGCGCTCAGGACGATGGAGTTCATCGAGAAGCTCAACTCGGACAGGGTTCAGTTCGTCTTTGGTCCCCACGCGCCTTACACCTGCTCGATAGCCCTGCTGAAAGAGGTCAGAAGGCTCGCGAGCGAGCACAACAAGCTGATAACCATCCACGTAAGCGAGACGATGGCCGAGATAGGCCAGATAACCGAGCGCTATGGAAAGAGTCCGGTCGTTCTCCTCGACGACATCGGCTTCCTTGGTAGGGACGTGATAATAGCGCACGGCGTCTGGCTCGACAGCAGGGACATCCAAATTCTGGCCAGAAACGGCGTTACCGTCGCTCACAACCCGGGAAGCAACATGAAGCTTGCCAGCGGCGTCATGCCCCTTCAAAAGCTCCTCAACGCCGGCGTTAACATCGGCCTCGGCACTGACGGGGCCGCGAGCAACAACAACCTCGACATGCTCGATGAGATGAAGTTAGCAGCGCTCCTCCACAAGGTTCACAACCTCGACCCCACCGTTGCCGACGCCGAGACAGTCTTCAGGATGGCGACGCTCAACGGTGCAAAGGCCCTCGGGATAAATGCCGGCGCCATAAAGGAGGGCTACCTCGCCGACATCGCGATAATCGACTTCAACCAGCCCCACCTCAGGCCGGTAAACAACGTGATAAGCCACCTCGTCTACTCCGCCAACGGAAACGACGTCGAAACAACCATCGTGAACGGCGAAATCTTGATGCTCGATGGCGAAATCCTAACCCTTGACGAGGAAAAGGTCATTGCCGAGGCTGAGAGGGTCTCCGAAAAGCTTGCCTGAGTTGGGGTTAAGTTTCCCTGCTTCTACTTTCCTTGGTGAGGGACATGAGGTTTGAAATAGTCCGCGGCGATATAACCCGCTTTCCGGCCGAGGCCATAGTGAACGCTGCGAACCGCTATTTGGAACATGGCGGTGGTGTCGCCTACGCTATAGCCAAGGCAGCCGCTGGGGACGTGAGAGAGTACATTCGGATAAGCAAAGAGGCAATGAGAGAACAGCTTGGAAAAAGCTCCATCGAACACGGGGAGGTCGTGGTTACCCCCGCAATAAGGCTCGAGCAGTACGGAATTAAATACGTCATACACACCGTCGGCCCCTATTGTGGTGGCGTCTGGGACGAAGACAAGAAAGAGAAGCTCAAAAAAGCCATTCTCGGCGCGTTAAGGAAAGCTGAGGAACTCGGGATCAGAAGCATAGCCTTCCCGGCGGTAAGCGCTGGCATCTACGGCTGCCCGCTTGAGGAGGTCGTGAAGACTTTTAAGGAGGTCGTTGGGGAGTTTGGGAAGGAAGAGGGGAGCGTTGAGAGGGTTTATCTGGTGCTCTACTCTAAGGAAGATTACGAGAGGGCGTTGAAAGTTACTTGAAATGTCTATGTTTTTTATTTTCAAGTTTTATGTTCTGAACCATAACCAATAGAAAACCATATATACACCTAACGTCTAATACTTAATGATGATGTACTTGAAACGGGCTGGACTCTTGGCTGGAGTGCTGGTGCTGATTTTTGTCTTTTCGGGGTTTGTTGGTGCACGGCCGCAGGCCGACGTGGACAGTTGGACGGCTGTTGATCTTTTTGTCAGGGAGCAGATTGATATGGCTTGTGCCAAAGGAACCATCAACGATCCGCATTTTGTAGAGGGGCTTACTGACCTCGTTTTGAAGAGGTTTGATAGGCAGCTTGATGCCGAGATTGCTGAGCACGCCAAAAACCTCACACTCGAGCAGAGGGAAACCCTCAAGCGGTTACTGGTAAGTGATTACGTCTCCTACCTCTACCAGAAGAGCTTTTACCCCAAGAACGCTAAGGTATTGGTCGTGAAGCCCGTTAAAGTTGCCTCAGTTAAGGCCAACGGCAAGGTCTATGACTATTACTATGCTCCGATGAGCTCCTCAATCCTCTACCCGATTCACTGGTGGGTGCAAGTGAAAGACGATTTGGAGGGGGGTCATGGAAAGGATGGACATGGCAACTACTACTGGATTGACGGTAATAACAACATTTCCTACATCAATGTCATCTATGCCTCTAGTAACGTTGTGTATGAGATTCATTTTTATGGTGAAGACGATCCGGATCCAGTTATGGATGAATATTATGACTGGCAACGGTGCAGGAACTATCCGGGTAGAGATGACACCTACGGATGTGAGGATATAGAGGCTATTGAAGTCAGCAGCGGGGATATAATCTTCCACAGTGACTGGAGCCATGTATGCGATGATGGGATGTGTGGATCAGACATTTGCAGATGATCCAGCTCATGTTGCAGGAAGGCGTCCATATGATGAAGACGTTGTTATTTATGTTAGCAACGTAATGAACCACATGATGGATACTATAGATTCTAACCCTGACATGGATAAAAACTGGGGGTACACATCGTGGACATAAGGAAAAATACCCTTATTTCTCTGCCCTTTTTCGCACTCCTTTTGTATTTTGAACTCGGTTATCTCATGAACTATGACACGGGGGAGTGTACAATCTTCGGGATGATGGTTTATAACACCCCCTGCAGGGTCTTTTCTATGATCACCTTCTCTCTTGGCATGGCGATGTTGATTCTCTTTTTGGCCGGAAGGTTGAGGGCTTCTTTCGCCGTTGGGATAGCCTACTACAGTGTAACCTTTTTCGCCGCTTGGACCTGGGCACTGAGCGCCAAGGTACTCGCTTCCCTTGGAATTTTTCTTTCGCTCATCGGCCTCTACTCCTCCCCCAGGGATACTGAGACTTCAAGATCGCTTCGCGAGGCAACGAGTCTCGTCATTTACGCCCTTGTTTTCCTGATTTTTCTCCTCTCGGCAGTCAGTTACATCTTTTACTTCTCTTGGGTATGCTGGGACGCTTATTCCGGAGCAGTGGCGTTCTTATGTTCCCTCATCTCTTACATCCTGATTGGGGCCGGCCTGGTTTCTCCTCTTCTCTGGCGGAAAAGGTTGAGGATTCCGGCCTTGGTCGCACTCCTTCCGGCCGTTCTATTCCTGGACTTTGCCGTGAAGCTGCTCCAGTTCTCCAGGCTCCTCTGGGCTCTGGTGGCCGTTCTCTTTGCGATGGAGCTTTGGGGGAGGTGTGAGAACGTCATGCGGAGAACTTGAAAGGCTCGTGAGAAACATCGCCTGGGGTTTGCCGTGCTCTTCGTGTTCGGTTTTCTGGTGCTCTACTACGCGATTCGAAAGGTGGCGTGTGCCCAGGGTTTCTGCGATTCGAGCTTCTTCCATCGGACTCCACCCGTCTACAGTGCTGACATGCTCGCGATGGTCTTCTCCGTCTCGGTGCTCTTCTTCGCCCTCCTGTGGTATGTTTCGTAGGGGGGAAGGAAGATTAGGGGGTGCTGGCATCTCGGAACTTAGAAAGTCTGCAGAACTGAGAACTGATGGACTTTTCCTCTGGCTGCCTTTACTCATACTGTTCCGGCTGGGCTTTCGCTTCGTCACGCTCATAGACCCGGTTCTCGGTATGGTGTTCTTCTACAACGCGCCCCTCATGCTGCATCTGCCCCGATTTTTCATCCTTTCTTACCCACTCATCATGGGCATTGCCGAGGTCTACTTCATGGTTATCCTGAGGAAGGGAAAGCTTCCCTTTGACCTGCTTTTCGCGTATTTTATGGCCGCCATCGTTTTTGAGTTCCCCTACTCCCTCCTTAAGAGTGGAGACAGCGGGCTTATCCTATTCGCCCTGGTGTGGTACGCAACGGCTCCGGCCGGTCTCCCCATAAGCTTGCATAGCCCATGGAAAATCCCTTAACCTTTGAGTTTGAAATTTCTCCGGTGGTGCTCATGCGCATCGAAGACGTCTACATCTGGGACATCAACGCCAAATGGCTCGGCATAACCCCTTACCAGCTTATGGAGAACGCAGGGGCGGGCGTTGCGCGGGTGATTGAGGAGAGATTTGGGAAGGGTCTTAAGATAGCGGTCTTCTCCGGAACTGGAAACAACGGCGGCGATGGCTTTGTCACTGCCAGGCATCTCAGCTTCGAGAACGAGGTTGCCCTCTTCTTGGTCGGCGACGAGGCTAAGATACGGAGCGAGGAGGCTAGGCATAACTGGGAGATTCTGAAGGGCCTCGACTTTGTGGAAATCAAAGTCCTCAAGGACTCCGCTTACATAAGGTCGCTCGACCTCTCGGGCTTTGACGTCATTGTCGATGCCCTCCTCGGGGCCGGGACTAAGGGAGAGCCGAGGGAACCGATACGCTCGGCGATCGAGAAGATAAACGAGTACGCTGGAGAAGTTAGGATAGTCAGCGTTGACCTCCCGAGCGGCTACCCCTCGAAAATCCGCGTTAAAGCTGACTTTGCGGTGACGTTCCAGTGGGACAAGGAGGAGTACGAAGGCTTTGAGCGTGTTGTTGTCAAGATAGGCTACCCGAGGGAGCTCTACCACCTCGTCGGGCCGGGTGATGCAAAGTTCGCGCTGAGGAAGAGGGGCGAGCACAAGGGCCAGAACGGAAAGCTGCTCGTGATAGGAGGGAGCGAGGACTACTTTGGGGCGCCTTACCTCGCCTCTAAGGCCGCTTCTTATCTGGTGGACCTAGTTTACCTCGCTATGCCCGAGTATTCCGCGAAGAGGATAAGCGACCCCGACTTAATCCTCCGCCCGGTCGAGGGGAGGGACTTTGTCCCGGGGCACGTGGATACTCTCCTTAAACTCGCCGAGAAGGTAGACGCAATCGTCATTGGCCCAGGCCTTGGACTCAGTGATGAAACCAAGGCCTTCGTAAGGGAGTTCGTGAAGCACTGTGCTAAGCCAATGGTGATAGACGCCGACGGGCTGAAGGCGGTGGCTGAGGACTTAAGCGTTCTCAGGGGCAAGACCTTCGTCCTGACTCCCCACGCCGGCGAATTCAGGGTGTTATTCGGCGTGGGGCCCGAGGGGCCACTCGCGGAGAAGGCGGAGCTCGTGATGGAAAAGGCCGGGGAGATAGGGGGAACGATACTCCTCAAGGGTGCCTACGACGTCATAAGCGACGGGAAGACATGGAAGTACAACAAAACCGGGAACATGGGCATGACGACCGGAGGAACCGGGGACGTTTTGGCGGGCCTAGTTGGTGCCCTGCTAGCCCTCGGAAACAAACCGCTGAGGGCTGCATCGGTTGGAGCGTTTCTCAACGGCCTCGCTGGGGATATGGTGAAGGAAGAACTCGGGGAGAACTTCACCGCACTGGAGATGGCTAAAAAAGTCCCCCACACAGTCAAGTGGGCTTTGGAGTTCTGAGGTGATTCTATTGGACAGTACCTCGTTCCCTTCCTCGTTTTTATTCTGGTCGTCTCTGCGAGGGTTCTCATCGTGCCCTCTTCTTCGGAGCGATACCCCGTCGAGCTGGAGGTTAAATTCTCAAAGCCGGTTGGGTTCGGGGGTGTTGGGTTGCTGAAATCTTACCCGAATGAGGTAGCACACGTTGCGGTCTTCCGCTTTTCTGATTGTTTGAACCAAAAGAAAGATGAGAAAAGGCTCACCCGACTCCGGCATAGCTCCAGACGGAGTAGCCGTACTGGCCGTTGGCCGGGTCGTGGGCCGGGGCCTCAAGGTAGACCCAGCCGCTTGAATAGACCCACTTATCCACCCAGCCCCCGAGGTTGCCGGTGTACTCGTGAATGTACGAGCCGGCGAACTTCGGAACGTGGACCCACCTTCCGGCCTTGCTCGAGCCGAGGTTGATGTACGTTATCAGGCCGGGCTTGCTCCCGTAGCCGTTTCTGACGAAGATGAGCTCGTCGCTGTCGTAGTAGATTATGCTCGTGCTTCCTCCTGCCAGGTGGTCGTGTATCCATATGAGGTTCTTCCTTGTTGAGCCACTCCTCGTAGTCGCGGTAGAATATCGTCGGTTGCCCTTCGTAGGTGAGGATGAACGCATAAGCTGGACACTTGTTCCAAATTATGTCCGTGTCGTGGTTGGCGACGAAGGTTACTGCTTTGAACGGGTCGCGGGAGACGACGGTTCCACCGTTCTGGAGGGCCGAAACGAGGGCCGGGATGTTCTTGTTATCGAAGGCCTCATCCATCTTGTAGTAAAGCGGGAAGTCGAAGACCTTGGCACCGCTTGAGTAGGCCCAGTTAAGAAGGGCATCGACGTTCGTGTCCCAGTACTCGCCAACGGCCCAGTCGCCCCACCAGTTCAGCCAGTCCTTGACCACCCAGGCCCCGTAGCCCTTGACGTAGTCGAAGCGCCACGCGTCAACGCCTATGCTTCTCAGATAGGCCGCGTAGCTCTCATCGCTGCCCAGGGCCAGTGCTGGTCCCAGCTCTTCTCGTGGGCGATGTCGGGGAAACTGCCAAAGGTTCCTTCATCACAGCACTTGACCTCGTTGAGGTGGAAGTCGAGGTAGTTGGCGGTGTACTTTCCTGAGGCAACCTTCGAGAAGTCGGTCCAGGTGTAGTCCCTGACGAAGGGGTTCCACTCCAGGTCGCCGCCGGCGCGGTGGTTTATCACTATGTCCGCTATGACTTTTATCCCATAGGTGTGGGCGGTGTCTATCATGTTCACGAGCTCCTGCTTGGAGCCAGAGCGCGTCTCAACGGTTCCCTTTTGGTAGTACTCGCCGAGGTCGAAGTGTTCACTGGAGGACGCAAAAGAACACTGGATGATGACCTGGAAAACGGAACTTTGTGTTCCAGACGGGCTCAGAGCTCCATGAGCTCTCTGGCCCGTCTGGCCTTTTCACACAGCTCGCAGCTCTGCATGAAGACGAGCATGTTGAGGAGGTGGAAGAGCTCCACCTCTGTAAGCTCTATCTCCGCCTGGGATATTCTCTTGACTACCGGCTGGGAGCGTATCTCGATCTCATCGAGAACCTGCTTGGCGAGCCTGACTAGCTCCCCCCTGTCCTTTACCCTGAACCCTGCCTTCTCTAGTATCTGGACGAGCTTCTCCGCCTCGACCTGGAGATAAGCCTGCCTGAACTGCTCTATACTTTCGTCCGGATCGGCCTTTATAAGGAAGAGCCGGGCGCTTCTGGAGTAGATCCTCTCGTTGCCTTGGCTCTCGAGCTCCTCTACAAGGCCGGCCTTTTCGAGGGTCTTGATGTGTCGATAAATCGTCGTCCTGTCCCTTTTGAGTGTCTCACTGAGCTCGCTTATCGTCATCGGTCTCATTCGCAGGAGCTGCAGTATCTTGAACCGGGTCTCTTCCGAGAGCACCTTAACCGTCTCTGGATCCGTGATAATCAAAACTTCCCTCACTCAGTACTCCTCCAGCTTGTCCTGGGGGGTTTCACCCTCTTCAACTATCCTCCTTCCTGCCGCAACCATGTCTATGCTGTGAACGACGCCGCCAAACTCTTCTATGGTCCTGACGATCTCTTCGTAGTCAAGATTGTCACCGACTATGGTTATCTTGACGTTCTCCGTTTCCTTGTCTATCTCCACCAGCGTAATGTTGACCCCGTCGACGCCTTCCAGCTCGCTGAGCCCGAGGGCCAGCTCCGTCACCATCGGTTGGTGTGGCTTAAGCACGTCCAGAACCAGCAGCCTTATCCCCTTCGCCATACCCATCGCTTCCCCTTTCGAAGTCATTTTTTAAGTATTTCTCCCAGCCTGCGCAGGAGCGCGAGGGTCTCCTCATCGCGCCCCATCTTGGCCATTGAAAGCCATTCAATGGCGTGGATTATGTCCTCGTCCGGGAAGTCTTTGAGCCTCTCCTCGTTGGCCTCTATCTCCTTGGATATCTCTGTCTTGTACTCGTGCTCCTTCTTGAGCAGCTCGTCCATTGTATTGAGAAGTTCCTCATCGTTGAACTCATAGCCTAGGGCTTTGAATATCTCCAGCTTCGTCTTCAGGCGAGAACGGGCGAAGTAGCGGAGCTCTTCGTCGCCGAGGTAGAGGTTGATGTAGAACGCGTCGGCGGTTCTCCCGTAGTATTTCTCGACGAGATTGCCCTTCATCTCGGTCCTCTTGACCTCTACCAAGCCAGCTTCCTTGAGCTTCTCAATGTGGTGGTATATAGTCTGAGGCGTCTTTCCGAGGATTTCGCTGAGCTGGGAAATTGTCATCTCCTTGTTACGGAGTAGACTGAGGATTCTCCTCCTCGTGTCTTCCAGCATCAATTTTATGACCTCTGGGTCAGTTATGACCTTCACCTTTGCCATTGGCACCACCAATTTAAACGCTCTAATTTCCTTTTTAACGTTCCAGGATTTAACTCTTTTGCTTTGGTGCGCCTGCCCAACCCCCGGTAGCTTTATATATGCAAAGACCTCGTTCCATTAGAACATTCCCTGGACAAAATATCCAGTATCTCGGATGTACCCATCTGGGGAGGAAGGCTTAAATACGGACTCCCGAAAAACCTTCGGAGGTGGCTGCCATGGAGACCCCGAATCTGGATTTCCTGTTTTACCCGAAGAGTGTCGCGGTCATCGGTGCCTCAAACGTGCCCGGAAAGATCGGAAACGCCATAATGCGTTCCATAACACTCCGATTTGAGGGAAGGGTCTATCCCGTCAATGTCAGGGGCGGCGAGATAGAGGTCAATGGAAAGAAGTTCCCGGTTTACAAGAGCATCCACGAGATACCGGACGAGATTGACGTTGCCGTCATAGCGGTTCCTGCCAAGTTCGTTCCCGACGTCATAGACGACTGCGGGAAGAAGGGCGTTAAAGCGGCAGTCGTCATCTCGGCCGGCTTCAAGGAGGCGGGAAGGACCGACCTTGAGGAGGAACTCGTCAAGAGGGCCAGGAAGTGGGGTATAAGGCTTGTCGGCCCGAACTGTCTGGGTGTGACCAACCTCGAGAACGGCTTTGACTGCAACTTCAACCCGCCTGAGAGGCAGGCGAGACCGCCCTTCGGAAAGGTCGCCTTCATGAGCCAGAGCGGTGCCTTTGGTGCCGCCATCCTCGACTGGGCCGCGAGCCACAAGATTGGAATGAGCAAGTTCATCAGCCTCGGCAACATGGCCGACCTCGACGAGAGCGACTTCATGGCATACCTCGGCGACGACCCAAAGACCGGCGTTATCACGGCCTACATTGAGGGGGTAAAGGACGGTAGGAAGTTCTTCAACACTGCCAAGCAGGTCACTCTGAAAAAGCCCGTCGTCATACTCAAGAGCGGCAGAACCGAGGCCGGAGCAAAGGCCGCCGCGAGCCACACAGGTTCGCTTGCCGGTTCCTACAGAATATACCAGGCCGCCTTCGAGCAGGCCGGCGTTTTAGAGGCGAAAAGCATGCGCCAGCTCTTCAACTATGCCAAGGCTTTGGCCATGCAGAGGCCAGCAAAAGGCAACCACGTGGCTATAGTCACGAACGGCGGTGGCGCCGGCGTTATGATGAGCGACGGCCTGCTTGAGCGCGGAATGAAGCTCGCCGAGCTGAGCGAAGAAACCAACGAGAAGTTCAGGAGAGATATCGGAGCTGGAAAGCTCCCCGAGCACATGAGCTACAGGAACCCAATAGACGTCATTGGAGATGCCCCATCCAGCAGATACGAGATAGCCATGCGCTACGCCCTGGAAGACCCCAACGTCGACGTCCTGGTGGTCATAGCGCTCTTCCAGAGCCCGGCCCTCGACGAGGGTATAGTCGAGGCCATGGAGAGGATGAAGGCCTACGGCAAGCCGATAGTCTTCGTTGCCCCAGGTGGAGACTACCCGCACAAGATGGCCAGGAACATCGAGCTCAAGGGAATCCCCGTCTACGAGACGGTAGAGGATGGTGTTGACGCCGTCTACGCCCTCGTCAGGTACGGCGAGTGGCTGAAGGAAAATGGAAAACTTTAAATTCTCCTTCCCCTTTCTTACCCCATGCACGGTGGTTGCTTTTGGCCCTGGTGAAACCGCTCTCTTCTGCTCGGGCTTAGGCTTGAGTTTCGTTTCCACTGGAACTGGAGGTGCTTCAAATGGACGACTTTAAGGTTACCCCATGGGACGTTGAGGGTGTAGTGGACTACGCGAAGCTGATAGTCGAGTTCGGGACGAGCCCGCTCACGGACGAGCTGATTCAAAAGACGGCCGAGCTGACGAAGAGCGAACTCCCGATATTCTTCAGGAGGCGCTTTTTCTTTTCCCACAGGGACTATGACAAGGTTTTGGCAGACTACGAGAGCGGAAAGGGCTTCTTCCTCTACACCGGAAGGGGTCCGAGCGGCCCGATGCACATAGGCCACATAATACCGTTCTTTGCAACGAAATGGCTCCAGGAGAAGTTCGACGTCAACCTCTACATCCAGATAACCGACGACGAGAAGTTCCTATTCAAGGAAAAGCTCACCTTCGACGAGACCAAGCGCTGGGCCTACGAAAACATCCTTGACATCATAGCGGTTGGCTTCGACCCGGACAGGACGTTCATCTTCCAGAACAGCGAGTTCACGAAGATCTACGAGATGGCAATCCCAATAGCCAAAAAGATAAACTTCTCGATGGCCAAAGCGGTTTTCGGCTTCAACGAGCAGAGCAAGATTGGAATGATTTTCTATCCGGCGATACAGGCGGCGCCTACCTTCTTCGAGAAGAAGCGCTGTCTGATTCCAGCTGCCATTGACCAGGACCCCTACTGGAGGCTCCAGAGGGACTTCGCGGAGAGCCTTGGCTACTACAAGACCGCGGCAATCCACTCCAAGTTCGTGCCCGGCCTAACCAGCCTCGGCGGCAAGATGAGTGCGAGCAAGCCGGAAACGGCCGTCTACCTCACAGACGACCCGGAGGAAGCCGGTAAGAAGATATGGAAGTTCGCCCTGACCGGTGGAAGGGCCACCGCCAAGGAACAGAGGGAGAATGGAGGAGAGCCTGAGAAGTGCGTCGTCTTCAAATGGTTCGAGATATTCTTCGAGCCGGACGACGAAAAGCTCATGGAGCGCTATCGTGCCTGCAAGAGCGGCGAACTGCTCTGTGGCCAGTGCAAGCGCGAGCTGATTGAGCGCGTCCAGAAGTTCCTCAAGGAGCATCAGGAGAGGAGAAAGAAGGCCGAGAAGCAGGTCGAGAAGTTCAAGTACACTGGCGAACTCGCGAGGGAGCAGTGGGATAAGGCGGTGCCGGAGGCGTTGAAGAATTAAAATCCCCACTCCTCTCTGCTCTCTTCTTCCGTCTCCTCCCCACCGAGCTCCACTCTGAACGTCCTCTCCTCCCTTACGTCAGGCCTGAGCGGAATGTCGAGGACTGCCCTTAGGATGAAATCGCCGTGACCCATAACGGTTCCATCAAGATACCTCATGAGAGACCTAGGGCTGGTCGTCTTATAACCCGTCACGATTAGGGTCTTCTCCTCAGGAAGTAGGCTCCCTCTGAACTCGAAGTTGATGCCCTGGCCGATGACCTTTCTTCCGGCCCCCGGTGCCGAGATTTCCACCTGACTTTTCTGGCTTTGGAAAGGTACGCCTGAACATGTCCGGTGACGGCCTTACCCTCTCCCTTGAAGACTACCTCAGCGGAATCGCCGTTGTGCGATAGCTGTATAGACCACTCACCAACGACCCTTCCCGAGTCTGTGAGGAAAATCAGGAGGACGTCTTTGTAGGGGTCGCTCAGTAGCCTCACTGCCGGTGCCGTGACGATGCCCGAACCATCGGCATCTATGGCCACCTTGAACTCACCCTCTGGGAACGCTATGCCCTGAGACCTCCCGCTCCTCTCGGTCGTGAACTTCCTCTCAACGCGGTAGCTCCTGTTCCTTCCGCTCCCGACCCAGTAGCCCCTCATCTCGAGCCTCCCTACCTCGAACTCGAGGCTCTCCGGGAAAGATACACTGGAATCCGAGAAGCTCACCATTTCCGCGAAGTTCTGGACCCGTCTGTATTCCCACCTCTTTCTGAGCAGGGCGTAAACCCCAAAGAGCATCATCGCCATGAAGAAGGCGAAGAAGCCGAGGAGGATGACGCTACCGCCCTGGACGCTGACTAGCATGAACCCGAACATCGCCAGGAATATCACCATGAACACTACCATGAACGCAAGGGCGACCGTGCTTCCTCGCTCCCTGAGGACGACAAGCTTCATCTAACCCACCGGTTATACTTTGGCCCTATTTCTTATTACGTTTCCGCGCTTTCCTGCGAGCGGTTTATAACCCCCACCGCCAACTCTGTGCGGTGTTGGAGATGGTCAGACTGCCGTTCCGAGATACCTACTACGAACTTCGCCCGAGCAAGATAGTGGCCCTCGCTAAAAACTACGCCGAGCACGCTAAGGAGATGGAAAGCGATGTCCCGGAAAGGCCGGTCTTCTTCCTCAAGCCCCCTTCAGCCCTGATAGGCCCTGGAGAGCCAATAATCCTTCCTAGGATGAGCAAAAGGGTTGACCACGAGGTCGAGCTGGCGGTGATAATCGGGAAGCGCGCGAAGCGCGTTCCAGCGGAAAAGGCGATGGACTACGTTTTAGGCTACACAATAATGCTCGACATAACCGCCAGAGACCTTCAGGCAGAGGCGAAGAAAAAGGGCCTCCCCTGGACGATTTCCAAGGGCTTCGATACATTCGCCCCCGTCGGCCCAAGGGTCGTTGACAGGCGCGAGTTAAACATTACCGACCTCGAAATCGGCCTTAAGGTGAACGGCCAGCTGAGACAGCTCGGAAGGACGAGCCAGATGGTCTTCAAGGTTCCGGAGCTGATTGAGTACATAAGCTCCGTCATGACGCTAGAGCCGGGCGATATCATAGCCACTGGAACTCCTGCCGGAATCGGCCCGCTGAGGCACGGCGATAGAGTGGAAGCGTGGATAGAAGGGATTGGAATGATCGAGTTCGACGTTCTGGCCGAGGACTCGATACTGTGCTGAGACAGTGGCCTTGATTTTTATTTCTGTTTTCTGGAGTCGTTCCTGGATTTTTCAAATCCCACTGGTCATCGTTCGACACATTAAACTGTCCGGCAAAGGCCCTTCGAGACCACAATGTCGTAATGTGCGTTAGTGTTCACTTGTTCATAATGTTGATGAACCTTTGTTCACACTCCACCTGAAAACGACATAAAAGACTCCTTTAGCCCTTTCCTGGCTTTAAACTCGCTCTTCTGGCCTTTACAAGCCTGAAAAACTTTATATTTGGGAAAGGGACAATACAGAAGGATTGCACGTTCCACAAACATGTGCACATGAATGTCCACAACTGTGCAGGGGGTTGAGAAATGGCTGATGCCAACTGGAAGCGTGGTGATTCGGATGAAAACTACCGCGAAATAACTCCCGCGGCCGTGATTCTCGGCGTTATCTGGGGCGCCTTCATGGCGGCCAGCTTCACCTACGCGGGAATGATAATGGGCTTCACCTCCGGCGGTTCTGCCATAGCTGCAATCGTCGGCTGGGGAGTCCTCAGGGGAATCCTCAAGAAGGGCACGATAGTGGAGAACAACATCGTCCAGACCATCGCCTCCGCAGTCAACATATCGGTCTCAGGAGTCATCTTTACCATACCGGCCCTTTACATCATGGGGCTGCACCAGGAGATAAACACCGCATACTTCTTCCTCGCCACCGCGGCCGGAGCAATACTCGGAATCACCTTCATCATACCGCTAAGGAAGCAGATGATCGAAATAGACAGGCTCCGCTTCCCGACTGGAACCGCTGTTGCAACCGTCCTCAAGACTCCTGGAAGCGGAATCGAGAAGGCCAGGCTCCTCTTCCTCGGCATGGGGATCAGTGCCCTCGTCTACCTCATCCAGCAGTTCCCCGTGCTCGGCCTCCCGGAGATCATTCCTGAGTACATCGACCTCGGTGCTATACTCCACCTCCCTGACTGGGTCAGTTTAGCCATGGCCCTCTCGCTGATGGTCTTTGGTATGGGTCTCATCACCGGAAGGAACGGTCTCATAGTTCTCGCCGGTGGAGTACTCTCCTACTACATCATAACCCCGATAGTTAAGAGCCTCGGCTGGCTCCCGAGCGACGTCACCGGCAGCGCAGTCAGTGACTTCGTCTACGCCAACATGACCAGGCCGCTCGGTATCGGTATGCTCCTCGGCGGTTCGATAGCCGGTCTTATCCTCTCGATGCCGGTCATCATAGTTGCTCTCAGGAGCATAGCCAACGCGAGCAGGCTCGGCACCGGCAGGAACGAGGAGCTCCCGATCAAGTACCTCTACGCCGGAATAACCCTCGCCTTCCTGCTGCTCCTCGTCACCACCTACAAGCTTGGCAACCTCGGCATCGGCAGGAGCCTGCTCACCGCCATCGTCGGTGTCGCCTGGATATTCGTCGCCTCACTGCTCGTGGCAATGTCCACCGGAATGACCGACTGGAGCCCCGTCTCGGGCCTCTCACTCGTGTCGGTCATGATACTCCTCTACCTTACTGGCAAGCAGGTGCCGCTGACCATACTCCTCGGCGCCACCGTCGGCGTCGCCATATCCGGTGCGGCCGACATGATGCAGGATCTCAAGACCGGCCACCTCGTCGGAGGCATACCGTCCAGGCAGCAGAAGGTTGAGCTGCTCACCGCCTGGATAGGCCCGATAATAGCCCTCACCGTCGTTGACCTCATCTGGAAGGCCTACGGCATCGGCAACGAGACCGTCCCAGCACCTCAGGCAATGGCCCTCAAGTCCATGGTCGATTCCATCCTCGGCGGAAACGTCCCCGTTGACAAGTTCATCGCCGGAGGAATCCTCGGCTTCGCACTCTCGCTCAGCGGGATCCCGGGACTCGGAGTCCTCGTCGGACTCTCGATGTACCTGCCGATGCTCTACATCCTGCCCTACGGACTCGGCTGTATCGCCCACGAGGTCGTCAAGAGGAAGAAGGGCAGTGAGTTCATAACCGAGAAAGTCCTCCCAGTCGCCGCAGGACTGATGGTCGGTGAGGCAGCTATGACCCTCCTCTTCGCAGTTCTCACCGTTGCAGGAGTCATCCACCCGTGAGGTGATGGGAATGAAGAAGCTCGCAGGAAACGTCCTCCTCACCGCCGGCCTCATAGCCGGTTCAATAGCCGCCGCCAGGATACCGCCCATGTGGGGCGGTCTGGCCGCTTCACTCGCCGTTATGGGGGCTGGAATAGTCCTCAGGCGCCAGGGTGCCAGGGAAGAGCTCCACAGGGCCGCCGAGAGTGGAACCGGTGGGGTCGGGGAGCTAGAGAGGCTACTCGGAGAGGCCATAGGCAGACTTGAGAAGATCCTCGACGCCCCGGCTGAGAAGGCCCACGCCGAGCTCACCAAGATACTCGAGGAGCTCGACGAGTTCGCCGAGAAGGCCCAGCCGCTCCGCATTGAGGGCCTCATGACCTATGGAAAGATCATGAGCATCTTCAGCAGGGGCGAAAGGGCCCTCAACAGGGCCTGGAGTGCCTTCGCCGACGGTTACGAGAAAGAGGGGAGGAAGTACCTCCGCTACGGCTATGAGGATCTCAAGGAGACCCTCGCAGCCGTCAGGGCCATGAAGGCCTGAGCTCTGTTTTTTCTTTCCTTGGATTTTTCGCTATTCTATCACGTAGGTGTGAACCATCAGCCCGCCGTGGCCGATTAGGCGGTGGTGTTTGATCTCGAAGCCGTTCTCCTCTATCGCCTTTTCTATCGCCTTCTTTTCAGTCGTTATGAAGACGCCGCGTTTCTCGAGGACTTTGGCGAGTTCACCAAAGAAATCCATGTAGAGCTTGGGTATCATGCTCTTCCGCCCTATCTTGAGGCCGTAGGGGAGATTGCTCACCGCAAAATCAACCCTATCAACGTACTCGCTCAGCTTCGTCGCGTCGCCGAGGATGAACTCGATTTTGTCATAAACGCCGGCCGAGAGGGCGTTCATCTCCGCCCCGCGGAGGTGCTTCCGGTACTTCTCGAGGCAGATTACCCTTCCGGAATAGCCCCTCAGGGCGAGCTCGATTGGAATGGTCCCAGAACCACAGAAGGGGTCAATGAATGAACCTCCATCGGGTTCCGCCAGCTCTATGAGAGCGTTAGCTATGCTGGCCTTGAGGTGGGCTGGGTGGTCGTAAACGCGCCAGGGCCTCTTGTGGAGCGATGAATCGCCGGTCGTGTCTATTCCAAGGAAGAAAACCTCCCCTACAAGCTCCGTCCTGAAGATAACCGCCGGGTGGTCGAGGTTGACCCTCGGTGTTCCGAAGCGGGATAGGCGGTCAAAGATGGCTTTTCCAACAGTTCTGGATATATCAAGGCTCGTTATCTTATGTTCTCCTTTCCTAAAGCTCCTGACGGCGAAGCTTTCGCTCACCTTTACGAAGCGCTCCACTGGAAGGGAAGCCACAAAATCCTCTATTCTCCCCAGAGCTTTTTCAGGCTCATCCTCTCCAATCCCCTCAAACCTGTCACTCGCCATCTCGACTATGACCCTGTGGAGGAGCCTTGAGCGCTCGTTGAGATAAGTGCCAACGCTCAGCTCCCTCTTCCGGCCTTTCTCGTCGGTGTAGAAGGCCTCGCCAACCTCTGCTAAAACACGACCTTCAACGCCGAGGGGCTTCTCCTCCACTCGAAACGGAACTCCAAGTTCCGAGAGCAGATTCTCAACTTCAGCCTTTGCCAGATCTTCGATTCCCTGTGATGTGGTGAGCAGTAGCCTCATGGTAATGGGTGTTCCAGCCACCTATTTTAAGCTTTGTTTTGAGTAATGTGCCCAGATTATAACCCAGTTGTTAAATATTAAAATGGTCCTATCCGATTGTATTCCGTGGCATTTTATCAGCAACTACAAGTTAATTTGTCTAACTGTTAATTTTGGCAAACGTAATTTTTATAAGTCAATGATGTCACAGACTCCTACGTGGTGAAGGTATATGGATGGCAATGCATTTGTTAGTTCTTCATATCTTGAAAGATACTTGATAAGCACATCTTGTTCTCACCAAGGATAACCTCCATCACAGGGGAGATAAGCAATGAGACTCCCAATCAGAACCCTGACCAGGCTGGTGGCAGTCTATCTCGGCGTTCTTCTCGTGATAGTCCTGGTGGCAGGTGCCAGCTCCAACAAGGTAGCCTGGGAGTACACCCATGAGGCCGTTCGCCATATCCGCAACTCCAACCCTGCCTTCTACGAAGAGCTCGAGAGGAACGCCACAAGGGAGGGGCTGACGGTTGAGGAGTACTACTATCGCGCAATCACAAAGGCGAAGGGAGTCCGAACCGACAACCTTCTCCTCATGGGGATAGACCTCCTCAGGAAGAGTTTCGATTACTACCGCCAGGACCCCAAGTACGACTTCGTCCACGTCATAGAGGTGAGCCTCGCCGTCATGGGGTTGGCTATTGTCCTGACTATTCTCCTGGGCATCTTCCTTGGCTTCAAGCTGACAAACGGGAGGTTTCTTGGGACGGCAGAGGGACTGGCGCGCTTCTTCAATGGACTGCCCTCCTGGTGGATAGGGGCTGTTCTGATAGCGGTCTTCGCCGTCGAGCTTGAGCTTTTCCCCATCGCCGGTCTGAGGAGCACTCCACCAAAAGAGGGCTTCGATGACCTCCTCGACGTCCTCTGGCACCTTGTCCTTCCGGTTTCCACGCTTGTGTTCGTCTACGTCTGGGAGTTCATTGTCACTGTAGCCCACGAGGTGAGGAACGAGCTTGGAAAGCCCTACGTCCTGACTGAGAGGGCAAAGGGCCTTCCTGAAGGTATAATTTACAGGAAGCATGTCCTTAGAAACGTTTCCATCGTCCTGAGCTCCTTCACGGTTCAGAAGTTCGTGGAGATGTTCACGGATTACATAGTCATAGACGTCCTCTTTGGCCTCGGCGGCCTCGGGACGCTCCTCAGGGCCAGCTTCGTCAGGACGATAGTCCCGGCCATAGGCGTCGTTGTGCGCTTTGACTACAGCTTGTTCTTCGTCGTGACGCTCACCATAACCACCATAACCTTCCTCTTCTCCCTGCTGCTCGAATTGATCAAGGGGATACTCGATCCAAGGGTGAGCTGAAATGGGAAGGAAAGCCGGAGTGGTTATACTGGTCATCTTCGCCCTTTTTGTCGTGTTTTCAAACGCGGGCGTGAGCGATGAGGACATTGCCAACTGGGAGAACGTCAACTACTGGAAGGACAACCCGCGAATGGCGTATCCCTCGTGGTTCTCCGTCTTCGGGGACAGGACCCCTACTAGCTCTCTGAAGCCGGCGGTTCTTGGGGAGAACGGCTCGGTGGTGTACGAGTTTTCCTACGAACATACCTACCATGACAAGCCGAGTGATGTTAGGTTCTACGGCCTTCCCTACGGTAGAGAGGTTGAAATAAGTGTTTTAAGGCCCGATGGAATACGGGTGCCCCTTTACAAGGGTATCGCAACCTCCAGCAATCTCAGCATCAACACCAACATGCGCACCGGTGTCGTCTCCTCGCTTTCCGATGTCCTAAACCTCAGCGAAGCCGATTACGTCCTCTTCTCCGCAACAGAGCTCCTTTTCTCCCGCAATGGAAATATGGAGACCCTAAACGGAAAGTACGTCTTCGAAGTTCGCCTGGCTGGGAACGCCACCCCCTCCGTCGAAATCCTCGGAACCTGCTACGGTCTCCTGGGGACGGACTCCTACGGTAGGGACATGTGGGTGGGCTTCGTCAAGGGGATGAACAACACCCTCTACCTCGCGTTCTTCACGACGGTCATAATAGTCTTCCTTGGAGCTATCATAGGCATCCTCTCGGGCTACGTTGGCGGTTTCCTTGGAGAGTTCATGACGTTCCTTCTGGAGGTCCTCGTGGCCCTGCCGATGCTTCCCATCCTGGTCGTAATGGTGTGGCTCTTCTCCACACAGGGCTACGGCGAACAGGTCAGAATAAACTCCGTCCTCTTCATGTTCTTCGTCGCCCTTCTAACCCTGGGGAAGTTCGCCAAGACGGTCAGGACGATGACGATAAGGGAGAAGGTGAACGAATACGTCAGCGCTGCAGTGAGTATGGGCGCCGGCACGCTCTGGGTTCTGAGAAAGCACATACTTCCCCCCGTCGGGGAGTTTTCCCTCATGTACTCAACCATACTCCTGGCCAGGATAGTGGCGCTGATATCGGTTTTTGGGTTCTTTGGCCTGATCCCGGGCACCAACTGGGGCTCCTTCATGATAGAGGCCATGAATCAGGGGGCGCTTTACGGCGGTTACTGGTGGTGGATAGTGGCTCCGGGCTTTGCAATGGCAGTTCTGAGCGCAGGTCTGGCGTTGTTCTCTTCCAGAGGTTAGCTACTCCATTACCACCACTACACCCTTCCACTTCTTTCCGAAGCACTCGCTCGCGAGGACGTGTTTTCCAGTTAGTTCTTCAAGGAGCTTAACAGCGGGACCACACTTCTTGAAGCCTGTCGCTATCCCGACCGCGAAGCCCTCTATCTCCCTGACTCCAACGCGCTTCTGGTTGTCCAGCTTTTCCCGAAGTTCATCCCCGTATTTCCACAGTATCCTCCTCGGGTCAAGGAGCAGGTCTTTCTCAATCCCCTCCAGGATATCTTCGAAGTCCCATTTGAACTCCTGCGGCCTTTCTTCTCCCTTCCCAAAGAGTGTGAAGCGGCCGGTCTGCCATTCCCTGAGGAACCATCTAGCCGTCTCCTCAAGGTCAACCTCGCCACCAGTCTTTATCAGACCCCGTCTCTCACCTATCTTTCTGAGTATCTCCTCCTCGCTCTCAAAGTCCTCGATTTCGAACTTCTCAGTCAGGGCCTCCTTCCGCGTTTCGAGAATGCGCGAAATTAGCTTTAAAGCGGGCTTAACGGGTTCCTCTATCTTGTCAGCCGGAAAGCCGCCCTTTATGACCAGCTCGTCAAAGTCATCGATGGGAATCACTCCCGGTGAATCCAGAAGCCATATCCTCTTGCTCAGCCTTATGAGCTGTTTTCCCTTTGTGTAGCCGGGTATCGGTGCCGTTCCAACGGCCCTCCTGCCCTTGAGGGTGTTGATTATCGTGCTCTTGCCGACGTTGGGATAGCCGATGAGGGCCACCTTAACTCTCTCCTTCTCCTCGAGGAGGGGCTTCGCGAGCTTTTTTATCTCATTCCGCAGGATTCCAGTGCCCTTTCTCTCCCTCGCGCTGATGAAGACAACCGGAATCTCGCTCTTCCTCTTGTACTCCTCGGCCCACTCCTTTGGGACCAGATCAGCCTTGTTCATGACTATGAGAAGTGGCTTGCCTTCTTCCATGATTAGCCTCTCAAGCTTCCTGTTACGCGTTCCTATGGGATCCCTCGCGTCGACGACCTCGACTACGACGTCCGCTTCATCTATTACCTCCCTCACCACTCTCCAAGCCTTTCTCGCCTTCATCTCGCACCACCGTTATCTCGAAGATGACCGTCCCGCCGTCGGTGTAAGGCGGCCCGGGGTCGAGGCACTGCACGTAAGCTTTCTCTCCCCTGCCAAGCCCTAGTTCCTCCGGCTTAATACCCTTTCGCAGTGCAACTATGTACGGCAACAGCGATGCGAATGCATGGGTGCACACCGCATCCGTCTCCTTTAGGTTTATTCTGGGGCCTTCAATGGTTACTCTGTCTCCCAAGCGAAAAACGGGGCACTTCCCCCGAATTTCTACTATGCGAGCCTCCAGTTTTTCCATGAACCCCACCGAAATCTAAATAAGGATTGAAGTTCAAAAAACTATTCAGAATGAGAAACTGTTTATAGATAACATTGATGGTGGTGCTTAACGTGTCCGAGGATATTGAGACGAAGATTCGCCGTTTGAGGGAGCTGGGTAAAACCAGTGCAGAACCCGAAGCCCCCAAAACCGCTGTTCCTCCGGTTAGGAAACCTCCAAGGAAGCCCCGTACCGTGGGAAGCCTCAGGGAAAGGGAGAGGAGAAAGAGGATTCTCACCGGCGTCGCAGTACTCCTCATCGTCATTCTCATAATCTCTGTCGGTGCCTATGTTTACATCCAGAATCGGGCCGCCAAACAGCTCACAGAGGAGAAGAACAAGAAGCTCAGGGAAGTGTACACCTACTTCAAGGGAGACATTGTAAACTCGTCCAGGAACTGTACCTTCGGGCCCATAGAGGTGAGGAATGAGCTCATCAACCGGATAAACGCCGCTCAGTCGCTTGATGAGATCAGGGCCATTGATGTCAAAGCCTTCTACGATCAGGCCGTGAGCGATTACAAGGAGTGCCTTGCCAAGATAGAAAGCATGAAGTACGAGAAGGTTCTGAACCAGACCAAGGCCGAGAAGATAAGGGCGATAGAGACCGAATTCCAGAGCATACTGGCAATGCCACTCCCGGACGACCTCAGGACGAAGGTAGTGAACTCGATGAAGAGCCTCGAGGAGCAAGTCATGAGCGCGGAGACCATCGATCAGGTCAACTCCGTTAACGCCGCCCCTTACCTCCTCGAACTCTGGAGGGACTATTACTACTACAGGATCGACACCATACCCGGCCAGGAGGTCATCCTCGAGAGGGACAACGTCAAGAGGATAGTCAGCAAGTCGGATGCCAAGGCGATCCTCGGCGGAGTCCTTGACTACAAGGAGCTCATGGAGTACAACGTTTACAAGGTCGAGTACGTTGACATCGCCCTCGTCCTCACACGGGACAGGATAAACGGCGCCTTCCTCGCTCCGGGAGACAAGGTCATGGTCTTCGCCAAGAACTCCACCAACGCGCCGTTCATGGAGATAGCCAACGAGGGCTACGTCCAGCTTGTCCTCCTCCCGACCGATGCTGGCGTTATATCAGTCGACGAGGCCCAGAGCCAGAGCAGCTCCTCGAGCGTCTCATCCAGCACCCAGTATAGCGAGGATCACTCGACCACCTACAACCCGGGGGACTTGACCATAAGCGACGGCCAGAGCACGAGCGACACCTACACCAACACCCAGAGCTCCAGCCAGAGCGCCTCCGCCAGCTACAGCTACTCCGTCGACCTCGCCGAGATACTCAAGGCTATAGCGGCCGGAAAGATACAGGCCAGCGACGAGGTCAGGGAGCAGCTCAGGGCCTACGGCTGGGAGATAGTCGACCTCGAGAAGGAGTCTGGGATGCTCGTGCTCAAACCGGACGCCCAGTTCCTCGTGGTAATAAGGGTGCCCTCGATCTTCGTGCCCGACATACTATCCAACCAGCAGTACCTGTACATAGCCAAGATTGCGACCTGAGGTGGTGGGCATGAAACGCCTAGTAGCGACCCTCTTTATTCTTTTGTTAGCCTCTTCTCTGGTTAGTGCCGAGACTTACACCCTCCCCGGCGAGACCCCAGATAAGAAGCCCTACAACAACATAGGCATTCTCGGGGAGGTTATGGTCGACCTCAACGTCACGATAGTCAATACCGCACCCTTCCCCAAGTTCGTCATAGTCAACCCAAGGTATGATTTTAACGTCTTCAGGCTCTCCGGTGATGAGGGGATGACATCCTTCCGCGTGAACGGTGGCTCCTACCACGTTCCCTCCCGCCTGGACAGGACGTCCCTTAACTACTACATCGGCTTCTGGGTCATGCCCTACGAAACGGTCGTCGTGAACTTCCGCATTCCCTACAACAACTCCTACCTGCTCCAGACCGCGGACTACCAGTCGGTCTGCGGGGACTCCGCTAAAATAACCAACGTGACCTACTACGTCGTCAACGGGAGCCTCGAATACGGTGGTCACATCGAGGTTCCGGACGACATCTCCACGCTCAGCTGCGGCGTCATGTACCCCCAGCTGGTGAACACCCCCAAGATAATCTCCACGAGGGCCATGTTCCCCATGAACGACGGGCACATAAAGGTCCTCAAGTATGAGGGGACCGTCACCTTCCGGCTCACCAACGCCCCTAACAGGGCCGGCGTTTTCAACACCTTCTTCGCCGCCTCGATACCGGTTATATTCAAGGACGCGAGGATGTACAACTTCACCCCCAACTACACCATGACCTACCGCGAGTACATGGACGAGTTCGTGTGGAAGTACAAGGGTCTCAACCCGCCAGAGAAGAGCCAGCCCCAGCCGCTTCCCAGCATGTCCAACATGTTCCAGCTTTCCAACACCCTCCTCACGGGGGTCAGCGTTGGCACCCCGGAGATAGAACCCCCTGGGGAAGCTGGACTCGACTTCCCGGTCTGGATAATATTCATGGGCAGTAGTGTTGAGATAAAATACCACGTCGAATGGACTGCTCAGGGGCGGTGAGAGTCTGTGTTCGACGAGAAGAAAAAGAAGAAAGAGGTCTCGTGGATCGATGAGATACTCAACGGTGAGGATAACCTTCTCGAGAGCATGCTTAACGGTGAGAAAAAGAAGGGGACGAAGGAAAAGGAGGAGCTTCCCCTCCTTGGGAGTGGGGGAGGCGTAAACTTGGAGGAAATCCTGAGCACTCCCACTACCCCTGAGGAGGCCGTCGGGAGCAGGCCCACGGGAGCCGACATCCTGGGAGAGATACTGACCAAGGAGGAGCCCGTGGAGAAGCCGAGGCCCCGCCCCAAACCCCGGCCCCCCTCCACCCTCCAAGACATACTGGGCTCCTCGGCGCGTGTGGAGGAGGCTAGCTACGCAGGTAAGGCGGAGGTTCTCGACGCCTACGGCAACGTCCGCATAGTCAAGGTTAAAGGCGAACCGGTTCCCATCTACGAGCTTCGGCTCCCCGAGCTCAGCAAGGACGAGGAAGAGCTACTTGCCCGCATCAGGGATAGAGCCATAACCGAGCTCCAGATAGACCCCACCGCATTCCCAAATCCCGAGGAGCGCAGAAGGGTGTTCATGAACGCCGTCAAACAGGTGATAAGATCCGAAGCCCCCACCTTCTCAGAGGGGAGGATAGAGGTCCTGGCGGACATGATAGTTCAATCAATGATAGGCTACGGCAAGCTCGACCCCCTAGTCCACGACGACAACCTCGAGGAGATTATGGTAATAGGCACCAACAAACCCGTCTACGTCTGGCACAGGCGCTTTAACATGTGCAAGACCAACATAGTGTTCCCCAATGACAAGGAGATTTTGAACATCATTGAGAGGATAGCGAGGGAAGTGGGTAGGAGGATAGACCAGCAGAGTCCCCTCTTGGACGCCCGCCTCCCGGATGGAAGCCGTGTCAATGCGACCATACCGCCGATAAGCCTCGACGGCCCGACCATAACCATCCGTAAGTTCAGGAAGGATCCGCTGACCATCATAGACCTCATCAAGTACGGCACCATGAACACCGACATAGCGGCCCTCCTCTGGATATTCGTCGACGGACTCGGCGTTAAGCCCGCCAACGTCCTAGTTGCAGGTGGTACTGGTTCGGGTAAGACCACAACACTTAACTCTCTGGGAATGTTCATCCCGCCGAGCGAGCGCGTCATCACCATTGAGGACACCGCCGAGCTCCAGCTGCCCGTCGAACACTGGGTCAGGCTCGAGACGAGGCCACCCAACGTCGAGGGCAAGGGCGAAATCACGATGGACGACCTCGTCAAGAACACCCTCCGTATGCGCCCGGATAGAATCATAGTCGGTGAGGTTCGTGGTCCTGAGGCTAGGACCATGTTTACCGCGATGAACACCGGTCACGATGGCTGTATGGGTACGATCCACGCCAACAGCGCCCGTGAGACGATAGTACGTCTTGAGAGCCCTCCAATGAGCGTTCCCAGAATTATGATCCCGGCGCTGGATATAATCCTCATGCAGGTGAGGTTCCACAGCAGGAAGAAGGGAACCATCAGGAGGGTAACGGAGATAGCGGAGGTCTCAGGTATAGAGGCCGAGAGCATCCAGCTCAACACGCTCTACAAGTATGACCCCGCAAAGGACGAGCTCGTCCCCACGGGAGTCCCGAGCAGGGCCCTCAACAACCTTGCCCAACACACCGGCATGAGCATAGCCGAGCTTGAGCTTGAGAAGGAGAAGAGAAAGATAATTCTCGAATGGATGGTCGAGCAGGGAATCAGGGGCATAGATAAAGTTGGACACTACATAAGGCAGTTTTACATAGACGAGGATGCCCTTCTGAAGAGGATAGAAGCGGAAGGTAGTGCCGAGATGAGTAGGAAGGTTAGGAATGTGATGTAAGGGTGGTGACAGTGGGCGTCGTTAGGGCTATCACCGACTTCTTGGAGCGATTGGGTGGGAAGACTATAGAGGTAGCTGAAATGCCTGTACGGAGGATTCCCCAGGGTACAACCATCCAGGAGAGATTAAGGGCCCTCAAAGAACTTCAGAGGGAAATCGAAGTTGAAAAGGCTGAAACCGAGAGGGAGAAGGAACTTGAGGAGATCATCGAGTGGAGGAAGAAGGAGATTCAGAAACCCTTTTCCGACAGGTTCGCCGAGGCCATCCTCCGCTACTTCAGGGGGCCGGTTGAGTCCCTGACGGCGTCTTTCAAGGGGCTTGACCAGGACCTCTACAGGGCCAGCATACTCACATCCTCCGACAGGTACGTGGCCCTCATGCTCGGCGTTGCCATCTTTGCCGGAATATTCGGCTTCATCTTCGCGTACCTCCTTTACCTTCCAATTGATATGTCCATTCTCGTTGGATTTCTGGGCTTTGTGGGTGGCTTCTTCTACATGAGGTATTATCCCAAGATGGTCTGGAAGCGCAGGGTTGCTGAAGTTGAGAGGGCCATGCCCTACGTCCTCAGGCACATGGCATCACTCTTGAGTGCGGGCGTTGGTGTATCCGAGGCAATACTGTCGGTTGCCCGCGCCGACTACGGTGTCATCTCCGAGGAGTTCGAACTCATGCTCCGGGACATGAGGGCGGGTTCCTCCTTCGAGGACGCACTCACTAAGTTCGACGAGAAGATGGGCTCGGAGAACGTCAGCAGGGTCGTCAAGCAGATATTGAGGGCCGTTAAGTTCGGTGGAAACCTCTCCGAGATACTCTACAAGCTCGCTGAGGATTTTGCCTTTGAGTACAGGATGAAGCTCGTGGAGTACGTCCAGAAAGTAAACGGTATAGCCTTCATCTACATGTTCCTGACGATAGTCATGCCTACGATGTTTGTCGTCGGTATACTGGCCGGTTCCGTCATGGCCAGGGCACTTATAATGCCCCCTGAGACGCTCGCGGTAGTACTGCTCTTCGCGTTCCCGGCGATATCGGTGATAATAGTTAACATGATCAAGAAGGGAGAGCCGAGGTGACCCCGATGCCAAGATTGTCATCAGTGTTCATATTCCTCATTAAGAAAATCGTTCCAGAGAAGTGGATGAAGCGTTACGAGGTTTTCATTTATTCAGCGAATATAGGCTTCCTGGCTGCGGAGTACCTCGTCGTCTCCCTTTTGACGGGGGTCATCGGTGCCCTCCTCGTCTACATGTTCTCAAACTGGATTTACGCGCTTGCGGCGTTCATTGCGGTATCCTCAGGGATGGCCTTCGGATACCCCTACTGGAGGATCACGAAGCGCATCGAAGAAATGGAGAAGATGCTTCCCGATGCCTTTTTCTATCTGGCTAGCTCTCTCAGGGCAGGTATATCCTTCTCCGAGGCTCTGGAGGAGCTCACGACGGCCAACTTCGGACCACTCACGGACGAGTTCAGGAAGACCGTGGCGGAGATAAAGAAGGGTCGCCCGACAACGGACGCCCTCAAGGCCTTTGCCATTAGGAACAAGCGCTCGTCGGTTCTCTACCGCTCCATGATGATCATCATAGAGGCCCTCGAAAGGGGTGCTCCCATGAGCGACGTCCTCGTCTTCGTCGGAAACGACGTTAGGGAGCTGCTCAGGATAAAGCAGGAGAGGAGGGCCTCGACGGGAATGCAGGTGATGTTCTTCATCATAACCAGCGGCGTCATCGGCCCGCTCATCCTTGGAGTGGTCACCCAGATCATGGCCTCGATGAACGTCGGCGACATAAACCTCCCGGTCGAGACCGTCAAGAACATACTCCTTGGCTTCGTTGTCCTTCAGGCGTTAGTGTCTGGCCTTGGAATAGGGGTCATAAGAGAAGGGAAATACTCAGCAGGCCTCAGGTATAGCCTGCTGCTGGCAATAATGGGGGTTATAGTCTACCAGGGCGCCTCAGGCCTCAGCCTCGCCTGAGTCCTTTTCTTCCCCTTTCTGTATGTCCACTATCTCAACCTCGAAGACAAGGGTCTTCCCGGCGAGCGGGTGGTTGAAGTCGAGGCTGACGCTCTCCCCCTCGATCCTGGCTATCTTGGCTATCCCCGAGTCGGTCATGACGTACATTCCCTCAACGGGCTCAAGGCCAGCCTGAGTGAACTCCGAGATGGGAACGTCTATGATGAGCTCCGGGTTGGGCATGCCGTAGGCCTTCTCCGGGGGAACGACGACCGTCTTCTTCTCCCCTATCTCCATGCCTATGAGGGCCTCATCAAGGCCCGGGATGATCTCCCCGACGCCGACGTTGACGCCAAGGGGACCGTACTCGCGCTCTTCGACGAATATGCCGTTTTCCTTAGCTATATCCTCATAACTAGTGTCAAAAACTTCACCGTTCTCAAACCTGCCAACGTAGTGGAAGGCCACAAAATCTCCAGCTTCAATCTTCATTTCCTTCAACTCCAAAATCTTCTTCGTTGGGAGCTTGTCCCGGCCCCTTATAACGCTTTTGGTGCAGTCTTCAAGATAAACGGCGTTTATTCGAGTTCTGCCATGCACCCGGATGCCAGTTAAAAAGAAAAATCACTCCTCTGGCAGAATGTAGTAGACGTAGTGGGGTCTGTCCGTTATCTCATCTATGAAAACAACGGTTCCGGTCTTAGGCGGCTTGAGGTAGTGCACCTCCCCTTTCCTGGTGGTCACGGCCGCGAATGCATCCCCCTTTCTAACCCTGTTCCCGACGTTGGCTATTATCGTCTTCGTGTAGCCCTCAACTGGGAGTATCATGAGCTCGTCCCCTTTTTTCAGGTAAATTCTTGTCCTCCCGTCGGGCAGGACAAGTACAACATCGGCGAGCATCCTGCCCTCCATCCTGTCGACGTAGAGGTAAAAGCGGTCGTAGACCTCCTTGGCCAAGAACTTTGCATCCTCTAAGTCGATGAACTCCGGGAGCTCGTCGCCCTCTTCCAGCCAGACCTCAATGTTCCCCTGAATGATCACGCAGTCCCTCGTGGCCTTCCCTTGAACCACACACTCTCCTGCATCCACCTCAACGTAAAGCCTCGGCATCCTCTCCACTCTCATCACCTAACATTTACCTCAGGGTAAAAGCTTTTAAACCTGCCTCCGTACCATCGGTGATAAACATGTCCACCAGGGTAAAATTCGCGGCACTCTACGGACTGCTGTTTGCATTGATGACGCTTTTGTTGAGCTACAGCGTTAAGACAGGCGAGGTTAAGAAGAGCCCCGCCGAGTTCTCAGGGTTTCTCGTGATAGCGGTTGCCCTCCTTTCCGCAATCGTCCTCGCCCTGCTCTTCCTCAGCTGGCGCGACATACCCCTCAAGAGGAAGCTTTACCCTGCAAATAATTTGAAATACCTTCTTTCCTGGATCGTTATGGCACTCGGGGCGCTGGGGATAATCTACTGGATGAAGTACTCCAACGCCTCTGGCCTTCTCACCCCAGTCAACAACACGACCAACGTTACCGTCAACGGCAGCGTCCTTCCCCCCTCACCGGTTTACCACAACAACACCCTCACGAACTCGACCTCACCCCTCTCGCACACAGGCTACCCCCTCTACATCTTCCTGGCGGTTTTCATGGCCGGCCTTGCTTACTTCGCCGTCACCTACTACAGGGAGGCCCTCAAAAAGCGGGAGAGAAAGAGGATGCGCAAAAGGGCGTTGAACTTCGACAGAAAGGTCGACGAGCTGGGCTTCGAAATGTTCTCCGACCCGAGGGAGGCTGTGGTAGGGATATACAAGAACGCCGTCCTCTGGCTCGAGGTTCTCGGAATACCTTACAGGGAGAGCTGGACCCACTGGGAGCACGCCGGTAAGGTCAACGTCTCCCTCCTCAGGGAGCCCTTCACCAACCTCACGAGGCTCTTTGAGAAGGCGAAGTACGCCCCCGAAAAGGTCACCTGGGACGATGCGGAGAGGGCCCTGGAACTCTACAGAAAGATGAGGGGTGTCCTGAATGAGGCTCCATAAGGCCGTCATAGTGGCAAGCATCGTCCTGCTCCTAGTTGCCACGATGGCAGGCTCTTACCTCATCAGATGGCTCTCCGTCCTCTTTCTCGGTGCATTCCTGGCGTTCTTCCTGTTCGGAATTGAGATACAGGTGGCGAGACCGAGACTCAAGCGCGGGATGAAGGTTGAGAGGAAGACCGACGTCGAGAGAACGGTTTCCCTTATACAGAAGGCCAGAAGCGGAAGGGTGGCCCGCTCCCTGATTGAGGAGAAGATAGTGGATATCTACGCCACCCTCTCCGATGACTACAACTCCGCCTACCGCTCACTCCTCTCCGAGCCGAACGAAGCCATTAAAGCCCTCCGCTCGGAGGGGGACTTTCTGGACAACCTCGAGAGGGCACTCAAGATAGTGGAGGCTGATCTGAATGAAGATTGAGGAGATACACGAGAAGGGAAACGCCGTCCTCAACGAGGTCGGCAAGGCGATAGTCGGGAAGGAGGAAGTGCTGAAGCTGATACTGACCACCATCTTAGCTGACGGCCACGTCCTGCTGGAGGATCTCCCGGGGCTGGCCAAGACGCTGATGGCAAAGAGCTTCGCGAAGGCTTTAGGAGTCCAGTTCACGCGCGTCCAGTTCACGCCGGATTTGCTCCCCAGTGACATCCTCGGCGTTTCGGTTTTCAACCAGAAAACGCTCGAGTTCGAGTTCAGGAAGGGGCCGGTCTTCACCAACGTCCTCCTCGCGGACGAGATCAACCGCGCCCCGCCAAAGACCCAGTCGGCTTTGCTCGAGGCGATGCAGGAGAGGCAGGTAACGGTTGAGGGGAACACCTACGTCCTGCCGAAGCCCTTCATCGTCATAGCCACCCAGAACCCGATAGAGCAGGAGGGAACCTACCCCCTCCCCGAGGCCCAGCTCGACCGCTTCCTGGTCAGACTCCGCGTCGGCTACCCGACCAAGGCGGAGGAGATAGAGATACTCCGCAGGAGGATGGCGAGGAAGAAGGAGGACGTGGACATTCAAACGATACTGAGCGCTGAGCAGGTCGTCGAGATGCAGAGGGCCATTGAGGACGTCTACGTCAGCGACGCCATACTGGAGTACATAACCGACATAGTCACCGCCACGAGGGAGGACAAGAGGGAGATAGAGATAGGCGCCTCTCCGAGGGGGTCCCTGGCCCTCCTCAAGCTCTCAAGGGCATACGCCGCCCTCGAGGGAAGGGACTACGTGATTCCGGACGACGTCAAAGCTGTCGCGGTTCCGGCCCTGAGCCACAGGCTCATCCTGAAGAGGGAGCTCTGGTACACCAAGGTGAGCCAGGAGAGCATAATGGAGAAGCTCCTTGGAAAGGTTCCGGTTCCTAAATTCGAGTGAGGTGGAAGGGTGCAGACGGCTCCACTTCCCCCAGGAGGAATGAACGCTGGAGGCCCGGATGAAAAGGGCCCTGTTGAGGGCAGGATGATTCCCACGGAGAAGACGGAGGAGCTACTCCTCGCCGTGTGGCTCCTGGTCCTCATAGCCTTCCTCCTTCTCCGCTGGGAGATGGTCTACCTTCTCCTTCCGGCGCTCTGGCTGGTGTTCGTGGCGGTGTTCTTCTTCAAGCCGAGGCTCGACGTCGAGCTGGAGAGGATTATTCCTCACAACCGCTTCCTAGAGGGGAGCGAGCTCGAGGTAGTCCTCAGAATAAAATCGAAGGAGCGGATACCGAGCCTCAAGATACGGGAAGATCTTCCGGAAGAGCTGGAACTCATAGAGGGTGAGAGGGAGTGGGTCGTCTCGCTGTCAAAGGGAGAAACGAGGGAGTTCCGCTACAAGGTGCGCGTGAAGCGCGGAATACACGAGTTCAACTGGGTCGAGCTGAGCTACCGCGACCCCTTCGGCTTCTTCCACTTCACGAAGAAGTTCGACCTCTACACTGAAGTCATCGGCGTTCCCATAATCGAGGACGTCCCAACTCCGTACTCAACGAGGGGAACCAAGATAACCGTGGGTGCACTCCCCTCCCCAAGGGTCGGCGAGGGCGTTGAGTTCCACGCCATAAGGGAGTACCAGCCAGGCGATCCGCTCAAGATAATCAACTGGAAAGCCACCGCTAGAACGGGAAGAATAATGGCCAACGAGTACGAGAGCGAGAGGAAGGTTGACGTGATATTCATAGTCGACGCCTCCTACACCGGCGAGCTCGTTTTCGACAACCTCATCCGCGCCGCGGCTTCCCTCATGCTCAACGCCCTCAACAGCGGCACGAGCTTCGGTCTTCTCCTGGCCGAGGACGCCCCCCTATGGGTTCGCCCCGACTACGGCAAGAGGCACTTCTTCAAGTGCATCGACTTCCTGAGCACGGCAAGGCCGGACAGGAACAACATGATAGCCTACCAAGTGGAGCACCTAATACGCTCCCACTTTCCCCCGAGGGCGCAACTGGTCTACTTCTCACCCCTCCTGACGGAGGAGAGCAGGGAGGCTTTGAAGATAATGGCCTCCTTCGGCTACAACGTGGCCGTCATCAGTCCAGACCCCTACACCGCCGTCGAGCCGAAGAGCCGCGAGGAGGAACTGGCCCTCAAGCTCCTCTCCCTCCAGAGGAAGGCGGCCCTCAAGAAGATGGCCGCCTACGGGATAATAATAGACTGGGACGTCAGGAAGCCGCTGAAGGCAGCGATAGCTGAGGTGGTGGGAGTATGAAGATAAAGCGCCGTCTCTACTCACTCATCCCCCTAGTCCTGCTCTTCGTCCTCCTATGGAGGCTGGACCATAGAACGCTCCTGCTCATCCCCCTCGGCCTCATGGCAATCCAGTGGTACTTCATAGGGACGCTCTTCCTCGTCTCCGTCGGCGCTTACCTCATCTACACAAAAACCGGCGGTCTCTACGGGCTGGTGGTCATGAGTTTAGCAGTCATGGCCATAGAGCTCGGATACCTCGACAGGGAGCGGTCCCCTCTGGAGCACTACGCCATCCTGATAGCGGTAACGCTGCTGGCCTTTCCAACGTACCTAGCGATGACCTCCCTTTCGCCGGTTCTGCCCCGGCTCGAGGTGACGGCTATAGCCGCGCTCCTCCTGATAGTCCTCTACCTGTTCGCAAGGCTCGCCACAGATTAAACGCTCCAGCTCCCCTCCTTTTTCAGGACTTCCCTGGCCCTCTCGAGACCGAGCCTTACGCACTCCTCAAGCGGTTTTCCGCGCGAGTATCCAGCGAGGAAGCCGCCTGCAAACGCGTCGCCGGCTCCGGTTGGGTCGACTATCTCATTCTCGCTTATTGGAAGTGCCTCGAACTCCCTGAACTCACCGTCGTAGAGCAGAACCCCTCTCTCGCCGCGTGTTACCACAACCAGCTTTGCCCCCCATTCGTGGAGCCTCTCCGCGGCCTCTTCAACCGTTTTAGCCTTCGTTATGACCAAGGCCTCTCTCTCGTTTGGGAAGAGAACGTCAACGCGGGAAACTATCTCCCTCATGAGGTCTGTTCTGCTCAGGTAGTCCCCCATGTAAGTCGGGTTGAAGTCGAGGCTTATTCTCTTCCCATCAAGCCTCTTTAGGGCCTTCAACTGCTCCTCTGGCGGGATTGGTGCTATGTGAAAGACCTCTGAATCAAGGTACTCTTCGGGAATGGGGGTCTCGCCCATCATCCGGGCGACTCCCATGTCCACCGGTGCGTCAACACTCCCATCCTCATGGTAGATCATGTAGATGTGTATCGTTTTGCCCGGGAGAACGTGAACGCCCCTCACGTCCAAGAGTGAGGCCAGCTTTTCAAGCCACTCCTTCGGAAAGTCCTCTCCGACCTTCGTGACCAGCCCCACTTTGGCTCCAGCCAGAGCGGCGGAAGTGGCAACTGCCGCCGCGGCACCTCCCGGGAGTATTACCTCAGGTTTTCCGGGCATGCGTATGTGATCGATTGAGACGTGACCGAGCACCACCAAGTCGAACCCCATTACCATCACCTTCCCCTTTTTTTCAGGTGGTATACCACCGCATTTAAGCCGTTTCCGGTCGGAGTAATCGGTTTTTACTCGCGCGTTCAGATGCCCATCGAAAAGGTTTAAAAGATTCCAGTCCAAAAATTTTCGGTGATTAATATGGAGTCGGTTTTCCAGAACGAGACCGTAAAGCAGATTCTTGAGAAGTACAGGCGCATATGGGCTATTGGCCACGCCCAGAGCGTCCTCGGCTGGGACATGGAGGTCAACATGCCCAGGGAAGGAATCCTTGAGAGGAGCGTTGCCCAGGGCGAGTTAAGCGTCCTCAGCCAGGAGTTCCTCCTCAAGCCTGAGTTCGTTGAGCTTGTGGAGAAGGCCAAAGGGATTGAAGACCTCAACGAGTACGAACACGGCGTCGTCCGCGTTCTCGACAGGCAGATAAGAATAAGCCGCTCGTTCCCGCCCGAGTTCCTAAGGGAGATGAGCGAGGTTACGAGCCAGGCAACGAAGGCCTGGGAGGAAGCGAAGAGGAGCAACGACTACTCCAAGTTCGAGCCCTGGCTCGACAAAATCATCGATCTGGCAAAGCGCGCCGCTGAGTACCTCGGCTATGAGAACGAGCCCTACGACGCTTTGCTCGACCTCTTCGAGGAGGGCCTCACTACCAAAGAAGTCGAGAGGATGTTCGAGAAGCTCGAGAAGGAGCTCAAGCCGCTCCTTGAGAAAATCATGGAAGAGGGTAAAGTTCCCCAGAACCACCCGCTCGAGAAGGAGAAGTACGAGAGGGAGCAGATGGAGCGCGTTAACCTCTGGATACTCGAGAAGTTCGGCTTCCCACTCGGCGTTCGCTCAAGGCTCGACGTTTCCGCTCACCCGTTCACAACCGAGTTCGGCATCCGCGATGTCAGAATCACTACTAGATACGAGGGCTACGACTTCAGGAGGACGATATTAAGTACAGTCCACGAGTTCGGGCATGCTCTCTACGAGCTCCAGCAGGACGAGAGGTTCATGTTCACGCCGATAGCTGGAGGGGTAAGCCTCGGAATCCACGAGAGCCAGAGCAGATTCTGGGAGAACATCATCGGCAGGTCGAGGGAGTTCGCTGGACTCATCTACCCCGTCCTGAAGGAGAACCTCCCGTTCATGGGCAACTACACACCAGAAGATGTCTACCTCTACTTCAACATGGTTCGCCCGGACTTCATCAGGACCGAGGCCGACGTGGTAACCTACAACTTCCACATACTCCTCCGCTTCAAGCTCGAGAGGATGATGCTCAACGAGGGCGTTAAGGCCAAGGACCTGCCGGAGCTCTGGAACGAGGAGATGGAGAGGCTCCTCGGCATAAGGCCGAAGACCTACGCGGAGGGAATCCTCCAGGACATCCACTGGGCTCACGGAACGATAGGCTACTTCCCGACCTACAGCATCGGAACCCTCCTCGCGGCCCAGTTCTACTATCACATCAAGCACGACATCCCGGACTTCGAGGAGAAGGTAGCTAAAGCCGAGTTCGAGCCGATAAAGGCCTGGCTCCGCGAGAAGGTCCACAGGTACGGCTCCATCTACCCGCCGAAGGAACTCCTCAAGAAGGCCATCGGCGAGGAGCTGAACCCAGACTACTTTATCCGCTGGGTGAAGGAGAGGTATCTGTGATTTTTCCTTCCTTTTTCAACGAGAGGGAATACAGGGAGGCCAAGAAGTGTATCGACGAGATTGAAAGGGAGTTTGAGGGGCTCGCTAGGTGAGCGGCTCTCCAACCCACCCGACGGGCTCGACCTCTATCGCCGCAACGCCGTACTTCTTCTCCTTCTCCTCACTGTAGAACCGCCTGTAGACCCTCACTCCTTCCTCGATGCTCTCCACGCCGGGCAGGACGTTCTCTAGGCCCTCTTTCTCAAGCATCTCCCTGAAGGAGGAATAAACCCTGATGTCCTTCACCACGACCATCAGTTTGTTCTCGAAGATTATCGTGTCCCCAGGCCTTATCCCCTGTCTCTTCTCGTCGTACAGGCGGCCCTCGATCCTCTTCCGCCCTTCGGCTATTGCCCTGAGGTACTCTTCCTGCAGGCCCATCCTCCACGTTGCCATGGAACCACCCCCGGACTTCAGACGAGGTAGCGGACTATCGATGGGCTTATCCTTATGAGCTTTGCGAGGAGCTTTGGCCTCCTCAGAAGCGCTTTGGCTGTCTTCACGTGGTCGTCGAAGTCCGCCTGCCCCTCTATGACCGCCCTCGCCTCGTCGCTTCCGAGAACCTCGAAGACCTTCTCGATGTCCTCCTGGCCCATCCCCCTGAACACCTTCCTGAAGCGAAGGCCAAAGCTTATCTGATTTTTAACATTCCCACAGAGCTTCTCGTAGTCCCCAGGCCTTCCGGAGAGGAGTGCTTCCCTCAGCGCGTGGGCGCAGATCGCTCCAAATACTATACCCCCCGCAGTGGTGGGCTTTATCTGGAGCGCCGCATCGCCTATGAGGGCCACGTTGTCTCTCACCCATGGCTTTCTCCAGCCGAAGCCGACGCTTCCAGCTTTAAACTCGACTATTGAGGTCGGTTTGAGCATCCTCATCCGCAGGAACCGGTTTAGGGCCTCAATGCTTCCCAGCGTTCCGACCCTCGCCAGTCCCCCATTCACAGGTGCCACCCACATGAAGAATTCGTCGTTTATATCCTTGTTCACCCATACCTCGACGAAATCCTCCTTAAAATCGCCAACCACCTCGACCTCGTAGCCGCTTAAGAATTCCGCGTTTGTTTTGGCCCCTATCGCCTTCGCCACGGTGCTCGAAACGCCGTCGGCTCCAACGTAAAAGTCCGCCTCTATCTCCAGTCTCTCGCCGAGGTGCTGGAGAACGGCCCTCCCGTTCTTGAAGCCACGGAATGTCGTCGCCATGTAATACTCAGCGCCCCGCTTCACGGCCCTCTCCGCCAGTGTTTTCTCAAGGATTTTTCTGTCCACGATGTAAGCCTGTGGCGTCTTTCTCGCTATCTCAAAGCTCTGTATTCTCGAGTAGAAGACAGCCCCGCGCAGCTTGTTGAGCACGGCCTCCTCGGGCAACCCCAGCCTTTCATAGCTGGCGGCCCCGATTATCCCTGTGCATGCCTTTCCCCCGAAGGAGCCCTTCTTCTCGACGACGGCAACACTGAAGTCCCTCGCGAGCAGGTTGGCCAGGTAGTTGCCGGCGGGCCCCCCACCGATGATCAGAACATCGTACTTCATCCTCACCCCTCAATGGGAGTGGTTTTTAAAGCCTAAAAACCTAACCTTTTCGGTGATTCGGATGAAAGTTCTCGTGACTGGGTTTGAGCCCTTTGGAGGCGAGAGCATAAACCCTTCCTGGGAGGCCGTTAAAGCACTTCCAGATGAGATAAACGGGGCAGAACTAGTAAAACACCGGCTCCCCGTGACTTTTGGGGGAGTCAGGGAGATTCTTCCAAGACTCATAGTGAAGGAAAGGCCAGATGTGGTTGTTCTAACGGGCCAGGCCGGGGGCAGGCCAAACATCACCGTCGAGCGCGTCGCGATAAACGTCATGGACAGCAAAATGCCGGACAACGAGGGTTTTGCCCCGGAGGACGAGCCGGTCTTTGAAGGCGCTCCAGCCGCTTACTTCGCCACAATCCCGATAAAGGCCATCGTTAAGGCACTTAGAGAAGAAAAGATACCGGCGTCTGTTTCAAACACGGCCGGGACCTACGTCTGCAATACGGCCATGTTTACTGCCCTCCACACGATAGCGGTTGCGGGGATGGAAACGAGGGCGGGCTTCATACACGTGCCCTTCAGCCACGAGCAGGCCCTTGACAAACCGAGACCATCGATGGCGCAGGAGACGATAAACAGGGCGATTAAAAGGGCTGTGGAAGTCTCGATTGAGTGGGAAGGGTGATTTAAGTCAGAGTTCGTTGAAGTCTATCTCGTACGAAACGGAGCCGTTGAAGCTCTGGGCCTCCTTAAATCTGGCTATTAAAGCGCTGAGGGCCTCTATCAGTGCCACTCTCACATTTCCCATGGTCCTCTCTGCCTCCTCCCTCGTCTGGAGCTCAAAGGATCGCTCCGTTAGTTCCGAGAGCTTTACTTCTTCGCCTCTTATTCTGATAGCTGGATCCACTCCGTCTAGGACTTCCTTGAGCTCCTCGTCGAACTCCAACTCCCTGACGCGCACCATGTAAACCCCGGAGAGGAGGCCGTACTCCTTGTCAAAAACAACCCTCATCTTCATGATACCACCGTTTTGATTTAAGCCGTTACATTTAGATAACTATTTATAACCTTTTGGTTCGAATGAACGAACCTGGACATTTGGCTAACGTTTTAAAGGGCCTGAGGGAAGTCTCCCCATGAGAGGTGAGGCTTATTCTAATCTTTGGGGTTGACGTAATAAGCGAGAACCCGAAGAAGTTCGCCGTCGTGAGCTGGTTCAACGGAAAACTTGAGAGAAAGGGTGAGTTCACACTCTACAGGCTAATCCGCTTCATTCAAAGTAAGAGGCCTGATATCGTTGCAATTGACAGCGTTACTGAGCTCGGCGACGACCTCAGGAGGTTTCTCCGCTCACTACCGCCCGAAACGAAGCTCGTCCAGGTCACAGGAAAACCCGGCGAGCAGAGAAGCCTGCAGAGCCTGGCCAAAGAGCACGGGATAAGAACCGCCGACCGCTTTGACCCCTACGAGGAGGCCAAGCTCTGTGCCCTTCTCGCGAGCAAGGGGGTAGGTTATGAAGTACTCGCCTTCGAGGATGAGGTCATCGTAAAGGTAACCCGCGGGAGGAGCCACGGGAAGGGTGGCTGGAGCCAGGACCGCTACAGGAAGAGGGTGCACAACCTCGTCCGCGACAAGGTGAGGGAGCTAGAGGACAGACTTAGGAGGGCCGATATACCCTTCGACCTCGAAACCGAGGAGAGGGACTACGGCCTGGCGAGGGGGGAGTTCAGGATTTACGCAAGCAGGGAAGAGCTCGCCGGGCTGATAAGGCCCATGCGCGGCGGGGACGTTGAGGTCAGGATTTACCCGGTGGAGAGAGCCGAGCTAGGCTTCGCACCGCTCAAGGGAGAGGAGGCAGTAAAGGAGAGGAAGAGCATAATAGTTGGAATCGATCCCGGGATAACCGTCGGCATAGCGGCTATAGACCTGAACGGAAGGATAATAGCTCTCCACAGCGAGAGGAACATGCCGGTCGGCGAGGTCTTCCGCTTCGTCAGTGAGATCGGGCATCCGGTTATAGTCGCCACCGATGTTTCTCCCGCTCCAGGCTTCGTCGAGAAGATAGCGCGCTCCTTTAAAGCGAACCTCTTTGTCCCCAGGGAGAGTCTGAGGATAGAGGAGAAGAACGAGCTTTTGAGGAATCTGGGAATTACCGTCGACGACGACCACCAGAGGGATGCCCTGGCCGCGGCTTACAAGGCCTACCTCCGCCTCAAGCCGAAGCTGGAGCACATAGATGCGCGCCTGAGAGAAGCCGGCCTTTCCAAGAAAGCCGACGAGGTTAAGGCCCTCGTTATACAGGGCTACAACCTCGGCGAGGCGATGCAGATGGTCTCCCTCAGGGAGAGGCCAAAGGTCGAGGAAAACAGAGATGAGCAGGTTAGGGAAGCCCCTGACCTCGAACCTTATCTCAGGCGCATAAGGGAGCTGGAAAAGAGAATTGAGATGCTGGAGAACGAGAACCGCGAGCTGAGGGAAATCATCAAGGAGCAGAGGAGGACGATAGGGCGGCTGGAGCGCAGAATAGCGGACTACGACGAAGAAGTTAGGAGGAAGGTTCTCCGCGAGAGGGAGCTGGAGGCCAAGGTGAAGCGCATAGAGGTGCTTGAGAGGCAGCTGAGAGAAGCTAAAGCCGTCATCGAGCGGCTTGGCAGGGACCTTGTGCAGGTCAAGCGCATGAACGTGGTCGAGATCCGCGGCTCTGCCGTCCCTTTAAAGGTCATGGAAGTGCTGAGCTGGCGCGAGCTCGAGAGGATAGAGCGCGAAGTTGGGCTGAGGAGGGGGGATGTCCTCTTTGTCGTGAACCCCGCCGGTGCAGGGAGGGCAATAGCGGAGGAGCTGGTTGAAAAGAGGATCAGGGCCCTGATAACCGAGAAGCCCCTTCCTGAACCTGTGAAGGTGGTTCTCCGCGAGGCCCACGTCCCGTTCTTCCTCTCCGAAGAGCTGGATGTCAAGCGAGTTGACGAGTTCGCCGTCGTTGAGCGCGAGACCCTCGAGAACGCCATAGCAGAGCTCATGGAAAGGTGGAAGAAAGAGGACGAGGAGAGGAAAGCGGAGAGACTCCTACAGCTGGTGGAGGAGTACAGGCTGGAGAGGAAGAAAGAGCTCATGAGAAAGGCTGAGGAGGAGAAAGAAGAGCGCCAAAAGGCGTAACGCTTTTAATTTTTGAATCCCACAATAACTGGTGGTTGACATCGGTAGGGAGCGGAGTATTATAGCCCTCTCGATATTCGTGGTTTTCCTTGGCTTCATGACGGCCCTGTTCAACGGCCGCGAAGACCACGTCTACCGCACGCTCGTCGCAATGATCGGCCTCTCCATACCCCTAATTCTTCCCAAGAAGCTTCCCGAGCCGCCTGCAAAGCTCCGGCCCTTTCTGGCCCCGCTGTACAACGAGCGGACTATGGCCCTGCTTGCCGTTTTCATAGCGGTCCACGTCTCCCTCGTCAATGTGCCCTTCACCCACTACGACCTCTTCCACAAGGACTGGAGGAACGCCGACATGATAAGCCACTTCCTCGGCGGCTTAACGGTGTGGCTCATCGTCGTTGAAATCCTCTCGGAACTGGATAGGATTGGGATAAGGCTCTCAAAACGGGAGGCAGTCCTTTACGGTTTCCTGATTTTCTACGCCCTCTCCACCGGCTGGGAAGTTGCTGAAAAGCTCAGCGAAACGGAGATAAGCTTCATCCGCGAGAGCCTTGCCAACAAGCTCCGCGACCTGCTCATGGACACCCTTGGGGCCCTCTTCGGCCTGTGGCTGGTTAGGAGGGAGGGTTACCCCTTCAGTCTTGGGGAGCGATAGCCGAGAGGGCCTCTTTGAGCGCCCGCATGTACTTCGCGGTCTCCATTGCACCTTTTTCAGTAACCTTCACCGCGGTCCTCGGTCTGTCCGCTATGATCTTGTAAACTTTAATGTAACCTGCCTTTTCAAGGGCTTTGAGGTGGGAGTCGAGGTTGCCCGGTGTTAGCTCGAGCACCTCAAGGATGTCCCTGAAGAGCGCCCTCTCCCTCGGCAGGAGGTAGAGCATTATAGCCAGCCTGGCGGGGTTGCCCAACGTGTGGTTCTTCGTCAGCTCCCTGATGGCTTCCATGCTATCACCGCTCGATGGCCCTGAAGGCTGAGTAGAGGTACCAGAGGATTGTCACCGAGAAGCCCAGCGCGACGAGAAAGCCCGCCCAAACCATTGCCCCGCTCTCCATTCCCCTGGCCAAGGGTATTCCCAGTGCAGGTAGCAGAAAGGCCGGGACGATCTCCCGCTCTGCTTCCCCATAGCGGGCAAACACCAGCCACATCCCGAATATTGAGAGCGCTATAAAGGTCAGGAAGCCCACCGCCAGGCTGGCATCTGAGGTAACGCCGAGATTGATCCTTGGAACGATGACCCAGCCAAGAACAATGCCTGCTGTCCACGAGAGTGCCACGAGTATCGCGCCAGTTCTCGAGGCCTCCACTTCCCCCGTAACCCTTCCAAGCCTCTTGAACCTCTTCCAGACCCTTCCCGTGAACGTCATGGCGACAGCGAAAGCCACCGGCCAGTATATTAAGTTAAAGCGCCAGTTCACCTCAAACAGTCCCAGCATTACGTAGTAGAAGAGCATCACGGATAGCCACGCCCCGAAGTTCATGGCGCCGTACATCTTTCCGGCCGCTATCAGCTTCCCCTCAATCCTCTCAAGCACATCCTTGAGTTCCTTTACGTCTTCCATTCCCATCACCAATTTAGGATAGAATCTTCCCCTATTTATCGCGTGGAGTTTCTCTGAACTTCAGAGAAAGTCTCACAAGGTTCGCCGAGGAGTGCAGGAGGAACGCCCCGAAGCAGCACAGTGCAAAGGGTCCTACGAAGGCGAGCATGAATTATCACCTCGTCGGAATGACTTTGTAGGGTTAGGGTTAAATACTCTTGGTGCTCATATCTCCTAAGGGGGGTGTAACATGGAAGTCCTCAGTACGGGTATTCCGGTTCTCGATGAGGCCCTCGGTGGGGGTTTGCTCGAAGACAGTAACCTGCTCATAATCTACGACACCTACTCCAACGGCTGGACGCTTGCCTTTGAAGTTCTGAGAAACAGGATCAGGGAGGGCGACTTTGGGGTCATCATAGACTCGGTTCTCCCCCTCACGCCTTTGAAGATGGAGCTCGGAATGCTGAACTTCGACGTTGAAAAGGAGGGAAGAGCTGGGAACCTGGCAATACTGGATATATTCTCCTCTTTTCACAAACTGAGTTATGACGAGGATTACGTTTACACCGATTCCACACTGGATTCCGAGACTTTTCTCCCCAAGTACCTCCACCTCTACCGCAGGGTTCTGAAAGAAAGAATCCATGAGAGAAGGCCCATAGGGATAGACGTGACGGTAGATGGTCTGGCATTCCTTCTTGGAGAGGAGAGTACTATCAAACTCTTCCAGAGCCTGATGGCGCTGAAAGAAAGGGCAAAAATGGAGGAGAAAAGAAAGCGGCCGATCAATATCTTTCTTCTTAATAGGGGGAGGGCATCCGATAAGCTAGTATCGTGGATATCGCTCTACAGCCAGTACGTCATAGAGTTCTGCTCCTCCGCTGATTCCATCAAGGAGAAGATGGTCATAAGGAAATCCACTCTTCCGGAGTTCAAACCCAGAGAAGGCGGCTACCGCTTCCGGATAGAGAACGGGCGGGTCATCATCGAATAACTAGCCCCCTGCCCTCGAACGCATGAGGAACTCCATGAAGCGCTCTATTTCCTTTTGATTTCCCCGTATCAGAACCCGGTTGAGGGGTATGCCGTTCCTCTCGGTTCTTCCCAGGAGTGTCAGGCTAACCTTTGCCCCGCCCCTCTCGCGGATTTCGTTGAGTTCTTTTAGTGGAATTGGAGTTTCGATGATTCTCAACGGAAAACCTCCGCTCTTCACTCCACCCTGAAAGTCAGCCCCTTCTCCCTCGCCTTCCTCTCGACCTGGAGGCGGAACTGGCAGGCCTTGCATATCTCCCCGGTTGTCGGCTGGCCGCATATCTTACAGCGGTTGAGCTCGCTCGTCCTCTTTGTGTAGGTCTTCGCTATGAGCGGGAAAAGCTTGTCGTAGCTCCTCAGAATCTGATACTTCGTTCCTGGATGCTTCTCCTCCATCTCGTTGAGCCAGTCCCTTATCTCGGCCCTGAAGGCCTCAACAGCGTAGGGGCACTCGCTTAAATCGACTTCAATGTTGTTCAGGACAGCATACAGGACGATTTCCTTCTCGGGAATCTCGCGGAGGGGCTTAATCCTCGGGACCAGCTCGGGATGAATCTCCTCGTAGTATGGACCGGTTCTCCCGAGGCGCGCTATATCGCCCCTTAGGATGTTCATAACGAACATCTGAACCTCGTCGTCGAGGTTGTGGCCGACTGCCAGCTTATCGGCTCCTACATCTTTGGCCGCGTAGTTGAGGAGCCAGCGCCTCCAGACGCCGCAGTAGGAGCACGCTCCAACGCGCTCACCCTTCTCGAAGCTCCCCATTATCTCAACCGTTTCATCGAGCGTGAAGCCGATGTATTCCTTGAAGGAATAACTCCTGTGCTCTATCCCCAGCTTTTCGGCGTTCCTCTTCGCTATCTCGACGCTCGGAGGACGATAGCCGGCTATGCCCTCGTCAATCGTTATCGCAACCAGCTCGAAGGGAAACTTCTCGCGGAGCTTGGCCAAAAGGTGCATGAGGACGACGCTGTCCTTTCCGCCGCTCACACCAACGGCTATCCTCTCACCCTTTTCTATGAGGCGGTATTTCTTAACCGTCTCCTTGAACTTCTTCTCGACCATCTCGTTGAAGTGTTTGTGGCAGTAATACATGCCTGTGTAGCGTGCGTGGTAAACGGCTGGCCTTCCGCACTTTGAGCACTTTGGCATGGGTGCCTATTGGGGAAGAGACTTAAAAACCTTGGCGGTGTAATATGTTGGATCATTTCATGGGTGTTCCACTACACAGAGCACATCATGGACTTCGAGTCCACCTCTCGACAAGTAATTGAGAGGATCGTCATTAAGAAGTCATTTCTCCTTGAGTTCGAGCCCTCCAAGGGGGAGTTCCTCTACTCAAGGGGCAAAATTAAGATAAGAAACGTGGAAAAGGTTTGAAGTCAACCCGCGAGGTTCATTATTGCGGGTATGAGGTTCAGGGCCAGCAGGAAGAGGCCGACCCCTATCGTGAAGTACCTCACGGGATTCGCTATCCCCTCGGGCAGGTAGCGCTTGAAGACGTCGTCGAGCATCCTCCCGCCGTCGAGCGGGACGAGCGGAAAGAGGTTCATTAGACCTATGCCGATGTTGAGCACGTATATCCAGTAGAAGGCGAAGAACAGTGGTAGTACCAGCCAGTCGAGCCCCACCTTGGACGTCACGCTCTGAGCTGGATAAATGCCTATGTAGCCCTTTTCGGGATTTTCTGGATGCGCCCCCAGTTTGAGGTTAACGTTCAGCTCCTTCCCGTCCCTCAGCACGGTGAGCGTCACGGTTTGACCCGGCTTCGTCTTGTTCATGAAGTCTATGAACTCGTCTATCTTCTGAATCTGAACCCCGTCCATTGCCGTTATAACGTCCCCATTCTGTAGAATTCCGTAGGCGGGTCCGTCGTCGAGAATACCTGAAACGAGTATCCCTGACGGTTGTAGCAGGGGGGAGATGGCGAGGTTGATTATGAGGACGGCTATGAAGGCCGTCACCACGTTGGCGAGGGAACCAGCCCCGTAAACGCGGAGCCTGGCGCGGAGGGGAGCCTTTTCGAGCTCCTCCTCATCCGGCTCGACGAATGCACCGGGTATGACTGCTAGAAGAACCAGTCCGACTGATTTCAGCGGCAGTCCCTCGGCCCTGGCGACGATGCCGTGGCTGAGCTCGTGGACGATCATGACGACGGCGAGCCCTATCAGGCCGTACCACAGGGGTATAGTGAGGCCGGGGATGACGAGCTGGACTCCCCCCCCCTGGCCTCCCTGTCTGACCGTCTGCATAGCCGTTTTCAGAAGGGCGTAGAAGACGTACCCCATGCCCATGAAGCCGAGGGCTATTCCAACATCGGCGTAGACCCTCCACAGCTTGCGGTTCTTCCGCGAGATGCCGTCTATGAAGCCAAGCAGTCTTTTGGTGCGCCACATGGCGATGAACATGTCAACGGTTAGGCCCTCTTCTTTCTCCTCTTTCCTTCCGAAGAGGGCATAAAGGATCATCCAGAACGCTGCGATTCCAGCGATGACTGTGATGAGGACGGTGTTCATTTGGGTCACCTAACCGATTTTGGAGCGGGCGGTTTAAAAATGTAGTGCGTTCACCTGTTGAAGTGGAGTATCTTCTTTATGTACTCCATGGAGCGGGAGTCCATCGCTAGCTCCATGAGCTTCAGGTAGTTCTCTAGGTTAAAGGGGGACATCGCGACGGAACGTGCCACGTACTTTAGGCCTTTCTCTGGATTCCCACCTAGAATCAGTAGCATCCCCATCTGGCTCAGGTGAAGGCTCATTATCCTTGGGTCTTTGTTAATGTCTTTGTGTTTGCTGATGAATCGTTCTCGCCCGGGGATGTACTTCTTCATGTTGAACGATATCTGCCGACCGTGGACGTAGTACTTGGCCACTATCTCGTTGACATAGTCGAACTCATAATAACGGGCTATCCTGAGCCACATATCCCAGTCCTGAGAACTGGTGAGGGCTGGATCAAAGAGACCTGCCTTCTTGAAGCATTCTCGTCTTATGAGAAGGGTTGGGCTCCCTATGAAGTTCTCCTTTAAAAGGTGAGTGTACACGTCTCCCTTAAACTTCGGGAGTCTCTTTCCGAGGATTCTTCCATCCTGTTGGGACACGTAATAGAATCCGCCATACACAACCCCAAATTCTTTCCCGATTTCTTCGAACTTTTTAATCTGAACTTCCAATCTATGGGGAAACCACTCATCATCGTCGTCGAGAAGGGCAATGAATCTACCCCGGGCTTTTTTTATTCCGGTGTTTCTTGCCACGGGACCTCCAGAATTCTTTTTGAGGCGTATGTACCGGATCCTACCATCGTCTAGGCTCTCGACAACTTCCTGCGTGTTATCTGGAGATGCGTCGTCAACCACGATCAGTTCAAAATCATCAAAGCTCTGTCTGAGAACGCTTTCTATAGCCCTTTTGAGCAGATGGGCCCGATTGTACGTGGGGATTATCACCGAGACCTCTGGCCTACTCATCCTGAACCTCCCTGAGAACACTTTTCATGAGCTTTATTACTTCTTCTCTTAGGTCCCCTCTTGACAGGCTGATTTCCAGGTTCGCCCTTATAAACCCTGCACGGCTCCCGACGTCATATCTTTCCCCATCAATTACCTTCGCAAACATGTCCTGTTCTTTTAGCATTTCTCTAAGGGCGTCGGTGAGCTGGATCTCGCCACCTTTCCCCGGCGGCGTTCTTCTGAGGAACTCAAAAATTTCGGGTGGGAGGATGTACCTGCCTATTATGGCGATGTTGCCGGGAGCCTCAGAGGGAGATGGTTTTTCTACCATGTCCTTTATCCGATATAAGCTGCGACTGACAAGTTCCCCTTCCACTATCCCGTACCTGCTGACCAACTCCCACGGTACTTCCTCAACACCGATAACTGGCGCGTCTTTCTTTTCTGCAACCTCTATGAGTTGTTTGATACCTGGTTTTTCGCTTATGATGATATCGTCGCCTAGGAGAACCGCAAAGGGTTCCCCGTTCACGTGTTTCTCAGCGTGGAGAATGGCATCGCCCAAACCTAAGGGCTTCTTCTGTCGCACGTAGTAGATGTCCACCATTTCCCCGATTTCCTCAACCTGCCTCAACTGCCCCAGATTCCCCTTCTCCCTCAAGTAATACTCCAGCTCAAAACTCCTGTCAAAGTAATCCTCAATAGCGCGCTTTCCCTTTCCGGTAATTATGAGAATGTCATCGATTCCTGCCTTTATAGCCTCCTCGACAACATAATGAATTACCGGCTTGTCCACTATTGGAAGCATCTCCTTGGGCATTGACTTGGTTATTGGAAGCATTCTCGTGCCGAGACCAGCCGCCGGAATAACCGCCTTTCTCACCCTCACCAGCACACCCCCTCGTAAACCCTTGCCGTCCTCTCAGCAGCCCTAACCCGCCTCCCATCAATCACAATCCTGCCAGAGTAGTCCAACTCCTCGAACTGCGGCCACTCCGTCACTATCAGAATAACATCCGTCGAATTCAAAACTTCTTCTGGAGTGGAAGCGTACTTTATCCTCTCCCCAACGTCCGGGTAAAAGCGCTTGAAGTTCCCCATGCCCTGAGGGTCATAAGCGATAACGTTGGCACCTTCCTCAAGGAGTTTTTTGACGACAATGTAAGCCCTCGTCTCGCGAACGTCATCAGTGTTCGGCTTGAAGGCCAGGCCGAGGAGTCCGACTTTTCTTCCCTTCAAGTCCGGAACGTGTTTTTTGAGCAGTTCTATTAGCTTGAGTGGCTGTCTCTCGTTAACTTCAACAGCCGCTTTAATGATTATCGGGTCCTCCCCAAGCTCCTCAGCCTTTCTGATTAAAGCCCTAGTATCCTTCGGGAAGCAGGAACCACCCCAACCGATTCCAGTCCTGAAGAAGTATGGACTAATCCTGTGGTCTAAGCCAACACCCTCGAAAACCTTCCACGAGTCTATGCCGAGCTTTTTGCAAATGTTCCCAATCTCGTTGGCGAAGCTTATTTTTGTAGCGAGGAAGGCGTTTGACGCGTACTTGATCATTTCTGCTGTTTTAATGTCGGTGAAGAGTTTTGGAGCGTTGATTGGAGCGTAAAGTTCTTCTAGGACTTTTCTCGTTCTTTCGTCTTGGGTTCCGATTACAATCCTGTCCGGGTTGAGGAAGTCTTTTAGTGCAACGCCTTCCCTTAAGAATTCGGGGTTCATTGCGAGGCCAAAGTCTTTGAAGGCTTTCTTGCCCGAGGTTTCTTCGAGGATGGGTTTCACAACTTCTTCTGTAGTGCCTGGGAGGACTGTGCTCTTAACGACTATGACATGGTGGCCTGTCTTCTCTCTTAGGGCTTCGCCGATTGATTTGCTTGCGGCTTTAACGTATTTTAGGTCGATTGAGCCGTCTTCTCTTGAGGGTGTTCCGACGGCTATGAATGTAACGTCTGAATTCAGAATTGCCTCGCGATAGTTTTTGGTGGCGTGGTATTTGCCTTTAAACTCTCTCATGAGTTCTTCGAGGCCTTCTTCGTAGATTGGGGGTTGGGCGTTGTTTATCATTTGGATTTTATTCTCGTCCACGTCGACGAAGATGACTTCATTGCCGAGTTTAACAAATCCCATTCCCGTGACAAGGCCAACATAACCAGAGCCGATGACTGAGATGCGCATAGATACTCACCTTAGGTTTCCTAGTTTAGTTGCTTATTAAAGTTTATATTGGTAGTTGCCTTGTAGAAGATAGTGGGGTATGTCCATGAAAATCATTGCGCTCCCTGCCTTCCGAAATAGGAAAATAAACCCCTATAATTCATTATTATACGAAAATCTAATAGCACTTGGGATTAGAGTTGAAGAGTTTTCTGTCTGGAAGCTTGTTCGAGGTGGATACGATATATGGCACATTCATTGGCCGGAGCTAGTACTCAATACCCCCTCTTATTTAATGGCAACTCTTAGAGCCAAGGCCTTCCTTTCCCTTATGGGGATTGCACGAAAGCGAGGTATTAAAATAGTCTGGACAGTACATAATCTTAGATCTCATGAGGGGTTTCATCCGAAGCTTGAGGAAAGATTTTGGGAGCGCTTCTTAGGCATGGTGGACGGCCATATAAGTTTAACTTCCATAGGTCAAGAAGAGCTTTTTAGGACGTACCCACAGCTGAGACGTGTCCCTGGCTTTGTAATCCCACATGGCCACTATCGAGATGTGTATCCCAACAATATCTCCCGTAAACAAGCAAGGGCGCTCCTTGGACTTCCAATGGACTCTAGGGTTATCCTCTTTATTGGGCAGATTAGGAAGTACAAAAATCTGCCCTCGCTAATCAGGGCGTTCAATTCACTTCCTGAAAAAGACGTTAGACTTGTTATCGCAGGGAAACCCGTTGACAGGGAACTTACCAATCAGTTGTTCAAACTAGTAAAGAGTGATAGCAGGATAATGTTTCATCCGAAGTTCATACCTTCAGAGGAAATCCAGGTGTACCTTAACTCTGCTGATCTTGTAGTACTGCCTTACTCTGAAATCCTAAATTCTGGTTCGGCTCTGCTGGCACTTTCTTTTGACCGCCCTGTTCTTGCTCCCGCTAAGGGAAGTATGATTGAATTAAGAGATTCCGTGGGAAAAGAGTGGGTCATGCTGTATACGGGTGAGTTGACAGGCGATACCTTAAGCAATGCCCTTGAGTGGGCCATTTTAGAGAAGAGACCTGCTAGGGCCCCACTGGACAGGTTTAGCTGGGATAATATAGCTAGGGAAACCCTCAAAGCTTACAAAAAGGTTCTGGAGAGAGAATAATTCGTTGCTATTTCACTAAACGTTCAGATTTTTGAACTACACAATTTCAAAAAGCTCCTTTGGTTCCCCTGTAGTCTCTCTGAGTATTACTTTTTCTTCTGAAAGATTCGCCCTTCAGAATGGGAGGAAGTCAAGGTTCTTTTGCACTTTGCTCTCTTTGGTAACCCTACAAAAGCCAGTGGACTTCTTGCCGGGTATTTCTTGGCATGAAAACTACATAGTCTCGAGAAAAATATGGAGTTCGCAAAAAAGATATGAGCCTGCGTAACAATATTCGGAAAGTGTTATGGATAATACGCTCTTGATTTACTAACAACTAGCTCAAAGAGATCCTGGGGTTTTTTTATAGTTTCTCCAGTATTACTGCTGAAAAACCCGTGATCGGAGTGGTCGCCGCCCCTTGGGTCCCCTGGAATAGGTTCCATACCGTGGTCCGAGATTATGTACAGCACGTCGTCTTCGTCGAGCTTTTCGGAGACGTTCTTCACGAGTTTGTTGAGATCGAAATAGACGTTCATGAGCTTGAGCTTCTTCCGTATCAGGAAGTGTGATATCTCGTCGAGAAAGGGAGTGTACCAGAATATCAGTTCATAGTCACCCTCAAGCGCCTCAAAAAGTGCCTTCCTGTCCGTCTCATAAGTCCTAAAAGCGTACTCTAGGAGGGGCTTTAGATTGCCCTTAACAGCCTTGTACATAGCTTCCTTAATTTCTGGGGTTGAGACGTTTCTGCCGTAGGAGGGAACGCCGTTCGTCCAGGTCTTCTCGAAGTAGTCGAATATGGTTCTGTACTTCCTTGTCTTGAGGAGATAGTCGTAAGTCTCCTTAAACGGGTCAGGAGTCATGGCATCGCCGATCCTCTTCCTTATCGAGAGGGGGAGTATCTTTGCCCCGAGTTTGACATACCAGGGGGTTTTAACCTTCGTTATGTTGCCCTTATTGGCGATGAACTTCTGCCTCTTGATGAAGGGCTCCTCTATCTCTGGGATTTTCCTTCCTGTCAGCATCGACGCCCATATCGGGGGGGTTACTATGACCTCGAAGTCCGAGAGGTCGGTTTTGGAGTGAGCTTTCTGCTTGATGTATTCTAGGTTCCATTCCTCAACTAGGTTATATTCCAGCCCATCTATGCCAAGGATCACTATTCTTCCGGTTTCCATCGGGTACACCTCTTCTCCTACGTCTTTCAGGCTCACGCGCTAATACAATACTAAACCCAGTAAGGTTTATAACTCCTACCAGCCACAAGGGGCTGATGAGGCCCCTGCTGCTTAAAACGCTGGCAAAGTTCAACATGCTCGTTGACATCGCCGCGTCGAGGATTCACAATTACTCTCCAAAGGATACTATCGCCGTTTTCGGCTCCCGCCGCTCCGGCTCCACGTGGCTTATGGAGATTTTGGAATCGCTCCCGGAGTACCGATCCGTTTTCGAGCCCTTTCATCCGAGGTATTACCCCGAGTTCGGCAGGATAGGTTTTCCCTATGACCCCTACGTTCCCCTTCCGGGTGAATACAACCGCATAAGGGAGTACCTGGAAAGAAGTCTCTCCGGAAAGGTTTACATTCAGTTCCCCTACAGGATGGGCGTCATCAAGAGGCTGAAGGGCTCAAAGCTTGTCGTCAAGTTCGTCAGGGGGAACACGATTCTACCCTGGGCGGCGAGAACCTTTAAGATAAGGGGCTATTACTTCATAATCCGCCATCCGTGTGCCACAATAGCCTCCCAGCTCACTACTGGGTATCACTCGAGGATAACGGTAGAGCAACTCCTGAATGAAGTCAACAAGGTTCCAGAGCTTTCGGAGAACAAGAAGCTTATCATGCATTTGATGGGAATTAACTCTGAAATAAAGCGTCTGGCAGCCATCTGGGCCTTTGAGAACTACATACCCCTCGCTTCCGAGAAGCCATACCCCTGGTACACGGTGGTCTATGAGAGACTGATAAGGGAGCCTGAGGAGGAGTTCAGGCGGGTCTTCCGTTACATCGGCGAGGAGGTTCCTGAGGAGGCCTGGAAGAAGATGAGGAAGCCTAGTATGGTGACGAGGAAGAGCTACGGAAGGGAGTACATTGGCACACCTAAGCAGCTTCTCAAGTGGAAGGATCAGCTGAGCGAGAGGCAGGTGAAGGATATACTCGAAGTTGTCTCCTGGTTCGGCCTGGACTTCTACGATGAGCGGCCTGAGCCGGATTACGACGCCCTTGCCCGATGGAGGCCATAGAAGAGTAAAGTCATGAGACAAACCTAAGCAACAACTTCTTAACTGGCCTAAGGTTTACCCCAAACTTTGCCTCAATTGCTTCAAGGAGCTCCACATCCTCCTTTTCCACTGTCTTCGCTAGGAGTATAACTGGGAGGTAAAGAACATAAGCCACGAGGGTTGCGGCAACAGCGGTCATTACTCCGCTGTTGACCCTCGTCGTGACCATAATGATGATCATGGTCAGTCCCGCCATGAGAACCTTCAGGTAGTTCCTTCCAAATGGATGGACACCGGTCTTCCTGTAGAGCTGCCATGTTCTGTAGATGTTGGCCATTATATACGAAACCGCCGTCGCAACGGCTGCACCTTCAATGCCATACAGCGGTATCAGAAGGACGTTCAGAACGATGTTCGCAGTTGCCGCGAATATGTTCCCAATCAAGTTGGCGCGCGGCTCGCCTATCGCTATGAGGCTCATGCCGTTGAGGCCCATAATCACGTGGAACATGAAGCCCGCGGAGAGGATCCTGAGGGCTGTGGCGGCCTCAACGTATTTGGGCCCAAAGAATAGCCCTATAGCACTCTCCGGGAAAACGAAGACAAACATGAATACCGGGAACGTGAGAAGGAACACCCACCTGGCAGTGGTCCTGTAGAGTTTGTCCATCCCCTCGATGTCCCCTTTTGTGAAGAAGGCCGTTGCTATGGGCATGTAGAGGAAGCCCATCGAGTTGAGGAAGAGCGGCAAAAGCCTTGCTATCGGCGCCGCCCCATTGTAGAGTCCAACAATGTCGGGGTTAAAGTAGTATCCCAGCATAAGCGAATCCGTCCACCCCATAACGTAGTCGAGGATGCCGGTGAGCATGAGGGGGAAGGAAAACAAGAAGAGCTCCTTTGCCAGTCTCGGGCTGAAGTGCAACCTTCTGGGGAGCAGACCGAGCCTTATCATTCCTATGGTTGCTATCCCGGATGAGAGAAATTGAGAAATAACGTAGGCGATGAAGACAAAGGTGAATCCGAAGCCCAGCAGGATGCCCGTAATGAGTATCAAGAAGAAGAGGAGCGGCGGCAAAAGGTTGCGGAAGTACAGGTTCTCGCGCACCCTCCCGTACCCCCTGGAAATCGCGACCAGGAGCATCGTCAGAACCATGAAGGGCAGCGCGGGGGCCGCCAGGCGGAGGGTCTCGCTGAGGTAGCGGTCGTTGAGCAGGGGGGAGATGTATGGGGAGAGGTAAGCTGTTACCATTGCCATTATCACGGACGCGATTATGGCCATCGTAAGCCCGGTTGAGACTAGAGCAGGAACGTCTTCTTTTCTCTCCCTCAAGTAGAGGGATATCTCCCTGGGGAGGCCGCTCTGGAGGCCGAGAAGTGCTACCGTCATTGCTATGCTCATGATGGTCATGGTCAGCGTAAAAGAGCCGTACTGGTACCTGTCGAAGTACCTCGCTATCAAAGCCCTGCTCAGAAAGGTGAGGAACATCGAGATTACCGTTCCCACGAGGACTATCCCCATGCCTCTGGCGACCTTCTGGAGTGCCTTCCCGGTTTCGTCCAAGCCGCTCACCCGCTCATTAGTGTGAAGAGCCCTATCAGCAGGATTATGATGTTTATCGCCTTTTTAAGCTTCGCCCCGTCCGCGTTCCTGCTCACATGGGTGCCGAGGTAGACTCCAGGAATCGTTCCGAGGACGAGGAGGGACGCTATTCCATAATCGACGCTCCCAACGCTCGCGTAGTTCATGAAGCTGAAGGTTGATAGGGCCAGGCCGTAGGTTATCGTCACGCCGACAACGTCCTTCGGTTCGAGTCTGACCACGTTCATGAGGGTAAAGCTCACTATCACGCCGGCTCCAACGGACGTGAACTGGACGGTCAGACCGACCACGAAGCCGAGGAGGTAGACGTAGGCCCATCTGGGCCGTATTGGGAGGTGAATCTCCCCCTTGAGGAGGCTCAGAACCGCGCTCGCAACGAGGACAGCTCCGAGGAGAACCGTGAGGTACTCGTTGAGAACCTCCCTGTTGACCCAGCGGAGGAGCACTCCTCCAAGGATTATCGCAGGGGCGCTCCCGGCGAAGAGCCTCAGTGCTATGTCGTACCTTATTCTGCCCTTTCTTCCGTGGAAGAAGACGCCGAAGACCCTCGTGACCGTGGCGTAAAGGAGGTCCGTGCCAACGGCCACCAGTGGCTCGACACCGAGGAATATGAGGGAGGGCGTCATCAGCGCCCCGCCGCCGACCCCAGTGAGGCCGACAAGGAAGCCGACCAGGAGGCCCAATCCTACGAATACGGGATTCAACGCCCTCCCTCCTTTGAGAATCAGGGCAGGTAGCCCATCTCGCGGGCCTTTGTTATGACGGCCTCGACCTCTTCCTCGGGGGTCATCTTCGAGCTGTCCACCCTAACTTCCGGGTTCTCGGGCTCCTCGTAGACCCCGTCGTAGCCTGTGAGGCCCTTTATTTCCCCCCTCAATGCCTTGGCGTAGAGCCCCTTGGGGTCGCGCTGGATCCTGACTTCAAGGGGCGCGTAAACGTAGACCTCGATAAAGTCCACTATCTCCTTCCTCGCGTACTCGCGGACGGCCCTGTACGGCGATATCAGAGAGACTATCGCTATGACGCCGTTCCTGCTGAGGAGCTTGGCCATGTGGATTACAACCCTGTTGTGCATCTCCCTAGCTTCCTTGGAAAAGCCAAGGTTCGGATAGAGGGTCTTCCTTATCGTGTCCCCGTCGAGTATCTCCACGCGGTAACCCATTTCCCTCAGCCTTTTTGCCAGCTTAACGGCTAAAGTTGTCTTCCCGGCACCGCTTGGCCCGGTGAGCCAGATTGTGAATCCTTTTTCAAGGTTTTTGAGTCCTGTCATTTCAGCTCCCCCCAATTCTATGAACTAATAATGAAATGTGGGAAACTAAAGCTCAGAGGATGCTCCTCCCGTGCATACTCTTTATCGGTTCTTCTATGCCGAAGAGCCGGAGTATCGTTGGCGCGAAGTCGTAGATCGTCAGCTGAGTTGCCCTGCTCTCGTCGAAGCCGGGCAAGTACATTGAGAACACCCCGAACTCGGAGTGGTTGGCATCGTCAGGCCCGGTGTCGTTCTCCGGCAGGTAGTTGGTCGGATGTCCAACGGTTCCCGCCGCGCGCCAGTTGAGGTTGTCGAAGTAGACCATTATGTCCGGCTTGCTGCCCTTCGCCTCAGGGTAGATTTCCTCGGGGTAGAACACCTTTGTGTCCCACTTCTCGCCGTTGGGGCCGCGTATAGATTTTATCTGCTCTGCTACCTCGTCTCTCACCTTTTCGAACTTCGAAAGCGGTATCTTTCCTTCCTTCTCCCTTCCGAGGACGTTGAGGAAGACGCGGGAGTAGTAGCCGCCCCATCCCCAGGCGGTGGTCTCCTTCCAGTCGATTTCAATTTGCTCAAAGCGCTTTACCTTCCCGTCGTGAAGAACCTCTGGGTTCCTGACCTTCAGCAACCCCTCCTCGGCCAGCCACTGGTTTACGGCGAAGTTGCCGTGCATGGCCTTTATTCCGTGGTCGGAGACAATGAAGACGGCCGTCTCGTCGAGGTCGATGAGCTTGAGGGTTTCGCCTATCTCCTTATCGAGAAGCTTGTAGTAGTCAGGGATGACGTTTTCGTACTTGTTGCCCTTCCCCGGGTAGAGGTGGTGATTTTCATCGAAGTAGCGCCAGAATGCGTGGTGGAGTCTATCCAAGCCTATCTCGACGAAGTGGAAGTAGTCCCAGTCCTTCTCCTGGAGGAGGTACCTTATCACCTCAAAGCGCTTTTCCGTCATTTCCCAGATGCCCTCTTTCACCTCGTCCTTGGCTTCTTTCCTGAAGGGGACGTCGAATATGTACTCGCCAACGAGGCGCTCAATCTCGCCCTTGAGTTCCTTTGGATATGTGTAGTCGACGCTAGCATCGGGGGTTATGAAACAGCTGACGAGGTGGCCCTTAATGGGCTTGGGGGGATACGTTGGCGGGACGCCGACTATTATCGACTCCTTACCGCGCTCGCCGAGGTAGTCCCAGAGCGTGGGTTCTTTCACCTTCCTGCTGTGTGCTATCCAGTAGTCCGTGTAGGAATAGCCAGTCCTGTGCCTGAAGCCGTAGAGACCAAGCTCGCCCGGCGTCTTCCCCGTGACCATCACCATCCACATTGGGATTGTTATCGCCGGGATCCCGGTCTGCATAGGGCCGTAAACGGACTTCTCCAGGAGCCTCTTGACGTTGGGCATGTCGTCAATGAAGCGGTTGAACAGAAGTTCCGGTGGGGCCGAATCAAGGCCTATGACGAAGACACGCTTGGTGTTCTCCATTCCTTCCCTAACCTTCTTTCCAAACTCCATAACTCTCACCTCAGGTATTCCTCAATGATTTTGAGGACGTCATCTATTTTATCCCTCTCACAGACGCAGCCGAGAACCTCCCGCTTTCCGCCAGCGTTCGTTCCGAGCCCCCTAAGGCGAGTGATGACTTTACCCATGTCTATCCTCTCCGCCTCCTCCGGGGAGATGCGGAAGTAGACCTGAGCCTTCCCGTGGAAGTTCCTGTTTACGACGACCGCACCCCGGTAGTTCATCTCCCAGACGAGCTTTCTCGCGACCTTTGAGATCACGTTGTAGGGGCTTTCGAACTCCACGAGGGCAAAGCCGTTCTTCTCCTCAACGCTCGAAAGGGCGTTCTCGATTGCGTCCCTTATTGCCTTGGCCTTTTTGATCCAGGGTTCGTATTCGAGAAGGTCTTTGATTTCGCTTTCAAGGAGAACTGTCACCGCTTCCTCGACGGCTTCCCTCTCCATCGCGATGTAGTTGGAGTCAATTAGCTCGACCAGCCTTAAGGCTTCCGTCCGCGATAGGTTTGCTTTCCGGAGGAGCTCGTTAACAGTCTCTAGCTCGAAGGCCTTCTCCCCGATGTCGCCAACGACGCCAAGGGCGCTCCAAGCGTTCCATATCCCGAAGTATTCCGAGACGACGAGCGAGCATGAGGGATAGTATTTGCCCTCAAGAGAAGGGTTAACCTGCTCCACGAGGGGGTTTTTGATTTTTGGCTGGGTGTGGTGGTCGATGAAGAGCGTCGGAACCTTTACCTTCTCCACTTCGTCAGGCACGTTGAAGTCGAGGACGTAGAGCCTCTCTGCCCTTTCGATAGCGTCCCATATCCGCCCGTCAAACCTGAACTCGCCTATTGGGGCGGTCATGTTGGTGAACTCCTTCAGCCCAAGAGCCCTCACGAGAAGCGCAGCCGAGGTTACCCCGTCTGTGTCCCAGTGGTGAACTATGAGGTGCATCTCCATTCCTCCAGATAAAATTTGAGAGAAAATCACTCCACGAAGGGGTTCTCAAAGCTCCTGATGACCTCGTAGACTTCGGGCCTCATCATGTACTCCGGCGGCTGCTCGCCGGCCATTATCATCTTCCTGAGCTTCGTGCCGCTTATGTGGACGTGGAACTCTTCACTGTGGGGGCATATCTTGGCGTTGACCATTCCCCCGCACTTCCTGCAGTAGAAGGCCTCCCTGATGAACATCGGGGTTATGCCGAGGTCAGGGAAGTTGTCGAACATCTCCCAGGCCTCGTAGGGCCCGTAGTAGTCGCCGACGCCTGCATGGTCGCGGCCGACGATGAAGTGGGTCGCACCGAAGTTCTTCCTCATTATCGCGTGGTGAATGGCCTCCCTTGGGCCAGCGTAGCGCATCTCGTAGCGGACCGTCGCGAGGGTCGCGGCGTCCTTTGGGTAGTAGTGCTTGAACAGGGCTTCGTAGGCCTTGATTATGACCTCGTCCCTGTAGTCGCCCTTCTTCTTCTTGCCGAGGACCGGGTTGATAAAGAGGCCGTCGACGAAGGTAAGGGCCGCTTTCTGGACGTACTCGTGGCCGACGTGGGGGGCGTTCCTCGTCTGGAAGGCTACTATCGTCTTCCATCCGAGCTCCTTGAAGAGGATCCTTGTCTCGACCGGCCTCAGCGTGTACTTGGCGAATGGGTTCGGCAGCTCGTTGAGGAGCTCTATCTCGCCGCCGACGAGGTAGTCGCCCATGCTCATTACCCTGACCACTCCCGGATGGGCCGGGTCATCGGTCTTGAAGACCTTGACGGCGAACTCCTTTTTGTCGTAGGTATAAATCTCCTCGACGTGCATCCTCGCTATTGGGAGGCCGTCGTGGTAGAGGAGAACCGCGTCGCCCTCGTCGAAGGTCTTCTCTCTCACGTCGAGGACTATTGGGATCGTCCATGGAGTGTCGTCGCTCAGGCGCATGTGGTCGAGGACGCTATGAAAGTCGTCGCTAGTTAGAAATCCTTTAAGTGGAGAATAGACGCCGTGGGCGATGTTCTCGAGGTCTACGGCCCTCCCGTGGTCTATGTTAACGCGTGGATACTCCTTCTGCTCGCTCAGGATCCTCTCGCGGGTCCTCTCGGCAACGAGTCTCCTAACGAGTTTGCCGCCGTGGGGCTTAGATACCATCGTTATCACCCAAAAACGAAATCAGTCGAGGTAGCCGAGGGCGCGAAGCCTCTCCTTGACCTTCTCTTCCTCCTCTTCGGTGAAGACTTCCTCCTTCTCTTCCTCCTCGAGGCTCGCCAGGACCTCGCGGAGGACGTAGGTCACGTAGTCGGAAACCGAAGTGAACCCTGTGCCCTCTATCCTGGCCTTTATCTTGTCGTAGAGGGGCTTCGGTATGGAAACGGTCGTGTACTTCTTCTCCTCAGCCATCACGAACACCTCCCGCTTTAATGATATTTAATGCCATTTAATTAAAAGGAGGATGAGTATATAAATCTCTCGGAGGATCACTCCACTCCCTCTATATCTTAGTATGCCCGTCGATGAGGCTTTTCCTGAGCTCGGGTTTCTTATTTCACACTTCTTGTTGACAATGGAGCTCCACATCGTCCAGTTCCGTATTAGAAAACCGTTCTATGCTCTCTGTGGCTGTTTAATCCTCTTTTACAGGTTGTTTTATCTAATTTTGTAACTCTTTATTTAAGTTGGTCTTTAACTATTTTCGATAGAAACCTTTATAAGCTTCAGTCGCGGATTTTCCTCGATGACTATTTGGGGTGGTTAAGATGAAACGGGCTATGGTTGTTGGAGTGCTCGGTCTCTTGGTGTTTCTGGCCGGGGTCAAGTTTGGAGTTTCGTATTTCAGCGACGTGGCCAAGTCCGAGGGAAACCAGATTTCCACCGGGGAATTTGACATTGGCATAAGCAGGGACGGAGAAAGGTTCTACGATGACTATAAGCTATTCTCCTTCGACGACCTCCAGCCGGGAGAGGAGAGGACTGTTGACTTCTATATCAAAAACCGAGGAGACTACCCGATTTCCTTCGTTGGCATGGTTTTCAACATCACCGACCTTGAGGACGGCAGCCCAAGCAAGGCTGAGGCCCTGGTTGATAAAACCCCCGATACCGGTGAGCTCAGTAAATACTTGATAATCAAGGACTTCCGCGTCTCTCAGGATGGTGATGAGAAAGTCCTCAGTGACTACATAGGGAAGAGTCTGAAGGATCTTAATATGAGCGAACTCCAGATCTTCTCGGGCTCACTTCCGGAAAATGGAATCCTAAAGGTAACTTTGACTGTTCAACTTTCCCCCGCCGCTGGCAACGACTGCCTCACCGACACTTCAAAAATCTGCATTCGGATCACCGCGGGGCAGTGAGAGGAAACCTCTTAAACCCCCAAGGGAAGCAATTAACGCGATGATGAGTGATGGGCGAACCGACCGGTGAGGAAGGAAAGGTGATCGCTGAGCATACCTTTTTAACCTCCTCTTTTTGAGTCCTCTTGGGATGATGACTTCAGCCTTGCCTGAGGCTCGTGATGATGGAGTGACGGACTGACCGCTTCCTTATTTTTATAATCCCTGTGATTAGAGCCCTCTAATAAAATTGGAAAACCTAATAAAGTTTGGCGTCAACACATCATGCCGCGAGGCGGGGTGGTAAGTTGGAAGAGGTTTACAAGCCCATCTGGCTTTCTATAGTCGGAAACGTTCTGCTCGCCTTGCTCAAGCTAGTCATCGGGTTCCTCTACTCGAGCATAGCCCTCATCTCGGACGGCGTCCACTCCCTGAGCGACGTGATAACGAGCGTCATCGGCTACGCGGGGATAAGGATATCCTCCAAACCCCCTGATCAGAGTCATCCTTTTGGCCATTCGCGCTTTGAGCCGCTGGTTGCTTTTCTCATCGGGGAAGCGCTCCTCATAGGCGCATACGAGATAGGGCGCGACTCCGTCTACAGGCTCCTGAGAGGAGAGGTGATAGATGTTAACTCCATCATGCTCGGAGTTACTTTCCTCTCAATCCTCGCCAAGGAGGCCATGTTCCGCTACTCCGTTCACGTCGGCAGAAAGCTCAACAGCCAGATTCTAATAGCGGATGCCTACCACCACAGGAGCGATTCTCTGAGCAGTCTGGCGGTTCTGGTCGGGTTGGGAGCACAGAGACTTGGATTCAGATACGGCGACGCTCTAGCTGGCCTCGTGGTGGCGGTCTTCCTCATGAAGGTCTCCCTTGATGTAATCCTCCAGAACATCGGCTACCTGACGGGCCAGGCTCCGTCCTTCGAGGTCTGCGAGGAGATAAAGAAGCGCGCCCTCGGCGTCCCAAACGTCCTCGGCGTTCACGACCTGCGGGCGCACTACGTCGGGAACAAGCTCCACGTGGAGCTCCACATCGAGGTGCCGCCGGAGCTGACGCTGAAAGAGGCCCACGATATCAGCGAGGAAGTGAAGAAACGCGTGGAGGAGATTCCAGAGGTGGACAGGACCTTTGTCCACGTGGACATAAAGGGGATTACGGAGTGAGGCCCGCCACGATCTCTCTCAAATCCCTCAAAAACTCCTCCAGGTGCTCCCTCCTCACGTGGGGCATCACAACGACCCTGATGTAGCCCCTGTGGGCGCTTATTCCCCAGCCTCTTCTCTTGAGCTCCTCTTCGACTCTCTCCAGTTCCTCCGCCCCGAAGGAAACTATGTTGAGCACCGGCTCGCGGATGAGGTAAACGCTGGGTATCTTCTTCAGCTCCCCGGCGAACCACCTGCTCAGTTCCATCGCCCGTTTAACGACTTCCTTGTATCCCTCAAAGCCGAGGTGCTTTATCATGGCCCAGACAGCCAGTGCACTCGCACCGGGCCTCGTCCCAGTTATTGTCGCCTGCCATATTTTCCCACCGGCAAGATAAGGGGCCAGAACGCTTATAGCGTCAATATACTTCTTTTCGCGGAAGATTATTCCGCCGGCTGGGATTGGGACCATCCCCATCTTGTGGGGGTCTATCGTTATGCTCTTTACCCCCTTGAGCCTGAAGTCGAAGTCTGGAATATCGTAGCCGAGGGCCTTGGCAAAGGGAATCACGAAGCCGCCAAAAGCCGCATCCACGTGGAGGGGAAGGCCATAGTCTAAAGCCAGGTCGCTCAAGGCCGGAATGTCATCGACGACGCCCAAACCGGTGGTTCCAGCGATTCCAACGATGCCTATAGTATTGTCAGTGATTTTGCTCTCCACGTCCCTCACATCGACGGAGTAATCTTTCCTCAGCTTTGCCCAGATGAGCTTAACTCCGAGCATCTCCCCGGCTTTGATGAAGGAGAAGTGAGCACTCTCCGGGAGGATCAGCTCTGGCTTTTCAACATCGCTCAGATTCCTGAAGGCCCTTACTGCGAGGATGTTGGCCTCGGTCCCGCCCGAGACTATGTGGCCGTAGCCCTTCTCAAGGCCGAGGAGGTTTGCTAGCATATCAACTGCTTCTTTTTCTATTTTCTGGCTCCCCACATGAAGCCCTGGGTCACCTAGGTTCCTGTCTATGTAGCGCTGAACTACTTTAACAGCAAATGGATGCGGATAAGTGCACATCGACCCCAGAATCCTGCCTGAGTCGAACGTCAGGTCTTCCGCGGTCTTCTCCTCCAGCTCCCTGAGAACATCCTCCTCGCTCGCGCCTTGCCCCGGGAACATTTTCTCACCAGCGTGGGTCTTCTATATCGGGGTGAATTTAAGCCTTTGCCCTCTTTATATACGCCCTGAAGAATATCGGCGTGGTCAGCGCGGTGAGCATCGAGACGGCTATGACGCTGGCGAAGAGGGCCTGGTCTATCAGCCCCGCGTTGAGCCCGAAGGTAAGTATGGCCAGCTCAAGGCTTCCCCTGCCGCCCATTCCGATGCCGATGAGCGCCGAGTCCCTCCAGCTGAGGCCGAAGAGTTTGGCGCCGAGGCCGCAGCCGAGGAGCTTCCCAAGGATCGCCGCCAGGTAGAGGGCCCCTATCAGGGCCAGGCTTATGTCAGCCAGGGGCGGGTTGAACATGAGGCCGACGTAGATGAAGAACAGCGGTATGAAGAACTCCGTAAGGACGACCTGGAGGTCCTCTATCAGCTCGTTGAGCTTTATCCTCGTCACGACGAGAGGGTCCTTCCTCTCCCGGAGCCTGCTTATTGTGAGGCCCGCCAGGTAGGCGCCTATTATCTGGTTCAGCCCAGCCCACTGGGCTATTATGGCGAGGGTGAAGGTGAGGATCAGCGTGAAGGTGAAGAAGACGTTGAGGTTCCTGACGACGGAGTAGAACCACCTCGCCCTCTTGAAGACGTACTCCGACACGAGAAGCGTCGCGGCTATGAAGGCGAATATCTTGACCGTCAGGATTCCGAAGGAGATGGGGTTGAGGCCGCCCCCTGCCAGCGCGGTGATTATGCCTATCAGATAGACGGCCATTATGTCGTCGGCGAAGGCCGCCCCCATCAGTATCGATGAGACTGTCCTCTTGACGTGCTCCTTAACGAGCACCCCACTGGTGACCTCTATGGCAGTGTTTCCAAGGGTTATCCCGATGAATATCGCCGCTGTGGTGCCCTTTCCAAAGAACTCCACAGTGAGGAACCCCAGGGCAAAGGAGAAAGCCACTCCGAGGGCCGCAACAACGGTTGCCTTCTTCGTGTTCTGGGCTATCGCGGAGAAGTTGCTCGTGAGCCCCATGTAGAGCATCATCATTATGAGGCCGAACTCGGCGAGAACCTTGAGCTCCTCGGTGGGTTTTATGATCCCGAGGACGAAGGGGCCGAGCAGTATTCCCGTCAGGACGTGGGCTATTATCGGGTGTATCTCCACCCTCTCGAACAGCCACTCTATGCTCTTCGCGGTCACGAGGAGAATCGCCAGTGCAGCCAGGAAGTCCACGTCAGTCCCCCCTTGAGAGAAGCGCCGCGATTACCCAGAGGGCCATGAGGATTATCGCAAGAACCATGGCCGCTCCCGCTGCGCCCCTGTTTGTACCGAACACTATTGGTATCGGCCCTATCATTATCACCCCGCCGCCCTCTACGTCGCTCTCTCCCCCGAGGGCTGAAACGAGCGTGCCTATGAACACCAGCAGGAACCCGATGAGTATCAGGGCCATCCCGGTCAGTATGAGTGCCTTCCCGTCCATACGTTAGGGGCTTCTCCTTCATCTTTTAAAGCTTAGCGTCCGACCCAAAGGGTTAAAACGCCCCAGGAGGATTTTCAACTATGCTTGTGCTCGTTGACCTCGACGACACCCTCTGCAACACGTGGGAGGCGGGGAAGTACAGCATCCTCCGGCTGATCCCACACCTCATCCGGAAGAGGAAGTTCAAGGCGTTCTTCTACATAATCACCGCCCGCTACCGCGAGCTGGAGCAGTCGAGGGAGCTCCACACCCTTGACTTCGACAAGCTGGTCGAGAGGTTTCTGACCAAGGTCTACTCAAAAATCCGCCCCGAGGAGCTGGACGAGATAACCGACCTCGTCGACAGGGTGTTCTTCTCGAACCTGCGGCTCTATCCCGACGCCGTCCCCTTCCTCAGAGGTCTGAAGTCGATGGGGGCAAAGGTCGTCCTGGTCACGGACTCGTCCACCAAGTGGCAGCGCAAGAAGCTCGAGTACCTCGGAATAAAGGACTACTTCGACGCCCTGATCATCAGCGGTGAGACCGGCCACAGCAAGCTTGAACCCCACAACTTCCGTCTGGCCAAGCACATTTTCCCCGACGATGAGGTGTACGTGGTTGGGGACAGGGACGACACAGATATGCGCGGCGGGAAGGAGATAGGGGCCACGACGATACTCGTCCAGAGGGGCTACTTCAGGGGAAGAACTGCGAAGCATGCTGACTACGTGGTTAAAGACCTCACCGAGGCACTGGAGGTGATAAAGCGTGAGCATGAAAAGCGAAATCAGACGTAAGTCCCTCCACATGACCGGTCTCATCGTCCCCCTGCTCTACTACCTCTTCGGAAGGGAGTTCACCCTGACGTTTGTGGCCATCGCCTTCTTCATATTCGTGATCCTCGAGCCCTTTAGGATAATTGAGGAGCTCAGGGATAGAATAAAACGGAGACTGAGGATATACGTCGACAGCGATGTTTTTGAGAGGGTTGAGGCCATTGAGAAGCAGATAGACGAGATAACGAGGGAGCACGAGCGCTTCCGCGTCGCCGCCCACATCTACTTCGCGGCCGCATCCTTCATCGTGGTCTATTTCTTCCCTATGAACGTCGCCGTTGGGGCCATAACGGTAGCAACTGTTAGCGACGCTCTGGCGGCGGTGGTGGGCAAGCCCTTCGGAAGGCACCGTTTCTCCAACGGCAAGAGCCTCGAGGGTAGTTTAGCCTACTTCTTCTCTGGTGTGGCCATACTCTGGTCCCTCGTCGGCCTCCCCCTGGCCATTATCGGCTCCCTGGTCGGGGTCATAACCGAGTTCTACAACCTCCCGCCCGATGACAACTTCTCAAACCAGTTGGCGATAGCTGCAGTCATCTACTTGGCCAGCGCGGTTCTATGAGATTCCCTTCTGCTTCCGCTTTACCTTTAGAGAAAAGGGAAACGGGAGAAAAGGGTAACGGTCACTCAATGGTGACCGTCGCGAACTCCGTGAAGGTGTCGGCGTCGCCCCACTCCTGTCCCGGGTCGGTGTCCTTAACCGCGTCCTGGAGCGGAAGGCTGTCGACGGCCGAGTCACCGACGCCCTGGCCGGTAACGTAGGCAACGACGCTGATCTGCTTCGGCTTTCCTCCGAGTTCGCTCCACGGAATGGCTATTTCAAGCGTCTGGAGTCCGTCATCGGCACTGCCGGTGTAGTTGTAGAAGCCCACCCACTGGAGGTCGCGGTACTCCCAGCCGGCCCCGTTCCAGAGGACGAGCTGGGCGCTGGTTATCGTGCTGGTTCCTTTGTCGTCGAAGAACTCCCCGTTCCAGAAGAAGTAGAGCTGGGCATCTATTCCTCTGCTGAAGTCAACCTTTCTGCCCCAGCTGTCCTGGCCGGTGGTGTAGCCGCCGTCCTTGTAGTCGAGGGATACGCCATAGGCGATCCTCCAAGAAGCCTTGTTCTCGGTGGTTATAGCTATGTAGAGGAACTGGTCGTCGTAGTCGACGTAGAGGGCCTTGAGGTTGGCACCGTCCTGGCCGTAGCCGACGTCGTCAACGGCCACCGGCTCCACGCTCCAGTCATCAAGGTTGCCGTCGATGGTCTTGGTGAGGTTCTTGGCGAGCTCCTCCATGTATTCTTTCCTTTCGTACTGTCCTCTCTTGGCATTTTCTAGTATCTCTTCCATTTCAAGAACTATCTCCCTTAGGTCTGTGTATGATCTGTATATTTTAAATGCTCCAATAAAGGCTTGTCCTGGAAGACTTATCTTGGTAATCCCTTCTTGGTACTGTTTAAGGATATCTGTAACTTCGTTGTTGTACTCGTATATCTTGTCCCCAACTTCTGGAGGTATGTAGTATTCTTCTAGTTCTTTGTTGATGTCTTGGTATTTTGAGTAGTACTCTTCAAATTTTTTCTGCCCGTAGAAGGAGTTTAGTCCAATAAAACTGGCTATCAAAGTCGCTTTTTTGTTTAGTATGTACTGATCATAGCTGAACTCTGTGTCCACGATCTGAATCTCTAGGGGCTGATCAGGACTCCAGAATATGAAGCGGGTTAGTATCGCTGGGGCAACCGCACCTCCCCATTTATTCCATGATGGAACGTCTTGGTCTGGTGCAACATCTGAGAACCACTGGAGCGTGCCGTCACTTCCTCCTGTTAGTACGAAGGATACCTTTAGAGCAGGATTTGTGACGTCCCCGAATATTGAAATGGGTATTGCTATCTCAACAACTATCCAGTCATCATCTATTTTACTATACTTTCTTTTGATCTCGGAGGTCACGTCCGTAAACGTATTGTCATTGGATACGATCCAGCCTTTGAGGTCAGACTCCCAAGTTTCTATCATCATATCTATGTCCCCACTGGCAAAGGTATAACCCCTGCCCCAAGGGTGTCCTGCTGTACTTTTTGCACCTGTCCGTTCTATTAGATCTAGAATGATTCCAAAGTTGTTCCATCCTGTTTTCTTGAAGACTCCCGCTACGTAAATGTACTCACCATCCGAGTATATTCCAGCCTCCTTAATGTCGTTGTTTTCCCATTTTGCGTCTCCTATTGGATCTTGGAGCAGTAGCATTCTAGGCCAGTCATTTAGGTCGCCATCGATGCTGATGCTCACTGTAGCTGCAGCTACCTTGTAGTTATTGCCTACTAGACTTGACAAACTAAGCAATAAAACCGACATTAACACAACTGCTGTTGCTTTCTTCACATTGTTCACCTCCAAAGGGGTGTCAAATCCAAGGGTGTACGGTAATCACCCGTGGTGAATATTGTGAGAAAAAAGTTTATATGCCTTTCTTTCCGTATCACTGCTAGTGATAACAGTACTGGTGGGTGGTTGCCAATGGTGAACTTTATCTTCGGTATTCATAACCATCAACCCCTTGGAAACTTTGGGTGGGTCTTTGAGAGCGCCTACGACAGGTCTTACAGCCCCTTCATGGAAACCCTCGAGGAGTACCCCAACATGAAGGTCGCGGCCCACTACTCCGGCCCGCTCCTTGAATGGCTGAGCGATAACAGGCCAGAGCACATCGACCTTCTCCGCTCGCTCGTTAAGAAGGGCCAGCTCGAGATAGTCGTTGCCGGCTTCTACGAGCCGGTTTTGGCGGCAATCCCCAAAGAGGACAGGATAGAGCAGATAAACATGCTGAAAGACTTCGCGAAGAAGATCGGCTACGAGGCTAAGGGTGTCTGGCTGACCGAGCGCGTCTGGCAGCCCGAACTCGTTAAGAGCCTCCGCGCGGCGGGGATAGAGTACGTCATCGTCGATGACTACCACTTCATGAGCGCCGGACTGGCTAAAGAGGAGCTCTACTGGCCCTACTACACCGAGGATGGAGGAGAGGTCATAGCGGTCTTCCCGATAGACGAGAAGCTCCGCTATCTGATCCCATTCAGGCCCGTCGAGAAAACGCTGGAGTACCTCCACAGCCTTGACGACGGCGATGAGAGCAAGGTGGCTGTATTCCACGACGACGGCGAGAAGTTCGGCGTCTGGCCGGGAACTTACGAGTGGGTCTACGAGAAGGGCTGGCTTAGGGAGTTCTTTGACCGGGTTTCAAGCGATGAAAGGATAAACCTGATGCTCTACTCCGAGTACCTTTCAAAGTTCAAGCCGAGGGGTCTCGTCTACCTCCCGATAGCCTCCTACTTCGAGATGAGCGAGTGGTCCCTTCCAGCGAAACAGGCCAAACTCTTCGTCGAGTTCATTGAGGAACTTAAGAGGGAGAACAAGTTCGAGAAGTACCGCGTCTTCGTCAGGGGAGGAATCTGGAAGAACTTCTTCTTCAAGTACCCTGAGAGCAACTACATGCACAAGCGCATGCTGATGGTTAGCAAAGCCGTCAGGGACAATCCCGAGGCGAGGCAGTTTGTACTCAAGGCTCAGTGCAACGACGCCTACTGGCACGGCGTCTTCGGCGGCGTCTACCTCCCACACCTTCGCAGGGCCCTCTGGGAGAACATTATAAGAGCGAACAGCTTTGTTTCCACCGGGAACTTCGTCAGGGACATAGACTTCGACGGCCGTGACGAGGTATTCATCGAAGACGAGAACTTTTACGCCGTCTTCAAGCCTGTCTACGGTGGGGCGCTCTTCGAGTTCAGCTCAAAGAGGAAGGCCGTGAACTACAATGACGTTATAGCTAGGAGATGGGAGCACTACCACGAGGTTCCGGAGGCGGCAACTCCGGAGGAAGACGACGGCGAGGGAGTGGCGAGCATACACGAGCTCGGAAAGCAGATCCCCGAGGAGATAAGGCGTGAATTGGCCTATGATAGCCATCTCAGGGCCATCCTTCAGGATCACTTCATTGAGCCAGAGACGACCCTCGACGAGTACAGGTTGAACCGCTACCTTGAGCTTGGCGACTTCATTAGTGGAGCCTACGACTTCAGCCTCTTTGAGAACGGGCTAACCCTTGAGAGGGACGGAACTGTCTCAGGAAAGCCAGCTAAAGTGGAGAAGACCTTCCACCTCACGGATGACGGCTTCGTAGTTGACTACACCGTGAGAAGCGATGCAAAGGCGCTATTCGGTGTCGAGCTAAACTTGGCAGTCCACAGCGTCATGGAAGAGCCGGCTGAATTTGAGGCTGAGAGCTTCGAGGTGGACGACCCCTACGGGATAGGGAAGGTTAGGATAGAGCTCGACAAGAAAGCGAGGGTGTGGAAGTATCCGATAAAGACCCTCAGCCAGAGCGAGAGCGGATGGGACTTCATCCAGCAGGGCGTCAGCTACACTGTGCTGTTCCCGGTGGATGGAGAACTACGCTTCAGGCTGAGGTTCAAGGAACTGTTGTGAACTTCTTTTTCTGTTTATTTTCAAATTCTAAGGAGAACCCCCTCTAACTCCTTGTTCAGAGATTTTGCGATGTGGAGCTTTATCATGTGTCCCTTCTTTTCTGCTCTAATAACCGTCGTGGCTATGTCCTCGAGGAGTTTTAGTGAGAGTTCTTTATCGCCCGAGAGCACGTCCCTTTTCAGGAAGTATATCCCGAGCCGGTTGGGCATTCCTACGTAACTGGCCAGGTAACTGACTATTGTCTGGACTCCCCTGATAGTGAGGTCAGAAATTGCAAACAGCTTCTCAAGACCAACGATTATAGCCAGAACTTTTCCGCTTGGGTTCTCTATTGGGGGCTGATAAGCCTCCCTGAATTTTCTCACAAGAACTGTTGGCTCTGATGTGTTCTCTATGTGGGCTATGATCTTTCCACGCTTTCTTAAACCGCCTATCTTTATGACCTCCAGTTCGGACAGTTTTTCCGTTTCAATGCCCATAAGCTTCATCTTGGAGACCATTGCCGGATAAGAGTCAAGCACGTCCACGATGATCGTTCGGAACCCCTTCTTCTCCGCCCAATCGAGAAGCTGGTAGAAGCCAAATGTCATGTCTCCTTCTCCCACCCTCTCAAAAAGAACGGTCTCTCCCATCTTTATGGATTCCCAAATCTCGAACATAACTGAGTCCCTCAAACCCATTCTGCATCACCATGCAGGTGTGTTCCTTGAACTACATTATACTACCTTTGTTCGCGATGTTTAAATCCCTTACGTTTTGATTGTTTTTAAAATGAGTTTAGAAGGGCGATAGTAAAGCTAGGGCTTTATCTTAAAATCAACCGGCTTTTCCAATCTCCAGAACCTGCAGAAGGAGCAGACCTCGCCGCTCGACGGCATTCCGCAGACTTTGCACTCCTTCAGCTCTGCCTCCTCCAGCTCGGCCTCGAACAGGTGCTTCTTTCTCAGGTAGCCCTTGACGAAGTTGATCTTCGTTCCCGGCCTCTTCTCCTCCATTTCGTTTAGAATCGCCTTCCATTCGAGCGTCGTCGCTCCCCTCGCGTGGGGGCACTCGTCTATCTCGTACTCTATGCCGTTGGCTAAGGCGTAGGCAACGACCTCCCTCTCGGTGACCTCGTAGAGGGGCTTGACCTTCTTCACCAGCTTGCCGCTGAGGGCCGAAGGTGTCACCGGCCCCTGCTTCGCCAGGTACTGCGTGTTCCAGTTCATTATGTTGTTGAAGATGAAGCTGGCCTCGTCGTCGAGGTTGTGGCCGGTGGCAACGACGTCAAAGCCGTTGTCGTAGGCGAACTTGTTGAAGATGTAGCGCTTGGTCAGGCCACAGTAGGAACAGGTTGGCCTCCTCGTCCTTACCTCGCCGATTCCTGCCCCCAGAAGCTCCCTCACGCGGACGATGTGGAGTGGGGCACCTATCATCTCGCACTGCTTTTTGGCATAGCGCTCGCCCTTCTCGCTGTACTCGCCTATTCCGAGGTTTATGTGGAGGCATTCAATGTTGTAGCCGAACTTCTTGAGGACGTAGGCCGTAACTGCCGAGTCCTTTCCGCCCGAGACGACTACGAGTATCTTGTCGTCCGGCTTGAACATTTTATAGCGCTCTATTGTCCTCTTCACCTTTCTCTCAAAGTATTCAGTAAAGTGCTCCTCGCAGAGGTACATTTTTGGATAATGGAGCTTTATGAATGCTAGCTTGTCGCAGAACTTGCACTTCATCGGCATTTTCTCACCGGAAATAGAAGGGGAGAGTGGGTTAAAAAGCTAATCTTCTAAGGACTCTATGGCGTGCCTCCAGTTCCCGGGCTTCCTGAACTCCCTCTCCGTGTAAAGGCCTTCCTTCTTCAGTATCCCGCGAGCCGCGAGGATTCCAGTCGCGGCCGCGTTAACTATGTCCCTGCTCAACCCAGCACCGTCTCCGGCCGCGAAAATTCCCTCTATGCTCGTCTCGAGGTTCTCATTGACCTCCGCCCGCATCGCGTAGTACTTTATCTCAGGAGCGTAGAGCAGTGTGTGGTCGCTTGCAACTCCTGGGAGAACGCGGTCGAGCTTCTCTAAACCTTCTATGATGTTGGTGACGACCCTATGGGGCAGGGCCATAGCTATGTCCCCCGGCGTGACGTGCTTCAGCGTGGGCTCGACGTCGCTCCTCCTTATCCTCGCCCACGTGCTCCTCCTTCCACGCCTCAAATCCCCGAGCCTCTGGATTATAGGCCTCCCGCCGCCGATGGTCGTTGCCAGTTGCGCTATGCTCCTCCCGTATGCTGTGGTGTCCTCCACCGGCTCGGTCAGCTCTATCCTGCTCAGGAAGGCGAAGTTCGTGTTGTTGCTCTTCTTCCCGTGCATGGAATGGCCGTTTACCCCAACGTAGCCGTCGTAGCGCTCCTCAACGACGAAACCGTTGGGGTTGGTGCAGAAGGTCCTGACAAAATCGTCGTAGGTGTCGGTGTAGATGTGGAACTTGGGATCGTGGTTTATGCTTGTTATCGGCTCCATCACTATGGCCGGAACCTCGACGCGGACGCCGACGTCAATAGGCCCGTGCCTCGCCTTCAGGCCGATCTTTTGGGCAACGTCGTGGAACCACTCCGCTCCACCCCTTCCGGGCGCGACGATTATGTATTTCGCTTTGATCTCGAAGACGTCCTTTCCGCGCTTAACTTTAACCCATCCCCGACCGAACTCCAAGGCTTTAGTCCAGAGAAGGAACTTCACTCCCTTGCTTTCGAGGTGCCTCTTGATGTTGCCTATGACTTCGGGCGTCCTGTCCGAGCCGATGTGCCTCTGAATTATCGGGATGAACTTTACCCCTGCCTGTGCCGCCTTCTGCTCCCAGTAGCGAACCTGCTCAGAGTCTCCCTTGAAAAGATTCCTTGGTGCCTTGTGCCTCAGAAAAATCTGGTCAACTTCCCAGACGAGTTGCCAGGCGTAGTTCTCGTCGTTAGTGAGTTCTCTCAGGTCGCCGCCGATGTCAGGTCTGAGGTTTATCGTTCCGTCGCTCAGCCCGCCGGCACCGCCGACACCGCTCATTATGTGGCAGGGCTGACAGCCTATGCAGTGGCCAAGCTCGTACATCGGGCACTTTCTCTGGTCAACGTCCCCGCCCTCGTCGATAACTAAAATCTTAAAATCGCTCCTTTCCGCGAGTTCGTAGGCCGCGAAAAGCCCTGCCGGGCCGGCTCCAATAATCACAACGTCGTAGACCTTTCCGCTTCCGTTATCAGAAACCATATTTCCCTTGCCGAATTTTGTGGAAGGCCCTTTAAAAATCTTTTGGCAATTTTGTGGTTAAAGTAGTGGGTAAATTCCAGTATTTTTGAGGATTAAATGTTAAAAAATTCCCGAAAGCTTTAAACACTTCCGCGCATTAATGTCTTCCAGTGGAGCGTTATGGAGGACAAAAGTTCAGACAAAGCCAAGAACTCGAAGGCCAAAAAGATACACATAATCCACAGCAAGAGACGGCTCATTCAGATGAAGAGAAAGGAAGAGCTCAGCCACAACATCCGCTACATATCCAAGGTGCCCGTGAAGCTGGTGATGGACACGGAATTTTTGACCCTCCACCCCAACGACTCGCTTTCAAAGCTCATACAACACCTTCGGGGGGAAGAGAGCTCAGCCGTTGTCGTTGATGAGGAGGGAAGACTTCTCGGCTTTATAACGATGAAGGATCTCCTCCACTACTTCGAGCCCCCTAGGAGGTACTCGGTCGTTGGCCTCAACCTTCTGAAGAAGTACTCCCTAAACAGGACATCTAGAGTTGAGGATCTCATGGTCAGAACTCCGGTGACGATAGGGGTTGATGATGACCTCGGAAGGGCCATACAGGTCATGCTGGAGACCGGAAAGCATCATCTCCCCGTGATAGACAAAGAAAGAAAGGTCCACGGCCTCTTGGAGGTTAAAGACATAATTCGTCTCATACGCATAGTCTCAATGTAATCCTTTAGGCAACCTTAGTGGGGTCAGAATAAGTGCACAGGGATGATAATCATGGACGTGTTCCTAGAGCTCGCGCTGATACTGATAGTGGCAAAGCTGTTTGGGTACCTGACCGTTCGCCTCGGCTTTCCAGCGGCCCTCGGCCAGCTCATCGGTGGAATCCTCATAGGACCGTCAGTCCTCGGGCTGGTGGGCTACGACGAGGGAGTAAAGCTCCTGGCGGAGCTGGGAGTCGTCATGCTCCTGTTCTTGGCGGGCCTTGAAACCGACGTCGAGGAGTTCAAGCACGTCGGCGTTCCCGCGTTTATAATAGCCGCTCTCGGCGTCTTCGTGCCCTTTATCTTTGGTTACCTCGGTGCCATGGCATGGGGCTACTCAAACGTCCAGGCCATGTTCCTTGGCGGCATTCTCACAGCTACCAGCGTCGGTCTTACCACCAGCATACTCATGGAGATGAAGAAGCTCCGCACGAGGGTGGGGACGACGATTTTGGCGGCAGCGGTCGTCGACGACGTCCTCGGTATAATAGTGCTCACGATACTGGTAGGTATAAACACCCGCGGGAGCGTCTATGCGAAGGACCTGATGATCATATTCGGTGAGGTCGCGGTCTACTTTGCCCTGGGCCTTCTGGTTGGACATCCAGCCGTTAAAGAGGCCCTCAAAGCCTCGGAAAAAATAACCCTTCCCGAAACTCTAACGGCCGTGGCAATAGCGATAATGCTCATATTCGCCTATCTCGCGGAGCAGTTCCAGATAGCGGGCATAACCGGTGCATACCTTGCCGGAATCCTGGTTGCCAGTACGGAGGAAGCGAGGGAGATAAACAACAAGACAATGACAATAGGCTACTCCCTTTTCATCCCGATATTCCTCGTCAGCATCGGAATAGAGAGTGACGTCCGCGTCCTGGCCCACGCCGGAGTCTTTGCGCTCGTCTACTCGCTCCTGGGAATCCTTGGGAAGATATTCGGCTGTGGCCTGGGAGCATTCGTCTCCCGCTTCAAACCAAGAGAGGCCCTCCAGGTCGGTGTCGGCATGATACCCCGCATGGAGGTGGCTTTGATAATGGCCAACGTCGCCCTGAGAGAGGGCGCATTTGACAGGGGTACTTTCGCCATACCCGTGACCATGGTGGTGATAACGACAATAGTAACGCCCTTCCTGCTGAAGTGGGCGTTTTCAAAGGATTAGGGGCGATAGGATGGAGATAATCCTGCTCATTGCCCTGATGCTGGCGATGGCCAAAATAATGGGCTACGTCTTCGAACGCCTCGGCCAGCCGGTTGTCCTTGGACAGCTCATCGGCGGTTTCATAATGGGGATATTCTTTAATACGGAGCCCGTGATCCAGGAGTTCTCGAACCTGGGAGTTCTAATGCTCCTCTTTTTAGCCGGCCTTGAGAGCGAGCTGGAGGAGTTCAAGCGCGTCGGAAAGCCGAGCGTTATGGTGGCAGGGGTAGGTGTGCTGGTGGCTTTTGCCTTTGGCTTTCTGGCGGCGTATCCTTTTGTAGAGCCCCACGAAGCAGTCCTCTACGGGGCCATTATGACGCCCACAAGCGTCAGCATAACCGTAAAAGTGCTCATGGAGCTCAGGAAGCTCAACACGCGCGAGGGGACGACGATCCTGGCCGCGGCAGTGGTGGATGACGTGCTCGGCATACTGATACTCACGGTGGCTATATCCCTGTTAAGCGAGGGAAGCGTCCACTACTCCGTTCTAGCCGAAATAGTGGCGGAAGTCTCGGCCTTTCTCTTTGTCTTCCTCTATTTCGGCCCCAAATTCGCAGACAGGGCGTTCAGGATAATCTCCAGAATAGACCTTCCAGAGACCAGCACATCCTTCGCGATAATCTTCATGATAGTCTTTGCCGTCCTGGCCGAACACCTCAACCTCGCCTCGATCCTCGGCGCTTACTTAACGGGCCTCGCCCTCGGTCAGAGCTCCCGGAAGAGGGAGATAGTCGAGCACGTAAGCACTCTCGGCTACTCCCTGTTCATTCCCCTGTTCTTCGTCGAGGTCGGCATGAGGGTTGAGCTCGGCTACATTCTCCACGCCGGTTTCTTTGCGGTGGTCTACACCCTGATGGCTGTTGCGAGCAAGGTAATAGGCTGTGGAATGGGTGCAAAGATAGCGGGCTTTGACTGGTTCCCCTCCCTGAGAATTGGGGTGGGCATGATACCGAGGATGGGTGTAGAGCTCGCAATGCTCTCGGTTGCAATGGCGAGCGGCGTCGTTGGCGGCGACGCACTCACGGTGGCAATACTCGTGGTCTTCACGACGACTATAATAACGCCGCCGCTTTTGAAGTGGATGTACTCCAAATAGCTCCGCCAACCGAGTGCTCATCACACATCAGCCAGTGCCGGTCTCGTCATCGCCTTCGAAAGTTGGCATAGCTTTATAAAACCCTCACCGCAGTGTCGAGCATGAGCGAGGTTCTCTCGATACTGAGTTCCGCACTCTTCATGCTCATAATGATAGACCCGAGCGATAAGATACTCCTGGTGAGTTTGCTCAGGGAGGACTTCCACATAGAGGACATAAGGACTCTCATAGTGAGGGCAAACCTCATAGGCTTCCTTCTGCTCTTCCTGTTCGCGATCTCCGGCCAGATAATCCTCCAGGAGATATTTCACATCGACATAAACGCCCTCCGCGTTGCGGGAGGCTTCGTCCTGTTCAAGATAGGCCTTGAAGCCCTTGAGAGCGGCGGCATGATGACCCTCAAGAAGGAGAAGAACATTCTTGCCCTGGCGGCAGTTCCGGTGGCGACGCCCCTAATCGCCGGTCCGGCGGCGATAACAACCGCGATAACCCTCACCGCGGAGAAGGGCCTCTACCACGCCACAGCGGCAATATTGCTGGCCATAATATTCACTGCCCTCACGATGTTCATAACCCTCTACCTCATCAAGAACGTCAGCAAAACCACGCTCGGCGTCTTCATCAGAATAATCGGTATGTTCACGATGGCCATAGGAGCCCAAATGATGGTGCAGGGGGTCATAGGCATATACCTTCTCATGACCGCCGCCACCTGACTTCCCAGATTGACAACTCCAGCTGGGCTAACCTTTTAACCCCTTCCGCTTTTTCCCGAGAGGAGGGTTGAGAATGAAGAGGCTCGAGAAGGTTAAGGGAACGCGAGACCTTTTGCCTGAAGAGATGGCGAAGAGGAGATGGGTCTTCGAGAGAATCCGCGAGGTTTTCGAGCGGTATAACTTTCACGAGGTTCTCACGCCGACCTTTGAGTACACCGAGCTCTTCAAGCTGAGGAGCGGTGAAGAGGTCGTCGAGCAGCTCTACGCCTTCGACGACAAGGGCGGCAGAAACCTCTCTCTGAGACCGGACATGACCTCAAGCGTGGCAAGGCTCTTTGTAAACTCCTTCCAGAACGCCCCGAAGCCGATAAAGTGGTACTACATGGCCAACATGTTCCGCTACGAGGAACCCCAGAGCGGCAGGTACCGGGAATTCTGGCAGGCAGGGGTTGAGCTCATCGGGAGCGATAAGGTCGAGGCCGATGCGGAGGTCATAGCGCTCTTCGTTGAGAGCTACCTCGCGACAGGTTTAGAGGACTTCACTGTCAACATTGGCGACCGCGTTCTCCTCGACGAGTTCGCCAAGATGCTCGGGATTGAGGACGACATAGGCCTGATGAGGCTCATAGACAAGAAGGACAAGATGAGCAGGGAGGATTTTGTTGGAGCGCTTAAGGAGTTCGGTTTGAGCGAGGAGGGAGTTGAGAAGGTCCTCGCGCTGGTGGAGATAAAGGGCCTTCCAGATGAGGTTCTCCCCAAGGCTGAGGAGCTGTTCACGAGCGATGAAGCAAAAGCGGAGGTAGCCAGACTCTACGAACTCGTTGACCTTCTCGAAGCATACGGCGTCTCCAAGTGGATAAGGATAGACCTTGGAATTGCGCGTGGTTTTGACTACTACACGAGCATAGTCTTTGAGGCCATAGCACCGAACGACCTTGGAATCGGCTCTATCGGCGGTGGAGGGAGGTACGACAACCTCATAGAGGTCTTCGGTGGGAAGCCGACGCCAGCCACTGGCTTCGCCATAGGAATAGAGCGTCTCATCCCCATCCTCGAGTGGAAGGGTCTTATCCCTGAGCCAAAGCTCAGGCCGGACGTCTACGTTGTCCCCATCGGGAAGGACGCCGAAGTCAAGAGGGCCGCGGTTGAGGTAGTTACGGCCCTCAGGGAGGCCGGCGTGAAAGCGGACTACGAGCTCACCGGTAGAAAGCTCGGCAAGGCCCTTGACTACGCCGGGAGGCTCGGCGTGCCTTACGTCGTCCTCATCGGAAAGAGGGACCTCTCGGAGGGCAAGGTAACCGTAAGGGACATGGACAGCGGCGAGCAGAAGGCGGTTGAGAGGGAGAAGGTTGTAGAGGAAATCCTGGGGCTGCTGGGGTTTTAACTCAGCCCCTCTTTTCAAGCTTGAACTCTCTCGCTTTTCTCTTCATCCTCCACTCCTCGAACTTCCTGACGAAGGGACACTTGGAGCGCCATCGCAGATAAGCATTTCTTAGTATCTTCATAATGACCGCCATGTAAGCTTTGGGGGACTGTTAATAAAGGTTCTGGGTTCTCACCAGTGCTGGAGTGGAATAACCGATGGGTTGTTGGACACCGACGGTGGAGGGACGGTAAGAAAAAGAAGGCAGTGGGTTGCTTTAGCTGGCCCAGTGGCTCTCTCCGTAAATAAAAATCAGTGCCACGTCACAGTCCTGTGGGTGACTCTACCCGCCAGTGCGTCTTTCAGGGCAGTCTCCATTATCTCAACGCCCTTCTCGGCAAGCTCCTCAGTTATCACGAGCGGTGGCGTTATCCTGATAACGTTCCCAAACATGCCGTAGCTCGGGAGGATTAGGCCGAGCTCGAAGGCGCGCCAGCATATCTTTCCTGTCAGCTCCGGGTCCGGCTTTCCGTCGGGCTTCACTATCTCCGCCCCTATCATCAGTCCCTTCCCGCGGACGTCGCCTATGACCTCATACTCTTCTTGCATCTCCCGCAGGCGCTTCTGGATGAACTCTCCGACGCGAAGGGCGTTGCCGAGGAGGTCTTCCTCCTCGATTATCCTCAGCGTAGCGTAGGCCGCCGCCGAGATCACTGGGTTCGCCGCTGGAGTAAGCAGCGCCGAACCGCTAGTCATCTCCATAAGTTCGCCCCTTCCGATGACGCCACTCATCCCCATGCCGCTGGCGACGCCTTTTCCGAAGGCTACCAAATCAGGCCTAACCCCGAACCACTCACTCGCAAACCACCTGCCAGTTCTCCCGATTCCGGTCTGGACCTCGTCCATGGCGAGCAGAATCCCGTGCTCGTCGAGGAGCTTCTTTAGCTCGACGAAGAAGTTCTCCGGTGGCACAACTATTCCGGCATCGCCCTGTATCGGCTCGGCTATTAAAACGGCAGTTTCGTCAGGAGGCACCACATGAGCGAAGATGTAGCTCTCCATGTAGTCGAGGAAGTGGTTTATCAGCTCGTCGGGCTCTTCATACCCGTCTATTCCCCAGACGTTCCTGTAGGGGTTTGGATAGGGTACCCAGACGACGTTGGGAACGAGCGGAGAGAAGCCCCTCTTCTGGGAGCTCTGAAAGGCAGCTATCGAGGTCGCCCCATAGGTCTGACCGTGGTAGGCCCCTATGAACGCCACTATCCAGGGCTTTCTCGTGGCGAAGCGCGCTACCTTCATAGTCAAATCCAGCGCGTCGCTCCCGCTGAGGCCGAAGAGGATTTTTGGGCTATCTACAGGGGCCCTTTCGGCCAGTATCTCCGCCACCTCTATGGCTCTCTTGCTGTAGGTGTAGCCTATCATTGAGTGCTGGATTTTGGCAACCTGCTCCTGGACTTCTTTCACGAGCCTTGGGTGGGCGTAGCCAGTCGATGCCGCCGCGGCCCCGGCCAGGAAGTCTATGAAGACGTTCCCATCGACGTCCTCTATGAGGGCCCCGTAGCCCCTCTCGGGGACGACCGGAAAGAGCTTGACTCCAAGGCCCGAAGAAACGACGCGCTTTTCTCTTTCTATCATCTTCCGCGCCTTTGGTCCGGGAGGTTTTACAACGATTTTTGGGTACTCAGAAGTCATTTTCATCACCTCAAATTGGCAAGTGAGTAAAAGAGAAAAGAAAGCTCACGGGTTCGCCGCTACGAACTCGTCTGTCTTCTTCTTGACGTACCACGAGAGGACGAGCAGGCCTATGAGGTTCGGTATTGCCATCAATCCGTTCATCATGTCCGAGAAGTTCCAGACCGTTTCGAGCTTCGTCACAGCACCTATGTAGATGAAGACGACGAAGAGCAGGTTGTAGATCATGTGAAGCTTCGGGTAGAGCCTGGCGAACTTCTCGGGGTCCTGCTCAAGCCACTTGGCGAGGTACATGACGTTCTGCCTGCCGTAGAACGACCAGGCCAGTATCGTCGAGTATGCGAAGAGAATTATACCTATTGCGACCATTATCTCTCCGGCGTGGCCGAAGGCCGCTGCAAAAGCAGCCTGGGTCAGCGGAGCTCCGTTGAGATCAGGGTTCGTGTATACTCCGGTAACAACTATCGAGACTCCTGTGAGGGTACAGATTATCAGGGTATCGATGAACGGACCGAGCATCGCGACGTGAGCCTGCCTTGATGGGTGGTCTGTCTTAGCGGACGCGTGGGCTATTGTAGCAGTACCGAGACCGGCCTCGTTGGAGAACAGACCCCTCTTGACACCCCAGAGGACGACCTGGCCGATGGCTCCCCCTGCGACTGCCTGCCCCGTGAATGCGTCCTTGACAATGAGGGCGAAGGCCGAAGGCAACTTCCCCGCGAACTTTATCCAGACCCCAATGGCGAAGAGGAAGTAGACTATTGCCATAAAGGGCACGAGCATCTCCGCAACCTCGCCGATCCTCTTGATACCGCCGATTACGACTATGAATGTCAGCACCGCCAGTACCAGACCGGTGACCCACATCGGAACGTTGAAGGCTGTCCTTATTGCATCCGCGACGGAGTTGGACTGGGTCATGTTTCCTATTCCAAAGGCCGCTATCGAGGCGAAGAGGGCGAAGAGTATTGCTAGAACCTTTCCGAGCGTCGGGTAGGCGTCGTCCTTCAGGAGGAACAGTCCCAGGATGGCGAAGAGTATCGCGACTATTATCGCCCCTATCTGGGTTGCACCGCTAATTTGGGTTGCATCATAGCCAATGAACACCGCGAAGAGCAGGGTGAAGATGGCCGCGAGGTACTTTCCCGTCTTGGGGATGTTCTCCATCGCAAAGCCCTTCTCAAGGAAGTTGAAGGTTCCGCCGATCTGGGTTCCGTCTGGGAGCTTGTCCCTGAAGGCGACACCTAGCAGTCCCTCGGAGTACCTCGTGGCCATACCGACCAGCGCGGTTATCCACATCCAGAACAGCGCACCGGGGCCACCGAAGTGGATAGCCGTCGCGACACCGGCGATGTTTCCAATACCTACCGTTCCTGAGATAGTTGCCATCAATGCCTGAAACGGAGTGATGTCTCCCTCTCCGGTCTTCTTCCTGCCCTCGAAGAGGGTAAAGCGGATAGCCCAGCCTAGGCGCCTGAACTGTATTGCCTTTAGAATCGCCGTTAGGAGCAGGCCGGTGCCCAGCAGCAGCACTATCATGGGGATGCCCCAAACTTCCCCATCGAGCCAGTTTATGAAGTCCACAATGGCGCTCATTCTCAACACCCCTCAGTTTAACAGAGGACGTTGATAGACGTTAATGTTCTTCTACCACGTACACTGTCTATTAGACACGTTAACGGTACATCTATGTCCTTTTATCCTTTTAAAGTTTAGTTTGCTATTAACAAAAGAGAATTCTTTCATGTTTAGAAAAGTTTCACAGATGCAAAGGCTTATGAGGCTTTGACCACAAAACCCTGAGGGATGATGAGTCTGGAGCCCCCTGAGCGGTGAGGAGGTTTCGCGGGGCTGACCGAGATGATAAAGGATCGCATCTGTCGGGAATACCTTGAGGAGATTGAAAGGCTCGAACGCTCAGTAGTGGAGCTCGAGGAACAGATAAACGAGCTGAAAATGCAGCTCCGGCTCAAGGTGGACGAGGCCAACAGTCTCGCCGTCGAGAACGCCAGCTTAAGGCACAAGCTCGAGCTGATGGAGAAGCGCGAGAGGGCGCTCATCAATCTCCTCCGGTCCCTCAAGGTTCCCCTCGTTCTCATCGATGAGGAGCGCTTTGAGGACGTTGAGGTCGACCTCGGCCCGGACTCGAAGGAATGAGAAAACCTTAATAGACCTACCCCGTTTTCTACTTCAACTTAAGAGGTGAGGATTATGAGCATGGACATGACAACCAGGATGTTTAAGGAAGAGGGATGGATAAGAAAGCAGTGTCCCAAGTGCGGGAAATTCTTCTGGACGCTCGACCCCGATAGAGAGACCTGCGGCGACCCCCCGTGTGACGAGTACTCATTCATTGGAAAGCCCGGAATTCCAAAGAAGTACACGCTCGACGAGATGCGCGAGAAGTTCCTGAGCTTCTTCGAGAGGAAGGGCCACGGTCGCGTTAAGCGCTACCCAGTTCTTCCGAGATGGCGTGACGACGTTCTCCTCGTTGGGGCCAGCATAATGGACTTCCAGCCGTGGGTCATAAGCGGCGAGGCAGACCCCCCAGCGAACCCGCTCACGATAAGCCAGCCCTCAATAAGGTTCACCGACATAGACAACGTCGGAATAACAGGCAGGCACTTCACGATATTCGAGATGATGGCCCACCACGCCTTCAACTACCCGGGCAAGCCGATTTACTGGATGGACGAGACCGTTGAGCTTGCCTTCGAGTTCTTCACCAAGGAACTCGGAATGAAGCCCGAGGACATAACCTTCAAGGAGAACCCGTGGGCTGGCGGAGGAAACGCTGGCCCGGCATTTGAGGTGCTTTATCGCGGTCTGGAAGTGGCTACGCTCGTTTTCATGCAGTACAAGAAGGCCCCTGAAAACGCCGACCCGAGCCAGGTAGTTGAAATAAAGGGCGACTACTACGTCCCGATGGAGACGCGCGTCGTTGACACAGGCTACGGCCTTGAGAGGCTCGTGTGGATGAGCCACGGCACTCCAACGGCCTACGACGCGGTCCTTGGCTACGTTATCGAACCGCTTAAGAAGATGGCAGGTGTTGAGAAGATAGACGAAAGGATTCTGATGGAGAACTCCAGATTAGCTGGAATGTTCGACATAGAAGACATGGGCGACCTTCGCTATCTGAGGGAGCAGGTGGCAAAGCGCGTCGGCATAAGTGTCGAAGAACTTGAGAAAGCGGTAAGGCCCTACGAGCTCATCTATGCCGTAGCTGACCACACCAAGGCCTTAACATTCATGCTCGCCGATGGAGTGATTCCGTCTAACGTCAAGGCCGGCTACCTCGCGCGCCTGCTCATCAGGAAGAGCATAAGGCACCTCCGCGAGCTCGGCCTTGAGATACCGCTCGCTGAAATCGTGGCTATGCACATAAAGGAGCTTTCCCCGACGTTCCCGGAGTTCAAGGAGATGGAAGAGGTTATCCTCGACATAATCAACGTCGAGGAGAAGCGCTACCAGGAGACGCTGAAGAGGGGAAGCGACCTCGTGAAGCGCGAAATAGCGAAGCTCAAGAAGAAGGGCATCAACGAGATACCGCTGGACAAGCTCATCCTCTTCTACGAGAGCCATGGACTCACGCCCGAGATAGTGGCTGAAGTGGCGCAGAAGGAAGGTGTCAAAGTCGAGATACCGGACAACTTCTACACCCTCGTCGCCAAGCAGGCCGAGAAGACCGAGAAAACCGAGAAAAAGACGGCTGGAGAATACGTCGTTGACTTCGAGCTGGTGAAAGACCTCCCCGACACGAGAACGCTCTACTATGAGGACCCGTTTATGAAAGAGTTCGACGCCGAGGTTCTCAAGGTCATAGACGGCTGGGTAGTTCTCAACCAGACGGCCTTCTATCCGGAAGGCGGAGGCCAGCCCTACGACACGGGCGTTCTGGTGGTTGATGGCGAGGAAGTCAAGGTTACAAACGTCCAGAAGGTTGGAAAGGTCATCCTGCACAAGGTCGAGAGGCCGGAGCTCTTCAAGGAAGGGGCCAAGGTTCACGGAAGGCTCGACTGGGACAGGAGAATCCAGCACATGCGCCACCACACCGGAACGCACGTCCTCATGGGCGCACTCGTCCGCGTTTTAGGAAAGCACGTCTGGCAGGCCGGTTCACAGCTCCACACCGACTGGGCCCGCCTGGATATATCCCACTACAAGCGCATAACCGAGGAGGAGCTGAGAGAAATAGAGCGCCTCGCCAACAGGGTTGTGATGGAGAACAGGAAGGTCACCTGGGAGTGGCTTCCGAGGACGGAGGCAGAGCAAAAGTACGGCTTCCGCTTATATCAGGGTGGAGTCGTTCCGGGAAGGGTTATCAGGGTTCTTAAGATAGAGGACTGGGATGTGCAAGCGTGCGGTGGAACGCATTTGCCCAACACCGGCCTGATAGGCCCGATAAAGATTCTAAGGACCGAGAGGATACAGGACGGTGTTGAGCGCATAATCTTCGCCGCCGGAGAGGCTGCCATAAACTGGATGCAGGAGACCGAGAGGATACTCAAGAAGACCGCAGAGATATTCCGCGTGCCGCCTGAGAAGGTGCCTGAGACGGCCGAGAGGTTCTTCAACGAGTGGAAGGAAGCGAGGAAAGAAGTCGAGAAGCTGAGGAAAGAGCTGGCGAAGCTCCTCGTCTACGAGCTGGAGAACGAGGTCGAGAGGGTTGGAGAAATCGAGTTCATCGGCAAAGTGGTCGAAGGGACGATAGACGACCTCCGCGAAGCCGCCAACAAGCTCAGGAAGGATAAGCGCGTTATCGTCCTCATCACCAGAGAGGGGCACTTCGTCGTTGCGGTCGGAGACGGCCTCGATCTCAAGGCCGGCGAGCTGGCGAAGGTAATAACGAGCGTCGCAGGTGGCGGCGGTGGCGGAAGGAAAGAGCTTGCCCAGGGAAGAATCAAGAATCCGCTCAAGGCCGAGGAGGCCATTGAAGAGGTGAAGAAGAGGCTCGGCTGATTGCTTGTGAATTTACATTTTTTGAAAACCCCGCCCTATTGATGGGCGAGGGTAGATATACGATATTCTTTTAAACCTCCCTTCTAACTTTGTCCGATGGAAATGAAGGACGGTGTTAGAATAGTCTGCGAGTTCTTCAACAGTAGGGGGAGAGCCTTCCTTAGTCAGCGGAGATTTTCCGGAGCATAAGAAGGTGAGATAAAATGAGAGCCCTGCTGAAGATAGAATCACGTCGTCTTTCCCTCTCCGTTCTAATCGCCTTAGTCCTCACGTCCATCACCCTGCTCGCCGACGTGGAAATTTCCCCGATAGTTCCGTACATCGTTCTCGGTTTTCTCCTCTCCTCGGTTTTTCCTGCCGGCCTGTCCTACGGTCTCGAGTTAATCCTTTCGAAACCTCTGAAAAGGATTGAGCTGTTCGCGGGCTTTCTGCTCTCGCACCTGCTCTTAGCTCTTATCGTGGCCCTTCCGGCACTCGTGAAGCCCACAGCGTTCCTCTACGCAATTTTTGCTCTCCCGTTTCTTCCATTGGACTATCTAACAGGCCTCCTCCTGAAGAACCCAAGGAAAACCTTCCTCGTCGGCACTTTGGTTTTTCTGATTCTCACGTTCTTGCCCACGGGTTACGTAGATATGAAGGTTCAAAACGATGCCCAGAAAGCCCTCGGAATCGAGACCCTGGCAGATTATGAGGCCAAGAAGGCCGAGTATTCCTCCCTCGTTTATACCCTTGAGCGGAAGTACGGCAACTACGCCTTTTTCTCTCCTGGAGTTCAGCTCGAACTCTTTGCCAGGGATCTGGATGTTGGGGATAAAGAAGACGCCCTGCTCAGGGCCGGAATCGCCCTCGGTTTCACCGTCATCCTACTTGCGCTGTCCATCATTCCATTCCTCCGCTTCGAGCCGGGGGAGTTCATCAGGCCTTCAATTCCGGCCTTGTATCTAAGGCCCCTGCCCTGGTGGATCAGAAAGGAAATCGCGGGTCTGTGGGCCTCGCGGGCTTTCTTTGTGTTCTTAATAGTTCTCCTCCTGCCGGTTGACAGAATAACGAAGGCTTTCTTCGCCCTATTTCTGCTTCCCCTGTTGGTAATCGAGGTGCTATCCGAAAACCCCATTTTGATCCTCAGCAAACCGGTGAGGAGAGCATATCTGATAAGGCGTTTCCTCGTGGTTTTAGGGCTATTCGCCCTTTTCACGCCCGTCCTGGGTTTTTCCCTTGCAGTGGTGTCCTTTACAGCAACGGTTATCTTTTTGACGGGCCTCTTCAGCAGGAAGCTGGCACTCGCTCTCTTGCCGTTCTTCGCCCTCATCATCAGCCCCGCCCTTCAGGAAGGATCCCAATTAGTGGCCCTTCTGTTCATGACCCTCACCCTTCCGTTCATTGCCCTGGCTTACCTGCGCGCGATTAGAATGGAACTGGGTAGATGGGGGGGTTAAATGAAGAAACCGGGGGTAATGAGCCGGCTAAACGGTCAGTGGATAGCGCTTGTCCTGATTTCCCTCTTCCCGGCTATAGGGGTCGAGATAGACGTTCACAGGTTCACCATCCATTATCCCAACATACCTCCTGAAGAGCTCGGCCACCTGATAACGGCGGACCTGCTCACCAAGTGGCTTCCGAATTTCATCAGGTTCCTCCTCATACTAGTCCTGCTGATAATCCTCCTCTCGCGCTTCGGCTCGGACTTCGAGCGGGGGAACGTCGTCCTGATGCTCTCAAAACCCATCACGAGGAGGCGCTATTTCCTGGGCCGGAGCCTTGAGGGGCTAAAGCTCGCCCTAACATCCGCCCTGGGAATTGTACTCTCGGGAGCGCTCGCGATGTTTGCTCACGGCTTCGAAGTTAGGGACTACCTCATAGGCTCGCTCACACTCTCGCTCTCGCTGGTCGGTGTAATCGGAATCGCCCTGCTCCTCCTTCCCCTCGCGACCTCCCGCGACTCCGGGGTCTTCCTTGGGCTTGGGGCGTTCGTTGCTCTCCTTCTCCTCGGAAAATCTGATTACCCGTTCATCCCTACGGTTTACCTTGAAAAGGTTCTGTCAATAGGGGACTCCGTCTCAATCTTTTATCGCGCCGTTGGTGAGCTGTTGGCCCTGTGCGTTGCGCTCTCGCTCGCAGGAATGGAGCTTTTCAGGAGGAGGGAGCTGAGGAATCCCGAGTTGCTCTCTGCACCAGGCGTTTCCATCTCCCCCTGCGGGCTTTACGGCGTTTTCCTTGGGCTGAGCCTTCAGAGCAGGCGATTTATCGCCTTCGTCGCTTTTACGGGCCTGATGGCTTTTCTGAACAAAGGCACCCTCGACCAGTATTACACCAGCCACGGCATCCCAGGCCTCCTCAATGCCGTGATCCAGGCCTTCAACAGCCCCTTCCTGCCCTTCGTGGTTCTGCCCCTCGGGGCGCTCTCGATTGGCTCCGCAATTGAGAACGGCACCGTCAGGGTTCTCCTGAGCAAGCCGATGAAGAGGAAAAACTTTTTCCTCGGGATGCTCCTCAGTGATATATTCGCTGTCTTCATTGGAACGGCTTTCTACGTGACCCTTATCGTTGCCTACGCCCTGCACTTGAGTGCTCCCTTAAGCAGAACCCTCGAACTCGGCCTTACCTTTGGCTCCCTCCTTTTCCTCTCGCTCCTCCAGTACCTGGCCCTCGGCTACCTTCTGTCAGCTTTCATGAGGGGAAGGAAGGCACTTCTCCTCTCGCTGGTTCTGGCCTTTCTGCTGGCCTTTGCCGTACCCCTCTCGGTCATCGCGGCATCGGCTTCGGCAGGGAATTCCTTCATCGACGTATTGACCCAGAACTCCCTTCCGGTGCCGAGCCCCAACCTGCACTACACTGTACTTACAATGGCCGTTTCCCCGAAGAGGAGCCTTCTTCCAAAGTCCCCCGCCGAGGTTCTCAACTATCCCGGCAACCTGGCGGTGCTGGTCGTACCTACTGTTGCATACCTCGCAATCTCATGGCTCAAGTTTAGGAAAACGGACCTGAGGTGATAGCATGTGGGGATTCGAGCTGGAGTTGAAGAAAAGCATTAGAACGAAGAAGTTCTGGCTGATATTAGTTTTGATTTTGCTGATCTACGTAATGGCCTTCAGGGAGGTAAAAGACAACCTTGAGGGGGCCTCTGACCCCCAGGGAGTCCTCCTGACGAGCCTGGTCGGCTACATAGCGGTAAGCGCGTTCCTCTTCATCGGTGTCTACGCCCTCATGGCGGGAGCAACGGGGATTAACTCAGACCTTGAAAACGGAACCCTCAGGGTGGCCCTGAGCAAGCCTCTTGGCAGGGGCTCCTACCTAATCGGCAAGTTCCTTGGTCAAAGCGTCAGCATAGTGGTTGCAATGGTCTTCGCCACCCTCCTGTCCTTTGTCGTAACAAAGCACTACGGCCTCTCCCTCAGCGGGAAGCTTGCCCTTGACCTCGCCCTGGCCAACGGTCTGGTTCTCTTGGCCATGCTCCAGCTTTTAGCCCTCGGCCTGCTAATTTCAACCTTCGTCCGCTCCCCGAACACCGCCTTAGGACTGGCCCTCGTGTTGTTCTTCGTCACGGGTCTTGTGGCCCCTCAGATCGTTGATGGGTGGGCAGAGGACAGGGCTGACAAGGAGTTTGGACTTCATGAGAGGGGAGACTTCACGAAGCTTTCGCCTGAGCAGAGAACGGCCTACCGGGAACGCCTTGGCGAGCTTTACAGGGAGTATCACCTGAAGTACCTCTTCTACGTCCCGCAGGTTCTCATGCTTGATATCATCAGCGGCGTTGAGACGAGTAAGTTCAACGAAGACGGCACGTATACCATCGAGTACCTTGGACTCAGGCATGCGATATCGGAGAACCCAGCTCAAACGGGGGTGATAGCGGCACTTATCCCCGTTTACCTCGCGCTGGCCCTCATCAGGTTCAAGAGGATGGATTTGAGGTGATGGTGATGCTGAGGATTGAGAAACTCGTTAAGGTTTACAAGGACGTTAGGGCCTTGGACGGCCTTAGCCTTGAGGTCAAGCCCGGCCAGGTTTACGGTTTCCTCGGCCCAAACGGTGCTGGAAAAAGCACCACGATCCTAAGCACCCTCGGCCTGATCTTCCCCCAGGAAGGGCGCATAGAACTTTTCGGAGAGGAAGTCTTCAGGGATGGGAAGTTTGACGAGGGTAGGCTCGTTAAGGTCAAAGCCAGAATTGGGTACATGCCAGAGCACGCCACACTGTGGGACTTTTTGACCCCGGTTCAGACGCTGGACACCATTGCCGACGCGTTTAAAATCCCAAAGGCTGAGAAGGAGAAGCGGATTAACGAGCTTCTCGACCTTGTCGGTCTCAAGGATGCAAGGAACAAGAAGGTGGGCAAGTTCTCGAAGGGCATGCGCCAGAGGCTTCTCTTAGCTCAGGCTTTGATCAACGACCCCGAGCTTTTAATCCTCGACGAACCGATGAGCGGTCTTGACCCCAAGGGCATTGCGGAGTTCAAGGACATCATCAGGGAGCAGAAGAAGGCCGGAAAGACCGTCTTCTTCTCCAGCCACATCTTAGCCCACGTCGAAGAAGTCTGCGACACCGTCGGAGTAATAGTCAAGGGCAAGCTCCGCTTGGAGGACAGCATTGAGAACATCAAGAAAGAGTTCCTGAAGAAGGCTGGCTACACAATACTCATTGAGACGAACAAGCCTGTGGATTGGCGTTCAGCGGAATTAAGCGTGACTTCACTCGGCGAGAACAAGTACCGCGTTGTTGCTTCGAGGGACGTTAGGGAGGAGATTCACGACTACGTTGCCTCCCAAGGCGCGAAGGTTCTAACAATGCAGGTGAAAGAGCCAAGCCTCGAGGAAATATTCCTAAAACTTGTCGAGTAGGTTTTTTTAACTTCCACTCCTTTCTTTTCTGAGGTGTCCAAAATCAAGGTCAAAACCCTAACGCGTGAAATCGTCTCCCTGGCGGAAGGACTAGGCCTGAAGGCCGTTCCCGAGTACAGAACGCCCGACGGCACGCGGATAGACATAGCCGTTCTCAACGGAGAGAAAAAGCTCCTCGCGATAGAGCTTGAGGCGTCCTTCAAGTGGTTTCCGCAGAGGCTGCTCTACGACGTGGTTAAGGCCCACAGGGCTGGCTTTCCCGAGCTGTGGGTCATAACTCCCTTCCGAAACACCAAACCGGGTTGGGTTTTGAACTACGCCAGGGAGATTGGAATCGGGTTGCGGATTCTAAAGGAAAAAGAAGTCATAGAGGAATTCAGAGTCCTGTTGGCTCGTCTATGAAGAAGGCGTCAAGCCCAAAGCGCCCCTTTAAAAGCCCCATGAGGGCCTTTACTCCAAGCGTCTCCGTCTTGTAGTGCCCCGCCACGAGGACACTCTGTGGAAGATCAATAGCCGTTAAGTAATCGGCGTGCCCGAACTCACCGGTTATGAGGAGGTCAATTCTCTTCCTCCAAGCCTCCTCAAGGGCGAATGCTCCAGCTCCGCTGACCGCACCGACGGCTTTAATCTCCCTCTCCCCGAATTCATACGTCTTAACAGTCGTGTCGAGCTTCTCCGCTATTACCTGCGCGACCTTCTCAATAGGCTGCGGTTCATCGAACTCGCCCCAGTAGCCTATCGACAGTCCTCTGTATTCTCCGAACGAACCCTTTGGCTCCAAACCGAGCAGTTTCAGCAGTTCAACGTTGTTTCCAACCTCAGGGTGGGCGTCCAGCGGGAGATGAGCGACGTATAGGTTCAGGCCGCTTTCAAAGAGGGCCTTTAAACGTTTGTAGTGCACCCCAGTGATGTAGTTCAGTCCGCCCCATATCATTCCATGGTGGACGATTAGCATGTCCGCTTTTGCTTTTGTGGCCCTCTCGATGGTTTTCAGCGTTGTGTCAACGGCAAAAGCGACCCTCTCAACGTCCTCCTTCCCCTCCACCTGGAGTCCGTTGCTCGACTTGTCCGGATAGGCAGAAATCTGAAGGTACTCATCAAGAAAGGCAACGAGTTCATCGCGGTTCATCTTCTCACCCCTATTCATCTGGTGAATTATTCACTAACTGGATATGCCCGGCAAACCCTTTTAAAACCGCCCCCTAAGCTGGGTCGGGAGTGAAGAATATGAACGGTGAGGACTTCAAAAAGGCAGTTGAGGAGATAGCGAGGGCTGTCCTGTCTGGCGAGATAAAGAGCAGAGAAGAGCTCAACCGCTACAAGATTATTGTATCCCGGAAGTATCACCTCTCAAAGATTCCCGGTAACTCGGAGGTACTCAAGGCTATTCCAGAGGAGGAGCGCGAGCGCTTTAGGGAGCTCCTCAAGAGGAAGCCGACGAGGACGATAAGCGGTGTCGCCGTTGTGGCTATGATGACCAAGCCCTTCCCCTGTCCTCATGGGCGTTGCATCTACTGCCCCGGCGGACCGGCAATTGGTTCTCCGCAGAGCTACACGGGAAAGGAGCCTTCGGCTTTGAGGGCAGTCCAGAGCGCTTATCATCCTTACATCATTATGATGCGCCGCCTCAAACAGCTCACTGACATCGGCCATGACGTCGATAAGGTTGAGGTGATAATCCAGGGAGGAACCTTCCCGGCGGTCGACCTTGATTACCAGGAATGGTTCGTCAAGTGTGCCTTCAAGGCAATGAACGACTTTCCGCACTTCAGGGACATCGAGAACCTTGAGGAGAAGCTCGTACGGCTGATTGTTAAGAGAGACGAGTCGGTTTTTGAGGAGGATCCGAAATTCAAAGAGGCCTGGCTTAAAACGCACAGGAGGCCCTACTACTACCTCGAGGAGGAGCAGAGGAAGAATGAAAAGGCTAGGGTCAGGATGGTTGGTTTAACCATAGAAACGCGCCCGGACTGGGCCTTCGAGAGGCAGATAGACAGGATGCTCCGCTTTGGGACTACCAGGGTTGAATTGGGCGTCCAGACGGTCTTCAACTTCATCCACGAGAGGACCAAGAGGGGCCACGGCGTTGAGGAAATAATCAAAGCCACCCAGCTCCTCCGCGATGCTGGTTTGAAAATCAACTACCACATAATGCCCGGTTTGCCTGGAAGCAACTTCGAGAGGGATCTGCACACCTTCAGGGCCATCTTCGAGGACCCGCGCTTCAGGCCCGACATGCTCAAGATATACCCGACGCTGGTCACCGCAGATGCGCCGCTCTACCGCTGGTGGAAGGAAGGCAAATACAGGCCTTACACTACCGAGGAGGCAGTTGAGCTTCTCGTCGAGGCTTACAAGTACTTCCCCAAGTGGGTTAGGGTAATGAGAATCCAGCGCGACATACCGGTCCAATTAATCGTTGATGGGGTTAAGCACTCGAACCTCGGCCAGCTCGTCTTCAACGAGCTGATTAAGCGCGGCATAAGGCCGAGGGAGATTCGCTTCAGGGAAGTGGGCCACCAGATGGAGAAGTTTGGAGTTGAGCCTGAGGTCGAGCACATAAAGCTCCTCCGCGAGGACTATGACGCCGCTGGCGGAAGGGAAATCTTCCTCAGCTTCGAAGACATCAAAAACGACATCCTCATCGGCTTCATCCGCCTAAGGATTCCAAGCGAAAAAGCCCCCAGGAAGGAGATAAACTGTTGTCCCTCAGCTATAGTCAGGGAGCTCCACGTCTACGGCCCGCTCGTTCCGATAGGCGGAAAGCCCCGCTATGAGTGGCAACACAGAGGCTACGGCAGGGAGCTTTTAAGCGAGGCGGAGAGGATAGCCAAAGAGGAGTTCGACGTGAAGAAGATGCTCGTCATAAGCGGCGTTGGCGTGAGGGAATATTACAGGAAGTTCGGTTACAGGAAGAACGGCCCATACGTTGCTAAGAAGCTCGATAAAGGCTACGCTGACTACAAAAAGAGCAAAGATTTTGACGCACACTTGAACACTTAAGTGTTTGCCATTATCTCTTCCTCTGTTCTCCTTAGCTCTGCCTTCTTGATGGCTTCCTCATGCTCCCTCTCGCCCTTGCTTCCCTTCAGTCTCTCGGAGAGATTTATCAGGGCTTCCTCAGGGCCGTAGCAGATGAGCAAGTCTCCAGGGAGTATGACTGTGTCCCCCTTTGGGGCACCAAGGTAGACCTCGCCCTTCTCGGTCTTTCTATATATTCCTAGCACAAGGATTCCTTCTTTGTCAAGTTCAAGCTCCCTTAGAGTCTTGTTTGCGAGCCAGCTGTTTCTCTTGACCCTTATCTGGGATATGGAATAGCCCTTCGTTATGCCGAGTAGCTGGCTGTAGTCGTAAACCCTCAGCTCGGGGAAAGCCCTTGCCAAAAAGCGCTTTATCCAGCGCCTCATCCAGCGTTCAATCCTCTTGGACGTGAAGATGAGGTAAAGGAGGATCAAGCTCAGGCCGAGAATTGAGATGGAGGTTATAGTCTCGTTCCTGCTCTTGCCGGCAAAGGCCATGACGAGGGTTGCTATGGCAGATGTAATCCCCGCGCTCCCAAGGAATATTAGAACCCTGATTATCTTCCTCCTGACGGGGTGGGAAACAACGTATTCACTCTCGCTTGTCGTGAAACCTGTACCAGAGAAAGCCGACTGGGCTTGGAAGGCGGCAATGTCCCTTGATAGGCCTGTCATTTCGAGGGCTATCGCGCCTATTCTGACTATGATCATTGAGAGGGTTATAACTAAAATAAGGGAAACGAGTGCCAGCAGTGGGCCTCACCCCGTGGATGGGTTTTTCTGTCCTTGGGTGTGCTCCATTTTTGCACTTAAAGCTATCGCAATGAAGTTGAGCCCGCTCATTATCAGGTCAACCGACACGAAGAGTCCAACTGCCCAGAGGCCTGACCAGGGCCACTGAATAACTATCATGAATCCCAGGAGGATTGTAAGGAAACCTGAAAGCGTCATAAGGGCCCACTGGCTGATGTCTTTGTTCTGAAGGGCCACTCCAATCCTTATCGCTCCGATGGTTATCAGCGAGAAGCCAAGAACCAGCGTCAAAATCGTCGTTGCCAGTACCGGGTTTTCAAGTGTCGCTATACCGCCTATTACGTATATCGCACCCATAATGATGTGGAGAGTTCTGCTCTTCCAGTCCTTGGTCTTCGTGATTCCCTGGATAACCTGCAGTGCTCCGCCAACGACCATGAAGGCACCGAAGATTGCCACGCTCGTTATTGTCAGCAGAGGCAGTATCATTAATCCCGCAAAGCCCAGGGTCGTGAAGATTATCCCCAGACCCAGCATCCATATCCAGTTCTTCTTTACCTCTCCATACTCCATTATCCCACCCCCAAATTTTTTCACAAAAAGTTTCTTTATTGGCTTAAAAATTTTTCTGTGGTTGAGTAACTAAAATTTCGGCAAACTTATAAGCGCTTCGTCTGACCTAAGACCATGCGTTTCAAACCTAAACCCTTTATCGAGCCCGTGCCGTTCAAATGCCTCTACTGCCTAGACTGCTGTCGCGGAAGACACGTCTATCTAACGCTGAAGGACATTGAGAGGATAGCCAGAGACCTCAACACATAGTCCTGCGGATCCCTTAACTTGCTTTTATAAAACTCCAACTTTTTCATCCTCGTAAAACTTTTAAACAGGAACGGACAACTTCAAGCCAGGGGGTCTTAATGGGGAAGAATGGTAAACCCCGTCTCTCATACGAAACGAGCTTTAGGATCAAGGTCGGTCTCCTCGCGGTTATCTTTGGGATCGCCATATTCATGACAGTTTACTATCCCCTGATCTCGCATGAGGTGGATCCTTTTCGTGTGTCCTCCCCAAAGGGGCAGATACTCCTCGCCAAGAACTTTTCCATGATGGGAGTAAATTACACCAACGTCGTTCCTTTCACGGCCGAGAACAACGCCCTCGTCCTCGGAGGAAAGGACGAGATGGAGGATACCCTCACCATCAAGATTTCCACGCCGGGATGGTGCGCTGACCTTTGGATCTGGGGAGGCTCCTCCAGCGGTTGGACAAGAAAGTACGAGTGTTTGAGGGAATTTCCCCTGAGCAAGTACGCGTTCAACAGGGTCCCAACCCGCGAGGCCAAGGAGATAGTCAGCTGGAACCTTGAGAAGGGATACATAATAGTCTTCCACAAGAACAGCCCGGTTCAGAACTACGAGCTGGTGAACTTTACAGTGACCTACGGAGAAAGAACCGACTGGGGCGCCTTCAAGGTTGCAGTTAAAAGTTCCTGAGGTGCTGTGAGATGAAGATTTCCTACGAGACATCATTCAGGCTCAAGGTGCTCGCCATAGCAGTTCTCTTCGGGCTGATCATCTTTTACTTGGTCTACTACCCCATAATCTCCCACAATCCCGTGCCCTACGGGGTAGCGTCTCCAAGGGGCCAGATACTGCTCATGCAGAACATAACCCTAGGCGATTTCAGCTGGAATAACGCCGTGGACCTTTACAACAACCTTGTCCTTAAGGGGGACGAGGACTACAGCGATTACGTGGTCGTTAGACTCACCACGCCGGGGTGGTGCATGGATGCGGTGGTCTGGGACGGGACGAAGTACACTAAAAGGGCAAGCTGCGTCCGTGAGGTCACGATATCGAGATACACCTTCCGCATACCTCCCGGTTCCTACTGGTACCTCGATGGCTCCTACCACCTGATACTCTACAAGCCAGAGGGAACTCCCGAAAACTACGAGCTGGTGAACTTCACAGTGACCTACGGGCCGAAATCTGACTGGGGCGCCTTCAAGGCCACCTATCCAAAGAAATAATAAAAAAAGAGTGCCTTAGAAGCTGAGCTCCAAACCTAGAGCTCCGGTTCTTCTTCATAGACATGGCTCTCCAGGAGGTTACGAAGCTCGCCCCCACGACGAAGATTCAGATAACCACACCCCACTCAGGTCAGTTGGTGGGCATCACGGCGTCGATGAGCAGGAACATGAAAAGGATTCATTGCACAAATCTGTACAATGACGGTTCGATGGCTTTTTAACCCCGGCGTGGAATGGTTTCCATGCGCTTCAAACCCAAACCCTTTACCGAGCCCGTGCCGTTCAAATGCCTCTACTGCCTAGACTGCTGTCGCGGAAGACACGTCTATCTAACATTAAAGGATATAGAGAGAATCGCCCGGAAGGGTCACGACCCCCAGGACTTCGTAACCTTCTCGGTCGAGGGCAACCAGATACGCTTCGTCCTTGCGGTGAGGGAGTGGGACCTCGGCTGCGTCTTCCACGACCCGGAGACAGGGAAGTGCAAGATACACGACGCCAACCCGATAATCTGCAGGATCTACCCGTTCATGGTCTCACGTAAGCCGCTCGGCGTCGAGGGCGAGAAGCCCTTCGAGTACAAAGGCCAAACACTGTGGCTCTACTACGACGAGAGCTGTCCCGGAATAAACGCCGAAGAGCCGGAAACGGCGATAGACCCGGAGGAGATAGCAGAGCTGGGCCTTGAATTTGAGAGAGAGTTCGAGAGGACGGACATGGAGGGTTTTGTGGAGCTGATAGAGCGGCTTGAGATAACGGAAACTAAGTGACCCATAGAAGCAGTGTCTTGTCCCAAGCACTCTCGTGTTAAGGGGACTTCAAAAAGTTTAAATCCCCACCTATTGATTTACCCATTGGTGGGGTACTATGGTCTCATTCGAGATCCGAGACGGAAAACTGATCATAACCTTATGGGACTCAGCTGACATGGACATTATTTCCGCTTTAGATCAACAAATGTCGAGTGAATTTTCTTGGTGCTATAAGGTCGTCCGTATTGATGGCGAAATTAGCAAGAAACCCATTTTTAGAGACGACACCTGTGACGAAGAATGTCCGGTTTATGGATTTAGCCCCTTGGAACTCACTTACTTGGGAAAATCTGGAAATACTGGCATTGCATGGGGTGGAATAAAATCTGTGGAGGCTGGACCATTGACCTTGTGGGTCGATGACGATAGGAACCTTGTTGTTTCACTTAACAGAACTGAACATCGACAAGTTAGGCTGGATATGCCGTTGCCAATAGAGAGATTCACGGTTATAGTCCTACGAAAGGTTGAGTAAGTAAGAGTGTTAAAACGTTTTCGTTTTCTTTTTAAGTATCGCCTGATGAAGTGGATACTATGGAGCGAGAACTTAAATACCGCCGCGCCTCTGCCTGGGAGTACGACCTAATCCTCCGTGAGGCTGAGAAGTACGGCGAGCTTAGACACCACACCTTCGCGGTGGTTGAGGGCCGCTTTAGGGACGTCTACGCGGTGAACGAGAGGGTCTGGCGGGAGATAGAGGGCCTCAAAATGAAGCCCTACGCCTACGGCACCTTCGTCGGCACGATAAAGGTGGATAAGAATCTGGTGGAGAAGTTCTACCCCAACGTTGAGTTCTTCTACTTTGTTGATGTTCAGAAGAACTACGCAGTCCTAACTCCCAAGGCGGGCTTTCTTTTCACAACCGGAAAGGACGTCCCGAGAAGCGGCGTGCGCTCTTACAACTGGCAGGGCACCAAGAAGCTCGTAATCTACGACGAGAACGGTATAATCCTCGGCATAGGTAGAATAAACCCCGAGAGCAGGAAAAAGTTCATTCTGAACGTCACCGACATCGGAGAGTTCATCCGGAGGAACCGCTGACTTTTCTCACCAGACGTAACCTTTTTAAGAACCTCGGCGTTAGAGTACAATGGTAACGAAAGGTAACTAAAGGGGGTGACGCTCATGATCAAGAGAGTGAAGACGGGAATTCCAGGGATGGACGAGATACTCCACGGAGGAATCCCGGAGCGAAACGTTGTCCTGCTCAGCGGCGGTCCCGGAACGGGAAAGAGCATATTCTCACAGCAGTTCCTGTGGAACGGCCTCCAGATGGGTGAGCCCGGAATATACGTGGCCCTTGAAGAGCACCCAGTTCAGGTCAGACAGAACATGGCCCAGTTCGGCTGGGACGTCAGGAAGTACGAGGAAGAGGGACTCTTCGCTATGGTTGATGCATTCACAGCGGGAATCGGCAAGAGCAAGGAGTACGAGAAGTACATAGTCCACGACCTCACTGACATTAGGGAGTTCATAGACGTTCTAAGGACGGCCGTGAAGGACATTGGAGCTAAAAGGCTCGTCGTTGACTCTGTAACGACCCTCTACATAAACAAGCCCGCCATGGCGAGGAGCATAGTCATGCAGTTAAAGAGGGTTCTCGCTGGACTTGGCGTCACGAGCATCTTCGTCAGTCAGATAAGCGTTGGCGAGCGTGGTTTCGGCGGGCCCGGAGTTGAGCACGGCGTCGACGGCATAATCCGCCTCGACCTCGACGAGATAGACGGCGAACTCAAGCGCTCGCTCATAGTCTGGAAGATGCGCGGGACGAGCCACAGCATGAGGAGGCACCCCTTTGAGATAACTGACAGGGGGATAATCGTCCACCACGACAAGGTCCTGAAGAGAGGGGGAATTGTCGAAACCGAGTGAAAAGCTGAAAGGAGGTGATGGAGATGGAGATTCCGCTGAACCCGATCGGAAGGGAGGAGATACACAGGCTGGAGAGCATACTCCTCTTCGCGACGCTCTTCAGGCCGGAGGTCATAGAGCTGATAAAGGATCCGGCCGAGAGGCTCACCTGGGTTGACAGCTTAGCGGTTGCCGCTGGAGCGATAGCCAGGGAGAAGGCTGGCATGACCACCGGTGAAATAGCAGAAGAGCTCGGCAGGACCGAGCAGACGATCAGGAAGCACCTCAAGGGCGAGACGAAAGCGGGCCAGCTCGTCAGGGAGACCTACGAGCTTATAAAGCAGGGCAAGCTTGACGAGCTCGTCAGGAACATCGAGATATTGGCCGGCGGCGGAAAACTCGTTCCGGAGGAGGAGTGCAGGAAGCTCGAGGAGAGAGTCAGAGAGCTTGAGGAAGAGAACCGCGAGCTGAAGGCCAAGGTCGAGAACGTCAGGAAAATCCTCAGCGACACGCTCGAAAGGGTGAAGGAGATAGAAAAGCTGCTTTGAATTCACTGCCCGTTTCCGTTCTTTCTCAGGGCCTCTTCCCACGTCATTATCATGTGGGTGTAGGTCTCGTCGTCTTCCTCGATTCCGCGCTTTATCTCGCTGACGTGGGCGTACTTGGCCCTGAACTTCTCGAGTATGTAATCGACGGCCTTTTCCGGGTCTGCCTTGGTGCCGCAGGTGTAAACGTCCAGAGCGGCATAGCCCTTCTCCGGCCAGGTGTGAACCGAGATGTGGCTCTCCGCGACGATTACGACGCCGCTCACTCCGGTCGGCGAGAACCTGAAGAAATAGCTCGATTTGACCTCCATGTTGCTTACCTTCGCTGCCTCGAGGAATATCTGTCTTATCTTGTCAGCGTTACTGAGAACCTCGGGATCGCAACCGGCCGCCTCAACAACGTAGTGAAACCCGATCGTCTCTATCTCGCTCATGGCTCTCACCTCTATCCCAGCTATAACCAACCCTTTTTAAAGTTAAGCCCCGAAGCGGAGAGCTGTGAACGGGCCGTTTTTCTGTTGAACTGTTTCGGCTGGGCCTGAAATGGATTGAGCATAGATTTACTGGCCGTTATTGAAATTTTCCGAGAGTTCCTAACCAATTCCTCTCAATCCAAGTGTGAGCCTTTTTTCATCGAAAAAATGCCTGCCGAACCCCCGTTAATCGCGCTCACCGGTGGCTATTTTTGGACGTGAACCACTAATTTTAAAACCCGCACTTCTAACTAACGACAAGTCTTGCGAAAACTAACGACGGGGTGAAGCTATGTCGAAGCCCAAGATCAAGGAGAAGCCCACGGCCAGTGATGCCGTCAGGGCAAGAAAACGGAAGAGCTTGAGCTTTCTGGCTCAGATGGAATACAGGAAGATGATTTTGTACCCACTGGTGGTATTTCTGGTGGCTCTTATCATTCTCGCGGTTCACTTCCCCAGGCTGGGGATAGACCTGCGCGGCGGTGTGGTCGTTACAGCCTACGGCGTCAGCGCCAATCCCGACCAGCTGGCCAAGGATCTCAGCGGAAAGCTTGGGGTCGAGGTCAGAGTGGAGAGCTTTACAGGAGTTGACAACAAGGGCGTCAGGATCTACGCACCCGTCGGCACCGATCCAACTGGGATAATCAGGATCATGAAGGAGATGTACCCTGATGCTGAATACACCCACAGTGAGGTCCAGCCCACCTTTGGAGAGATATCCCAGAAGCAGGGCCTCAGGGCCGTAGCACTGGCTTTCGTGGCAATGGCGGTGGTGGTCTTCCTGTTCTTCAGGGACCCGGTTCCGTCAATGACGATAATATTCTCCGCCCTCTCGGACATGACAATCGCCCTGGCACTCATGGGGCTCTTCGGGATCGAGCTGACCACCGCGACGATAGCTGCGCTGCTGATGCTCATAGGTTACACCGTTGACAGCAACATACTCCTCACCACAAAGCTCCTCAAGAGAAAGGAAGACACCGTCGACAAAGCCTACCTATCCGCGGTCTCGACGGGATTCACAATGAGCACGACCACCCTCGGTGCGCTCCTCGTCCTGTGGATCATCTCCACCAGTCAGACCATCGACAACATAGCCATAGTCCTCATCTTCGGTCTGCTGGCTGATTTCATGAATACGTGGGTGCTCAACGCAGGCGTGCTCAAGTGGTACATCTCAAAGAACCCAAGGGGTGGTAGCGCATGAAAAAGAGAACCAAAAAGCTCCTTTTCAACTGGAGGATCATACTGCTCATCCTGTTCCTCGTCGGCTCAATAGCCACCCTCGCGCTCAAACCGCTGACCTTTGGAATAGACATCTCCGGCGGTGTCGCCCTCGTTGCGCAGACCGAGCACCCCGTCGACAGCGACACGATGCAGCTCGTCGTTGATTCGCTTCAGAAGAGGCTGAACACCCTCGGAGTGAGGGACATAACCATCGAGGCTCAGGGGAACCAGATAGTCCTTGTGAAGGTCGCTAACGTCAGTACCGAAGAACAGGCCAACCAGATAAAGGCCGTGATAGAGAACCAGGGCGTTTTCTACATGGAGTTCAACGGCGAGATATTCGGCACCGGTAAAGACGTCGAGTACGTTGGGATCTACCAGATAAAGTCCGACAACAGCTGGGCCGTCCCGTTCAGGATTTCTAAGGCCGCCGCCGAGAAGTTCGCGAAGCTTGCCGAGGGGAAGCCCGGCTGGCCGGTTGACATGTTCCTTGATCCCCCCGTCAACTCCCTCATGGTGGTTCCGGACAACATCTACAGACTCATGAACAGCACCGAGTTCAATGCCCAAGCCCCCAACGCCCCGACCCTGCTGGAGAGGATTACCAAAGCGTTCAACATAACGGTCGTCACCTACGCCAACCAGAGCGCGGAGGAGATAGCTAAGCTCGCTCAGGGTAAGGACAAGATAGTTCTCATCAACGTTCCACAGGAGCTCCAGACCGAGCTTGAGAACATGAACCTCACCGTCCGCTACATCCCCGGTGAACCTGGCGTGAGCGACCGCCAGATTATCATTAAGGCCCTCGGCCTCTACGGTCCCTACTCGCTCGGCGAGGGTCTCGCCTCCGGCCAGCCCCAGCAAGACGTCCAGATCACAGGAAGTGCCCCCGACAGGCTGACCGCCGAGCGGGAGGCCAGCACGATATACACCGTCCTCAAGAGCGGTTCGCTCCCGGTCAAGCTCAACGTCGTTGGAATGGAGTTCATCTCCCCGCGTCTCGGGGAGAACTTCAAAACCCAGGCCCTCTACGCTGGACTTGCGGCGCTCATGACGGTGCTCATCATAATCTACTACCACTACCGGAACTGGAAGATAGCTATCCCGGTGGCGAGCACCAGCCTCTTTGAGGTTATCATAATCCTCGGCTTTGCGGCACTGATCAACTGGAACCTCGACCTCCCGAGCATCGCGGGTATCATAGCGGCTATAGGTACGGGCGTTGACCAGCAGGTCGTCATAACCGACGAGCTCCTCAGCGGTGAGAGGAGCGAAAGAATAACCAGGCGCGCCAGCGTGCTGAAGAGGATGGGGAGGGCGTTCTTCGTAATATTCGCCTCTGCAGCGACCACAATCGCGGCCATGAGCTTCCTGCTGGTGTACTTCGTCGGAACGCTCAAGGGCTTTGCATTCACGACAATACTGGGCGTCCTCATTGGAATACTCATCACCAGGCCGGCCTACGCCGAGATAGCCAAATACCTACTCGGTGAGGACTGATGTTCGTCGTGATAATGGGTGCCGGGAGGGTCGGCTTCCTCGTTGCCAAAATGCTCGAGGAGGACGGCCACGACGTCACCATAATCGAGATGAACAAAGAAAGAGCGAAGGAGCTCTCCCTCCTCATAAACGGCCTTGTAATAGAGGGCGATGCCACAGACCCAAAAACCCTTGAGGAGGCCAACATCAAGCAGGCTGACGCCTTCGCCGCTTTAACTGGTAAGGACGATGCCAACCTGCTCGCCTGCATACTGGCGAAGCACCTGAACCCGAAGATAAGAACCTCCCTCAGGATAGGCAATCCCAAGAACCGGAAGATATTCGAGGAGGTAACCGACCTCAAGAGGTACTTCGACTTCGTCATCTCCCCCGAGGAGATAGCCGCAGAGTACATAAGCAGAAACATCGTAACACCTGGCTTCGACAGGGTGCTCTTCCCGAAGGAAGGGGCAGAGATAGTCCGCTTCAACATCGACGATAACAGTGATGTGGCCGGAAAGCTCGTGAAGGATTTGAAGCTGCCCAAGGACGCCCTCATTATAGCCATTTACGACGAGAAGGGCAACCTGATAATTCCGTCTGGGGATACGAAGCTCCCCGAGAAGGGCCAGGTTATCGTCTTCGCCAAGAACAACGCTCTGGAGGGCGTGAAGGGTCTTCTCGAGAGGAAAAAACACGACAATGAAAGTTAACATAAGGTTTTCTTCAAATTTTATGCCCATTTCTGTTCTTTCTCCACAATATTTTGAATCCGGGGCCAAAAACTATTTAAAGTGATTAGGAAAGCCAAAATCGACGTGCAGAGGTAACCTGTTTTAGGGTCATTGGGGGGCTAATCATGGAGGACGTCATCAAACAGATTGTTGACGCTGAAAAAGAGGCCGAAGAACGCATCGAGAAGGCCAAAGAGGAAGCCAAAGAGATAGTTCTCAAGGCCCGCGAGGAGGCCAAGCTCATCGAGAAAGAAGTCATCGAGGACGCTGAGAAGCAGGCCCGGATCCTCATTGAGAAGGCCCGCCTTGAGGGTGAGGACGAGGCGAAGAAGATTCTCGAAGAGGGTGAGAGAGAAATAGATGAGCTCAAGGTGAAGGCCACCAACAACCTTGAGAGAGCCATTTCTGCAGGCATAGCACTCGTGAGAGGGAGCTGACTATGTTCAGGCCCGAAGAGATGGTAAAGATTGAGGTCATCACGCTCAACCGCTACAAGGACAGCCTCCTCACGTATCTCCACGAGAACGGAGCGGTGGAGATAAGGGAGCTGGACGTCAAGACAGCTCAGAAGGACTCCCCCAACGAGTACCACAGGAAAGCGGCATCGTACAGCATAACCATTTCGAGGCTGGTCGACTTTCTCAAGGCCTACAGGAGGAGCACCGGAGGAGGCATAAAGGAGTTCATCTTCCCCCAGGAGAGAGTCAAGAAGAAGTACCTCTACGAGGGCATCGAGAAGCTCATAAAGGACGTCGAGAGCTTTCTGGCTCAAGTCGAGCCAGAGATAAAGGCAGTTGAAGGCAAGATAACCTCCACCCAGACTGAAATAGAGAGGATAAAAGGCGAGATAGCCGTCCTCGAACTCCTGACATCACTCAACATCGATGTTTCTTACCTCAGATCCACCGACATGCTCGAGATAGTCGTTGGGACCGTTGACAGAGACAGGTTCAGGCCTCTAATGGAGGAAATCCTGAAGGCCACAGGGAGAAGGGCTGTAGTCGTCTCCAAGGACTTCAAGGATAAAATTCTGGCAGTCTTCGTCTTCCTCAAGTCCGACTACGAGAAGGCCAACCCAATACTCGCTAAGTACTCCCTCGAGAGGATTGAGATTCCAGAGGGGAAGGGAACCCCGAAGGAACTCATCCGCGAGTACGAGGAGAAGCTCAGGGCAAAGGAGGAAGAGCTCGAGAGCGCCAAGAAGGACGCCGAGATGCTGGCAGAGAAATACTACGATGACGTCGTCTTCTACCAGGAGCTTATGGAGAACGAGCGCGATAAGTCAACCGCCCTTCCGATGCTCGCGAGGACCAATATGACCTTTGCCATGACCGGCTGGCTCCCGAGGAGCGAGGTTCCAAAGGTTCTCGAGGGCATCAAAAAGATTACAGAGGGCAAAGCCTACATCAACATCCGCGAGCCGAGTGAGGATGAACTCGACGACGTCCCGATAAAGCTCAAGAACCCTGGCTGGGCCAGGCCCTTCGAGATGCTCACCCAGATGTACGGCGTTCCGAAGTACAACGAGATTGACCCGACGCCGATAATAGCGTTCACCTATTCGTTCTTCTTCGGCTTCATGCTCACTGACTTCCTCTACGGTCTCATCGTTGGAATAGTTGCCGCACTACTGGTCAAAGGACACAAGAAGTTCAACGATGGAACCTACAAGTTTTCCTACACGCTCCTCTGGAGCTCGTTCTTCACCATGGCCATGGGTGCCCTCTTCGGCAGCTTCTTCGGGAACGCGCTGGACATAGCGGGCGCGGCCCTGACAGGGAATCCAGACTTCCAGATGTGGCGCATAGCTGACCCACTCAGAGACCCGATGTTCGTCCTCATGCTTGCCCTGGCCGTTGGTCTCGCCCACCTGTTCCTGGGGTATACCATCGGCTTCGTTGTCAAGTGGAAGAACGGCGACAAGAAGGGAGCTCTCTTCGATCAGCTTCCATGGATGCTCGTAATACTTGCAATAGCCCTGTTTGCAACAGGAAAGGACGTCCCGGCCTTCGTTAACTCCGCCAAGGCACTCTTCGGAATCGGCCTCGTGATCTTCGCCATCGGTGAGATATTGAACAACGGCGGACTAGCGGCCCTGATGATAATCTCGGACTTCTTCGGTTTCGTGGGGAACTGGCTCAGCTACGCCCGTTTAATGGCCCTTGCACTGGCGACCAGCGGAATAGCGATTGTCATCAACGTCCTGGTTCAGATGGTCTGGGGAATCAAGTTCCTTTACATAGGCCCAATAATTGGCGTGATTTTGTTCTTTGGAGGGCACCTGTTCTCCACAGCCATCAACGCCCTTGGTGCCTTCGTTCACTCTCTCCGCCTTCACTACGTGGAGTTCTTTGGCACCTTCTACTCCGGGGAGGGGAAGCCCTTCGAGCCCTTCAAGTCCCGGAGGGAGGTGTCGGAGGTAACGCTTAAGGTTGAAAACGCATGAAAAGATGGAGGTGTCTGGAAGATGGACCCGATAGTTTACGTATCCCTTGGAGCCGCCCTCGCGGCGGGAATAGCAGGTATAGCTTCGGCGTTTGGTGTAAGTGCAGCAGGTGCAGCAGCGGCAGGAGCTGTGGCTGAGGACGAGAAGAACTTCAGGAACGCCCTCATTCTTGAGGGCCTGCCCATGACCCAGAGCATCTACGGACTCATCACCCTGTTCCTGATACTCATGAGCGCTGGGATCATTGGCGGTGGCTTTAAGTTCGCCGACCCGAACAACATGGACAACATCGTTAAAAGCGTCATACTCTTCAGTGCCGGCCTCGTAGTCGGCCTCACCAGCCTCTCGGCCATACCGCAGGGTATCATAGCCGGAGCCAGCATCGGTGCCGTCGCCAAGAACCCGAAGACCTTCACCCAGGGAATCATATTCGCCGCTATGGCCGAGACCATGGCCATCTTCGGTCTCGTCGGTGCCCTTATCATGATAGCCACCGGCGTTGGCTTCTGAGCTCTCTCCTTTTTACAGCCTGAGGAGGATTGAAGATGGAAGGGGCAGAGCTTATCATTCAGGAAATAAACAGGGAAGCCGAGCGGAAGATACAGTACATACTCAGCGAGGCCAGGGAGGAGGCCGAGAAGATTAAGGCCGAGGCCAGAAAGAGGGCCGAGGCAAAGGCGGAGTGGATACTCAGGAAGGCCAGAACGCAGGCGGAGATAGAGAAACAGAGGATAATCGCCAACGCCCGTCTCGAGGTCAGAAAGAAGCGCCTTCAGATCCAGGAAGAACTCATTAGGGAGGTCATAAAGGCCCTCCGCGAGAGGCTTTCTGAACTTCCGGAGGAGGAATATTTCCCGATGCTCGTTGACCTCGCCGCCAGTGCCGTCAAGGAGCTCGGCGCCGAGAGCGTCGTCGTCCGCTCCAACGAGAGAACCCTCAAGTTGCTCTCCGAGAGGCTCGATGAGTTCAGAAAGGAGCTGGCAGAGAAGCTCGATGGGGAAGTTGAGATAAGCCTCGGCGAGCCGATAAACACCATTGGCGGACTCGTCGTCGAGACCCTGGATGGGAGCGTCAGGGTGGACAACACCTTCGAGGCGAGGATAGAGAGGTTTGAGGGCGAGCTCAGGGCCGAGATAGCCAAGGCTCTCTTCGGGTGAGGGCAATGGAACCAGAAGCGGTGAGCGGAATCCTCAACACTACCCTTGCAGTGGTGTTCACGTGGGTGGGATACAAGACGGCCAAGATGATTTGGAAGTACACCCCCTATTCGTACCCCAACGCCAGGATAAAGGCGATGGAGGCAAAGCTCCTCACGGAGCAGAGGTTCAACGAGCTCGCGGAGAGCAAAACGCTGCAGAACTTCGTGGTAAGCTTAGAGGACACTGACTACAGGAGCTACTTCGCCAACCTCTCAAGCTACGACGTTGAGTCCATAGAGCGGGCCCTTGAGAAAGCACTCGCGGGGACCTACGAGCTGATGGCCAAGATCCTCCCGAAGAGGGTCAGCCCGTTCTTCAGGCTTCTATTGGAAGAGTGGGACGTCAGAAACATAACAAGCGTCGTCAAGGCCAAGCTTGCAGGAGAGCCGGCGACGGACTACGTGGTTGAAATCGGAACCATGCTCCCAAAGGTCAAGGCCATGGCAGAGACCAAGACGATGGAGGAGATGCTCGTCATACTCGAGGGGACACCATACGAGGAGCCTTACCAGAGGTTGTACCTCAATGAGATAGACGTCAGCGCCTTCGAGACCGAACTCTACAGGATGCACTACGGCAAGCTGCTCGAGTACGCCCTCTCCAGGAAAGAGGACGAGAGGGTTATCCTAGAGGAGTTCGTCAGGCTCAGGATAGACAAGCTGAACATACTAACCGTCCTCAGGGCGAAGGCCGCTGGAATGTCCGCCGAGGAAATAGAACCAATGCTCATCCCTGGGGGAAGCGTTAGGCTCGATCCGCTCCTTCACATCGACGATCTGAGCATGGCCCTAGCAGAGCTTGATTCCACCAAGTACGGGCAGGTAATCAGGGGCGTTAGAGAGGAAGTCGAGAGGGACCTCGGGGTTCTTGAGAAGGCCCTCGACGGCTACATACTCGAGAGAATGAACGAGCTTAACAGGTTCTACCCGCTGAGCGTCGCCGTTCCGCTCGGATACATCCTCCAGAAGGAGAGGGAAGTGAGGAAGCTCAGGGCAATAGCCAAGCTGATCAGCGACGGCATTCCACCGGAGAGGATAAAAGAGCTTGCAGGTGATGTAGCATGAAGATAGTCGTGCTCGGAGACAGGGACACTGCCCTTGGCTTTAAGCTGGCTGGCGCCCACGAGGTTTACGCATTTGACGACACCCCCCTTGAAATAGAGAGGCTCAAAAACAAGCTCAAGGAGCTTGTGGAGAGGGACGACATGGGTATCATACTGATAACCGAGGGGTTCGCCCGGAGGGTTGAACTCCCCGACGTTACGCTTCCAATCATCCTTCAGGTGCCGGATAAGTCCGGTTCAAAGCTTGGAGAGGAGACTATTAAGGAGATCGTTAGAAGGGCTATTGGTGTTGAGCTGAAGAGGTGAAGGAAATGGGGAGGATAATTCGCGTTACGGGTCCGCTCGTCGTTGCCGACGGCATGAAAGGCTCGAAGATGTACGAGGTCGTTCGCGTTGGAGAGATGGGTCTCATAGGAGAAATCATCCGTCTTGAAGGCGACAGGGCAGTCATCCAGGTCTACGAGGAAACGGCAGGTATAAAGCCCGGCGAACCCGTTGAGGGAACCGGTGCCTCGCTTAGCGTCGAGCTTGGTCCGGGCCTTCTCACCGCTATGTACGACGGTATCCAGAGGCCGCTCAACGTTCTCAGAGACCTGAGCGGGGACTTCATCGCGAGGGGTCTCACAGCGCCGGCCCTTCCGAGGGACAAGAAGTGGCACTTCACTCCAAAGGTCAAGGTCGGCGACAAGGTTGTCGGTGGAGACATCCTCGGTGTCGTCCCTGAGACCAGCATCATCGAGCACAGAATCCTCGTTCCCCCGTGGGTGGAAGGTGAGATAGTCGAGATAGCCGAGGAGGGCGACTACACCATCGAGGAGGTTATAGCCAAGGTCAAGAAGCCAGACGGGAGCATAGAGGAGCTCAAGATGTACCACCGCTGGCCCGTCCGTGTGAAGAGGCCCTACAAGAACAAGCTCCCGCCGGAGGTTCCGCTTATCACCGGACAGAGAACCATCGATACATTCTTCAGCCAGGCCAAGGGTGGAACGGCCGCTATCCCTGGCCCGTTCGGTTCAGGAAAGACCGTCACCCAGCACCAGCTCGCCAAGTGGAGTGACGCTCAGGTCGTCGTCTACATCGGTTGCGGTGAGCGCGGTAACGAGATGACTGACGTTCTTGAGGAGTTCCCCAAACTGAAGGACCCGAAGACCGGGAAGCCGCTCATGGAGAGAACCGTTTTGATAGCCAACACCTCGAACATGCCGGTCGCTGCGCGTGAGGCTTCGATCTACACTGGAATCACCATAGCAGAGTACTTCCGCGACCAGGGCTACGACGTAGCTCTGATGGCCGACTCGACGAGCAGATGGGCGGAAGCGCTCCGTGAGATTTCGGGCCGTCTCGAGGAGATGCCCGGTGAGGAAGGTTATCCGGCTTACCTCGCCTCAAAGATCGCCGAGTTCTACGAGAGGGCAGGTAGGGTTATCACCCTCGGAAGCGACGAGAGGATAGGCAGTGTTTCCGTCATCGGTGCCGTTTCACCGCCCGGCGGTGACTTCAGCGAGCCTGTCGTTCAGAACACCCTGCGTGTCGTCAAGGTCTTCTGGGCACTCGATGCTGACCTCGCTCGTAGGAGGCACTTCCCGGCCATCAACTGGCTGAGGAGCTACTCGCTCTACGTCGACGCCATCCAGGGCTGGTGGGAGCAGAACGTTGACCCAGAGTGGAGGAAGATGCGCGATCAAGCGATGGCCCTCCTCCAGAAGGAGGCTGAACTCCAGGAGATTGTTAGAATCGTCGGTCCCGACGCCCTGCCGGACAGGGAGAAGGCAATACTCATCGTCACCAGGATGCTCCGTGAGGACTACCTCCAGCAGGATGCTTTCGACGAGGTTGACACCTACTGCCCGCCGAAGAAGCAGGTCACCATGATGCGCGTCATTCTCAACTTCTACGAGAAAACCATGGAAGCAGTCGATAGAGGTGTTCCGGTTGACGAGATAGCCAAGCTCCCGGTCAGGGAGAAGATAGGCCGTATGAAGTACGAGCCGGAGCTTGAGAACGTCAAGGCTCTCATCGATGAGACTAACGCTCAGTTCGAAGAGCTGTTTAAGAAGTACGGGGCGTGATGCTGATGCCGGGAATGGAGTACTCAACCGTTAGCAAGATTTACGGGCCGCTCATGATCGTCCAGGGCGTTAAGGGCGTCGCCTACGGTGAGGTCGTCGAGATAGAGACCGAGAGCGGGGAGAAGAGAAAGGGACAGGTCCTCGAGGCTAGGGAGGACATGGCCATCGTCCAGGTCTTCGAGGGCACCCGCGACCTCGACGTCAAGAGCACGCGCGTCCGCTTCACCGGCGAGACCCTCAAGGTCCCCGTTTCAATGGACATGCTCGGAAGGATATTCAACGGTATCGGTAAGCCCATCGACGGTGGACCGGAAATAATCCCCGAGGACAGGCGCGACGTCCACGGTGCGCCGCTCAACCCGGTGGCCCGTGCTTATCCAAGGGACTTCATCCAGACCGGTGTCTCGGCCATAGATGGGATGAACACCCTCATTCGCGGCCAGAAGCTGCCCATCTTCAGCGGTTCCGGTCTTCCGCACAACATGCTCGCGGCCCAGATAGCGAGGCAGGCAAAGGTCCTCGGCGAGGAGGAGAGCTTCGCCGTCGTCTTCGCGGCGATGGGTATCACCTACGAAGAGGCCAACTTCTTCAAGAAGAGCTTCGAGGAGACCGGGGCCATGGAGAGGGCCGTCCTGTTCCTCAACCTGGCGGACGACCCAGCCATTGAGAGAATCATCACCCCGCGTATGGCCCTTACAGTCGCAGAATACCTCGCCTTCGACTACGACATGCAGGTCTTGGTTATCCTCACGGACATGACCAACTACGCAGAAGCTCTGCGTGAGATTTCCGCGGCAAGGGAAGAGGTCCCCGGAAGGCGCGGTTATCCGGGTTACATGTACACCGACTTGGCTACCATCTACGAGCGTGCAGGAAGGGTCAGGGGCAGGAAGGGTTCTATCACTCAAGTTCCCATTCTGACGATGCCCGACGACGACATCACCCACCCGATTCCAGACCTTACCGGCTACATCACCGAGGGCCAGATAGTCCTCAGCAGGGAACTCCACAGGAAGGGTATCTATCCGCCCATCGACGTTCTGCCTTCGCTCAGCCGTCTGATGAAGGACGGTATCGGTAAGGGAATGACGAGAGAAGACCACCCGCAGCTCAGCCAGCAGCTCTACGCGGCCTATGCGGAAGGAAGGTCGCTTAGGGACCTCGTGGCTGTCGTCGGTGAGGAGGCTTTGAGCGAGACCGACAGGAAGTACCTCAAGTTCGCCGACAGGTTTGAGCGCGAATTCGTTGCCCAGCGCTACGACGAGGACAGGAGTATCTTCGAGACCCTCGACCTCGGCTGGGAACTCTTAGCGGAGCTTCCTGAGAGCGAGCTGAAGCGTGTCAGGAAGGAGTACATCCTCAAGTACCACCCCAAGTACAGGAAGGGGGCTTAGCCCCTTCAAAATTTTAGGTGGTCGAGATGGCAGAGCTGCTCAACGTGAAGCCAACGCGAATGGAGCTCCTCAACCTCAAGAGGCGCATTACATTAGCGAAGAAAGGGCACAAGCTCCTCAAGGACAAGCAGGACGCCTTAGTAATGGAGTTCTTCACCATCTACGACGAAGCCCTGAGCCTGCGCAGGGAGCTTGGAATGAAGATGGAAGAGGCGTTCAATGCACTCCAAGCTGCGGAGATAGACGTGGGGACGCTCCGCCTCAGGGAGATAAGCCTCTCAGTCAAGCCCAACAGGGAAGTTGAGGTCAAGAAAAGGAACGTTATGGGCGTTCCCGTTCCACTCATAGAGGCCGAGTCATTCAGGAGAAGTGCCGAGGAGCGCGGCTACGCCTTCGTCTCAAGCTCCGCTAAGGTAGACCTCGCCGCCGAGAAGTTCGAGGAAGTCCTCGACCTCGCCGTTCGCCTCGCCGAGGTGGAGGAGACCCTCAAGAGGCTCGCAAAGGAGATAGAAGTCACCAAGAGGCGCGTTAACGCGCTCGAGTACATCATCATACCGAGGATGGAAGCTACCGTCAAGTTCATCAAGGGGCGCTTAGATGAGATGGAGCGCGAGAACTTCTTCAGGCTGAAGAGGGTCAAGGCCCTCATTGAAGCCAGGTCCCAGGCAGAGGGCTCCTGACGGCAACCCTTTTATTCTCGGTTCCCCTTTTCTCCCTGGTGGTGGCATGACGGAGAAGCTGTTCTACAGGAACCCCTACCTTTGGGAAGCCGAGGGCACGCTTCTGGCCGTTGAGAAGGGTGGCAAAGGCGTTAGAATCCTCCTCGACAGGACAATATTCTATCCGGAGGGTGGCGGTCAGCCCTCCGACAGGGGGGTTATAGCTGGCGAGGACTTCAGAATCCTCGTGGAGAAGGTTCACGGCAAGGACGAGGTGTGGCACGAGGGAAAGCTCGAGGGTCGCCTCCCCGAGCCCGGGGAGCCCGTCAGGATGGTCGTCGACGCGGAGTGGCGCTATGAGAACATGCGCCAGCACACCGGCCAGCACATCCTTTCCGCGGTCTTCAAGGAGCTGTACGATGCCAACACGACCGGCTTCCAGATATTCGAGGGCTACAACAAGATAGAGATCGACTACCCAGGCGAGCTGGACTGGGACATGATTCTGGAGGTCGAGAGGAAGGCGAACGAGGTTGTCTGGAGGAACCTCCCAGTTCAGGTGGAGGTCTACGATGAACTCCCGAAGGAGCTGAAGGAGAACCTAAGGAAGGAGCTCTCCGAGAAGGTGAAACCGCCCATAAGGATAGTATCGATTCCGGGCGTTGACGTTATACCCTGCGGCGGAACCCACGTGAAGAGCACCGGAGAGGTGGGCTTCATAAAAATCCTTAACTTCTACAGGAAGAGCCGGAAGCTCTGGCGGGTAGAGTTCGTCTGCGGCAATCGGGCGCTGAAGAAGCTCAACGAAATCCTCGATGACTACTGGAGCGCCCTCGACCGCATGCCCAACAAGAACCCGCCACTGGCCGAGAGGGTGAAGGAACTCAAAGCTGAGGTGGAGGGGCTTGAGGAAGAAAAGGACTCCCTTAGAAAGGAGCTCTGGGAGTGGAAGGCGAGGGCCCTTCTCAACGAAGCCCAGGAAATCGGCGGAATCGGGGTGATCTCACACCTAGAAAAGGCACCGCTGAAGGATGCCCAGGCCTTCGTGGTTCATCTGGTGGACAAAAACCCGAATACTATAGCCTTAATCGCCGGCGAGAACTACGTCATTTTCGCCAAGAACAAAGAGATCGAGGGTATCTCCATGAACGATCTCCTGAAGGAGGTTCTCTCGAAGACCGGCGGCGGTGGAGGGGGCAGCGAAGTTCTTGCGAGGGGCGGGGGCTTCAAGGTCAGGCCGGAGGAGGTCCTTGAGCTGGCCTTTGAAAAATTGAGGGGGGAGCTTTCCCCCTGAACGCTACCCCCTTGACAGGAACCTCTCCTCCAGCTCGCGGTTTATCAGGACGAAGGCAAGTGCAAAGACCACAAGGGCAAGGCCGATGGGCACTATCATCCACCAAGCCATGCTGTATATCGCGTTCTGGCTGAGCACCATTCCCAGCATCGTTCCCCAATTGAAGCCAGGCGCGACCCTGAAGAAGCCCAGTATCGATATCAGCGCGATGGCCTTGGGTGTGAAGAGCGACAGCTGGTAGATTGAGTACGGCCCGACTATCTTCAGTATGTGCCTCCGGAGTATCCACTTCCTGTCGGCGCCCAGGCTCTCAGCCGCGGCCACGTACTCCTTGTTGAGTTCGGTCCTGACTATCGCCCCCACGTTCCTGGCTATCTTCCCGAAGAGCAGAACCGCCAGCGCCAGCACGAAGGCCCACATGGGTACCGTTATCCTGGCGTTGTAGGACACGCTCCCGGTCAAGGGTGTGAGGGCTATCATGAAGGGTATGACGGGGACTATTGTGGAGAGCTTTGATATAGAATCCACGACAGTTCCGGTTTTTCCCCTCAGTGAGGCGGCAAGGCCGGCGAGCGTTCCTAGGACAACCGCCACGACGGCCGTGAGGTATACCAGCACCACCGTCTGCCTCGCCCCCCACAGGAATGCCGCACCGACGTCCCTGCCGTAGGTGTCGGTTCCCAGGATACCGTAGGTGGCGCCTACTATTTTGACCGTTGAGTTCAGTGCCCCCTCGACGGTTATCGTATAAACCCCGTGCTCTGGAACCACCTCACCGCTCTGGTTCACGAAGAACAGCGGCTTCAAGCCCATTCTAAAGGCCGTGTCCTCCATTCTGAACTCAACTCCCCTGTCCTCAGCTATCTCCATCAGTACCTGCCACTGGTAGGCGAGGGAGACTTCATCGGAGATTCCCCTGTAGAACTGGTAGCTCTCCCCTGAGGGCGTCGTTACCGTTACCGTCATGGGGCTCCCCTCGGTTTTGTTGGACTTCACTATTATGTCTTGAGGTGGCTTTGAGTATCTGAAGTCGTACTCGAAGGCCTGGAGGCCGGATTGACTCTTTACAGGGGCCAGTTCCTCCGTTGGAGGCAGGCTCTTTCCGAAGAGGTTCACCCAGGATGGCGGGGCGAGCTTGGGGTTCTCCTTCCAGTAGAGGCCGTTGTACCAGTTCTCTATCTTCTCCTCGTTCACGAAATAGGGGGCGATGAACGCTGCGATGGTGTATATCACGATGATGGCCACTCCCAGTCTGAGCTTGTTGGTTCTCATTGCCTCTCCCCTCCCGAACGCGGGTCAAGGTAGAGGTACAGGCCCTCCATGACTACTGCGTTGATGAAGTAGAACAGCATCATCACTGCCGTCGTGAAGAACAGTATCTCAGGTGCGTAGGCAAAACCAAACCCGTCCCCAATGCGGGTCAGCCAGAATGAAACCGCCATCAGATAACCGAGGCCGTGTATGTTGAACATGACCTCGATGAGCATCATTCCCGTCAGTATCTCCAGGAAGTTGTACGTTGTGAAGGTTAAGAACGCCGGAAGCGCCGTCCTGAGGAGTTTGCGCATTATCCTCCCCTCCGGCAGTCCCCTCGCGACGTCGTAGAGCACGTGGTCGCCATTGCGTTCGTTCACTATCATATTCCTTACGTTGAACGCGTACTCCCACAGGCCCGAGAACACCAGCGTGAGCACCGGAAGGACCAGGGCCCTGAGGTAGGTGCTCGTGGATAGGGTTCCGTGCACCTCTGCCCAGTTGATGGTGTCCTCGAAGTTGACGGGGAACAGGGAGAGCTTCCAGTAGAAGAGGAACAGGAACACCACGCCTATGAACCAGGAGGGCATGGCCGAGAAGGTTGGGGCCAAGGCGGAGACCACCTTATCCGCCAACCCCCGGTAGTAGCCTGCCCTCAGCCCTAAGAAGAGTCCTATCACAAGGAGAAAGACCTCGGTCAGCACGAGGAGGGCGAAGCTCTTGACGACGAAGGTCTCCAGACCTTCCTCCCACACCTCCGGCGGGTCTGTTAGGAACTTCCACGTGGCGGAGAAGTAGCCGCCTACGATGTCCAGCAGACTACTGTCGTTTTTTGGGTAGAACTTGTAGACCTTTCCGAGGTCGTTCCTTTCAATCCGCAGTTCTCCACCCCCTATAACGATTCCTACCACGAGAAGGGCAAGGAACAGGATTAAAAGATTCCTCGTGATTATCTTAGCAACGGCTCCGGCTTTAGCCATGTTCTCACCCAAAAGTTACATTGGTGTACTCTTTAAAACATTTATGGGCTTAAGTAATTTTCGTCTGGTAGAAGAAGGGAATATGAATCAACAGTTCCCAGGAAATTAAATCCTCACTCCAGGAAGAGCGTATCAAGCCCCAATTTCTGGTATACGAACTTTTTCTGCCCCTCGGGAACCACTGGTTTAGCCACCTCACTCTCGGCCTTTTCCCTGTCCATGAGGCCGTAGCGGACGAGGGCCGCTATTCTCCTGTGCTCAAAGCTGTGGCCGTGAACCTCCCAGTAGCGCTCCAGGGCCGGGCCAAGGACGAGGCAGTTGGTCGTGTAACCTGGTAGCTCTGGAAGCTCGAAGGGGAGTTCCTTGAGTATCTCCAGCCTCTCGCGCTCAGGCATCAGGGAGAGAAGTCTGACTTGGATTATTCCATCCTTCATGACCCTGTATGGGTGGTGGCCAAAGGGGAGCTCGTGGCCGGTGATTATGTAGTGGTAGCCGTTTCTCAACGCGTATTTCCTGAGCTTCTCCATCGTCCTCTTGGAGCAGGCCCGGCATGGACTTTGGGCTTTGAGGAGTGCTTCTCTGAAGATGTCAGAGTAGTCATAGCGGAGGAGCGTAAAGGGGACTTCAAGGACCTCAGCAACCCTGCGGGCGTTCTCTATTGCTTCCCTAGCCATGAGGCCATGGTCTACCATAACAGCCTCAAGCTCTGGAACCCTGTAAACTTCCTTGGCTAGGTAGAGTGCTACGGTGCTGTCCTTTCCTCCAGAGTATGCAATGACGGCCCTGTCGACCTTCTCCATCAGTTCTTCGAGCTCCCGCCTGATTGCCTCTCTGTTCAGAGGGTGCTTCAAGTAGACCTGACACTCCCTGCAAAGGGGCTTTCCGTCAATTATGTCTATCTTCGCCGTCCTCTCGTCGTGTATGCAGAGTGAGCACTTGAGCATGTTGGGGGAAGGGGAGACGCCTTTAAAACGTTACCCCCTGAGCTTAACTTTTCTCCCGAACTCGTTGACTTTCTCTCTGCCCTTTTTCCCTGCGAAGAAATAGACTACCACTATTTGGTTTTCTAGGAGGATTCCCCTGTTGTTCCTCGCTATGAGCCACCCGAAGAGGGCCCCAAAGACGAGACCGGCCAGCCAAAGTTCGAGTATAAACAGTCCGCGGGAAAACTCACCCGGCCTGGCCGTCATCGATATGGCTTTGTAGGCCAGTCCGAAGGCGAAGACGAAAAGACCCTCAAGGAGTAGGCTTGCCCTAACGGCCCTGCTCAGGAGCGAGAGGGCCCTGCTGTCACCGGCGTACTTCTCAAGGACTTTACCGTCGTGGATACTGTAAACAAGGGTTCTTGTGATGTTAGCACCGCTCCTGAAGGCTAGGAACGCAAAGAGCATTGCTAGATAGTTCCAGCGAACCTTGAAGCTTGCCCAGAGCCCGATGGCTACCCAGATTAATGTGAAAAGCCTTTCAAGGCCCTTTTTCTCGTTTCTGGGGACGTCTACCCTCAGGGCTTTCCTTAGCGTTACCCCAGCGAGCTTTCCGCCGATCCTAATGAACCAGCTCATAACGTTGATTCCGAGGAATATTAAGAGGAGAACTAGAGAAAGCAACTCCCAGAGCAAGGGCCTCACCGTTCAATAATAGGGAGAAGGACTTTATCGCTCTTTTCTCTCCCTCTTCACGATGGGGACGACGTCTCTGGCAATCCTTCTTGCACTGAAGAGCGTCAGCGGATCCATGGTCCTGTAGATTGCCAGCTGACAGCCACTTATCCTCACATCGATGTGCTTTTTGGCCTCCATAGCCGCCTTCAGGAACTCTCTCACGCTCTCGGCCCTATCGAAGTCGAGACCGGCTTTTTTAAGCCTTTCAACGTTGAGCTCGTGGATCGTTAAAGGCTGGAGCATCATCTCGTCTATTCCGAGGGAAGCGGCAAGCTCGGCTATCTTCGGTATGTCCTCGTCGTTTATGCCGGGCATGAAGATGGTTCTAACCACCGAGCGGACGCTTTTGTCGTTTCCCACTATTTTCAGGGCGTTTACGACGGCATCAAAGGTGTCGGCGTTTGTTATCTTGAGGTGCTTCTCCCTGCTTGCCGCGTCGAGGCTTATCATCACCAGATCAAAATCGAGCTTCTTCCACAGCTCTTCTGTTAATAGGGAGCCGTTGGTCTGTAAATCGAGCCTCGCGTTTGGAAAGCGCTCGCGGAGCATCTTGTTTACCTCGACGATGCGGGGGCTTAGCAAAGGCTCGCCGTACTGGGAGACGGTTATCGCGTACGGGTCCTCCCAGCCGTAGTAGCCGGGCTTCGGTGCCTTTCCGAGCTTCACGGCAACGTTTGAGTAGCAGAATATGCAGTCGTGGTTGCACGCGGGGGTGAGCTCATAGCTCGGGTGGTGGACGGGGTTGGGGTTGTTTAAATCAAGCCCCTGGCAGCCCTGACAGTGAGTGGGGAACTTCAGATCCATCACAAACTGTTTTAGCAGTCTCGCTTCTTTGTTTTCTAAGATTTGAGGCTCAACTCCCATGCTCCTAGCAAACTCTTCCCAGCTCATCCTCTTCATTCTCTCACCGACGGGGGCGGAGAAAATGGGTTTAAAAAGGTGATTGATCAGAGCAGTCCCCTCAGCTGGGGGCCCTCGAACACTGGCCCGTCCCTGCACACGAGGTACTTTCCAAGGTTGCAGGAACCGCAGACGCCTATGCCGCACTTCATGTAGCGCTCGGCCGAAATCTGGACCTTTTCGTAGTCCATCACACGAAGGACTGCCCTTAGCATCGGCTCCGGACCACAGGCGTAGACCTGGTCAAACTCGCCCTTCCTCTCGGCTAGGACATCGGTTGGGAAGCCCTTCCTGCCCGCGGAGCCGTCGTCCGTGGTGATTATCAGCTCATCAACGTAGTCCTCAACGTCCATAAGGGCGAGCTCGTCCTTTGAGCGGGCGCCGTAGATGAGGGTCACGTGCTCGAAGGCACCCCCGCCCTTTCGGGCCAGGGCATAGAGGGGTGGAATCCCGATGCCCCCGGCCACCAGCGCAACCCTCTTACCCCTGGCCTCAAAGCCGTTTCCATAGGGCCCCCTGATCCAGACGTAATCGCCTTCTCCGAGCTCGAACAGCCGTGAGGTGAAGGGCCCGACGCGTTTCACCACTATGATGTCTTCGCCGGCGAGACTGAATGGCTTCTCCCCCGCACCTGGGAGCCACACCATCAGGAACTGGCCGGGCCTGAACTTGAGCCTCTCGTCGAAGCGGAAGGCCCTAACGTCCTTCGCGACCTCCCATGTCTCAACGAGTTCAACGCGCTTCAGCAATTTCCACCCTCCTTCCACTGGGTTTTCCAATGACTTCGTCATCCTCCATAACGAGTTCCCCGCGGAGGAAGGTTTTGACCACCTTTCCGCGGAGCCTTTTACCCTCCCACGGGCTCCATCCTGCCTTCGTGTAGAAATCCTCGGGCCTGACGACCCATTCCTTCTTGAGGTCGATAACGGTGAAGTCCGCGTCCTTTCCGACCTCTAACCCCTTGTCCCTTATTCCAAATATTCTAATTGGGTTCAAGTGCATCTTCTCTACTATGTCCTGTAGCTCTATGAGCCCCCTGTTCACGGCATCCAGGAGGAGTGCCACTTCCGTCTCCAATCCAGGGATCCCGGCTGCCCCGTTCTCTTTATCCTGAAGTGTGTGGGGTGCGTGGTCGCTCGCTATGATGGGGATTCTTGAAAAATTCTCCCAGAGAGCCTTTCTATCGCTTTCGCCTCTCAGCGGCGGGTAAACTTTGAGGAGCGGGTTCCTCTCGTAGTCCCTTTTTGTTAGAAACAGGTGGTGGGGGGTAACTTCGAAGCTCACCCACGGCAGTCCTGCTTCCAAGATGGCCCTCAGCCCGTCGCCAGTCGAAACGTGGCAGATATTCAACTGTTTCTGCAATTCCCCTGCAGCGTGGATGGCCCGCTCGATGGCCCGAACCTCGGCCTCCGGCGGCCTCTCGGGGCTCTTCCGGATTGTCTCAGGGTCTTCCGCATGGACGCTCACTATTCCCGGTGAACAGGAATAGTCGCTTTCAAAGTTCTCCGAAAAGATGCTCCCCGTTGAGGCGCCCATGAACACTTTGTAGAAATCTGCCCGGACTTTCTGAGCCTCTCCGCAGTTTCCTTTCAAGAGGAACCCAAGGGCATAGTCCGAATAAGCTTTCCTCTCAAATAGCCCCTTTCTCCTCTTGAACGTCGTGGCATCCATTACGGGCGGCTTTGTGTTGGGCATGTCGAAGACGGTGGTTATGCCGCCGTGAAGGGCCGCCTTCGTTCCGCTTTCTACGGTTTCTTTATCCCGCTGGTCGAAATCCCTTAGGTGAACATGGGTGTCTATTAGCCCTGGGAGTATAACCTTACCGCGACCAATTTGAATGACTTCTTCTCCCTCCAACTCCCCGATGGAGATGCGGGAGATTTTCCCCTCAGAAACCCCTATGCTTCCCTCCATCAGTTTCTTGCCCATCAGGAACTTCCCTTTTAGAACCAGGTCATACATAGTGCCCGCCCGGAGATGAACCGCTTGATATTTTAAGTTTTTTGCATCCTCCAAGAGGCACGATAGATGAAAAACGCCCTCTAACGATTTTTCGGGCTTTCTGCATTTTTATTGACAGCTTTTTGTGGCCTTTCACGAATCATATGTGTGTTAATAACTTGAAAACTGTATTTTAAGACGCAATCCCTGTTTTAAGGACACATCTAAAACCGTTTGCGTATTGACACTATGTATCCTCTTTTTCATTGAAGTTACTTTTACAGGAACGTAACCCTTAAATAGGCTTTTAATGTATACTCCCATGCCATTATACACCACATATGGCGGCATTGCTAAAAATTGGAAGGAGGCAGTGGAGTATGAATCGGAAGGCCTTTGGTTTGTTTATTATGGGTTTGATGTTGTTTAGTTTGTTTGCCATCCACCCAGTTAGCGCGGCGGACTACACGCCGAAGGACATACCCCTGAACAGCGACGAGGCCAAGGCCCGCTTTAAGGCCGACCTCGAGTGGTACCTCAACTACGGCCACTTCGTCATCAGCAACGGTCCGTACATCCTTGAGATGTACTCTCCTGAGAACCTTTACCTCAAGCTTGTTAAGTTCAACGGTCAGAGGAACACCTTCAACGATGACCCCAAGCTCCCGAAGGACGGTTATGCCGATGTTGTTGAGTACCAGGGTGTTCAGAACCCTGAAAACGTTATTCTCCAGATCGCTAAGGGTGAGTACGACCTTGGTCTCTTCGCCTTCGGTGCCAACAAATACCAGGGTCTGGGAAGCGACGTCCTCTCGAAACTCAACCTCTACAAGAGCGCTAGCTCCTCCGTCGAGCTGACCATCAACCCGTACAAGGACCCGGACAAGGACGCTCCAATAGTTACCGTCGGCGACAACGTTTACTTCAACCCGTTCGCCATCAGGGAAGTCAGGTTCGCCATGAACTGGCTCATCAGCAGGAACTACCTCATCCAGAACATATACCAGGGTAGCGGTGCCCCGGCGCTCAGCGGCATCACCCCGAGCGACCCGGCCGCAAAGTATTTCGAGCCGGTTTACCAGGCCCTCAAGTTCACCGCCGATGGAAACGAAGCCCTTGCCCTTCAGATGATTGACGAGGCCATGCAGAAGGCCAAGGAGCAGGTCGCCAAGTACAACCACAAGCTTGAGAAGAAGGACGACGGCCTCTGGTACTTCGATGACCAGCCGGTTACAGTCAAGTTCGTCATCCGTACCGAGGACGAGAGGAAGGACGTTGGTCTGTACATCGCAGACCTCCTCGAGAAGAAGGTCGGATTCAAGGTCGACAGGATGCTCCTTGACAGGCAGAAGGCCAGTGAGATAGTCCTCGACAAGCCGATCACCACCTACGAGTGGAACCTCTACACCGGCGGTTGGGGTGCCGGTGGTCTTGGAAGCATGTACCCTGACTGGCAGATTTACTACTGGTACTCCCCGCTCGGCTACTACCCGAACTACATAGACCCGAGGCACGAGCCTGAAGTTACCGTCGAGGACGCCCTCAAGTACATAGGCGACGGCAGCGTTGCCGCTGGCCTGCAGAAGCTCCAGACCAAGTACTACACCAGTGAGGAGAGCCTCGGCCCGATACTCAATTGGACCACCAGGGAGATCGGTTACATCCTCCTCATGACCCAGTACACCGACCCGGCCACCAACACCACTATAGTCCTCAACAACCCCGACCAGTACTGGGACTTCCAGAAGATCGGTATGACCGCAGGTCTTATGGAAAGCATCAGAATCTTCCTCGTTGAGCAGTGGGAGTTCTACCCGGTCAACAAGGAGAGGGTCACAGACATCATCAGTGACGACAGCATTGGTATCGCCAGCAGGTGGAGCATAATGAGTGCCAAGACCCCGGACAAGCACCTCAAGGTCGCCCAGTTCGCCTCAACCGGTGCACTCTTCATGAGCGCTTTCAACCCGATTGGAGGTATAAGCGACGTTTACAGCACCAGGCTCTGGAACCTCATCCACGACACCGGTGGAACCATCAATTTCGACGGTATCTACGTCCCGTACAGGTGCAAGTGGACCCTCGAGAAGGGCGAGTTCACCGTCCCTGACGATGCCGTCATCTATAACCAGACCCAGGGCTGGATAGCCGCTCACAAGGGCGAGACGGCCAACGCCAAGGTCACCGTCACCTGTGACCTGGGTGAGTGGCACAACGGCGTGAAGATGACCATCGACGACATCAAGTACTACATAGCATTCTACTACGCCTGGGCCTTCCAGGACACCCCGGACGACCCGTACTACGACAGTTCCCTGAGTGACGCCGCCGCCACCCTCCAGACCTACCTCGGCTTCCAGTTCACTGACGACGGCTACGTCGTCTACGGTAACTACGTCCACCCGTTCGCCGACGACCTGACCGCGGGCAACTACATTATGTACCCGAGCCTTCCGTGGGAGCTCTACTGGACCATGGGTGAGCTCGTCGCCAACGGCGACGCCTACGGCGCCAGCAGCAAGTACTCCTTCAGCAGCAGCGGTGAGGGACTCCTCCAGCTTGACCTCCTCACCAAGCAGCACGTTAACGACCTCGCCGCCGTTATACAGAAGATCTCCGGCATAAACCTCGATGATCTCACCAAGACGACGACCACCACAAGCTCACAGGGCCAGACCGAGAGCCCGACCACCACGACCGGCGGCGGTGAAGGCAGCAACACCACCACCTACGTTGTGGTCGGCCTGGTGATAATCATCATCGCCGCGGCCACCTGGTACTTTGCCAAGAAGAAGTGATTTCGTTCTTCCTTTTTCCTGTTTTCCTTTGTTGGTTTCTGTTCTCTTGGAATTCGTGAGGTCCCCTTCTGTGGGTGTATTGCTCATTTCTATGCACCCTATGAAAATGTGTACATTGATGCAGTAAGATATATAAAGTCAGTTTTACAATGCTGAAAAAGATACATTAAACACGAGCAACCTACTTGGGGGTGAAAGAATGGGATATCTCAGGTACTTGCTGTTTAGAATTGCAAACGCAATCCTAGTTCTGTTGATAGTGACGTTCATTATCGCGGCCCTCTTCGTGAAGGTCGCAGAGGAGAGCAATCGGGCAAGAATGAACGACGAAATGATGCAATGGGACAGAACCACCGGGCAGAAAATTTTGAAAACCGGGGGTCAGGATGCCTATGAAAAAGCCAAGGCGGAGCAGGAAAAATTACTGAGGGAGAAGTACGAGCTCGACCTGCCCTACTGGCAGAAGGTGTACAAGAAGGCTTTACGCACGCTTAGGCTGAACTTTGGAACGACCACGACTCCAATCTTTGGAACCAACAACGTCGCCGAGATCATCAAGGTCGCCGTTCCAAGGAGTATTCTGCTCTTCACCACTGCCACGATAATCGTTATTATACTCGGTATCTTCCTTGGAGTCCGGGCTGCCAACAACCCAGGGAGTGTCTTTGACAGGGGATTGTCAATATTCGCCCTCCTCACATACAGCCTGCCGATGTGGTGGACCGGAATGATGTTCCTGCTCCTATTTGCCTACAAGCTCGGCTGGTTCCCGCTGAGCTCAATGTTCGACCCGAACCTCACCGGTTGGGCTCACGTTAAAGACGTCCTATGGAAGCTCACCCTCCCGGTCCTCACATACGTCTTCGTTGCCTTCGGTGGCTGGGCCTGGACGACCAGGAACATCATGATCGGCACCCTTCAGGAGGACTTCATCATGGCGGCGAGGGCCAAAGGTGTCCCCGAGCGCAAGGTAATCTACGGCCACGCCCTCCGTGCCGCTGCCCCGCCGATAGTCACCATGGTCATCTTCGCCCTCCTGGGTTCACTCGGTGGTGCAATCATCAGCGAGCTCGTCTTTAACTACCCTGGAATGGGAAGGCTCTACTGGGTCGCCCTCCAGCAGAACGAGACCAACCTCCTCATAGGGCTCACGTACTTCTTCACCATGCTCTACCTGGCAGGAGTCGTGCTCGCGGACATGGTCTATGGATTCCTCGACCCGCGTGTCAAGGTCGGTGCTTCCGCCAATATGTGAGGTGATTCACGATGAGATGGGTCGATGTCAAAGAAGGAATTAAGGAGTTCCTTGAAGAGTTTAAGAGGGAGAAGACCGGTATAGCCGGCGTCATTCTCCTCGTCCTCCTCGTCATAGTTGCACTCACCGCCCCGTACACCACGATGCCGGATCTCCCAGAGAAGTGGAGGAGCTCCGCTTACTGGGAAGACAACCCCAAGAACGTCCCACCGACCTGGTATAACATGTTCACCTCCCAGAAGCTTGTTCCCCAGCAGGTCTACTACGTGGACGACCTCAAGATAGGTCACCCCTCTGACACTGAAACCGTCATCGAGGCGGACTACACGTTCCCAGAAGGATACTACTTCGGACCCCAGGGCATCATAATTAAAAACATCAACGTGACGTTAAACCAGGCGTCACAGGCCCCGACCTACAGCATTTACCTCAAGAGGCCTGATGGCAAGACTGTCGTCCTCGTTAAGAACAAGCCGCTCACAAGCTCCACCACGATAGCCGTTGGTAGGGATGCCACTATCTCCGCCAACATCTACGTCTGGCTTGTGAACGTGACCGAAGGAAAGGAGCTTGACCCGATCCAAGCCCAGATGGATCCGATAGTCATCATGAACATTAACACCCTCGTCTCAACCGCCTTCGCCAAGGTCGAGCCCGGAATGAAGGCCGAGGATGTCATAAACAATCCGGAGCCCCTTCCGGGCAACTACAAGCTTGTCCTGGATATCAAGAACCCTGCCCCAGACCAGAATAAGGTCATCCTCGACGAAATGAAGGTCACATTCCTTGGAAGGAGCTACGGGATGATGGGCACCGACTACCTTGGAAGAGATCTCTGGGCCGGAATCATCTGGGGTAGCAGGGTCTCCCTTACAATCGGTATACTCGTCTCCGTCCTCAGCACTATAATCGGCCTCACCTACGGAGTCACCAGTGCCTACCTCGGTGGAAACATGGATGAGCTCATGATGCGTATCAACGAGATATTTGCCTCAATACCAAGCCTTCCGATACTCATCCTCATAGGCGCCACCGTCGGACACGTGACCTTAATGTTCATAGTGTTCCTGTTGGTCATCTTCGGATGGATGGGAATAGCGAGGATAGCGAGGAGCATGGCACTCCAGATCAAGGAGCAGACCTACATCGAGGCCGCCAGAGCCCTCGGTGCCGGCAACGGAAGGATAATCTTTAAGCACATCCTTCCGCAGCTGCTCCCGTATGCCTTCGCGACCATTGCTCTCAGCGTTCCGGGAGCGGTTATCTCCGAGGCTTCCCTGAGCTTCCTCGGTATCGGCGACCCGACGGCCGTTACCTGGGGCCAGATCCTTAACGCCGCCCAGACACAGTCAGCGACGACCAAGGGCTACTGGTGGTGGGTCCTCCCGCCCGGGCTTGGAATTGCAGTCGTCGGCCTTACCTTCGTGCTTATAGGTACGGCCCTTGATAGGATACTCAACCCGAGGCTCAGGAGGCTGTGAGGTGGTATCAATGGTCAAGAACGTACTCGAAGTTAAAGACCTCAAGATGTATTACTTCACCAACAAGGGTGTCGTCAAGGCCGTCGACAACATCAGCTTCAACCTCAGGAAGGGTGAGGTGCTGGGGCTTGCCGGTGAGAGCGGTTGTGGCAAGTCCTCCCTTGGCTTTACCCTTTTGGGCATGCCGACCCCGCCCGGCAAGATAGTCAGTGGTAGCATTAAGATCGATGGCAGGGAGATAGTTGGACTTCCAGAGGACGTCCTTAGGAAGGAGATCCGCTGGCAGAAGATATCGATGATCTTCCAGGGTGCAATGAACGCCCTCAACCCGGTCTACACTGTCGGCTACCAGATGACCGAACCGCTCCTACTCCATAAGGGAATGAACAAGGAGGAAGCCCTTGACAGGGCTCAAAAGTACCTCGAGCTCGTCGGTCTCGACCCGGAGATAGTCTATCGCTATCCTCATGAACTTTCGGGTGGTATGAAGCAGCGTGTTATCATAGCCACAGCCCTCCTCCTCGAGCCCGATGTCGTCATAGCCGATGAGCCCACCACTGCTCTGGACGTTGTCGTCCAGGCCCAGATCATAAACCTACTCAAGAAGCTCAAGAAGGAGCTCGGCCTGTCGATGATATTCATCACCCACGACCTCAGCATCCTCGCAGAGATCAGCGACCGCGTTGCCATCATGTACGCCGGAAAGATAGTTGAGATCGGCGACAGCGAGAAGATCTACTACGAGCCGGCCCATCCCTACACTCAGAAGCTCCTAGCGGCCATACCAAGGCTTCACGAGGACGTTGAGAAACTGGAGTTCATCCCCGGACAGCCGCCCAACCTCATCAACCCGCCGAAGGGATGCCGCTTCAGCCCAAGGTGCCCCTATGTTATGAACGTCTGTACGGAGCAGGAACCCGAGCTGAAGGAAGTTGATAAGGACCACTACGCCGCATGCTGGTTGCTGTGAGGTGTGAGAAATGGCCGAGCCGGTACTCAAAGTTGAGAACCTTAAGAAGTACTTCCCGATCAAGAGGGGCTTCGTCGACACCATCAAGGGTGCCCCCCAGAGGAAGGTCCACGCGGTTGATGGCATCAGCTTCGAGATATTCAAGCAGCAGGTCTTCGCCCTCGTCGGTGAGAGCGGCTGTGGTAAGTCCACCACAGGAAAGCTCATAGTCAAGCTCCTCGAGCCCACTGACGGTAAGATATATCTTGAGGGCAACGACGTCACCCACATCAAGACAAGGGAGGAGATACTCAACTACCGCAGGCACGTCCAGATGATATTCCAGGACCCGTTCAGCTCGATGAACCCGAGGTTCAGGATATTCGATATCCTCGAGGAGCCGCTCCTCATACACGGCATAGGCGAGACCAAGGCCGAGCGTGAGGAGCTCATCTACAAGGCCCTTGAGATGGTCAAGATAACCCCTCCTGAGGACTACGTCGGCAGGTTCCCCCACATGCTCTCCGGCGGTCAGAGGCAGCGTGTGGCTATTGCAAGAGCTCTCATCCTGAACCCAACCTTCATCGTCGCAGACGAGCCGGTTTCGATGCTCGATGTGTCAATCCGTGCGGAGATCCTCGAGCTCATGAAAGAGCTGAAGGAGAAGATGGGTGTTACGTACCTCTACATCACCCACGACATGTCCACTGCCAGATACTTCGCGGACTGGATGGCGGTCATGTACCTTGGAAGGATAGTCGAGATGGGTCCAGCGAAGCGCGTTATCGACAACCCGCTCCACCCGTACACCAGGGCCCTGCTCACTGCAGTCCCCGAGCCCAAGCCGGAACGCAGGAACGTCATCAAGGAGCTACCAATCAAGGGTGAGGTTCCGAACGCCGTCGACATACCGCCTGGATGCCGCTTCCACCCGAGGTGCATCTACGCCCAGAAGGGACTCTGTGACACCAAGCACCCACAGCTCGTCGAGTACGAGCACAACCACTGGGCCGAGTGCCACCTTGTCGGCAAGTACTGATTTCTCTTTTCTTTCTCCGTTTGGGTGATGCCAATGGGAACGCTGCGGGACGCTATGGGCTATCCGGTTCTGAGGGCCGGTATAATACTGCTTGTTCTTGCCCTGTTGATATCCATAGCCGGCCTCTACCGCGTTGATAAGTCATATTCCTCCTCTGGAACACTTGGAGAGGGGATGCACTACCTCGGTGACGATAAGTTCGAAAACGAGTACCTGTATCACAACAGGACGCTTACCCTCTCATCCACCAACGCAACCATATCCCTCCTCCAGGGGAGTGAGATGTACAACTACACTCTCGTCAACGATTCCGTGACACTCCATCCCGAGATGCGCCCGGCAATATACGTCTTTAATGGTGAGGTAAACTACACCTACGATGCTAGGGCAATAGATTACCCGTACGCAGTCTACTCCATCGGGGCTTTCGTTATAATGCTGGCAGGCATTGCGCTGTCCTTCATTGGCTACACTCAGTTCCTCAAGGACGTTAAGGGGGGTAAGAAATGAGGGAACTTGAGTACCCGAAAGTCGTTGAGGAGATAATCTCCTTCATCCGCGAGAATGTTGAAAAAGCAGGTGTGGAGGGTGTAGTCATCGGAATAAGCGGTGGAATCGACAGCGCCACCGTCGCCTACCTTGCAGCTAGAGCACTCGGGAAGGAGCGGGTTTTGGGCCTGATAATGCCATACTACGAGAACCGCGACGTTGAAGACGCCAAGCTCGTCTGCGAGAACCTTGGAATAGAGTGCAGGGAAATCAGTATAAGACCCATTGTGGATTCTCTCGTCGCTCAGCTTGGCTTTCAGCCCGACAAGCGCTCCCTCGGCAACATAATGTCAAGAACGAGGATGGTTCTGCTGTATGCCCACGCCAACCAGCTCAACCGCCTCGTGCTGGGCACGAGCAACAGGAGCGAGTTTCTTGTGGGATATTTCACCAAATGGGGCGATGGTGCCAGCGACTACGCGCCCCTTATAAACCTCTACAAGACAGAGGTGTGGGAGGTTGCGAAGCTCCTCGGCGTCCCCCAGAGGATAATCGAGAAGAAGCCAACTGCCGGTCTCTGGGAGGGCCAGACCGACGAGGACGAGCTGGGGATAAGCTACCGCCTGCTGGACGAGATACTGTGGAGACTCGTTGACCTCAAGATGCCGAAGGATAAAATCGCGGAAGAACTTGGGACAGACATCGAGAGAGTTGAATACGTTGAGCGGCTCGTTAAATCGAGCGAGCACAAGAGGCGCCTCCCCCTCGGGCCGACCTTCTGAGGTGGAGTCCATGAGGCGCGGTTACCTTTTTGTTTTTCTGGCCGCAAGCATGTGGGGGACCCTGGGTATATTCGCCAAGTACCTCGACGGCTTTGGCCTGAGCACCTTCACTATGGTCTTCTACAGGGTTCTCTTTGCGGTCGCCCTTCTGGCGGTGTACCTCAGGATTAGGGGCATCGGTTTCTCCATCGAGCGTTCCAGATTGAAGTTCTATGCTCTCTACGGCTTCTTCAGCATATTCTTATTCTACACCCTCTACTTTTACACGGTGACAATATCTTCCGTCTCGTTTGCCGTCCTCTTGCTCTACACGGCGCCAGTCTACTCGATAGTCCTTGGGAAGTTGATCTTCGGAGAAAAGCTGACTGGAGAAAAGGTTCTCGCGCTGTTCCTCGTGATGGCGGGTGTCGTTCTCGTCAATGGGGTGAACAGTGGCTTCTCGACTAAGGCCCTCCTCTTCGGCCTCCTGACCGGATTTACCTACGCCCTTTACGGCGTCCTCGCCAAGTTTGCGGTGAGGAACGAGGAGCCTGAGAAGGCCCTCTTCTACACACTTCTCTTCGGCCTCTTTTTCCTGCTCCCCTTCACGGACTTCAACGTTCCTGCTGGAGCGGTTCCCTACCTCTTCGCGCTGGCCTTCTTTCCGACGTTCCTCGGCTACATCCTCTACAACCATGCCCTGAAAGAGGTCGAGGTCAGCAGAGCGAGCATAATAGCAACCGTTGAGCCTGTCGTGGCGATAACACTCGCGTTCCTCCTCTTTGGGGAGACGCTGAGTCCCAGGCAGATAATAGGTGCAGCCCTCATAATCGGCGGTTCCATAATAGTCCATGCCAGGGAGAAAGAGAGGCTGGAAGAAGCGGCCCTTGAAGAGGGCCATTAGAGGTGGAAATACCTCTCGAGCTCCCACTCGGTCACCTTTTTCGTATCTTCCGGCAGACCCTTGGATTCAAGGTACTCTGTGTAGGCATCCCACTCGGCTTCCTTGTACTTCATGAAGTTCCCGTAGGCACCTCCGAGGGATTTCCTGACGACCTTATCTTTCCGCAGGGCATCGAGGGCCTCCGACAGGCTTCCCGGAAGGGTGTCTATACCAAGTCTTTCGCGTTCTTCCTCCTTCATCTCGTACACGTTGGTCTCAACGTAGTCCCCGGGTTCGAGTCTGCGTTTTATGCCGTCGAGTCCCGCCAGCAGAACCGCTGCAAAGGCGAGGTATGGGTTGGCACCAGGGTCCGGACAGCGGTACTCTATTCTCGCTCCGTTGCCCCTGAACGCAGGAACGCGTATCAGAGAGCTCCTGTTGCGGTATCCCCAGCTGATGTAAACGGGTGCCTCGTAACCTGGAACGAGGCGCTTGTAGCTGTTCACAGTCGGGTTTGTAAGTGCAGTTAAAGCCTTCGCATGTTTCAAGATTCCAGCCATGAAGTGGAGCGCCGTCTCGCTGAGTCCGTCTTCCCCAATGAACGCGTTCTTCCCGTCCTTCCAGAGGCTTATGTGGAGGTGCATCCCGTTGCCCGGAAAGCCGTAGAGGGGCTTGGGCATAAAGGTCGCGTACAGGCCCCTCATCTCTGCAACGGCTTTAACTGTGTACTTGAAGCTCACTATGTTGTCGGCGGTTCTGAGGGCCTCGTCGTAGCGGAAGTTTATCTCGTGCTGTGCGTTTCCGACTTCGTGGTGGAGGACTTCCGGTTTCAGTCCTAAGTACTGCATGTAGAGTGCTATTTCTCTCCTCACTTCCCTAGCTCTGTCAAGTGTGATCAGGTCGAAGTAGCCGCCTCCGTCAGGCAGCTGAAGCTCCCAGGTTCCGTTCTTTTTGAAAAGGTAGAACTCCGGCTCGGGCCCGATGTAAGCCTTAAAGCCCTCCTTCTCAAGCTCCTCCAGGGCATCCCTGAGAACCCCTCTGGGGTCTGCCCTGTAGGGCTTTCCGTTCTGGTATACGTGCCCGTACACCCTGGCTATCCCCTCCCAGGGAACTTCAGTGTAGGTTTCGGGGTCCACCTTGAACATCAGGTCGCTGTCCTCTATCCCCTGGAAGCCTGGTATTGAGGAGCCATCGAAGGATATCCCATCCTCAACTGCCTCGTCGTACCTCTCGATGGGTATCTCCATTCCCTTTGGGACGCCGTTGATGTCGACGAAGACGAGCTGAACAAAACCGGGTTTTTTTATTTCTCCGCCCGCCAGCACGGTGGAAATATCGTTCATTTTTATCACCATTCATTGTTTTGATGTTCATTTTTTGTGTCCACTTAATGGACGATTACTTCAATAAAAGCCTTTTTAATGAATTTTTGTCGTTATGACAGGGAGAAGATGAGGGATCCACGCCTTTGACGATAGAATGTTTAAATATCCGTCAAAGACCTACTTGTTTAACAATTTAATGTCAAACAAAGCTTTTTGTGCCTCAGCCGTAGGCATGAACATGCCGACAGCAGAGGACATTCTGAACAGGGAAGTGGCAAGGGTCAACCTCCACCTCCCGGCATTCAGGCCAACCCTCTCCCGGCTTCTGGCGGAGGAAGAGCCAAGGGTTAAGCTCCGCGACGGGAGCTACCACTACTTCAAACGCTCCGAGCTGGAGTATCTGGCGAGCCTCCTTGAAGAGGAGGAAACCGAACGCCTGAAGGTCCCGATAGTCCTGGAGATAAGCACGGTTTACAGGGGCTATTTCAGGGTCAGGGGAGCAGTTGAGGTCAAGGTCATCGACAAAATCCTCGGAACCTACGACATCCTTGAGGAGAAGAGTGAGGAGCTGTATCCGAGGTACCTCCTCCCGAAGATAAGGCGGGCCCTCCCCACGACCACTACCTACGCCTTCATAGCGGAGTGATGAAGTATGGACGAGGAAACCAAAGTGCTCAGGGATTACCTGATCTTCACCGTCCCCCACGTCACGGTTCTGGCCGGAGCCGTTCTGGGGGTTCTCATGATAGTGGGAATACCCGTGAACGTAGCTTTAGGAATCTTTGCAATCCTATATGGGCTCATGCTCACGATCCTCGGGCTGATAATTCGACCCCATGTTTCAGGTAACACTGTCTACCGGCTTTCCATGGCATTCTTTGTGAGTTTAATGATCGTCGGGGTCATAATACTGTTCTATGGAGGGTAGGGTTTATATTGGTAAAAGTACAATTAGCAGTGGTGGGAAGGATGCGAAAAGTGGTACCCGTCTTTATCCTGCTGTTGCTCGTCATCTCGATGCTGCCGCGGGTTTCAGGCCAGTTCGACCAGCTCGAAACGAGCGATGAGATAACCATCCTGCGGGATGACTACAGCTCGGGTATGATATGGCTGACGAACGCGGGCGGCCTCACTTACAAGGTCGTGAGCTACCAGCGCTTCTGGGTGGAGGATTCTGAGGGGAACAAAATTCCCGGCTTCGAGTTCAACATCTCCCCCAGTGTCTTCACTGATTGGAGCCCAAAGGGTAGGTACTCATTCTCATACAACATCTCCTGTCCATCGAACGTTTCTGGTGGAACCTACACCCTTTACATGAGGTTTCTGGCCTTCACGCCTGATGGCTTGATGTACATCCTCTTCGCGAGGATTCCCCTCCACGTCATAGCCGAGCCCCTGAACTTTGGAGTTGCCACTGCCTATGTCCAGAGCCGGCCCAGCTCGTCATACGTCCTCAACGGGGAAAAGATAGTTGTCTTCTCCCATGTTGCCAACATAGGCCATAGGGACGTCCCTGCGGTTGGAAGCGTCTCCTTCGTAATGAATGGGAAGACCTACTTTTCTGATTCCCGGAACCTAACCCTTGTTCCCGGCGATAACCTCGTGAAGTTCGAGATACCTGTGGGATACGACCTCCCTGAGGGTTCCTACAGGGTGAACTATCGGATCAGATATTCCGGCGGTGAGTACACATACTCCAAGGACTTCCAGGTCAAGTTTGGGGTAACGCTCGTCGGCGTCTCCCTCAAGTCCGGAGAGGTCAGCGTAAACGAGGAGAACACCGCCTACTTGACCCTCCTTTCGGAGAGGGTCATTGACCTGAACCTGACCGTTGAGGCCTACAGGGGCGGAGAGCTCGTTTCGAAGGCCACGAAGCCGGTGAGAGTCGTCAGGGGGACGACCGTCCTCGAGGCCTCTCTTCCCACCAACGTCTCGGGAAACATCACCGCCCTCCTGAAGCTGACCTACGGGGAGAGGCTGATTGGGGAGGACAACGTGACGTACACGGTTTCGGCACCTCTCGTTCTGAAGAACGTATCGTACGAGAGGACCTCTGAGAACGAGGTTACTTTCAGGCTGACCCTCTGGAACCCCTCGGAGAGCGAAGTAGACGGGATTCTCACCTACCGCATATCAACGGACGACGGCGTCCTCTACAAGGACTCGATAAAGCAGTCGATACCCTCTGGAAGCAGCGAGGTCACAGTGAAGTTCGAGATTCCAGTCGGGAAGACGGTCTATTACGAGTTCGCGCTTGTTTCCGCCGGGGAGAGCAGTTCGATAAAGGGACAGTTCTACCTCGAGCCCCCGGCACCGCCGACTACTACAACCCGGCCCCCAACGACAACCACCCCGTCCACGACGACCTCCTCAAACACAACCACGGCCGCGGGCGGTGGCGGTTCGAGGGAAACCTGGATAGCCCTCGTCCTGGTGGCCTTCATCCTGCTGGCGGTGGGGACGTGGTACTACCTCAGGGAGCAGGGAAGCACTAAGAAGCGCGTCCGCCCTAAACCAAAGAGACGCTCACCTCTCGGCAGGTTCAAGAGGCCCAAAAAGCCGGAGTTCAAGGAGAACAAGGAGCTCCCGAAGAGAAAGTAGTGCACACCCCGTTCTACCATCTATTCATTTCCGCTACATTCCAAACCTTTTTATCCCCCCGTTCGATAGTTCCTACAGGCGAGGGGGTCGGGGGCTCTCGGGGCACTCCCGAGGAAGTTCCGCCCACCTCACCGGGGCCGCGGTGCCGCAAGGCACCGGCCGAGAGGCCGGGCAACGGCGCAGAAACGACACGGCCTCCGGGGGATGTGGATGACGCGCGCGAAGGGCCCGGTGACGGTGCCCGAGCTAACCCGCAGACTATCCCGGAGGATGCGGTGAAACGGCCGTCCCGCGGGGTGCAAGGCCGAGGGAGGGGCGATGAGTTCCCGGTGCGAGCCCCGTGGTAGGCCGCTCAGTCGAATGCCCCCTTGATACAGAAGGCGGGCTACGGCCCCCTCGCCTCACCTTCTACTCAAAATGTCCAAAGCCGATGCGAGGAGTATCAGCGCACCTCCCATAGCCGTTGTAAAACCTGGCACTTCACCGAAGACGAGAAAAGCGTAGACCACTGCGCTCATAGGGTCGAGGTAGCTGAGCAGAGCGGCCTCGTTTACCTCCACTGTTTTGAGGCCGTCCATGTATAGGAAGAGTGCCAAGACGGTGTGGACGACCACGAGAACCAGAACCGCCCACCAGACCGGCGTCCCCGTATCCTGGACTGCCACGAAGGGGGCCAGAACGAACGAGGCTATAGCCAGCTGAAGGAATGTCAGAACTTTCCCATCAACGTCCCGAAGGAAGCGGCCGAAGTTTGGAATGAGCGCGTAGAAGAACGCCGCGACGAACGCCAGGAGTATCCCAACGAAGTCCCTGTCGTTGAGGCTCAACCTCTGACCACTTATTATCAGCGCCAGCCCCAGAAAGGCCATTCCTATAAGTGCCCACCTTTTCCCCGCGATCCTCTCGTTAAGGAAGCGCCATGAGATCAGCATTGCCAGTATCGGGGAGGTATAATAAACGAGGACCGCGTTGGCTATGGTCGTGTAGTTGAAGGCGGTGAATAGGAACGCCCAGTTGAGAGCCAGGGCAATACCAAGGCCGATGAACGGCTTCCACTGCTGCCTGAGCAGGCCGGGAAGCTCCGCGAGCTTCTCTTTTTCAAGCAGGCCCATTATGGTCAGGAGCAGGATTGACCCCAGCGAGACCCTGGCGAAGGCTACCCCCAGCCCGGAGAGGCCAGAAAATCGCGCGAAAATCCCTACACTTCCCCAGATGAGCATGGCAGTGGCTATCTTAACCCTTCCGTTCATAGATCATCACCGTGTTCCTCGAGCCACAGCCTGTAGGCCTCCCTGACCTCCTCGCGCCTGAACCTCGGAACCGCGTCCTCAAAGGGATTGAAGCGTTCCAGCTTTCCCTCGTCGGGGCCGATGTACGTGGTTATAAAGCCCACCTTGGAGTGCAGGCTAGACGGCAGGCGAAGGATTCTCTTTACGTCGACGGTGACGCGACCGTCGAAGTAGGCCTTTGAAAAGGTACTAGACAGTGCGAAGAGCTTTGTGAGTGTTTTGTAGCCGATGCCCTGCGGGAACGCCGTCAGCAGGCCCTTCCTCACGAAGTTCTCGTATACCTCCTCCCGGTTCCCCAGGAGTTTTTCCACCTGCCCCCTCCTGAGGTTTATGTTGACGAGGTGGTTCTCGTTCATCCTCCTCAGGAAGTACCCAAAGCGCAGGCGGAAGACCCGGTAGTAGCCCGAAGAGAGCATTATCCGCCTGCTCCGGATGTCGTCGAAGGTTATCTCCTCGGCCGCGCTTATGTAGGAGAGTACCTTCTCCCTCGCCTTCCCATCGAGGGTCATCGCCCAGTCGTCGAGAACCCTGATGTGGTATCCCCTGCCGGAGTAGATCACGTGAACGCTTTCGAAGCCAAAGTCCTCCTTCAGCACTATCAGCGTATCCCTTGCGAGTTCCTTTGCATCCTCAAGGCAGATTGGACAGACCCTGCCGTGTTCGTGGATGTGCTGGCACCTCCGCAGGGGCAGATCCTTGGCGTCGATGTCGAAGACGAGCTCCGCTCCCAGCCAGCCCTCCATCTCCCTGGGCTCCTCATAGAGGGCAACCGAGGAGTAGACAGCGTAGGGGGCGGTGGCCTTCATGTAGTCCTCAAGGTCGCGGACGTCGAGGAAAACGTTCTTCCTATCGCTCGGGCCCTCCCCCGTGTGGTCAAAGCCAAACTCCCTGTTCTCAAGGGTCTCTACTATGAACTCCGGCAGCCTCTTTGCGCTCCATTCCCTCCTGTAGTACCGCACCCTCTCCTCCTTCGTTGCTTCCCTGAACAGCTCACTCATTATCTCTCACCCCTGCCCCGGCGGCTTCGCCTGTGTTCTCTTTAGAGGTTTCCTGAGGTTTGCTCTTTTTGTTCTCGAAGTAGAGCTTCCTGAGGTAGTACGTCAGCGGATTCTTGATGTTCCTACAGTCTCTATCTGGCTTGCACAGCTCGGGCGCGTTTGCCCTTATCTTCGAGCAGTTGGGTGGGAAGTACCAGGGCGAGTTTCCGCTGTCCTCGAGGGTTGGCTTGTCGGTCAGGCCAAAGCCGAGGTGGTACCAGATGTTCTTTATCTCGTGGGGCTGATCCTCGAAGAGAGGCGGACTGCAGCGGTTTCCTGCCTCAATGATGACTGGGAGTATCTCCTTCTCAATGACATCGAGGCTCTGGACGCAGTCCCTTACCCTGACGTCTCTCCTCGGCGGGTTGGGACAGAGCCTCGCATAGCTCAGGAAGCTAGTTAGGAGGACGGTTATGGCGTAGTTCCTCAGGCCCGATGGGACTCCGCCGAGGGCGATCTTGACACACGGTGGGAAGAGGTCGAAGCGAAGCGGCTGGGCTTCCGCTCTCCCGAGCTTCTCGAGCCTCTCCTTGAAGTGCTCCCTCGCTATCTCACCAAGTCTCTCGTAGAGCTGGAGGTAGTACGCTGGAAGTTCGTCCCTCACCTCGTAGAGCAGGTTCACGGCTCTCTCAAAGCTCCTCTCGAAGGAGCGCCTCCACAGCTCCACGGACTGGTTCCAGGTCAGGTAGGCGTAGCCGTTCCTCACGTAGACCTCCTTAAGCGAGCCGTCCCACAGTTCCAGGAACTTTGAGAGGCTTAACCTGTACTCGAGCCTCAGCTTCCTCCTCTCCTCTTGGGAGAGCTCGGTGTGGTGGGTTCTCTCCAGTATGATCCTGTCTCTCTCCGGAATCTCGTCTCCCCTGACGGTTTCGAGCGGCAGGGACGTCCCCTCGAGGGTTCTCGCCCGTTCTATCCTCGCCGAGTATATCCTCAGGTTTGCCTCCCTGACGAGCTCCATCTCCAGCCCGTAGGGTGAAAACGCGAGTGCTCCCAAGAGGGCGTAGAAGGTGAGCAGGTCCCTTATACCATCGAGCTCAAGAACTTCCTCGGGTATCTTCCCGGAGTCAACCCATCTGACCCTCTCGAGGGCCGTCTCGAGTCCGACGTACGAGGGGATTACCATGAGCAGCTCGGTTATTCCACCGAACTCCTCTTTAACTAACCTCCGGGCCTCCGCCCCGAATGGATCCAGCATGGCTTCACCTCTCATGAATAGGTATGCCTATGGAATAAAACAGTTTTCCTTTTACCTTTGATGGTATCCGAAAGATTGACTCAATTCTCTGGGTTCAAGCCTCTGAACGTTTGGATACTTTTCAAATTCGTTGTGAAAAGGCGGAATTTTTCCAAAAGTTTTATATCTCCTTGGTGCTGCATTTTATACTAGAGAAGAGTGTGAGTTCGCAACGAACTCCAGAAGGTGGTTTGTATGGTCACAGAATACACTGTTGAGAGGGTAAAGAGCGGAATCCAGGGGTTTGATGATCTAATCGAAGGTGGATTCCCGAAGGGTACCACGGTTCTCGTTACCGGTCCGACTGGGAGCGGCAAGACCACTTTTGGCGTTCAGTTCGTTTACAAGGGTGCCGAGCTTTACGATGAACCAGGAGTCATTGTCACCCTTGAGGAGAGGTCCCGCGACCTCAGACGGGAGATGCTCGCTTTTGGCTGGGACATCGGGAAGTATGAGAGGGAAGGGAAGATAGCCATAATCGACGGTGTTAGCGCCGTTGTCGGTCTTCCCTCCGAGGAGCAGTACGTCCTCGAGGGCAACCTTAACGCAGAGGACTTCCTTCGCTACGTCTACCGCGTGGTCAAGGCCATCAATGCCAAGAGGCTCGTAATAGACTCCATACCCTCGATAGCCTTCAGGCTTAAGAAGGAGGAGGAAATAAGGTCGGTCCTGCTCCAGTTCAACACCATACTCCTCGAGATGGGGGTTACCTCGATACTAACCACCGAAGCTCCTGACCCCTCCCGGGGCAAGATAAGCCGCTATGGCATAGAGGAGTATATAGCAAGGGGGGTCATCCTCCTCGACTTCGTTGAGAAGGAGGTCGAGCTCAAGCGCTACCTCCTCATAAGGAAGATGCGCGAGACCAAGCACTCCATGAAGAAGTATCCCTTCGAGATTAACGAGAATGGCATCGTCGTCTACCCGAGCGGCGAGCTATACTAACTCTCCTTCCCTTGTCGATTCCTCTCTAATAGAGTAAACTTTTTAAGGTTTCATTGATTACTTTCAATCATGGTTACGAGAGAAAAATTATCCATCGTACTCATTGCGGCCCTGCTCACGGTTCTCGGCCTCCTCTTAGTGACCGGAAACGAACGGGTCGAGTCCAAATCCTTTGTGGGACTCTGCGTCTACTCCGGTGAGGGGTTCTCAGTCCTGACTGACGGAGAGAGAACCGTCGGTGTGTATGCCTCCTTAGAGCTGGGCAAGGTTTACAGGGTTGAGGGGATTCCCTTCAACTCAACGTCCGGCCTTAAGATACGGCCTGAGAGGGTATACCCCTCCACTCCGACGTTTCCCCTCGATTCTATCACCGGTGCCTACTGGCTGTCCGGGGTCTCCTACCTGCTCACCCCCGCTAAGGTGAGGCTGGCCTTACCCCTGCCGGCTGACAAGGGTGAACTCGTGAGGGTGAGCGGTCTCTGGTACGGCGAAAAGTTTTATCCTGTAAACCACACCCGTCTGGGCTTCCCGAAGAAGCCCTCTGATGACATGCCCTGGGCCGTTGAGGGCGTGGTACTCTACTCGGGCGGGAAAACAATTCTCTGGAACGGGAGCGAAGAGGTGGTCCTCTACCTACCCTATGGGGCTGAACTCAAACTCGGGCAGAGGGTGAGGGTCGTTGGGATAGTCCGGTTCTACTCTAAGCTCTCGCTTTTTGTCGATTCCCCCGCTGACGTAGTTGTCACTGGAACCGCCGAGAAGAAACCTCTTCGAAAGGCGCGTGTTGGAGACGTCGCCGTGGGAAACTGCACCGCGGTCAGCGCCGGCCGCTCCCTGGGGTTGGACTGCACGGAACTCAGGCTCTACGGCTTCTCCGCGAGGGTAGGGGATAGTATTCACTTTGAGGCCCTCTGGAGGAGATCCTCCCTAATCTGCCTCAATTGCACTGTAACCGTTCCGCGCGAGGAGCTTCCGAACGACATCTGTTCCTTCTCTCCCGGGGAATTCGCGAGGATATCCGGAAACGTCTCCTGGGTGAGGGTTTACAAGAATGGCTTCGGGATAGCCAACGTTACCAGCGGCCGATGCTGGGTCCTCCTCAAGCTCAGGAAGTCCCTCGGAGTTTCAGTTAGAGCCAACCAGACCGTTACCGCATACGGCTTCTTCACGACCTACCGGGACATGCCCGCCTTTGAGGTTAAATCCGGTGATGACCTGTGTTCAGGGAGCTGCTGATTGGAATCGCGGGTGGTACTTTCAGCGGCATCTCCCCTGGGATACACGTCAACACGCTCGCGGCTTTTCTCTCGGGGCTCGGTGTTGGGGACAACCTCGTCCTCTTCTCGATGGGGCTGACCCATACGTTCTTGGACGTTATTCCCTCGGCGTTTTTGGGCGTTCCCGATGAGGGCACGGCCCTTGGAATACTGCCTGCCCACAGGCTCGTACTGAGGGGCAGGGCCATGGAGGTCGTGATGATAGCGCTGTGGGCAAGCTTCTTGGCGGTCGTTCTGACCATTCCATTCATTCCGATATACATGAAACTGGCCCCTATATACAGTCCTCGGATTGGGCGCCTCCTCATCTTCCTTCTCGCGGCTTTTCTGATCCTCACCGAGAGGGGAACAAAGAGACTTCACGCCCTCGCCATTTTCATTCTCTCCGGCATCTTAGGAGCCCTGACTTTTCGCCTCGACCTCAACCAGCCCTTTTACCACCTCTTTACCGGCCTTTTTGGGATCTCAGTTATCCTGCTGGCCCTGAGAGGAAGGGGTTCACTTCCCGCAGCCACGGATGATGGAGACGTACTAATGGAGCGTGGCAGGTTCCTCAGGTTCTCCTTCCTAGGAACCGTTCTCGGGATGGTGGCCTCCCTGGTTCCCGCCTTCACGGCCTCCCAGGCCGCTCTGATAGGCTCCTTCCTCTCGAGGGACGAGCGCTCCTTCCTTACCGTGGTCTTCTCGGTTAACACTGCAAATTTCCTCTTCTCCTTCGCTAACTTCGTCGCAACGGGGAGGCAGAGGAACGGCATCGTGGCCCTGATGAACCAGATCCCTGAGAGGGCGCTCACTACCTATCTCCTCGCGGCACTCTTCGTTTCAATGGCGGTTCTCCTCTACGGGGAACCTTTAGCGGCCCTCATACTCAACCTCCTGAAAAGAGTTCCATACCGCTCCATGAACGCGGGGGTTCTCCTCTTCCTCGTCTTTCTCTCGTACGTTTTTGATGGGTTACTCGGCATTCTGGTGCTTGCTGGGGCGACGATAACAGGCTTGCTGGCCGCTACGATGGGTGTTAAGAGAACATGCTGTATGGGGGTTCTGATGCTTCCGATAATGATTGGGTAAGAAGGGAAGAAGAATCAGGCGGATTTCTCCTTCATGATCCTCTGGAGTTCAGCGTAGTCCGTTACTATTCTCTTGCCGTCCAGTGTGGTGAAGTACGCTTTCTTGACCTTCACCTTCTTCATTTCCGTGTACTTCATCTCGGGCGGATCGTAAGAACCCGGTTCAACGACCTCGTCCTCCACGGTGTACGTCTCGAGGTCGGGCTGGCCGACGTATTTCCAGACCTCATAGAACACCTCTGGCTCGAGGTGGATTTCGCCGTCGACCTCTACCCAATCCTCCCCAATCTCCTCGAGAAACTCCTTCACTACCTCAAAGTGCATAGAACCACCAGTATAATATAGGACGCTAAGGGTTATATACCTATCGCCGAACTTCAACCGGTGGTGAGAGAATGGCGAGGGTAATCGTTGACGCTCAAGCAGCGAGAGCAATAGGAAAGGGCGCGATGATAGTCTTCAAGAAGGGAGTGGTGAGAACCGAGGGCGAGTTCTCCCCCGGTGATATTGTGGAGGTCTACACTCGCGGGGGCAAGTTCCTCGGCAAGGGCTTCGTGAACCCCCACTCCAACATAATGGTCAGGCTCATAACGAAGGACCGCGAGACGGAGGTCAACAAGGAGCTTTTCCGCGAGAGAATTAAGAAGGCCAACGAGTACAGGAAAAAGGTGCTCGGCTACGACAAGGCCTACCGCATGGTTTACGGCGAGGCTGACTACCTGCCCGGTCTCATAGTCGACCGCTTCAACGAGATAGCCTCCGTTCAGATATCGAGCGTCGGTATGGAACGCTTCAAGATGGAGGTCGCCGAGGCCATAATGGAGGCCGAGCCGGAGGTAGAGACCGTCTTCGAAAAGAACACCGGGAGGTCAAGGAGACGGGAGGGCTTACCGGAGATTGAGCGCGTTCTCCTTGGGAAGGAGAAGTATCGCACCATAATAGAGGAGGGCAAGGCCAAGTTCATCGTCGATATGAGGGGACAAAAGACCGGCTTCTTCCTCGACCAGAGGGAGAACAGAATCGCCCTGGAGAAGTACGTCAAGCCTGGAATGCGCGTTCTGGACGTTTTCACATACACTGGCGGCTTCGCAATACATGCCGCTGTGGCAGGTGCCGACGAAGTCGTTGCAGTCGATAAGTCTCCCTGGGCCATCAACATGGTGAAGGAGAACGCCAAGCTCAACGGCGTCGAGGATAAGATGAAGTATATAGTTGGTTCAGCCTTCCCGGTCATGGAAGAGATGATAAAGAAGGGCGAGAAGTTTGACATAGTGATACTCGATCCCCCGGCATTTGTCCAGCACGAGAAGGATCTCAAGCGCGGATTAAGGGCCTACTTCAACGTGAACTACGCCGGCCTTCAGCTCGTCAAGGAGGGTGGAATACTCGTTACCGCCTCCTGCTCCCAGCACGTCGACATGCAGGCATTCAAGGACATGGTTATTGCCGCGGCCGCAAAAGCTGGAAAGTTCCTCAAGATGCTCGAACCATACAGGACACAGGCCCCAGACCACCCGATATTAATGGCCTCAAAGGACACGGAGTATCTCAAGGCACTCTTCCTCTATGTTGAGGATACGAAATGAAGACTTCCCCCACAGGAGGGACGATGAGGAGAAAGCACCTCCTCTGAGACCGGCGTGAGTGCTGAGACGCCCACGGTCTGAGTCCCTAAAGTGCTAAAATCAAACTGTGCCTCCACCGGGTTCCGGCCTTGAAGCGGACGTCTCTAACTGAATAGCCCAGTTCCTCTCCCCTTTTCGTTATTGCGTTTATCAGAGGTTTCTTGTCCGGAAGAAAGAGCGCCACTTTTCCACCAGGCCTCAAATAGTCAAGTGCCTCCTCTATCAGCCTCACCGAGAACTCCTCACCGTATCTTCCTCCCCCAACGCCTTCCCTTTCCGTCAGAACACCTTTGGTAGGGGCCTCGTAGTAGGGCGGGGCGGAGAAGATGACATCAAAGGTCTTGCCTTCTGGGATAACTCCGCGGATTATTCCGCCGTCACTCTTTATCAGCCTCACATTCGCGCGGTTTTTTTCGATGTTTCTCCGGGCATATTCAAAGAACTCGTCGTCAAGCTCTGTCGCGGTAACGTCGCAGTTGAATATTTTCGCCGCCAGGAGGGTCATCAAAGCCGTGTGCCCGGCTCCTATCTCCAGAACCCTTTCACCACCCCTCAAAAACGTCTTCATGAAAAGGTAGCGCGAGACAGGGGTGGTGACTAGGCCCTTTGGGTGGTATTCAACGTCTAACCCAAAGAGGGCTTTGGCAATCGCCCTGTTGTAGAGTATCCGGGCTTTTCTGTTCGAGAAGTCGAGCCTTCCGCGTTCGTCGAGGTATTTTTCAAGCTCGGGGAAGAGCTTCACCGCTTCCTTAACTGGCAGTCCGAGCTTTCCGTCCTTCCAGAGGGGCATGAAAAAAGTTGGGGGGAGAATTTAAAAGCTCACTCCTTCGGGTTCACCAGCCTGCCCATGAAGAGTATCGCGCCAGTTTCCCTGTCGTAGATGAGGAATATGAAGGGGCGATCTGCATTGAATACCTTGAAGTTTTCCTGCCCCGGCACGGCGGCCAGAGTCATCGTGACGGCCGTTACCGCTGCCGCCTCGGTTCCATTCTCGGCGACGCTTATGAGGGTCTTATGGAGGACGTCGCTTATCACAAGATTGCCTCCCGGCGATATCCCCGAAAAGCCCGGCACCTTAAAGGCGCTCCCCATTCCCATATCCGCGAGGATGTCCCTCAGGTGGTACTCCTGCGCGACCCTGAACTTCGGGAGGGTCACCTTCACGCTCTCCTCAGTCGTACCGTTCATAATATCCTCTATAAACTCGGTGCTCAGTTCGTTCTCGACTTTCTCAAACTTCCCCTCTCTGGGAAGGATTATTAGCATACTCAGTCTTCCACCCTCGTAGGGCAGCTCGAGGGCCTGGAGCTCATTGTTTTCAAAGTATGGGAACTTCCCCCTCTGGTGCATCATCGGAACCGTAACCGGGCCCGAGGGCGAGTGGAAAGTCCCGTTCCTCGTCTCGCTCGCCTCGAACCTGCTCGACCAGTTGCCCTTGAAGTAGATCGCGTTCGTTATTATCAGCCTCGTGTCGGGGCTGAGCTTCGATAGGATGTCCTTGATCCTTCCGTTCGTCTGCTCCTCAACCCAGTCGTTTATCTCCCTCGCGGATCCTTCGGGGTCGTTCACGAAGTCTACCTTATCCACTCTTCCCAGGTAGAACGTCCTTATGACCCAGAGGTACTTCTCATCGATCGGGTAGTCCCTCTGGATCCAGAGCGCATTCGCGCTTCTGAGGACGTACGGAGAACCATTCGAGGTTTTCAGGGAGAGCAACAGGTACCTGAAGCCCACCCACCTCGTGTCATTCTCAGATGGCAGGTGGAGAACCTTTCCCATTTCCTCCCGCGTAGCCCCGCTTGCCCCATCGTATGCCATCGCGAGGGCGGTCTCAACGCTGTAGGGCGAGAAGAACAGGTTGTCCTCCCCTCCTGCCAGCTCCCGGTAGAGGTCGACGGCAAAGGCGTTGATTCCCCGAACTATAGGGGCTTCCTGCCCCTCTTTCAGCACATCGTATTTCGTTCCTGGCGGCGTGAAGGTTGAGCTGCTTGAGGTCGGGGACGGTTTGCCGTTCTCCGCCTGCCCGAGACAGCCCCCAACGATGACGGTGAGGAGTATGGCCAGTAGAACCAGTCGCCGCATCGAATCACCTGGGGATAGTACGCCAGGGAAGTATAAATACCCCTCGACGGCTTCAAAACCGTTTGAAACAAAAAGGAAAGGATCAGAGAAGTGCCAAAGCAGCCATGACCTTGGCATCCTCGACCATGTTCTCTATCTTGGCATACTCGTTGGGCTGGTGGGCCATCTCATCGAGGGTCGCCCACACAACGGCCGGGATTCTGAGTTTCCTGAAGAAGGCCGCGAAGGTCCCTCCGCCGATTCCTCCCACAGTGGCCTCCTTGCCGCGGAGCTTCCTGAGTGCATCCTTCAGGAGAACAACTATCTCGCTGTTCGGGTCGGTCGGGGCGGGGGCGTCGAGGCGCTGGAGAACCTCGATCTCTATCTCCGGAAGGGTTTTGCCCTCGATCTCCTTCCTATACCTCTCCTTGACCTCCTCGGCAAGGACCTTCGCGTCGTTCAGTATATCATCGAGGCTGTATCTCGGCAGAACCCTGCAGTCGAAGACCACTTCGTGCTCGCCCGGGGCTATGTTGGGGCTGTCAGCCGGGCCGCGAACCATCGTCGGCTCGAAGGTGCTCTTCGGCGGGTCAAAGAGCTCGTCCTCCTCTGAGTACTTCTCGTGGAGGAGTTTATCAAGGTGGTAGGCGTAGTCGAGCGCCACGCGGTGGGCGTTGAGGCCCTTGTCCGGCATGCTGGCGTGAACCTGCTTACCCCTGACCTTGACCCTGAACCAGAGGATGCTCTTCTCAGCGACCTCAATGAATGTTCCATCCTCGTTTCCGCCGTCTGGAACCAGAACGAGGTCGTTCTCCCTGAAGAGCTCAGGGTGCTCCTTCATGAGCCACCCGATTCCATACTTGCTTCCAGTTTCCTCGTCGCTGACGAAGGCAAGGATTATTGTTCTCTTCGGCCTTATCCCGAGGTGCATCATGGCTTTAACGGCGTAGAGGCTCGCAACGAGGCTCTGGCCGTTGTCCTCGCTTCCTCTACCATAGACCTTTCCGTCCTTTACGAGGGGCTTGAACGGCTCGGTTACCGTCCACTTGCTCAGGTCGCCGGGCGGGACGACGTCGATGTGGGTGAGTATCCAGAGCCTCTCGCTTTCCTCGCCCTTTTCACCGTAGTAGTAAGCCAGAATGTTGGGCCTGGCGCCGTTCTTGGCCCTCTCGTCGGGCGCGTTGTAGACCTCCACCTTGTCGAAGGGCCAGTCCTTTATCATCTCGAGCAGCTTCTGGGCCTTGTCGTATTCGCCCTCGTAGCCATAGTCTGGGCTTATCGCCGGGATTTTTATGAGTTCAACGAGGGTTTCCACCATCTCGTCCCGGAGGTTTTCGATCTCCTGGGAGACCTTATCAAGGGTTTCGCTCATTTCAATCACCACCTCAGACTATATCGTCAGCCCTTTTAAACTCAACCAGATACCTTTTCCTCAGTTCTAAAAGAAACGTCACCAGGCGCTCGTAGAGGGGCTCAACTTCCTCCCCGAAGCGCGCCTTCAGGGCCTTTCCTATCTCTCCGATGGTTCTTCTGCCATCGCAGAGCTCCCAGATGTATGCCCCCACTTCGTCGAGTTCTATCCTCCTGTAGTCCCCGTGGAGTTTTCTGGCCAAGAAGTCGAGCTTTGACTCCATGGGGACGAGAAGGTAGTACTTTCCCTCGATCTTCCTGAGCTGGACTTTCTCGTTGCACACCGGGATAAGGTTCAGGTACTCTTCCATGGTCTTTCCTCCGGCACCTGAAATTTAAAGGTTGGGAAGAAAAGGGAAAAAGGACTCACTTCTTCCTGCCGGTAATGTAGAGCCAGGTTGCTATTCCAGCCAGGAGGATGACTCCCAGGAGGTTGCTGCTGAAGCCGATGCTAGGTGCAACTCCTGCAACGATAAGAGCAGCGAAGGTGATTCCCATGAGGGCCTCACCTGCTATGAGCCCCGCCGCACCAAGGACACCCGGGTCAGTCGGGTTCTCTGCGCTGTCTCCCCTGGCCTTGGTGACGAAGTGCCTGATGAGGCCGCCGAGGAATATCGGCACGCCGAGGCTGAGCGGCAGGTAGATTCCAACCGCGACCGGCATGACCGGCGTCCTGAACTTGGAGCCCTTCATGGCGAGTATCTCGTCGAGGATTATGAGGACTATGGCTATGCCTGCTCCGATGTATATCATGTTCCACTCGAGGTTGCCGGTGAAGACACCCTCAGTGACCTTGGCCATGAGGAAGGCCTGAGGGGCCGCGAGGGCGTTCTCTTTGGCCGTTGGGGTTCCGGCTATACCGTAGGCCTGGATTAGGAGGTTGAGCACAGGGGCCATAACAAAGGCCGCCGCGAAGACACCAATGACCTCAAAGACCTGCTGCCTCTTGGGGGTCGCACCGACGAGGTAACCTGTGGCGAGATCCTGCATGGTGTCTCCCGCTATAGCGGCTGCTGTACACACGACCGCTGCCACGAGAATGGTGGCCACCATACCCTCGGTGCCGGAGAGGCCAAGGGCCTTGAGGATGAGGGCCGTGAAGAGGAGGCTCATGATGGTGATTCCCGAGACGGGGTTGTTCGACGAACCAACGACACCCGCGAGGTAGCCGGCTATCGCGCTTCCGAAGAAGCCGAGGATGAGCATTATGACTGCCATTATTGCCGCAATCCCTATTGAGTCAAGGATGTGGGCGTAGAGGAGGAACAGTGGAATCACGAAGGCTGCTATGAGCATCAGGACGTAGTTAAGCGGCAAGTCCTCCTCGGTTCTGGGAAGGGTTCCTCCGGCCTGTCTGTGCTTGGCCGCCTCAAGTCCAGCCCTGATGCCTCTCGATATTGGCCCCCTGAGCTTGATAAGGCTCCAGAGGCCGCCAACGACCATTGCGCCGACACCCATGTACCTGATCTTGGTACTCCAGATGGTCCAGGCGAGGTCGAGCGGGCTGAGGTCAGTGTGGCCCATCTGGCCTGCGTAGATAGGAATGGCTATGAACCAAGCAATGGCGCCGCCGAGGAACACGAGAAAGGCTATGTTGAGACCGACGATGTAGCCGACAGCCACGAGTGCAGCGGAGAGGTCGCTTCCAATGTAGTAAACGCGCGAGCCGACTGCCTTGGCGGCCTCAACGGTCCCTGCCCAGAGACCGGAGCTGCCAAAGAGCTTGAAGACACCTCCAAAGATTCCGCCCCAGAGTATCGGCTTGGCGTGGCTTCCGCCTTTGTCTCCCGCGATGAGGACCTCGGCACATGCAGTACCCTCGGGATAGGGGAGCTTCTCCTCGGCTATGAATGCCCTCCTGAGCACTATGGTGAAGAGGGCACCGAGGGCACCTCCGAGGGCCGCTATTATGGTCACGATGTAGTAGGGGAACGTGGTGTAGTATTCGAGCACTATGAGGGCCGGGAACGTGAAGATGACTCCAGCCGCGAGGGACTCACCGGCGGAAGCCGCTGTCTGCACCATGTTGTTCTCAAGGATGTTCCTGTCTTTGAAGGCAAAGAGTAGTGCCATCGATATAACAGCTGCAGGGATGCTGGCGCTGACTGTCATACCCGCGTACATTCCGAGGTAGGCGTTTGCCGCACCCATTACAATCGAGAGCAAAACACCGAGGACAAACGCCTTAACGGTGTATTCGGGCAGGGATTTTTCGGGGGGTATGTAAGGTTTGAACTCCACTTCCGTTCACCTCCGAGATTTGAGAGGCGCAAACATCTTCGCGCTCTGTGTTGAAAAACGTTTCGTAAACTGAACCCCCATAATGCTTGCGTTACTCTTTTTTGTAACAATATACTACAATAACACATCATACTTTGCCTAATGCTCAGATAAGTATAACTGCATGTTAGCTCAACGGTTCATAAATCAGCATTTTCATACATGGATGTGCACGTTTTTTCCAGCGGTACTCCTCGGCCAATGCCCTTATATACGGAAAAAAGTGATACTCCTACGTCTGCAAAAGAAACGGGGGTGGAGAGTTGATAGAGCTAACGTTCCTCGGGAGCGGCGGTGGGCGGTTCATAACCATAACCCAGTTCCGCTCCACGGGGGGATTCCACATACGCGCGAGCAGGAACATATACGTTGATCCGGGACCGGGTGCCCTCGTTAGGAGCTGGCGCTACAAGCTCGATCCAAGGAAGCTCGACGCCATATTCGTCTCCCACAGGCACGTCGACCACTGCAACGACCTCGAGGTCATGGTTGAGGCTATGACCGGGGGAGCACTCAAGAAGAGGGGAACGCTGATAGCCTCAAAAAGCGTCGTCTACGGCGATGAGACCCACACACCCGCCATAAGCAAGTACCACCTTGACGTGCTGGAAAGCGTTCACATACCCGAGCCGGGGAGCAGGATACCCATTGGTGAGGATGAGTTCATAATAACACCCAGCCAGCACTCAGATCCAACGACCATCGGCTTCCGCATGAAGACCCGGTTCGGTGACATCTCGTACATACCCGACACGGCATACTTCGATGGCCTCATCGAGTGGCATGATGGCGCAAGGCTGCTCATAGCGGCGGTAACAAGGCCCCGGGACATGGGCATTCCCTACCACCTAAGCACGGACGATGCAGTTGAGATGCTGAAGAGCATGGAAAAAAAGCCCGAGGCACTCGTCATAAGCCACATCGGCATGAAGATGCACTTTGCCAACCCCTACAAGGAGGCCAAGTACATCGAGAACGTCACCGGCGTCAAGACTTACGTCGCCAAGGAGGGCTTCAGAGTAATGGTAGAAAAGAACGAGATATCCGTCAGAACTCTAAGACCGGCGAGGTTCGTTTAATCCCCCTTATTTTTCTTCGCTTTTTCCACGGCTTCTCTGACCGTTCTGTAGGCGAACTCAAAAAGCTCGTCACGCCTCTTTTCGCTCGGCGCCTCGACGACGACCCTTATCTTCGGCTCGGTTCCGCTGGGCCTCACGAGAACCCAGGAGCGGTCCTTCAGGTTGAAGCGGTAGCCAGAGATCGTCAGAATCTCCTTTATCTCGTCCCCGAGTTTTTCTTCCACGACTTTTGCCGAACTCTCAACGACCCGCTTCTTTAGCTCATCTGGGCAGGGGACGTTCTTCTTCGTGAGGTAGAACTCGGGGACGTTTTCCCTGGCTATCTCCGAGAGGGGCTTGCCTTCCTCGTCTATCATCTTGATGAGCAGCCCCATCGTCACGAAGCTGTCTATCCAGGGGCCGAACTTCGGGTGGACGAGCTTCCATGGTTCGGCAGCGAAGATAGCCCCGTATTTCTTTATCCCGTCGTGGGGCTGGCCGAGCGGTATTCTTACAACCCTGCCGCCGGCTTCCTCAACGACGTGGTCTATCCTCGAGCCTGTGTCGATTGAAACCACCACCGTCCCGCCGCCATGCTCTTCGACGTAGCGCTTCGCGAAGAGCGCTATTACAGTGTCCTCCGTTAAGTAGTTCCCCTTCTCGTCGAAGACAGCTATCCTGTCCGCGTCTCCGTCCTGGGCTATGACGAGGTCAACGCCCAGCTCCCTCGCGAGTTCTCCAAGGTAGGCTATGTTCTCGTACCTTGGCTCGGGCTTTCTCCCAGGGAAGTGGCCGTCAACGTGGGCGTTGACGCTTATCACCTTCGCCCCCATCTCACGGAGAAGATACGGGGCCAAGACACTGCCAGCGCCGTTGGCGCCGTCATAGAGGACCTTTAGACTCGTCTCGTGGTTCACGAAGTCGAGAACCGCTTTGATGTAGTCGTCAATGACCTCGATGGGCTTAACCGATTTTATCTCGTCCCAGTTCGCTTTTCTGAAGCTCCCTGAGAAGTAGAGTTCTTCAAGCTCTCTTTCCTGTTCAACGTAGAACTCGGTTCCGTCGCCGTTGAAGACCTTTATGCCGTTGTCGGTCGGGGGATTGTGAGAGGCGGTTATCATCACCCCGCCGTCGGCGTGCTCCCTCGTCGCCCACGCCAAAGCGGGCGTTGGGATGAGTCCGAGGTCGAGAACCTCCTTTCCCGTGCTGAGAAGGCCGCTTATCATTGCGCTCTGGAGCATGACGCTCGAAGTTCTCCCGTCCCTCGCGACGGCAACGCTCTCACCGTCAACGTAGGTTCCGATTGCCATTCCCATCCTCATTGCGAGCTCCGGCGTGACCTTCTCCCACAGCGTTCCACGTATTCCTGCCGTGCCAAAGAGCTTCATTCACACCACCGATACTACTTCGGCGGCCGCTTAAATAGGTTTGGCCGTGTATATCGCCAGCCCTCTAAAGTTCACGAGCCTCAGGGCTTTCGGCATTGTATCGCCCGTGAGGGGAAGGATGTAAACCGGGACCCCGAGCTTCTCCCCGAGTTCGAGGATGGGCTTTACTATCTCAGGAGTGGGTCTAACCGAGTAGAGCGCTTTGACCCCGAGGTAGAGGTCGAGGCTCGGGCTGAAGAGGTCATCCCTAACTGCGTTAAGGCCCAGCTCCCTGGCTTTCTCGACCGATACAGGGTTCCAGTCAACGGCAAGAACATCGTAGCCGAACTCCTTCAGTTTCAAAGCCACCTTGAACTGAAAGCCTATCCCGAGCTCCGCCACCCTGCCAACTGGAACCTCTTTGGCCAGAAACTCCGCAAAGTCCTCGACAGGCATGGAAGAAAATGGGAGAGGGGGTTTAAAAAGCTTCAGAATACGGCCTTTCCGCTCCCCTTCTCGAAGATGTGGACCTTCCTCATGTCGAAGACGACGTCTACCTCCTGCCCCTCCACGACTTTCGACTCCGACCTGAAGGAGCCGAGGAAGGTCACATTACCAACGCGGAGGTGGACTATCTTCTCGCTTCCGAGGTTCTCAATGATGTCCACCATGGCCCTGACCATGTTCTCCCCGGGGACCTTCACTTGCGCGAACATTGCGTCGTACAAGTCTTCAGGCCTTATTCCGAAGATGACGTCCTTTCCGAGGTAGCCCTTCTCTTCCAGCACCTCAACCTGGTCGGGCAGGAGCTTGAGCCTGAAGGGGCCGAAGTCCACGAAGCCGTCCTCGGTTATAGTCGCGTCCATGAAGTTCATCGGCGGCGAACCTATGAACCCTGCCACGAACGTGTTTGCAGGTTTGTCATAGACTTCCTCCGGCGTTCCGACCTGCTGGAGCTCACCCCTGTTTATCACCGCAATCCTGTCGCCCATGGTCATTGCCTCGACCTGGTCGTGAGTGACGTATATCGTCGTGACCCCAAGCTGTCTCTGGAGTTTCTTGAGCTCGGCACGCATCTTCACCCTGAGCTTCGCGTCCAGGTTGCTCAGGGGCTCGTCCATGAGGAACACTTGGGGTTTCCTGACGATGGCCCTGCCAAGGGCGACACGCTGCCTCTGGCCGCCGCTTAATTCCCTAGGCTTCCTCTTGAGGAACTCGGTCAGACCGAGCATCTCGGCGACTTCCCTAACGCGCTGGTCGATTTCCTGTTTTGGAACTTTCCTGAGTTTGAGGGGGAAGGCTATGTTGTCGTAGACCGTCATGTGCGGGTAGAGGGCGTAGCTCTGGAAGACCATCGCAATGTCCCTGTCCTTGGGCGGTACGAATACCCCCTTCTCCGGGTCTGCTACAAGGTTATCTCCGATGTAGATCTGGCCCCTGGTGGGTTCTTCTAGGCCGGCTATCATCCTGAGGGTTGTCGTTTTCCCGCATCCGCTTGGGCCGAGGAGGATCATGAATTCCCCATCCTTAATGTCAAGGTTCATCTCCCTCACTGCCGTGAAGTCCCCAAACTGCTTCCAGACGTTGATGAGCTTCACTCCAGCCATTCTATCACCCCATAAAATTTGAAAGAGGTCAGCGCCTCCTCCTGAGGAGGAGCGGTATTATTGCCAGCCCTATCAGAGCCGCCGGGCCGCAGATTCCTCCGCCTCCGCCGGTGGTAGTGGTGGTCGGACTGTTGGTTGTCGGCTGAGTCGTTGAGCTCGGTGAGGTCGTGGTCTCGCTGGTGGTGGAGCTGGTGGAGCTCGTGCTTGAGGTCGTCTCTGTTGGGGTGGGCGTTACCTCGCCTCCGCTTCCCTCGACGAGCGGTATCATGACTACTGTGGCGAGCTTCATGTTCTCGGCATCGTAGCTACTCAGCTGTTCCTCCTGGGTTGGCTTGAAGCCTTCTGGAACGAGCTCATCAACGACTCTCGGTGCGACACCGTTGATAACCGCGTCCGGCTCTGCCCCGCCGAGCTTCCACTGCTCTGCCTCGACTGCAACCACCCTCCACTTGTCCGGACCATAGCCGTCCTGTGAGCCAACGAGCACCGACGCGTAGAGTCCATAGTCACCCACTCCGGGCAGGTACTTCTTCGGGAGCTTGACGATTATCGCGTTCTTCGTCGGGTCTGCCGAAATCTGCATCTCCCCCTGGTAGACCGTTCCGTCGGGCATGATTATGAGGTTTCCATAGTCCCAGCCGGCTATCCTCAGGGCTACATCCCACGGATGCCTCGGATCGAGTTGGACATTGCTTCCCGGCCCGTCGGGGAACATCTTTATCGCGGTGACGTTTCCGCCCTCGGTGTAGTCAAAGTAAGCCTCGATTATCTGGAGGCTGAAGCCGTTCGGCCCGTTCCATGGGTTACCTCCGAGATCCTTGAAGTAGAACTCCAGCGTCCAGGCATCGTCGCCCTCGGTCATCTTGAACCTAAGGAGGTCGAAGACGCCAGGCTTGAAGACGCCATCTGTCGGGTAGGTGTAGGTTCCCGGCCCGTGGTCGTCTCCCTCGGGGTCGTTAACCACTATTCCCTGCTTGAGCAGTGGAATGGCCCTAACCGTTGCCAGCTTTCCGCCGTTGGCGTCGTAGGAGCTGAGCTGCTCCTCCTGGGTCGGCTTGAAGCCTTCTGGAACGAGCTCGTCCACAACCCTCGGGGCGACGCCGTTTATGACGGCCTGTGGGTCGGCTCCACCGAGCTTCCACTGTTCAGCATCAACTGCAACCACCCTCCACTTGTCCGGACCATAGCCGTCCTGTGAGCCAATAAGAACGTCTCCCCAGAGACCGTAGTCCTCGTTTATCTGGATGTACTTCTTGGGCACCTTCACGGTTATGGTGTTGCTCGCGGGATCTGCTGAAATCTGCATCTCTCCCTGTATCGCGGTGCCGTCCGGAAGGACGATGAGGTTGCCGTAGTCCCATCCAGCGATCCTAAACGCGACGTCCCACGGGTGGTCTGGGTCGAGGTTGACGTTTGAACCCGGCCCATCCTGGAACATCTTTATGGCCGAGCTGTTGCCACCGTCCTTGTAGTCGAAGTACACCTCGATTATCTGCAGACTGAAGCCGTTCGGCCCGTTCCACGGGTTGCCCCCAAGATCCTTGAACTTGAACTGCATGACGTAGGCATCGGTCTGCTCGAGGAGCTTGAACTCGAGGAGGTCAAAGACTCCCGGCTTGAATACACCATCTGTCGGGTAGGTGTAGGTTCCCGGCCCGTGGTCGTCTCCCTCCGGGTCCTTTACATCTGCTATGACGACCCCCTTGACCTCGGTCGGGAGCTTGAGCTCGACCGGCGTGCTTATGATATCCAGGTTACCGTTACCGTCGACCGTGGATGCCGCAAAGTAGAAGTCGTTGGGGGTCTCGATGTACTCGAATGGAACCGTTACGTCAACGGTGTTCCCGCTCTTCTCAACGGTAAGGTCTCCGAGCTTTTCACTTTCCTCATAGCCGGTGGCGTTGTAGATTTCCGCTTTGCCATCCCTGTAAACGACGTGCTTGGTTATCATGAGGCCGACGCTGTCCGCTGAGAACGGCCAGAGGGAGTACCTGAGCTGGTCCGGCTTCTTCTGGAGGAGGGTGAAGGTGTTGCCGACGCGCTTCCTGGCCTCGTACAGGCTCACCTCGAACTCATCCACGTCGCCATTCAGAACGAAGTGCACTCCCCTATCATCGAAGTAAACGCTCACGCTACTGGCCTTCGGCGAGAGGCTGGAGTAGCTCTGGACTTCTCCCTTCTTGAGGCCGATCGGACCGAGCTTCTGATAGGGCTCGCCGTCAGGGAAGTAGTTGCCGTGGAGGTAGCTCGGAGGCTCGAGGCCCGCCAGCCTGTACATCTCGTAGAGGTAGGCCTTCAGGTAGCGGTCGAAGCTGTAGTCCTGCCCACTGTCCTGATCGCTCCCGTACCACCAGAACCAGTCACTTGCCTCTGCGCGGAGCAGGTATTCATAAGCCTTCTCCCAGTCAGCCTGGCTCATCTCACCCTTGTGCTCCATCAGGGCCTTCCTCGCCTGGTAGAGCCAGTACCAACCGTAGTTCTCCTGGGGCTCGCCTATCCAGGTGGAGAGGGTTCCGTCTATCCAGCTACTCTCGGGCCACTGCATCTCCTCCTTAACCCCGACCATGTCGTAGAGGTCGCCGAGGCTCTGGGCCTTGAGGAGCGCCTCTACCTTGTCTCCGGTGAGGTCGAGGCGTTCCATCATCTTCGGGGTGAGAACGTTGGCTTCCTCGCCGTAGAGCTTTATGTACTCGCTCGGGGTGACCGTCCTTATGAGGCCCTGCTCCTGGAGCTCCTCAAGCTTCTTGTAGAGTTCGTTGAGGAAGAGCTTGCCGTCGTAGGGATAGTTCTCCCAGGCATTCTCGCCGTCGAGGGTCACGACGTAGACGAGGGAACCGTCGTAGTTCTCCTTCTGGACCTTGAGGAGTTCGTTGACGAAGTCCTCAACGGCCTGGTACTGGTTCATGCCGCCGTAGGTGAAGCCAACGCGGTCGCTGAGCGCGTGATCGCGCGGGAAGAGGTATATCTTCTTTCCGTTGAACTCGGCCACCCAGGGCTTGTAGTAGTTCTCGGTGGTCTTCTCAACGCCGAGCCTGTCGAGGACGAGCTGGTCGGTCATGACCCATGTCCAGCCGTTTTCAGCCAGTATCTCGAGGGTCTTGTCATTGAGAGCTGACTCGGCAGCCCATCCACCAACAGGGGTAACGCTGCCACCGCCGAGGTATTCCTTGTAAAGCTCGTGGGAGACCTTCACGTGCTCGTCGAAGTCGTTCTCCCAGCCGAAGTCGTTGAGTATCGGACCAATCGGATGGGCGTAGGGGACGACGGTAACCTCGACGTTGCCGTTGCCGAGGAGGTAGTTTATCTTCTCGTGCCCCTCGAAGGTGTGGTTTAGGAGCCACATCTGGGCGTCGAGGACTGTCTTGACGTCGTCCCTGGTGTAGCCGCCCTCGTCGACCTTCTCATAGATGGCCTTGAGCTCCGGGTTATCCATTATGTAGCCGTAATCCGTCCAGGCGAGGTTGAAGAGAACCGCCAAATCGATGTAGTCCTGCTCGGTGAACTCTCCGGTAACCGCGGCCTTCTGCTCCTCGAGCGGCAGGTTGGCGTACTTGGCCTTGGCCTGGAGCATCTTGTCTTTAAGCTCGGTGTACCTGTCCCAGAAGTCCCTTGTTGGATTGCCGTTCGGGTCGGTTATCGGTTCCCCGTTCCAGGGTATCGTGTGGTCGAAGAACCCTCCAGGGGCCTGGAGCATGAACCACTTCTCGTCAACGGTTAAGGGCTCACCGTTCGCTATCTTCTCAGTTATTATCTGGTAGTTGTCCCTCTTTCCATCCATGTAGTCAACCAGCTGGGCTATGAGTGAACCGGAGAGGTCTATGGCAACATGGACGTCCGGATATTCGCTCAGGTAGTGGGCCATCTTCCAGTAGTTGTTTGCCGCGTGGAGCCTGACCCACGGCCTCGTGTAGATGTCCTGAACCGGGTCGTAGTAGTAGGGCTGGTGCTGGTGCCACACTATTATAACGTTGAGCGGCTTCGGCTCTGCCGCGCCAACGGTCTTTAGGTTAACTCCGACTATGCTTCCAACCATCAAAAAGGCAAGGAAAAGGGCAACAACCTGCCTCTTCATGTTATCACCTCATTCCTTAAGGCCTCCAACGGTGAGGCCGCTCTTAATGTAGTTCTGGGCGAGCATGAACATCACGAAGACCGGCAGGGCGAAGAGCAGAGCAGCCGCCGCGAAGTAGCTCCAGTCGATTCCCCTGCCTATGCCGCCCATGAGCAGGTATATCCAGACCGAAAGCGGCTGGTTATCCTGAGTTAAGAGCAGACTTGCCAGGATGAACTCCGTCCATCCTCCTATGAAGGCGAATATTGCAACCGTCGCTATTCCCGGTAGCGCCATCGGCAGTAGCACGTGCCTGATTATCTGGAGGTAGCCCGCGCCGTCCACTAAAGCCGCCTCGTCGAAATCGGGGCTGATTGAGTCGATGTAACCCTTGAGTAGCCACGTGTTGAAGGGAACGCTTCCGGCCGCGTATATGAAGGAAAGCACCGGCAGCTTGTCGTAGAGGCCGAGCTTGACGACCATACCGTAGAGGGCTATAAGGCCTGCTATTCCAAGACCTCCAGATACCTGGGTGAACATGAGGTAGAAGTACAGCACGTGCTCCCTTCCGAAGAACTTCATGCGCGAGAAAGCGTAGGCCGCTGGGACGACGAAGATCAGCGTCAGTATCACCGTCAGGGTCGCTAGTATCAGGCTGTTCTTGAGGTAGCCGAAGAACTTCGAGTTCACGAACTTGCCGAGGTACGTGAAGTGCACGGTGCCGCTGTTCCTGGCAACGACGTACTTTTCCATGGGGCCGGAGACGGCCGTTCCGTCAAGACTTCCCTCGGTGAGGATGACGTTCCTTAGCAGGCCGAATCCTATTGTTCCATCGGGGTTCATCCGCGTCAGGACGAAGAGTCCCCTAACTTCCCCCTTCAGCCCCCCTTGAGCGTTAGAGTTCCCGGAGACGTCGAACACCAGGTTCTTTACCGGGATCTCAAACGTCATTCCCGTGAAAGGCCCGTATTTGACCTTTCCTCTGATGGTTCCCTCCGTCAGGTAGAGCTTGCCGTCCTGGATGCTGGCACTTCCCTCTATCGTCCCAGTGAAGTCCTCGCTGAGCTTATTGCCGGAGAAGCCGAAGAGCACCTCCCTGTATGAGTCTAAGCTGACGTTTCTCGGTATTAGGTGGAACTCCGTCGTCGCGAGGGTTGAACCAGGGCTTATCGAGACCGTGAAGATGTAGTAAACGGGGAAGAGGATGATGAACATCACCAGTATTGCCACGAGGGTCAGCGTGAAGCTCTTGAGAATCTCACTCTTCCGGCGCCCCATCATCCCTTAGCACCCTCCTGCAGCTTGGTTATCCTAACGTTGACGTACATGTAAACGGCCAGTATCAGCGTGGCGATTATCATAACCGCCGAGGCCCTTCCGTAGTGCGGGCTGGCGCCAAAGGCTTTTCTGAATCCGTAGAGCAACAGGAACTTGTTCTCGAAGAGGCCGGCGTTGTAGATGTAGGGCACCATGAAGTACTGGAAGCTCGCGGCGCTGGTGAGTATCGTTGCGAAGGCTACCGGCTTCCCGACTATAGGAAGCACGACGTGCCTCACCCTCTGCCAGTAGTTTGCACCGTCTATGATGGCCGCCTCGACGAGTGTGTCCGGAACGGACTGGAGCGCCGCCGTTATGACGGTCATCATGAACGGATATGCCAGCCAGACCTCAATTATGTTGAGCGCCAGAAACGCCCAGGTGGGGTCGTTAATCCAGTTGGGCAGTGTCGAAACACCCAGTGATTTTAGAATCTGGTTTATGGGTCCAAAAATCGGGTCGAACATGAACTTCCAAACGGTGACTGAGAAGAGGAGCGGCAACGCCCAGGGTATTATCAGGAGCGAACGGTAGACCGCCTTTCCCTTGACGTACTTGCTGTTGTAGAGCAGGCCCAAGAAGATTCCAGCGAGCACCTTCAGGGTAACGCTCGTGGCGACGAATATCCACGTCCACTTAAACGCCTCCCTGAAGCCATCGTTGCTGAGTATCCACCGGAAGTTCTCGAGACCGACAAACCTTAGCGGTCCGGCCGCACTCTCCGGGTTGTATATCGGGAAGTTGCCGAGCTGGGCGTTGGTGAAGGCCAGATAAACTGAGTAGATTATCGGCCACAGGTTGAAGAACAGGAACGCGGCTATCCCTGGCAGTATTAGAAAAAGGGCGATAGTTGTTGTCTTTCTCATGCCGTATCCCCCCAAAAAGATATAGGAAAGAGAACCGCTTCAACCGCCGTTCATGTTGTCAAGTATTTGTTGCTGGTAGTTCTGGAGTATGGCCGGTATGTCGGCGTTGGCCGGGTCCTGGAGTATTTCGTTGATTGCACCGTCAACACCGCCCCAGACGGCGCTCATCTTCGGGCTCTTCGGCATGAGGTAGGCGTGCTGGACGGCCTGTCCAAAGCCGTAGATGACCGGGTCAGCCTGGATCTCCGGGTCGTCGAGAACCGGCTTGAGAACCGGGATGTATCCAAGCTGGAGTGAGAGCTCCTTGATGACGTCGGGGCTGGTGGTGAACCACTTGACGAACTTCCAGGCGGCCTCCTTGTTCTTTATGCCCGCGGCGAAGTAGATGTTCTTAACACCGCCGTAAGGCCTCGGCCAGTACTCCTTGCCGTCCTTGGTGATCGGCGGGAGCGGAACGACGTCGAAGTCAATGCCGGCCTTCTTAACGTCGTTTATGCTCCACGGGCCGTTTACCATCATTGGAGCACGGCCCTCGAGGAAGATGCTCTGCTGGGTGTTGTAGTCCCCAGTTGGAGCCATGTACGGCCAGATGTTCTGGAAGAAGAACTGGAAGCCTTCAATGGTCTCCGGCTTGTCGAGGCCCGGCTGCTCGGTCTTGTCATCGAAGTAGTAGCCTCCAAAGGCCTGGGCTATGCCCGAGATGAAGTAAGCGTTTATCGGCCAGGCGATTCCGTACTTCTCGTTATCGGGGTCGTAGTACTTCTCCATGATGGCCTTCATCTCGTCGAAGGTCCTGGGCGGCTCGCTGACCATGTTCTTGTTGTAAATGACAGCAACGGTTTCAGCCGCGAAGGGCATGGCGTAGTAGTGCTCCTTGTACTGGATGGCATCGACTGCCATTGGAGCGAAGTCCTTGAGGATGTCGTCGGTGACGTAATCGTCAATCGGCTCAAGCATTCCAGCGTCGGCGAACTTTCCAATCCAGTCGTGGGCCCATATGAACAGGTCCGGACCCTGGCCAGTCGGGATGGCAGCCTTGAGGGCGCTCTCAAGGTCGGGCTTCTGCTCAAAGGTTATGGTGACGCCCGGGCACATTGCCATGTACTCCTCGGCGAGGCTCTGGAAGACCTCGAGCTCGTTCGGCTGCATGGCGTGCCAGATGACTATGTCTCCACTGCCGCAGTCGGTCTCCGGTGCGGTCGTCTCAGTCGCGCTGGAACTGGTGGTTGTGCTTGTGGTGCTTTCGCTCGTCGAGCTCGGGGAGCTGGTGGTTTCCCCGCCGCCTATACAGCCGCTAGCCACGACGCTAAGAACCAAAACTCCAACCAGAAGCAGGGCAAACAACCCTTTCTTCATACCTTTATCACCTGCCTTGATTTGGGTGGTATAGTATCATCGTCGGTGATATATATATCTTGCGCTTCCCTGCTCATAAGACATGCTCTGGACACAGTTATTCTACAATGACTAAAAATGGATAAAATAGTGCAGGGGAAGGGGTCTGTTTAAAAGAACCGAACCTCGAAACTGCACTCACCGGATTTGGGGTAGGTTATGACAACTCTCACCCCCTCATCCCCAAGAACCCTGTCGTAGACTATCTCGTCCCCCTCGAACTTTACGGGCACGAAGGCACCGAGCTGAATGGCCCTGCTCTTCTTCCTCAGGGCGATGAGCCGCTTGGTAGCCTCCAGGAGGTCACCGTTCCATTTTCTCGAATCCCATATCATCGGAGTCCTTCCAACGCTGAGCCCCGGTCCCCTCTGTCCCCTCAGCCCTATCTCGTCGCCGTAGAATATGGAAGGAATTCCCTTGTAGGTCATCAGGAAGGTCAGCGCGCAGAGATACCTTCTCTCATCACCCACGAGGTCTATAAAGCGCTCCGTGTCGTGGTTGTCGAGGAAGTTGTACATCAAGTATTCAGCCGGTCCGAGCCGGGCGCTCAGGAGTTCCAGCCCGTTGAGGAACTCCTCCGCGTCGATTTCCCTTTCCACGAAAAACCTCAGAAGCAGCTCATAGAGGGGATAGTTCATCGTCCCGTGGAAGACGTCGAGGATCCACAAGCGAGCGTCGTCCATGACCTCCCCGAAGAGATAGGCCGTCGCTGGCATCCCCCTCCTAACCCTGCGCCAGAAATCCGGCGGAACGCCGTGGGCAACATCCAAGCGCCAGCCGTCAGCCCCCTCCCGGAGCCAGTGCTCCATGACCTCCACAACAAACTCCCTCACCGCCGGGTTATCGTGGTTGAGACGCGGCATCAGCCAGACCGAGAAGAACCCCTCGTAGTTCCAGTCCATCCCTTTCAGCTTCGTATACTTCTCCACCCAAGGCTCGTCTGATTTGAGGGCCTCCACGAACTCATTCGAAACCACAGGGAAACCGGTTATTCTGTAGAAATCCCTGTACTCACTCTCCTCACCTTTTCTGATGACGTCCTGGAACCACGGGTGGAAGAAGCTCGTGTGGTGGAAGACCCCGTCGAGGACGAGCTTCATCCCCCTCTCCTTGAGAGCGTTCACGAGCTCCTCGAAGGCCTCGTCTCCCCCCATCCTACTGGCCACGTGGTAGTAGTCAACGATGTCGTAGCCGTGGTAGGTCATGGACTCGAATATGGGCGTCAGGTAGAGGGCATTAACGCCCAGGCTCTCCAGGTGGTCTATGTGCTCAACAATCCCCTTCAAGTCCCCTCCGTGGAAGAACTCACCTTCCAGCGGCAGCGTCTTCCCCCGAATTCCAACCGCGAACCTGTCGGGCATTATCTGGTAGAAGACGCGGTCAAACACCCAGTCTGGGGCGTCGGGTTTGTATGGAGCAGTTCTGAAGGGGCCGAGCTCCACTGTCTTCCCCCTGAGGGTCAGAATTTCAAAGGAGTACTCGATCTCCCCTTCCCTGGGCAGAACTACCTCAAAGTACTCAAAGAGCTCACTTTCAGCTTTTTTTCTCATCCGGAAGGTTTCCCCTCCTGTTTTCAACTCCGCCCATTTGATGACTCCGTGTTTTCCCCTGAGCAGGACGTGCGTCCTCCCAGCGATAGTGTAAACGTATGTGGTGCTCGGGGCGTGGAAGATCCAGTCTCCGGCGTCGATGACCGCGACGCTGACATCTCTCTTGAACTTGTATGATAATCTCCTGTAGGTCTCCTCCCGTGGGTTCTCACCGTCCCTCTCGAACTCTCCACCAATCGAGAACCCATAGTGCCAGACTCCCTCTGGGAGCCGAACCTTTATCGTCCACCGACCTCCCCTCGGCTCCATCCTGAAAGAGCCCTCATTGAAGGCGTTGAAGCTTCCCACAAGGTAGGCCCACTTCCCCCTGAGAGGCGTCGAGAACTCGACGAGAGCCACCCTTCCGAAGCGCCAGTCGTATTCAAACCCGAAAGTTTTATACACTTTCATCACCCAGGTATCACTACTAATGAGTAAACCCTGGCAAGTGAAGGTTAAAAAGTTGGAGGTTCCGATATGCACGAGGAAGAGATCGTTGAGAAGCTTCAGAAGCTCGGCCTCACGAAGTACGAGAGTTTAGCCTACATAACCCTTCTCAAGCTGGGTCCGAGCAAGGCGACCGATATAACGAAGGAGAGTGGTATCCCCCACACGCGCGTTTACGACGTCCTGAGTTCTCTCCACAGGAAGGGCTTCGTGGACGTCATGCAGGGATCCCCAAGGCTCTACAAGCCAGTCAACCCCGAGGTCGTTCTCGAGAGGATAAAGGAGGACTTCATAGAGGACATAGAGAAACTTAAAGCTGCTTTTCTCGACCTCTACCGCGAAGTCCACGGCGAGGATTTACCTGAGATATGGACGATACAGGGCTTCGACAACACCGTCGAGAGGGCCGAGTACGTCATAAGAACTGCAAAGCACGAGGTTCTAATAAACACGCCCTTCGAATTCCTTAAGCTCCTGAAGAGCGAAATCCGCGCGAGGAAGGATGTCCTCTTCGTTATAATTAGCAACTTCGATGAGGTTCCCGACTGGCTCAAGAGGAGCAACATAATCCTCGCCAAGACGGGAGGAGCACCTTGGCTCATGGCCAGCTGGATAATCGGCGACATCGACTATGCGCTCTTCTTTGGTGCCCTGCCGAAGGACAAGAGGAGGGAAAAGTTCTACTCCTTCTGGGCCAAGAGTCCCAAGATAATCCAGAACTATATGCACTGGTTCTACACCATCTACTTCGACAACAGCGAGATCATAAAGCCGCTTGACTACGGGAAGCTCCCCAAGCCCCTCGCCCTCGTCAACATAAGAACTCTCATCACGGTCCTCAGAATGGCAAACCTGCCCAAGAGAGCCGAGATAGTCGGAAGGATTGTCGACACCAAGGAGCCCGTAACCCTAGACGGGGAGATAATTGACTACGAGTACACGCCCCTCACGGCAAACATAACTTTCAAGTACAACGGCAACGAGCTCAAGGTTGGCGGCATAGGCAGCTACTTCGAGGACGTTGAGGGAGAAAAGTTCATCCTCCTCGAGTGATGTCCTTTTTTAATTTACCCCACTTCATCCACAGCTAGAGGTGAACCGCATGAGGATTCTGATACTGGGGTTTGAATACCTTCCCGTGAAGGTCGGTGGACTGGCTGAAGCTATCACGAGCATAGCGGAGGGCCTTGCCGGTTTAGGCCATGAAGTCGTCGTCTTCACGCCAGACCACGGGAAGGGCCTCGGAGAGCCCGTGAAGAGGTTCAAAGTTATCTCCTTCGGGGAAGAGGTCGATATCGAGGTAAGAAAGCGCGTGCAGAACGGCGTGACCGTTTACTCCCTCGCCGGCGGTCTCTTGAGCGAGCCTGACGTCTACGGCCCGGGCTGGGATGGACTACTGAAAAAAACCGTTCTCTTTGGGAAGGCCAGCGCTGGGCTGATGAACAGCCTTATTGGGGAGTTCAAGCCCGATGTAGTCCATGCCCACGACTGGCACACCGTCTTTGCGCTCGGCCTTCTGAAGAAGTACTTCGGGATAAGGAGCGTCTTCACGATCCACAGGCTCAACAAGGCAAAGGTTCCAGCGGGATACTTCCACGAGGCCAACCTTAGCGAGCTTGCCCCCTACCCTGACATCGATCCGGAGCACACCGCCGCTTACATAGCGGACGTGGTAACTACCGTCAGCAGGAGCTACCTCTGGGAGGAGTGGGACTTCTTCAGGCACTTCGAGGGCAAAGTTACGCACGTCTTCAACGGCATAGACTGCACATTCTGGAACGAAGGACTCCTTAAAAACGCGGATCTGCCAAGAGAAGAGCGCAGAAAGCTCATCCTGGAGCGCTTCGGACTCTCCGATGGCAAGGCCTTCATGTTCATAGGCCGATTTGACAGGGCCCAGAAGGGGGTCGACACGCTACTCAAGGCTATCGAGATACTCTCAACGGATCCTGCCTTCAATGACATGCGCTTCATCATAATCGGGAAGGGGGATCCTGAGCTGGAGAGGTGGGCAAAGGCTGTGGAAAACCGCTTCCCGGGCAACGTCCGCGTGATAACGGAACTCCTCTCCAGAGAGACCGTCAGGGAACTCTACGGCTCGGTTGATTTTGTACTGATTCCCTCGTATTTTGAGCCCTTTGGATTGGTCCAGCTAGAGGCCATGTGCCTCGGCGCGGTTCCCATAGGAAGCGCCGTCGGGGGGATAAAGGACACCATCATAGACCTCGACGAGGATCCCGAAAATGCCACCGGAATACTCGTGCCACCGAGGGATGCATTCGCACTGGCGAAGGCTATGATAATAGCAAAGAACCTCGATGAAGAGACGCTCAATAGGCTTAGAGAAAACGGCAGGCGGAGGGGCAGGGAGGACTTCACCTGGAAGAAGGCCTGCGAGAGGTACGTTAAGGCTTACCTCAACGAGGTCGACAGGGCCATGTCATTCCTGCGCTAACGCCAGCCGTACTCAGCCAAAAACTTCCTCTTTAACCTTTTTATAGTTCCCGAAACGCCGAGCGTTCTGAAGATTGCCCGCGAACCGTTCACATGGGTAACCAGCGTCAGAGCGAGGCGGAGCTCTTCCACATGTTTTCTGTCGACCCTGACTATTCCGGTCTGACTTTTCTCATCGAACTTTATGAACCAAGGCTTAGCTTTAGCAGAGCCAAGCACTCCAAGCGTTGAGAGGCTTGCGTCCCATATTGCCCTCTTTATCTCATCCTTCGTGAATGCTCTCTCGCCGATAACCTGGAAGGCTATGTAGCGGTGCTTGTCCCTCAAAGTCGGCGGCAGGTACTTAGGCTTCTCCCTCATCTTTACACCTTCTCGAATTTGGCCACCAACCTTTTTAAGCCATGCCCCGAGGCTGGGTTAGCGAGGTGAGGACTTTGGTCCGGGAAACGCCTTACTTTTCATACGCCGTGAGAGAGCTTCCAAAGGGCTGTCAGCTCTGCGTTAGGGGCGAGAAGCTCGTCCTCTTCACCACGGGGGTCTGTCCGAGGGACTGCTTCTACTGCCCGCTTAGCCCCTGGAGGAGGGAGGATGTTGTCTACGCCAACGAGAGGCCGGGTAAGCGGGTTGATGACGTTATCGAGGAAGCCCTTCTGCAGGAGGCGAAGGGGGCGGGAGTTACAGGCGGAGACCCGTTCGCGAGGCTCGACAGAACTGTGGAATACATAAAACTCCTCAAGGAGAACTTTGGTGAGGAATTTCACATCCACCTCTATACTACTGGCGCACTGGCGACCAAGAGGAACCTTGAAAAGCTCTACGATGCCGGCTTGGACGAGATACGCTTCCACCCTGACCTGTTCAACCCCAACTCAAAGCTCTTCAAGGTTGAGATAGAGAACATAAAGAACGCCTTCGACTTCGACTGGGACGTTGGGGGAGAGATACCATCAATTCCGGGCCAGTTCGAAAGGATGAAGTGGTACGCCGAGTTCCTCGATAAGCTCGGCGCGAAGTTCCTCAACGTGAACGAGCTGGAGTACAGCGAGATGACTCTCAAGACGCTTCTGGACCTGGGTTATCAGCCGGTAAGCGATGAGAGCGCCTCGATAAAAGGTTCCCTTGAGACCGGCCTAAAGCTCCTCGAGTGGGGCGAGGAAAACACCTCTCTGAGCTACCACCTCTGCACGGCAAGGCTGAAAGATGCCGTCCAGCTCAGGAACAGGCTGAAAAGGATGGCGAGGAAGGTTGCTAAACCTTACATGGAGATAACCGAGGAGGGGACGCTCCGCTTTGGCATCGCTGAATACGATGACCTCGACGAGCTTTACAGCTTCCTCGTGAAGGAGGCAGAGGTTCCGCCCGAGTGGCTCCACATCAACCGCGAGAAGGGCAGGATAGAAATGCCTGAGGAAGTTGCGGTTGAGCTGGCAGAGGCGATTGAAGGCGATGTTAAGTTCTTCATCGTGGAAGAGTACCCGACGTGGGACAGGCTGGAAGTGGAAAGAACCCCGTTGTAGTTATTTACTTTCCTTTTTGAGCCTTTTAACATCAAGCTCTTCGAATTCCCTTCTCAGATGGGAAAACTGACGACTATCCAATGCCTCAGGGCTTACAACCACTATCAGCAGTGCACCCTTTAGGAGGAGATGATCTTTTAAAGCAGTGAGGAACTTAAGAACATTCTCAAACCCATTTTCAAGTATAAGGTACTCAACCCCGTCAATTATCACGGCGGTGTTTTCGTCTGCGGTGGATATGAGGTGATGGAGTATCGCGGGGAGGCGGCGTGGGTCTATGGAGTTCTCACCCTCAACCTTGCTGAGCCACAGGTAAGGGATGCCCCTCTCCTTGAATATCCCCGGCGTTCTCGTCAGGGCTATTACTCTTTTGCCTGCCAGCAGCTTAAGGATGGAGTCTATATCTGTGGTATCAGCCAGATAAGCCCCCTTCTCAAGGGATGGTGTCCCTTTGAGTACCTTGGACGGTTCTACAGCAACTCGAGCCCTTCTCATGTGGTCTATGAGGTAGTAGGTGCCCAGTAGAAGGGCAAGGCAAATTATGATATCGTCAAGGAGTTTGGTGAAGGATGTGGGATAAACGTCGTTTATGACATCCACCAGAAAACCCAGCCAGAAGATTGTTGTTACGTAGGTGAACTTCCTGAGCAAGCTTTGAGGAAGGGAAACCTCAAACAGGGCCCGATTCCTATAGAATACAAACAGGGCTAACGTTATTATACCGAGCTTTACTATTTCGAGGCCCAATTTAAGGGTCAGTTCCATCATATTCTCACAACTCGCGATACTGTGCATATCTTAAAAAACTTTTCGACGTCACTTAGGCACACTTCTGTACCGGACTGGTGCAATTAATCAATCATAACAGAAAGTGGTATTGGATTTCCCAGAATTCCATTTTTATAGATTCAAAAACCGCATTCTACAATCAAAAAGTTTATTTACCCCCCAGAATATTAACGGCCATGCGAGTCTTCATCAGGGACTACTTAATCCCGTGGCTGTTGCTGATTCTGGTGTGGGTTGCAATCTGGATTTTCGTTCCCGGGGAGGAGAAAAACCTCTCGCTACCGAACGTCCTCTCGGTTCTCATCCTCCTTCCCTTATTCCTCCTCGTGGTCCTGTACTTCGTTGGAAAGACCCTCGAACGCTACGGCTACTCGCGAAAGGACGTTAGGAGGCTTCCAGAGATAATCGAGAAAACCCACGGAAGGCTCTACCTATCTAGGGAAATCTTTGATACCATTGGACAGGCGCTAATTTTCTGGGCACTGTTTTCAACCGTCATTTTCATGACAGAGGACCCCCTGTGGGGAGTGGCCAACGCCGTTGCGATGTTTGCGTGGATATTTGCGTTCTTTGTCCTGCTCGTCTCTATGGTAATCTGGGTGTTGGGATTTCTTCCTGCTCTCTACAGGCTCCTCACCGGAAGGAAGCTCAACAGAGATTTTCTTGTTGAGATGATGAAGTTCAATTTAGTTTCCACGGCAATCCTCATTGTGGTCAGGCTCATTGCTCTCCACGTTGGCGACGTCTCCGCTCCCCACTACGTCATGAAGCTAATAGCCTTCGGCAGAAACGACCGCATTGTGAACTCTCTCCTTGAGCTTTCGGCCCTAAACTTCCTCTTCGGGCTGGTCGGCCTTTACGGGCCAAAGAGAATAGGAAAAGCAGCCGCTTTACTCTTAACCCTCATAGTCTTTGGCCAGCTGTGGGTTACATGGAAGTTGCTGTTCGGTTAAGAAAAATTAATTGAGCTAAGCACCATTCACTGGCGTGGGGAATAAAACATGACCCCAAATGGACCCTGCAATCTCCACGTGCTTATGATGGCCTTTGGGACGAGGAGTAAAGAAGAGGTTGCGAAGCTTGAGAAAGAGCTCAAAGAAGTTGAAGATTGGATGAACTCATCGTATTGGCCGGAGGGAAGTTTGGATGGGAAGAAATGAACTTTTTCTGGTCTTCCTTATGGGAGTCGTCTTTCTGGCGATGCTATTCAGCTATTCACTCTCACTTTCGCCGGTAGAAAGCCTCTCCTTTGCGGTTATTTTAGCGCTTCTCTACACCTCGACCCGCGTTTTCTGGGAGAAATCGGATAAATGGAGAGGGAAATCTGGACTTTTAAAATCTAAGGGCGCGAGATATCTCATCTTCTTCTTGAGCTCGTTTGGGTTCGCCGTGCTCCTATTTGGGCTTACGTACCTGGTCCTTGCAAAACCGGGCACTTCGTTCGTTTCCCTCGTCAAAGTTCTTGGTGTTCTCTTTGCAATAGGCTCCTCCCTGATGCTCCTTGCCTCAATGTTTTATAACAGGGACAGAACACCTGAAAAAATCACATACTCCTGGAGGAACTTTCTAAGGGAGCTTTCGGCGTCAATCCTCCTATTCACGATTGCCTACTTCTCCGGTGTTAGCCTAGAAAAGAGTGCTTCAATGGCCCTTTATGTTTTTGTTGCTACCAACTGGTACTACTCCACGATGGCCCACAGGTACGTGATACCCGAGCAGATGCTTAAACTCAGGGCAGTCATCAACTTCGCGGCAATTGCCTCCGGCCTATACCTCTTCGTAATTGACAACGCGCTCGTAAGTGGATTAGTGGGGGCACTTTTTGCCGTTGCCGAAGAAAAAGACTACGGGATAACCAGGAAGCTTATAGAAACCGGACTGTTGGAGAGGAGGTACGCCGAAAGCGGGGTTGGAGGTCTGTTTTATGCAGTTTCTTATGGATTTGGGGCTATGGTGGCTTTGATTGTGGTCACCGGAAATTGTAACGCATCTTTCATCAGGGATTTCCTGCTAACGATGTTCAGACTGTTGTACCTGTTTACGGTGATTTTCCTCCCCTTCGGGACGTTCCTCGGGTGGGCGAGGCTGAAGGTTCACGGTGAATGAAGTGGAAAATGGACTTTCAAGGAAGTTTTGCTGGTTTCACTGGCTTCTGGGGGCTTTCTGATCCTTTTAAGGTTTGTGTTCTCACATCCTGGAGCCTCAGAAATTGGGGCATTCCACTCTCTCTTAAAATTCTACGTAAACGGGGACCTACATAAGAACCTTCTGTTGCTTTCTGCCCTGAACGCTCTTTACGGCCTTGTCGGAATTCTAATTCTGCCTCGAAGGAGAAGGTTTGGCCTCTTAACCCTTCTAATGATTGCCCTGGCTCTTATTCCCCTCGTGATAAAGGTTTTTATCCAACTGCACTCATTGTAGTTTGGATTTATCAAAAATCCAGGTGGTCTCCGTGAAGGGAAAAATTATCTTTGAGATTTTCATTTTCCCTGCGGTGCTCTTCACGGCGCTGTTTGGCTTCACCTGGGCGAAACTCGGCGTCATGACCCGTGAATGGGCTCTCATCACGGCCCTTCTTTTTGTTCTCGTAGTGGGTTCAATGGTCTTCTTCCTCGCCCGCATTCTGGAGAAGCACGGATACAGGAAAAGCGACATCAAGCGAATTGACGAGATTCTTGAGGAGCACTGGGATGAACCGTGGTATTCAGGATACCTAAAGCACGACGTACAGGAATGCATAGCCCATCACCTCATTATCTGGGGACTTCTCAGCACGTCTCTTCTGGCGTTTCACGATGTTTTCTTCGCCATCATGGCTTTAGTTGGTTTGGTTTTTCTCATGGTGATAATGTATCCCGTCTTTGTCACCATGGTAGTTTGGATTCTGGCTCTACCGTTGTACTATCTCAAGAGTAGAAGGGCAGAGGATGCCTTTGAATTCATCGCTGAAACATCCCTTGTCTCAACCCTCGCGATTCCCGTTATCTGGGCCGTTTCCTCTTACGTCTCAACCAAAAACTACCCGGAAGACGTTCTTAAGATGTTCAGCGCCGTGGTTAGAAACGCCGAGGGGTTTTTGCTCCTCTCAATCCTGAACACCCTCTTTGGCTTTTTAGGGGGTTATCTCTCGCGCAGGGTTGGGAGGAGAGTTTTCGCGATTGTTCTGCTCTCACTTGCAACGGCTATGCTCTTCATCGTCTGGAGCATTGTTAAAATTTAAATTCTGCAGGAGGTGTTTAAATGAAGCATGGGAAACGTTTGTTGGCGAAAGCCGTCTCGGTTCCTCTGATGCTGTGCGTCTTTATGTAGATTCGGAAGGATTTCAACGCCTCTTGGTTGCTGATTACAGTAGCTCTTTCTTCGTAGCGCTACTTGAAAGGACAAGAAAAACCGCTATTACTGAGCTACTGGTGGGAAGTGTTCTTCTAGCTATCTCTGCGGCTATCACCCTAATGTTAGCGAGGTAGAAAAAAGGAGATAAGAAGCCAAAATTAGCCTTCGACCTTCTCAATCCCTATCTTTGCCTCAACCTCGGGCCACTCGACAACGTAGCCCTTTGCTTCACCAAAGATTACCTCAACGGCTCTCGTTTCGCCCGTTATGTAGTCGAGGTTCTCGCTGAGAAGCTCACGGTTCTCGTCGGTGGTCTCTATCGTGACCTTAATGCGGTCGTTGACGTCCAAATCTAGGCGCTTGCGCATCTCCTGTATCCTCCTCACGAACTCCCTGGCAAGGCCTTCCGCTAAAAGCTCCCTCGTGAGGGTCTTGTCGATGAACACCTTTCCACCCTCGAACTCCTCAGCAACGAGGAAGTCCGGCAGCTTCTCCTCAACAGTGAGGTGCTCCCTCGTGAGGTGGAAGGTCTTGCCCTCGATTTCAACGTCCATCTCGCCCTTCTCGTAGAGCTCCCTGCCGTGCTCGCTTATCCACTTGGTTACGAGCCTGGCGTCGCCCTTGAACTCCGGGCCAACTTTCGCGAAGTTCGGCTTTATGATGAGCTCGCGCTCGACTTTTCCAACGGCAACTTCCTTGGCGTTGAGCTGGTCCTTCAGCAGGCGGTTAAGCCTCTCTACTGCCTTCTTAACGGTCTCGTCCTCGGTCTCGATGATTATCCTCCTCACCGGGTAGCGGAGCTTTATCTTCGCCCTCTGCCTCGCTGAAGAGCCTGCCTCAACGATTTTTCTTACAACGTCCATCTCGCGCTCGAGCTCTTCGTCTACGGCCTTCTCATCGGCTTTTGGCCAGTCAAGCATGTGAACGCTCTCGACGCCGAGGAACGGCCTCATGAGGTTCTGGTAGATTTCCTCGGCTATGTAGGGCGTGAACGGCGCCATGAGCCTGAGCAGAACGTCGAAGACCTTCCAGACGGTGTAGTAAGCGGTAAGCTTATCGGGGTCGTCGCCCTCAACCCACATGCGCTTCCTGATGAGCCTGACATACCACCTGCTTAAATCCTCGACGACGAAGTTGTAGATGGCCCTCGTCGCCCTCGTCAGCCTGAAGGTCTCTATACCCTCGGTAACCTCACCTATGAGGCTGTTGACCCTGCTGAGTATCCATTTGTCCTCCTCCCTGAAGGGAAGCTCCTCAGGCTTGAGCTTGGTCGGGTCGAAGTTGTCGAGGCTCATGTAGGTTGCGCTGAGCACGTAGACGTTCCACAGTATGTTGAGCATCCTCTTGACCTGCTCAAGGCCCTTCCAGCTGAAGCGGAGGTTCTCCCACGGGTTGGTGGCCCAGAGCATGTAGAACCTGAAGGGGTCGCGCCCTTCTTTCTGGACGACCTCCTCAGGCCTTATGATGTTGCCGAGGCTCTTGCTCATCTTGTCGCCCTTCTCGTCGAGGACGTAGCCGTGCATGGCGACCTTCCTGTAGGGGACGGTGTCGAAGGCTATAACGCTCGCGGCCTGCTGGGAGTAGAACCACTTGGTGACCTGGTCCTCGCCTTCAACAATGAAGTCAGCCGGCCAGAGCTTCTCGAAGAGCTCCTTGTTCCTCGGGTAGCCAAGGGAGGCCCAGCTTGCTATTCCACTGTCGAACCATACATCCACGACGTCCTTGACGCGGCGCATTTCCTTACCGTTCACCTTTATGATGAAGGCATCAACGTAGGGCCTGTGCAGGTCTTCCGGCCCGAGCTTCTCCTCTATGATTTTGAGCTTCTCGTTGTAGTCCTCAGGGAGCTCTATCCTCTCGCCGTTAACTTCTATCGCCACGCTCTTCTCGACCAGCTCCTTAAAGCTTCCAACGACGTATATCTCGCCGTCTTCACTCTGCCATATTGGGAGCGGAATTCCCCAGTAGCGCTGCCTGCTTATAACCCAGTCGCCGCTGTTCATGACGCCGTTGTCGTAGCGAACCTTCACCCAGTCGGGGTACCAGGTGACCTTCTCGTCGTTCTCTTTGATTATTTTGTCCTTGACCCTGCTGACCTTGAGGAACCACTGGTCCGTGGCGCGGAATATGAGCGGCGTCTTACAGCGCCAGCAGTGCGGGTACTTGTGCTCTATCTCTCCAGCTTTAACGAGGTAGCCCTTCTCTGTGAGGTGCTCAATTATCTCTCTGTCAGCGTCCTTGACGTAGGTTCCCTTCCAGAAGCCCTCGGTGTAGCGTCCCTCGTCGTCAACGGGGCTGTAAACCGGCAGGCCGTATTTCTGGCCGACCTCGAAGTCCTCCTCACCGTGGCCGGGGGCGGTGTGGACTAAACCGGTACCGTCCTCCAGCGTTACGTGCTCGCCGAGGATAACCCTGTGGGCCCACTCGTACTTCTCGCGGAACTCCTTTTGAGCTGGATACTCATCCATGAGGACGTGGACGTAGCGGATTCCCTCGAGCTCTTCTCCCTTGAACTCCTCAACGATTTCACCCTTAACGCCGACCTCGGAAAGAACGCGCTCGACGAGGGCCTTTGCTATTATCCAGTATTCCTCGCCCTTCTCGGTCTCGACCCTAACCCTGGCGTACTCATATTCTGGATGAACGGTTACAGCCAAGTTGGCCGGGAGCGTCCAGGGCGTAGTAGTCCAGATGAGGAGGTATTCGTTTTCTTTGCCCTCAATCGGGAACTTTACGTAGATGCTCGGGTCCTTCCTTATTTTGTACTCGCCGCGGACCTCGTGTTCAGCGAGAGCAGTCTCACAGCGTGGGCACCAGTGAAGAACGCGCTTGTCCTTCTCCAAAAGCCCCTTCTCCCAGGCCCTCTTGAGCGTGAACCAGCCCGATTCGATGTACTCGTTCTTTATGGTCATGTAGGGGTCGTCCCAGTCCATCCATATTCCGAGCTGCTTGAACTGCTCGGTCATGATTTTGAGGTTGTTGAGGGCGAACTCCTTACACTTCTTTATGAAGTTGTCAACGCCTATCTCGGTCTCTATGTCCTTCTTGACCTTGAGCCCGAGGGCCTGCTCGACCTTGACCTCTATTGGAAGGCCGTGCATGTCAAAGCCCGGCTGTCTGCGGACGTTGTAGCCCTGCATGCTCCTAAAGCGTATCACCATGTCCTTGATGATCTTGTTCCAGGCAGTTCCGAGGTGTATGGCACCGCTGACGTAGGGCGGCCCGTCGAGGAAGTAGTACTTCGGGCCGTTGGCCCTGCTGGCCTTGACCTTCTCGTAGGTGTTGTTCTCCTCCCAAAAGCGCTCTATCTTCTCCTCAAGCTTCCCTGGGCTGTACTCCCTAAACTCCGGCTCTTTAATCATAGAGAACCCCTCCAGAAGTGATAGTAAAGACTAACCCAGAACAGGGGAGGCTAAGCCACGAAACGGGCGAAGCGAAGGATAAAACACTCCCCCCTCATGGGTATCGGGCCAAAGTTGGGGATTTTATTTATAAGGTTTTTGGAATCTCTCTAAGGGGGATTATCGTGAGGATTGCAGTTGGCTCAACCAACCCGACGAAGGTTCTGGCCGTTAAAGAGGTCATGGAGATGATTTACGGGGACGTCGAAGTCTTTGGCGTTGAAGTCGAGAGTGGAGTGCCGGACCAGCCCGTTGGAATTGAGGAGACCATCAGAGGGGCAATAAACCGCGCCAGGCAAGCCCTGGAAAAGGGAAACGCAGACATGGGAGTTGGAATAGAGGCAGGCATTTACCCAGTTCCAAACTCGCTCACGGGCTATTTTGACATCCAGTTCTGCGCCATCCTCGATAGAGAGGGATGGCTCACCATAGGCCACGGCCCGGGCTTTGAGTATCCGCCGTACGTGATCAAGAGGATAAAAGAGGGAGTTGAGGCGGGAAAGGCCATGGACGAGCTCGTCGGGGAGAAGGACCTGAAGAGGAAAACCGGTGCCATAGGTTACCTCACGCACGGAATCTTGCCGAGAAAGGAGCTGAACAAGCTTGCCGTGCTCATGGCTATGGTTCCGCGGATGAATCCAGAACTCTTCGGTTTGAAAGATGTGCCCTCCCCGACCGCCCCCCGCTCACCGCTCACGGGGGTGTGAGAGGGGGAGGGCGGAGAAAGTTATGTCCGAGAATTTTAAGCGTTTTCCACCTGCCTCTCTTCCTCGGGCTCACCTTTCCTCCTGCTCTCGTTCTTGATGACCTGAATAACGTAGTCGATAAACTTCCTGACCTCCTCTAGGTCCTCCTCTGGGATGTCTGCAATCTTCTTGTTCTTGGTCTTGTAGGTGAGTAGCTTGAGGAGTGCGAGCCTTCCGAGGGCCGTCTTTGTGCTTATCTCCCCTTCCTTCCAGTCCCGCCAGATGGCGTTCGCTATGCCGTAGAACTCGGGTATGCTATCCAGTCCCGGGTCGCCGACGTCTATGACCTCCTTTCCGAGGTACTTGTAGCGCTTCTCCTTCTCCTCCTTTGAGAACTCCTTGGTCTTCTCCTGTATATACGCCTGCACCATGGCCACCACCCATAGAATCCTCCGGGGGGAATATTTATTAACTTTTCGTTAGGAAAAATGATCATGCCGCACCTCGTTCCATATGGCCGCCATTATGAGGAGCGCCCCGATGTAGCCCTCTACACTGAGAACCTCCCCTATGGTTAGAAACGCCGCAACGTGGCCGAATATTGGCTCAGAGGAGTATATCAGGGCCGCTTTGTGGGCGCTCGTGTTCCTCTGGTGCTTCACCTGGAGCGTGAACGCAATGACCGTGGCGAATATCGACGTGTACAGGATCCCTGCCCACGGCAGCGGGTCCGTTGGAATGACCAGGGGCTCGAAGAGGAGAGCGAAGGCAAGGGAAAAGACGAAGTTCCACGTTATCTGCCAGAAGGCCAGGCTGAGGTAGTCCTTCTCTCCAAACCTCTGCACGAGGACTATCTGGAAGGCGAAGCTGAGGGCACAGAGTACTGTGAGCAGGTCGCCGTGGTTGAGGCTCAGACTGGCCCCCGAGATTAGGTAGAGACCGGTGAGCGCAACCACCAGCGAAACGGCGTCCCTGGGCCTGAGTCTGTCCCCGAGGAGAAAGTAAGCTATGAAGGGCGTGAAGACGACGTAAAGCGAGGTTATAAATGCCGAGTTTGAGGCAGTCGTGTATTTTAGACCAACTATCTGGAAGCCGTGGCCAAAGAAGAGAGTCAACCCGAGAAGGAAGCCCTCCCTGAAGGTCTCTTTCCTCAAAACCTTTGACCTGAAGAGAATTAGCATGAGGAAGGAGGCTATCCCAAAGCGGTAGGCCAGGAAGAGCATCGGCGGGAGGTAGTCGAGACTAACCTTCATCGCCGGGAAGGTAAAGCCCCATATCGCAGTGATCCCAAGTAGAACTGCCTCTGAGCGGTTCATCGTATTCTTTACCGTGTCCCCGTTTATAAGCTCTTTCCCCCGTACAAATTCAGGTCTTTGCGTTTTCATATGGTTCTCAGAAGGGTTATATAGTTGAAGTCCCAATCATGAAATTGGGTGTTCCCTATGGGCGATGAGGAAAGATTGTGGATTCTGGTAACCCCCGATAAGTGCAGCGGCTGCAGACTCTGCGAGATAGCCTGTTCCCTGGAGCACGAGGGAATAATATGGCCAGAGGCTTCCCGCATCAGGGTATACGAGCTCCTCCCCGGCGTCAACGTCCCCCACACCTGCGTCCAGTGCCCGGATTATCCGTGCGTGAACGCGTGCAACTTCGATGCGCTGAGTGTTGACGAAGTGACCGGTGCCGTGCTGGTGAACGAAGAGAAGTGCATCGAGTGCGGCGCCTGCGTTCTGGCATGTCCGGGCAACGTCCCGAGGATTCCAGCAGGAAAGGGGAGCGTCGTGATATGCGACCTCTGCGGTGGGGAGCCGAAGTGCGTGGAGGTCTGCCACGAGGCGGGCCACGACGCTTTAACGCTCGTTAAGGGCAACTACCGCTCGATCTACAGGACATTCGCGAAGGACCCGATCGAGAAGAGCGCCGAGCTGGCGAGAAAAATGTACGGGGAAGAGCTTATGGGGTGATGGGAATGAAGGGCTACGCTGGAAAGCTCCTTGACGTTAATCTGAGCACGGGGGACGTGAAAACCGTCGAGCTCGACGAGGACATGCTCCGCTTCTACGGCGGCAGGGGGCTCGGCACTTACATCCTCTGGAGGGAGCTCGGCGAGCGGTGGGAGAGTATTGACCCGCTCGGCGAGGAGAACCTCCTCCTGATCCTCACCGGCCCGCTGACCGGCTACTACCCCGGAATAAAAACCGCAGTGGTTTCAAAGTCCCCGGAGAGCAACGGTGTGGTGGGAAGCGTCCTGAGCAGCGAGGTGGGGATAGAGCTCAAGAGCGCGGGCTACGACGGGATAATAATCCGCGGAAAGGCCAGTGAGCCGGTTTACCTTTTCATCAACGACGACGAGGTGGAAATCAGGGACGCCTCAAAGTACTGGGGCATGGGAGGCCTTGAGCTCCACAAAACCCTGCTGAAGGAAGTCCACGAGGAGCTAAGGAAAAAGGGCAAACTGAAGGGAGTCCCGAAGGAGCCGGCGATGATGTACATCGGCAGGGGCGGAGAGGAGAAGGTGAGGTTCGCGGCGATAATGAGCAAGCTGATGCATGCCGCTGGTTACGGCGGCTTTGGGGCTGTCATGGGTAGCAAGAACCTCAAGGCAGTTCTGGTTAAAGGCAATGGGCCGTTGCCGGAGGTCCACGACCCGGAGAGGTTCAAGTCCCTTCTCAGGGAGTTCCAGCGGGAACTTTTGACCCTCACCACCTTCCGCCAGTGGGGGACAGGGGCAGGCGGCTATAGCGTCGGTAAAGACCGCTCAAGCCAGCCGATCAGAAACTGGCAGGAGGAGTACCACGACGACGAGAGGATAAGCGTGGTGAACTTTGAGCTCAAGGCCTGGGTGAAGAAGTACTGGGCCGACTACGGCTGTCCCGTCAACTGCATGAAGATATCCTACCTCCGCTACGGGCCGTATAAAGGCGCAATAACAGACGCGCCCGACTACGAGCTCATGGCATACATGGGCACGAACCTCGGAATATTCGAGCCCGAAAAGATTGTCTACCTATCCTACCTAGTTGATGAGCTCGGCCTCGACGGGATAAACGCGGGCAACGTCCTCGGCTTCGCCGCGGAGCTCTACCAGAGGGGAATCCTCACGGAGGAAGACCTCGGCTTCAAGCTCGAATGGGGCGACGAGAAGGCCTTCGCGAGGCTCCTTGAGCTGATAGTCAGGGGAGAGGGCATCGGAAAAGTCCTCGCCGAGGGGACCTACCGTGCGGCGAAGCGCATCTCGGAGATGAAGGGCGTGGATGCTATGCGCTACGCTGTCCACGTCAAGGGGATTGGAGTGGGTGCCCACGGTGTCAGGAGCGGCCTTGACTACACGAGGGACATAAGCTACGCCGTCTCGGTCCAGGGAGGCGACCACACTGCAACCGCCGGTCTGCCCGCGAGGAGCTACGAGGGCGAGATGGTGAACGCCTTCTACGACTCCGCCGTTATATGCATGTTCACGACGAGACCGGGCTTCGAGCGTATCATAGAGTTCGGAAACGCAATTACGGGCTTTGAGCTGACACCGGAGAAGTGGTTCAACGAGATGGGTTTGAGAATAATCCACCTGCAGAGGATCCTTCTCCTCCTCGGAGGGCCCGACGTTTACTGGGACCCAAGAAGGGATGATGACAACCCGCCCAGGTTCTACGAACCACTGCCAAGCGGCCCAGTTAAGGGGAGTGCTCCTACCAAGGAGGAGATACAGGAGAAGGCTCGCCAGTACTACGAAGAGATTGGCTACGACGAGCACGGGATCCCAAGGGAGGACGTCCTGGAGGAACTCGGCCTCGGCGAGGCGAAGCGCGAGGTGAAGCGTATAAGAAAGCGCCTCGGCCTCTGATTTTCCTTTTGGTGGTTCTCATGAGAGTGACCCTCGTCCTCTACGGCGAGCATGCCCTAAAACACGGGCCGCGAAGGGAGCTTGAGGTGGAAGAGGGGAAGAGCGTCAGAGAGCTACTGCGGGAGCTCGGGATAAGCCCGGCCGAGCACCACATCCTGGTGAACGAGAGGAAGGTCACTGACTGCAGGCTCAAAGACGGGGACGTCGTTAAGGTGCTCCCCGTTGTTTACGGGGGCTGATCACTCCCCTGGCCCGTTCACGCAGGACATGTTCATGGCTAAGAGCATCTCGACGTAGCCGCTCTCGAGGTTCTTCTTTATTTTTTCCGCGAGGGATTTTAGCTCGTCAACCGTGAGCGGGCTCTTTGTTCTGAGCCATTTAATCTTTCCGTCGTTCTTATCAAGGACGACTATTTCTCCCTCAGTAATAAGCGGGACGTAGTTCATCTTTATCCCGTAGAGCTCTTCAGCGAAGGCGAGCTTCGCCCTCATAAGTTCGAGATAGTTGGCCAGGTCTTCCCCGAGAATCCGCCTGAGTTCCCTCTCCATTCTCCCACCGCCAGAAACTCGATGCACACCCTTATTAACCTATCGGGCAGTTATGGGTAAAAATGTCCGTCTTTTCCGGGCCGAAAGGGAAATAAGGGACGAAGATGTATCACTCACGGTGAGACTTATGTTCATGAAGTACGCCCACCACTTCCACGCATACCAGCCCGGCGATATAGTCTACGTTCATGACGGCGACGGTTCAAAGCCGATAGAGTACGAGGAAAGAAAGAGCCCTGTCGCGGTTAAAATCCGCGGTGAAGAGGTCAGAGGCGAGAACTGGACGCGGGCAATGCTCTACTCCTACGAGCACATCTCGGACACACTTTCCAGGATGAAGGGGATAAGCGTGGACATAGAGCCCTTCACATTTCTCATGCTCCTGCGGTACCACAGAAAAGCCTTCGAGGAAACCGTTGGCCTTCTCCAGGGGTTTGATGCCGTTCCGACAACGCCCTTCCACCCGATAGTTCCCCACCTCGACGAGTTTGAACAGAGAATCCTTGCAAAGGTTTCCTTCGACTTCTACACCCCTTTCACCGGTGAGAAGGACGTCATCGGCTACTGGCTTCCTGAGGCGGTGATAACCCGGAAAAGCGCTTCCATAGTTGAGTCCTCGACGGACAAAAGGCTCGTCTTCCTCTTAGACGAGAGACAGCTCCTCTATGACTTTCCGCAGGCCAAGCACTCCTGCAACCGCTATGGAAATTCCTTCGTCTTTGGGAGGGAGTGGCGCATAAGCGATGCTTTCGCCTTCAACACCCTCGACGTTCCTGGGTTAGTTTCAGCTACCCTCGCCTACCGCGACGACTACAAGGAGAACCTCGGCGTTCCCTATCTTCTCTTCACAGCCAGCGACCTCGAGAGTCTCCTCGGAAACCCTGCTCAACTTGACCGCTTCACCGCATGGATGGGGGGCCTTGAAGAGAACGGCGTCGAGCGCGTCTCGGCGATGGAGTTTGTCAGGAAAAAGCTCTCCGGGGAGTTCAGGCGCCTCGACGGCGAATGCTCATTCGAGATGGGAGTTAAAGACTACTCCGCATGGAGCGACTACTTTGATTTAAGCCTCGACGGCAAGACGAGCGATTCGAGGTGGCTCGGCTATCGCAGGGCCGATGGAAAGGTCTTCGCGAGGGAAGTGAAGGGAAGAAAGGTGAGCCAGGTCTGGAAGGTAGCCTTCACGAGGCTCTTCGAGGAACTAAACCGGTTTGTGAGACTCGGCGTGCTGAAGGGCCTTGAAGATCTCGGTGTTGGTTCTCAAAACGCCGAGGAGTTCCTCGTCCGCTACGCGAGGGTCTTCTTCAGGGACTACTACGATTACTTTGGGGTGGAGACCTCGCTCGGCTACGTCCTCGAACCCGTGAACGGCGATAGAGAGGCCCTCAAACTTGGAAGGGCCTACTACCTGATGCTCCTCGCCAACCACTCCTGCCCGCGCTTCTGGGAGAACCTCGACACGCGCGTTTCCTTTGGCAATGTCTCAGCAATAGCCAAGGCCATTATCGAGCTTATGAGATATTTTGACGGCAGCGAAACCAAGAGCATCTTCATAGAGGCCTACCTGAGGCTCCTCAACTTCGAAGGCCTTCACCACCTCTGGGACCTCGGCTCGATGGAGGGCCTTGAGGGATGGGAAACAACTGAGAATGCCTGGAGCGAGGCGCTTAAACCGGAGGTTCCCAACAGCGGCTATAACGTCGTCACGAGGGCGGCCCTCTACGTCGGGAAGCGCGATCTGCGGGGCGAGCTTCGTTCTCTTATCGAGCCCTACAACCTCGAGTGGGCCGTCGCCGACACCGGCCACATACCAGGTGAGGTTCACGGCCACTGGGAAAATTCGGAGTGGTGTGAACACAGAAACTGATGCCCGCAGTTTTCCCTGACCTTTCGTTCCCTTTTTGGGAAGCCTAACATTTAAAACCTCCGCGAGGAATAATCACATAAGTCCATCGATGGGGGATGGAAATGCAGGACTCAAAACCAGAGAAAGGTAAAATAGTGGACGAGCCCCTGCTGACGAAACTGGGCGGAAAGGGATACCTGGAGCTGAAGCGTATCGTACAGAAAGTGAGTGAGAGCCTTGAACGGCATAGGAAGTCCCTGCTGCTACTTCAGGTTCCACTTCTCTCTGCTCAGGAAGAGATACGCGCTCTGCTCCAGCTCCTTGGGAGCGTAGTCTGCTAAGACATCCGCCAGTTTTATCATTTCTCGAATCCCCTTGCCCAGGGCCACTTGGTTCTTTTCGAGGAGCTCTGAGATAACGTCGACGATGTTCTCTTTCACCCTCTTCTCCGCGTAGAGCCGCTTCCCCCTCACCCAGACCCTTTCGTTTTTCCTGTAGAAGTCCAGCCCCCTCTCGGTGAAGAACTCCGGGCCGGGCTTTATCGTTACCCTCTCACGTTCAACCCTATCGAGTTCGAGCATTATGAATGCTTTATCGCCTGAGTACCCGTAATCCCAACCAAAGACTCTGAAGCCTTCCCGTTCCAGGGCCTTCTCAAAACCCCGCGCGCTCCTTTCGAGCTGAGGCAGGAGGAGGTCGTCTACTAAGTCCGGCTTCTCGAAGGCCAGCACCACAAGGTGGGTTCCCTTCCTCCTGAGCTCATCCAGGTAGTTCCCTGCCCTAGGTTTCTCGGGGAAGAAAAACTTCGTCGAGGGCTCCTCAAGGAATTTCATTGCTTTGAAATAAAAAATCCCATATCGCTCCCAGCCCAGGTTTGCCGCGACGTTCCTCCTCGGATCGACGGGGTCTATGACTATAAGCGGCCTGTCCTCATCGGCTTCCCTCTTGACGGTGTTCATTGCGGTTTCGTACTCGCGCTTGAGCCAGTTTCCGGGGTCGATTATCTTCTGCCTCAGTATGAAGTCGGCCTTTTCAAGGACCTCCAGGAATGAGCCGTATTTTATAACCAGAATCTCGGCAAGGTAGCCCGAGAAACCGCGCACGTAAATTTCACTACCGTAGGCGTTAATACCCTTCAAAAAGCGCTTGAGGAGGCGGACTTCATCGTTTTTTCCCCTGATGTTCTCGTTCACCCACTCCGTGTGGAGTATCGAGCGGTCGACGGCCGTCCTGACGTCCTTCCAGCTCTTAACGTCGTAGCAGGGCACCAGATCAACGCTCACCCCTCTATATCGCGCCCTCACGTACGGATGCTCCGCGTAGGCAATCTCATAGGAGTCGAGCCTCTCGGCCATGGCCTTTCCGAGCTCCAGGCCTTTCTCCCGGAGCTCTTCAAGGGGAGTTTCGAGCGGAAAAGCCAAGAAAAGGTCAACGTCGTGGTCTCCAGCGAGATAAGTGTCCTTCGCGAGGGAGCCGACGAAGTAGGGCTTAACGTCGAGGCCGAGCTCCTCAATGGTCTCCACGGCGAGCTCCTCAAGTTCCCTCATCAGGTTCTCGATGAAGGCTCTCTCTTCTTCTGTTGGCCTGATTTGCTGTAGGACTTCCTTGATGACGGACTCGGCGTCCATGCTCACACCTCATTCCGCCAGCTCGAACCTCGCCACCGTCTCGTAGATCGGTCCCTTCGGAGTCAGCGTGCTCTTCTTGAGCTCTATCGCGTTGACCTCGAACTCCCCAAATTCCTCGTTGGCAAGGTCTTTCAGCGCCATCGCCAGCTCAAGCTTATCCTTCACGAACTTGACGCGGCCAATGGTTATGTGGGCAACGAAGTCTTTTTCCTTCTTGAAGCCCAAGCGACGCATCTCCCTCTCCACATCGGCCGCTATCGCCTTTATGCCCTCGTCGTTCTCTATGCCGGCCCAGATTACCCTCACGTAGTTGGGATTCGGGAAGACGCCGATGCCCCTAACTCTAACGCGGTGCTTTTTGTGCTTCTTGGCTATCTCCTCCAGGGACTTCTTGACTTCCTCAGCTGTTGCTTCGTCAATCTCGCCGAGGAACTTCAGCGTTACGTGAAAGTTTTCGCGCTCGACGAACTTTATCTTTGCCGCTTTGCTCCCTATCCTCTCCTGGGCCTTCAAGAGATTGTCCCTAACTTCGTCGCTGACCTCTACCGCTATGAACGCCCTCATAACACCACCTAGAAAAGTTGGAGAAAGGGGTTAAAGGGGTTTTCGGGGAGTTCCTTATTAGCCTCCTCTGAAGAACCATTCGACGATGATCACTATTCCCAGCTCGATGATTAGGCCCAAGAGTGCAAAGTACTCTTCTTTGAGTGGAATGAGGAATGCCAAAGCAAGCCAAAGGAGAGTGAAGGCGCCTATCACTGTTAATTCTGCTGTTGGAATGTTTCTGTCGAGGTAGCTCCCGAGCACTATCATGAATACTAACCCTCCAATTTGGATCCACATCCATGGGCGATTTACTTGTCGTGGGAAATCCATGAATGTTAGTGCAAAAAGGAAGAGGAAATAAATGAATGGAAGAACGAAAGTCCAGCGTCTCATGGTTTTTCACCTCAGGGATTTGATAGGTGGTAGTCATTTTTAAGTGTGTAGCTGGCTATCCTTAGATATTTTAAAACAGGTCCGTATTCATACCCCGGAGGTATCCAGCGCCAGTGATATTCCCATTTCCAAGCGAACCATACCCATAAGCAGCCATGCTCATCCAAAAGGTAGTTTCCAAATGTTATCCCTGCTGCCAGGCCAGTTATGGCTCCAATAACAGCGCCTGGCACGTTGGCGAAGTAAGCACCTATAGCAGCACCTAGTGCAGTTGGTCCAGCGTCTAGGAGAAACTTTGATTTCGCCCAGGAGAAGTGTAAGTGCGTGAGCTTATTGCCTTTTATTGAAGCAGTATCCCATGGTTCTATTCCATAGTACTCATAATCTGGATGCGGGTACCGTATCATGTAGCCTTTGACAAAGTACACTCCGTCCCACCAGTAATGTTGCTGTGTGGTTAAGGTCATAATGTTACTTGACTCCTTGTTAATCCCTGGCTTTGATATTAACTGCTTTGTTTTCAAGCCTGGATCTATCATGTTTATTGGGGTTCTTATAGAGTATGTGGTCCCGGAAGTATCTTCCATGGTCAGTATGTATGAATCATTTATCTTGGTGGACGTTAGGTGGACAACGTCAATTATCTCACCTGTAGTTGTGTTTGTGATAATTATTTTTGCTTCTATGCCATTGGTCCTATAGTCTACTAAAAGGTCTCCAAAAACAAAGGTCTGTCTCGTGGGGGTATCCACCAAGAGTTTAGTTGGGAACTCCTTCATAACCACTGCTTTTGTGTGGGAATTTTGGGAGGGACTCGGCATCGCTGCTGCGCTTCCCGCTGCCATTCCGATCATCAGCAGTCCCAGCAGGACTGCGAACAAAGGCTTCCACTTCAAGGGGTTCACCTCTGCAATGGTTGTGCAATACTGATTATGCAACTTTTCCTTATAAGTCTTTCCTTTTACTTAAAGTAAAAATTCTTACTTGTTTTTTTCGAGTATAAATTCGTTTGGAGTTGCGTTTTTCAGTTAGGATGATTCAAAAGAAGGCCGAGTAAAGGAGTTGCATGAAGATGCAAGTGGGTGCAAGTGGAAGAATCAAAAAGTTAAAACCTCACTCCCTCACGACGACCGGGAACTCCTCCCAGGGGAAGACGACCCACTTGTCGGTTCTGAAGACGTAGAAGTCCGGCACGACCTTCGTCCAGGGCTTCATGCTGAGGCAGACGACCTTAACCTCGCTCGCTCCAGCTTTTTTAACCTCGTCGATGACGACCTCAAGCGTCTTCCCCGTGTCGCTGACGTCGTCGACGATTACCACCTTCTTGCCCTTGAACTCGCCGTGGAGGGGTATGGTTATCACGGGCTTCTCCATTCTCTCGTCAATCCCCTTGTAGAACTTGACATCGATGACCTTGACCTCAACGTCGCCGAGGATGTGGCTGAGCCTCACGGCTGGAATGAGTCCGCCCCTCGCAACTCCGACTATCACATCCGGCATGAAATTTTTCCTCAGTTCATCAGCCAATGCAAATATCGCCCTGTCAACCTGCCACCAGGTGAGATAGACCTTGTCCATGTCAACACCCCCGAATACCCAAAGTTAGGGCCGGTTCACTTAAGGCTTTCCTCTGAGTGGCAAAAGTTAAAACGTGGTCCTTAAAAAGGATGCTTTGACAGGAAAGTGTCAATTTCTGGGAGAGCATAGAAATGGAAGAAAAGAGATTAGCTTATGACGCACTTGCTCCATCCACACCTCGGACAGGTTGCACAGCCGCTCTCCATCCTGAGCTCCACAAGCTCGCCGTCCTTCTCGTAGCAGACGGGGCAGTATGCAACGCCTAAGAGTTCCCGTATCTTCTCCTCAGGTATCTCTGGCTTTTCAGCATGGTGCGGGTGCTCGTGGGCCGGTTTTGGAGCCGAGATATGGGAGACGGGAAAGGTTAGACCTCGCGGCTGGGACTCCTTCTTCCCGTTGGTACCGTTGAGTATGGCCTCGACGTTGATGAAGCGCGCCAGCCACGGCTCGGCTTCGACAACCGCCTTGAGCTTCTCAATCGCGTATTTGCTCGGCTTCGCCGGAACGCGCTTCCTCTTCTCGCCCTCGACGCTGTATACCTGGACCGAAAGCGAGCCGTCGCGGTAAACCGTTACACCCTTGCAACCGAGCTTGTAGGCGAGGAGGTAAGCGGCCTTAACGTCCTCGACAGTGGCGTCGTTAGGCATGTTTATGGTCTTGCTCGCGCTGTCAGTGAGCCAGAGCTGGATGTTGGCCTGTGCCAGGAGGTGGTCAAGCCAGTGGATGTCCATCGAGGTTACGAAAACGCGCTGCAGCTCCTCGGGGATCTCCTCAAGTCCCTGGACTGAGCCGTAGTTGTCGCTTATCTTCTTCAGTATCTCATCGTTGTAGAGACCGCGCCTCTTCAGTTCGGCCTCGAAGACGGGGTCAACGTAGTAGAACTCACCAACCGTTACGCTCTTCTTGTAGACGAGCGCGAATATCGGCTCTATTCCGCTTGAGGTGTCTGCTATCATTGAAACGCTTCCGGTCGGCGGGCAGGTCGTGACCATTCCATTTCTGACGCCATAGCGCTTGATGTCCTCTGCAAGTTCGTCCCACGGCAGGTTCCATATTTCGCGGTGGTAGAAGCCCTCGACGGGCAGTTCGCCGTCCTTGTATTTGGTCTTCTCGTAGAGCGGGAACGGGCCGCGTTTTTTGGCGGTTTCAACACTCTGCCTGTAGGCGTAGAACGTGAGGTACTCGGTGGCCTTGCGCATGAACTCAAAGCCTTCCTTGCTGTTGTAGGGGATTCCGAGCTTGAAGAGGGCATCCGCCAAACCCATCATCCCGACGCCTATCCTCCTGGTGAGTTTCGTGTTGCGGTCTATCTCCGGCAGCGGGAACTTGTTTACATCGATGGCGTTGTCGAGGTACTTGGCCACCTTCTGTATCACGTAGGCGTACTCGTCCCAGTCAAAGTATGGCTTTCCTTCGTCGTCATACTTCACGAACTTAGCTAGGTTTATCGAGGCGAGGTTACAGGATTCGTAGTCGTAAAGAGGCTCCTCCCCGCATGGATTAGTAGCACGAATTGGCTCATTCTTAGCACTTTGTAACACGTTCCTTCTGTTGATAACATCGAAGAACACAACACCGGGGTCAGCCTTGGCCCAGGCCATGTAGGCAAGTTCCTCAAAGAGGCTCTTGGGGTCTATCTCCTTGACCTTCTCGCCCGTGCGCGGGTTCACGAGGGGGTAGCGCTTGCCCTCCTTCAGGGCCTCCCAGAAGTCCTCCCAGAGGCCGACGCTTATGTTGAAGTTGCTGAGCACGTTCGTTCCGGTGTTCCGCTCCTTGGCGTGAACGAACTTCTCTATGTCGGGGTGCCAGACCTCCAAGATTCCCATGTTGGCTCCACGCCTCACGCCGCCCTGCTTTATGACGTCACTGACGGCATCAATAAGGTGCATGAACGAGACGGGCCCGCTCGCCGCTCCCGTTGTGGTCCCGACGAGGTCACCCTCTGGGCGGAGCTTTGAGAAGTTCAAACCAGTTCCGCCACCCATTTTCTGTATCATGGCGACATCATGGGCCGCCTTCATGATGCTCTCCATGTCGTCCTCTATTGGCACGACGAAGCAGGCTGAGAGCATTCCAAGGGGCCTTCCGGAGTTTATGAGTGCCGGCGTGTTGGGCATGAAGATCTGGCCGGTCATGAGCCTGAAGTACTCCTCTATCTCGTCCTCATATTTGTCAAAGGCCCCGTTTTCCAGCATCTCGACGATTTCATCGATTGAAACCTTCATCTGGCCCTTCTCTGCCAGCTCGCGGTAGAGGTTCAGGAGCCTCTCGAAATGCCACTTGTTGAGCTTGAAGCGCCCAATAGAGAGCTTTCCGTCGTACTCGTCGAGCTTTGAGAGGTACTTCTCGATGCCCTTTGGATTGGCAGCATGCCCGCCGTTTTTGTCGAAGACCCTCTCGTCGTAGAGTAGATCTGGGATGACCGCCAGAACTGCAACCCTCTCAAAAAGCTCCCTGGGGCTCTCGATGATCTCTCCCTTCTCGTTCTTTATCAGGTAGCGGGAAGCGAGGACGCGGAGGGCGTTGATTGAGAAGCGCTTGTCTATCTCGTCGAGCTTGTCCTTGTTGAGGATCTTCTTCTTTTCCTCCCTTATCTCTGCCTTCCTCTTACGGTAGAGGATGTAGGCTTTTGCCACATCGAAAAGGCCCGCCCTCATGAGTTCGAGCTCAACTATGTCCTGGATGTTCTCAATGTTTGGCACCTGGCCGTCGTAGAGTTCGTTTACCCTTCTGACGACGCGCCTGACGACCTTGTTGAGAAGCTTGTCATCGTGGACTCCAACTTCAAGCATTGCCCTTTGGATAGCCCACCTTATACGCTCTTTATCGAATGGCACGATTCTACCGTCTCTTTTCATCACTTTTTCAACAGGCATATAAACACCCCTGACTTACAGTTGTTTATCGCTGCCCCTTATAGTAAAAGCATCAGCTAACTGGTAAGCGGGCACTCCTAAATATACCTTGCCCCCTAGAAAGTTGCCGGGGTGACGAATTTATGCTCCGGAATTTGCCCCCTGCGTGAAGGGGTAAAAAAGAGAGATGTCGGATAATTTATCCAAATGTCAGAGGCCCTCGTAGACCAGCTTGAGTCTGTATGCGTGCTTGAGCTCTTCTCCACCCATCATTTTGAATATCTGAGCCAAAGATCCGTCCAGGATCGTGGCAAGCTTCATATACAGCTCGTAAGCGTGCTTCTCCCGTATCAAAGCCTCTATGACCAGCTCCTCCAGGCTCTCCGGCTCGGCCCTGGCGTCGTCCAGCATCGGCTCAAGGGACAGGGAGTCGAGGTAGTCTATAACCGCCGTCCCCTCGAGGGTTTTGCCCGAGAGCATGTCCTCTAGAGTCTTCCTGTGCCTGAGCTCTTCCTCGGCTATCAGCTGGAAGACCTCGGCCAGCTCCGGTCTCTCGAAGGTTGCGAAGGTCTCTCCAAGCTTGTGGAGGTTGTAGAGCTCGTTCTCCTGGTGAACGAGTCTCTCAAGCAGTTCATTGAGGTTCATCCTTCCTCCTCCAGCTTGACTTTGAGGTACTCAATGAGTTCCTTAACGCTCGGCAGGACTATGTCCGGCCTTATTCCACTCTTCTCAATGTCTTCGAGGCCGCTTACGCCCGTCAGGACCATTATCGCCTTCATCCCAAAGCGCTTCGCGAAGGCTATGTCGGTGTCAAGCCTGTCTCCAACCATCCAGATCTCTTCAACCCCATCGAGCTTCTCCCTAGCGACCTCGTAAGCTGGTTCATTGGGCTTGCCTATTATAAGGGGCTCGACGTCCGTTGATGCCTTCAGCGCGGCTATTATTGCACCTGCGCCGGGGTAGAGGCCTTCCTCAGCTGGATACGTCGTGTCCGGGTTCGTGCCTATAAAGCGCGCCCCGTTCCTTATCGCCAGTGTGGCGTACTTGAGCTTCTCGTAGGTTAAATAGGGGTCGAGGCCGACGACGACGTATTTGACCTCCTTCCACCCGCCGTTTCCGGCCTCTTCAACGCCTACAACGCCCCAGCCGAGGCGTTCCATCTCCTTCAGCAGGCCATCGCCGCCGATGACGAAGATCCTTCCGGGTTCGAAGTGCTTCTCCATGTAGAGCCTCGTCGCAAGGCCCGACGTGACGATTCTCTCTTCAGAAACGTCTATGCCCATCGAGAGAAGCTTCTCGCGGTACATTGAGGGGTCTCTGGTGGAGTTGTTGGTGAGAAATATGAATGGAATCCCCCACTCCTTCAGGAAGTTTATCAGCTCCCCCGCTCCTTCCACCGGTTTGTTCCCTCGGTAGAGCACACCGTCCATGTCGAAAATGAGACCGATCCCTCCACTCATGAAGAAAGAAACGGCCATGGGTTTAAAAGTTCACTGGCTCAGAGAGGTTCCTGTTAATTTCATGCCAAGTATCTCACAAACGTGTCGGTCTTTGGCGCTCTTGTCGTGTGGAGTGCCGTGAATGGAGATTGAAGCAAAAGCTTCACAGCCCGGACTGGAACTGAAGCATGATCCATGGTTTGTGAAGACTGTGGGTTGAATTAATGGCGAAGGTTCATGGCGAATGGAACTTCACTCCCGCCTTCCCAACGCGGTGCCCCTCACTATTCTCTGTTTCCACTCATTCTCCTCTCTGTATCTTCGCGTGCCCGCCGACGAGGCTCTTCCTCAGCTCCAGGTTCCGTATCTCGCACTTCTCATCTATGATGGAGCGCCATATAGTCGAGTTTCTGATGATGGTTCTCCTGAAGATTATCGAGTCGCTGACGTCGGAGTTCTCTATCACGCAGTCCTCGCCTATGTAGGCGTATGGCCCGATTATCGAGCGGCCGAGGATCTTGGCGCCCCTCCTGATGACCACCGGTGGGATTATCTTGGAGTAGGGACTTATTTGAATCTCCTCGATGTGACTCTCCTTAAGGAGGGTCTTCAGGGCCTCGAGGTAGCTGTCAGCGCTCCCTATGTCGTACCAGTAATCGGAGAAGCGGTAGGCCTTTATCGGCTCCCCCTTCTCCAAAAGCCACTGGAGGAAGTAGCCCGGCGAATCCCTGTTGCCATTGGAGAGATACTCGTCTACGCGTTCCATCACGGCCTTTGGGAACACGTAAACGCCGGTACTTATGAGCGTTGACTGGGGCTGAACAGGCTTCTCCTGGAAGGAGATAACTTTGTCACCCTCAAGGACGACCACACCGTAGCGTTTGGCAAGTTCCGGGTCGCCGACGTCGTAAACCGCTATGAGGGTCCTCCCGTCATAGGCGCGCAGGAAGTCCGAGAGCGAGAAGGAGAAGAGATTGTCGCCCGCTATGATGAGGTAGTCGTCGAGGCCGAGCTCCTCAACGGCCCTCTTCATCGCCCCGATAGTGCCGAGCTTCTCCTCCTCGTGGAGGGTGTCCTCGACTATCAGCCCAACCCCGTACTTCTCCGCGTAGGGTTTGAAGTGGGCCTCGAAGAACCTGTTGGTCGAGATGTAAGCATCCAAGCCCAGTTCGTTTACCTTCTCCATGATGTAATCGAGTATCGTCTTCTCGCCGAGGGGAAGCAGGGCCTTGGGATTGTCCTTCGTTATGGGCCAGAGCCTCGTCGCGTAGCCGCCGGCCATTATGAGAACTTTCATCAGTATCACCATGGTCTCTTTTGGTACCGAGAATTTTTGAAGCAAACGTATTTAAATTATTTTGCATTATCAAAATGGGTGGTATAGATGAGAGTTCTCGTTACGGGCGGTGCCGGCTTCATAGGTTCACACCTTGTTGACGCGCTGATGGAATCCAGAAACGAAGTCAGGGTTCTCGACGACCTGAGCGCCGGAAGCCTCGACAACATCAAGCGCTGGCTCGACAACGAGCGCTTCGAGTTCATAAAGGGCGACATGAGAAACCCTGAGATCGTTGAAAGGGCCGTTGAGGGCGTTGACGTCGTCTTCCACCTCGCGGCAAACCCGGAAGTTAGAATCGGCGCCCAGAGCCCCGAACTGCTCTACGAGACCAACGTCCTCATAACCTACAACCTGCTCAACGCGATGAGGGATTCAGACGTTGAGTACCTCGTCTTCACGAGCTCTTCAACCGTCTACGGTGATGCCGAAGTAATCCCCACCCTTGAAGACTACGCCCCGCTAGAGCCGATAAGCGTCTACGGCGGAGCGAAGCTCGCGGCTGAGGCCCTGATAAGCGGCTACGCCCACACCTTCGGCTTCAGGGCTTTAATCTTCCGTCTGGCCAATATCATAGGCGAGCGCTCCAACCACGGCGTCATCTACGACTTCATCAACAAGCTGAAAAAGAACCCGGACGAGCTGGAGATACTCGGTGATGGAACCCAGAGGAAGAGCTATCTCCACGTGAGCGACACGGTTGAGGGCATGCTTCACATCTTCGAGCACTTCAGGAAGGAAAGCAAAACCGTCGACTTCTACAACATGGGCAACGACGACTGGATAACGGTGAAGGAGATAGCGGAGATAGTGAGTGAGGAGATGGGCTTGAATCCAAGGTTCCGCTTCACTGGCGGTGTCGATGGCGGTCGCGGCTGGAAGGGGGATGTCAAGTTCATGCGCCTGAGCATAGAGAAGGCCAAGAAGACCGGCTGGAGGCCAAAGATGAACAGCTACGAGGCCGTCAGGAGAACCGTTAGGGAGCTCCTCGGGACGGCTTGAGTCTTCCTTCCTTTTCAGCTATTTTATCACTTCGTACACCTTTCTCGCCACTATGAACGCGAAGGCCAGGAGGAGCAGGTAGGCCGAGAACTTCAGCGAGTCCTTAACGTCCTTGGTGAGGTAGAACTCACCGACCTCTAACGCTATAAGTATACCGATGAGCGCTATCGTGAGGAATATGCCCGTTGATGGGCTCAATATGGCGGAAACCACAATCCAAACCGCCAGAAACAGGATCACGTTCTCCCTCATAGCCATCTCTCTATCCCACCGAGCGGCTCTAGGATTAGCTTCACGTGGTCGTTGGCCCTCTCAGAGGACTCGACCCTCAAAACCTCACCCTTCCCCATCGCTATTCCAAGGAGCATCGCCGAGAGTACCGGGTCAGCATAGAACGGGTCCCCACACATAGGTTTGGCGAACAACTCGATTTTCCCGTCCTCCCTCTCAAAGGCCTCGGCTGAGCCAATTCCGAGGGCGCTGAGAACCGACGAGACGGCTGATGATGCATAGCCAACTCCAGTTCCGGAGAGCTCCCCCACGTTTTCTAGTGTGTACTCTAGGATCCCCCATCCTGGAGGGGGACTCATCAAGACGCCGCTCTCCTCCTCGGTTCCGGTTATGAAGACCGCCCCATCGGCAAACTTTCCGAGGTGGAGGGAAAAGTTTTCGTTCTTGGGCAGGAAGAGGCCGCCCCTGGGGAGGTTCTCGTAGGGGGGTATTACAACGGGGGAACCCCTGAGCTCCAGCCCCTCCCTCATGTTCTCGACGAAGCCGCAGAAGTCACGACAGCTAAGGCGCAGCGCATCCCTGTCCACGTATCCCCTGGAAGGGAAGGCTGCGAGTACGATACCCAGTATTATAGTCCCTATTCCCAGGTTGACCAGGGCCACGTTTCCCTGGGTACCCCCGTAGTACCAGAGCGCTATTCCAGCTATGGCTAACAGACTTCCCCAAAGGCGCCCCATTTTAACACCTCCAACGAATAAACTTAAAAGGTTTTTATGCCTTGTGGGTATGATAGCCATGAGGAAGGTTTCGATTTTAATCATCCTCATTCTAATCATAGGTTCCGTCCCCCTGGCCTCGGGGAAGGCCGTTCAGGAGCCGACCCAGAGGGATGTTTTCCTGTACCAGTACTTCTCCCAGGTTTTGGTTAGGTTTGATTACTCCCTCCGCTACGCCCTCGTGAACGAGAACTACTCCCTCAAGCTGGCGAACCTCACCCTCAGCGAGCTCGAGCTGATAAAGGATGAGAGCCTCTACTATCAAGAGAAAGGGGTAAACTCGACGGTCATGAGGGTGATCCCTCCCTTCTACGACTTCGCCAGCGAGATGGTTGTACTCGTTCAGCTCGTCCTCGAGTTCCATGAGAACCCCACTCCCGCCCTTGCCTCGGGGATACTCAGCACTGTCGATGATATGGAGAGAACGCTTGATGTTATAGAGGGAATAAGGCTGATGAACGGGACGGAGGTTCTCACCTTCAACACCGCCAAGGTCCGAACCCACCTGGCGGCGATAAGGAAGCTCGTCTCGAACCTCCCTCCCGGGCAGGGGGACTTCGTCATAGGTGTCTCCGATGATAGCCCAATCCTCCACCAGACTATTACCATATTCGGTTCGTGCCCCGGCAACTCCTCGGTGACGGTGGTCATCGAGGGGGGGAACTCCACTTCCCTCCTTCTAGTTAACTCCAGAAACGGCCTCTTCTCCACGAATTACAGGTTTGATGAGCTTGGGACGTACAGAATCTACGCGGTTCAGGGGGGCGAGAGGTCGAACAACGTCACTGTGACGGTGAGGAGGATACCCACTTCCTTCATAGTCGATGACTCATACAGCGCCTTTCTCAACAGCACAGTTCACCTCTCGGGCAGGCTCGTCGACTATTACGGCAACCCGCTTGGAGGTAGAAAAATAACCGTCGGTAACTCCACCCTGACCACCGGGAGCGATGGCGGCTTTTCGAAGGGCTACTTCTCCCCCGTTGCGACGAGCTTCAAGGTGACCCTCAGGTTCGGGGGTGATGCAACACACGCTGCAACTATGAAGGAAGTGATCGTAAGGTTCACAAGGTACCCCGTCTCCATAACCCTCGATGGCCCGTCCGAGGTGGTTCTCGGAAAGACCGCGGTCTTCACCGGAACCGTTGACCCGGCCCTTCCTTTCCCGATTACCGTCTACGTGGCCGGGAAGGAGTACCTCAGGCTCACTCCAGATAACGGGACGTTTTCCTTCGAGCTGAAGCCCAATGAAACAGGGGAGTTCGAGGTCTACGCCTCCTTCTCGGGAAACGAGAGGTATGAGAAGGCCAAGTCCAACGTGGTAGTCCTGAAGGTCGTTCCGCCGGAGAACATGATGTTGAGGTACATCGCGATAGCCCTGCTTGCCCTCCTGATGGTTGCCCTCATCCTGCTGGAGAGGAGGAAGGAAGGAGACAAGGCTCCTGCCAGGAAGAAGCCCGAGCCTGATGTAGTCCCAGGGGAAGAAAAAGTCCCCATCAAGGCCGAGACGGAGTTCAAGATACCCGAAGATGTTGGTGAGGCTTACACCCTTCTCAGGGAGAGGCTTAGGGAGGCCCTCGGGGTAAGCGAGAGCATGACCCCGAGGGAAGTCCTGAGGGCTCTAAGGGACTGGGAGCTTTACCCCTACCTTGAGACCGTGACCAAGCTCCACGAGAAGGCCGTTTACGGTGAGATGCCCCTGAGTGAGGGCGAGACTGCCGAGTTCGTGAATGCCATGGAGAACCTCCTGCGGGGTGTGTCGGGATGAACAAGACCGTCAAGTACCTCATACTGCTCCTCATGCTCTTCACGCTCATCACGATGCCTCTGACGATTCCCGTCTTTAAGAGCTCCACTCAATACAGCATCTTCAACAGCGGATGGGACGGCACCTCGAGATTTGTTAAGTTGGCCTATCTAAAGGGCAAAAACGTTGTTCCAATCTTCGAGTCCTTTGACATAGCGAACATCAGCGAGCTGAACGGCGTCCTCATCATAATCGGCCCGAACATGACCTTCACCGGGGCAGAGGTGGAGCAGATAAAGCTCTTCCTCGAGAGGGGCAACACTCTCTTCATAGCCGATGATTTCGGAACCGGGAACGAGATACTGCGCGCCCTCAACGTCCCTGTGGGCATATCCGACTACCCCCTCTGGGACTTCTTCTACGAGGGGGACGACAGGCTGGTGGTGTCGGTCAGGATAGAGGACCCGCTCTTGGCCAGAAACGTGACCAAGGTCGTTACCAACGAGCCTTCGGGAATCATAGTGACAAGGAAGGGCGAGGCCTACGTCAGCAAAGTGGCGATGATAAATCTCCACAGGAGGATGTACCCGATAATGACCGAGCTCAGGTACGGGAACGGCAGGATAGTGGTTCTCTCCGACCCTGACGTGCTCGCCAACATGCAGTTCGAGGAGAATAAGCAGTTCCTGAGCAACCTCATCGACTACTTGGGCGGCGACGTCTTCTACTTCGACGAGGCCCACCATCCAGACTTCAACCTCTACACAGTAGGAACTGTCACGATAACCCGTGTCCTCCCGAAGGACAGGGCTGTGAAGCTCATACTGGCGGTAGCGGCCCTCATACTGCTCAAGGAGCTGGGAGTCTTTGGGTTGCTGGGAAGGTTTATCCGGAGGTTCGCATCACGCTTCTTCCGGAAGGAGATCAACGTTGATGAGGTTGCCCTCTCCCTAGCGAGGGAGAAGGGCTGGGATGAGAACGAAGTTAGGGAAATGCTGATGAGGATGGGTGATTGAGATGATACTCGAAAAGATACAGGCGGAGATTAGAAAGGCCCTCGTGGGAATGGAGGACATAGTTGAGCTCATGACTATAGCCTTGATAGCAAACGGACACGTGCTCCTCGAGGGAGTCCCGGGAATAGCGAAGACTACCCTCAGCAAGAACTTCGCGAACACGCTCGGTTTGAAGTTCTCCAGGGTTCAGATGACCCCAGATCTACTACCCGCGGATCTCATTGGTCACACCTTCTACGACATGCGCACCGGGGAGTTCAAGATAAGGAAGGGCCCCATCTTCGCCAACGTCGTCCTCGTCGATGAGATCAACCGCGCCTCACCGAAGACTCAGTCGGCCCTGCTTGAGGCAATGGAGGAGAGGCAGGTCACCATAGAGGGCCTCCCCCTCAAGCTCCCGGAGCCCTTCGTCGTCCTCGCCACGATGAACCCGGTAGAAATGGAGGGCGTCTACGAGTTGCCGACGGCGCAGGTGGATCGTTTCATGATGCGGATAGACATGTCATATCTCCCGGAGGACACCGAGAAGGAGATGCTGAGGAGGAAGAATCTTGGCCAGTTCTCCGAGGCAAAGCAGGTTGTCCTCCAGAGCGAGCTGGCGCAGGCCCGGAGGGACGCGATGAAGGTTCACGTGAGTGATGCGATAATAGACTACATTTACGAAGTCGTCAAAGAAACGAGGCTGGACGAGAGGGTCATCCTCGGCGCCTCTCCGAGGGCGGGCGAGCACCTCCTCTACGCGGCGAAGGTCAGGGCCTACCTCGAAAACAGGGGCTATGTTATACCCGACGACGTTAAGTGGCTTGCAGTTCCTGTTATGGCCCACAGGATAGTCGTGAAGCCCGAGTACGAGGTGGAGGGGATAGACGGCAAGACCATCGTCAGGGATGTCCTTGAGCGTATAGAGGTGCCGGTGGAATGAAGCGCGCCGAGGTCGTCCTCTCCCTCGCTGCCGTTGTTGCCGGCACGGCTTACCTCCTGGGAAGCCCGGCGGCGGCCCTCATTGGCGTGGCCCTGATGGCCCACTACTCCCTCGCCAGGATGGCCTTCAAACCGAAGGTCAGGGTCGAGAGAAGCCTCCCTGAGAGGGGCACCGAAAGGGAGCCGGTAAAGGCCCGTGTCAGGATTGAGAACCTCTCCGATGTAGCCGGCCTGGTAAGGGTCAGGGAGACCTCCGAAAAGGCCTTCGCGAGAGGACTGAAGGCGTTCGTCAGGCCGGGGGAGAGGAAGTACCTCGAGCAGACCGTGGTTCCCCAGGCCAAGGGCAGGATAAACCTGAAGGCTGAGGCCGTATTTGAGGACGAGCTCGGCCTCTTCAGGGCGAGCTTTCCGGTGATCGGGAGGGGCGAAATGGCTGTCTTTCCTTCCCAGAGGAGCATACGCGAGGCCATGAGGGAGAAGCGCCAGGTTGAGGCCCTCGCCGAGGCCGAGAGGGCCCTTGGAATCGGCGCCGAGACCCTGGAGTTCCAGGAGCTGAGGGAGTTCCTCCCTGGAGACGACATAACGAAGATAGACTGGAAGGCCACCTCGAGGCTCCAGAAGCTCATCATCAGGGTCTTCAAGAGGGAGACCATGGCGGATATCTACCTTCTCATAAACGTAGACCCTAGATTCCGCCGTGAGCTTAAGGCTGGAAAGACGGACTACCTCGTCCTGATAATAGCGCAGCTAACGGCATACTTCAGGCGCTTCGGCCACGGCATCAAAGTTCTGGCCTACGATGAGCATGGGATTGTGAGGGCCATCGAGAACCCCTTGGATCCCCTGTCCGTAGTCCATGAGCTTGGGCTCAGGGCGGAGAGGGGTCTTCCTGCGCTCAGGCCCGCAAAGGTTTCCAGGGGCTCTTCACTTGGGACGCTCGTGGCGAGGCTCAAAAGCGGCTCCGAGGCCCACGGTGTGCTGAAGGCGGCTTTGAAAGTCCCCGCAGGATCCTACGTTATCGTGGTGGATGATCTGGGTCTCCATCCTGGCGAGATAATGAAGGCATCCCGGCTCTTGGAAAGGAGGGGCTCTAAAGTCGTCCTGCTGTACCCCAACCCCGTGTTCTTTGTCGACAAGAGCACTCTCAGTGAGGATGAGGTAGAGGTCCTCTACAACGCCTACCGCGAGAGGAAGGAGCTGATGAAGAAGGTCATGGGCTGGGTCAAGGTCATAGAGGTCGGCCCAAAGGATCTGCTTCCGGTGGTGGTGAGCAGGCTATGATAGGACTGATGGCGGCGCTCCTTGCGGGTGTGGTGCTCAAGCAGTGGGCCTTTGGACTGGCGGTGGTTCCTTATCTCCTTAGGCTCAGGAGCAGGAATCTATCGCTCATAGCGTTCTACGCCTACGTTCTTACCGTTGTCTTAATGGTTCCCGGCGTTTCGATATATACTCACGAGGGGCTTGTTCAGGCTGTTGGGGCTTTTACCTCAACCTTCCTCCTCTTGGACGAAGTCCTTAGGGGGGTTAAAATCAGCAGGACAGAGCTGGCTCTCTCCGCTCTCCTTCTGGCTTCGGCGGTCTATGACTACGCCTTCGTGGCGGCCCTCATCGCGGTCACAATCTACGCTGTCTACCTCCGCTTCGGCCGGGTCGTTTACTACATCCTCGGCTGGCTGGTAACGTCCGCGGTCGTTCTGTACCTTCTGAAGAACAGCCTTCCCGACCGCGTGGCCCAGTCCTTCGTGATGATCGGCCTCGGCCTGATATTCCTCCTCTTCGCCGAGAGGAGGGACGTTGAGTTCCTGGAGGTGGGTCTCTTTGAGGAGGAGTGAACTTTACATCGCTTTTTCGTTCCTCTTCACGGTGCTACTCTTCGCCCTCTTTAGAACCCCCTTCCTTCTCTACTTCGGGCTGGTCTACTCTCTCGTCCTTTACTTGAGGCGCTTCGCGCTCGTTCCCAGGGCCTTTAAGTTCGATGTCGGTGTCATTTTGGGGATTGCTTTGATGGCAATATCTCCCGTTTTTTTGGTGGTTCGTTTCGGAGAATACACCAGTCCTTCCACATTCCATGCCCTCTTCCTGCTGGGGTTGTTCTCCGTGTTCTTTGAGGTCAGGGATGGTTTTCTTCCACTCATCCCCCTTGCTGAGGCTATGATTGCACTAATAGCGAAGACAGACACCTTTGAAGTAGCGGTTAACTGGCTCACCCATCTCTTCATGGACATCACTTCCTACCTCGTCCGCGGATTGATAGACATCTTCAACCTTCCCATTGCGATGAAGGGGAACGTCGCCGTCGTAAGGAACAGTATGGTGATCATCGGTTCCGGCTGCTCCGGGCTGGACGCTTTTATCCTCTACATTCTCGCGGCTCTGCTGCTCATATACCTGAGGAAATCCAGCAGAAGGGAGGCCGCCCTGCTGCTCGTCGGCGCCCTCGGGATAATCCCCCTGAACGCGGTGAGGATATTCACCCTTCTGGTTATTGGATACCACAGCGGCATATCCTTCCTAGAACTGTTCCACTCCCACCTTGGAGACCTGATGTTCGTTGCCTACGTTTTCCTATACTGGTGGGCCGTGCTCAGGTGGAAGAAACAGGTAAAAGGGGAAGAAAAGCTCACTGCCTCCTGAAGAACCAGAAGGCACCGAGGGCAAGCAGGATCGCTACCGCGCCCATTGCGATGCTGTCGCTGAAGAAGGGAACCTGGGTAATGTCAGCATACTGGAAATTGCTCAATGTGTTCGAACCACTAGAGAGAGGATCCATAGCATCCTCTACTTGGACTGAGCCACTGTTGGCGGTTTGGAGCACTGTCAGAAAATCCATATAAAATCCAAACTGCTGATCACTTAAGCCTAAAGCCCCCTTTGGTATTTTCAGCTCGATGCCACCGCCGGTAGTAGTATCTCCAGTATAAATGCCGATTGAATAGTCGCCATACACCAAATTATTGCTGTCGTCATACAACACATTATCGCCATAGATATCTAGAACATCAACGCCAGCCGGATTATCATATGTCCCCCCCGTACTGAACTGGTTAAGGTCAACTCTGATGAGATAATCCCAGGCGTAGGGATCACTATCACTCACTTTTACATCGGCGCCCCATAACACCTGGCCGCCGAAGGTCTTATTTCCACCATCCGTAGAATCGATAATAATTGCAACCGCCGGAATATTCTGCGCGTTCGGGTTTTTTCCTCCGAGAGTTAGCTGACCGGTGAATTTTATGTAAAAATACACATAACTTGAGTTGGCTGTTACCCTAATATACTTAACATCTGCAGCATCTACAGAGTCTATAGCATCTCCGGATGTATCCATCCATATATATTGTAGATGTTGAGAATCTAGTCCTTTCTCCTGTAGGGAAGATGGTGTGTTCCATGAGTTGGGATCTAGGAGTAAAAGATCTAAGGATCCCCAGTCGCTATCGTTCCCATCTATTGTGGGGGTAAATGCACTCACCATTCCCATCATTCCGCCTAGCACAAGCAATCCCATCAGCAATGCAAACATCCTCTTCATGGAGCCTCCCCCCTTTATGAGTGTTGGCTATGTACTATTGTTAATTGCAGGTATAAAACATTTTGGGCACTTAAAGAAATTCCAAGCTTTAATGTGTGACAGTCATGCTACCAAAAGAAAAGAACATCGCAAAGACATTCAAACAAACGGGAAACCGTTTTAAACCCTCCTCCTTTTTCTGTTTAAGGTGGTGGAATGGGTAACCCCCAAGGTTTTAAAAAGTACTGGGACCTGCTCACGGTCATCGCACTTTCTGTAGTCCTCGATCTTCTCATAGCGTTCTTTCCCGACAGCCTCGCCCGGAAGGCCCTCGGCCTGGCCTTCGTCCTCTTCTTCCCGGGCTACGTCTTCATAACCGCCCTCTTCCCCAACAGGAAGGAGCTCGACAACCTCGAAAGGCTGGCCTTGAGCTTCGGCCTGAGCATTGCGATAGTCCCACTCATAGGCCTCGCCCTGAACTACACTCCATGGGGCATAAGGCTGATTCCCATACTCATCAGTCTAACCGTATTCAACATCGCCCTCGCGGTCGTCGCAATCTACCGCAGGGCGAGGGCCTTCGAGCCCTGGATACCGTGGATAACCATTGAGAGGATAAAGAAAGAGCTCGAATGGGAGGAATCGAGCAAACTTGACAAGGCCCTCACCGTCATCCTGATAATTGCCATCCTGACCTCTATCGGGACTTTGGGCTACGTGATAACCCACCCGAAGCCCGGGGAGAAGTTCACGGAGTTCTACATCCTCGGGCCCGATGGGAAGGCCGACAACTACCCGACCGAGCTCAAGGTCAGCCAGAACGGGACCCTTATCATAGGCATAGTGAACCACGAGGGGCGGAACGTCACCTATTACGTTCAGATATGGCTTGTAAACCTGACGTGGGACAACAGCACGAACACCACAATAATCCACGAGATGTACCCGATTCCAGGCTGGTTCAACGTAACACTGCCCCACGTTCCGGTGGACATTGAGGGCAACTGGACGCCGCAGTTCGAGGAGAACTACACCTTCAGCATTAACAAACCCGGTAGGTGGCAGGTCTGGTTCCTCCTCTTTAAGGACGGGCAGCCGGAACTCCCACCCGCGCCGCCGGACGGGAACTACGCCGAAACGGAAGCCAAGAACCTGATCCTCGAGGCGGTAAACGGGACGATACAGAGCCTGAAGCTGAACGTGGAGGTTAAACCCTGAGTCCACAACCCTTTTTATTGTTCGACGGATTATATTTTCCATTCTGACCTTCTCCCTGCCCTAAAGAGCGAAGCTTTCAAGAGAAAGAGATAACTCAAATGAGCCAAAAATTTCAGAAGTCAGTGTCAAATAAATGTTTGACACTGTCTGAGTTGAGGATTATTTGCTCCTCATTTCTCTTGCCGTCTTCAGGTGTTGCTCCAGGCAATAGTAGTGAGCGATAGATTTAGCTGCCTAGATGTACTCTGGGAGTGTACCTGCAGGGGTTGATGGGACTTACCTTACCAAGGACTGTTCTTTTTGCATAATATCATCCATCGTATTGAATATCAAATGCAAATTTTTGCTGTTTAAAATACCGTTAGTTTTAATTGCCCTTTCTCAACGTGCCAAATGAGGTGGTGTCATGAAAGCGGAACAAATAATACTATACATCCGGGAAGGCCAGGCATCCATTGAAGTGCTCAGCCCGGGGAAAGCATGGCAGGGAGTCACCGAGCTGGAGCTGCCCCTTGGCCCATTCGTGGCGCTGGTAGCGGAAACGCTCGGCACAGGCCTCAAGCGCGGGGAAGCAGTCTTCAGGTACACCCGGGCAAAGAACACTCTACGGATGGACCTGAACCGGCTGAAGGTCGAGGTGAGTCCTAAAAGGGCCTTCCGGCTAAAGCTCCAGAACGGCAGGTATCCGCGGAAATTCCTGGCCGTGCTCGTGGTAGGAACTGGGGACATATACGACTATCTGCCGGGCATCCTTGAAAAGCGGCGGAAGTACATCAGATTCGAGCTTTCAGCGGACGATGGATCTAGAAGGGTCTACACCCTCAGCATCGCCTGATCCCTTTTCTTTTTTTAGTGCTCCTTTTTGAGGTTTCTTTATATAAAAAAGGAAAAAAATGTGAAGACTGCCAGCTCACAATACCAATGCACCTCCAGATAGGGGTGGCCTGGAGGAGTTAGTGACGTGGGGGAGTATCGAATACCGAGTCTGGACTAGGATGAGGCTTTCCTTAGCCCTAGTAATGGCGACGAAGAGCGTTGGGGCGTACTTGACGTCCTCTTCTCCGCTGCCCTGCGAGTCTTTCTTGAGCCTCGCCCTTGGGTTGACGCTTGCACCTCCATTAAGTTTTGGCAAAATAGAAAGTTAAGCGGGGGCAATTAAATATAACTCCTAAAATCATCAAAATTAAGAAAAACCTACAATTAGATGCAATATAAACAAAAAATTGTCTCTAAAAGAGCATCGGCGAAAGATTTAACTCATGTGCAGAGAGGCCCAACCGGGTGGCTCGTTCTGAAGTACTTTCCGGAGGACGTTGTGGTTGAGGTTCTGAGCCTTGCAAGGTTCGCACTCGACCTCGAATTGGCAGTAGAGACCAGAAAAGCGTTCTTTGTACTCAAAAACGGCAAGATCGCGGGTGTCATAATATTCCTGTCAAAAAAGCCACCGAAGGAGGACAGGAAGTTCATGGCCGGGCTTGAGGAAAAGCTCGGGGTTCCAGTTTATGCAGTCTTCACGAAGAGCAGCAAGTACATTGCTATTGACAGCGAGGGTGAAGAAATACCTTTGGAGCAGGAAGAGCTTGGGGCCTTCGTGGATCTTGTGTTCTGATTTTTATCTTTTTCTTCCGAAAGCCTCGCAGTTTGGGGAGGAAGTCAGAGTTTGAATTCTGCATGAGAGGACTCACCGGCTGTCCCGGGCAGGCAGAGAAGCTTTTTTTCGCGGTCTGGCTTCTTAAGAAATAAAAAACAGAAGGGCCAAAGAGGTGTCAGAGTGCTGCCTCCTTCACCCCGCTGATAGAGGTTTCGGCCCAGTGGAAGAAGGGTTCTGTTCCCCTGAGTGTGATGTAACTGCCGTCTACAAGACGTACCCTGCCACCTGCCCTGAGGTTCTTGCGGGCGTTCATCAGGTTGTAGACTAGCCCGGAGAACTCTTCTAAGCTTATGAGCTTCCTGGACAGGGCCTCCTCGAAGAGAGTCGCAAGGTTCAGGCATTTCATTTCCGCGTATGCTCTGACTATTCTTCGCATGTTGTAAAACGACGTCTCCCCCCACGGGCCAGGGTTTTTGCGGTTTGCATTCAGGACGTGTTGAGTGATGATGGAAATATGCTCGAGAACTTCCTCGTCGGACAGCTCGAGAGTGTGGTGGTGCCGCCGTATTTTCTTGATTAATGACAGAATCGTCTCCGCCTCCTCTGCGGAGAGCATCTTTCCACGCCTTATCTTCCGCATGGCCTTCCGCTCTTTCCTGGATATCTGGTGGAGTATATCGTCCGGGATGTAAACGTGATGACCATCGAAGATTTCGGGGAACTGCCTGTAGTAGTCCGCCTCTAATGGATTGCTCCGGGCGGTGTACTCAACCGTGGAGGGGACCTCGCCCCCAAGGACATGGTTCGTTCTCCTTCTCATGTTGCACACCGGGGGGCGAGGGTTAAGACGAAGTATTAAACATAACGGTTTTTGTGTGCTGGGCCGTGTCGTTATATATTAAGGTATTTCTCGATAAAAATATAACAGTACGAGGGTACAAAGGTACATATGGTGTACTGTGTACTTTTGTACCGTGATTTTTTTGATATGGGAGTTTACCTTAACATTATATATTGAGGATGGGCTTGTTTTTTGGCTGCCCCTTCATACGAATGGGCGAAATAGGGGTTCAGAGATTTTAGGATCTCGTCGGGACTATGTGGTATTTTCTCTGGAAATCCCACTGATAGGGTTTTACGCTGGTAAATATATAAATTGGAGAGACAATGGCCAAAGATTGCCGTGAAGAGGAGTCTGACGAAATTCTTTTATAACTCTAGCAAGATAAAATCCTGGGTGTTAGTAATAAAGGCCCTTATACTCTCTGGTGGTCACGGCACCCGCTTGAGGCCTCTGACTTACTCCCAGCAGAAGCAGCTCATCCCAGTGGCCAACAAGCCGGTGCTCTTCTATGCAATCGAAGACGTTATCGAGGCCGGAATTCACGAGATTGGAATCATTGTTGGTCCCAACGCCGAGCAGGTAAAGGAAACAGTTCTGAGTAGGGAATGGGACGCAGAAATAGGGTTCATCTATCAGGACGATCCTAAGGGACTCGCACACGCCATTCTGGTTGCCAGGGACTACCTCGGCGATGATGACTTCGTCATGTACCTCGGTGACAACATACTCCGCGAGGGCATAGTAGAACACCTGAAGCACTTCAAAGAAGGAAACTTCGACGCCAGCATACTCCTCCAAGAGGTTCTCAATCCCCAGCAGTTCAGTGTTGCTGAACTCAGTGAGGATGGGAAGACGATAAAACGCCTCGTTGAGAAGCCCAAAGTCCCGCCGAGCAACCTTGCCTTAGTGGGCATATACTTCTTCAAACCGATCATCCATGAGGCCGTCAGGAACATAAAACCCTCCTGGAGGAACGAGCTTGAGATAACCGACGCCATCCAGTGGCTCATCGACCATGGCTATCGTGTGGGCTGGACGAAGGTCACCGGCTGGTGGAAGGACACAGGGAAGCCCGAGGACTTGCTCGATGCGAACAGGCTTATCTTGGACGACATAAAGACCGACATCCGGATACACACCAACGCCCGCATCCACGGCAGGGTTGTTATTGAGGAGGGAAGCGAGATAGACAAGAACACGGTAATAAAAGGACCCGTGGTCATCGGGAAGAACGTTAAAATAAAGAACTCCTACATTGGCCCCTACACGAGCATCGGCGACAACGTTGTTATAGAGAACACGGAAATAGAGGACTCGATAATTCTAGAGGGAAGCGAGATAAGGAACGCCGGCAGGATCGTGGAGAGCCTTATTGGGAGGGGCGTGAAGATAATAAACGGCACAAGCCATCCGTTCGGCAGAAAGCTGGTCATCGGTGACAACTCCAGGCTCATACTGTGAGGTGGAAAGATGAGGCTGCTGGTTACAGGCGGGATGGGTTTTATAGGGAGCAACTTCATCCACTACGTTCTTGAAAAGCACCCCGACTGGGAAGTGATAAACCTCGACAAGCTTGGCTACGGCTCGAACCCAGCCAACCTTAAAGACATTGAAGACGACCCGCGCTACACCTTCGTCAGGGGTGACATTGCGGACTTCGAGCTCGTGAGTGAGCTGATTAAGAAGGCGGACGCGGTAGTTAACTTTGCCGCTGAAAGCCACGTGGACAGGAGTATTTCAAGCCCGGAGCACTTCCTGAGAAGCAACGTCATCGGCACCTACACTATTCTCGAAGCGATACGGAAGGAAAACCCCGAAGTTAGACTCGTCCACGTAAGCACCGATGAAGTCTACGGCGACATCCTTGACGGCTCTTTCACCGAGAGGGACGCGCTGATGCCCTCCTCACCTTACTCCGCCACCAAAGCTGCCAGCGACGTTCTCGTCCTCGGCTGGACGAGAACATACAACTTGAACGCCTCAATAACCAGGTGTACCAACAACTACGGCCCCTACCAGTTCCCGGAAAAGCTCATCCCGAAGACGATAATAAGGGCCAGCATGGGGCTAAAGATACCGGTCTACGGCACCGGCCAGAACGTCAGGGACTGGCTCTACGTCGAAGACCATGTGAGGGCGATCGAGGCAGTCCTGCTCAAAGGAGAGCCGAGGGAAATCTACAACATCTCGGCCGGTGAGGAGAGAACTAACCTGGAAGTAGTTAAGACAGTTCTCAAGCTCATGGGCAAGGATGAGGATCTGATAGAGTTCGTTGAGGACAGGCCGGGCCACGATTTGAGGTATTCGCTCGACTCGTGGAAGATAACTAGGGATTTGAAGTGGAGGCCGAGGCACAGCTTCGAGGAAGGTATAGAGAAGACTGTCAAGTGGTACCTCGAAAACGAGTGGTGGTGGAGGCCGCTGGTGAACGAGAAAGTCCTTCACCCAACGCCCTGGAAGCTGGGGTGGTAATAATGCCGTTCGAGTTCAAGCGCCTTGAAATCCCCGATGTTGTCTTGATCAAGCCCCGCGTTTTTGAGGACGAGAGGGGCTTCTTCATGGAGACGTACAAGAAGCAGGACTTTGAAAAGGCAGGCATAAAGGGTGAATTCATCCAGGACAACCACTCCCGCTCAAAGTACGGCGTGCTAAGGGGCCTGCACTTCCAGCGCGAACCCTACGCCCAGGCAAAGATTGTGAGGGCCATTAGGGGAGTCATATACGACGTCGCCGTTGACCTGAGGAAGAATTCTCCGACCTTTGGCAAATGGGTCGGCGTCATACTCTCGGAGTACAACAAATGGCAACTCTACATCCCGAGGGGCTTCGCCCACGGGTTCGTCGTTCTGAGCGACGTTGCAGAGGTTGTCTATAAGGTGGACAACGTCTACGCTCCCGACTACGAGGCGGGAATAATCTGGAACGACCCGGAGATAGGAATAGACTGGCCAGTTGATGAGCCAGTGGTCTCTTAAAAGGATAGGAAGTGGCCAACGCTGAGGGAAGCGGTTGAAAGGGGATGGGCCTTCTGAGACACCACCATCGCAAAATATTTTTGAATTAGTAACACAGGAGTACACTGGTGGTTGATATGGGAAAAATTGCCATTGAACTCAACGTCCCTGATGAGATACTGAAGACGATTGACCCTAAGCGACTGAAACGAATCGTTGAGAGGGAAGTTATTGCAGAGTACAGTGCCCAGAAACTCCATGGAAAGTTCAGGGGCATGGACCTTAAAAAACTCCTGAGAGAGGTAGAAGAGGAATGGGGCCTTTGACGGCTTTTGTGGATACCAACGTGATAATTGAGCATCTGGAGGGCAATGTTGACCTTCTCGATATAAGGGAGAGGTTCGACGCTCTGTATTCCAACAACATAGTGTTCAGTGAGGCGCTTATGGTTTACCTGATGGCGTTAACTGGCGAACGCCCGTACACACTCAAACACAACCCCAATATTATCAGGAACCTGAGTGAGGAGCTCCTGGACTTCTTAGGGCTTTTTGGACTTTTCCTTGATCTGGAGATAAACAGGGCCGTTGAAACCCTTGCTGTTGAGTACATGATAAAATACGGCCTGCTACCGAATGATGCACTCATTCTTGCAACCTGTAAGTTTCACGGCCTCAAGTATCTAATTTCGTTTGACAGCGATTTTGCCAATGCCTGTGAAAGTGAGGGGATATCCCTTATTAGTGATCCAGAGGAGATAACCAGGGTCGGTGATGTCCCGTGAAGATTGCGATAATCGGTGCCAACGGTCAGCTCGGAACAGATTTGGTGGAGGTCTTTGGGGAAGACCCGTCTTTTGAAGTTATTCCCTTGACTCACAAGGATCTTGATGTTACAATTCCCGAGAGCTTGAGGATTTTGAAGGAGCTTAAGCCTGATGTTATAGTTAACACAGCAGCATACGTTAGGGTTGATGATGCTGAGCTCTACCCGGAGAAAGCCTTTGCCGTCAACGCTATTGGCGCGCTGAACGTTGCGAGGGTCTCCAGTGAGATCGGCACAATAAACGTCTACATAAGCACCGACTACGTCTTTGACGGCGAGAAAGGAAAGCCATACACTGAGGAGGACGTTCCGAACCCTGTAAACGTCTACGGGGCGAGCAAGTACGCCGGTGAGATCTTCACGAGGAATTATTCTGAGAAATATTACATCATTAGGGTTGCGAGCCTCTACGGAAAGGCCGGCGCGAGCGGAAAGGGCGGGAACTTCGTTGAGTGGGTCATTGAGAAGGCGAAGCGCGGGGAAGAACTGAAAATCGTGAATGACCAGTTCATGAGCCCCACCTACACGATGGACGTTGCGAGGACTCTGAAGGAGTTCCTGAAGTTGAAGCCGGAGTTCGGGATTTACCACATGGTCAACGAGGGTTATTGCTCGTGGTACGAGTTCACCAGAGCGATATTCGAAATCCTTGGCTGGGAAGTTGAGGTTAAGCCTATAAAATCGAGCGAGCTCAACAGGCTGGCGAGGAGACCGAGGCTCTCGGCGCTTGAGAACAGGAGACTTCATAAGATAGGGCTCAGAATGCCCAATTGGAAGGAGAGGCTGAAGAGATACCTGGTGGAAAAGAGATATCTCTAAACCTCGCCCCATACATCGCAAAAATGACGCAATAATGATGCAAAAGAGGTAAAAAGGTGAGGCACTATGAGCGAAGCAAGCCAGGCTTTGCAGAATATTGCAAGGGGGACGGGTATTGTCTTTGCTGGAACTGTTATCTCAATGTTCTTCGGGTTTTTGAGCAGAGGGGTTATAGCGAGGTACTTTTCAACTTCAGAGTATGGAGTGTTTAATCTAGCTCTGACAATTTTGAGTATCACCCTCGTACTTGCAACGCTTGGCTTTCCGAACTCTCTCCCTAGGGAAGTCGCCTTCTATAGAGAGAAAGAGCCGTCAAGAGTAAGAGATTTAATTTCGACAGCCGTGGTGATTGTTGCTGTAAACAGCTTTGCAATCATGATGTTTCTGATTTTTGGTTCGGGCTTTATAGCTCAGGTGTTTAATGAAGAGAGACTAGTTTATCCTCTAAAAGTGATGGCTTTTGCCCTGCCGTTTTCTGCTTTAATAGGTGCGATAATTTCAATTTCCCAAGGCTTTGGAAGAGTCAGAGAAAAGGTATACTTTCAGAATGTGGTTTATCCTGTAATCTGGCTGGTATTTGTCGTCTTACTTGCCCTTCTTAGCCTTCCGTTTGCTTCCTTGTTCTGGGCATATGTCATCGCCCAGTTCCTGACATTCCTCACATTGATCCTTGAAACCTACAGGATTGGGCTCTTTAGGTTCAGACCTTCTCTCGACGTGGGGCTCGGGCGGAAGTTAGTTGCATTCTCTTTTCCTCTGATGTTTGTTGGAATACTGAACTTTCTGATGACCTGGACTGACACATTGATGCTTGGTTACTATAAAGGTTCCGAGGTTGTAGGGTTGTACAACGCAGCAACACCGCTGGCTAGGCTGATTCCGATGTTTTTGAATTCTGCGGCTGTTATTTACTCCCCCATAGTCACCTCATGGTATGCTCAGGAGAAAATGGCGGAAATGAAAAGGGTTTACCAAGTGCTCACGAAGTGGATATTTCTGCTGACTCTCCCGCTGTTTGCTCTCATTTTCCTCTTCCCGGAAGCCACGATATCGTTCCTTTTTGGAGAGAAATACGTATCAGCAGCACTCGCACTTCAGGTTCTCTCCTTGGGTTTTATGTTTCACACGTTTCTGGGGCTAAACGGCATGACGCTGATAGTTATCGGTAAGCCGAAGCTCAACATGATCGGGGATACCTTTGCGGTGGTCTCGAACGTTGCTTTAAACCTCGCTCTAATTCCCTCATATGGAATGGTTGGTGCTGCCGTTGCCACGACAGTTTCTTATTTTGTCGCCAACGTGTTCAGGTCGTACTGGCTCTATAAAATGACGAGGATTCACCCATTTAGCTGGAGCTATGTGAAGCCTCTGGCCATATGGTTTGTTTTACTTGGGATTATTAAGGGGTTAAACCTTAGTGTGCCTGACATATGGTACGCCATCCTAGCTCTTCTGGTCTTTATGGGAGTTTATGCTGTTCTTGTCCTTCTCAGCAGGAGCATTGATAAAGAAGATATCGAGCTGTTGCTGGCCGTTGAAAAGATATTGGGAGTTGATTTTGGAATAATAAAGAGAGTTTTGAAGAGGTTCGTTTAGATTTTACCTTTTAATTTCAGGTGTTTAATAGCTTTTTTAAGTTTTTCATCTTTTTGTTTTATTCTATAATAACTGGGGTCAACGTATTTTGGTTTTCTTTTCACAAATTCTGAATCTTCTTTGAATATTTCCATTAAAACCCTTCCGTCCATATCGCTTGGAATAGGGAAATTAAATATATGAAGAATCGTGGGAGCTATGTCATAAACTGTTGGGAGATGTCTGAAAGTAATCTCTGAGTTAATTCCCTCCCCCAAAGCACCAAGTATTCCGTGAATCTCGTGATCCCCTTGGTAAGTTGTCTCTGTTAGTTTCCCGCTGAGATCTCTAGAAAACTTGATTCCATCCTTGGGCACTATAAATAAATCTGGCAATAACTGAATATGTGGTCCCGTGTATATTTCTTCCTTCAATACTACCTTGGAGATCTCTGGAAATGACTCAAGTGCTTTCTTTACTTGTTCTTTAAGTGTTTTATCAGTTACATACACCCCCCATGTGGCATGAGATAACATAAATGCTTTCCTCTTTTGAGGGTCCGTGGCGTAGGACATCTGATTTGTGCCGCGAGTAGCGAGTATTTTTGCAATCTTAGAGGGTATTATTTTTTTGCCAAACCTTACAAAGGATGCCTTAGTTTTGTTATATCTCAGAAAGCCTAAACGAGCTAATGCTTCATTCACATAGAAAATCTTGCGCTTGATTTCGAATCCGTGATCACTTACAATAAATGTGATATCTGCTATATTCATTGCTTTATCAATGAATTTTTTTATCTTTTTAAATACTCCATATACGAGATGAGTATCTTTGCCCTCCAGTATTTGAGGAAAAATATGAGAGAACCAATCTGTTTCACTAAAAACTATAAAGTATAGATCCCAGTCCCAATCTTCTAGTAGGTCGTAGTATATGTTAAGCCGGGTAGTCGTGTACTCTTCTACACGTTTTGCATAACCCGAGGGATTATCAATGTGCTTTTCCCAGGAGTGTGGGGGGTCAATTAGATATTCTTTGTATTTTTCGTTAAGCCTTTTCGGATAAATCTCCTGATATGGAGCTGCCCAATCTGATACTATCACAGTGTTTTCTTTAAATTTAATACCCTCGAATGGGTATGTCATTGGTAGATTAATGAGAACACTTTTTAAACCATGCATGCTGAGTAGCTCTGATATTCTGTAGTATTTAACATCACGAGAAGTTGCGATATTCACTGTGAGCTCTTTAGGATCAATTCTCTGAAAATCAATGATACCATGTTTTGCGGGGGTTACTCCTGTCAATATAGAGGTCCATGCTGGGGGAGTATATGGGGGAATTGTAGATATGAAGTTATGGATGTATTTTGTATTTAGTCCTACTAGGTTTGCAGTATTTATATTCGCACCATCTAGGCCTATTACAACAACCTTGGTTCTGTTCTTTGGCATTTACACACCTCCGAGGAATATTTTCATCCCAGGAGCAACATATACTTTTTGAAAATAATTATCTGCTTGAAGCCGCATATAGTCTATCTCATTAAACTTGTGCAGTTTTTTGACTTCGGGGATTTTTAAATAAAACGTCTCTTCAAACCGGGTCAATATAAGATATGTGGTTTGAAGAGACGTTTTACTATTGTAATTGAAATGATCAGGATAGAGTCGTGGTAGTTTATTGTAACATATATGGGTTGCTCGGTACTGTCCATATATAAAACTAAAAAACCTGTAAGGTATATACATTCTACTGGAGATTGGATAACAAGCCCCACGCTGTACAAGCCATGCAGAACCACTTATTTCGCTATATGTAACTTGAGGATTATACCGTGTGATCTGGGCGGGGGTGACCCCAAATGTTTTGACGCTAACAACAGTCCCGAATACGATTAAGATAGTAATGCTTAGTATTACTATTTTTGTGATCTTTTTATGCATGATTTTGTTACTACCCATTAAGATGCCTAATAGCATGAATGTGAATAAACTTGGATACTTCAAAAACCTGTAATATTTTATTACGATATCAACCCAAATAGAGACTATTGCTAAAATCACGAAAATAATGATCTGCGTGCTTGATATTATGATTATAGAGAATAATCTCGTGTCATTGAATAAGAACTCGTCTTTGTACTTCCATACGATGAATAGAACGAGCCCTGTGGTTCCTAAAAAGACTATGTATGCCACATTTGGTATTAATGCATTTTTTAGTATCTCAATTAATGGTATCTGTCTGTTTGTGACAAATTGCCCATAGTATTCAGCAGGGCTTTTATTGGTGATTCCTGAGATTACATAATAAATTCTATTGGCATATTTCATACCTCTAGTTGAATTCAAGACATAGAACACATTAAATAATACTATGAATACTGTGAGAGTACCAATGTGTGAGAGTACCAAATTTGACTTGTCTTCTTTATTGTTGGAATACAAATATTTAGTGACAATTATTGAAATGACAAGCGTTGTTGCAAATAATACAAACTCAAAATGTGCAAATGGTAACAACAAATAAAATGGGATCACTAAATACTTTATGGCTCTCATACTCCAATTTTTTATTATAAATAAATACACCAAAATGGGGGGAATGACTAAAAACAAATTCGAAGATGGCCTAAACAAGATAATTGGTTCTGTCAATAAGGGTATTGTGAATAAAATTATGGGAAATAAAATTTGATGGGTTTTAAGATTAGGGTGTAGTCCTTTTAAGATCATTATTGCAAAGACTATGAATGTTCCAAAATACATCACAATTACTTCTCTACTGGCTGTGAATATGCTATCTATTCCCTGAATTTTTAAGAGCATTGCTGTATAGATATGAAGTATTGGATATATGTTATATTGTTCATATACCCGTGAAGTAATGAGAATATCTCTTACAAGCCCCGCATGAGTCATAGAATCGTGTCGCCCAAAAAAAGCATAACCTTTTAATTCGGGCAATAATATTAGTGTTATTGTTACTACCGTTAGGAGCAACATTACTAAAATCTTGTTAACACCTTTTTGATAGTATATATTTACTACTCCAGTAATATATAAAATAATTACAATATATAACACTCTCGATATTCCATTGTATATAGATATTTCATACCCACTTGCAGGTTGTATTTTTGTCATTGTGTATAAGTATACACTAAGTGTGAATACAAATATTATGCCATCTATAAAATTCAACACTTTATGCATATTTTTTGTCATATCTATCCCCCCTTTGAAGTCTCGATACAATATGGGTAAATCTTTTTGTTGCCTTTTTCAGGGTATACCTAGATAACACAACCTTCCGTGCGTTTTTTGAAATCTCTGTAAGATTCATACTGTGAATACGTTCTATGCTCTCTGCAATACTTAGGGGATCAACATCTGTAATTAAAAATCCGTTATATCCATTAGTTACAATATCAGTTATTGCCCCAACAGGGGTAGTTAAAACCGGTGTCCCACAGGCCATACTTTCAAGAATTGCTGTTGGTAAACCTTCTGAATGTTGAGAAAGCAGTACAAAGAGTTTTATTCTGTTGAGATACTCCGGAACCATTTCATCTGGTAGATACCCTAGAACTCTAATTATCTCCCTGTTATACTGTTTTTTAAGCTTCTCTGCTCTTTTTATGACCGCATCTAGCAGAGGCCCTTCCCCTGCGATATAACACTTAAATGTTCCATCTTTCATCGCAATTAATTCACATGCATCTATTAATTGCAGGATACCCTTTTCTTTCGTCAGCCTTCCAAGATATCCTATACTGTTCTCTCTGAATTTGATTTTCCTTTTGACCTTAAATTTTTCTGTATCAATGAATCTAGCTCCCTCTGGCAGTAATTTTTGTGAATATTTATGGAGGTTTAATCTTTCAATTATTCCTCTCGATTCGGGGGATATGCCATCAAGTATCCAAAAGTATAGTCTATCTATTAAACTTGGCTTGCTTCTCGTGACTATTTCTATGGTTTTTTTTCTAAGAAATTTTGCAATAATTAGAGGAAGGAGGTAATATGGATAAGCCATATAGAATATTACAATATCTATGTTTCGTCTATTTTTAGCTATAATCAGTGCTTCTTTTAATTGGATGTATATCATCTTCAAAATCCACAAAAATATAGAATATATGGCAGGAGATATTTCGGTTATGTAATGCATGGAAAATTTAGTATCATAGATAACGATGGAGCTAGAATTTTCAATAATAGCATCCAATCTTTTTTTGTCGGATACGATTATCACCTTTTCGGAGAGAAAGGACAAGATGTGAGCCACTTCTGACACAAACTTATATGGATTGTTTGATCTCCAAGGGAACATTACAATCATGACTCGCGGTTTCATTTTTATCACCTGAAGATGCTTTTGCCATCTAACTTCAAAGATGATGTATCAACATTCATCAGGTCTAATATTGAAGGAGCCATATCGACGATACTGATGTCGTTCTTCCGAACAACGTCGCGACGTATGTTTCTCAGTAATAATACCGCGTCCTTTCTATGTCCACCCGACGCAACTTTGTGGTCGTGAGATTTTCCATAGAGTCTCCCGAGCTCCCAGCCCACTCCCCAGTCGTCCTTCAGTTCAAATAATATGTCCGGAAAAATTTGCTCAGTATACTTTCCATTATACACATCTTCTCTTCTCCTAGCCCACTTAACGAGTTGTTCTCCATTTGGACCTCTCAGAGTGTACAAAAGCTTAATTATTTCGCTCACGAGTTCGTCATATTCTTTCTTTGACACGATTTCAGAGTTTATCTCGATCCCCCCATGAGGATACGACTTTATTCCAGCAAATGTAGATAACCACGCCTTGCTTTCTTCTTTGAGGATAAGACCAGAAGAGGAATAGGCTTGTTTGCTATACTTCGTTAAATAATGACTTCTTGAGATTATTCTTATGGCGTGCTTTTCTAAATTTAACGTGGTTATAATGTTTAGCATTATTTTCCTAAATATTCCCAAAATGTTCACTTTTTTGGCTTTGAGTAACTTATTTTGTCGTAAGTACTCATTTATATTGAGTGTTTTTATAGGCCGACTTTGGTGCCCATGATCACTTAGAACTATGAACTGGGCATCTGGTAATTCATTAATGAACTTTCCTATGATATTATCAAATAGTTTGTAAAAATCCAAGATTATAGGGGTTAACTTTTGATCATATCTGTACATCGGATCTTTTCTATCAAAGAATCTCCACAGCCTGTGTTGTATTATGTCTAAGTGAGAAAAATAAACAAAAAACATGTCCCATTTCTCTCCCTTATATATCCGGAATGCCATGTTAAAGTCCTCCAGAACGGCGTCTTTACCTAGTGATGCCCATTCTGCAAGTTTGTCCTTTCCGGGATACCCTCCCCAGATGTCCTTCACTTCAGTGGGAATTCCGTACTTCTCTTTGATTTTTTCAGGATAGCAGGAGATGTCTCTACTTGTCTGTATATCGTTGACTCTACGATCGTAGGGACTTTTGCTTATCATAACTCCATTAACTTTCCAAGTGGGGAACATCAACGTTGGGTACAATACTGCAACTTTGTATCCTGCTTCACTTGCATAATCCCAGAAAGTTTTTCCTTTAATGTGGGAGATATCAAGCTTTCTCAGATCACTTAAATTCGGATCAAATACATCGTAAACATAGAGTACTCCATGGTTCCCAGGATGAAATCCTGTGTATATACTCACCCACGCAGGGATTGTGTCTACGGGGAACACAGATTTCGATAAAAATGTGGAGCTTTCTTTAATGAGCTGAGAAAAAGTTGGCAATTCATCTCTGTGTTCCAAGATTACATAGGGGTCAAGCGAATCAATTCCAATTATGACGAGCTTTTCATTCATACTTATCCACCTTTTTAGTGGTAATAATGTCGGCCTTAATTTCCTCGAGTTTTTTAAGGTTTTCTGGAGTCGGGTCAGAGAAAAGAACTTTTCTAACTTCAGGATTTTTAAGGTATTCAACTGGAAAATTCCACCATTCAATTTCTTTAAGTTTCTCAATTATCTCCTCTGTAAATCTGTATTTTTTGATTTTTGCGGGAACCCCAACCGCGATAGCATAGTCGGGGACATCTCTTGTAACTACAGCCCCTGCTCCTATAATAGCCCCATTTCCAATTCTAACTCCAGGCATTATAACTGCATTAGCTCCGATCCAGACATCACTCCCCACTTCTACTAGAAGGTCTTTAGACATCTCCGCAGGGTATTGAGAAATTTTGTTAGATGTATGTTTTATTGCTCCAATTACTACTCCAGGACCTATTGCACAGAATCTTCCTATCTTTGCCAGCACAACGGTGCTATTTTTGTTTATATATGAAAACTCTCCAATTCTAGAATACCATATTGTATTGTTTGCGTATATCTTAACATAATCTGCTATCGTAGAATTCTTAATATGTGTATTTTGCATGATTAGAACGTTCTTGCCTACAGTTACCTTGTCAATATAAATTGGAGGAATTAAGATGGATCTTTTCACGATAAGATATGGTACAACTGCTGACAAACCCTTTAGGAATCTCTTAACGCTCATTCTTATCCCCCCAGTACTTGGAAAGCTCGTTTAATATCACGATTTTAGAGTTCATAAGTTCTCCATCATTGTTTACCTTTATCACTTTATCCCCCATCTCCCTTAACACATCAAAGTATAATTGTTGGTAATTTTTAAATAGTTTTTTCGTTTTTTCAATGGATTCCAACTCTTCTTTTTTTCTCTGATATGCTACTTCGGGGGAGACTTCTATGAAGAATATAAGATCCGGAGAGGGGAGTACCTTTGTCAGTCTTCTTAGGTATCTAAATGATGTTTTAAACTCCTTTGAAAGAGCTAATCTCACATCATAGATGTACCTGTCAAGAACAATAAAATCATACTTTTTTATGAATCTAGGCAGTACAACTTTCATAATACCAAACCGAATATATTCAAGAAAGACTACCCTAGGATAAAACCAGGAATATAACATTGCTATAATGGACTTGTTTTTAGGTGTTGTCTTCGTTTTTTCAGTGACTTCTATTGGTAACTGCTTTGGGGAGTAAAGCTTCCTGATTAACCTTCTTAGGTGGGTATTTTCTCCACTTAGCCACCAAAGGTACTGAACCTTAAATCCCCTTTTTTCAAGTTCTTGGGCTATTTCCCTGGATAGAGTGCTTTTTCCCGAACCGTCTGGACCAAGAAATACTATTATGATCGGTTTTTTCATAGCCCTCCCCCAACATCCTGTTATAAATTTTGATCAGGTCGTTAATAATGTTATCCCACGAATATTTTAATACCTTCTTCCTAGTGTTTACGGGGATATCCCTTTTTTCCCTTAGTGTTTTGATTATTGAAACTATTTCATCTTCATTTTCAACAAAAAATAACCCCTCTCCTTCGTCAAACATCCGTGGAAGAGCTCCAAACTTAGTTGTGATCACGGGTATGTTACACGCCATTGCTTCTAGGACTGACAGAGGTGTCTCTATAGCTGCTGTTTTATTTTTAGCTGGGAAGACGTAACAATCCGCAAGCTGATAGATCTCCTCGATTTCGGGAAAGTGCTTGAGCCATACTCTACAACCAGCACTTTTCAGTTCTTTCACAAGTTCCCAATCGATGTTCTTTTCATTCTCTCTCCCAATTAGTAGTATCTCGATATCCGAAAATTGCTGTTTTAAAGTTTTGAACACACTTAAGTTCCTTTTTCTTTTCATGGACGCCATATGAAGTATGATAAACTTCTCAGTAGGTAATCCATATTTTTCTCTTAACTTGATCTTCTGTTCAATAGGAACCGGCTTGAATTTGTCTATATCAACACCATTGGGGAGGAATCTTGTATTGAATCCTAACTCTTCATAAACTCTCTCGCTGTCTTTTGACTGGACTAGGGCAATATCATGTCTGAACAGTGACAATATTTTTTTCTTAGGAATTGATGAATGAACTACGGACAATACGGTAACGGCTCTTAACCATGAGAATGACAGCAGTTTTGTAGAAATGAAACCTAGTGTGGTTGGACCAATGACAAAGTGGATAACATCTGGTTTAAATCTTCTAATCTCTAAAAACGTGGATATCGACGATATGTTTATCTTTTTTACTCGTAGTCCCCTCTCTTCCAGCTTTTGAGCAATAGTTTTCGCGACTATCCTAGTTCCTTCGTCAGTATTATCAAAATGTCCTATAACTGCAATCCTCATTCTTTTACCCCCTGCACAATTTTTGAGAGTACTAAATTGAGAGTTTTACCAATATGTTCCCAAGTATACTGGTTTTTGGTAATTTTATATCCTCTAACTCCTTTCTTTTTTAGTAGTTTCTTATTGTTCATCACATCTTTAAGTATCTGGAGATACTCATCATTTGTCTCGGCATAAAATACTGTACTTCCAAAGTTATTTTCTATCGCTGGTAAACGGGATGAGATAACAGGTTTTTTCAAGGAGAAATATTCTAAAAGTTTGATTGGAAAAGCGAATATTGCAATTTCACTCTGGTTAAATGGAATGAGACCAATATCAATGCTCTGTAGGTAGCGGGGTATTTTTGAGTGAGGTATGAAGCCCAAGAATTGGACATTTTTTTCGATATTTAACTTCTGTGCAAGTTTTTTATAGTACCCAATAAGAGGCCCATCTCCAATAATCAAAAAGTTTATCTTGTATTCAAATTTCAGTTTTGAAATCGCATTGAATACTGGATGCAAATCTACCCATTCTCTAACAACACCGACAAATCCTAGAGTCATGTCAGCTTCTCTTTGCCTTCTTGGGGTATAAAAACTGTACATTAGGTCTTTTCTCACTCCATTGTAGATTAATCTAGCATCGGGCAGGTTATATTTGCGTTTTAGATTTTCGGAGACTATAGTCACGATTGTTGCCTTGGAAACATTAAAGGATAATAATAACCTCAAAATTTTCAATGACAATGCATTTTTCATGAATTTTGGGAACTTTGGAGAGTCCAATATACCACTAATGAGCTCGTCGGCGATATCAAAGAGCAGAGGTATGGTAGGAATAAAAGATTTAACTAAGAGAGTCGCAATTAAGGTATTAAAATTTATTATTAAATCAAAATTACTCCTCTTGATCTTAGATATATGATGCACTATTAGTGCTTCTTGGATAATGGGGTGGATTCTTCTTTTGGTTATATAATGATAATCGACATTTTGGAGGAATCTTTTTGACTCCTCTATCTCTTGGAGCCACCAAGCATTTACTGAAAGGACTGTTACGTCATGTTTTTTGGAAATTTCCTTAATCAAATGATGGTACCTCTGGATTGGTATCTTCTGAAGATCTGGAAGGGATATAACTAAAATCTTCACCAAGAATCACCTCCCAGTTATCTTGTTGATTCAGCTTTTTGCCATTTTACCGAGTATCTCCCTCTTAGATAATCAAACCATGCCAACACTACTATCCACTGTAGCCATAAAAAGTAAATTACGATTGCTGGCAGCTTTATAATAAGAGAAGATGCCTTCGCGTTATTAGTTTGTGCCCCTATGTCGTATGTAACTTTGACTTTTTGTATTATTATCATTAGTATAAATAGTGATACTATGGATAATATGGAATAAAGTGCCAGCAAATACAAAACATTACTGTTTTTTTTGGCGAGTCCAACCAATAGCGGTAACGCGAATGAGACTATTAGATAGGGGAAAAATATTTGCAATCCCTTATGGGAAAAATATATTAAAGAATACAATCTTGGGCTTAGGAGGAATTTGATGTACTTGAAGGTGACTTGGATTGTACCTATTGCATTCTTCTTTCTCTGCTTGATCTCATCAACTTTAGTTGAGGGCACTTTCTCATAAACTACTGCATTCGGCTCATACTTAACGAGCTTGCCTTTGGATATAACCTCTAGAGGAATCATCAAGTCATCGGAAATCAAATTTGGATTTAATTCAACTAATTCTTTTCTCCATGCATTTATTTCCCCATGCATCACACACGTTGAATAGAGTTGCGATTCTCCAAGTCTCATTAAAAATTCCCAATCCCAATAGAAGTCTACTCCTTCCCCCTGTGAGTTATTTTTAATTGGAACAAATCTCCCCCCTACAGCTCCAACTTTGGGATCTTTAAAATGAGGAGCTAGTTCTTTCAGAACATTTTTGTCAAAAATGGAGTTTGCATCAGTAACAAGTATTATTTCGCCATCACTATATTTCTTGCCATAATTGACTGCAGAAGGTTTTCCTTTTCTCTTAGCTTCGTGTAGAAGTTTTATAATTGGAAATTTGCTCTTTCTAGATTTTATATACTCTTCAACCTTCATATAGGTGTTATCGGTTGACCCAGATTCAACAATAATTATCTCATACCTATCTTTTGGATAATTAAGCGCTTCAAGATTTTTTATTCTATTTATTATTACCTTTTCTTCGTTATATGCTGGCACAATTATTGAGAATTTAGGCAAGTATGAATAATCTTTTTCTAGCGGTTTTTTAATTAATGCAATAATTCCCATAACAATTGGATAAATAAGTAAGTGCCAAAGTATGAGTGCTCCTGAGATTATATAGACAATTGCTAATACATCCATCGAGTTCACCTCCTGCGTTAACCTTCAGGTGTTTAGTGTGGAACCATCATGCGTTAGAATCTTCGGATTAGTAATTAATTTCTCTTCCCTTTCTAAGGGCTTTAAAAACTCTTCAAGCCAGTTTTTCTCAACTTTTGGATCTAAGATAACCATATATTCCCCTTTAGTGTGTCTAACGCCTAAATCATCTCCTTCTCCATAACCTAAATTTCTCGGACTCTTTGATAGCTCCATATCTCACTCCCTCACCAGTTTTCTCAACACATTCAACGTCAGACCTGCAACAAACAGCTGAATCCCAATAATCACAAAAATCCCAGCCCCGATCAGCTGGGTCAGGTACACGCCCTCACCGCGGTAATAGGGACTGAGTCCCCAATATGCCAATCCGGCGGCAATGATGAAAGAGACCAAACTTGAAACCCCAAACAACAGCAACGGCCTTTTGTACTCTATCAATCCGATCAGTCCTGCAAGCACCTCGAATCCGTGCCTCACAGGGTTCTTCTTGTGCTTGTTAGGAACATCATAACGGACGTTTATTGGGACCTCCCTTATCCGGAAGCCCCTCTCTGAAAGGTGCACCAGCATATCACTCTCAACCTTGTAGCCTTCACTGTTAATCTGCAGTATCTCTCCGAGCACCTTCCTGTTCATCGCCCTAAAGCCCGATTGAGAGTCAGTTATCTTAAGACCATCTCCAAGGTTCATGTTCGTAGTGACGTTCAGAACCCATAAACCCAGCCTGCGGTAGAGGGGTATGTTTTTCTTGGCACCGTTGAGAAACCTCGAGCCTATCACTAAGTCCGCTTCTCCCTTAAGCAGAGGTTCCAGCAGGACTGGAATCTCATCCGGATTGTGCTGTCCATCGGCATCTATCGTCACAACGAAGTCATATCCATTGGAGAACGCGTACTCAAACCCCGTCCCCAGCGCTTTTCCCTTGCCCCCGTTAACTTCATGCCGTATAACCACTGCCCCGCTCTCCCTCGCAATCTCAGAAGTCCTGTCCTTGGAGCCATCATCAACTACCAGCACATCACCATGCTTCCTTGCTAAAGCCACCACTGAGCCGATCGTTAGTTCTTCGTTGTAGGCGGGAATTATTATGAGCGTTCTCAACCCCTACTCACCCTCTTCCCGATTTCAATCTACACGACCCTGAACTCGACCCCCTCCCTCTCTTCCAGTCCGAGCAGGATGGCGAATATCGCCACCGCAGCCGTCATCGCGGTCTGGGTCTCGGGGGTGTGGAGAGGAGATAGGCCCCCCCCTGATAATGGCGATTACTACGGTTAGAAACCCAACGGGCACTAATAAATTTTTCGCCGTAACAAGGTGTTGGCTTTTAAAACCTGATAATAGGGTCAGAACGATACCGGCGAAGAACAAAACATCGTAAACCGCACCCAGGATAAAGGGGGCGGCGGGTATTAGAACCTCTGGTTCTACCTTCCCTGGAATCTCGAAACCCACCATCATCTCGCGGAGCGCCATCAGCGACGGCAGGACGAGCATGAGGACAACCTGGAGGGCCTGATAGGAGAGGAAGTCGCTGAAGCTGGCAGCGTTGAGTACAAGCACGCCGTAGAGGAAGTAAACCGCAAGCCCCCAGTCGCGGTTCCTCCTCTTCAAGGACAAGCCGCCTGAACTCCCTCCAGCTCCTCCGGACGGGAACTACGCCGAGACTGACACCAGAAACCTCATCCTTGAGGTTGTGAACGGGACGGTGCAGATCCTCAAGCCGAACGTTGTTGTCCTCTGAGGTTGCATTCACCCCACCGAAAACTTTTTAAACCCTCCTGATACCCTAATCTCGGACACGCCCCGGTGGTGTAGCCCGGTCAATCATGCGGGACTCTCGATCCCGCGACCCGGGTTCAAATCCCGGCCGGGGCACCAGAATCCTTCTCTTGGGCCCGTGGCTCAGCCTGGTCAGAGCGCCCGCCTGATAAGCGGGAGGTCCGGGGTTCGAAGCCCCGCGGGCCCACCATAAGAAACTTTGCGCAGGCAAAGTTTCATCAAAGTTTGTAGCTCTTCTTGAAGTGCCGCTCGTGAAGGTTTTCTACTTGGAATTAATTGTTTTGAAGGAGAACTCCGTTAGAGGCTCCGTTTAAGGGGGTTTACACTAAAAAGACGCCCTCCGGGCGTCGGAGGAAAGTAAAACCCTTGTGGTCAGGGCCCTATTAAAAAGAGTTCCCATTTAAAGGAAGCGTTTTAGAATTTAAAACTGCTTGAATTCACACTATTGAAAAGAGCTACGAACTTCCGGTCAAACTTTCCCAAAAGCTTCGGTATCGCTTTCACTCGTTCAAGCGTCCTTAAGGGATGGCGGAAAGAATGCACGCTAACCTCCACTAGATTTAGCTCTAGTCTGTTCAAGTCGACTAGAACACGGGAGTTTTGTTCTGTCTGGGTAGACTAAACGGTAGAAGCTTACCCTTACTATAATGCCCAGAATGGGAGGCTGACTTCGTCTTAAGTGGGGCGAAAATTGCCGTTGAAGCTGGGTGTTCGTGGGACTGGTGGAAGATGGGAAGTCATCTTTAAATACTATTGTATTCCATATGTAATCGGTGAGTGCCATGGCAGAGATGGTGGATTAACCCGTCTCCGTGAGGTTGCCGGGGTATGTTATCAAAGAAAATAGATGAACTGGTAAAAAAGAAGGAGTTCCGGAGCCGCTCAGACTTCATCAAGTTCGCCGTTACGCTGGCGCTTGGACAGATGATGATGGAAGATGCCAAGGAACTTTCCAGGAACCTAACTCCTCAGGAGATTCAGGCAGAGAGTGAAAAGGCCCGGAGAATGTTGACCGCCGGAGATTTTGAAGACGAGTGGCCCGAAGTCAAGGACGTCCTCGGGGAAGTTGATGAGGAGTACCGGAGACTCACGGGTGCCAGGAGATGAAGGTGGTCATGGATACCAACGTTGTCCTTGCGGCCATGATTAAGCCAAGCGGACTGGCGGCACTTCTCATCAAAGCCCTGGACGGGAATTTTCTCGTGAATTACACAAGCGAAGAAGCGCTCCATGAGCTCAGCTTAAAGATTGGCCTTTTGGCTGAGAAGGGGAGGCTCTTCAGTGAATGGAAGCGGATTCTGGCCAGGTATTTGAGGGGTTCCATAACAGTCTCACCCTCGAGGGAGTTTAACCTTTCCAGAGATCCCAACGATAACAAATGGCTGGAGATTGCCTACGAAGGAAAAGTTGAGTACATCTTAACTTGGGACGATGATCTGATAGCTTTGAGGGGCGAGAACAGGGTTGTGTGTTTGGAGGATCATACCCTTAAAATCCTCCCACCTCTTGAGTTCTATCACGAGGTTCTGAACCAAATCTGTTAGGCTAAAACCTTCGGGGGCGTGGGGGCGTTAGCCCCCCAATGTTTCAAATAAATCGGGGTGCAGGGGCGAAGCCCCTGCATTCCACCATATCAAGGAGCTGGTGTGATATCATGAATTCCAATCTAACTTGTCTGGAAAATTTTAATCGACATCCTGACTAAGACGGTCACGACTCGAAGAAAAATTACTAGCCCAGCAAAAACCTGCCCATGGAAAAGCTTATAAGCCAACTCCCTCAATGCCCACCAGTGATTAAAAACCACCTTTCTCGGAGGTGTTTGCAGTGGAAGCCAAGTTCGAGATACCGGTATGCACGTCATGCGGAAAGGAGATAACCCCGAGGGAGCACGCCACTCACTTCGTGTGCCCCAACTGCGGTGAGGAGATAATCTGGCGCTGCGAATCCTGCAGGGTCCTCAGCGTCCCCTACAAGTGCCCCAAGTGCGGCTGGGAGGGCCCGTGAACTAGGAGGTGAAAAGAATGAGCGACTTCAACCTTGTTGGTGTTATTAAGGTCATGCCGACCGACCCCAATGTGAACCTCGACGAGCTCGAGGAGAAGCTCAAAGCAGTTATCCCCGAGAAGTTCGGCCTCGCCAAGGTCGAGCGCGAGCCTATCGCTTTCGGCCTCGTCGCCCTCAAGTTCTATGTCCTTGGAAAGGACGAAGAGGGTTACTCCTACGACGAGGTTGCCGAACTCTTCGAGAAGGTTGAGAACGTCGAGAGCGCCCAGGTCGAGACCGTTTCGAGGATCTGAATCCTCGGCTTTCTTCTATTCTACTGCTTTTCTTGTTCCAGAACAGCAAACCTGCTGCGGCGTTGACCATGAGCGACAGGGATATGTAGAGGGAGTTCCGGTACGGCGAGTCCTTTACGTGCTCCAGAATCCTCTGAAAGGGTTCACGGCTCATCCTCATCTGCCACGCCGCAGAAAAATGAAGAAAGCGGATTAAAAACATATCGGGAAATCGGGAAAGGAGCTCAAAGCCCCAAACTCAGGCCCAGCTTGGGCCTTTTCCACTCGTCGAGTATGGCCTTCAGTTCCTCGTTTTCAACCTTTGAGTAAAGCTCGTCGAAGCGCTTCGTTGCATCCTCGTCGCCGGCCTTCCAGCGTGCCAGTTCGGCTATGGCCTTGAAGAAGTAAGCCGTGTCGTCCTCAAAGAGCTCGGCAAAGGCGTCCATGTTCTTTGCCACCGCCTCGTAGGCGCCCTCGTTGAAGAGGCCCTCGATGAAGTCCACGAGCGTGTCGAAGACAACCCCAAACACATCATCGCTGACGTTTATTGCCTTAAGCAAAGCCTCGCGCAGGGCTTTGAAGGCCTTGTCATAATCCTCCCTGCCGGCCCAGATTTCTGCCTCGACGAGCTTCGCGTTTACCTCTATCTCATCGTCCCTCGGGTTTCTAAGGACTTCCTTTATGAGGGTCTCGGCAGTATCGTAGTTACCGAGCTCGTAGTGGAAGTGGGCCAAATCGAGGAGGCTTATCATGAGGTTCTTCTCGTCGTTGAGCTTCTCGAATATCTCCCTCGCGCGCTCCATCAGCTCTATTGCCTTCTCGGTTTCCCCAAGCTCGTCGTAGTTGACCGCGAGGTTCGCCAAGGTCAGGGCAATCTCCTTCTCGTTCTTCAGAACCTCTTCCTCGTGTTTCAAAAGCTTCTCATAGACCTCGATTGCCTTCTCCGGCTTTCCAAAGTGCTCGTATGCATCCGCCAGGTAGTAGAGGGCCGTCGCGTACTCCTCGGGGTCGTCTTTCTTAAGCTCGACGAGTCTCTTATAGAGCTCTATTCCACCCTCAACGTCGTCGAGGTGAGCGTAGACGTGGCCAATCTCATGGGCAAGGTCGTAGGGGTCTTCACACTCCAAGGCAACGCTCTTGAGCCGCTCCAGCTCTCTTCTGAGGGTTTCTTCATCATCGATGGTATCAACGTAATCGTCAAACAGCTCGAGGAGCTTCTCGCAGTCCTTGTTTTTCAGGGCATTCTCCCACTCGGCTTTTACATCAGTCATCTTCAACCACCGGCCTTCGGTTGGAAGGAGGAGTTAAAAATGTATCCTTCTTCATCCTTGAGTCTACCGAAAAATTTATAAATAGCCCAAAAGAATGATAACACAGAAAACACAAATTGTAACTAAAACTCATCCACCCCTAAAAAAAGAAATGGGAGGGGGTGAGGGGAGATGGCCCAGCTCGCAGGTCAGCCGGTTGTTATTCTGCCCGAGGGAACCCAGAGGTATGTCGGAAGGGACGCCCAGAGGCTCAACATCCTCGCTGCCAGGATCGTTGCCGAGACGGTGAGGACCACCCTCGGCCCGAAGGGCATGGACAAGATGCTCGTCGACAGCCTCGGTGACATAGTCATCACCAACGACGGTGCGACCATCCTCGACGAGATGGACATCCAGCACCCGGCCGCTAAGATGATGGTTGAGGTTGCGAAGACCCAGGACAAGGAGGCCGGTGATGGAACTACCACCGCCGTCGTTATCGCTGGTGAGCTTCTCAGGAAGGCTGAGGAGCTCCTCGACCAGAACATCCACCCGAGCATAATCATCAAGGGTTACGCCCTCGCTGCTGAGAAGGCCCAGGAGATACTTGAAAGCATCGCCAAGGACGTTGACGTCGAGGACGTTGAGACCCTCAAGAAGGCTGCAATCACTTCAATCACCGGTAAGGCCGCCGAGGAGGAGAGGGAGTACCTCGCTGAGATCGCCGTCGAGGCCGTCAAGCAGGTCGCCGAGAAGGTCGGCGACGGCTACAAGGTTGACCTCGACAACATCAAGTTCGAGAAGAAGGAGGGCGGAGCGGTCAGCGACACCCAGCTCATCAAGGGTGTTGTCATTGACAAGGAGGTCGTCCACCCAGGTATGCCGAGGCGCGTTGAGGGTGCCAAGATTGCCCTCATCAACGAGGCCCTTGAGGTCAAGGAGACCGAGACCGACGCCGAGATCAGGATCACCAGCCCGGAGCAGCTCCAGGCCTTCCTCGAGCAGGAAGAGAAGATGCTCCGCGAGATGGTCGACAAGATCAAGGAGGTCGGCGCTAACGTCGTCTTCGTCCAGAAGGGAATTGACGACCTCGCCCAGCACTACCTGGCCAAGTACGGCATAATGGCAGTCAGGAGAGTCAAGAAGAGCGACATGGAGAAGCTGGCTAAAGCCACCGGCGCCAAGATCGTCACCAACGTCCGCGACCTCACTCCAGAGGACCTCGGTGAGGCCGAGCTCGTCGAGCAGAGGAAGGTCGCCGGCGAGAACATGATCTTCGTTGAGGGCTGCAAGAACCCGAAGGCCGTCACCATACTCATCCGCGGTGGAACCGAGCACGTCGTTGACGAGGTCGAGAGGGCCCTCGAGGACGCCGTCAAGGTCGTCAAGGACATCGTCGAGGACGGCAAGATACTCGCCGCCGGTGGTGCTCCAGAGATCGAGCTGGCCATCAGGCTTGACGAGTATGCCAAAGAGGTCGGTGGCAAGGAGCAGCTCGCCATCGAGGCCTTCGCCGAGGCCCTGAAGGTAATCCCGAGGACCCTCGCTGAGAACGCCGGTCTCGACCCGATCGAGACCCTCGTTAAGGTCATCGCCGCCCACAAGGAGAAGGGCCCGACCATCGGTGTCGACGTCTTCGAGGGCGAGCCGGCTGACATGATGGAGCGCGGCGTCATCGCTCCGCTCCGCGTTCCGAAGCAGGCCATCAAGAGCGCCAGCGAGGCGGCAATAATGATCCTCAGGATCGACGACGTCATTGCCGCCAGCAAGCTCGATAAGGACAAGGGCGGCGAGGGCGGAGGCAACGACTTCGGTGGCGACCTCGACTGAAGACTTTAGCCCTTAATTCTTTCTCCTTTAGCTCATTCTCTTCTCGCAGTATCTCCTCTCGCCTTAATTCTTCACCCGACAACTTTTATATCCCGTCCATCCTCACTCCTCCCGGTGGGCAAAATGAGGGTTATAGGTGTTGATCCGGGCACGAAGAGCTTCGACGTCATAGGCCTCGAAGACGGGAAGATAAAGCTTGACTTGAGTTTTCCGAGTGAAGTGGTGGCTGAGGAACCAGGGAAAATCGTGAAGGCGATAGAGGAGTTCAACGCGGACCTCATAATCGGCCCCTCGGGCTATGGAGTTCCCCTAAAGCACATAAGCGAGCTGACTGAAAGAGACCGATTCGAGATGACCTTGGTGAGAGAGGACGAGCTGAAGGAGATACCCGTCCTCATCGGCCTCCAGAAGATGGTATCGGAGATGGCCGAGAAGGGAATGAACGTCTGGTTCATACCTGGCGTCATCCACCTTCCAACTGTCCCCGAGTGGAGGAAGTACAACAAGATCGACATGGGAACCGCTGACAAGATGGCCATAACCGTTCTCGGGATCTACGACCAGGCAAAGAGGCTCGGAATCGAGTATAAAGATGTCTCCTTCGTCCTCCTGGAGGTCGGCTTCGGATACAACTACGCCGGAGCGGTTAAGGGCGGGAAGATAGTAGATGGAATAGGCGGAACTATTTTCCCGGGCCCGGCATACGTGAACAGCGGCGCCCTCGATGGCGAGGTTGCTTACCTTCTAAGAGAAATCAAGAAGTGGCACCTGTTCTGGGGCGGTGCAACTGTTATAGCGGCCAATGAAATCCTCCCGCCCGAGGAGTTCGCCAGGAGGCTCGACGAAGAACCCTTCGCCAGGGCCTGGGAGGCCATGAAGGACGGCTTCCTAAAAGCCGTTGCGAGTGAACTGGCCGTTGTGAGGGAAGCAAAGGAGATAATCCTATCCGGAAGGCTCATGCGCATAGACGAGCTCAGGGAGGACGTTGAGGACCTCTTTGAGGAGCACTTTGGTCTTCCAATGGTGAGGCAGAGGGGCCTTGAGGGCATGGCAAAGGAGGCCGCCCAGGGGAGCGCGATAATAGCGGACGGCCTTGCCGGCGGGGAGTTTAAGGAACTCGTCGAGCACGTCGAGATAAAGAAGAGCCGCGGTAGCGTTCTCGACTACGTTAAGTTCCCGCTGGAGGTTTAATCCCTCAGAGCTTTTCTATTTCCTCCTCAAACCTCTTCAGCTTCCCCTTGAAGCGCCTCAACTGGGCATTAGCGAGGTTCACAATTCTCTTAATGTATTCCTCGCTCACCCAGGGCTCTCCGTTCTCTCCCAAAGGGACGTCCATCCTCTCGGTAGAGCGTATCTCAACGAGGAGCTTCTTGTGGCTCACGCTCTTGATGTTGCTGTACTTGAAGCCGAGGCCTATCGCGAGGTTGAGAAGCTTTACCGCGTCTTCCATGGTTCTAGCCGCGACATGGAGGATGGGACTCCTCACAAGAAACCACAGCTGACCGGAGCGGTGCTTTCTGATGGCCTCAAGAACTTCCTCAACCGTTACTTCTCTGTGCCACTTGCCGAGCCAGACCGAGTTCACCTTGTCGCCGAAGTGGGGCATCTCCATGACCGAAATCCTTCCGGAGCAGGAGCTTGTGGTGAAGTAGTTATCGAGGGCGTTGATCTTCTCAAGGAGGGGGATTATATCATGATCTACTTTATCCTCAGCCAGAGCTTTCCTGAGGCCTTCCATAGCCATTGCCTTCTGCTCTTCGAAGTTTTTCTCGTAGAGGAACATCCCTCACACCCCCAACTCATTAGCCCCAATCACTGTTTCCCTCTCCCTCACGAACTCAAACAACCGCCTGTAAGTTGGGTGGGCGCTTAAAGTCGAGGAGTCGCCTATCAGGATCAGCTTCCTCTTCGCCCTCGTCAGCGAGACGTTCAAGCGCCTCAGGTCCTTTAGGAAGCCTATCTCACCCCTCTCGTTTGAGCGGACGAAGGAGAGAACAATGACCTCCTTCTCCCTTCCCTGGTAGCCGTCCACGGTCTTTACTTCGATTTCCTCTGGCAGGAGCGAGCTTATTAAATCCCTCTGGTCGTCGTAGGGAGTGATAACGCCGATCCACTCCGGTTTAACACCAATCCGAAGGAGTTTCTCGACGGTTTCTTTAACCAGCTTCGCCTCAAGGGGGTTCTCCCTACTGTCGCTCCCGCGCCTCTGCCTCTCGAAGCGGTCGTCTCTCTTTGAGGTGTCGATGAAAACCAGCACGTTCCGGGGTTCCAGCACCTCATCCCAGGAGTTACCGAACGCGGGGCTTTTAACCCCGAGGTCTGCTAGGGTTATGCACCTGACGCTCTCGTCGGCGATAATCCTCCCGTCGTAGAACTCCCTGCTTGGGAACTCCATGAGGCGTTCGTTCATCCTGTACTGGACGGTGAGCATGGCGCTCTTGTTTGGATGGCGCTCGATAAGGCCCTCGAAGAGCGTTTTGCTCAGCTCTTTAGCTTTCTCGCTCAGTATCGTCGGCGGAAGCTGTTTGTGGTCTCCGGCAAGGACAAAGCGCTTAGCACGGTTTATGGGTATCAGGACGCTGGGTATCGTTGCCTGCGTCGCCTCATCTATAACCGCGACGTCGTATTCGGCGTAGTTCACGACGTCGAGGCCCGCTGAAGAATTCGTGGTCAGCACGACGTCGGCGTTCTCTATTATCTCACGGGCTATCCTCTCTTCGAGTTTTCTTGCGTCGTCGAAGGCCTTCTGGGCGAGTTTGTTCAGCTTTATCCAGTTGGCCATCTCGCGGATGAGCTTCGCAGGGACGCCCCGGGTTCCCCTCCTTCTCCGCGAAAGGGCCAGGATTTCTAGGTCGGTCAGCCCCCTCCGGTACTTCGGCAGGGGCTTCGTGTAGGTGTCCCTCTTCTCCGCCAGGGCCTGACCCGTGAGCCAGAGCTCCCTCAGCTCGCCATAGAGTTCGTGCTGGGTTATCAGGTAGGCGAGGGTCGTTTCGTGGAGATTTTTTGACACCCTGCTCGGGTGCCCCACGCGGACGACCTTAATGCCAGAGCCGGCGAGCCTCTCGACAAGGTTGTCAACTGCAACGTTGCTCTCCGCAGTTGCGAGAACCCTGTTGCCCCTCTCGACCTCCTGCCTTATCAGCTCGACAAGGGTTCTCGTCTTCCCGGTGCCGAATGGCCCGTGGATCAGGAAGAAGTCTGGGCTACTGAGGGCCCTCGACACAGCTTCTTTCTGGCTGGCGTTCAAACTCCTGTCAAAGGGACTGAAGCTTACCGGTTCGCCCGCCTCTGGTTCTCTCAGGCCCAGATAAAGCTCCAGCGCTTTTCTACCGCTATCCCTCAGGTTGTCCAGGTTCTCAATCCAGCGCTTGAACGTTATGTCGTTGGCGTAAAGGTCAACTCTAACGCCCTTGAGCGCCCACTCCGGAACGGTTTCGAGGGCAACCGTGATGAAGCGCTTCCCCTTCTCGACGACCGTCCCAACCAAGTCGCTCTTCAGGGGGTCGCGTTTGCTGATTACAACCAGGTCACCAACGCTTATCTCGGTCTTAATCTCCCTATCGCGACCGTATCTCACCAGAAAATAGCCGAGCTCCTCACCGACGATTTTGCCGTTTAAGCCTAAAATCGCCCTCCCGACCTTCTCCCTCTCGCGCCCGGAGAGGCGCTTCATCTCTAACCTCATCGCCTCTATCTCGGCCTTCCGCTCGAGCTCGACGAGTTCTTTTAAGCGGGATACGAACTTCATAAGGGTTTCGTTTTCACTCATTTTTCCTCCCGGTGAGCGGGAAGAAAAGGTGCTTAAAAGGTTGAGGGTGGTCAGACCATGCGAGTGTCCTCACCGTTCGGACGAAACTTCCCTCATCATCCCTGGAAGAATAGGGAAAGGGGGTTAAAAAGGTAGCTAATACAGGAGAGCCAGCAACTCCCTATGGAACGACTTTAAGGCCTTCCAGTGGGCTTCACTGATTTCCCCGCTCCACGAGACACGCCTGTAAAAGTGCTCAAGCTCGTCGAGCAGGTACTCCATGTACTCCCTGCGCTGCTTCTCCAACGAAACGCCGTTCTCAAGGAGCTTGCCCCTCAGAAACGGCATCACTTCCGACGACCGACCGAGGGCCGCCCAGAAAAGACCTTCCTTCAGGATTTCATACAGCAACTCGTCAAAACCAAAGCTCTCAACGCTCTCAGCGGAGGGTTTGGCCCTCCCCCCTTGGAATCCTTGATACTGCATCCATTGGAACCACCGTCTTTAGAATGCACATCTCCTATATCAGTTTTTTGTAATTTCTTCTGTACATATGACAAAAATGTGGAAAAATTCGGAAGATTCTTGAACAATCTACCCAAATCGAGTCTATTTTCGTCACGCAGCCAAGGCCAGGACAGCAATGACGGCCAGTATTGGGGCCGCGTATGAGAGGATTATCGCGAGCTTCCTCATGGTATCACCGTGCACGGAGGTATACATTTGTTTAAAAGCTTTACGTTTGTAAAAGGCCTGAAAATCAAGCCCCGGGTTCGTTATCCTGTCTGGCTTTTTACTCAGGGTTCGAGACCCGCCGTGGAAACCCTTAAAAACCCTTAACAGGCCCAAGTTAAAAAGGACGCGGGGGTCCGCAGAAAATGGGGAGGTTTGAACACAAACTTGTTAATGCAATTAAGGGCTACACTTTCGACGACGTTCTTCTGATACCGCAGGCGACCGAGGTCGAGCCGAAGGACGTGGACGTTTCCACCCAGATAACGCCAAACGTAAGGCTTAAGGTACCGATTCTCAGCGCCGCCATGGACACCGTTACCGAGTGGGAGATGGCCGTCGCGATGGCCCGCGAGGGTGGCCTTGGTGTTATCCACCGAAACATGAGCATCGAGGAGCAGGTTGAGCAGGTAAAAAAAGTAAAGCGAGCCGAGCGCTTCATAGTGGAGGACGTCATATCTATTTCCCCAGAGGAGACCGTTGACTATGCCCTGTTCCTGATGGAGAAGAACGATATAGACGGCCTGCCAGTAGTTGAGGACGGGAGGGTTGTAGGGGTTATAAGCAAGAAGGACATAGCGGTAAAGCAGGGCAAACTCGTGAAGGAAGTTATGACGAGCGAGCCAATAACAGTTCTCGAGAGCGTGACCGCTGAGGAGGCCCTCAACCTCATGTTCGAGCACAGGATAGACAGGCTCCCCGTAGTTGACGAGAACGGCAAACTCGTGGGAATAATCACGATGAGCGACCTGGCGAAGCGCAGAAAGTACAAGAACGCCGTTAGAGATGAGAACGGGGACCTGCTGGTGGCAGCGGCAGTCGGTCCCTTCGACCTTGAGAGGGCAAAGGCCCTCGATAAGGCCGGAGCCGACGTCATAGTCGTTGACACGGCCCACGCCCACAACCTCAAGGCGATTAAAGCCATGAAGGAGATAAGGAAGGCGGTTGATGCAGATTTAATCGTCGGAAACATAGCCAATCCAAAGGCGGTTGACGACCTCACCTTTGCGGATGCTGTAAAGGTCGGAATCGGCCCCGGAAGCATCTGTACGACGAGGGTTGTGGCCGGCGTTGGCGTCCCCCAGCTCACAGCGGTGGCACTCGTCGCCGACAGGGCACAAGAATACGGGCTTTACGTCATAGCAGACGGCGGAATAAGGTACTCGGGCGACATAGTCAAGGCCATAGCGGCCGGAGCTGATGCTGTCATGCTCGGCTCTCTCCTGGCAGGAACAAAGGAGGCGCCTGGAAAAGAGGTCGTCATCAACGGCAGGCGCTACAAGCAGTACCGCGGGATGGGTTCGCTCGGGGCAATGATGAAGGGCGGAGCGGAGCGCTACTACCAGAAGGGCCACATGAAGACGCGCAAGTTTGTCCCCGAGGGCGTTGAGGGTGTAGTGCCCTACAAGGGAAGCGTGAGCGACGTCCTCTACCAGCTCGTCGGCGGCCTTCGCTCGGGGATGGGCTACGTCGGCGCCGCTAACATCGGGGAGCTCAAGGAGAGGGGCGAGTTCGTGATAATCACGAACGCCGGCGTCAAGGAGAGCCACCCGCACGACATCCTCATAACCAACGAGGCGCCGAATTACCCGGTCGGGAAATGAAAAAGCGTTTAAGCTCTCCCTCCTCTTTTCTCCCGGTGGTGAGATGACATCCGTTGGGATTATCGGAGATGGCGCGGCGGGTTTGACCGCCGCTGTGGCACTCGCGAGGCGCGGGTTCGATGTCACGGTCATCGGGAGGGGCTTCAAGAACACCAACTCCTACCTCGCCCAGGCTGGAATAGCGCTGCCGATCCTCGACGGTGATTCACTCAGGGCGCATTTCATAGATACAGTCAGGGCCGGCAAGTACCTCAACGACGAAGAGGTTGTCTGGAACGTCTTGGGTAAGGCAACTGAGGTCTACGACTTCCTCTCGTCAATAGGCCTTGAGTTCGAGACCAATGAGACCGAGGGAGGTCACTCCTTCCACAGGGTTTTCACGATAAGGAACGAGACCGGAAAGCACATGGCAAAGCTGCTTTTCATGGCCGCCAGGGAAGCCGGGGTCAACTTCGTCGAGGGCTTTGCAGAAGAGCTGGCAGTTAGAGAGGGAAGGACGTACGGTGTTTTTCTCGACGGGGAGATTCTGAAGTTCGACGCCACTGTCATAGCCACCGGCGGCTTCGCCGGACTCTTCAAATACACTGCCGGCTCGCCACTGGCTATAGGCCTTCTCATAGGCGATGGGGTGATGAAAGGGGCCCCCGCCAGAGACCTGGAATTCGTTCAGTTTCATCCGACGGGCTATCTCGGGAAGGACGGGGTTAAGCTCATCAGCGAGGCCGTCCGCGGTGCCGGGGCAAAGCTCGTGACTGAAGACGGGGAGCGGTTCGTCAACGAGCTCTCCACGAGGGACATCGTGGCGAGGGCGATATACATGCAGATGCAGAACGGAAAGCGGGTCTACCTCGATACCCGCTCGATAGAGGACTTCAAGAAGCGCTTCCCCCAGATATACGCCTTCCTCAGAAAGGACGGCATAGACCCTTCGAAGGACCTCATCCCCGTAGCTCCCATAGCACACTACACGATAGGAGGCATAGCGGTCGACCTCTGGTATCGCACGAACGTTAAGGGACTCTACGCGATTGGGGAGGCAGCAAGCAATGGCTTCCACGGGGCGAACAGGCTGGCCAGCAACTCGCTCCTCGAGTGCATAGTTTCAGGCTTAGAGGTGGCCAGGATGATAGTGAGGGAAAAACCCAGGCTCGGGGAGGTTCCGGAGGTTCCTTACACCTTCGACTCCCTCGGGGATATAAACTCCCTTAGGGAACTCCTATGGGAGCACGTTGGAATCGTAAGAACTGCCGAGGGGTTGAAAGCAGGCCTTGAGAAGCTGGAGGGGATAGAGGCCGACGAAAGATTGAAGCTCCTCGCCAGAGGCGTCCTTGAGTGCGCCTTAGCCAGGGAGGAGAGCAGGGGTGCGCACTACCGCGAGGACTTCCTGGTTATGCGGAAGGAATTCGAGAGGCCAAGCTTCTTCGATGGTGGCTGCCGCCTCTGAGCCCAAAGGTTTAAATCTCCATCGAACCATTACAACACCCGGTGAAACGAGTGGAGGTTCTTTACCTAGTGCTCTCCTTCGCGGTCGTCATAGCTCTCATCTGGCTCAAGATCAACATAGGGCTGTCGATATTCGCCGGCTCGCTGGTTCTGGCCTTCCTCTTTGGCATGAGCCCGCCGGAGATAGCCGTCGCCCTCTACCGCTCGGCGACCTCCTGGGAGACCCTTAGGTTAGTCCTCATAATAGCTTCGATAATGGGGATGACATCGGTCGTCTCTCAGATAGGCTACCTCAAGGACATGGAGAGGGCGGCGTCCGAACTGTTCCCGAAGGCCAAGTATTCCCTCGCCATGCTCCCAGCGCTAATAGGCCTGATGCCCATGCCTGCAGGAGCCCTCGTCTCGGCCCCGATGATAGAGCCTGTGGCAGGGAGGTTCGAGATGGACCCATCTGACAAAACGCTCGTGAACTACTGGTTCCGGCACGTGTGGGAACACTCGTGGCCCATGTACCAGGCTATAGTCATAGCTTCCGCCATAGTTGGTCTCTCCATAAGGGAGATAAGCACCAAGATGTTCCCGCTCACGGTTCTTATGGCCCTCATCGGCTACCTCATTTTCATCCGCCCACTCCCGGATGAGGGAAGCGGTAGTGGGAACCGTTGGGCGGGCTTCTGGCTCCTCCTGAAGAGCACCTACCCTATACTGGTCATAATCCTAATCTCCATCGTTCTGGGAATTGACATGGTCTACGGTGCGCTCCTCGGCTTTCTCTCCGCCCTCCTCCCGAACATTAAGCGGGTGAACGTGAGGGAGGTCGCCACCCATGCCCTGCAGCCCAAGATAGTCTTCCTCCTTATCTCAATCATGTACTTCAAATACATCCTGGAGGCGACGGGGGCCGTGGAGGCCCTGCCGAAGGCCATGCTGGCCATGAACCTCCCCGTGATCCTCATACTAATGTTGACTCCCTTCATCGTCGGCCTAATGACAGGGATAAGCTTCGCCTACGTCGGAATGACGTTCCCCTTACTCCTGCCCTTCTTCAAGAGCTTTGACGCCATTGCCCTCGCCTACCTGAGCGGCTACATGGGTATGCTCTTTAGCCCGGTTCACCTCTGCCTCGTATTCTCGGCGGAGTACTATGGGGCGGAACTCAGGCGGGTCTACCTGAAGCTCCTTGCTCCCGCCGCGGCCCTCTTCGTCCTCGGGCTCACCTACATATTTTTCGTGCTTTGAACAAGCTTTTATACCCCCAGCATAGCGTATCACAGGTGAGAGACATGGACGTGGACGGGCTGATCGATGAAATTATCAGGCTTAAGGAGGAGCGCAACGCCATAATCATGGCCCACAACTATCAGCTGCCGGAGATACAGGACATAGCGGACTTCCTGGGGGACAGCCTCGAGCTCGCGAGGAAAGCGGTGAACGTTGATGCAGAAGTCATAGTTTTCGCGGGCGTTGACTTCATGGCCGAGACGGCTAAAATCCTCAATCCAGAAAAGACTGTCCTTCTCCCGACGAGGAGGGCCACGTGCGCGATGGCCAACATGCTCAAACCAGAGCACATAATCGAGGCGAAGAAGAGATATCCCGACGCCCCAGTTGTTCTTTACGTCAACAGCTCGGCCGAGTGCAAGGCCCTCGCGGACGTTACGGTAACCTCAGCCAACGCCGCCAAAATCGTCGGAAAGCTCGACTCGGACGTGGTTATCTTCGGCCCCGACAACAACCTCGCCCACTACGTGGCGAAGAGGACGGGCAAGACCATAATACCCATCCCCGAGGGCGGCCACTGCTACGTCCACAGGAGGTTCACCCTCGAGGACGTCGAGCGCGCGAGGAAGCTATATCCCAACGCCAAGTTGATGGTTCACCCGGAGTGCAACCCGGAGGTGCAGGAGGCGGCTGATCTCATCGTCTCAACCGGCGGGATGATAAGGCGCGCCCCGGAGTGGAACGAGTGGGTTGTTTTCACGGAGAGGGAGATGGTCTACAGGTTGAGCAAGCTCTATCCGGACATCAAGTTCCACCCTGCGAGAGAAGACGCCACCTGCATCGGGATGAAGGCGATAACGCTGAACCACATCTACGAGTCGCTCCGCGATATGAAGTACGAGGTTGAGGTGCCCAAAGAGATAGCGGAGAAGGCGAGGAAGGCAATAGAGAGAATGCTGGAGATGAGCTGATATGGTCCCGCTCGACTATCTCCTCAGGTTCATTGAGGAGGATGCACCTTTCGGCGACGTCACGAGTGAGGCAGTCATCCCGGAGGGAACAAAAGCGAAGGCCGTTATCATAGCAAAGCAGGAAGGGGTTATAGCGGGCGTTGAGGAAGCTAAAGCCCTATTCGAGCACTTCGGCGTTAAGGTGGAGGTCAGGAAGCGCGACGGAGAAGAAGTGGGAAAAGGAGACGTCATCCTCAACCTTGAGGGAGACGCGAGGGCGATTCTCCTCGTCGAGAGAACCGCATTAAACGTCATGGGCAGGATGAGCGGCATCGCAACGGAGGTCAGAAGGCTCGTCGAGAGGGTTAGAGCCGTCAATCCAAAGGTCAGAATAGCGGGGACCAGAAAGACCCTCCTAAAGCCGATAGACAAGAGAGCGCTCCTCATCGGCGGCGGCGAGCCTCACCGCTTCTCGCTGAGCGACGCGATACTCATAAAGGACAACCACCTTGCCTTAGTTCCGCTTGAGGAAGCGATAAGGCGCGCGAAGGAGTTCAGCGTTTACAAGGTCGTCGAGGTTGAGGTTGAGAGCCTTGAGGACGCGGTTGAGGCCGCTAAAGCTGGAGCAGACGTTGTGATGCTCGACAACATGACGCCGGAGGAGATAGGGGAGGCAATAGAGGCTTTAAAGAGGGAAGGCCTCAGAGATAGGATCAAAATCGAGGTCTCCGGGGGAATAACGCCCGAAAATATAGCTGAATACGCGAAGCTCGACATCGACGTCATAAGCCTCGGCTACCTCACCCATTCCGTCAGAAACTTTGACGTCAGCCTCGAAATTATTGGGAGGGCCTAATCAAAGCCCTTTTTGTCTTCCTCTTCATTTTTCGAGGCTTTTTCTGAAACTTACGGGAACTTTCACGGCAACCTTTATATTCAAGTTTTTCCTTGATATGAATTGCAAGTCAAAACTTGAAAAGGTGGTTGAGATGGGGAAGCTTGATATTATCGAGGCAAAGGGCACTGAGAGACTCAAGAGGGGATTCGCAAAGATGGTAAAGGGCGGCGTTATAATGGACGTCACCAACGCTGAACAGGCGAGAATAGCTGAAGAGGCCGGGGCCGTTTCAGTTATGGCCCTCCACCGCGTTCCGGCAGACATCAGGAAGGCTGGTGGAGTCGCCAGAATGGCACCGATAGAGAAGATCCAGGAAATAATGGATGCGGTGACGATCCCGGTGATGGCCAAGGTCAGGATAGGCCACGTCGCCGAGGCGAGGATCCTTGAGGCCCTGGGAGTAGACATGATCGACGAGAGCGAGGTTCTCACTCCATCAGACCCGTACTTCCACATTGACAAGCGCGAGTTCAAGGTCCCGTTCGTCTGCGGCAACAGGAACCTCGGTGAGGCCGTCAGGAGGATATGGGAAGGCGCGGCCATGATGAGGACGAAGGGCGAAGCGGGAACCGGAAACATCGTCGAGGCGGTCAGGCACGTCCGCCTTCTCAAGGACAACATCGCCCTAATCCAGCGCATGACCGACGAGCAGGTCTATGGCGTTGCTGAGAAGTTTGCCGAACCTTACCTCAGGCTCGCCTTTGAGGTCAGAGAGATAAGCGGCCTCCCGAGGCAGGTTCTTGAGAACGAGCCAGTTTACGGCCACTACACCTACCGCGAGATCGTTGAGGGCCTCTACAAGATCCTTCTGGAGATCAAAAAGCTCGGAAGACTACCAGTAGTCAACTTCGCGGCTGGAGGAGTTGCCACACCCGCTGATGCTGCCCTGATGATGCAGATGGGCATGGACGGTGTCTTCGTTGGCTCTGGAATCTTCAAGAGCTCCAACCCAGGGAAGATGGCGAGGGCGATAGTCGAGGCCGTAAACCACTGGGACGAGCCCGACGTCCTCGTGGAGATAAGCAAGGAAATTGGAGAGCCAATGCGCGGACAGGACATTGAGGAGCTTGAAGTCAGGCTCGAGGAGAGGGGCGTCTGAGCCTCTTTTCTTAGTCAATTTATTGGAGCGTGGTCAATATGGTTAAGGTAGGCGTCATAGGCCTCCAGGGCGACGTGAGCGAGCACATTGAGGCGGCCAAAAAAGCCCTTGAAAACCTCGGCGTTTCCGGCGAGGTCATCTGGCTCAAAAAGCCGGAGCAGCTTGAGGGGGTCTCCGCGATAATAATCCCCGGCGGTGAGAGCACGACGATATCGAGGCTCATGGTGAAGAACGGCCTCTTTGAGCCGGTCAAAAAACTCGGCGAGGAAGGACTTCCCATAATGGGCACATGTGCTGGCTTGATAATGCTCTCGAAGGAGATCATAGGGGCAACACCGGAGCAGAAGTTCCTTGAGCTCCTCGACGTTAAGGTTAACAGGAACGCCTACGGCAGGCAGGTGGACAGCTTTGAAGCTCCTATAAAGCTCGCCTTCAGCGACGAGCCCGTCATAGGTGTCTTCATCCGCGCCCCGAGGATAGTGGAGCTTTTGAGCGATAAAGTCAAACCAATAGCCTGGCTCGGCGACAGGGTTGTTGGCGTTGAGCAGGACAACATAATCGGCCTGGAGTTCCACCCCGAGCTGACCGACGACACGAGGGTTCACGAATACTTTTTGAGGAAGGCACTTTGATTGACTTTTTAGTGTTAAAATTTGTCAAAAAACTTTTTATTTTTGCACTTCTTTTGTCAATCAGGTGATAGCGTGAGCGAGCTCAAGACTGTGGTGTGTCCCTACTGCGGCTTTGGCTGTAAGCTGCTCATAGACCCAAAAACCCTGAAGGTAAAACCCCACCGCGGCGAGCCAAACAGGGGAAAGCTCTGCCCGAAAGGTCTCTACGCGACCGAGATAGTTGCCTCAAAGGACAGGCTCAAGAGGCCCCTTAAGAGAGTCGGCTCGGCGATGGTTCCGATAAGCTGGGGCAAGGCGGTTGAGGAGATAGCGAATAAACTTCTCGAAATCCGCGAGCTCTACGGCCCGGATGCGGTCGCTTTCATAGCTTCATCGAAGGTAAGCAACGAGGAGAACTACCTCCTCCAGAAGATAGCGCGCCTCTTTGGAACAAACAACATTGACAACTGTGCTCGCTTATGCCACGAAGCTTCGGTTCACGCCCTTAAGCTGGCCGTAGGGACCGGTGCTCAAACCAACCCCTACGAAGACCTTGAGGGCTTCAACGCGATACTCATCTGGGGCTACAACCCGGCCGAGACTCACCCGGTTGTCATGGACTACATCCTGAAGGCAAAGCGGAAAGGGGCGAAGATAATCGTCGTTGACGTGAGGGAAACGAGGACGATGGCCTTCGCTGATTATAAGCTCGTGATAAGGTCCGGAACCGACATAACCCTCGCCAACGCCATGATGCACGTGATAATCCGCGAGGAGCTCTACGATGAGGACTTCGTCCGTTCGCGGACGAGCGGTTTTTCAGAGGTCAAGATGGCGGTGAGGAAGTACACGCCCGAGTACGCTGAGAGAATAACCGGAATTCCGACGGGGACCATAAGGGAAGTTGCGAGGGCCTTCGCATTATCTGGAAGCGGTGCTATCATGTGGGGGATGGGTCTTACACAGCACGTCTCGGGCGTGGAAAACGTTTTGGCCGTTATAGACCTCGCCCTACTGCTCGGCTACATAGGCGAGCGCGGCGGCCTCTACCCGATGCGCGGCCAGAACAACGTGCAGGGAGCGGCTTACATGGGCGCTCTCAGCGAGTTCCTGCCCGGTTACGTTCCTCTAACGGACGAGCGCTTCAGGAAGCGCGTCGCATCTCTCTGGGGCGTTGAGGACCTTCCAACGGAGAGGGGCCTCTACCTGACGGAGCTGTGGGATGAAATAGAGGAAGGCAACGTGAGGGCACTCTACATCGTCGGCGAGAATCCGGCCGTCAGCGAGGCCGACTTCACCAGAGTCAGAGAAGCCCTTAGAAAGCTCGACCTCCTCGTCGTTCAGGACATCTTCCCAACGAGAACGGCCCGCTATGCCCACTACCTCCTACCGGCCTCGGCCTTCTGCGAGAAGAGTGGAAGCTACATGAACAGCGAGAGGAGGATCCAGTGGAGCGAGAAGGTTTGTGAACCCTACGCAGACTCAAAACCCGACTGGGAGATTCTGACGATGCTCGGAAGGGCACTCGGTTTGCCCGGTTTCAACTATTCGAGCGTCGAGGAAGTAACTGCGGAATATTTCAGGCTCTTTCCAGAGCTTGAGGAGAGGACCGTCGAGGAGCTGAAGAACTCAGACGGAATACTCCTGCCTAAGAAGAGGCTCCACACGTGGGAGTTCGCCACACCTGATGGAAAGGCGAGGCTTGTAGCGGTTGAGCAAATATCGCCCTAGGAGACGCCCGATATGGAATATCCCTTCGTTCTCACGACGGTGAGGCTGATAAGCCACTACAACACGGGCGAGATGACGCTTAGGAGCCCCTCACTGGTCAGGCTGATGGGCGAGCCGAAGGCACTGATAAACGAGAAGGACGCGGAGAGGCTCGGAATCGCCGATGGGGGCTGGGTGGAGATAGAGACGAGGCGCGGAAGGATAAGGATGCGCGCAAAGGTTGGCGGTGTTCCACCGAGAGTTGTTGCGGTCCCCTTCCACTTCAAGGCCAACAGGCTCACCGGCTCGGCCCTCAACAAGGCGGGAACGCCGGAGTTCAAGTATTCGGCCTGCAGGGTGAGAAAGCTCAAAACCTGAACGCCCACTCGGGATAATCCCCGGTGAGGCAGGCCATGCAGAGTTCTTCCCTACCAACGGCCCTCTTCAGGCCTTCGACGCTTAGGTAGGCCAAACTGTCCGCCCCTATCGCTTCCCTGACCTTTTCAACGCTCCCAAAGGCCGCTATGAGCTCGTGCCTCGTTGGTATGTCGATCCCCATGTAGCAGGGATGCCTTATCGGCGGCGACGCTATCCTGACGTGGACTTCCCTCGCTCCCGCTTTCCTGAGCATGGCGACTATTCTCCTCATCGTGGTGCCCCTGACGATGGAGTCGTCAACCAGAACTACCCTCTTCCCGCTCACCACTTCCCGCACTGGCGAAAGCTTTAGTCTAACCTTCAGCTCGCGGTTGAACTGGCCCGGCGTTATGAAAGTCCTTCCGATGTAGCGGTTCTTTATCAGCCCCTCGGCGTAGGGAATTCCGCTCTCCATCGAAAAGCCAAGTGCGGCGGCCCTTCCAGAGTCGGGAACCGCTATAACAACATCCCCCTCAGCTGGGCTCTCCCTGGCGAGCTCTACACCCATCCTAACCCTCGCGGAGTAGACGTTGATGCCGTCAATGGTGCTGTCCGGTCTGGCGAAGTAGATGTACTCGAAGACGCAGCCGTGATGTTCTTCCTTCGCCAGAACCCTGTTCTCAACGCCATCCTCGGAGAGCAGGAAGGCCTCTCCGGGTTCGACATCTCGTATTTCACCGCCTTCAGACTCGTCGACGAAGAGCCTCAATGCCGAGTCCTCGCTCGCGAAGTAGTGGCCGTCTCCCCTTCCGTAGCTAAGTGGCCTGAAGCCGACCGGGTCCCTCGCCACCAGTATCTTCCCGTCGAAGAGAAAGGCAACCGAGTAGGCACCTTTAACCTCGTCAAAAACGGCTTTCATAGCCTCGAACTCGTCGCCGGTCTCCTTGAGGTGCCAGAGGAAGGAAATCCCGAGAAGTTCGGAATCAACTGAGTGGTGGAATTTAATCCCCCGGTTCTCGTATTCCCTCCTCAGCGGCAGGAAGTTGGTGAGCGTTCCGTTGTGGGCAACCGCTATTCTCTTTCCACAGCACTCCGTTTCAAGCGGCTGGGTCTCGGTGAGGGAGCCCGATGTTGAATAGCGGACGTGAGCTATCGCGAGGTTTGATTTGAGCTTAGCTAAAACCGGCCCCTTGAAAACGTCCTGGACGAGGCCTGGCCCGGAAACAGTCCTTATCCTGTGCCTCCAGACGCTTATTCCAGCGCTCTCCTGTCCGCGGTGCTGGAGGGCTATGAGCGCATAGTAGGCCTTCTTTGGTGCGTTCTCTGAAAGCGTTGCAAAGATACCGCACTTCTCCCTCAACGTCCCCACCGTCCTTTGACGTTTATGTGCTTATATTCGTCTTTAACTCTGTACTTCTTTACAGATTTCAGTTTAAAAACCTTGCCCAGTGATTGACTTTTAAATGTCAAAAAATCCTTAAAAACTCGCAAAATTTTACATACAAATGGTGAAACCCATGCAGGCCTACGAGGGTAAGGCCAAGAAGATAATCCCGCTCGATGATGGGAAGGTTGTGATGGAGTTCAAGGACGATGCAACGGCCTTCGACGGCGGTAAAAAGGCCCAGTTCAAGGGCAAGGGCTGGCTGAACGCCCAGATAAGCGCCCACCTCTTCAGGGTTCTTGAGGAGAAGGGCATAAAGACGCACTTCATCGGCGTTGCTGGTGATAACAAGCTAATCGTCGAGAAGCTTGACATGTACCCCCTTGAGGTCGTGGTGAGGAACGTCGTCGCAGGGAGCCTGAAGAAGCGCCTCCCCCTTGATGAGGGAACCGAGTTGAAAGAGCCGATAGTCGAGCTCTACTACAAGGACGACTCCCTGCACGACCCGATGATAAACTACTATCACGCGAAAGTTCTCGGCATAGACGAGTCTGAGGTAAAGGAGATGGAGAGGATAGCCCTCAAGGTGAACGAAATCCTTAGGGAGTACTTCAGGGAGCGCGGAATAATTCTGGTCGACTTCAAGCTCGAGTTCGGGAAGAACGGCAGGGGCGAGATAGTCCTCGGCGACGAGATAAGCCCCGACACCTGCCGCTTCTGGGACGCGAAAACCGGGAAGAGCCTCGACAAGGATGTCTTCCGCTTTGACAAGGGCGACCTCGTTAAGGCCTACGAAGAGCTCTACGCAAGGCTCACGGGCGAAACTCCGAGTCGTACGTGATTAAAACCGTGTAACAGCCTTTCTCGTCTTTTTCTATCACTATCTTTCTCAGCCTGACCCCATATTCCTCCACGCCCCTCTCAACGAGCTCGGGCAGGTTCTCAAGGAAGGCCTTCTTCTTTACCGTCAGTTCCATCGGATCACCGAAAAGAGGTTGGGGAGAGAGTTTAAAGGGTTACCCTATAGTTCTCCACCCTTATCCCCGGCTCTCTCGTGACGGTTCCAAGCTCGAAGCTCTCGTAGTGTTTGTTGAGGACTTCGAGGGCTTCCTCCTTCTCCTCCGGTGGAACGATCGCAACCATGCCAACCCCCATGTTGAAGACCCTGAACATCTCGTCCAGCGGAACGCCGCTCTCGTGGATGAGCCTGAAGATTCCCGCGATTGGAGGCATCTCCAGCGAGAAACCGTAGTTTGTCAAGCGCTTGAGATTGAGAAGTCCTCCCCCAGTTATGTGCGCCAGTCCGTGAACCTCGACGCTCTCCAGCAACTCCAGAACTGGCTTGACGTATATTCTCGTTGGCTCTAAAAGCCACTCCCAGAGCTTTTTGCCTTCATACTCATAGTCGAGGCCGTATTTTGGAATCAAAAGCTTCCTCGCGAGAGTTAAACCGTTGGAGTGAATGCCAGAGCTGGAAATCCCTATTACTGCATCGCCGGGCCTTATCCTCTCGCCTGTTATGACTTTTCCCTTCTCAACCACTCCGATGGCCGTTCCGGCTAGGTCAAAGCCGTTTATAAGGTCTGGCATAACCGCTGTCTCGCCGCCAACTATCGCTATCCCTGCCTGCCTCGCCCCTTCGTAGAGTCCCTTGGCTATCTCTGAGAAAACTTTCTCGTCCGGTTCCCTAACCGCTAAATAATCAACGAGCGCAACGGGCTCAGCCCCGACGCAGAGCAGATCGTTGACGTTCATTGCTATCATGTCTATACCAATCGTGTCGAACTTTCCGACGGCTTCGGCAACGAGCACCTTGGTTCCCACACCATCGGTCGTCATGGCAAGATAGAAGTTTCCGAAATCCATCAAAGCAGCGTAGTGGCCGAGGTCTTCAGCTGGTTCGCCGATTCTGCCCTTCCTGAACTCGAAGGTTGCCTTTGCGAGTGAGATTATGCCCTTCAAAGCGTTGGCAGTCTTCTCGTCGTCAACTCCAGCTTGAGCGTATGTCAGCATGAGCACCACCGCTACACTCTATCCGCGGTTCTTTAAAAGCTTTGCCATTTTTATGCTTAAAAAGGCTTAAATATACTCATTTTTTAACATTTAAACGTCAATACTTGAGGTGGTGCCCATGATAAAGCCCCGCGACGAACTCGGAACCGCCATGACTGACTCAGCTCAGAAGATACTCCTCCTCGGGAGCGGCGAACTGGGGAAGGAGATAGCCATCGAGGCCCAGCGTCTCGGCGTTGAGGTGATAGCCGTTGACCGCTACGCCAACGCTCCGGCGATGCAGATTGCCCACAGGGCCTACGTTGGCGACATGAAGAACGCCGATTTCCTCTTCTCGGTCGTCGAGAGGGAGAAGCCGGACGCGATAATTCCTGAGATCGAGGCGATAAACCTCGATGCCCTCTTTGAGCTTGAGAAGGACGGCTACTTCGTCGTCCCGAACGCAAAAGCGACCTGGATAGCGATGCACCGCGAGAGGCTCAGGGAAACACTGGTAAAGGAAGCGAAAGTCCCAACCTCGCGCTATGCATATGCCACAACGCTCGACGAGCTCTACGATGTCTGCGAGAAGATAGGCTACCCCTGCCACACAAAGGCCATAATGAGCTCCTCCGGAAAGGGCTCCTACTTTGTGAAGGGTCCGGAAGACATCCCCAAAGCCTGGGAAGAGGCGAAGAAGAAAGCCCGCGGCAGCGCCGACAAGATAATAGTCGAGGAGCACATCGAGTTTGACGTCGAGATAACCGAGCTAGCTGTGAGGCACTACGACGAGAACGGCGATATCGTTACTACCTTCCCGAAACCCGTCGGCCATTACCAGATCGACGGCGACTACCACGCGAGCTGGCAGCCGGCGGAGATAAGCGAGAGGGCGGAACGCGAGGTTTACAGGATAGCGAAGCGCATCACCGATGTCCTCGGCGGTCTCGGACTCTTCGGCGTTGAGATGTTCGTGAAGGGCGATAAGGTCTGGGCCAACGAGGTTTCTCCAAGGCCCCACGACACCGGGATGGTAACCCTTGCTTCTCATCCCACGGGTTTTTCAGAGTTCGGGCTCCACCTAAGGGCGGTCCTTGGGCTTCCAATTCCGGGAGAGTGGGTCGACGGCTACAGGCTCTTCCCAATGCTCACACCGGCGGCAACCCACGTCATAAAGGCCAGTGTCAGTGGTTACTCCCCGCGCTTCCGCGGTCTCGCCAAAGCTCTAAGCGTTCCCAATGCCACGATAAGGCTCTTCGGAAAGCCTGAGGCCTACCCCGGAAGGAGGCTCGGCGTTGCGATAGCTTGGGACAAGAGTGTGAGTGATGCAAAGAAAAGGGCGGAGATGGTGGCGCACGCAGTAGAGCTGAGAACCAGGACATCCACTTGGCAGAGGCAGGACGTTTAATGGAAACCCATCAGCGAGATGCACTAAAATGACACCTAAATGGGCATAAAAAGACATATTATTTGACAACTACATACATTATTTCAGTGAACAGAGGTGTATGTTTGTCCAATGGTTTGGATAATATTCGAAAAATTTAAAATGTCTTATGCCCGTCACTATGGTGTAAGCTCTTGGGATAAAATCAGGCCCCAGAGTTCAGAATAAGAGGGTTGTAATCGAGGAGCAAGCCTGAATAAAGAGAGGGTGAAATTAAGAGTCGGGGTTTCCCCTCATTTCCCGCTCAAATCAGACCCCAGATAAAATATAGAATAGGGATGCAATCAGACCCTCATTTTCTCCCTATATTCTTCAAGCTTTCGCCTCAGGCCTTCATCCTTCAGGGCAAGAATTTCTACCGCGAGTAACGCCGCGTTCTTGCCGTTGTCTATGCCGACTGTGGCGACGGGGACTCCTGGCGGAAGCTGGGCTACGCTGAGAAGTGCGTCCAGGCCGCCGAGCTTGGCCGAGACGGGGACGCCAATTACTGGCTTGGTTGTGTGGGCGGCTATTACGCCGGGCAAAGCCGCGCTCAGGCCTGCGATGGCAATGAAAACGTCGTAGTCCTTCTTCGCCAGTTCTTCGACCTTCTTGGGGTTCCTGTGGGCTGAGGCAACCTCAACGTCGTATTCAACGCCAAACTCGTCAAAAACCGAGGTGACCTTCTCGGCTATGTGGGAGTCGCTTTTGCTACCCATCACAACGAGAACTTTCACGGTTACCACCGGGAAGAACTGGGATTTACCCCTTATAAATTTTGCCATTTTAGTGTAAAAATAAAGCTTAAAAACTTAAGTTTTTGACAAATAAATGGTGAATCTCATGAAAATCCTGCTCGTTGGTGGCGGTGGAAGGGAGAACGCAATAGGAGAGGCACTGGTGGGGAGCGGGGCTGAGCTCTACGTGGTCTCGAAGCACAGAAACCCGGGCCTTGCGAGGCTTGCCAAAGGCTATGGTTTAGCCAAGGAAACGGACGTGGGGAAGGTTCTCGTTTATGCCGAGAAGTTCGGCGTTGAGGTGGCCTTCATCGGCCCGGAGGCGCCGCTTGGGACGGGCATCGTTGATATCCTTGAGGAGAACGGTATTCCCGCGGTTGGTCCGAGCAAGGAGGCCGCAAAACTAGAAACGGACAAGGCCTTCGCCAGGCAATTCATGGAAAGGCACAAAATCCCGGGAAGGAAAGCCTTCAAAGTCTTCGACGATGTTTCCGAGATGCGCTCGTGGATAGACGATTTTGGAAAGCCCGTCGTTGTGAAACCCCTCGGTCTCACAGGCGGCAAGGGAGTTAAAGTCGTCGGCTACCAGCTGAGGGACAACGACGAAGCCAAGGCCTACGCGGAGGAGCTGATAAAGCGCGACGGGAAGGTTCTGGTAGAGGAGAGGACGGACGGCGTTGAGTTCACGTTCCAGGTATTCAGCGACGGGAAGCACGTCATTCCTATGCCGCTCGCACAGGACTACCCCCACGCTTACGAGAACGACGAGGGGCCGATAACAGGAGGTATGGGTAGCTACTCCTGCTCAAACGGTCTCCTGCCCTTCGTGACGAAGGAGGACTACGAGAGGGCCTTTGAAACGCTCAAGGCGACAATCGAGGCGATGAGAAAGGAGGGAACTCCCTACAAAGGCATTCTCTATGGCCAGTTCATGCTGAGCAAAGACGGACCAGTTATCATAGAGTACAACGCCCGCTTTGGCGATCCGGAGGCGATGAACGTCCTCCCGCTTTTGAAGACACCGCTGACGGAGGTAGCTGAGGGCATAGTGGACGGAAACCTGAGGAAAGCGGAGTTCGAGGAGAAAGCAACGGTCGTGAAGTATCTGGCCCCAAAGGGCTACCCGGTGAACCCAATCAGGGGCGTTAATGTCGAGGTTGATGAGAGGGCCGTAGAAGAGGCCGGCGCGAGGCTCTACTACGCTTCCATAGACGAGAACTTCAAGCTCCTCGGTTCAAGAGCGATAGCTGTCGTTGGAATAGCGGAGACGCTCGAAGAGGCCGAGAGGATTGCCGAAAGCGCGGTTCCGCACATCAAGGGCGAGCTGTTCTACCGGAGGGACGTTGGGACGAGGGGGAGCGTGGAGAAGAGGATTCGCCTGATGAGGGAGCTTGGAAAGGAGTTCGAGCCGAATTCCTGCTGAGGTGGTTGGAATGATAAGCCGCGACGAGATTTTGGGAGTCCTTGAGAAATACGACCCAGAGAGGATAACCGTCGGAGTGATTGGGAGCCACTCGGCCCTCGACATAGCCGACGGTGCTAAGGAAGAGGGCCTTCCCGTCCTTGTTGTGGCCCAGCGCGGGAGGCACAGGACCTACGCAGAATACTTTAAGCTCAGAAAGACGAGGGACGGCCTGACCAAGGGCTTCATAGACGAGGTCATTGTCCTCGACAAGTTCGCCCAGATCATTGACGTCCAGGACGAACTCATCAAAAGGAACGTTATCTTCGTCCCAAACCGCTCCTTCGTGGTTTACACTGGCATTGACAGGGTTGAGAACGACTTCCGCGTTCCCCTCTTCGGGAGCAGGAATTTGCTCCGGAGCGAGGAGAGGAGCGAGGAAAAGAGCTACTACTGGCTCCTTGAGAAGGCTAGCCTTCCTTATCCCGAGGAAGTAAAGCCGGAAGAAATAGACGACGTCGGCCTCGTCATCGTCAAGCTCCCGCACGCCAAGAAGAGGCTTGAGCGCGGCTTTTTCACGGCGGCATCGTACAAGGAGTTCCGCGAGAAGGCCGAGCGGTTGAAGAAGCTCGGCGTCATCACAGAGGAGGACTTAGCCAGAGCCAGAATCGAGCGCTACATAATCGGCCCGGTCTTCAACTTCGACTTCTTCTACTCGCCGATTGACGGGAAGATTGAGCTCCTGGGCATAGACTGGCGCTTTGAGACGAGCCTTGACGGTCACGTGAGGCTTCCAGCGAGCCAGCAGCTCACGCTCCCCGAGCACCAGTTCGAGCCCGAATACACGGTCTGCGGGCACGCAAGCTCTACTTTGAGGGAGTCGCTTTTGGAGAAGGTCTTCGACATGGCCGAACGCTACGTCAAGGCGACGCAGGAGTACTATCCGCCGGGGATAATCGGGCCGTTTACGCTCCAGACGGCCGTGGACAAGGACCTCAACTTCTACATCTACGATGTAGCTCCAAGAACGGGCGGTGGAACGAACATTCACATGGCCATGGGCCATCCGTATGGAAACGCCCTCTGGAGGATGCCGATGAGCACCGGTAGGAGGGTGGCGCTTGAGATAAAGCGCGCGATTGAGCTGGATGAGCTTGAGAAGGTGGTCACGTGAGGTGGTCTGAATGAAATGGAAGGTCAAGGTTATCGTTCGCCTTAAGGAGGGCCTCAACGATCCCGAGGGGAGGGTCATTGGAAAAGCATTGAGAAACCTCGGCTACGCGGTTGAGAACCTGAGGGTCCCCAAATACTTCGAGTTCGAGCTGGAGAGCGAGAACCCGGAGGAAGAAGTCGAGGAAATGTGCAGGAAGCTCCTCGCCAACCCCCTCATCCACAGCTGGGAGTACAGGGTCGAGCCGGTGAGCTGAGATGGTGAGGTTCGCCGTTGTCGTTTTCCCAGGAACCAACTGCGACTTTGAAACGGAGAGGGCAATAAGGAAGGCCGGTGCCGAGGCGGAGCGCGTCTGGTACAAGCGCTCACTCAAGGACTTCGACGGCGTAGTTCTTCCCGGTGGCTTCAGCTACGCGGATTATCTCCGCGCCGGGGCAATAGCGGCACGTCAGGAGATAATGGGGGAAGTGAAGGAGTTCGCCCGCGAGGGAAGGCCCGTCCTCGGGATATGCAACGGCTTTCAAATCTTAACTGAAGCCGGCCTTTTACCCGGTGCGCTCAGGCCGAACAAAATCTCGCGCTTCCTCTGCAGGTGGGTTCACCTCAGGGTTGCCGATAATGAGACGCCATTCACTTCCCTCTACGAGCCCGGAGAGGTCATAAGGATGCCGATTGCCCACGCCGAGGGCAACTACTACGTTGACAACCCGTCGAAGGTCAGGATAGTCTTCCAATACAGCGATGAGGAAGGCAACGTAACTGAGGCGGCAAACCCGAACGGCTCGGTCCTTAATATAGCGGCGGTGGCAAACGGGAGGGGGAACGTCCTCGGGACGATGCCGCACCCTGAGCGCGCCAGCGACAGCTTCCTCGGGAGCGAGGACGGGTTGAAGGTTTTTAAAAGCATGGTCGAGTGGGCGAGGAGATGATTAACGTGTTCCCCCACGAGGAAAAGCTCATCCGTGAAAGGCTCGGCAGAGAGCCGAACGAAGTTGAGTGGGCCATGCTCGAAGTCATGTGGAGCGAGCATGCGTCATACAAGTCGAGCAGGCCCTGGCTGAGGCTTTTACCCACTGAGAACGAGCACGTCGTCATCGGGCCGGGCGAGGATGCCGGGATAGTTAAGTTCGACGACGATACTTGGATAGCCGTTGGGATAGAGAGCCACAACCATCCCTCCGCCGTTGAACCCTATGGAGGGGCCGCTACGGGCGTCGGCGGAATCGTCAGGGACATACTCTGTATGGGCGCAAGGCCAATGGCGCTCCTCGACCCCATACGCTTCGGCCCTCTGGAGAAGGAGCGCAACAGATACCTCTTCGAGGGCGTCGTCAAGGGTATAGCAGACTACGGCAACAGGATAGGCGTCCCAACAGTTGGCGGCGAAACCGAGTTCGATGAGAGCTTAGATAACTACACCCTCGTCAACGTGGCCTGCATTGGGATAATGAAGCCCGAGCACCTCGTCCACAGCTACGTTACCGAGGCGGGCCTAAAGCTCGTCCTCGTCGGCAACAGAACAGGCAGAGACGGAATCCATGGCGTAACCTTCGCGAGCGAAGAGCTGAGCGAGAACGCCGAGGAGGAAGACCGCTCCGCTGTGCAGATTCCCGACCCCTTCACGGAGAAGCTCCTCATCGAGGCGACACTTGAGGCGGTCTACACGGGGAAGGTGAAGGCCCTCAAGGACCTCGGCGGCGGCGGTTTGACCTGTGCATCTTCTGAGATGGCCGAGAAGAAGGGTTTCGGTGCGGTGATCTACGCCGACAGGGTTCCTCTAAGAGAACCCGGCGTGAGGCCTGCTGAAGTCATGATTTCCGAGAGCCAGGAGAGGATGCTCTTCGCGGTAAAACCTGAAGACATTGAGGAAATCGGAAGGATTTTCGAGAAGTACGGGCTGGAGTGGGCAATTGTCGGCGAGGTCATAGAGGAGCCGCGCTACATCGTCTACTGGAAGGGGGAAAAGGTCGCTGACCTGCCTGTTGAGCTCCTCACGGACGTCCCAACGATAGAGTGGGAGATGAAGCCTTACAACGTGGAAAAGGACGTTGAGACGCCGGATATTGACTTTAGGGAAGCCTTCGACCTCGTATGGGGCAGTCCCAACGTTCTGAGCAAGCGCTGGGTCTGGGAGCAGTACGACCACGAGGTTCAGGGGAGAACCGCTGTAAAGCCCGGAATGGACTCGGCGGTGCTGAAAATCAACGACGAATACGGCCTTGCCTTCGTGGCCGATGGAAACCCCAACCACAGCTACCTCAACCCCTATCACGGCGCGATGGGTGCAGTGGCAGAGGTTGTTAGAAACCTCGTGAGTGTCGGGGCGGAACCTTTAGCCCTCGTTGACAACCTCAACTTCGCCTCTCCTGAGAGGCCGGAGGTCTACTGGAGCTTCGCCGAGACGGTTAGGGGACTAGCTGATGCCGCTAAAGCCTTCGGTTTAGCATACGTCAGCGGCAACGTGAGTTTCTACAACGAGATAGCGGGGAAACCGATAAAGCCCACGCCCGTGGTTGCGGGCCTCGGGAAAGTGAAGCTTGGGAAGATTCCCTCGATGGGACTTGAGGAAGGCCTTCTCATCGGCGTTGTTGGAGTTACGAGGAAGGAACTCGGGGGCTCGGAGCTCTACGCAAGGCTCGGAGTGGAGGGTGGCCTTGCCCCGCGCGTTAACCTCGACGAGGAGAAGGCTAACGCCGAGGGAATTCTCAAGGCCATCGAGAAAGGCCTCGTCAGTTCAGTCCACGACGTGAGTAAGGGCGGCATAGCGGTCGCTCTGGCGGAGATGAGCTTAGCTGGAGGAGTTGGCTTCGAGGTAGACCTCTCGGCGGTTCATGTGGAAGAAAACCTCAGCCCATTGGAAGTGGCCTTCAGCGAGAGCCACGGGCGCTACGTCGTGGCTTTCCCGGAAGAGAGCCTCGATGAACTGAAGGCCCTTTTCAGGCACTTCGCAGTCATTGGAAGGGCCGGGGGAAGCGGGGCGGTCTTCCGCTGGAACGGGAAGGAACTCCTTAGGAAGTCAATTTCCGAGCTTAGAGAAGTTCATGAATCCCTACCAAGGCTTCTGGGTGAGGAGGAATGAGGGTCGCTACGTACGCCTCCCACTCGGCGCTTCAGATACTCAAGGGCGCAAAGGACGAGGGCTTTGAGACGGTCGCCTTCGGAAGTGGTAGGGTCAGACCGCTCTACACGAAGTACTTCCCGGTAGCAGATCATTTCATCGAGGGGACTTATCCAGAGGAGGAGCTGCTTGAGCTTGAGGCAGTTGTAGTCCCCACGGGCTCCTTCGTGGCACACCTCGGAATCGAGCTTGTCGAGAGAATGCGCGTTCCCTACTACGGCAACAAAGAAGTTCTGAGGTGGGAGAGCGACCGGAACCTCGAAAGGAGGTGGCTTGAAAAGGCAAAGCTCCGCCTTCCGAGGGTTTATGACGACCCGGACGACATTGATGGCCCCGTTATTGTCAAGCCTCACGGCGCCAAGGGCGGGAAAGGCTACTTCCTCGCCAAAAATCCAGCCGACTTCTGGGAAAAGGCCAAAAGGCTTGGGATAAGGGACAAGGAAGACCTGTCCAATGTTCAGATTCAGGAGTACGTCCTCGGCGTTCCGGTTTATCCTCACTACTTCTACTCGAAGCTCAACCGCGAGCTTGAGCTGATGAGCGTTGACAGGCGCTACGAGAGCAACGCCGATGCAATAGGTAGAATACCCGCCAAAGAACAGCTTGGTCTGGAACTGGAGACAAACTACACGGTGATCGGCAACATCCCGATAGTTCTCCGCGAGAGCCTGCTGATGGACGTGATTGAAGCCGGAGAAAGGGTCGTGAAAACCGCTGAGGAGCTCATGGGCGGTCTTTGGGGGCCGTTCTGCCTCGAAGGGGTGTTCACGGAAGAGCTTGAGTTTGTGGTCTTTGAAATCTCGGCCAGAATAGTGGCAGGAACCAACCCCTTCGTCCACGGCTCGCCCTACAGCTGGCTCCGCTACGACTTTCCGGTGAGCACCGGCAGGAGAATCGCGATGGAACTGAGGCAGGCCCTTGAGGAGGGCAGGCTCGGAGAAATTTTGACATGAATTTGCTAAAACTCACAAGGATAGGTTTATATATTGACTCCCAAATGCTCGCAAAAAAGGTGGTGCTTATGTGGGAGAAGTTCATTGAGGAGAAGGTTGAGGAGATAAGGAAGACCGTCGGTGATGGAAAGGCTATAATAGCGCTCTCCGGTGGTGTGGACAGCTCGACGGCCGCGGTTCTTGCCCACAGAGCAATAGGCGATAGACTCCACGCGGTCTTCGTCAATACAGGCTTTATGCGCAAGGGTGAACCTGAGTTCGTCGTTAAGACCTTCCGCGACGAGTTCGGCCTTAACCTGCACTACGTTGACGCTAGCGAGCGCTTTTTCAGTGAGCTTAAGGGCGTAACCGACCCGGAGGAGAAGAGGAAAATAATCGGCAGGGTCTTCATCGAGGTCTTCGAGGAGGTTGCGAAGGAGATAGATGCTCAATTCCTTATCCAGGGCACCATCGCCCCAGACTGGATTGAGAGCAAGGGAAAGATCAAGAGCCACCACAACGTGGGCGGCCTTCCAGAGAGGCTCAACCTGAAGCTCATCGAACCGCTGAGGGACCTCTACAAGGACGAAGTGAGGGAGCTTGCCAAGGAGCTTGGCCTTCCCGAGAAGATATACAACCGTATGCCCTTCCCCGGGCCGGGGCTGGCAGTGAGAGTCCTCGGAGAGGTAACGCCGGAAAAAGTCGCCATCGTGAGGGAAGCGAACGCCATAGTCGAGGAGGAGATTGAGAGGGCCGGGCTGAAGCCCTGGCAGGCCTTCGCGGTTCTTCTCGGCGTTAAAACCGTCGGAGTTCAGGGCGACATTAGGGCTTACAAAGAAACCATCGCCGTCCGCGTCGTTGAGAGCCTCGACGGCATGACGGCCAATGCAATGAACGTCCCCTTCGAGGTGCTCCAGAGGATAGCCTTCAGGATAACGAGTGAGATTCCAGAGGTCGGGAGGGTGCTCTACGACGTCACCAACAAGCCTCCTGCCACAATAGAGTTCGAGTGAGGTGGGAGCATGATAATCATAATGGACAACGGCGGGCAATACGTTCACAGGATTTGGAGGACGCTCCGCTATTTGGGGGTAGAGGCGAAAATTATCCCAAACACCACCCCGCTTGAGGAGATAAAGGCGATGAGGCCAAAGGGCATAATCTTCTCGGGCGGTCCCGATATAAACAAGATCAGCAACTGTGAGGCAATCCTGGAGCACTACGACGAGTTCAACGTGCCTATCCTCGGCATATGCCTCGGCCACCAGCTGATAGCGAAGCACTTCGGCGGGAAGGTCGGAAGGGGCGATAAGGCGGAGTACAGTTTAGTTGAGATCGAAATTCTTGAGGAGAACGACATTTTCAAGGGCCTCCCTAGAAAGTTAAAAGTATGGGAGAGCCACATGGACGAGGTAAAGGAGCTTCCCCCGGGCTTCAAACTGCTCGCCAGGAGTGAAACCTGCCCGGTCGAGGCGATGAAGCACGAAAGCCTTCCAATCTACGGTGTGCAGTTCCATCCCGAGGTGGCCCACACCGAGCGTGGTGTGGATATATACCGGAACTTCGCGGAGCTCTGCGGGGAGCTCAGCTAGTCGGTCCTCTCCTCATTTTATCGGCAACGGTTCTCTCATCATCGCTCTCTCATCATGTTAGGTCTCCTTTGAAAAGCCTTGCTGGTTACGATTAAGGATTGCAAATTAGAAAACTTTTTAAAGTTTTAGCCCTTACTATCTATGGTGATAGCTTGGGGCACACGGTCTATTACCGCACCATAATTGATAGGTGGAATGAGTTCAGGGATTTCCTGGAAGCTGTTTGTGAAGGGCTCGGCTTCCGTTTTGTTGAGGGAGAAGATTCCGTTATGATCCTACCAGAATGCCGTGGTGTCGAGCCCCTGGAGATAAAGAAGAACGGAAAAGGTTTCGTCAAAACGAACTTAGTCGAACCCTGCCATTCCATCTATCTGCTGATCCTTCACTCAGTCGCGTTCTTCGGCTCCGTCGAGCTCTGGGAGGATTGATCATCGAGGTAGATCTCTATTATCCTAACCGGGACTGCCCCTCTGAGTTTTTTATCCTCCACGATGAGCTTCACAACCCTGCCGACCTCTAGGTCTTCCACCGCGTCCACCCAGTAGTAGCCAGGTTTAACGTTGGCCGCTATGTCGTCGTGGACGAAAACCCTGACGGCTTCACCTTTGATCTCTTCCACTGTCCCGTAGGTGTAGTCCCTGCCGTATCTCTGCTTGAAGTACCATCTGAAAGCTAGGATCACTGCAACCACGAGAGCGAGGTAGCCGTAGTAGTAATACACGCTAGTGGCAAGTCTCCTCACCGCGTCGTAGCCGGCGAACGCGGCGAACGTTAGCCAGGTTATTGAGTAGTAGAAGAACCTGTACGGTTCAACATCGATGAAGAAACTCCTGTTCCTGGTCGTGAGGTGCCTTACGTAGAGGAAATTAATGACCGCCAGGGTCAGTATCCACAGGGGGTTGGCCCTGAGGAATAGAAGTATCAGACCGATGCCTAGGTAAAGGAGGAAGCTGATCTGAAGCTTAAGGCTGAGGAACTCGTGCGGGCTCAGGGGCTTTTTGATGACCTTTTTCAGGTACTTGAAGTCAGGGGGTTGCTCGGAGGGGGAGGGCTTCAAAAACTCCGAGATCCTGTCCCCAATTGAGTATACTGCATCGCCTACTCTGTATAGGATTTCCTCAACGGACATTATTTCACCCCTGGAGTAGGTCGCTCGCTCCCTGTACGTCAAACATCTTTCTAGCTATCGCGGGTGTTAGATAAAAGTTTTCGTCCAGCAAGGGCGATGAGACGCCGCCGTTGGTAGAGATTCCGAAGACCTTCTTGGCGTTCGGGTTGTCTGAGGGGTAGTCGCGATAGTTGAGGTATATGTAGTCAGCGGCGGGCTGTCTCCTGATGAGGAAGTTGAGGTTGGGCGGCAGGTCCTTCGGCAGGATGAAGCTCACCAGTCCTATGGGGTATCTAGCGGTTCCGTAGACGGCCATCTGCATCTTCGCGGCTATTCTCTCGTAGTAGTTCCTGTTGGTGGTGTCCCCGCCTTCCAGTCTCTCAAAGAACGACGGTGCCCCCTGTACTCCAAAGTACTTCTGGGCCTGGATGCAGTCGATGAAGGGCTGAATATCGTACGCCCTCGCGGTGGAGTATCCCCCGGCGGACGGCACGCTCTCGCTCGAGGTGGTCGTAATCTGGCTTTCTGTGTAGGTCTCGTACGGGTACAGGGCCGCCACTATCCAGTCAAAGTAGGCGTCGTTCCCCTGGCCGTTGTCGATGATGGCGAATAGTTTGAATCCCGTGACCTGTCCGATCTGCACGCTCGCGGTGGACTCCCGGGAGCCCGCGAGGTTGGGACTGTGGGTGAACGTCAGGTCGAGGTTGATAGAGTCTTTCTCTACGATTACCTCGTACCTCTGGGGAGTTTCCACGTCCCAGGCCCCGTTGTAGTTGTCGAGGTTGGTGTCCCAATCCTGAAGGATGGCGAGCTTGTCGCCCCCGTGGTCCTGATGGCCAGGGTTGTCGTCTATGAACTGGAGTGAGACCGGCTCCTGCCCTCCGGCGATTTCGACATACTCCGAGAGCTGGGAGATGTCCACGTACCTCCTTATGAAGACCCAGTCGAAAACTGCGGTATTATCATTATTGTCATCGAGGTTTATCAGCTCGAGGCTGAGGAGGGGGTCTTTGTACACACGGTAGTAGCCATCGTCGTCGTTGTACCTTATGGGATTATCAAAGTATGCCCTGTTGGTAGTGCCGTAGTCTGCAAAATCAACGTCAGCAACGGGATAATCACCGTCCCAGTATCCCGGGTGTATTGAGACTTCGTACGTGCGGTATCCACAGCACCCCCTGGTTTTCTGCACACTAGTTGGATAATAGGAGTACCACCCACCATAATAGTCGTCCCACCATTCGTCTTGGATCTTCAGAGTGTTGTCCTCCTCCACTAAATCGTCGGTGAAGTTGATGTAGTATACGTCCGTATACCACCTTCCGCGCACTTTGTACGTGTATTCCGTGTGGACCCTTATCCCCGCGTTCCACGCTTTGTTCTTGGTTGTGGGTTTCATACTAAACCTGATGGCTATATCGCCCTGTATGCCGTAACTGGAGAGGTCAAAAGAGGTGCTTTGGCCGTCGTCTATTCTCTTATCGCTATCAGTGAACCAAAGGAAAACCTGGGAGCCGTCCCCCCTCGTGTAAGTTCCCGTGTTGTACTTTATGTAGAAAGTACCTGGAAGATTCCCCTTAACCCAGATTAGAGCACCGTTATCGTTCCAGTATTCAATCCAGAAGGGAACCGGATTCTGAAGCTGTTCATCCGAGTAAACCTCTATCTGTGCTTCGTTTTGAGAGTTGTGGGTTATCGCTTGGGCCGTTGCTGAGTCTAGGTGAATGGGTATCTGGACTCCAGAGAGGCTTTCGGGGTAGTTAACTGTGGCCTTCAGGTATTTTTCTCCACCCTTTGGAATCGTCTCTACTTCCACTCCCGAGTCAAAATCCCACGTGCTGGTCGAGGCCTTAACCGAATACCTGACGAAGAACGAATCCCACGGTACGGTGGATACAAGCTTGCTCTCCTCCTCGCCGGCGGTTAGGGCCACGCTCTGGTTGTGAACGGGGAAGATCGCTATGTTTCCGCTCCACTCCATGCTCTGGTCGCTGGTAGAGTAGTAGACGGTGTACTCCCTCGTGTCGGTGGTGTTGAGCCAGATAAGTATCTTGTCGTCCCCCCAGTATTCTATCCAGTAGGGGGCTATTTCGCAGGAGGTGTCCGAGCGCTTGTATATCCTTATTGAGGCGGCGCTACCGTCATGGACGGCGCTTCCGAACGGCACGGAGGAGGGGGTGAGCTCGAGGAGCACGAGTGAATTCGGGGGAGCGGTACTGGGGAGCGTCATGTTGGCGCGGTACTCCAGCTTCTTCTCGCACCAGTGGGAGGGAGTGCCAGTGCCCCCGCTGATTGAATCGAACGTCATGACTCCTATGTCTCCCGGGTTGAAGACGCTCAAGGGCGAAACCTTCCTTCCGCCGAGCGTTGTATTGAAGATGTAAGGGGCGTTCGGGGTCTCGGACGGTTGTTGCCTCGTTATGTAACCGAGGACGTTCTCCCCCGCGGTGTACTTGTCGCTGTAGAATATCGTTCCTCCCCTGGGCACGTTGTAAAGCTGTCCTGAGAAGGTCTTTATGCTGGAATGCCCGTATCCATCGAGGCGGGTGTAGGGCGGGGTGATTGAGGGGTAGGCGAACTTGCACGCGGAGATTATCCTGGAGGTTCTTCCGCTCGTGAGGTGTGGGAAGAGCGGGTCCTCTATGCCCTCTATCGGAATAACCACGTAAACGGAGCCTTTCTGCGGGATTGAGGAATTGTAGACGACTAGTCCTGAGGAGTCCTCTATGATGATGTTGGGTATGCTCGCGTTGACGACTATGTGGAAGGAGTCGAGCGGTGCCACGGTGAGCTTCATGTTCTGAACTATCTCATCCGGGCTTGGCTTCATCGTGTAGCCCTGCCTCTCGAGCTCCCACTCCATGTTCCTCAGCCAGTCCTTGATGGTGTTGTTCTTCATGAAGAACTCCTCGCGAGACTTCCACTCGGAGTTCGTCCCCCCTATGTAGGGGTAGTGGCCGTAGGTTATCAGCTGCTTCAAAGCCGCGCTGGCGTTGTCTAGAGGCCTCTCGCTGGTAACGTAATCAACACTGAGCGCGATAGCTCTCTTCGTGGAGAGCGAGAGAGTGTTCTTGAAGTCTTCCTCCAGATAAGAAGTCAGCCTGAACGTTCTCTCTATCTGGACGTTCTCGCTCTGGGAGGTGATTATCATCGATGAGGCATCCTCGTACGTGGCTATGAGCAGTAACAGCGGGATGAGAAGAAGCAGAACGGCCGAATTTATGAGGAATCCTCGCCTCTTCATGAGTTCTCCCTCCATACCCTTAGGGTGACCATTATGGGCGATATTGAACTTGGAATTCCACCGAGGGACGCGAAGTCTATCTTGGTGTCCGAGAGCTCGACCAGTATCGGGTGGTTCCAGCCATCCCCACCGAGCTTTTGGAACAGCCTGAGAACCGCATCGTCCACGGCGTAGTCCCCTGGCTTCAGCTCTGCGGCGGTTAAGTTCATGTATTCCCCGCGGGAGACCGCGGCCTTGTCGCCTATGATTATGCTCGACTCCCTCACAGTGCTTCCAACTATGTACTTGTAGGTGAGGTTGTAGGCCTTGACCTCTGGGTATCCCTGGAGGAGCTTTGGCTTGATGTCCTTGTACGGGGCGTAGGCGTCGAGGAGGAACAGAACCTCACCGAGGGCGTGGGAGGGGTCCACTCCGTAGCATTTCCCAAAGGAGAGGTCAAATTTGTTGAGGCCAGGATGTATGGCGTCCTCGACCACTCTGCCTTGGTAGTCCCTCGTGGTGACGGTGTATCCCCATCTGGTGAATACATCGAGGAAATCGTTGTGCTGGGGAGCGTCGTAGAGGGTTATCCATGTTGTCTCGTCCTTGCTGAGTATCCGGACGTCCTGGTCACATACTGTCCCCGCATCATGAAGCCACGGGAACTGATACTTGACGTAGATGGGGGTTCCTTTTTCAGGTAGGCTCCACTGCCAGGTGACATCGTTGTAGAAGTCGCCGCTCTTCCGGTTTCTGGCAGTGTAGTCATCGAGGGTCTTCCTAAAGTCTATCGAGTACAAGCTGGCGTAGACGAACGGGGTGTAGCCGACGTACACGTAGGATTTCGTCCCGTCGAGGTGAAGTTCACTGGAGCTTGCCCTTGTTATGTCAAAGATTATGGTGAAGAAAGACCCCGAGATGTCCTGGTACGTGTAACCGGTCGACTGTATGGCACTCGCTATCGTGGCGTTGTCAGCGGTGAACACGTTGCCCGACCTCGAGAGAGTTATCGGGTCAGAGAGTTTGTTGAATATCCGGAATCTGGCCGTCACGACCTCTATGTTCTCACCCTCGATGTGAATGCGAAGCTCGCTGATGTTTCCGGGGGCGAAGACGTACTTCTCCATGTCCAGCGAATCGTTGGCGTAGACATCGGCGAAGTAGAACTTGTGAGGGTATGTGAAGGTGGACGCCTGAGACGTCTTGTAGGTGATTATGATGTGCTGGGCTCCGTCTTCACCGGAGTTCATGGAGTGTTTTACCAGCACCTGGAATGTGACGTTGATATTCTGATCCACACTGTTCTGTACCTCCTCCACAAGGTTGCAGGTGGTGTAGTCGTTGTCGTTGGTGTCCTCAAGCTCTTCGTTTAGGTGGACGTTATTCCATCCCCCATTGTCCCAGTCCCGGCAGGTGACGTATTTGTCATTGATCCTGATGGAGTAGTCCGAGTACGTCCAAGCTCCCTCCAAGAGCCACTTAACTCCAGTAATCCTCGCATCGGAGGGGAACTGCGACGTGGGGACGATGTACCTGATTTTTATCGGTCCCGTATTATCATTAGCCGTTGCTATGTAGTCTCCCATGTAGGTGTACGTCGTTTCCTTCGCCTTCAGTTTGCTCAGGTAGGCCCTGGCCATGTATCCCCTGGGCGTTTTGTTGTACTCGTAACCGCTGAGTATAAGGGTCGCTGGCATGACGTCTGGGGTCAGGTTGTAGTTGCTGCCGCTCTTGATGATGTAGGGCCTCTCGTAGTTGTACACGTTGCTGCTGTTGTTGGTGGAGATTATGAGTTCGTAGTTATAGTCTTTCAGTGCCGTGTCCAGGATGAACGATAAAATCTCCCCGGCTTTTTCCCTCAGCCTCAGGGAGGGGTACTTAGCGTCCATCGACCAGTATGTGGTAGTTATCTCGAGGGGGGACATGTGGGGGTCGACGAGGGTGGTGTTGATAACCCCTGAGGATATCCACTCCGAGAGCTTTTCCTGCGGGACGATGTCGCTGAGGGGAACGGTCTTCAGCATCGTCAACGTGTCCTCCGCGAGGTATTTGTCGCTCGAGCGCATGTAAGTGGAGTACACGTTCCTAGTCTGGGCCTCTATCCCGATTATACTCGTTATTATTATCAGTGCCAGAAACACGGATAGTATCGCGTCAAGTGTGAAAATGAAGGCTCGCCTCTTCATGAGTCATCCCACACCCACAGCTTTAACATCGTTCTCTCAAACTTGGGCTTCATAATGGTGCCCAGATGCCCCATGTCCGTTATCTTGGCCGTCCCGCCGAACGTGTTGCCGTATATCCACACCAGGATGACCTTCGAACCGGTACTCGTGTCGAATGCCTGGAATATAGAGCTCCATGGAACGTCCACGCTGGTCGTGTTCCCTATGTAGAACTTGGGCGGGGATGAATCGCCCGAGGTTGCCACTACCGCCTGCAGGGCAGAATCCTCGCTCTGTTTCTCTATGAGCACGCCCCTATACTCGTCTCCATCCCTAGCTATCAGGATTATCCTACCCGTGTCCTGGGGCGCAACGGTGACCCGGAAGTAGGCGTACTCCGGCACGTTCATCGTCAGCCTGCCGGCTATCCACTCGGTGGTTGAGGGTGAATCGACATCGATGCTCTCCTCGTACTTTAACTTCTCCACCGTGACCTTTCTCTCTATGTACTCGACCCACGGTGACCTGTCGCGGGATTTCTGTATTGTGGCGTCATCATTCACCTTGCTTCCGTTTATGACGGCTATCCTGTATGAGGGGGCCGTTAGCTCCTCGGGCTCCGTCACATCGACATTCACCTGTATAGTGTTCTTCTGGTAGCCCTCCACTATGATCCTAACCTGTCCCTGTCCGGTTATGTGGAGCCCCCTGTCGGTCCACTGCACCTGGAAGTGTGAGCCGGTGGATATCACCTGTATCCCTACGTAAGCGGGCGCGGGGATTGGATAGTCTTCGCCGTTCTTTCTATCATGAACTGTTATGTCCTCAAGGGTGTAGAACGCCAGAACGTCCCCAGGGGAGAGGCTGTACGGCTGGTTGCGCTTGGGGAGTTTGTCCCCGTTAAGCGTCACGTTGGTGGCGTCGAAGGGGTTGTTGCCCGTGCTGCCCTGTCCTATCTGCATGTTCCTGTCCTTTCCGTCGCTGAGGTCAATGAACACCCTCTTGGGGAAGTTTCCGGTCAGGCTGACGGTGGTGTTTGTGAGGTAGAGGTGGAGCTCGAAGTCCTTGTTGTTGCTCATGCTGATTAGGCTGTTGACCACCGCGGTGTCGTCCCCCAGTTGCATCAGGGCTGATATCTTCTCGTAGCTGACTGCGTAGGGGTACGTGTCACTTCTGAGGCCAAGACTCCTGAGTTTTGAAGCGTCCTTGATCCAGTTGGCTGGGTCTCCCGGGTTCTTGGTCAGAACGTCGAGCATATTGCTGGCTATGTTAGCCCTATCGTACCAGCTCACCATTGTGGATATTTCGTTCTGAAGGGCCGTTGAGGTGCTGGTTATCGTGCCGAGCATCACGACTACCATGACTAATGCCAACATTGCGTCCAGCGAAAGTATCTGTCCCCTGCGCCTCATGCTCCCACCACGTTCACGTTTATCAAGACCTTTTTCCCGCCGTAGTAGATGGTCTTCCCCTCCATCCTGGCGTTGGTGTGGTCGAGGAGGTCCCTCACCAAAAAGTCCTGTATCGCCTTGGCTATGTTATCGTTGTCGAGGTCGACTTTTCCGGAGTACCTGACCTGTATGTTAATGGTTATCGTGTCTCCACTCTCGCTTGAGCTTATCGACGAGACCATGAAGTTTCTCGAGGTGTAGTTGGACTTCTCTATCACGGGGTTGAGGATACTGTACGGCTGACTGTCCGCGGTGACCCCTGAATTGAGGTACGAGCACGCGCTCGAAGCGGAGGATTTCACGTAGGTGATAAGGGTGCTGCTCCGGTTCTCGTCAAGGTAAGAGGGAACGAGGATGACTATCCCTGTCAGTATTATCGCGGTCATGAAGAGAACCTCAATGGCGACCTGCCCTTTACGGCGAGTAGCTGAGCTCAACATAAACCTTCCCTCCCCTCTCCCGGGCCTTTATCCATATCTCGCTTTTGTCGGGTGTTATCTGAATTGATTCGTCCTGGTATATAGGGACCGGGCTCTGCTGTACCGTGGTGTACTGTCTTCCACCGATGTTGCCGGTTATGATTATCATATTATCCTTCGAGCTCAGCCTTACGGTGATGCTATCGCCACCCGTGAGCGGGATGGGTGACTCCTTCTTGGCGCTGAACCCGTTGCCGGAGGCGTATACCTTGGTCACCGTGTCCCTTATGTCCACGGAGAATATCTTCAGACGGGTGGTTGCGTCGAAGGTTTCCGCGTGGCTTCGCTGCATGTTGGCGATGTAGACCATGTTAAGAACGGTGATGGCGATGAGAGTAATCGCGAACAGGAAGTCAAGGCTGATCTGTCCCCTCTTCATGGTCACCCACCGGGTTGATGTTGATTCTGATCTCAAGGTATCCGTCGACGGTCTTGCTGCTCCAGCCCTCTGCCTTGTCCGGGTTCCACTCCACGACTATTCTAACGGACTTTGAGGGAAGGCCATTTGGGAACGGGAGGGAGGCTTCCTTGAAGCTGTATGGCACCTCCGTAGTCACGGTGTTCTTGTTGTCCCCGCTCGTGACCGAGTTGCTCCCTACCCACACCATTACGGAGTTCCCGCTGCCCTTTATGGTAACCGAAGTGGAGCCGAAGGTCTTCTGCAGGTAGTCCGGCTCGGCAAGGTAGGTGACCTTAGCGTAGGTCGTGGACTTCGCCCCGGGTCCCTGGGCGTAGACCTGGGCTACAGTGCCTGCGATGGTGTTTGCGAGGTTCTTCTCCTCCAGGAGAATCTGCATGTTCAGGGTTTCCGCTGAGGTGGAACCCTGCTGGAAGGTTATGCTGTTGACGGAGTATAACATAAGTACGAGCATGATACCGAACACTAACATGAATTCTAAGGACACTTGACCACGTCTCACAATACGCATGTTTCTTCCCTCAATGGGTATATCTTTGAACATATATTTAATAGTTGCCCTTCGATTTTTCGACCTTTACCACCGCGAAAAGGCCCGTTCCGAGTTTTTTGGTCTCGATACCGAAATAATCACCGCTGAATATCTTGAACTTGTAGTGCTCTGGCTGGAGGCCGTGTCCCCCCACGAGGTTTCTGAGCTCGTCAATGAAGAGCTGGGTGAGCTCGTAGTATATCAGGTCGAACCTCTCCTTCGCCCTGTCGTGGAGTAGCACTGCCAGCGGAAGCAGTGCCAGGCCGAGGAGGACGTAGGGCTGGCCCGTGAAGACAGAGATGGCTCCCGCGGCGGCTATGACGATGCCCAGGGCTGTATATCCGAGCCTCTCGCGCTTCCTTATCTCCTTTATCTCCTGCACCTTCGCCTCCCAGATGTCGAGGAGCGCTGGATTGTAGAAGTCGAAGGCGGTGTGGCGCTTCCCCTTCGCTATCCTCTCCCTTATGAGGTCGTCCCAGTCGTCCCTGTAGTAGATAACCTCGCCGTGAAGCTTGGCCCTCTCCGCATCTAGGGAGGATATTATCCTGATGATGTCCTCGGCACTCTCGTGGGCGATGTGGGAATAGACTTCCTTCTCGTCGAGGTCGAGGGCCACCTCGACTGAGTCCCTGACCGGATCAGTCATCCTCCTGCCTCCTCAGCTTCTTCGTGATACCATCAACGTCCGGAAACGAGCCGTCGTAAAGCTCCGAGACCCCTGTCTCCCCTGGGGGGTAGACATCGTCGAAGTCCGGCAGGCCACTAAGGAGCTTCTTCTTCTTAGTCTCGGCCTCTTCCCTGGCCTTCATAAAGGACTGGGCGTAGTTCTTTGCGGTGATTATGATGTCCTCGATGCTCCTGCTGTCGTAGATTCCGCTGAGGAGCGTAACTACTTCAACTTCCCTCTCCCTTGGGTCCGGGTAGAAGCCCCTGAAGATTTGCTTGCCCCTTATCTTGCCCGTGAGGTAGTCCAAGGCCTCGAAGATGTCGCTCGCCTTCAACACCTCAGGCGGGCCGTGGACGGCGACGAGGCCGTAAAGGGCTGACTCGATGTTTGCCTCGAGGTAGAGTCCCTCACTCTCAAAGGACTTCATTATGAGCCTCGACAGGCTCTTAACCTTTCCAGCGTCCGCCTTGGCATATCCGACCGTTGCAAAGCTCCCGAAGGCCTTGAGCACGAACTTTAAATCGCTTGAATCCAAAGTCTGCTCGCCGGGAACGTCGACGAGGGCCAGAAGCGACGCTATCCTCTCCACTATCGTGTAGTTTATCTTTTCATAGGCCTTGCTGATGTCGTCGTCCCCCTCCTTGAGCTTGTTGTTGTCGATGGCTATTATCGAGTCCGCTATCTTGGAGAGCTTGTCTATCGTTATGGCTGCGTTTATGGTGGGCCTTATGCCCTCCTCCTTGAGCGGGAGGGCGCCTATCGCTACTACGAGGGAATCAGGATACTCCTCCTTCAGCGCCTCGGCTAGGATGGGCGTTCCTCCTGCACCGGTTCCGCCGCCGAAGCCGAAGGTCAGGAAGAAGATGTCAATGTCCTCGTAGCCGATGATCGAGCCTATCTTTCTCATCACCAAGGGGAGGTCGCGCTTCATCGCTTCCCTTCCGAGGATGGGGTTTGCGTTGACACCCTTTCCCCTGGTCAGGCCCTCACCTATGAGTATCCTGCGCTCGTGGGGGATGTGCTTCAGGTACTCCAGGTCTCCCTTGGACGTGTTAACGGCTAGGGCCTCAAAATCGACGAGGGAAAAGAGGTCGGCGATTTTAGTGCCGCACTGGCCGACCCCTATGATTAGAGCCCTCACTCCCTAATCACCTCACCACTATTACTCTCGCCTTTCCGTTCTCGTTTACGAGAACCATCGCGTCTCCCCTTATGTACTTTATGAAGCCGATGCTGAATATCTCCTTGACTATCTCTTCGGTTCCGGGGGTGTATAGTATCAGCAGTGCAAATCCGTTTGAGGTCCTTCCAGGAACTATCAGAACCACGTCTGATTTGGGAACCTCTATATCCCCGATCTTAATGGAGCTGTTGAGTATCTCTACGGTGATCTGGGGGTTGTATTCTTGTACGTCAATTCCTCCAATTTTTGAGATGATTACGTAGTTGCCCTCTTTTGAGATTGTCTTGGTTTTTATAAACTGCTGACCAAAGACACTATGCAGGTTTGAGGCAATCTTTGAGATGTTGTACTCGTCCGAATCTGCGAATACCTTAAACGACTGAGTATTTAGAATTGACACGATGTTCTCCAAGGTTACTAACGGCCTTATCTTGGCTATGAATGCTATAGAAGCGGCCAGATCCAGATAATTCTCTTTGATGTCGTTCAGATTTTCAAGGATCAATGTGAGTGTGTCTTCTCTATAATCAATGCCATATTCTAAGAGTAATGTTGTAATCTCAGTGGTTATGAAAATCTCTGGTTCTTGAGGGATTCTTCTGCCGGTTATGTCCTCGTAGTATTTATAATAGCCCCATCCTTTGTCCCATCTCTGAGATTCAAGCCAATCAATGTGTTCTCTCACCTCCTTCTCGTTGACAACCCTTGTGAGCGTTTTCAACACCACCATTGTTACAAAAAGATTTGGTTTCAGCATGTACTTAATGTATCTTCCGCCCATGTATGTACCCCAGCCAGTGCTGCTTATATCCATTAACCATTTTGTTGCACTTTGTATTACAGGATCTGAGGGGGATATTCCCAAATCCAGCAAGAGATCGATGGCATAGGCGGTGTCTAACGGTTGTGGACCTAGGATTTTGGATCCCCATAGGTTAGTTCCTTGCAGTCTGGAGTTTAGAATGTTTCTGATGATCTCGTTTTTTTCGTTGCTACTGAGCTCTCCGGACTCAGCTAGAGCTTTAACCGCGTAGTAGTATTCGGGGGAAATATAGTTTCTTAGCTTTATTTTGTCTTCTTCTTTTTTCATAACTTTTCTCATGAACGTCAGGGCATTCTGTATGATCTTTGAATCACGAGGATAACAAGAAGATAATGCCTTCAGAGCGTAGTAAGTGACTGTAGGGTTGGACTCTTGAAAATCAGAAAACGGCCAACCTCCATCAGGGTTTTGTGCCGATGCTAAAACTGAGCAGAGATCCATGGTTGTTTCGTTGAAACTTTCGGGAGGTATTGGTTTTTGATATGATCTGGATATCCCCATGATAGCGTACGCTGTAGTGGCCACGAGTTCGCTGGTACCAAAACAATTTGGTACGTTCGTCCAGTATGTTAGGTTGTCTATGGTTTTTTGGCCCTGATTAATGAGTATATGGAGCGCCCTTAACGTATTGAAATCTACTGGTTCATATAATGTAAGAGCATACGTTAATACTGCTCTCTCTTTGGTTGTGAGAGTTTCATTCAGCAATATGTACTTGGCCCTTTCTATCTGCTCAGAGTTAACGGGAACTTTGAGGTAATGATAAGCTATTAGTTCCAAGGCAAATCTTTCATGAGGAGAGATTTCACATGTCTCCACAGAGGAGAGGTATTCAATAGCGTTCTTAACAATCTCTCTGTGGATGGTGTATTTGTTCATTCCTAAAGCCCATAAGGCTATTAAGGTGGGGTAACACTCAGACGTTGTTTTAGGTATATAACCCCAGGCTTCCCCATTATTAGCAGATACTAAATATCTGAGGCCTTTTTTTAGAGATACGGAAGCTTCTGCATGGAGAGGTGAACTGACATTATCTATGAATGTTCTCAATGCTATAACCGCATAGGCCGTGTCGAGAACGTTACTCGGCTCGTTCGGGTAGTAGCCCCACCCTCCATCGGCGTTCTGGTCTTCGAGGAGCTCGTTGACCAGTACCTCTATCTCGGGGGTTATGTCCCAGTTCACGTCGTCCTTCGCCGCTGCGAGGGCCATTATGCTCAGGCTTATCTCCCTTACTTGCTGGGTGTTTTCCGAGGTCCCACTTAGAAACCTCACGGAGCCGTCTATCGCTTCGGCACTAACGGCTGGAACCAGCATGAGAACAATAATTATTACGGCCAGAACCTTCTTCATGAGCTTTCACCCTAAGCTGATTCTAAGCGTCCAGAATAAATAAACTTTTTCCATCGTCGAAAAGGGATAAAACAGAGAATGATTCAGTGCTTTATGAAGCGGCCGTTTACTCCGGTCCCGTGTGGGTCAACGTCGTCCCGCATTATAAGCACGACCCTGCTGGGCTCGTACTCGTCCTCTATGTGGTAGCCGGGTAAGTATTTCACCAGCTCCTCCGCGAAGGCTTTAATCTCCTCATGGCGCGGCATGTTGTTGATGGTCAGCCTGTTCCTTGAGAAGCCGACGAACATGTATGCCTTTGCCTCGACGAACATCGGGTTGGCGAGCTTTATGAGCTTCGCATATCCTTCAGGGTTGTGCATGTTCTCGCCCTTGACGAGGGTGAGTCTTATCACGGTCCTTGTCTGAGCGTCCCTCATTAGCGCAAGCGTCTCCTTTATCCTGTCCCAGCCGTCGGGGATCATGGGGACGTTGACGCGGTTGTATGTCTCGATGTCGGGGGCGGTGAGCGAGACGTAGAGCTGGGTCGGGAGTTTATCCTCGCGCTTCATCTCCTCAAGTCTCTCCGGGACGGTTCCGTTGGTGACTATGAAGGTGGTGAACCCCCTCTTATGGAACTCCTCCACTAGGTCGCCCATGTAGGGGTAGAGCATCGGCTCGCCCGAGAGGCTTATGGCCGCATGCTTCGGGTTCCAGGCTTCCTCAAACTTCTTCATGTTTATACCCGGCATTCCCTTGTAGCCGACGAGGAGCTTCCTCTGGGCCTTTATGCTCTCCTCGACGATGAAGGCCGGGTCGTCCCATGGTTCCGGCAGTTCGGTTCCTAGGAAGCCCTCCATCGGGCGCCAGCAGAATATGCAGTTGTGGGTGCACCACGCTGTTACGGGCGTCATCTGGAGGCAGCGGTGGGAGTGTATGTTGTAGAACTTCTGCTTGTAGCAGAAGCGGTCGTGCTTTATGCTCTCCTTGAGCCAGTGGCAGAGCTTCACCGAGCTGTGCCTCCCCACCAGAGCGTAATGCTGCTTCCTGAAGAGTCTCGCCATCTCCTCGGGCATGTTCGGGTTGGATACAAAGGTTATCGCCATTAGCCTCACCTAATCCTCTCTTTGGGGTTGCCTTGGGCGGACGCTTTTAAAAAGTTGCTGGACAAAGGTGCGGAATGTATTTTATCGTCGAAAAATAATTCGGCAATCTGCGAAAGGTTTAAAAGCCTGGACTCGTGTTTCCTTCCATGTTCGAGCAGATAAAACCCCAACCCGAGCTGAAGGCAAGGGAGATTGAAATCGACTTCTTTGAGGACGACGTTGACGCCCCGGAAAGGCCGAAGGTTAAGCTCCTCCTCGAAATCAGGCGCTACCATCTCGCCTGAGCGTTTATCAGCAATATATCCTCGAAGAAGATGTGCCTCTTAGCGGCAACCCTCGCGGTCAATCCAACTTTTTCCAGCCTTTTGAGGGTTTCCTCAACCCCGGTTATCGAACTCTGGACTACTTGGACGATTCCGCCGGGTTTTAGATAGTCCGGCACTTCCTTGATGAACCTGTCGAGAACTTCTCTCCCCGTTTCCCCTCCCACTAGGGCCAGGTCAATCGGCTCCTCAGGCTCGCCGGGCAGGTATGGGGCGTTGAAGGTTATAACGTCGAATCTTCCAGAAACGTTCTCAAAGAGGTCGCTTAAGAAGAATTCGACGTTTTGGATCCCGTTCAGCCTGGCGTTCTCCCTCGCCAACTCAACAGCAATCGGGTTTACATCGACCCCGAGGACGAACTTTGCCCTCCTCGCCATCAGGAGTGCTATAAGCCCCGTCCCCGTGCCCATGTCGAGGGCAGTGTCACCTTCCCTGACGGCGAGGTTCTCCGCGAGCAGGAATGTGTCCTCTGCAGGTTCATACACTTGAGGGTGGAGTTTAATGTTGAGGCCGTAGTAAAGGGGCATGGACAACACCAGAAGTCAGAAAAGCGTGGATTATTGGAAGGGAAAAGGAAATCACTTCCTCTTCCACTCGGTGTAGCCGCAGCGGCCGCAGCTCCAGCGGTCCTTGTGCTCGGCCATGAAGACGCCCGGACCGCAGCGCGGGCAGAACTTGTTCTTCCTCTTGACCTTTCCGCCCTGAACCTCGTACATCTTCCACTTCTGGCTGGTCTTCTTACCGCCCTTACCCTTGGTCATTTAAACCACCTCACTCCTCCTGCTTCTCTATCAAGCCATCCCTAACGAGGATGTATTCGGGCTCGATGTAGAGCATCCTCTCCCTGCTCTCGTAGGCCTTGGCGTAGCCCTTGCTGACCCTGCTACCGAAGTAGCTCCTTATGTACTGGACGACGACGGTCTCCGGGTTGAGGTCGAGCATCGCGACGAGCTTGCCCTTGACGTCGGCCCTGCTCGGGGTTGGCTCTCCCTCGTGGATGACATCGAAGTATATCTCCTTCCTCCCGAGGAGCTTGTTCTCCCTTATCTCGGTAACCTTAATCTCCATCGCGAACCACCTCCATCTTCGACATGAGCTTTCCACACTTGAGCTTGCATTCGGGTGTTACCTTTATAAGCACTACTCCCTCATCGGGCTGGCCGTAGAGGACCAAACTCCCATACGGAGCGTAGAGGACCGCTGGAATAGCGGCCAAATCCTCCTCGCCGTTCACCTTTATGTAAACCCTCCGGCCCCTTTCGGCCAGTCCAAAGCCCTTTCTGATTGCGTTTAATAAAGCTTTCGTTACCGTTCCAGCAGGGTTCTGGACGGTCATTACAACGGCGTCGGTCTCTATGCCTGGGTTGTACTCGTGCCTCTTGGTCTTGTGGTCGTATATCGCAACGCTCGGCTGAATGCCGAGCCTGAGCACGTTCTCGGTAACCACATCGCCGACGGTAACGACGTGTCTCGCCCCTTCAAGCTCGCCCCTAACCCTGAGGTACGGCTCGGGAATTTCCCCGCGGACTAACCTGCCCAGCGGGTGCTTCAGCTCCCTTCTGAGTTCGGGAGTTAGCTTGAAGTACAGCATCATCTGACCCTTATGGCGTATTTGCCGGGGACCTTAACCCCCAGCTTCTCGGCTATCCTGCTCTTCTCTGGGTCGGTGATTATGACGAGGTCGAACCACTCATCGCTGAGGTCTCTGCTACCGCAGACGGGACAGCGGTCCTCTGTGGTTATGTAGTGGCAGTGCCTGCAGGCGCGCTCCTTCACCATTAAGCCTCAGCCTCCTTGTGCTTCTCCTTCTCTATCCAGTCCCTCTTCCCGAGGCCCGGCTGTCTCATTGTGAGGCCTATCTTGTTCTCCCTTATGACGCGGCTCTTAACGCTTATCGCTATGACCCTGGCCCTCACGTAGTCACCGAGCTTGAGGGTTCTGTTGGTCTCCTTGCCGAGGAACTGCTTGTTCTTCTCGTCGAAGACGACGTAGTCGTCCATGAGCTGGCTGATGTGGACGAGACCGTCCATCGGGCCGATTCTTATGAAGGCACCGTAGGGGGCGACGTCGATGACCTCGCCCTCAACGACCTCGTGCATCTCGGGCTTCCAGACAAGGACGTCAAAGACAACCTCGTGGTAGGTGGCGCCGTCCCCTGGGACGATAACGCCCTGCCCGATGTCTTCAACGTCCATGACCGCCAGAACGACGCCCTCGTCTCTGTCATAGATACCCTCGTAGGTCTCGCGGAGGACGAGCTTCGCCGCCTCCTTGGGGTCCATCGTGAACATCCTGGGCGGAATCCTGACGACGTCCTTAATCTTGAGGAGCTTGTACATGCCTCAACCTCCTTGAGGAATAAGGGGGAAAAGAAATCACTCCTTCTTCCCGAACTTCTCCTTGTAGAGCTCTATGGCGCGGAGTATTTCCTTCTTGGCCTCCTCGGCGTTGCCCCAGCCCTCAACGGTGGTGACCTTGCCCTGGAGCTCCTTGTACCTCTGGAAGAAGTGGGCTATCTCGTCGAGGAAGGCCTTCGGAACGTCGTCGATGTCCTTCCAGTCTTCGAAGTACGGGTCCTCGACAGGGACGGCGAGAACCTTCCAGTCCTTGTCGCCGCTGTCTTCCATCTTCATTATGCCTATGGGCCTGGCCTCGATGATGGTGAGCGGGTAGACCGGCTCGCGCATTATGACCATTATGTCGAAGGGATCGCCGTCGTCGTACCAGGTCTGCGGGATGATTCCGTAGTCGACCGGGTAGAAGAACGGGCTGTAAAGGACGCGGTCGAGCTTCAGAAGGCCGGTCTTCTTGTCGAGCTCGTACTTGTTCCTGCTCCCCTTCGGTATCTCTATGAGAGCGTACACAACCTCTGGAACCTCCGGTCCGGGCTCAAGCTCGTGGAACGGGTTCATCTCTAACCACCTCTAACCTTTTTGCAGAACTTCTAGCTTAGGCTTTTGGGTAGTGCTTTTAAAGTTGTTGGTTAAGAAAACCTAAAAAAGCCTGGAAGGGTGAAAGCTTTCAGTTGGCCTTTTTCCCTTCCCGGGGTAGGGGCTTGCGGTACTCGTAGACGAGTTCCCCATCCACCACGGCGTAGACGTCATGTCCGTCCTTGGTGTAGTGTACTATCGGCTTGTCCACGAGGTCAAAGACCCTCTCAAGGTCTTCCGCCGAACTCAGCTCCACGGGATCCATGGCTTCAACTTCGCTGGGAACTCCCTCCACCATGAACTTCCTGAGCCCCTTCAGTTCGTCTTTGGGTTTCTTCTCCCTGTGGGTGTAAGCGAATCCCAGCGGGGGCATCATGAAGAGCAGTGCTAGGGCCGGAAAGACCGTCCTGCCTGTTGATACGAGCACCTCTTTGCCGGCGAAGTTTATGCTGTTCGCCGTGGTGTTGGTGTACCTCTCGACCTTTTTGTAGTCCTTCTCAGGCTCTGTAAGTTTCAGCATCCCCGATGTGTCCTTTGCAAGCGTTATCCTGTGGGTAAAAGGCTCCTTCCCTGCCATCTGAACCTCTACAAGAAGGTATGTATCCACACTGGCGCGGAATAGGCCCGTTCCTTCCCGTAGAACCTTCAGTTCACCGTTGATCTTGCTGATGTTGAAGGTCACTGGTATAGAGAACGATCCGGAGAACTTTCCGCTCCATGCTTCTTGAGTCGTGTTCATTAGGTATATCCTCTCTTTGTTGGAGACCACGTAGTAGTCCGTTCTCAGAACTGCTCTGTAGTTCCCTTCCGTTTCCGGGGCTATCGAGTAGTCATAGTTGCCCACAATCAGCCCCGTTATCTTCTCAGGGTAGTACTTCAGGCTGGTCCCGTTTTTGTATATCGTCTCGTTTGAGAAGAATCCCGCGTGACTCAGCTCTCCCTTCTCCATATAGAGCGTTTTGTACGTAACTTGGGTGGTGGTCGGATCTGTACTGTATGCCATTGCAGAATATGCCCCAAACAGAACCGACATACCGATGAAAACCGCCAACGTGATCTTGATTGCTTTAGCCTTGTCCAAAGAAAGTTCTTTCATAAATCAACACCCTCCATAACTCTCATGCTATAAAAATGAAAAAACACTGTGGTCAGCCCCCATGTCCATCGCACTGCTCATCATCTTCATTGTCGTCACAGCACGCCACGGACACCCAGAGCGGGTTGCTGACGATGCCGTAGCCTTTAATCTCCGCCCCATTGTTCAGGGAGTAATCCCCACATGATGTGAACTCCTGCTGGTTGCCTCCGTTTACCCTCGTGAATATCGTCACATTTAGGTGTTCGCTTCCGCCGGCGGGAACCGTAACGTCCCACTCCATCTTGGTTGCGGGCATGGAGTGTCCATGGCCACCACCGTTGGCGGGGTGGAAGCTGTAGGTTCCCGAGCTGGCCCCGGTTTCTCCGAGGCTCACGTTGAACTCCGCTGGAATAGTGTCCGCTATGGTAAGGTCAAGGTCTTCGCCCGTCGGGTTTGTCACGACTATCTGGAACGTCCACTTCTGGAACGTCTTCATGGGGATGTCGCTTGTGTTCCCTGAGAGCAGTATCTTCTCGATCCTCGGTCTGTTGACCACGATGAGCTTTATGGGGCATGCCGATATAGAGGCACCTCCCCCGTCCCACGTGGCGTACATGTCCATTGGGATTATGTACTCCCCGGGCTCAACGTTTCCGGAACTTACATGCCCCAGAAAAGTGTACTCCTCGCTCGGTGCCAACGTCCTGGGGGCTCCGTCGTCGGTTTCTATGGACACGCCCAGTCCTCCGGGCAGGCCCGAGTAGTCGGGAGAGAGCGCTATGTCAACGTCTTTGTCCTCCGGCAGGTAGTTCATGACGGTTAGGGCGTTGAAGTCCTGTTCGGAATTTGAACTCACGGTAATGACGGCCGCGTATCCCCTCTCGCACACGAAGCCCATGTACTCCCTATCGTGGGGCACTACGGTAACGGCTACCTCCCTTGTGGAGTTGTACTCCTTGAAGTTGCCGCTTGACCCGACCACGAGAAGTGCCCCAAAAACCAGTGCGACAAAAAAGAACGCCATTTTCATATCAACCATCTCCTGCTATTTTGCTCAGGAGGCTTCTCCTCCTGATCCTGATTCTAATCACTTCGCCCTGTCCAATGTCTGCCATGTAGTATAAGGCCAGCAGTATTGCGGCCAGTTCCAGCGTGTACGGGATCAAGGGGAGGTATGGGTTGATTTTGTACATCGCCGCCACGAGCCTCCCGGGAAGTATCGCCGGATACGAACGTACCTCTATTTCCTCGCGGTAGATTTTTGTGTCTTCGGGAACTGAGACTTTCATTAGGACCTCATGTGAGCCCTTTCCGTCTATCTTGAACTGCTTTTCGTTTAGAATGGTCACCCTGACGCTCTTTGTCCCTATGAAGTAGTGGAAAGGATAGATGGCCCTGTTCTCTATGCTCAGGTTTTTCTCGAAAGTGCTTCCGGGGAGGTACCATCCTTCCATCTGCCCGCTCGCAAGGGTGGAAGAGTAAGTGAAGGCTAGGGTCCCCCATGATGCAACCGTTACGAAGATGAACCCCGCCACTATGCCCACCGATACGACGGCATACACCGTGCGCATTGATAACTTGAGAAACCTCTTCTTCCTGCCGTGTCCCCTGCGGTTATTCCCCCCTGAAAACGTGAGGAACGCTCCCAGGAGCAGTATCACCGCTACCGCGTAGATGTTCGTTAGTTTGCTTCTGGCGGACTCTATGAGGGCACCTCCTCCCCTGATAACGAGGGGATGGTTTCCCACCGCCATGACCTTTCCGATTATGTCCTCCCGATTAACCGGGGGGTATGCACCATCCTGCTGGTCTGTGGCGACGTTGTTGTCTCCCTTCGTGATGTATCCTTCGTCCGTTACCGCGAATATCCTGTGGACGGTCCATCCATCTCTCCTGTGAAAGACAATGATATCACCGACTTCCCCGCCCTTTGAGAGCGGGTTTATGAAGAACAGATCCCCCTTGTTTATCGTGGGGGTCATGCTTTCAGAATAAGCGTACGAAATCAGAACAGGCCTATCAAGAACGAATCCCATGACTGAAGTGATCAGGAACATGATAACAATGAAGACTATTATGTTTTCTATCAGTTTTTTCATCTTCAGGCCTTCTCAAATTAAGTCAAAGATTGGGGCAAAGGCCCCGGAAAGAAATCACTCCTGCGGTACGCATGCACCTGCGTGTGCCTCGAAGCTCATCTGGAACTGGTCCATGTTAAGGGTGGCGTTGGTGTTGTCAAAGATCATGCCAATGGGTATGGGGTTGCCGTGTTCAACTGTGAACTCTATGTTGTCGTCGGGCCCTGCTATGGTGTTGGTGTAGTTGCCCGCGAAGATGAGGACGTTGTCGTGGTCGGTCTTTATCTTAACACAGATCGGGTAGTCGGTCTGGTTGTTCTCCCAGAGCTCGTTGCTTACCTCGAACATCTCCTCAAAGACGTAGGTAGTGTTCGGGCTCATGCCTGTTCCCCATCCACGGCTCTGGTTGTAGTTCGGGTTGTACTGGCTTATGTCCACGTAGAGCTTTCCAGCGTCGTAGGTTACGTAGGGCTGCAGGGCAGTCAAATCAATAAGCTCGTTGTCGTCTGAGACAACCTGGAATGATGCAGACCTGTCGGCGGCGTAGTACCTGAAGTTGGCACCCGCGCCTACTGCCAGGAGCATTCCAATCATAAGGAAGGCCAATCCAAATAGTTTATTCATCTTTCATTCCTCCTTCACTGACCGCACTTGCCAACGAGCTCTTGCGGCTCGGTGCCGAGTCTGTAGGCTTCGATGTGTATTGCTGCATTGTTGATCGTGCCGGGTGCGTCGTTTCCAACGGTGAAGTCCATGCCAACGCTAACTGCATCTCCGTTCTGCACAACGAAGCACACGTCGTTCTTAGCGTTGTCGCTCGCGTAAACAACTGTACCATTTGCGCTGTCGTGTATGTCCATGTCAGCTCCATAGAACTGAATAACTGAGTTGTCGCTGGTTATCCTGACGACTATTGCCATTCCCTCTTCCCAAAGGTCGTTGCTCACGTTGAATACCTCGTCAAAGTTGTACTCTGAGTTCGGGCTGAGGCCGTTTCCGTATCCCGGCCAGTGCGGGTTTTCCGGGCTGATGTCAACCACGAGAACGCCGCCATCGTTAATGTACGCGTAGGGCTGCACTGGAGTCAGATCGATGAGCTCGTTGTCATCGCTGACTATATCCCAATGCACGCTCCTGTCCGCGTTGTAGTCCCTGAAGTTGGCTCCTGCCCCTAAAACGAGGCCAAAGGCCACCAACAGGCCAAAAATGCCTAAAACAATATTCTTTCTCAATTTTTTCGCCTCCGTTTGGAGGCATCATGGAACAGGCCACGGTTGTGAGTGCTGGGTCTTAAAAGACCTGCTTCAATTCCGTGGCACTCATTTGCCACATCAACTGCACCATATAGATGCCCCTTGGCGGGCAACCATTACGGTCGCTCCACAGTCACTTGGGCCCGGGATATATATGAAGTTGGAGGTTACCCGGGGGTAACGCCACGTTACTCGCCATTACCATCAGGTTTTTTGGGGCTCTCCTCATCTCTGGGCCTCAAAACTTTGTAAGTTTTCATGTGCTGAACCACCGCAACCAGAAGGTAGGTCAGCGAGGCAAACAGGAGAAGGGAGTTGCCGAACCAGAGGGCAGTAATGGCGAAGATAAAGGAGATGCCCGCGTAGAAGGTGCTCCAGCTTATGTCGTTTCTCTGAACGACTTCCATGTAGAGCGTGACGTTGTCGGGGACCTGGAGGAGCGTTATCACCCCACGCTCGAAGGTCAGAACGCCCTCATGCTCAAGTTTGGGTATATGAGTCTGCATGAGGCTCACGTAGACGCTCTTCCTGTGCTTCCTGTCGGTGTTTCCCTCTTTTTCCGCAATGTACTCGACTATCTCCCTGAGCTCGGCCCTGCCATTCCTCATCTGAAGGAACTCTATAAGTAGCATCCTCCTCTCGTTCCCAAGGATCATGTTGGAGGGCGCGTTGTTGATCAACTCGCTCACCTCAACCGATAATGCCTTCTTCTGTTGTACCGTCCGCCGTTGTAGAAAGCCTCGACCACGCCGTTCAAAACGAGGTTTCTGAGAACCCTCTCGACCTTCTGCCTGGTGCAGTCAATACCCATCTCGTTCAGAAACCTTGTGATAAACGCAACACTAAGCGGTCCCCTTCTCTGGAGAAGGATCCTGATCTCACGCTCAAGGTTTACCGTCCCATTCATAATTTCTCACCGCCTATATCCGCTCTCAGCTGATTAAAGCGCCAGAATCTTAACAAGCAAGACAAGTTACTAAAATTCTACCTAACTCTACTAGGGGGTTCTCCTTAAAAGGCTTCCTAAAAAGTTCGATTTCACAGCTTTTTGGGTCAAAATAAGATTTCTCAGGGGATTTTTTTGAAGGAAACCCAAAGCTTGAGAGTTCTTTAAGGAAGGGGAGTGCCTTCAGAATTTGCCGGCAGGGCTGAAGAGCACGGCCAAACCGACTTTGAAAAGGCAAGGGGAGAACGCAAGAAGCTAACAACCTCTTGGACGTGATCCAAGGATCAGCGGAAAAACTGGGAGAATCCCCAAGGGCACAAGTTATGATGAAAGGTAGAACACGGGGTTCGAAGTTCGTCTGGAGCCCAGTTGAATGGTAGCCCCGCGGGGATTCGAACCCCGGTCGCGGGATCCAGAGTCCCGCATGCTTGGCCGCTACACCACGGGGCTGTGCCCGTTGATTAGGTGTTGGGTTGCCTTTATAAATTTTATCCTGCGGAAATGCATTTATACCCCCAATTACCAACTTGCTCCGGTGAAGGATATGGACTTCGCCCTCTTCATGGAGAGGTACGGCTACAGGCTGCTTATGCTGATAACGGTCTCTGTTATATTGGGTATAGCCTTGGCACCGTTCATCATGACGTTCTGGGCCTTCAGCAGCGATGGCTTGGCGGTTGCAGTTTTGGCGGTTATAATCCTTGGCATAGGTGTGCTCCTCATGGCGATCCCGAAGTTCTGGGACTTCGCCGACAAAATGCGCCACACTCATATTCTGGAGGACTGGAACGAGAAGGGCAATGACTGAGGGATTTTCTTGTTACCTGGCCTTTAGCTTATTCTACGCCTGAAGGGCATCTTTTCAGTGCAAACTCCTTTAAAATGGGCCTCTAACGGAGTTCTCCCTCGGAACAATTAATTTAAAGTAGAAAACCTTCATAAGCGGCACTTCAAGAAGGGGCTACAAACTTTGATGAAACTTCGCGAGCAAGCTTTTTCCAAAAGCTTGGGCAAAAAAGTCCCCTGCGCAAAAATAGGCGATGGTATTAGCATGCACATTTCGGGACCCTGTTAAAGCATGGGTTTACTTCCAAAAGAATCCTTCCAGACGGGTTTGCGTTTTGTTCTGGCGTCCTTCAGACGCCTTGAGGAGAGCAAACGTTCGAGAAATTATGGTTAATGAGCAAACCCACTCGGGAATTCAGCATTTTCAAAACAGCGCGCAATCTTTCCGTCAACGCTTTGCGCCAGCAAGCAAACTTTGCTTTGCAAAGTTTGATCGAAGAATAAACCCCTGCCAAAACTTCCCAGAATAAGTTTGCGTGTCTCTTTAAGATGGCAAGTTTGAAGGGGTTTGAATCTAGAAAGCAATCCAAAACAGGTTTCAACTTCCCATTAATCCCTCTGGGCGTTATTATTACAGTGAAACACACTTTAAAAAGCGTTAACGGGAGAACAAATCCTTCCAAAACCAGGAACTTTTAGAAGTGACATGCAAACCTTGATCAAACTTCGCGCAGGCGAAGTTTGTGTTGGTGGGGCCGCCGAGATTTGAACTCGGGTCCCCGGCTCCCGAAGCCGGAAGGATAGGCCAAGCTACCCCACGGCCCCACTGCCCGCCCTTAAGGGAATTCGTAGGGCTTATAAAGTTTACGGATTTACCCAAGTGCATCGGAGGGAAGGGTAGTGAAGGTCTCGGTTATAATCCCGACCTACAACGAGAGGGAGAACCTCGAGGAGCTCTTTGAGAGAATAAACAGCGCTCTGCGGGATTACGACTATGAAATCATTGTTGTTGATGATGATTCCCCTGATAGAACCTGGGAGTTCGCCCAAAAGCTCTCGGAAAGGTACCCCCTGAAGGTTATCAGACGGACAGATGAGAAGGGCCTCTCCTCCGCTGTAATAAGGGGCTTCAAGGAAGCTGAAGGAGACGTCTTTGTCGTGATGGACGCTGATTTGCAGCATCCGCCGGAGAAGATACCCGAGCTTGTGGAGGCCATAGAAAGCGGAGCCGACATAGCAATCGCCAGCAGGTACGTCCCCGGTGGGGCTGTCAAGAACTGGTACTGGTACAGGAAGCTCATCTCCAAGGGTGCGATAATGATAGGCCGCCTCGCCCTTCCGAAGATAAGGGATGTGAAGGACCCAGTGAGCGGCTTCTTCGCCCTAAAGCGAGAGGTTGTCGAGGGGACCGAACTCAACCCGATAGGCTTCAAGATACTCATGGAGATACTCATCAAGGGGCGCTATAATAAGGTCGTCGAGGTGCCCTTCACCTTCGGCCTGAGGAAGGCCGGCGAGAGCAAGCTGAGCGGAAAGACGATGGTCAGCTACCTCAAGCACGTCTACAGGCTTATGCGCTGGGAAGGTGAGCTGGACAGGATAATCAAGTTCACCCTCGTTGGCCTCTCGGGCGTTCTCGTCAACGAGGGCTTCCTCTGGGCCTTTGTCAACTTCCTGGGCTGGGACAAGATACTCGCCAACATACCCGCGACAGAGCTGGCCATCCTCAACAACTTCACCTGGAACGACCTCTGGACCTTCAAGGACCTCAAGAGAAAGCCCCTCTTGAGGCGCCTCCTGAACTTCCACATAGCCGCGCTCACGGGCGCGGTCGTGCAGTGGGTCATCTACGCGGGCCTTGTGTACATTGGGCTTCACTACCTCATCTCCAACCTCGTGGGCATCGTGGTCTCTTTCACAGTCCGCTTCCTCGTCAACAGGCACGTCACGTGGGGATGATTGTTTTCCTCTCGTTTCTCCTTTCTCCGCTTAGCTTAAATATCCGCTGGCCCTATATTGGATGGGGATACCCATGAGGCGCTTTTTGAAGGAAGCCGAAGTTTTTGACCCGAACAGGGTTCTGCACTACATAGCGGAGATAAGCCAGTTCCACAGGATACAGGGCTCAAAGGAACTCCCTGAGGCGGTCAGGTTCATACGGGAGGAACTCCGCATCTGGGGCATCAGTCCGGAGCTTTACGAGGAGGTCTACGATGGTGAGAGCAGGTATCTCACGCTCAGGGCACCAATAGCATGGGACGTTGTTGAGGGAAAGGTGGAAGTTCTCGGAAAGACCATCACAACCGGGCAGAGCCCCCTCGTCGTCATGGCACACTCTCCGAGTGGGAGTGCCGAGGGCGAGATCGTCCACGTGGCGAGGGAGAAAGACTGGGAAAATGTTGAAGGAAAGATAGTCCTGGCCGGGAAGGAGTGGCGCGAGGCTTACCGGCGCGCAAACGAGAAGGGTGCGGCCGGCTTCATCGCCTACCGGGAGGGAACGGGCAACGCCATCCCCTACATCGGGCTTTTTCTGACGAAGGCGGACCTAGAGTGGGCGCGGATTCCTGCCGTGGCCGTTCCTGAGGGCCTTGCTAAGGAGATGATCAGGAAGCTGAACTCCGGGGAGAAGGTGGAGGCGAAGATCGAGGTCAAAGCCCAGATAAAAGAGCGGGAAGTTCTCCCGATACTCTACGCTGAGATAGGGGAGCCGCCTTTCATTCTCTTCACGGCCCACATCTGCCATCCGAAGCCTGGGGCAAACGACAACGCCAGCGGCAGTGCGATGCTGATGGAGCTCGCGAGGGTTCTCAGCAGGCTCCACGACGGCTCTTCTCGCTTCGGCTTTGCCTTCCTCTGGGTTCCGGAGTACTACGGGACGCAGGCCTTCGTTGAGCAGTATGCGGAGCTGGAAAAGTACTACGCCGTTATAAACCTTGATATGGTGGCTGGAAGTCCGGACCGCTCCGGGTCGACGGTGATGCTCGTGAGGACGCCCCTGTCGAGGTTTTCCATCGTTTCGGGCCTGCTCGAGTACTTCCTTGAACTGGCGAACGAGGGAGGAAAGAGCTTCTCTGGCAGTCCTCTTCCGAGGCTCAGGCTCAAGAGTTTCCCCTACGAGATGGGCAGCGACCACGACGTCTTCAACTTCTTTGGGATACCCTCAACGATGCCGATAACCTGGCCTGACCGCTTCTACCACTCGAGCGAGGACACCGTTGACAAGGTGAGCAAGGAGAGCATAGAGATCATCGGAAAAGCAGTTCTTGCAACGGCCCTTGCCCTCGCGAAGGCTGAAGGGGATGAGCTCCGGCGCTTCGCCAGGGGCTACGCCATGAAGTACCTGGGCGAACTCTCACGGGAGCAGGAGACCGAAGAGGCCGAGAGGCTGGTGATGATGGGCCTCGCGAGGGATTCTGATTTTCTCGGCATCGAGAGCGGGCACCGCTTTGAGGAAAAGCCCTGGCTCGTCTGGGAAATCAAGGGCGTGGTCTCGGAGCGTTTCATACGCGAGAGGGATGAAAAGCTAGCTGAGGAGTTCAAGGAGCTGACGGGGGACAGAAAAGTACTGGCGCACCTGCACGAGCTCCTGATGCTTGGGGAGCTCCTTCCGAAGGAGAGGGCCTTTGAGGCCCTGAAGGAGGAGTACGGAGATGTGGAGGGAGAAAAGCTGGAGAGGCTCGTGATCATCCTGGAGAAGGCGGGAGTTGTGAGGTTCCTTTAGCCCTCGCCGGCTCTGGAGCCCTTTAGCTCCTGCTCCAGCTCGTTTATCCTTTTTAAGAGGTTGCGCTTTATGTTATCGAGGACCTCGCCCGGAGAAACGGCGCTGTAAGTGTAGCCGAGCCAGCCCTGTTCGATGAGCGTCCTCCTGAGGATGCCCTTACGGTAGAGGCTCAGGACATGCTCCCTGACGGAGCGCTCGCTTATGCCGAGCTCTCTCTGTATCTCGGTTATCCTCATCGGTTGTTTTTTCTCAAGAAGAAGTCTGTATATTTTCAGCTCGGTCTTCTTCACCCCCAGCGAACGCAGCAGTGCCTCAAGCCTCTCGTAGACGTCACTCATCACTCTCACCTGATACGTATGTATTCTCACCTATGAAAGATTATCTTCATACTAGGTTATAAACTTTACCCGTGGACTGGACGATACTGGACGTCGGGTTTCACCGGAGCTGGACCCTGCCAACGTAAACCCCTTCCGGCAGAAAGAGGTCCAGCGAGGGGACGCCCCTCAAAAAGGGCACCATTCTTACTCCTTCCCTCACGTCAAAGCCCTCTATGAACGGGTTCACTGTTGGGAGTATCAGAAACTTCCCCGCACGGACGAAGACCTTGGTCTTCCGCGAGACACCCCCGCTCTTGAACGTGTACGCGGGGTGAATGTGGCCGAGGTACGCCTCCCTGAACTCCACCCCCTGCAGGTTCGTGTGCCCGTGAAGGAAGAGTTCCTCGTCCAGCAGGAGGTGCTCGGTGACCTGAACGTGGGGGAACTTTCCGGCGACCTCCTCTATCCTTCCGTCGTGGTTTCCCTTTGTTATCACCGTTGGGATTTCACGCAGGTCCGAGAAGAAGCCCATGAGAAGGCGCTTGACCGTGAAGCTCAGCCCTATTGGCTCCTTCACGTCCCCGAGGATGACGAGCAGGTCTGGGTCCTTCTCGGAAACGAAAGCCGCGAGCCTCTCCTCGAAGTGTGTCCTTATCCTCAGTCCCCTCGATAGCTCGAACCCGATGTGCGGGTCGGCTATGAGAAGCGTCTTTCCATGCGAAGTCTCCATCTCCAGGGAGAGCCTCTCAAGGTCATCAAAAGAGTCCATAGAACCACCGAAAACGTGGAGAAAAAGGAGGAGCATCAGATAAGTCCGCGCTCCTTCCTGCGCTGCCTCTTGAGCCTCCTGATCCTCTTCTTGATCCACTTCCACCTCATCCTTCCCTTCTTCTTCCACTTCCTCGGGCGCCTCTTCATGATCATCACCCCTGAGTTTCTCTCCAGCCTTAGCTCCGGGAGTCCCTTTTTAAGCTTTTCCGTGAGGAAAGGTTTCTCCCTTTCTAACGGCAAAAAAGATACAGAAGGGCCTTTGAGCCGCGAAATGGACGCTGGAGCTTCGGTTTTAGTCCGCCTATTTTTCCGGGGTAAAAACAGCTTCTGCTGGCCAAATATTATGTTTGCCTCGTTCTATTGGGTGTTGCGTTGTGATTCGTATTTCAATCTTCACTTGGCTCCTTAAACACTGGGAAAACGGTAAAAACTCAACTGTAATATTTGACATTTTGCCCCCACTCCGCCGCTAACCTTATTTGCCCCTGGCACGATTCTTTCTAGGTGGTACCATGAAGGTCGCCTACGTTCAGATGAGGCCTGTTTTCCTCGAGCCGGAAGTGAACTACTCGAGGGCAGAGGAGCTGATTCGCATAGCGGCCGACAAAGGCGCAAAGCTCATTGTTCTGCCGGAACTCTTCGACACCGGCTACAACTTCAGGAGCAGGGAGGAGGTTGAGAGCGTTGCTGGAGAAATTCCGGATGGTCCAACGACCCAGTTCCTCATGGAGCTCTCGAGGGAGCTTGGGGTGTTCATAGTTGCAGGAACGGCCGAAAAGGATGAGAATGGGAAGCTCTACAACTCCGCCGTCATAACCGGGCCTATAGGAAGCGGATACATTGGAAAGTATCGCAAGGTGCACCTCTTCCACCGCGAGAAGCTCTTCTTCGAGCCCGGTAACCTCGGCTTCCATGTCTTCAACATAGGCATCGCGAAGGTGGGCGTTATGATTTGCTTCGACTGGTTCTTCCCCGAATCGGCGAGGACTTTAGCTTTGAAGGGCGCTGACATTATAGCCCACCCGAGCAACCTCGTGATGCCCTACGCGCCGAGGGCCATGCCTATAAGGGCTTTGGAGAACAGGGTTTACACGATAACCGCCAACAGGGTTGGCGAGGAGTTCGGGCTGAGGTTCATAGGCAAGAGCACGATAGCCTCACCGAAGGCGGAGGTTTTAGCCATGGGCAGCGAGGACGGGGAGGAGGTCGGCGTGGTGGAAATAGACCTCGAACTCGCGAGAAACAAGAGAATAAACGAGATGAACGACGTCTTTAGGGACAGGCGGCCGGAGCACTACTCACTTTGAGCTCCGCCACCTTTTTATCCGGTTTTTTGAAGACGAGGATCTTCCCAACACCCCCAACCCCGTGTTCCTCGCGCCCTATGAGTTCGTACTCCCTGAAGAAGACGCTTCCAATGGCCAGCTGCGTCGCTATGTCCCAGTAGTGGAAATCCACGGTGCTTACCTTCCTGAAGCCCGGGAGGAGGTAGTAGCCCCGTTTGAACGTGCCTCTAAGGATGTCGTAGCCCTCGTGCATCGAGGCTATCGTATGGTCGCCCTTGCGCCCCTCAATCAGGAACTCTCGGTAACCGGCCCTGTAAAGTATCCAGTAGACCCTATCCATGTCCTCTATCATGAAGACCCCGTCGTCGCTGAGGACAAGTGCGACGTTCGCGAACAGTTTTACAGCGTCAAAGGGGTCGAAGTGCGGCATCGTGTAACCCCAGAGAACCGCTACGTCATGCTCGCCTGCGAGTTTGGCAGCTTCCCTCGCGTCCCCCTGAACCGTTCTGAGCTCCGGGTTTATGCCCGCCACCTCAAGCCACTCGCGGGCAAGCTCGAGGTCATCGCTTCTCGCATCTAAAACCGTTAGGAGCTTTGCACCGGTAGCCTTCGCCAGGGCAACTCCGGCTATCCCCGTGCCGGCGCAGAGGTCGAGGACCCTTCCGTTCCGGGGGAGCCACTCAAGGGACTCGAAGAACTTCAACAACTCTCCAAACCGCTCCCTGGCCCTCCCGTCACCCGGGTTCATCCGCCAGTTTATGTGGCGGTAGAGTTCCTCGAGAGACATGGCATCACCACAGGAAAGAGTGAGTCGGATAATTTAAGGTTATCGAAAGGCTTAAATATTTTGTCAATTTACTTAGGTTGACAAGGTGAAGGGCATGAAGCTTGGCCGTGTTATGAAAGATGAAGATCCCATACGCAGGTATGCTCCTTTCAGGGTAAAAATTGAAGACATAGGAGGGAGACCCCCGGAGGTGTTGAGATGCCACTTAGAATAGTGGACCATCCGGTTGTTCTCATGCCCTTCCTACTTCTTGCGGTGTCCCTCCTAACAGGCGAGAAAGTCAGCTGGATTCTCATGGGGCTTTCTCTCTGGCTTATCGTCTACATTTCCTTCACGGGCGAGGCCAAAATAGAGGGCCAGAAAATAGTCATCAGGATTGGAAGACCAATCCCCCTCGCCAAAAAGGAAATCCTCCTAGACGAGGTGGTTGAGGTCATAGAACTACCTGGGGCATATGGAATCAGGATGATCGGACAGTTTCAAAGGCCTTGGGTTCCCATAGGGTGTCTAACAACTGGACTATTCGTGGGGATCCTCCTGCTTCTTAGGGGAGAGTCCTACGGAATTTTCTGGATGTATATCTCACTGCTCTCGTCCCTTGACTACCTCTTTAGGCCGGTAGATAAGAGAATCCGGGTTGTGGCTTCTGGAATCATCTCCCTATTCTCGGCACTGGCGTTCTTTTACCTCCGGCATCCCGAGTTCAGTTTGGGTGTTATCGCCTACGGCTTCTTCGATGTTATCTCCAGCGAGGATTATGGTCAAGACGCGATCATAATCAAAACCGAAAATGAAAAGATAGTCCTCCTCGGAGAGTCAGCCTCCAAGGAGAGATTTCTGAAGGGGCTTAGATCCATCATAGTGGGTGGTTTGAATGCTCAGACTCCCTGAGGGCATGGAACGCGTCTGGCTCATGAGAGCTAAAGGAATGCGCGAGGTTGAGATAGCCGAGACCCTCGGGATATCGAGGCAGGCCGTAAACAAGGCATTGAAGGATGCCCGGGTCAAGCTCTTTGAAGCGTTCTTTGGCCTTGCCGAGGTCTTCTCGTGGGACGTGGTGAGGGTCAACGCCGAGAAGGGCTTCATGGTGGCGAGGGGGAAGTGCGGCGATGAGAACGTTCGCGTTTACGCCTTCTACCTCCCGGGAAGGGGGATAAGGGCCTTCTTCAACGGCGAGTTTCCGGAATACATTCTCCAACACGCGATTAGCATCGGCCTTATATGGAAGAAGGAAAGGGCTGAACTGGTGAAGGTCCTCGAGGGATGACTACTTTGCCTTTGCCAGCCGGTATATCCCAAGGAAAACGAATGCAAGGAATATCCACGCCGAATAGCCTATCCACTCCCCTGGGATTGCCCCCACGTTGTAGAGGATCACCATCGAGAAGACTACGATCAGCCCGAGGCCCATCAGCGTGGTGAACTCGGCCCAAGCTTTCCAGTCGGCTGGGGAGAAGTGCTTCATCCTCGCGAAGAATCCGGGGTCCCTTCCGAGCAGGGTGAGGCCGAAGAACATGGCCCAGACCATCATAGGCACGCCCACCGCTCCCCATGCCCGCGACATGAAGCCGTTTGGGTTTCCAGATGCGTCGAAGTGGGACGCCATAGGCTCCGGTAGGGAGTTCCAGTTGACGGCAACGAGCAGTAGATAGAGGCCGAGGAAGGCCAGCTACACGAGCAGGTAGGGCTTTATGTTCGCCTCTATTCTCTCCCCCGTGGGTTTTTCTGGGGCTTCCTCCGAGAGTTCTTCAAGCTCGTACGTTCTCTTGGCCACAGCCACGGATACACCCACGCCGGCAAGGACCCCGACGATGAGGACGATGAGAAAAGCCCCTATTGAAGCCCCTGCAATGGCCATGATGACGAGAAAGAGGGAAAACCCCACGAAGAACAGCCCTCCAGCCGTGTTTGCCTTCCGCCACGCTTCTTTCGACATGTAAGTGTAGCCTATCCTAACCCCAATAAAGGGGTTCTGTCTGTTCCGGAAGGCCAGGGTTAAGAGGCCTGCAGCTAGGAGGGTCAGGCCTATGAAAACCTCAAAGGCGGTTTGAAACTCCACCCTACCATCCCCCGTTCACCTTCTCTACGACCATCACGGTCTCCCTGATTTCATCCCTAAGCTCCCCCAAAACCTCCCTCCCAAGCTCGGTGAGGCGGTAGTACTTCCTCGGCCTTCCGTCCGCTTCGGCCCACTCGTCCTCCACAAGGCCGAGCTTTTTAAGTCCCTTCAGGATGTCGTACAAAGCCCCTTCACTCGGGACGAGCCTCCCACCGCTAAGCTCGCCGAGCCTCTTCCTTATCGCGTAGCCGTGCAGTTCGCCCTCCCTTTCTAGAATGGAAAGAATTAAGTAGGAGTAAAGGCCGGAGCGGAGTTCCTTTCGGAGCTTCTTGAGGGCCTTCTCCTTCGGGTTTCCGAGCAAGCTTTCTCACCATATGGGCCTTTCTTCCACTTCTGGCTCACTGAGTGCCTTTAACGCCCCGTAAGCAAACACTAGGATTCCAACAACCGCAACGGCGGCCTCCAGGAAGTAGGCTAGGACGTTTAACGTGTGAACGGGCCGGGGCTCCATAAAGAATGCCAGCTGGAAGTATGCCGCACCTGTGTCAAGTACCGTGTGGAGGCCAATCATGTAAAGGAGTCCCCTCTTTCCCAGGCCTTTTTGGGCGTAGTAGGCTAAAAGAACCGCGGTTCCTACGTGGAAGAGGGTCGTGAAATAGCGCTCGCCCATGGAAACGAGGGCGTTCAGAAGGGGCACTTCCGGTGAGAGCCCGCGGGTGATCAATGGAATGGCTGTGGCGATGGCTATCACAACTGCCTCAGTCACGCCAAAGCCGAGGCCAACGAAGACGGCCTCACGGAGCCTTCTCTCCCTGACGAGGTAGTACTTAACGCCCTCCTGGACAAAGCCAGCGGCTAATCCAAGCCAGAGTGCCACAGCAACCGTGAAGGCCGTTCCCCTCGCCACAACGTCCGCGTTTGACCTGATGCCGATCCCCAGGAGGGGGAGCTGCTGAACCGGGTTCTGGACTATCATCGCAAGGAAAAACGCTGCCAGACCCAGAATGAACTCGGCCCACCTCTGCTTTCTGAAACCGACTGCATAAACCGTCGCCCAGGCGAGTAAGGCCCCCAGAATGGTAAATGGGAACGGGTACATGGCCCTCACTCCTTCTCGACGACGACGGCCGTTCCGTAGGCGTAGACCTCCGCGACGCTCGAACCGACGTTTGAAGTGGCAAAGCGGACGTCAACGACCGCGTTGGCCCCCATCTCCTTGGCGTGAAGCACCATTCTTCTCAAAGCTTCTTCCCTCGCCTCGGCCATCATCTCAGTGTACTCTTTGACTTCACCGCCCTTGATGTTCCTGAGGACGGCCATTATGTCCCTCCCAAGATGGGTTGCCTTGACGATGCCCCCTCTGGCAATGCCCTTGACCTCGACTATCCTGTAGCCGGGGATTGCCTCTGTGGTGACAACAATAACATCTTCAATGGTCTCCATATCGGTCACCCCTATACCTCGAACTTCGAGGTATATTTGGTGGGGAGAAGTATTTAAAGCTTTCCCGCTGAGAGTGCATAGGTGCGAGACAATGCATGAGATACCTTTTGAGGAGATACTTCAAAGGCTTCTCGATCTTAAAGCTAACCGTGTTCTCATTCAGACTCCAGAGGGCCTGAAGGGGGAGGCACAGGCATTAGCGGACTTCCTTGAGAGGAATGGGATAGAGGCGATAATAAGCGGCGACATCAACTACGGCGCCTGTGACCCGGCTGATACAGAGGCCAAAAGGCTCGGCTGCGGCGCCCTTATCCATCTAGGCCACAGCTACATGGCGCTCCACCTCGAGGTTCCGACGCTCTTCGTGCCGGCCTTCGCGAAGGTCGACGTCGTTCCAGCCCTCGAGCGGAACATTGAAGAGATTAAAAAGCTCGGGAAGAAAATAGCGCTTGTAACAACGACCCAGCACATCCACCAGCTTGAAAGGGCGAGGACGTTCTTGGAAGAGAACGGTTTTGAAGTCCTCGTTGGGAAAGGCGACTCTCGCGTCAGCTGGCCTGGACAGGTTCTCGGCTGCAACTTCTCTGCCGCGAGGGTCAATGCCGATGGGGTTTTATTCATTGGAGCGGGTTATTTCCACCCGATAGGCCTTGCAATCTCAACGAGAAAGCCCACACTCGCGGTAAATCCCTACTCGGGCGATGCAATATGGATGGACAAAGAAGCTGAACGGCTCATCAGGAAGCGCTGGGCGCAGATAGCGAAGGCTATGGACGCGGAACGCTTTGGCGTAATCACGAGTACCAAGAAGGGACAGTTAAGGCTTGCGGAGGCGAAGCGCGTGGTAAAGCTCCTCCGCGAGCACGGGAAGTACGCTAAGCTGATAGCGATGAACCACATAAGCTACCCGGCTTTGGAGGGCTTTGACTTCGATGCCTATGTCGTCGTCGCCTGCCCGAGGGTCCCGATAGATGACTACGAAAACTGGAGGAAGCCGGTGCTCACGCCGAGGGAGGTCGAGATACTCCTCGGCCTGCGCGATGACTACGAGTTCGACGAAATACTCGGCGTTGAACGAAAGGAAGATGAACCGCCTGGGATATCTGTTAAGGGGTTGTGATTTCCACCATTCATTTCTTAGATACCAGCTCTATGGCCCTTATGACATCTTCCTCTGTTCTAACCCTGATGCCGAGGCCCTTCTCGTCGGCCATCTTCTGGAGCATCGCCCTCGTCGGAAACTCCCCCAAATATCTTACGAGTGTCCTGTAGACCTCGTGGGGGTCTGTTTCATTTGAGATATCCTCTATCGCTCCTTCAAGGCCCTGGAGCATTATGCTGAGGAAGTCGTACTTGGTTTTGAGGACCTCGAGTATCCTCTCAGCCATATCACTCACCCACGTAGCTCTTCAGGGCCTTTAGGAGGCCTTCCTCACTCTCCTCTTCAACACTAAGGTGGAGCTCCCTCACCAGGCTCTGGAGGAACATCACGGCCGCGAACTCCCCGAAGAGGTCCTTGACGGCGTCGTAGAAGAGCTCCGGATCCCTCCCGGCGAGCTCAAGGGTTTCCCCGTATTTTGCCTTCAGGTACGCCTCCACGGCAACTAAGAAGTGGGGGCCAAACTTGGTGAGGAGTTCCCTGGCGGTGGCGACAACCATCCCCCTGTTTATCTCGGAGTGGAACTCACTCAATCCTTATCCCCCCTTCCCCTATCGTGAAGCGCCTCAGCGTTGGGTCGCTCTTCGAGCGCCTGCTCTTCAGGACTATGATCGCGCGCTCAAGCGTCTCCCCTATTGCCTTGGGGAAGGTGTACATGAGGAACACCAGGTTGTCAACGAGGGTGCTGAACCCGGTCCTCACCATTTTTTCCCATCCTGCACCGGTGTACGTTAGGACGAGAGTTAGAGCGCGCTCCTTTGATAGGAGCTGGAGGTAGCGGAGGGCCTTGGTGAACTCCTCCTCGTTCATGTGAGCCTGCATCGCGGACAGGGAGTCTATTATGAGCACGTCGGCATTTTCTCGCTCCACGAGGGACTTTATCATAACGTAGTACTCAACCGGAGTCTTTGCCTCTGGCACCAGGGAGAGTATTTTGAACTCACCTTCGAGGCCCAGCTTCTCCTTTGCATCCCTTAGCCCCTCAGCAGTTTCCTCGAAGGCTATGTAGAGGACTCTCTTTCCTGCCTTCGAGAGGTTCGCGGCTATGTTGAGGGCCAGTATCGTCTTTCCTGAACCTGTTGGGCCAGCAAGAAGCGTTATGCTACCCTCGTAGAGGCCGCCCCCGAGTAAGTCATCGAAGCCGGGTATGTTCGTCCTGATGCGCTCTCTTCTCTTCTCCTCTTCCACAAACTCAAGCTCTGGAACGGCGAAGACCTCTATGCCCTTATCTGTAATCACGTACTCGTATGAGTAGCGCTCAAGGGGCCTGTTGCGCATCTTGGGTATCCTCATGTAGCGCCGAATTATCTCGCCGTACTTCTCCATCTCAAGGACTATAACCCCGTCCGCCACGAACTCCTCGATGCCAAAACCTATACCCTTTCCACCGTAGGGTATCTCGTCGATAAGGAAAACGAGCATGTTGAGCGCGTTCACGAGTCTGCCCACTATCGAGTGCAGGAAGGCCCTGAGGTGTATCTCACCAAAAACCTGGCCGAAAACAGTTATGGAGTCGAAAACGACTATGTCCGGTTTCCAGTCCACCAGATCGGTGACGAGGTAGTCCACGAAGTCCTCAAACTCATCCTTCGGCAGGGTGAGCATGTCGTAGAACCTGAAGAGGCCCTTTTCCTCCATCTCCCTGAGGTCTATCCCCTGGTTCAGCGCACCCTCATAGAACTGCTTCTTGGTCTCGGCGAAGGAGATGTAGGCTCCCTTTAGGCCCCTCTTCATGTTGTTGTAGAGAACGTGGAGCATAAGGTGGGTCTTACCCGCCCCGGGGTTTCCGGCTATTAAAACCGTCGAACCCCTGTTGAAACCGCCGCTCAAAGCCCTGTCAAGGCTCTCTATGCCCGTTGGTATGATTTTCATGTCTCTTCCCCCCGGAAAGGTTAATGCACAAAAAATATAAATAGTTTTCTGAATTTTAAAGCCACTATGATGAAAAAGAAGCACCTCGCGATGACGCTTTCAAAATTAAAGGGCTTTCCGAAGCCGAAGCAGGAGCTGGAGCAATACAGGACGCCGGGAAACGTTGCGGCGGAGCTTTTATGGCTGGCCCACTCCCTCGGCGATATTGAGGGCAGGGTCATAGCGGACCTCGGCGCCGGGACGGGAGTTTTGAGCATCGGGGCGGCGCTCCTGGGGGCGAAAAAGGTTTACGCGGTTGAGATAGACGGGAATGCCCTCAGGATAGCCAAAGAAAACGCCCGCTCCCTTGGTGTTGAGTGCGTTGAGTTCATAAACGCCGACGTCTCTGGGTTCTCGGAGAGGGTTGATACGGTCGTGATGAACCCGCCCTTCGGGAGCCAGGTAAAGCACGCGGACAGGCCGTTCCTCCTCAAGGCTTTCGAGGTGAGCGATGTGGTTTATTCCATCCACCTCGCGAAGCCTGAAGTTAGGGGCTTTATAGAGGCCTTCACTCGGGACAACGGGTTTGAAATTACCCACCGCATAACCCTGCCGTTTGAAATCCCCGCCCAGTTCCACTTCCACAAAAAGAGGCTGGAAAGGATTATGGTTGACGTATACAGGTTCGAGAGGGTTGGAAATGGGAAAGCTGAAACTGAGTGACAGACAGCTCTACGCACTCATAGAGTCGGTCAAGCTCGGTGAAGAGGTGAAGCCGAGTCAGCAGGCCAAGAGAAAGGCCTTCGCAAAGTATAAAATCGAGGGCTGGGAGAACTCCAAGCTGACGGGGATTTTCTACTCCATCCAAAGGAGACTTGGCCTCATAGACGAGATAATAGAAGAGCTCGTCGGCGTCTCCCCCCTCATCCTCGACCCCTGGCTGAGGGCCGCTTTGAGGGTGGCCGTCGAGGTCGCCGTATTCCGTGATCCGAATGAAAAAACAATTCAGCACCTCAGGGGCCTCGCCCAGTTTCTGTCAAAGCGAACCCACCCCTACGTTGGCTATTACTACTACGACATCCTTCCGAGGGTTCTCGAATACATGCCCGTTATCGACTCCGAGGAGAAGAGGCTGAAATGGGACTACCTGTTCCCCGAGTGGTTCATAAGGAGGGTGAGAAACCTCCTTGGAGACGAGGCAGAGGAACTCCTAAAAGCACTAAACGAGACCCTGCCAACGAGTATAAGGGTCAATCGGCTGAAGGTGAGCGTTGAGGACGTTGAGAACTACCTGAGAAAAAAGAACGTCCGCTTCGAGAGGAGCGAGAGGGTTGATACCGCCATCAGAATCCTCGACCCCTTCAACCCTGAGTGGCTTTTCAACAAGGGCTTTGCTGTAGCGCAGGAGGAGGCTGCTGCCGTTGCATCGCTCGTCCTCTCGCCAAAGCCCGGGGAGACAGTGGTAGACCTCGCGGCAGCTCCCGGTGGGAAGACGAGCCACATGGCCGAGTTAATGAACAACGAGGGTAAGATATACGCCTTCGACATTGACAAAGCAAGGGTAAAACGCATGAACGAAGTCTTGAGGAGAACGGGCGTAGAGATAGCGGAAACGATCAAAGCCGACGGCAGGAAAGCCCCGGAAATCCTCGGTGAGGGCGTGGCGGACAGGGTCATGCTCGACGCGCCGTGCACGAGCGATGGAACGATAGCAAAAAACCCTGAACTGAGGTGGCGCCTCCGCGAGAAGAACATTTCAAAAGTAGTCGCCCTCCAGAAGGAGCTAATAGAGAGTGCATGGAAGCTTTTAAAGCCTGGCGGGAGGATGCTTTACTCGACTTGCTCGATGCTCCCAGAGGAGAACGAGGAAGTTGTGAAGTGGTTTCTCAAGAGACACGAGAACGCGGAGCTAATCCCCCTCAACGGTCCATACGACGAAGGCTTTTTACCGGGCACGATGAGGGCGTGGCCCCACCGGCACGGGACGATAGGCTTCTTCTACGCGCTGATTGAAAAGAAGAGGGGTTAAGTCCCGTTCTCCCCCTCTATCTTCACCCTCAGCTCCTCCGCAAACCAGTTGACCCTCTGCGGGAACGGTATCTCTATGCCCTCCCTATCGAGAGCCTCCTTGATCTTCTGGACTATTTGAGTCCTCACGTCAAACCACTTCTCGCTCGGTGCCCACGCCCTAACGGCTATGTTGACGCTGTTGTCCCCGAGGTTGTCCACGAAAACAAGAGGTTCAGGCTCTGCCAGAACGTAGGGCATCTCGTTGAGGGTCTTCTTTATTACCTCTATCGCTTTTTGTGCGTCTTCCTTGTAGGCTATACCCACCGTTACATCAACCCTCCTTGCCGGATACTTCATCAAGTTCTTTATCTCGCTGTTGAAGAGCTTCTCGTTTGGAATCCTCACGAGGAGGCCATCCCACGTCCTTATCCTGGTTGAGAGGATTCTGATATCGTGCACTATTCCGGAATAGCCGGCCACCTCAACCGGGTCGCCTATCTTGAGGGGCTTATCAAAGTACATGAATATGCCCGAGATGAAGTTGGACACGACAGTTTGAGAGGCAAAACCGAGAACGATACCCGTTATTCCAGCTGCCGCGAGGAGCGTTGTCAGTTTGCCCGTGAAGCCAGCAATATTGAGGGCTATGAAGAACGCAAGGGTAACGAGGGTGTAGTAGAAGAGCTTTGCCTTGACCTGAACCTCCGGGAGCTTTTGCTGTGAAGAACGCATTATCATGTATTCTTTTGACTTCTTGGCAAGGAGGTAGGAGAAATAGAACACGAGGAAGGCCGTGAGGAGGTTGCTTATTCTGGTTCCCGCAATCTTAAGGGATAGAAGCCCAAGAGCATCAAAGGTGTAAACGAGAGTTACGACCATTATCAGGTTGTGGAGCGTTGATGCGGTGTCCTCGTTGATTATCCAGACGTACTTGGTACTCCTGGAGAGGTTAAGGAGATATTTCTTGAGAACCTTCGCTATTATAATGCCCGTTACAAGAATTAGAACTGCTTTTACAACTGCACCTAAAGTTAGAGTAAGGAAAAGCTTCTCTCCAAGGAGACCCTGCTCCCAGAGAGAGGTTGTGTTAGCCGCTGTGGAGTTCATCATCACCACCTCATGAGGAAGTTTGGAAGCGAAAGCTGGTTGCCCAAGGAGTTCAGCCCCTCCTTGGGGGGTTTTCCCGTGTTGTTGACTTCTGGGATATGATTTTTAATTGTAACAACAAGCAGGGGATAATACGCCTTATCTTCTGTATAATACATTGAGCTCCCTTTTACTGGGATTATAACCTTCTCAAGGGATTTCCACTCGCTGGAGGGATTCGAGACAATCAACTTAACCACGCCTAAACTCTCGGGCTCTTCCGCGTGGAACGAACTCACATGATAGCGGCATATAACCCCTGCCTCAAGCGTCCCGTAGAGGGCGTACTTCTCCTTTCCGACAATAAAGTGGTCTATGCTCAGCTCACCAACCTTAACATCAATCTCCACTGGAGCTTCAATATACCCTATTAAAGAACCCTGAGGGGGGACCACAACGGGTTCCCTGAACTTCACCATGAGGAGCCTAACCCCATAGCCCACCGCGGGAGAGGGGAGAATTTTGAGTTTTTCCCCGTTGCTCTTGATAATTTTTTCAACCTCATCCCTTCTGTAACGAACAATGCCTCCCTTATCCTCAAGCAGATGTACCTTTTTGTCGGCAATCTTTATGAACTGTGTTTTTAGCTCGTGCTCTCCGAACATGGGAGAAAAGTAGTCTTTGAAAGATTTAAACTTTGCCTGAAAAATGGGAACGGGGCTTCAGATTTTCTCGAAGCCTATGTCTTCCATCTTGACGTGCGTGAAGACGTTGGTTCCCTGTGCTATGAAGACGCCTTTCGCCTCTATGGGCACCGGGAGGTTGGCTGCCAATGTTGCCTCTCCCTGTCCGGTGGCGTCACCGAGCTGGTAGGTCCACTTGACGTTTGATACCTTGAAGTCGTGTCCGCCAAGGGTCATGGTCCCGTCCGGGTCTATCTCGTAGTTGTACTGGTACCCCATGGCCCCCACGCTGGCCTGAGTGGCCTGGTATAGGTTCTCGTCCTCAAGGGCCACCCAGAAACCGAAGTTATAGAAGCCCCACCAGCCCATGTAGATGTCCTGTATGTCCGCAATCTGCGAGAGCACGTTGATGTCCCCCTCTTGGTAGGGGGTAACACTCATTTCTCCAACCGCGCCGGGGTTGTAAAACTCGACCTCTGTGTCTCCGTACTTCATCCAGACCCAACGGTATCGCCGGCTCCTCCGTACAGTGATGCGTAGAGCGTCAGGAAATCGAGTGAGGGGAACAGGAAGAAGGTATCTGTGTCTTCTGTCCTCTCTTTAACCCAGAGGCGGTACTCAAAGGTGTCCGTCATGTTCTCGGAGTTTATCGGAATTATCTTTCCGTAATACTCGTAGACATCGAATTCGCCGAGGTCGACCTTCTCCTGCTCGCCGGTCTCCATGTTTATCTGGTTCCCGTAGACGTGGATTTTTGTGGGGCCCCGCCTCTTCTCGACCTCGTACTCGTAAATCTGACTGCCCTCCTCGGTTCTTACCCGGAGTTTGTACTTGACGTAGGTGATCATATACTGCTGGTCGTCTATATCAACTGGATTGTACGCGTCCCATGGATCGGCCCACGAGGCGTATTCGCCCGTTCCTGTCTCAGTTTCGGTGGTGGTGCCCGTTGAGGTTCCGGTGCCTGTCCCTCCAGGGCTTTCAGTCGTACCGTATCCACCGCTGCTGGTTCCGCCCTGGCTGGTGGTCTGAGAACCGCCGCTGGGCTGTTCCGAGGTGGTGGTCCCTCCCCCGCCTCCGAGACATCCGTTAACGCTTACAATCACCAAAAACACGAGAAAAACTGCAAAAGCAGCCCTGAATCTTTTCATACTCTCTCAACTCCTTCCTTTCTCTTACTCAAATATGATCTGTGAGTATTTAAACGTTAAGTGTCAGCCCTTTGACATAAAGCCAAAAACTGCCAAATTCACCTGAGACAAGGAGAACCCTACCGTCGTCGCTCAGCCTAACGTAGCCAAGTGACTCCCCCGGAACCTTCACGCTGAAGACCTCGTGGAAGTCCCGGAGGGAGTAGCAGTGAATCACCCCGCCTTTGACTGTAACCACGAAGTTCTCGTTGGCGAAGCGCATGAATCCCTCGAGGCTCTTCACCTCGGTCATGTTCCAGGTCAGAACCCTCGTGCCCTCGAACTCGTCGGTCCAGAGGAGGTACTTCTCCGTCGCCCGCACGCTCGGTATCAGAAGGGAGTACCAGCGGAGGCAGTATTGGCCGCTCCGGGCGAGAACATTCCCCTCCGCGTCTAGGACCCTCAGCTCTCCCTCGAACTGTCCGATTATTCTGTCCCCGTAGAGAACCACCATGTGGCTGTCGGGGCTGAGCGTCATGACTCTGCTCCCGTTCTTGAATATCAGGACGTCCCCCGCTTCCCCTCCGCTGCCGACGGCAACGAGCCCGGTGTCAGAGACATCCACCATGTTGTAGCCCCCGGCGTTCTCTATCGTGGTCTTCACCCCGTCGCAGTACAGCTCCTGCGTGGTTGCACCGGTGGTTATCAGGTAGCAGAGGTGGTTCCCACTTGGGGAGATGGCTATAGAGTCAGCAACAGCGCCGGCCCAGCCGTGTCTCTCCTCACCGGTCTGTCCTTCCCAGGAGTAAATCCTTACCCCGGCGAACTCAGCGTAATCGGCCAGGACGTGGGCTTCCCTGTCCCTCACGACCACCCCAACTACTACCGGCTCGACGGCATCGTCCCCTTGGAGGTCGAAGGTAACACTCTCGCCGCTGGGCTTCACGAGGTACAGATCGGCGTTGTTCCAGTCTATAACCGCCGAAAGGCTCCCATCCGGGCTCATGTCCAGGAGGGGAATGCCCGAGGTCGAAACGTTCCAGACGAGCTCCATCTCCCAGCTCTGCGGGGCCTGGCTCGTCGTGGTCTCGGACGGCTTTGAGGTCATTGGCAGGGAACTCGTCGGCGCGGTGGTTGAGCTGGTTGGGGAGGTCTTCGAGCTCTCTTCGCCTCCATCGAGACAGCCGCTCGCTGCGACCATCCCGAGGAGTGTCAATATCAGCATCACGGTTACAACTTTCTTCATGCAATCCCCTCCGGACCCGCAAGAAACGAAAGCGGCCTACAGGATGGGTTTATGACATTACTATCTCATTTGAATATTAAAGATTTTCCAAAGCTTCAACCGCGCCTGTAGTCATTCGAAAGGCGTCTCATGCTAAATCTGGGATAATTACGCTTCCCCTAGAAGTTCAACGAACGATTGGGGCCTTTTTCCTAGCCTTTGGGCTATGTATTGCGCCAGGTCGAAAACATGGGGGACTTTCGAGATTACCCCAACGTCGGCCGTCGCTACGGTCTCAAAACCCTTCAGCTCGAAGTCCGGGTTTTTCACCAGGTGAACTTCGCTCTGGAGGCCGAACCTTTTTAGAGCCTCCTCAGTGAGAGCCTTCACCACGCCGCTCTTCGGGACGTTCCTCCCGTAGAAGAAGACGGCCTTTCTAACTTCGAGCCCGCTCACTGCCCCGGCGATTTTTTCCAGAAGTTCCTCCGTATTCTCGTTGAGCTTATACCTTCCCTGGTACTTTAAATCCCTAACCAGGCCGTCCTCGCAGATTATCCCCTTTCCCTCCATGATGGACTCCAAGGTTATCAGAACGTTGAAGCCGTCTATGGCGAGGGTTCTGCCAGCGAGCTCTTCCAGTTTTAGAAGCTTTCTCCTGACCTCCTCAACCCAAGAATCCGGAAAGACGCACCTCGCGAGAAGGTGCCTTTCCTCAAGGGTCAGGCGGTAGTGGTTGGCCACGAAATCAAGGGCATACTTCTTCCTGTAGCCCCTGTTCAGGAGGTACTTGAGGTCGCGGTAGGCTTCCTCCAGCATGGATAAAGAAACGGTGGGAGGTTAAATAACCTTCTCCACCACCTCTCCATCTGTGCCCGTGTGTATCCTGAGCCTGACCTTTCCGCTGAGGAGGGAGCTCTTGACCTTCTTCGTCAGTATCTCGTCAACCTGAAAGATTCCTGCGGGATGCTTCATCCATATCTCGATGAGTATCGGCTGTTCCTCGTCCCCTTCCGTTATTTTCACTCTCTCGATGGCCAGTGCCGAAACCGCGTGGATGTCCACCTTGTCCTTCTTGTGGACGAGCCTGCTCCGCCCCTCCTCCATGTCGCAGCCGTCCGCTATGGTCACGAGCGAGCCCTCGATGGTGGTGCACGGGACTGCCTCGTCGTGGGTGTAGATGGCGTTGAGGGTGAGGGCTTTGAGAAGGAGGGGGTCTCCGTCCTCGAACTCGCCCACGAGCTTCTCTATTATGGGCTCCGCGAGGAACGCGCTGAACCCGTAGTGGTTTATCCTGTGTATCATGTTGCCGATGTCGTGAAAGAGGGCTCCAAAGGCCACTATGAACTTGCTCCAGCGGAGGGGCTTTCCGAGCTTTTCTGCCGTCGTCTGGATGCCGAACTTTTTGATGATACTGAGGAGCTCCAAAGCCCTTCTCGTCGTCAGAAGGACGTGCACGGGGCCGTGGTCGTTGAAGCCGTAGACGTTGAGGACTATGTAGTTGGTGGTGTCGAAGTAGTAGTGGTACTCTCTGAAGGTTCTCTCGTACATGCTGAAAAGTTCATCGTCGCCCATCAGCTCCCTTATCTCCTTGAGGAGTTCTTCCTCCGTGTACATTCTCTCACCCGGAAGCTAAACGGTGGGGAGAATTTAAGGGTTTTGAACGGAAGCCGGTGAAAATGACAGGGTGTTTTTTGGCGTTTTTAACTTTCTCTTTCACTCCAGCATTCCCTCAAGCTCAAGGATCTTCTTCGAGCGGAGGTAAACTACGGGAACCCCTCTCTCGCGGAGGCGTCTCTTCAGCCCCTTGTCATTGGTGCAGACTATGACGCGCTCGTTTTTCACCGCGAAGTCGAAAATCTGGTCGTCTATGGGCCTCTTTCCAAACTCTCCTATATCAACCCTCTCAAAGCGCTCGGCCAGCTTCTTCGCCATCCTTATGGCCATCAGGTCCTTCCCCTTTGATTTCCTCTCTATGACCTCCAGCTCCTGAAGGACGACGTTCGGGATGAGGATTCTGAAGCGGACGTCGAGAATTCTGTTGAGCTCACCTATGATGTCAACGCCGAACTGCCCCGGCACGAGGAGGAAGTTGGTGTCTGGAATGACCAGCCACTCTTTCTTTCCCATGGGAACCACCAACGGGAGAAAAGGGGAGGGAATCACTCCCTGATGAAGCCGTAGCCTATGAGGCGCCACCTGCTTCCGACCTGCCTGCTTATGGCAACGCGGTCTCCAGGCTCGGCACAGACAGGTATCTGGAGCTTCAGCTCAACGGTGTCCTTTCCGAGGCCCGTGACGAGCCCCATGGTTCTTGCAGTTCCAACGTTGAGCAGGAGAACCTCGCGCCTCTTTATCGGCTCGACCTTGAGTTCCTCCTCGGTTCCGACGACGCGGTCGAGGAGGTGAACCTCGAGGGTTATGTCGTCCCACACCGGCGGGAGCTTCCCTGGCTTTCCGACGACGTTTCCCGCCATGAGGTCGCCCTTGGTTAGGAACGGGTCGAGCTTGGTTCCGACACCGACGAGACCGCCTGGATAGGCTTCATCCACGAACTTCCCTCCGGCCTGAAGCGATACTATCTCCGTTGTTATCGGCTCGTAGCGTATCCTGCCGTGCTCCTCATAGGGGACACCGGGCCTTATCTCGATCTCATCCCCGACTTTGAGCTTGCCCTGGACTATGGAACCTCCTATGACTCCTCCAACGAGCTTCTCGGGAGGAGTTCCCGGCTTGTTAACGTCGAAGCTCCTCAGGACGAGCATCTTGGGCGGTTTCCTGAGGTCGTGCTTCGGTGTCGGAATGAATTCCTCAATCGCGGCGAGGAGAACGTCAACGTTTGCCCCGTGAAGTGCTGAAATCGGGATTATCGGAGCGTTCTCGGCGACGGTGCCCTTAACGAACTCCTTTACCTCTTCGTAGCGCTTCATAACGGTCTCCCTGTCGACGAGCTCTATCTTGTTGAGGGCTATGACGATGTTCTTGTTCCCTACTATCTGGAGGGCCATGAGATGCTCCCTTGTCTGGGGCATTATGCCCTCGTTGGCGGCTATGACGAGAACCGCGCCGTCCATGAGGGAAGCGCCGGCAAGCATCGTTGTCATGAGCGCCTCGTGACCAGGGGCGTCTATGAATGAAACCCTTCTCTCGAATTTGGTTTCATGACCGCAGTACGGGCAGACCGGGGAGCTGGAGTACCTGCCGCAGTTCGGGCACTTTCTTATCTCGGCATCGGCGAAGCCTATCTTAATGGTAATTCCTCTCCTCAGCTCTTCGCTGTGCGTGTCAGTCCAGATTCCAGTTAAAGCCTTTGTAAGAGTTGTTTTGCCGTGATCAACGTGACCGACCATTCCGATGTTAACTTCAGCCTGTCTAAACTCCTTCTTCTTTGCCATATTCTCTCACCCCTAACTTTAGAGCGTGGGGACGTTTATTAAGGTTACTTTAGGAGGGACTTTTTGAGAATAAATGAACCCAGCAGAAAAGCGGAAGTTAAGAAGGGGAGAAGCTCAGAAGATGAGCTTCATGTTGACCTGAACGATCTCGGGGCTGATGGTGTTGCCCCTGACGGTCTTCTTCCTCCTCTCACCGCGCTCCTTGGGCCTGAAGCCAGGGCCGCGGGAGACGAGGATCTTGACCCTCCTCGGGCCGTGAACGTCGGGCCTCATGGCGAAGCCGTCCTTGTCGGTTCCGCCGGTTATCCTGAGCTTCGCGTCGCCCGGAATCTCCTCGCCGAATATCTCGGTGAGGTTGAGTCCGAGCTCGCTCGCAGGAACTTCATCGCCTATGCGCTTTCCTATGAGCTTCTCAGCCTCTTCTCCGCTTATCTCTACCTGCTTGGCTATGCCGTTCTTCGGGTTGGATATAACAAGCTTGAAAGTGGCCATTTCCTCCCACCTCCTGTGTCATTAGCGGGATTCATTGGGTTAGCCCCTTATCCACCCCCTGGTGTGGCTCGGCCTTTAAAAAGTTTCCCCTTCCCATCACAACTTTTTTATACTCACACGAGAGCCTTATGTAAAGGGGTGAGAGAAATGGCAAAGGAAAAGACGACCCTGCCACCGACGGGAGCTGGATTGATGAGGTTCTTCGACGAGGACACGAAGGCAATAAAGATCGGGCCTAAGGGAGTCATCGCCCTGACGCTTATACTGGTTGCCTTTGAGATACTCCTCCACACCTTTGGTCCCCAGATCTTCGGCTAAATGAAGCTCGTCTTCTTTAATCCCCTTGCGTTCAGCTCTTCGTTTATTATGCTCCTTACGACTTCTTCCAGCTGGTTCTGAAGGAGCCTGTCCACATCCTCTTTTATCTTGTCTATGTCGTGTCTGAGTCCCTCGAGGAGCCTTATGTACTCCTTGGCCATATCCAGTTGTCCCTCCTGCCTGACCAGCTGCTCCTTGAGGTGCTCAAAGTCGTCCTTCATGACCTGGAACTTTCTGAGTTCGCGCTGAAGCTCATCAACCTGCTTCGTGAGGGAGTAGTTCTCCGCCTTGAGCTTCTCTATCATCTTGTCCTTCTCCTCAAGCTCCCTCACTAAGGTGTTGTACTCCTCCGCAACCTGGTTGAGCCGCTCGATCTCCCTCAGCGGGGGGACCTTGCCGTTACCGAGGATTATGACGTCCGGGCCAACGTTCACTATGTCGCTCGGCTTTATCTTCAGCTTCTTCTCGCTTGAGAACATGCTCTGACCCTTTCCGAGGTTCTCAACCTCCCTCATCTTCAGGATGAAGTAGAACTGGTCCCCCTCGACCTCGACGTTGATGTCCGTCACGTAGCCCAGTATCTTTCCTTCGGTGAGAGAGATTACGAACTTGTTAATGAGCTGGTTCGCCTTGGCTTCACTAGCTTCACTCATAGAATATCACCCGGCCAATTTTGTTTGGAAGGATACTTAACCTTTCCGCCAATGCTTATAAAGCAACCACCGCCATCAACCTACGGTGAGAGACATGATAATCTTCGCGGGACGTTCAAACGTTGGTAAGAGTACGCTCATATTCCGTTTAACCGGAAAGTGGGTCAAGCGCGGAAAGCGGCCCGGAGTGACGAGAAAACCCACCGAGGTGAACTGGAGGGGGAAGATAATAGTCGACATGCCGGGCTTCGGCTTCATGAGCGGTGTTCCGAAGAGGGTTCAGGAGAAAGTCAAAGATGAGATAGTGCGCTTCATAGAGGAGAAAGCGGACGAGATAGAGCTTGCCGTTCTTGTGGTGGACGGCAAAGCCGCGCCGGAGATAATCGAGCGCTGGGAGAAGCGCGGGGAGATACCCATCGACGTCGAGTTCTATCAGTTCCTCCGGGAGCTCAACATACCGACGATAGTAGCCGTGAACAAGCTTGACAAGATAAAGAACCTCCAGAGGACGATAAACTTCCTGGCGGAGAAGTTTGGGGTTCCGCCTTCCGAAATCAACGAGACCTTCGTGCCGATATCTGCAAAGTTCGGGAAGAACCTGGATAAACTCAGGCTGACGATGGAGAAGAAGCTGAAGGAGGGCAGAGAAAAGCCCTCAGAGAACCTCAAGGACGATGTGGGTGATGGTCTCCTTGACTCCGTCGAGTGAAGATATCTCCTCGAGTATCTCGTCCAGCCTCGTTTTGTCCGCTTCGATGATCAGATCGATGTCGCCGGTGACGCGGTATATCTTCTTTATCTTGAGGTTCTTTATGGCCTCGTAGACGTTCCTCCTCTTGGTGGGCTCTATCCTGACGAAAACGAATACATCACCCTTCTTTTCGCCAAGCAGGTCAAGGGCCTTGTCGGTTAGGTCTATGAAGCCCCTGCCCGTTCTTATGTATCCAAGTTCTTTGAGAACCTTGAGGTGGTTGCTGAGGGCCTGTCTGGTTATCCCGAGCTCCTCCGCGAGCTCGTCCTGGGTCTTTTCGACGGTGTGCACCTCTATGGTCTTGCCGTCCTCGTAGAACTTTCTCAGAAGCCTGAGCTGCCTGGGGGTGAGTGCAGTTTTCTCCTCCATTTTTAAACCTCCTTTGCATGATTAGCCTTTATGCATTTATTAAACCAACGATTTTTCAGGCCAATGTCAACTTTTGATGGCCCAATATTAGTGGCGTAGGGGGAATCTTATAAGTTTTTTCATCCTCCATTCCACTTCCAAGATAGGGCCCGGTTCAGCATGTTCTGTGGGCCTTAGCAGTTAGATTTTTAATTTCTTCCTCAAAGATTTCCTCCATGAACAAAGCGACCTACACCACGGACGTTCCAGGGGACAGGCTCTCCCTGCTGGAAACACTCTCTTCCCGCCAGAGACCGACCAAAGTAATGCTCATCGGCGGAACGGACAGCGGAAAGACAACCCTCCTCACGTTCCTCGCCAACGGCCTCATTGAGAGAGGACTGAGGGTCGCCATAGTGGACAGCGATGTGGGTCAGAAGGGAGTACTCCCCCCCGCGGCTATCAGCCTTGCCTTCCCTGAAGGGCCTTTCTCCAACCCCAGTGAGCTGAGGGGAGCGGCTCACTACTTCATAGGCACAACCTCCCCCGGGCAGTACGCTGGAGAGATGGCCGTTGGCGTAAAGAGACTCGTTGACATCGCCATCAAATCAGCAGACATCGTCCTGATAGATACTACCGGCTTCGTTACAGGCCCGGGTGCCGAGATGAAGCGCCTCAAGGCTGAACTCGTGAGGCCCGATATCGTGGTCTTCCTGGAGAAAGGGGGTGAACTCGAACATCTGCGGAACCTTCTCGCGCCTTACGGCGAAATACTCCGGCTCCCGGTCAGTCCGAAGGTCAGGGCTTACTCCAGAGAGGAGCGCAGGGAGATCCGGGGGAAAAAGTGGCGGGCGTACTTCGCGGCCTCCACTCCTGTGGATGTCGATCTGAGGGAGGTCATTCCAGGGGGCACGTCCCTCTTCCAGGGCAGACCTTTGACCCCTGAAGAAGTGGAGCTCCTTTCTTCTGCATTCGGCTGGCTTGTCCTGGCCGGCTGGAAGGGAGGGCGATACACCGTCGTCAAATCCGACGTTGAGTCCTCCCCAAGGCACTACGACCGCTTTGCCCTCCATGCCGTTGATTTTGAAAAGCTGAGCAACCTGCTTGTGGGCTTCATTGATGGGGATGGCCTTTGCCTTGGCGTAGGTATACTGAAGTGGATAAGCTTCAGCGCGAGAAAGGCGCAGGTTTTAACTCCCCTCTCCCCCGAGGAGGTGAGCAAAGCCGTGGAACTCCGCTTCGGCCGCATAAGGGTCCTTGAAAACGGCGAGGAGCTGGGCCTCCTCCGGAGGGATGAGCTGTAGCAAAGATTTTTAAGCCAATTCTCTAACTGAATTAGGTGACCCTAATGGAATTCAAGGCCTTCATCGAGATAACCAGGCCCCACAACTGCCTCCTCGCAGGGATAGTCGGGGTTCTCGGCTCCATAGTGGCCGTCGGCGACATCCCTGCCCCACGGACAGCGCTCCTGGTCTTTTTGGTGGTCGTCCTCGGTTGCGCCGGAGGAAACACCATCAACGACTACTTCGACTACGAGATAGACAAGATCAACCGGCCGGAGAGGCCCCTCCCGAGAGGTGCAATGAGCAGAAGGACAGCCCTCTACTATTCGCTGGCCCTGTTTGCCGTTGGCCTTTCTCTGGCGGCTCTGATAAACATCTACGCCTTCACCATTGCGTTGGTGGCTTACGTCATGATGTTCCTCTACGCCTGGAAGCTCAAACCCCTCCCCTTCGTGGGGAACCTCACCGTGGCGGCTCTGACGGCGGCGACGCCGCTCTACGGTGCCGTTGCGGTTGAACACCTCGGTCTTGCTGGTTATCTTGCGGTATGCGCCTTCCTCGTCAACGTCGCGAGGGAGGTCATCAAGGACATCGAGGACGTGGAGGGGGACGTCGCCAAGGGCGCCAGGACGCTCCCTATACTCTGGGGAAATAAGAAAGCCGCCCGCGTGGGGGCTCTCTTTGCGGTGCTCACCGTTGCGGCCTCTTTCCTCCCGGTTAAAGCCGGGGTCGGGCTCGGCTACTATGCCATGGTGCCGGTCGATTTGATAATCCTCTACGCTGCGTACCTGATACTCCGCTCCCAGGACAGGGAGACCGCTCACAGGTCGCAGAAGTTGCTCAAAATCAGCATATTCCTTGCGGTAATGGCTTTCCTGGTTGCGGCACTGGTCTAAGAAAGGAGGTGATGCTCATGGAGTTTAAGGAGGAGATAGGTAAGGCCCTCGAGGGGGACGGCCTCTGGACGGTCGTCACGTTCAAGACGCCCCATGGTCCGGGGATTACACTGGAAAAGCTCGCCGAGGCCGCTGAGAGCGCCGGCTGGAGGATAACCTTCCGTGCCAACTGGTGGACCGCTGACATACCCTACGGTCTGGCCAGGCTGGACCTGAGAAAGAACGGCAGGGAGAAGATACTCCTGGGGAAGTGGATACTCGGCAGCAAGTGCGAGCTGATAAGCCTGGAGAACATGTCCCTCGAGAGGGGACGCGATGAGTTCTTCCGCATGGTGGACAGCATAACCTCCACTCTGATCCACGACCCCGTCATAAGGACGATGAGGGAGCAGTACTGACTCCCCGGCTTTTTTGTTTTAACCGTCAGTTTTCAGGTCTAATTCTTACGGGTGGGTAGAAAAGTAGAAAAGCTCAGAGCGGCTCGTAGTAGCCGATCTCCGGCTCGTATATCTCGCCCTCCGCCAGGAGCTGGGTTATGGCTTCCTCGATGAGCTCCTCACTGAAGTCCTTGGAGAGCTTCTTGACTATGAACTTGTGTGAGAGCGCCTTTTCCTTTTCCTTGAGCAGCTCTAAGACGGCATTCTTGGCCTTCTCAAGCTCCGGGTTCGTGGGGGCCTCCTCCTCTTCCGAAATCTCCTCCGAAATCTCTTCCTCAAAGAGAGCCTCCTCCGCGCTCCTCTGCTCCAGCATCATGGTGTAGAGTTCGTCTATGGTGAGGAGCATATCCTCACTTACCCCTTTGTTCTTGGCTATGACCTTGGCCTTAGCGGTGACGCCGTACTTGTCGTATATCTCGAACGCTATCTTGGCCTTTTTAGCGTGCTCGACTTTTTCCTTGAGGGTCTCGAAGCGGTGGAGTATCCACATGTTCGGCTCCACCTTGGATATGCCCTCAACGAGAATCTGCTTGTCGTCGCGCCACTCACTGATCTTCCCGATTATCTGGACGAGGTCGCCCTTCTTCACGAGTCTGATGAAGCGCGTGTCCTCGCGGAAGCCGAGCACCCAGATGGTTCCGGTTCCATCGTCAATCTGGAACTTGCCGTAGGTCTCATCCTCGCTTATCGCCGGCTCCCTAACCACCGTCGCGACCACCTTGACGCGGTAGACCTTCCTTGCGTCCCTGGTTATCAGGTAGTTCGGCTCAAAGTCGCCCTCGCTCTTGACGAAGTAACCGTTAATGATGTCCATGATGTAGACCCTGCTCGCTGGGAGGCGCTTCTTCATAGCTCCTCACCTCCGAAGAACTCAATGATGCTTTCCACCTTCGGGAGAACCTTCCTTTCAAGCTCCCTTACCTCCTCTAGGGCGTCGAGGTCTGCGTTGCTGAAGTCCTGTATGACCTCGCCGTAGATGTGCGTGCCCTCCTCGTTCCTGATGACCCTTCCAATGACCCTGACGATCTGACCGTTCTCCGGTAAAACGTTCTCCTCGCTCTCGACGAGTATGACCCCGGTACCGTCGTCGAGCCAGAAGGTGTAGTCCATCTTATCAACCTTGAATGCCTTGCCTATGAGGGAAACACGCGTGTCGTCTTCCCGTATCTCGCCTATCTTCCTCTCGACGGCCGGCTTTCTTCTTCTAAACTTAATCTCTTCCATTTCACTCACCACCCTCGAGCTCGGCTATGGCCTTCTTCAGCTCGGCCCTAACCCTGGCTATCTCCCTCTTGGGGTCAACTTCGTCCCAGCCAAAGGCCTTGAGTATCAGACCCAGGAACTTGTCGTCGACAACGTTGCCCCTGACGATTATCTCCTTGCCGAGAAGGTAGTAGTACTCCTCCTCCGCAAGCTTCCTTCCGGCTTCCCTGAGGGTTAATCCCCCCTCAACGAGTTCCTTGAGCTTCTCGGCTATCTCTTCTGGCTCTCTGCCGAGCAGGTCAGCGGCGTCATCTCCAAAGAGGGTCGTCCTGATGTAGCCCGTCGAGTCGTCGAGGCCGAAGTCGATTATAACCATCGTAACCGGCTTCACCTCGCCGTGCTCCGGGCATATCCAGGTCTCCGTGGCCGGGTCGTAGTCGACCTTCCTCCTGCACTGGGGGCAGGCGTCGTAAGCCGTGACGCGGTAGAGCCTCGCTATCGTGCCCCTAACTTCGACGAACTTCTCGCCGCCCATAAGCTCGCCTATCTTCCTTCTCTGGTAGTTGTAGCTCCTTATCTCCTCGAGGGGGGGTATCTCCTCGACGCGCGGGTCTTCTGGGTTGGGTATTATCCTCGTCCTGAAGTTGGCGTGCAGCTCTATTCCGTTCCTTCCCTCCCTAACTGTGGGGTCGATTATCTTGATAACATCTCCCGGCTTGAGCTCCTCGTAGTACTTGCCCACCAGGTTGTCCCAGAGGACGAGCCTTGTCCTGCCCGTTCCGTCGTAGATTATGAGGTTGGCCACCCTGCCGGTAGAGCCGTCGCGCCTCTGGTACTCCCTTGGCGGGTACTTCCTCATTATCCTCGCGACTACGTTGACCCCGGTCATCCCGGGGACGAGGTCGGCTATGTGGAGAAGCTCTTCCTTTCCTTCAAGGTTAACACCAAGTTCTTCCGCGAGCATGACTGCAGCGGCGTGCTCCGAGATGCCCTCACGCTCTGCAATCTCGGCTATCCTTTCCTCTATTTCATCCTCCGAGAGGCCCTTCTGCCTCTTGATCATCTCGATAACCTGCTCCTTTGTCAGCACTCCCATAACACTCACCTTAATGGTAATTGGGGCTTCGGGTATTTAAACCTTTCTCCAGAGAGAGCGTTTTCAAAAATAAAGCTGTTCTTCCCGGCATAGGGAGAAATGGGGAAGTAATAGTCCAAAATTCACTCCTCGGCCGGACTGATTGCTTCAGTGCTTTCCACTTCCTTCATCCCTTCGCCCTCAGGAGCCTCCTCGTCTTCCCCTTTACCCTCAAGCTTCGATATCAGGTCGCTGTACTCGGCGTGAACGACCCTCTTGAAGGCCTCCTTTATGATGTTGGGGTCGTTCTCTGGGAAGCCGTAGAGTTCGGCGAACTTCGATGTCGTCCCGAGGAGCTTCGTCCTCTCGTATGGCTCCGCATAGATAAGGCCCATCTCAAGGAGCTTCCTTATGTGCTCGTAGGCCTGGCTTCCGCGCAGCTTTACGACCTTGCTCTGCTCTATCGGCTGTAGGTAGGCTATCAGTGCGAGCGTCTTGAGCTCACCGGTTCTCAGATCTGGCCTCGGCATGAGGTGGACGACACGCTGGCTGTACTCCTGCTTGACCTGCATGACGTACTTGTCCCCGAGAACCTTGACAACCTCTATCGCGCTCTTTCTCTCGGCGTACTCTGCAGCTATCAGTTCGATGAGTTTTTCAAGGTAGTCGAGGGACCTTATTCCAAGGGCCCTTGAAAGCTCTTTGATGCTCAACGGCCTTCCAGAAACGAACAGAGCGGCCTCGACGAGGGCTTTATCCTCAAGCAGTCCCATTATTATCACCTCTCCATGAAACCTCCGATGAAACTACTATAACCTTTTCCATGTCCGACCGCAAAATTTATAAACCCGTCTAGAAAGGTTGGTACCGGTACGGCGGTCATAGCGGCGGGGTCACACCCGGTCTCGTTTCGACCCCGGAAGTTAAGCCCGCCAGCGATCCCGGGTGTACTGCCCTCCGAGAGGGGGCGGGAAACCGGGGACGCCGCCGGCCACTCACATGCCCGGGTGGTGTAGCCAGGCCCATCATACGGGACTGTCACTCCCGTGACTCGGGTTCAAATCCCGACCCGGGCGCCATTCTGACAAACTTTACTTTCGTGAAGTTTGATTAAGGTTGCATGTCGTGTTTATGGAATCCCTGTTTTGAGGGGGTTGCTCTTCCACTTGCTGGTTCTGCAGTGTTTCACTGTGGGAATAACGCCCTTCGGGCGTTAATTGGAAGTTGAAACTTGTTTTAGCTGGTGCAAAGCGTTGACGGGAAGTGCGTGCCTTCTGAAAGATGGTTCTGAAACGTGCACGCCAGTATTATTCACTCAGAGGGAGAATTTTTTGGTCAAACTTTTTCCAGAAGCTTGTTAGTGAAGTTTGTTGTTATGGCGGGCCGGACGGGATTCGAACCCGCGGCCACGGGGTTAAAAGCCCCGCGCTCTAACCAGGCTGAGCTACCGGCCCGTGTCCGAGTGGGAATTTTGGGGATGATTTTATAAGCTTTGCCCTGCGGTTGAGCTGACCTCCCCCGCCCTAAAGGGTAAGTTTTCAGAGAAAAGTCTATGGTCGGCCAAAAAACTTCTTCCCCTGTTAAGGTGTCCGAGCGGTGTGAAGCTCGTCTCCCTGCGAAAACTACTTAAACATTTTTGGCCAACCTAATGCGGTGAGGCCGTTGGAAATAAGTAAGAGAGAAGAGGAGTACCTTGAGACCATGTACCTCCTGCACAAGAACAAGGGCGTTATCCGCGTCAAGGACATAGCTAAAACGATGCGCGTGAAGCCGCCCAGTGTAGTCGATGCCCTCAAAAAGCTCGCCGACAAGGGCCTTGTCGAGTATGAAAAGTACGACAGGATCCTCCTGACAGATGAAGGAAGAAAGGTGGCCGAAGCTACCTACTCCAAGCACCTGCTCCTCACGCAGTTCTTCATCGACATCCTCGGCATTCCGCCGGAGATAGCGGAACAGGACGCCTGCCAGTTTGAGCATTACGTCCACGATATCACCGTTAAACGCATCAAGGAGTTCGCCCAGTTCGTACAGGAAGAGTGTCCCTACGTCCTCAAGCAGTTCATCAAGGAGAAGCTCGCCGAGAACGAAAAAGCTTCAGAATGAATGCCGCTCTTCTTTACCCCTTTAAAAATGGTAAAAAGGCCTCAAAAGGCTCCACCGAGGTAGGCGAAGTAGGCCAGGAACACAATTGCCAGGGCGTACATGAGCGGGTGGAGCTCCCTTCCGCGGCCGCTGAAGAGCTTGAGCAGTGTGTAGCTTATGAAGCCCGCTCCTATTCCGTCGGCTATCGAGTATGTGTAGGGTATCATAACGAGCACGAGGAATGCCGGAATGGCCTCTGTGTGGTCGGTGAAGTCTATCTCCTTGACGGCACTGAGCATGTAGTAGCCGACTATGACGAGCGCAGGCGCTGTTGCGAAGGCCGGTATCGCCCCGGCGAGGGGTGCTATGAAGAGGCCTATTCCGAGGAAGAGCAGGCCGGTGACGAGGGCTGTCATCCCGGTTCTTCCACCCTCCTCTATTCCCGCGGCGCTCTCAATGTAGGTCGTGACGGTTGAGGTTCCCAGGACGGCACCGACGGTGGTTCCTATTGCATCGGTCAGGAGAACCTTCTCAGCATCCGGGACCTTTCCGTCCTTCGTCAGGAAGCCGGCCTTGGCGCTGAGTCCGGTGACCGTTCCGAGGGTGTCGAAGAAGTCCACCATGAAGAAGGCGAAGATGACTCCCAGTGCCCCGACGTTGAGAAGCCCCTTGAGGTCCATCTTGAGGAAGGTGTAGCTTATGTCAGGCGTTGAGAACAGGTGGTCGGGCCAGGGGGCGGCCCCAGTCAGCCAGCCCAGGACGCTGGTGGTTATTATCGAGATCAGCAAAGCTCCCTTGATGCGGAGCGATATGAGTATCGCCGCGAGGAAGAGGCCGAAGAAGAAGAGCACTATCTCCTTGCTTGCGAGAGCGCCCGTGTTCAGCCCGGTGAACTGGAGGACACCTGAGTCGTTGACGACGGCGGTGAGAAGGCCCACATCGTTGAGGCCGATGAAGACGAGGAAGAGCCCGATTCCGGCTCCGACGGCGTACTTCTGGCTGAGCGGGATGGCGTGGATTATCGCGCTCCTGACCTTGGTGACGCTGAGGGCTATGAATATCAGGCCCTCGACGAAGACCGCCGCGAGGGCTATCCTCCAGTCGTAGCCCATCCCGAGGACGACGCTGTAGGCGAAGTAGGCGTTGAGGCCCATTCCCGGAGCGAGGGCGAAGGGCTTCTTGGCGTAGAGGCCCATCAGGATTGTCGCGAAACCGGCTGCCAAGGCAGTAACTGCCACCAGCGAGTTGAAGGCCTCTTTACCCATGGCATCGCTGAGTATACTGGGGTTGACAAAGAGGATGTAAGCCATCGTCATAAAGGTGGTAACGCCGGCCAGGATTTCGGTCTTCATATCTGTTCTGTGCTTATCAAACTCGAAGTAGTCCTCAAACCAGCCCATGAGCTTACCCTCCGTGAATTGACTTGTTTTTGCCTAATAGGTTGGTTTTTTAAATGTTTTTTAACGCAAAAATGTTAAAAGATGAAAGGGTGGGGTCCTGAGAAGAGGTATCGAGGACACCCTCAATCCAGCACCGAGAAGCTCCTCACCTCGATGCCAACGCGCTCCGGCATTTCTTCCACGCTGAAGGGCAGTTCTTCGAGGAAGCGCTCCGCGAGGATTACTTCGCCTTCAATCCCGAGCTTCAGCCTTATCCTCCCGGGCAGGAGCTCGTAGTCGATTACCTCCGCCGTGTCCCCTGACTTTATGTAGACGCTCTCCGGGCGGAAGAAGACCCTGACCTTCCCTTCCCCCGCAACGTCGAAGCAGAGCCCGTTGAGGCAGGCCCTCCCGTTCTCCGCTTCAAGCTCCAGTATGTTGCTTAAACCAAGAAACCTCGCCACGAACTCGGTCTTTGGCCTGTAGTAGAGCTCCAGCGGTTTTCCGACCTGCTCTACCCTGCCGACGTTCATGACCGCTATCCTGTCGCTTACCGCCATGGCCTCCTCCTGGTCGTGGGTGACGTAGATAGTGGTTATCCCAAGCTCGCGCTGGATCCTCTTTATCTCTCCTCTCAGGCGTTCCCTTATCTTGGCGTCGAGGTTGCTGAGCGGCTCGTCGAGGAGCAGAACCTCCGGTTCAACCACCAAGGCCCTCGCCAGCGCGACCCTCTGCTGCTGGCCGCCGCTGAGCTGCTCTGGATAGCGGTTCTCAAAGCCGGTCAGACCCACAAGCTCAAGGGCCCACCTGACTTTCCTCTCTATCTCCGGCTTTGGCAGTCTCTTCATCTCAAGCCCGAAGGCGATGTTCTTGAAGACGGTCATGTGCGGGAAGAGGGCGTAGTCCTGGAACACTATCCCAATCCCGCGCTCGTAGGGGGGTAAATCGTTCACCGGCTTTCCGTCGAAGAGTATCTCGCCCCGGTCGGGTCTCTCAAAGCCCGCTATCATCCTCAGCGTCGTGGTCTTCCCGCAGCCGCTCGGCCCGAGTAGCGTGAGGAACTCGCCGTCCTTGACCTTCAACTCGCCTATTTCCAGCTTAAAGTCGTCCCACTTCTTGATAACGCCCCTCAGCTCGACCCTCACCATACCTCCTCACCTATCCTCTCTATCACCAGGAAGCTCAGCGTTGAAATCGCCATCAGGAGAACCGAGAGTGCAGAGGCGCTCCCGAACTGCCTTGCCCCGAGGAACTTGTATATTGCCACAGCCATAGTCGTGTACTCCGGCTTCGCCAGCATGTAGGTCGCTCCCAGCTCCGCTATACTCATGGCGAAGGCGAAGATCGCCCCCACTATCACGCCGCCGATGGCCAGTGGCAGCTCCACTTTCAGGAAAGCCTTCCACTCCCTCGCCCCCAGACTGAGCGCCGCCTCGAAGAGGTTCGGCCTTATCTTCTTGAGGCTCGTAGAAACGGCCCTCAGGACGAAGGGGTAGGCTATGACGGTGTGCGCCGCTATTACGATCCACATAGTGTAGTAGAGCGGTGTGGCGTGGAATACCCTGATGTAACCGAGGCCCAGCGTTATCGCCGAACTCGCGAGCGGGAGCATCGCTAAGACGTCGAAGAGCCTCTTTCCCCTGAAGTTCCAGCGGTGGAGGGCGTAGGCTATGGGCAGGGCCACGAGGACCGAGAGAAACACCGTGGCGAGGCCGAAGGTCAGGGAGTTCCTCACCGCCCCCAGCGTCGTCGCCCCGAACATCGGATTGTACTCGGCAGAGAATACCCTCCTGTACCATTCGAGGCTCCACTGGCCGTTGAAGTGGAGCGAGTCGTAGATAACCGCCAGAAGCGGAGAAACGATGAAGATGAAGACTATGAAAGAGTAAACCGCTATTGCAAGCCCCCTGAGGCTCAGCCAGTCCCTTTTTGTGAAGGGAACCGGCTTCCTGAAGACCCTCTGCTCCTCCCTCTTGGCGTAGGCGTCGAGGGAGCGGAGATAAATATACATGAAGACCACGCTCAGGGTTATCTGGATTATCGCCAGGGCAGAGCCGGTCTTGAAGTCGAGGAGCGTCATTATAGAGGTGAAGATGTCGACTTCGATGGTGGCGTACTGGTAACCGCCGATGATGAGGGGTATGGAGAAGCTCAGGAAGCAGAAGACGAAGGTGAGCATCGCGGAGGCAAATATCGCCGGGGAGAGCATGGGCAGCGTTACGCGCCAGAAGAGCTTCCAGCCCCTCGCTCCAAGGGCCATCGCGGCCTCTTCGTAGTGTGGGTTGATGCGCTGCCAGAGCGACGAGACCATCCTGATGACGATGGGAAAGTTGTAGAACGCGTGGGCTAGGAGTATGCCCTTCCAGGAGTAGAGTATTCCGAGATCACGCCCGATTAGCCCAGTCACAAACCCGTTCTTCCCGAAGAGCAGGATGTATCCGAGGGCAACCATAACGCTCGGCATCACGAAGGGAACCGTCAGAACGGCCTTTACCGCCCTCTTCCCGGGAAAATCGTACTTGGCGAAGATGTACGCCCCGGGGAGCCCGAAAGCTAGGGTCAGGAGCGTCGAGGCTATCGCCTGCCCGACCGTGAATAGGATGACGCGCCTGTGATAGTCGTTCGCGAGAACAGAGCTGATGTACCTGAGCGTGGGGCCGTTGTCCCACAGCCCCATGTAGATAATGCTGACTAGGGGGATGTAGAAAAAGACCATCAGGAAAGCCAGCGGAATGAGGAGCACAAGCTGGGTGGGCCTTATCCTCATGCCAACAACTCGGTTTTCGTTCTTTATAAGGGTTGATTGGACAAAATTGTTAAGCTTTGCTGAGAAGTATCCCCGGTGGTAGCATGAAGGCCCCCGAACTTGGGATAAAAATTGGGATTCATGAGCACGGAAAGAGGAACTCCATAGCGGACCTGGGCGTCAGAGTTGGGCACAAGACGCTCATCGAGGGTGAAAACATCAGGACTGGCGTCACAGTCCTTTTACCGCCCGTGAAAAACCCCTACCGGGAGAGACTTTTTGCCTCAACCTTCGTCATGAACGGCTTTTCCAAGCCGATAGGCTTCGTCCAGGTAAATGAGCTCGGCTACATTGAGACGCCCATCGCTTTAACAAACACGCTGAGCGTCTACACCGTTGCGAGCGCAATGGTCAGGCACATGATCGAGCTGAACCCGGATTTGAAGAGCGTCTCGCCGGTAGTTATGGAGTGCAACGACTCCTACCTGAACGACATTCGGAGGATGGCCGTCCGTGAGGAGCACTACTTCGAGGCCGTTAAGAGAGCCAAACTCGACTTCGAGGAGGGTTCAGTTGGAGCGGGAACCGGAATGAGCGCCTTCGAGTTCAAGGGAGGTGTAGGCTCATCGTCAAGGGTCGTTGAGATTGGCGGGGAAGAATACACGGTAGCTTCCCTCGTCCTGGCGAACTTTGGCAGAAGGGAGGACTTGACCATCGCCGGCGTTCCGGTTGGACTCTGCCTGAAGGACTACCCCGGCAGGGGCACCTCCGGAAAGGGAAGCATCTCCATGGTAGTTGCTACGGATGCGCCCCTTACAGCGAGGCAGTTGAAGAGGCTCGCAAAGAGGGCCGTTGTAGGATTGGCGAGAACCGGCGGCTACGCCTACCACGGGAGCGGCGACGTTGTTTTAGCATTCTCTACCGCCCAGACGGTTCCAATGGGGAAGGAACCCGAACTCGTGAGCTTCCTACCCGACAACTCCCTCAGCAGGCTCTTCAGAGCTACCGCCGAGGCGACGGAAGAGGCGATAATCAACGCTCTCCTGCAGGCGAAAACAGTTGAAGGCAACGGGCACGTGAGGTATGCACTGCCCGTGGAAAAAGTGCTAGAAATTCTGGAAAGGCACGGGATGATTGAGCGTCCGTAGGTCATTCGACTCTTTTTTACCATGGTTTTTAGTGTTAACCCGGAATGTTTTTAGTTTTATCAATCCACTTTAGAGAAATCCGAAACGCATATATATGCAAGATTTTCTTCATACCCATGAGGTGATAAAATGGCCCGCATCGTCCTGACGACGGACGAAACCCTGACGAGCACGTACCATGACGTGCCGTTGCTCGATTTTCTGGGCTGTGCGCCCTACGATAAACTGCCGAAGTGGGTCTTTCGCTTCTTTGACACCCAGTTACCGGATGAGAACGGTGTTCTAAGCCAGGCCCCTTACGGGCTGAGAAAGGTTGAAGCGGCACTGCTGAGGGATGGCTTCAATAGGGATGAAGTAGTGGTAGCCCATCCGCGGGCGGTGGAGCGGTTCATTGACGGGAAAACCACGATAGTTGCCCTTTACGAAATGGACCCCCTCGGCCTCGGGCCTGTCAGCATGATGTTCACGAACGGTGGCCAGTGGAGGAACTACACGAGCGTCAAGTTCAGGGAGCTGATCAACAGGATAAACCGGGTTCGGGAGGCAAAGGGGCTGAAGTTCAAGCTTGTAGTTGGCGGGCCCGGTGCATGGCAGCTCGAATTTAGAAGGGAAGAGCGGGAGAAACTTAGAATAGACCACGTTGTGATGGGTGAGGTGGATCACGTAGCGGGCGAAATCTTCAGGGACATAGAGAGCGGGAGTGCCGACGAGGCGGTATTCGTGAGGGGCTGGCCGAGGGTGGAGCAGATACCAACGATAGTAGCTCCGTCCTACAAGGGGCTTGTCGAGGTCATGAGGGGCTGCGGCAGGGGGTGCCGCTTCTGCGAGCCCAACCTGAGGGTGGCCCGCTATATACCCATCGAGAAGATTGAAGAGGAAATAAGGCTCAACGTGAACGCTGGAATAGACCACGCCTGGCTGCACAGCGAGGACGTATTCCTCTACCGGGTGGAGGACAAGAAGAACTTCTACCCCAACGCAGAGGCCGTTGTGGAGCTCTTTGAGGTCGCGAGGAGGTACACGAGGAACGTGAACCCGACCCACGGCTCGGTGGCAGGGGCCCTGGCGATTCCGGACATGATAGAGCGGATCTCCGAGATAGTCGATGCCGGACCGAACCACTGGGTGGGCATACAGGTTGGCTTCGAGACGGCCTCGCCCGAGCTGATAGGCAAATACATGAACAACAAGATGAAGCCCTTCTCGCCCGAGGAGTGGCCCTGGGTTCTGCTCAATGGAACCTACGTCTTCAACAAGAACTACTGGTTCCCAGCTTATACCACAATCCTCGGCCTCCCAGGTGATACCGATGAATACGAGATAATGACGGCCCGCCTCATAGTCACGATGGAGAAGGAACTCGAGGAAAAGCTCGGCAACAGGGCGCACTTCACGGTCACACCTCTGGCGTTCGTGCCCATGGGCCTCCTCAAGGACCAGGAGTTCTACAAAATCGACGACATGATCACCTACGGCCAGTTCCTCCACCTGTACTACGCCTGGAAGCACATGATGCGGGAAGTTACGAGGGGACTGCCTGCGGTAATGAAGAACAACCCGTTCCTGATACCGTTCTACCCCCTGGCCAGACTGGGAACGAGGATCGTCATAAGGCAGATCGAGAAGTGGGGCAAAAGCAAAGGCTACGAGGTCAAGAGGCTGGAGCCGCTGGAAGGCCTAAGGATCGAGGTTGATGAGCATAGGTGGTATTCCAAGCCTGCCCTCGCGGAGGCCTACTAAAGGTTCAGGCCTCTATCTCCTCGTACTTCTTCTTCATCAGCAGCGCGTCTTCCTCTATGTTGGGACTCTCGCTTATGACGACTCCTTTGACCTTGAACTCCTTGAGAACCTTTAGGAGGTCCTCCCACTTCATGTCGCTCTCCTGGAGGTTGAGGTGCCTCCTCTCGCCCTTGGCAGTGTACTCTATGCCCGACATGTGTATGTGCATATTGTCTAGGGCTTCCCTGCCCAGTCTGTCCTCCAGGAGGGAGAGCATCTCCCGCCACTCCTCTATGCTGTTGAACTCCCCCTTGCTCCTCGCGTGGGCGTGGGCAAAGTCTATCGTCGGGAGAACCATCTCAAGCTCCTCGCTGAGCTTCACTATCTCCTCAAGGTCTCCGAACTGGGTCGGCTTTCCCGTCAGCTCGGGCCTTATCCAGACCTTGATCCCTTTGTCCATCAGCTTTTTCTCGATGTCCCTGAGGGCTTCGAGTATCTTCTGGTAAACACTCTGAGGGGGCTGCTTGAGGTAGTAACCCGCGTGGAAGACCACACTCCAGCCACCGGCGTCGTGCAGGCGCTCTGCGCTCTGGATTATCCTGTTCTTACTGGCCTCGACCTTCGCCTTCTCAGCCGCGTTGAGGTTGATGTAGTATGGAGCGTGGGCCGTGAGCAGGACGTCGTGCTTTTTGGCCACGTACTTTATCTTCTTCGCCAGTTCCGGCTTGAGGTTGACCCCACGGACGAACTCGAGCTCCATGGCATCTAAACCCAGGTTCCTCACGTGGGCTACGCCATCAATCGTTGAGCGCTTCGGTGTTGAGAGCGGAATCCCGGCCGTTCCGAAGCGCAGTCTATCAACCTTAAACATGCTCACCACCCAAAAGAATTAGGGAAGCCTAACTTATAAGCCTACCGTTCGATTTCCGTGCCCAGTATCTTTTCAAGCCTCTCGATTTCCTTCTCCAGCTCACTCTCAAGGTGTTCCAGCCTGTTCCCGAGCTTTTTGAGCTCTGCTTCCCTTTCTTCTATCAATCTCTTTAGCCTTTTGAGTTCCTCCTCCAGCTCGTGCCCCCTTGAGAGGATCTCTTCCCTCCTCACCTCAAGTTCCCTGAGCTCTTTCCTCCGGGCCCTTATCTCCTCTGCCCTCTCTTCAAGGTTCTCAAGGAGCCACTTCGCTGCCTTTCTCTGCTTGGGTTCGAGCTTCGGCTCAATCTTTCTGACGAACTCGATGAACTCCTTGGGCCGCCCAAGCGCAACGGAGCTGTCCCTTACGAGCTCTTCAGCTATCGGCTCGTGGAGGCGCATCCTCTTCACGGGCTTCTGGAGCTTTGAAACCTTCGAGCGGACCTCCAGCTCTTCGTTCTTCACCTTTGAGGAGAGCCTCTTGATTTCCTCTTCCAGTTTGGGGAGACCTTCCCTGTCGTAGAACTCCTCAAGTTCCCTCTCCCCAGTACGGAGCCTCTCGGTCAGCTCAGTGAGCTCATCCTTCACCCTCTCAATGTCTTTCTTTACATCTTCGATCTCCCGCATCTTTTCCCTGATCCTGAGGTCTTCCAGCCCCTTCTCAGCCAGTTCGTTGTGGTAGTTCAGGTACTCCTCGTTCAGCTCCTTGAGAAGGCGGTTTATGGCGTAAACGTCCTTTTCAAAGATTATGAGAAGGTACCTCCCGTGCCCCACGTGGAGCTTCGCCAGGTCTGGGAGGCGTTTTCCCAGGCTTTCCATGTCGTTCACGCTGCTGAGGGCGTTTCTGAGGGCGGTGACGTAGCTCCTGCGCTCTGCGGTCACTATCTTCTTTATGCTATCGTCCACGTTCTTTGGAATGTCTTTCCTATCCAGCTTGTCTATTCTCTTCAGAATCTCCCTTACTTTCTTCTCCAGCCGTTTGTTGTAATTCTTCCTTATTTTCTCAGCTTCCTTCAGGGCTTTCTCCCTCTTCCTTTCGTACTCGTCAAGCGCTTGCTCCAGCTTCAACTTTCTCCCATCCCTTAACTTTTCCTCTCATGTACACGCCTACAAGAATTGCGACGGCCACGTCCATGATGGCCAGCAGGAGCTTTGTGAACACCTCTATATCCGACAGAGTGAGTATGGCCATCGCGTACCTCGTGGTGAGGTCTATCGTCACCCACATTGCCGGCATCATTAAGAGCGCCGAGGACTGGTACCAGATGTGGTAGTCCTTCTTAAGGTAGGACTGGATGACCTTACCGGTTATCATGACGGAGACTCCCAGTATAAGCGACGCGTTGAGGGCGCTGATGTAGATAAGCGTCGCAAGCAGCGGCGTTCCGGGGTAGCTTCCTATCAGCTCTAAGGCGTATTCTTCGAGGCGGAAGTAGGCGTTTATTGCGCCGCCCGCGATTATCAGCGAGCCGGCTATGACGGAGATGACGACAACGAACTGCTTTGTGACCGTTTCCCTTACGTTGAAGCGGAAGCCCTTGGTGAAGAAGTAGCCGCCGATGAGAAGTAGTATCGTGCCCGTTATCGTCGCCGAGATTATCTTAACGCTTTCGGGATACCAGACACTTATGAGCCTTGCTATGCCGTAGAGGAGTAGTATCATTCCCGGAATTCCGAGGACAACTTTGGCGACCTCCGGGTCGCTCAGTATCTCCTTCATGTAGCGGTAGATGATGTAGTAGGTCGTCTCTATGCCCTCGCTCTGCTTGACCACAACGCGGTGAGACGTCAAAATTGGAACCCTGGAGGTTATGATGGGAAAAATCTGCTCATCCTCAGCACCATCGGTCACGGGAATAACCCCATCGGCCGGAAAAACCTTGAGAACCTCCTCAAGCTGTCTCGCGAGTTCCATGTCGCTTTTCAGCCCGACCTTTGGATGTCCGGTTATGAGGGCAACCTCGACCTCGTCAAACTCACCGCTCTCCTTGAGCTCGTCGTGGAGCTTCACGGCAGCGTAAACAACGTTCGCATCGCTGTCTTCGGGATCTGCCAGACTGAGCTTTAAAGCCGCGTCTACACAGGCGTCTCTCCCTATCACGGGCCCCTCAACGCCGGCCTTCTGGCCGAAGTCGTCGTCGCGGTCTATGGCAAGAACCAGTGCCTTGATATCAACCACCCCTAACCTTTTCCATGACGGATTTCACCTTGTCCTCCATCTTCCGCTCCTTATCACGCCTGTCGTCGATTCTGATGGTGGTGGAGACCCTTTCGGCGCCGAGCTTGAACATCAGCTCGTGGGCCTCCTCGATCACTGCGAACGCGTCCTTCACGGTCGGAACCTCTATTATCGTTGACATCGGCGTCAGTTGATATTTAACACCCTTACTCTCTAAAAGCTTTACTACCTCGGCCACGTATCGGCTCAGGCTCCTCTCGCCGAGGGGGACGACTACGAACTCCACTATGACCACATTCGACACCCGACTTAATCTTTTTCGGCAATCTTTTAAATTTTGCGGGAAAGGTAAATAACCCTTCGGGTGCATCATATCATTGGGGTGAGGTGCATGTACAGGATAAAGGATGAATGGGGTGAGTTCCTCGTCAGGCTCGCGAGGAAAGCCGTCGAGGAGTACGTGAGGCACGGCAGAACGATAAAACCTCCGGAAGATACCCCACCGGAGCTGTGGGAGAAGATGGGCGTCTTCGTCACCCTCAACAGGCACGACGTTCCGCCTCAGGCTGCTCTTCGTGGTTGCATAGGTTTTCCACTCCCGATTTATCCACTCGTTGAAGCGACGATAAAGGCGGCAATCTACGCCGCTGTTGACGACCCGCGCTTCCCGCCGGTGAGGGAGAGCGAGCTTGACGATCTTGTTGTTGAGGTCAGCGTTCTAACTCCTCCTGAACCTGTTGAAGGCCCGCCCGAGGAGAGGCCTAAGAAGATAAAGGTCGGCAGGGATGGGTTACTCATAGAGAAGGGCATCTACTCGGGCTTACTGCTCCCGCAGGTTCCGATAGAGTGGGGCTGGGACGAGGAGGAGTTTTTAGCGCAGACCTGCTGGAAAGCCGGCCTTCCACCCGACTGCTGGCTCGATGAGGACACGAAGGTCTACCGCTTTACTGCAGAGGTATTCGAGGAAGAATACCCGAGGGGGCCAGTGAGGAGGAAGCCGCTGGTCTAACCTCTCCTCAATTTTGCAATGAAAAAGCTGTTGCAGTCGTGCCTGTGAGTCCAGGCCCGGAAGACTTTATCCCCAATCTCAAGGAAGCCCCTATCACCCCAGCTGAACTCGTAGGGAACAAGCTCCAGCCCAACGCGGTTTACCGCGAAGAGCACGTTCTCCTCGTCCTCATCGATTCTGATCGAGCATGTTGAGTATGTCATCTCGCCGCCGTTGCGGAGGTTCTCGTAAGCATTCCTCAGCATGTTCCTCTGCACGCTGATTATGCGCTTAATCTTCTCCCCGTCGAAGCGCCACTTCACCTCCGGGAACTGGCGGTAAGTCCCGGAGCTTGAACACGGCGCGTCGAGGATTATTTTGTCGAACTTATCTTTATCCCTGAAGCTCTGGCCGTCGGCGTGAACCAGTTTGACGTTTTTAATCCCCAAAAGCTTCATTTTCTCTTTCATTCTCATCAATCTGTCGTAGGAATAATCCACAGCAACTATCTCGCCCCTGTTCTCCATCAGCGCCGCCGCATGGAATGTCTTCGAGCCGGGGGCCGCCGCCAAATCGAGAACCCTCTCGCCCGGATCAGGATTCAGAACGTGGGCGACATATGCTGAGGCCAAATCCTGGATCACGAACTTCCCTTGTTTATACCAGTCGAGCCTCGTGACCGGCGTCTTGTATTCAAGAACCTTCAAAACGTCAGGAACCGGAGTTAAGGCAGTCCTAACGCCGTTTTCCTCAAGGTAGTCCCTCAGCGAGTCAACGTCCGTCTTCAGCGTGTTGGCCCTTACATAGTAGCGCTGAGGTTTGTTGTTGCTGAGGAGAAGCCTTACCGCCTCGTCGTAGCCGAAAAGGTCGATAACATACTCCACGTACCAGCGCGGGTGGGAGAAGCGAACGCTCAACCACTCTATCCTGTCCTTCTCCTTGAGCCTCTTTAGAGCCTTTTCGACGTCGAACTTCTCTATCGAGTGCATCAGCGCGTTGACGAATTTGGCGCGGGAGAAATCGAACTTTTCTTTAACCACGCGGATTATTGAGTCAGTCGCTATCGCGGGAGGAACCTTCCGGAAGTGTATCTCAAAGGTCCCTATGCGGAGGAGGTTTGCCAGGTAGGGGTCGAGGTCTTCAACGGTTGAGCCCTTCAAAACCGAGTTGATTATGAAGTCTATCTTCGCCCGCCACTTCTCTATCTCGAAGACGTAGGCGTGGGCCAAACCTCTCGCCTTCTCGCGGTCCTTTCCGACCACTCGCTTAAAGACTCTCTCAAGCGCGTGCTTGGAAGACAGCTCGCGCTCCTCAACGAGCATCAGCGCGTCCGCCACCACTTCCTGGAAGCTCACGCGGTAAAACAGTTCCATGGGCGGGACTTTGATGGGAGGTTTAAAAAGGTGGTGGTGAGGTTTATTAGCTCCTTTGCCTAATATCTACTGGTGAGTGGCATGGAAGAAGTTAACCGGCTGGTGTTCAACTTTCCCCTCTTCAAAGATTACGAGGAAAAGGAGCGGTTCTTCAAAGTGATAGGCCTGCTTGTAAGTCACCAAATAACTCTTGAGAAGGCCGCAGAACTCTTGGACATGAAACTCGAAGAGCTTTCATTTCTTCTTGACAAGCTGGGCGTTGAATATTCACTCCTTGACGAAGAAGAAGCCGAGCTTGAACTCTCAAAGCTGAAGGAGATTCGGGAGGAATTGAAACGTGAGGGTCGTCTTTAACTCTTCTCCCGTCATAGCCCTCGCAAAGCTCGGATACCTAAAGCACGCGGTTAGACTCTTCGGCGAAGTTTTTGTTCCAGAGGCCGTTGTTGAAGATATCAACGCCAAAGAAGACGAAGTTAGCTCGGTTCTCTCAAAATTGCTGAAGTCCGGGGAGGTTAAGATGGCTTCTCCCTCCAGAGAGGCTCTGCCCGGCTATTCAGGGCTCCACCATGGAGAATTGGAGGCAATAGCACTCGCCAAGGAACTCGGAGCGTTTGTCATATTGGACGATTTAAAGGCCCGCAAAGCGGCGAGATTGGAGGGACTTAGTGTCATTGGCACGGTGGCAGTCCTGAGGCTTCTTAAGGATGCCGGTCTTTTGAAGGAGACTGACGACGAGCTATTTAATGCTCTGCGTTCGGTCGGGTTTAGGATACGCCCAGAACTGTTTTACAAGATTATGGGTGGTGAGTTATGATCCTCGATGCCGACTACATTACCGAAGACGGAAAGCCCGTCATCAGGATATTCAGGAAGGAGAAGGGCGAGTTTAAGATCGAGTACGACAGGAATTTTGAGCCCTACTTCTATGCCCTCCTGAAGGACGATTCTGCGATTGAAGACGTCAAAAAGATAACCGCGGAGAGGCACGGCACTACCGTTAGGGTCGTCAGGGCCGAGAAGGTGAAGAAGAAGTTCCTCGGCAGGCCGATAGAGGTCTGGAAGCTCTACTTCACCCACCCCCAGGACGTTCCCGCAATCAGAGACAAAATAAGGGAACATCCAGCCGTTGTGGACATCTACGAGTACGACATCCCCTTCGCGAAGCGCTACCTCATAGACAAGGGCTTAATCCCGATGGAGGGCGATGAAGAACTTAAGATGCTCGCCTTCGACATCGAGACGCTCTACCACGAGGGCGAGGAGTTCGCCGAAGGGCCCATCCTGATGATAAGCTACGCCGACGAGGAAGGGGCGCGCGTTATTACCTGGAAGAATATCGACCTCCCCTACGTTGACGTCGTTTCCACTGAGAAGGAGATGATAAAGCGCTTCCTCAGGGTCATCAAGGAGAAGGATCCCGACGTGCTAATAACATACAACGGCGATAACTTCGACTTCGCCTACCTCAAGAAGCGCTCCGAGAAGCTCGGCGTCAAGTTCATCCTCGGGAGGGACGGCAGTGAGCCGAAAATTCAGAGGATGGGCGACCGCTTTGCAGTGGAGGTCAAGGGAAGGATTCACTTCGACCTCTACCCCGTCATAAGGAGGACGATTAACCTGCCCACTTACACCCTTGAGGCAGTATATGAAGCCATCTTTGGACAGCCAAAGGAGAAGGTCTACGCGGAAGAGATAACGCAGGCCTGGGAGACGGGCGAGGGATTAGAAAGGGTGGCCCGCTACTCGATGGAAGATGCTAAGGTAACCTACGAGCTCGGAAAAGAGTTCTTCCCGATGGAGGCCCAGCTCTCGCGTCTCGTAGGCCAGAGCCTCTGGGATGTCTCGCGCTCGAGTACCGGAAACCTCGTCGAGTGGTTTTTGCTGAGGAAGGCCTACGAGAGGAACGAGCTTGCACCAAACAAGCCAGACGAGAAGGAACTGGCCAGGAGAAGGGAGAGCTACGCGGGTGGATACGTCAAGGAGCCTGAGAAAGGACTGTGGGAAAACATAGTCTACTTAGATTTTCGCTCTCTCTACCCCTCTATAATTATTACACACAACGTCTCCCCAGATACGCTCAACAGGGAGGGCTGTAAGGAGTACGACGTGGCTCCTCAGGTGGGACACCGCTTCTGCAAGGACTTCCCCGGCTTCATTCCGAGCCTCCTCGGAGACCTTTTGGAGGAGAGGCAGAAGATAAAGAAGAACATGAAGGCCACGATAGACCCGATCGAGAAGAAGCTCCTTGATTACAGGCAACGGGCCATTAAAATCCTTGCTAATAGTTTCTACGGTTACTACGGCTACGCAAAGGCCCGCTGGTACTGCAGGGAGTGCGCCGAGAGCGTGACAGCTTGGGGCAGGCAGTACATCGAGACCACGATAAGGGAAATAGAGGATAAATTTGGCTTTAAAGTGCTTTACGCAGACACCGACGGGTTTTTCGCGACAATCCCAGGAGCTGATGCCGAAACCGTCAAAAAGAAGTCCAAGGAGTTCCTCAAGTATATTAACGCCAAGCTGCCCGGCCTGCTCGAGCTGGAGTACGAGGGCTTCTACAAGCGCGGTTTCTTCGTGACGAAGAAGAAGTACGCGGTTATAGACGAGGAAGACAAGATAACGACGCGCGGGCTTGAAATAGTCAGGCGTGACTGGAGCGAGATAGCAAAGGAGACGCAGGCGAGGGTTCTTGAGGCGATACTCAAGCACGGTGACGTTGAGGAAGCTGTAAAGATTGTCAAAGAGGTGACGGAAAAGCTCAGCAAGTACGAAGTTCCACCAGAGAAGCTTGTCATCCACGAGCAGATAACTCGCGACCTGAAGGACTACAAGGCCACCGGCCCGCATGTGGCTGTTGCAAAGCGCCTCGCCGCGAGGGGAATAAAAATCCGGCCCGGGACGGTCATAAGCTACATCGTGCTCAAAGGCTCTGGAAGGATTGGGGACAGGGCTATACCGTTCGACGAGTTCGATCCGACAAAGCACAAGTACGATGCGGAATACTACATCGAGAACCAGGTTCTGCCGGCGGTGGAGAGAATTCTGAGGGCCTTTGGCTACCGTAAGGAGGACCTACGCTACCAGAAGACGCGGCAGGTTGGCTTGGGGGCGTGGCTCGGAATGGGGAAGAAGTGAAAGATTTAAGTCTTCAAGTGCACCCAGTATTGGTGTTTTCCTTTTCTCTTGATTTTGATCTCTCCTGAGGTACAATACTCTCTAAACGGGCATTTTTCAAATTTAGGGCAGGATTCGGGGTGTGTTCCTCCTCTATAACTGCATCCGTTTCTGGAGAGGTGCCATAAAGGCCTGTCCAAATCGAGGGATATAATATGTTTCCCAGACTTTCTAAGTTGCTCTGTGGATTCCATCCACGCATTTGCCACCACTTCTCTGAACTCGTCCAATGTGCCCTCAAAGTTTCCACGTATTATGCCCAAGCTTAGCGTAGCTCGGGTTATATGAACGTCTACGGGAATGGGGACTTTTTCAAGGTTGTCTAGCAGAATACCTGCGTTGTCCCTAAGCATTCTCAACCATAGGGATCTTATTTTCTCCCCATTCAAGTTTGGATACTTTGTTCTGTGTTTTGTGAGATATTCTATGATTTTAAGGGCATCAAATTCCATACTCTCCAAGAAATTCTTGGGATCATCGTTCCATTCTTCGTGGAGGCTCATAGCAATTGTAAGCCAGATATTCGTATCTCGGTTTGGTCTTAATGCAAGTTTGTACTTGGTGAGGGCGGATTTTACATTCTCTATCTCCCTCAAAGGAATTTCAGCCAATCTCTCGGGGAAGAATACGAACTGCGTTTCAGGGTCTTCGAACGTTTTTCTTGCGCTCTCCCATAGTGCGTCTGCGTTTCTCATGTAATCTATGGCCACGGTGAGGGTCAAAAACAGCAGGTGTTCTCTTGATCCTATTTTGACGCCCTTGGGCGGATAATCCTCTGGCATCTCTCTTTTCCCAAAAATGCCCTCATTCGAATATATCTGGAATAATCTCTCAGCGAGTGCTGCGCCCCGCTCGGCATCGATAACTATACTGCTCTGATAGGGGGTGGTATCATTCTCCCTTATTAGCTTCGGGGAAAGCTCGAAGTCAGACCCAGTTTCGTGTGGTTTTTGCTCTGGGAGAAGGTGCATCTTGTGCCACCCGGAGTATTGTTTTGTGTTTTTGTTACTTAAAACAATTTTCAGTATGCTCCTCATATTGTCAAAATAACGGGGGTATCACTTCCTGAAGCAATTCACTCATCGTACGTCAGTCTTCACCGAAGAGTTCCTCGAACTTCACGAAGTCGCCTCTCTTGACCTCTTCCCTCATTTTTCTGAGCTCCTCACGCTCCTTTTTTGTCAGACTCTCATATCCAAGAAAGTTATCCACCTTTGAGTTAAGTGCTATGAGCAGCTTTTCTATTCTTTCCAGCCTTTCAATAACCTCACTCAAACCTCTCATCATCATATTTGGTGCTTTAACTTAAATATCATTCCCTTTTGTCAGCTCCAGCACCTCCAAAATCCCCTCAACGCCCGGAACCTCAAAGCCCCTCTCGTGGATCTGCCTTACTCCTTCCGCTTCCGGGTTTATCCAGACGGCCCACATTCCGGCCTTCAAAGCTCCCTCGAAGTCTTCCGCCTTTGTGTCGCCGATGTGTATCGCTTCCTCCGGCTTCACGTTGAAGGCCTTGAGAGGCTTCTCGAACATCTCCCTCATTGGCTTGAAAGCCCTGACCTCGTCCGCGAAGAAGGTCTTATCGATGTAGTCCATGAGCCTAAAGCGCTCGAGCAAAAGCCTCGTGTATGAGCCTGGCCAGAACATCACGTTGCCCGTCACGGTAACCTTCAGGCCTCTCCGCTTGACGCCCTCAAGGGCCTCTTTTGCTCCCGGCAGGACTATCTCGTCCCCAACTCCAAGAACTGCCCTCGCGGCGGCCCTCTTAACGAGTTCGACGTCGATTCCGAGGAGTTCGGCCAGCATCTCCTGGCTCTCCTCCAGGGCCCTGGTCGGGTCGCCAGCCGTTTTGGCGCGCATGGCCTTTATCCTCTCCCTCGTGAGCATCATGCCCTCGACAACGTCCACTATGCACGCTCCCATGAGCTTCGAGAGCTCAACCGCCATAGCGTCGAGCATGACGTTTATGTCTAGGAGAGTGTTCCAGACGTCGAATGAAACCAGCTTCACCTTCACCACCGAATTAGGTTGGAACGGGGGAATAAAAACTCAACGCCTCCCACCCACTTCCATTCCGGCCAGGTAGGAGAGCTCCTCCATCAGCCTAGCTTCCCTCAGGACCGCCTTCAGGTTCCTGAAGCGGGAGCGCATGACGAACAGCTCGTAGAAGCCTTCAAGGTTCCCCCAGTGCCCGTAGGCCGAGAGCGCCAAATACATGACCTCCTTTGGCTTGAGCTTTCTCCCGAGGCTCTCGTTGAGTGCCCTCAGGCCGGGCTTTACCTTATCAAGCAGTCCCTCCCTCGCTATGAGGTGGAGCATTAGGTCTTCAACCGTCGGTTTCTTCCACTCTATCAGCTCGTCCTCGAAGGGAAGGCCTATTATGAGCGGAACCACCTCGGTTTCGCCGACGCGGTAGCCCAAGGGGGTCTTTTCGTGTTTGAAACCGGAGAGCTTCCCGGTTATGGATGCGAGGGCACTCTCTCGGTCTTCATCTACGTCTATTGCCGCCCCTACTCTGTCGACCCTGAAGTCGAAGACGTCCATCGCCCTCAGGAAGTTTCCGAGGTTCCTGATGACCCCAGAGTTTCCCTCGCTCGGAATCACCGCGAGGTAGTAGTTGTCCCCCTCACGCCTGAGCAGGTCGAAGTTGTCGCGCTCGAAAACCCGTTCAATGAACCTTAAATTTCTCGGGGCACTTCTGCTCTCTTTGAACTCAAAGAGCTTCTTGAAGACCGCCTTGAAGAACTTGGCGTCCGTCTTTCCCTCAACGAACAGGACGCTCGTCCTCGCTTCTTCACCCGAGAAGCCACCGCGAACGTCGAAGTCGAGGTACTTCCTCAGCTCATAGACTTCCTTGAGCGTGAGGGCCTTTCCAGTGTCCGAGTATATCAGAACGTTCTCCTCGCCCTTTCGGAACCTCCAGGCGATCAGGTCAATCAGCTCAAGGCTTGAAGTTACGACTGTCTCGTTCCCTTTGAGTGAGCTGGTAAAAGTCAACAGTTCATCACGGTTTTTCCGGTATTCTGGGAAAAGAGCAGAGTTTTCCTCCGCAAACTCCTCCCATCTGCTTCCAGTTACGACTCGCATTTACTTCACCAGGTCTACAGTTATCGCGCCTATTACCGCGAAGGTACTCACGAGAACGGTCGCGTTCAGGTATTGGGCCACGTTGAAATCAGCTATCCGGTTGATGCCGTAGAGGTATATCAACCCTGCAGAGGTTAGATACGCTATGACTGCCACTGTGAAGAGTCTTTTGGGTATATGGAACATCTCCTCCCTCTTGAGGTTGCCTATCCTGGATTTTGCTATGAAGAGGTAAGCCACAACCAGCGTCATCAGGAAAATCGCCAGGGAGCGCTCCAGGGAGATATCTTTGGCTATCTCCCACAGCTCGCCGGTGAATAGGAACGGCAGTGCGAAGGTTATCGCTCCCACCACTTCCTGCGCTATGTCATCCCAGCCGAGGGCGTCCGGCGCTTTCCTGCCGTCGAATTCCTTCCTGAGCTCCTCTATGCCTTCGTATATCTCCTCAAGTTTCTCCTCCATCGTGGTTCGCCTTTCGTCCTTTGTGCGCTCAGGTTCGGGGTTCATCATCCGGTCAGCATTGGATTCACTCATCATCGCGGAAAACTCTTCATCGAGAAGGGTTATAAATGTTGAGATTGACCTTAAACTTGTTACCGTTACAGAATTCACGAAAATCTAGATTGGCCTGCTTCTCCGTTTTTCGTTCCCCATTCTCCCCTGGCAGTGTTCCCGGTACTTTTATATACTCGATGAGCATCTGAACGTTCATGTCATTGCAGAATTACCGGGGGTTCAGCAGGGACGCGTGGCTTCTGGTGGCCTACTCCTTCGTCTCCTGGCTGGGCGACAACATAGCTTGGTTCATATTCCCCTTCTACCTGAAATCGCTCAGCTACGACTACACCGGAATCGGCATGGTATTCTCCCTCTCGACGCTCGCCCAGGCCTCGGTACTCCTGTTTTCCGGCCCGCTGGGGGCCAGGATCGGCTACAAGAGGGCCGTTCTCATGGGAATCTCGTTCATGTTCTTCGGTCGGCTGGTCCAGGTGCTCTACCCGGCCTTGATCCCTCTCGTCCTCGGTGGAGTCCTGCTCGGGGTTGGAATGGCCTTCGAGGGCCCCTCCTTCATGGCACTCCTCAGCGGCGAGGTCACGGACGTGAAAAGGCACTACCTGTTCAGTTTATCCTCCGCCGTTGGGACGATAGGCTCCGCAATCGGCCTCGTCCTCGCTGGCTTCCTCCCGAGGTACCTCACCTACCGCGAGGTCTTCTCCCTCGTGCTCTTCATAATCCCAGTCCGGTTCGTCCTGGTGGCGGTCGTGAAGTCGGTGCTCGCCCATTCCGAGAAGTCGCTGAACCTGAACAGGGAGCTGCTCTTCAGGATAGGTCGCTTTGCCCTCCCGAGCGCCCTCATCGGTCTCGGCGCGGGAGTTACGATTCCGTACGTCGGCCTCTGGTTCAACCAGCGCTTTGGGACGAGCCTTGAGAGTATAGGGTGGCTCTTCGCTCTCCAGCAGTTCATAATGGGTCTGGGCACGTTCCTCCTGCCGATGATAGCCGACAGGCTGGGCAGCGTGAAGACGATAGTCTCTTTCAATGGGAGTGCCAGTGTTCTGATCGCCGCGATGCCCCTTTCCCCGACGTTCTACATAGCGGCAGCCGTTTACACCGTGAGGACGATTCTTATGAACATAGTCAGCCCCATATGGAACTCCTTCATGATGAGCCTCTTTAAGAAGGAAGAGCGCTCAACGGCGATGGCGCTGAACAACCTCTCTTGGACGGCGACCTTTGGGGCCGGTCAGTACCTCGGCGGCATACTCTTCGACGTCTCGCTCACGTGGCCCTTCATGATAACCGCGCTGCTCTATGCGCTCTCGATGGTCTTTTTCTGGGGCTTTTTTAGGGGGGAGACAAAAGGTTATAAGCCATCCAGGGCTTAAGAGTTCTCCAGTAAGAGGCTTCTAAGGTGATGCTCATGGTGGTTAAAGAGTGTCCAGAGTGTCGTGGAACGGGGAAAGTTAAAGTTGGCGAGAAGGAGTGCCCCGTGTGCGAAGGGTGGGGCTACGTTCCCGCTGATTTCAATGTGGGCGACAAGCTGAAGGGCTACCGCAACCTCGACTACCTTGGAGTTGAGGACGAGGTGGATGAGATACCCTGTCCCGAGTGTCACGGGAAGGGAGTCGTTCCTGTTTACGACACCTGCCCGACCTGCGGCGGAACGGGCAGGGTTCTAGCCTGCGACATCTGTGGAAAGATCAAGGAGCCCTGGGAACCCGGTATGGAAACTACCTGGGTCTGCCCGGACTGCCTCAGGAAGCACAAGGTCGTCTACATTCTCGACAAGACCTGCGACTACGAGGACGTTGAGGTCGGGAGTGTCTACAAGGGCACTATAGACCGCGTTGAACGCTTCGGTGTCTTCGTCAGGCTCAATCCACACGTTACGGGATTAATCAAGAGAAAGGACCTGCTCGGAGGAAGGGAGTACAAACCCGGTGAAGAGATACTCGTCCAGGTTCTCGACGTCAGGCCCGACAAGAAGGAGGTTGATCTGGTCGAGTCTGCCCTCAGGAACTACAAGGAGGTCGTCGTCAGGAAGGAGATCCCGGTTACCCCAATAAGGGAGCTCAGCAAAGACATGGCGGGCAAGACCGTCAGGCTCAGAGGCAGGGTGACTCAGATACAGGTCACGGGCGGCCCGACCGTCTTCACGATAACCGACGGGACGGGAATAACCTGGGTTGCTGCCTTCGAGGCCCCGGGAGTGAGGGCTTACCCCAACATAAACGTCGGCGATGTCGTTGAGGTCATCGGAAAGGTCGCGTTCCATGCCGGCGAGATCCAGATAGAGGCCAGCGACATGACCAGGCTTTGGGGCCCGGATGCAGCCCAGGTCAAGCAGGCTATCGAGCGGGCCCTCGACGAGCGCGCCCAGCCGAAGGACGTCGGCTTCCTCGTGGAGAGCGAGGTTCTCGAAAAGCTCAAGCCCAAGATAATGAAGGCCGCGTTCATGATAAGGAGGGCCATTCTCGAAGGCAGGCCGATACTCCTGAGACACCACTCCGATGCCGACGGCTACACCTCAGGCCTAGCACTGGAGTACGCGATAGTTCCGCTCATCGAGCAGGTTTCACCGGATTCTGGCGCGAGGTGGAAGCTCTTCAAGAGGAGGCCGAGCAGGGCCCCCTTCTACGAGCTTGAGGATGTCCTAAAGGACATCATATTCATGATCGAGGACCACGAGAAGTTCGGCGACCCGCTCCCGCTAGTTGTTATAGTTGACAATGGAGGAACGAGCGAAGACATTCCGGCCTACAAGCGCATAAGGGCCTACGGAGTTCCCATCGTCGTCATAGACCACCACGACCCGCGCGAGTGGATCAGCGAGGACAAGGCCAAGGTTGACGAGTACGTTGACGTGCACGTCAATCCCCACCACGTCAAGCGCGGCTACTACGAGCTGACGGCTGGAATGCTTGCAACTGAAGTGGCCCGCTTCATCAACCCCGAAGTGGAGGACAAGATAAAGCACCTGCCGGCAATAGCGGGAACTGGCGACAGGAGCAAGGCACCAGAGTTCCAGCAGTACCTCGAGATAGCGAAGAAGACCAAGGGCCTGACCGAGGAAGACCTCAAGAAGATAGCCGAGGTGATAGACCACGAGGCCTTCTACTGGAAGTTCATGGACGGCCACGGAATAATCGACGAGATACTCCTCCTCACCGGCAACCTCCAGCGGCACCGCGAGCTTATCAATGCTATCTACCCCGAGGTCAAAGAGAAGCAGGAGAAGGCTTTGAGGGCCTCCCTGCCGCACGTCAAGAGCGTCGTCCTTCCAAACGGCATAAGGTTCAACACGATAGACGTGGAACTCTTCGCACCGAAGTTCAGCTATCCCTCACCAGGAAAGCTCTCAGGATTAATCCACGACCACTTCAAGGAGAAGTACGGCGAGGACTCGCCAATACTAACGCTTGCCTATGGTCCGGACTTCGCGGTTGTCAGAGCCGCGGACGGAATGGCCGCTTACGGCTTCGACCTGAACGAGATAATTCCAAAGCTCCAGGAGGCACTGCCGAGTGCTGGAATAGAGGGCGGCGGCCACAGTTACGCGGGCTCGATAAAGTTCTTCGAGGGCATGAGGAAGGAGGTTTTGGAGGAGTTCGCCAAGCAGGTTGTCAAGCTGAAGAGGGTTTGATGTTTTCATTTTCTGCCAACCTTTTTAACCCCCTATGAGAACCTATTCCGAAGAAAGATATGGAGGAATGTTGATGAAAATCGTTCTTGAGGTTACCTTCCGCATGGGCGGTGTTTCTTACCGCGGCCACCGCTGGGAGGATGATGCACTCGTTTTTGAGTTTGAAAGGCTCGGAGATGCGTTCATACAGGTTCTCAGCACCAGAAAGGTCGAGGAGGAAGTGGAGAAGGCTCCCTCTAAAGTTCTCGTCGAGCTGAGGACAAAGGAAGGTGGAAAGGTCTTCGAGGCCACCGAAACCGATGGCGTTTACAGGGCAATGGAGCCTTAAGTTTTTATACTTCCTTTCCAACCCCCAACGGTGGTGCCGATGTACATGGCCGAGTTCAAGCTTCGCTTCGGCGACAGGAAGTGGTACGTCAGGAGGATCGTCGAGGCTTCCAGCATGGAGGAGGCGGAGGAGAAGGCGAGGCGCTACGCCGCGCTTATGAACCGGGGAGAAGTGAAATGGGAGCTGAGCTATGTTATAGAATCGGAGAGGCCCCTCCTCATTGGGGATGACGAGCTCAAGAAGCTGGCCTCAGGTGCCTGATCAGCCCCTCGGGGTGATTTCCCCGGCAATGTTTCTTTCCATAATTTCCCTGACTTCAGCGACGTCCGCAGTGTGGCCGAGGGCCCACATGAGCTTGGTCAGCGTGGCTTCCTTCGTCATGTCGCCCGCGGGGATGATTCCCGCTTCCAGTGCCCTCCTCCCGACCTCGTAGCGGGTGAGGTCAACACCCCCGTAAACCGCCTGGGTGGTCATCACCACGGGCTTTTCTCCCGCGACCCTCTCCACGGCTTTCAGGAGGTTCCTCTTCCTGTAGGGGATTCCGCCGGCTCCGTAGCCTTCGAGAACAATTCCGTGGCTCCATTCCCCTATGGAGGAGAACACCTCCGGGGAGAGACCGGGGGTCAGCCTTATGTGGACGACGTTTGGATCCAGAAGGGGGTCGAAGATAACCTCTCCCTGGGGCACCTCCGGCCTGTGGAGAACCTTCAGCTCGCCGCCCTTCACGTAGGCGATATCCGGGTAGTTTATGCTCTGGAAGGCGTTGAGGCCGAGGGAGTGAACCTTTGAGACCCTCGTTCCCAGCATTATTTTGTCCATGAACGCTACGTAGATTCCGGGAAACCCCTTAGAGGCGAAGGTCAGGGCGGTCCTGAGGTTCCGGGGGGCGTCGCTCTTCGGCTCCGTTATCGGGAGCATCGAGCCGGTTAGAACGACGGGGATTGGAACGTTCCGGAGCATGAAGCTGAGGGCGGAGGACGTGTATGCGAGGGTGTCCGTCCCGTGAGTTATGACGATGCCGTCGTAGTCGCTGAGGTTTCTGAAGACGGCTTCCCCTATCGTTACCCAGTCCTCAGGCTGGATGAGCGTGCTGTCCAGGTTAAGGATGTCCTCGGTCTCTATGATGAGCCCGTTCCTCTTTTTGATTCCCGCCACCTCGAGGATTTCATCGGCACTCAGCGCCGCTTTGTAGCCCTTCTCTGTCCTCGCGCTGGCTATGGTGCCCCCGGTTCCTATTATCAGAATCCGCACTTTCCTCACCGGTGGGGAATGTGCACATCACCTTTTAGTCTTTTTGACAAAATTCCACCGAAAAAGGCACTAAAAATGGGAAAAATGTCAATGAGATTCCGGAACGAAAAACATCATGACAAAAGCGAGGGCGTTCATCAGGGCGGCGTAGGTGAATGCGAGCTCGAGGGAGCGGGCCTGCCACAGGTAGCCCGCTATGACCGAGGCGGGGAAGACGAAGAGGCCAAAGACGGTGTGGTAGGCACCTATTATCGTCCCCTTCTCGTGCTCCCCCGCTAAATCCGCCATGTATGCCCTCGGGATGGTGTCCTCTATGGCTATGTAGACCCCGTAGAGGACGAAGGCCACAACAAGCGTGTAGAAGTCCCTCGCGTAGGCGAAGGCTAAAGAGGCCAGCGTCGCAACGAGGAAGCCTATGGTTATGAGCCTCTTCTTGCCGAAGCTGTCCGAGACGACGCCGAGCGGGTATGCCGAGAGGGCGTAGATGAGGTTGAAGAGGGCGTAGAACGCTATCCCCTGGACGACGGTAAAGCCGAGCTCCTCCGCCTTCCAGAGTGTGAAGGCGTAGCTGTACCTGCCGAGAGCTCCCACCGCAACGACGGCAAGGAAGAGCTGTAAGCCTCTGCTCCTCAGCGTGGAGATGCCCTTGATCTTTTTCTTTACCTCGCTTCCCCGGTCCCTGACGAAGAGGACTATAACGAAGAGCGATAGGAGGCCGGGAATCGCAGATAGCAGGAAGATATAACGGTACATCGTCTCCTTCGGCAGACCCCTGAGGAGCTCAATGAGGGCTATGGCAGCGAGAGGACCGGCCACAGCTCCAAGCGTGTCCATCATCCTGTGGAAGCCGAAGGACTTGCCGCTCTTCCCCTTCTCGCTCGACTCCGCTATGAGCGCGTCCCTCGGTGCCGTCCTTATGCCCTTGCCCACCCTGTCTAGGGCGCGCAGCGTTAGAAAGTCCCACCAGTAGCGAGTAAAAGCGAGGGCACCCTTGGCGAGGGTCGAGAGCGCGTAACCGGCTAAAACGAAGGCCTTCCTTTTTCTAAAGCGGTCGCTGACGTAGCCGAAGGCCACCTTGAAGAGGGAGCTCATGCTCTCTATCGCTCCCATCACGGAGCCGCTGACCAGCTGGCCCTCCCTGAGGACACCGGTGAGATAGCTCGGCACTATCGGGTTTATCATCTCGCTGCTCATGTCGTTCAGGAAGCTCACTATTCCGAGCAGGAAGACGTTCCAGCTTATTCCAAAGATTTTGCGCTCCTTCTCTTCCATATCAATCACCCAGGATCTCGGTGCACAGTTCCCTAACCTTCTCTCTCGCCTCCTCGAGGAGTTCCTCACCTTTGGGCGTTGCCCTGTAGAGCCTCACCCGCCTACCGTTTCTAACCTCTGTTCTGCTCCTCAGGAGGCCCATCTCCTCCATTTTGTGGAGGAGGGGGTAGATGGTTCCCGGGCTGACCTTGTAACCGTGCCTGCTCAACTCCGCCATCATGAAGGTCCCGGTTACCTCTCCCCTGCTCGCGTGGTGAAGGATGTGAATCCCCATGAACCCCAAGAGCACTCGGCGCATCATATCGAACACCGATATCGAAATTCGATATAGTGCTATAAAAAATTTTGGATCACTCGAGCACGTGCCTCTCCAGGACGTAGCAGTGGAACGTCCCCTCGAAGACCTTCTCGTTTCTCTCGTTGAAAACCTCCGCCTTCACGAGCTTCTTTCTCCGGGGGGACGTTCCGTCCCCCACACCCCCCTCATTGCTTTCGAGAACTCTTGCCTTCGCCGTCAAAATCTCCCCAGCTTTAACCGGCTTGAGGAACTTCACCTCCGCCTTTCCAAGGACCACTGTCGGCTCGTTCACAGCGAGCATCGCGGCGTAGTCTGCTAAGCCAAAGGTGAAGCCGCCGTGAACGAGGCCGTACTCGTCAACCGCCATCTCCTTCGTCGTCCTGAGCTCCACTTCCGCGTAGCCGGGTTCAAGTTTGAGCGGCTTTCCAACCAGCCTCTCCGAGGTCAGCCTGTGCGTCCTCTGCTCCATCTCAACCACCTCCAATCCATTGGGGTCCGTTCACCGTTGGAGGCAAAAGTTTATCTATTCCAGCACCCTAAAAAAGTTAGATGCCTATGCACCCGCTTAAGCGTGCGGTTGACTATAAGGGCTCAACTGAGTTCACGAAGAGCGAGCTGGTCGGTATACTCTCCTTCAGCCTGCGGATAATGGGGGTTAAGGAGGCCAAGGAGTTCATAGCCGAGGCCGTGAAGAGCGGGCTCCTTACCGAGAGGGACGGAAAACTGGTCGTGAATGAAGCCGCGCTTGATGAGGAGAGGAAGGGGGGTGACCTCTTCGAGGAGATGGTGGAGCACATAGCGAGCTCACTCGGCTGGGAGCGTGCGGACGTAATTGACGGGATAAACGGTATGAGGGAGCGCTACGGCGACCTGGACAAAAAGGTGCTCGCCTACCTCTTCGGCATGGACAAAGGGGTTGACATGGCCCGCTTCAGGGAGAGGCTTGAGTTATGAGAACAGCACCCTCTTTTTAGTTGCTTCATGATTGCTCTATCATTCAAAAATGATTTTTAAGTTCCCCACCGAACTCTTTTAGGGTGGTACCATGCCGGAGGAGGCACTGATCGTTGTTGACATGCAGCGCGATTTCATGCCAGGGGGAGCGCTCCCGGTTCCGGATGGGGACAGGATAATCCCGTGGTGCAACCACTACATCGAAGAGTTCAGGAAGCGCGGGGCGCTCATAGTCGCTACCCGCGACTGGCACCCGGAGAACCACATAAGCTTTAAAGAGCAGGGCGGGCCGTGGCCGGCGCACTGCGTCCGGAACACCCCTGGTGCCGAGTTCGTTGTAGATCTCCCCTCCGATGCCGTGATAATCTCCAAGGCCACCGAGCCTGACAAGGAAGCTTACTCCGGCTTCGAGGGCACAGAGCTCGCCGAAATCCTGAGAAAGAACGGCGTGAAGAGGGTCTACGTCTGCGGCGTTGCCACCGAGTACTGCGTGAAGGCGACTGCCCTCGACGCTATCAAACACGGCTTTGAGACCTACCTCCTCAGCGATGCTGTGAAGGGCATTAATCCTGAGGATGAGGAGAAGGCGCTGAGGGAGATGGAGAGGGCTGGTGTGAAGGTTCTTTAGCCGACACAATCCTCTTCCACTCCTTCAGGAGGACCAGGAGCAGGTTGAGGACTATCGGCCCTATTATCAGCCCCTTTACCCCCATGGCCCAGGTGCCGCCTATCATTCCAATGAAAACGAGCGTCTCGTCGAGGTTGGTGTCCCGGGCCACCATCATGGGCCTTACCGTGTAGTCCGGCATCGGGGAGACGAGAAATAACCCGTAGAGCGCTATCCCGACAGCGCGCAGGTAGGCGCCGTTCACGGCGAAGTAGGCCGTAGCCGCGAGCCATATCATCCAGCCCTCAAAGAGGGGTATGAAGCTGAAAAGGAAGGTCAGAAAGCCTGCCACTATGGCGGTGTAGAGGTCGGAGACCCCGAATATTATAAAGCCGATTGTCATGAGGGCGCCTTTTATGACATTGAGGACGAGCCATGCCCTGACGAGCGCCCCAAGGGTCTTGTTGAGGCTCTCAAGTATCTCTTCACCTATGTGGCGGTTTCTCTCCGGCAGGGAGAGCACTATCTGCCTGTAGATTTCCCCGGAGTATGCGAGCGTGTAGTAGAAGGTGAGCAGGAACACAAGGAGCTGGAGGAGGTACATCGGCAGCGAGAAGGCACCCCTTGAGATGTATTCCGAGAGTCTTGGGATCAGCTGGTTGAAGAAGCGCTGTATGAACTCGAGCACATCCTGTGGAAGCGGTTGTGCCATGATCCAGCTGAAGACGTCGACGGTGCTGTTGTAGAATGAAACCGCCACCTGGACGGATATCTTGATGAGCTCAAATGTCACCATTCCGCCGAGACCGACGGTGACCAGGGTGAGGAGGGCGGCCGATTCTTTCTTACCCGTTCTCACAGCCAGCCTGCGGTGGATGGGGTATGAAGCGTAGGCGAGGACAACGCCGAAGAATATGGGTGTGACCAGTGGGCTTACCGTTTTCCAGGCTATGTAGAGGATGATTATAACCGCGATGCTCCACGCGATGGTCTCTGTCCGCATGGCCCCTCGGGGGTTTTATTAACGTCTTCCTTATAAAGGCTGTGTGGGGTGACAAATGAAAAGAGGTTCATGAAAAAGGCTTTCGCTTACTTTTCCCTCGGGAAGCTCTGTCCTCTAGAGGGAATCCTCCTCGATGATATTAGCCTCTCTTCTACGTTCTCGCTTTGCCTGCACGCCTCAACCGCGCTTTTTAGGGTCTCTGCAAACCCGCGGTTTCCGTAGAGAGTGACCACCACCAGCGCGCCCGTTTGGGACGGGAACGTTATCTCAACCTCCCCAGTGGACTCTTTCACGCTGACATCCCCTGGCTTCATTCTCAGGAGGAGCGCTTCTCTACCGCCGTTATCCCAGAATCCAACCAGCTCCAGCCCCCCTTCAGTGTAGAAAACGTTGATAAAGGGTAATGTCCCGTCCTGCGGGGGTGAGGGGGTATTCACCGTCCAGGTACAGAACCGCCTTTCCCCTGGCGGTCCCGAGGTGTATCGAGCCGCTCAGGTCATCTATGTAGCTACCCAAAGCTTCATAAATAACATCAGTTAACATACCCACCGCTTTCACCACCACATACTATGTCCCAGGGTGTATATTGGTAATTGCCCGTTAATGGTGGTTTCGATGAAGTTTGTGGCCGCTGATACAGGGGGTGCACTGCTGACCGAGGATTACGAGCCGGTTGGACTCATAGCGACGGCTGCGGTCCTCGTCGAGAAACCCTACAGGACGGCAACGCTCAGCGCGGTAAGGTACGCCGACCCGTTCAACTACGACATGAGCGGCAGGCAGGCGGTTAGGGACGAGGCGTTTTTAGCGGTTGAACTGGCGAGGGAAGTCAAGCCTGATGTGATTCACCTCGACTCGACGATAGGCGGAATAGAGGTCAGGAAGCTCGACGAGCCTACCATCGATGCCCTAACGATAACAGACCGCGGAAAGGAAGTGTGGAAGGACCTCGCGAAGGATTTACAGCCCTTAGCAAAGAAGTTCTGGGAGGAAACCGGCATCGAGATCATAGCGATCGGCAAGTGGAGCGTCCCGGTGAGGATAGCCGAGATCTACTCCGGAATATACACGGCGAAGTGGGCGATCGACTACGCGAGGGAGAACGGGAAAGTTATGGTGGGCCTTCCACGCTATATGAAGGTCGAGATAAAGCCCGGACAAATCTACGGGGAAAGCCTCGACCCGCGCGAGGGCGGCCTCTTCGGGGAGATTGAGGCAGATACCGATGGAATCGGCTGGGAACTCTATCCGAACCCGCTTGTGAGGAGGTACATGGTTCTGGAAGTGTGGAGGGAATGAGGGGCTAAGCCCCTCTCTCCAGCTCGTTCGGGAACTTTATTGCCTCGAACGGGCACGTCTGGTTGCAGACGCCGCAACCGGTGCAGATGAGTTCGTCTATGCGGACCTTCTTCGTCTCAGGGTCGTAGACCAATGCTGGACAGCCAGTCAGGAGAATGCACGCCTTACAGCCGGTGCACTTGTCCTCGATGACAACTGGCTTCTCTCCAATCTCGCCGCGCCTTATGACGGGTATGACGCACTCGCGCTTCGCTATTATCACAGCGGGCCCCTCAACCTGCATGGCCTCCTTTATGGCCTCTCTGGTTGCCTTAAGGTCGTAGGGGTCAACGGTCTTGACGTACTTCACTCCCAGCGCCTTAACCAGCGCCTCAATGTCAATCTCGTTGAACTTCCTGCCGGTTTCGCTTCCTCCTGTTCCTGGGTGCGGCTGGTGGCCAGTCATTGCCGTCGTCCTGTTGTCGAGTATCATCACCAAGACGTTTAGGTTCTTGTAGACGGCGTCAATCAGGGGCTGGATTCCGTTGTGGAAGAAGGTTGAGTCACCAATGGTCGCTATTATCTTTTTGTCCATGACGACGCTCTGGCCGTTGGCCAGGCTGATGCTCGCGCCCATGACGTATTCCGTCCATATCGCTTCAAGCGGCGGGAGAAGCGATAACGCGTAGCAACCTATATCGCCGTGTATGGGAACCTTGTAGCGGCCGAGCTTGAGGTCACGAAGGGCGTCCAAAGCGGCCCTGTAGCTTCCGCGGTGCGGACAGCCGGGGCACATCACCGGAGGCCTCTTTGGGGCTAAACTTTCGGCGTGGGCGACCTCCTCCGGCTTGGTGTATTCCTCGCCTTCTTCGCCGATGAGCTTCAGCAGGGCGTTTCTAACGAGGCTCGGCGTGAGCTCGCCCTCGAGTGGCAAATGCCCGGTCCTCTTTCCGTATATCGGGACGTTTAGGCCGGCCTCGTAGGCCGCTATCTTGACCTCCTCCTCGAGGAAGGGTGCGCCGTCTTCAACGACTATCGCGTAATCAACAGTTTTCAGGAAGTCAGTGACCAGCTTTCTCGGGAGCGGGTGAGGTGTTGAGAGCTTGAGAACCTTGAAGTCCGCGTTGATCTTCGGGAGCACTTCCCTCACGTAGTTGTAAGGTGCTCCCTCGACGATTATTCCGATTCTGGCTTCTTCCTTACCCTCGATCCAGTTGAAGGGCATTGAGTTGAACTCCTCCTCGATTTTAGCGAGAGTCTCGTTGAGCCACTTATGCCTCTTCCTGTTGCCCTCCATGCTGGCCCTAACGTATCTCTCAATGTCCTTCTTGAAAACTGGCTTCCTGTCGAGTTCGACAAACTCGCCTACCTCCACATCGGCCGTCGTGTGGTTTACCCTCGTTGTGGTGCGGAAGATTATTGGGACTTTGTATTTCTCGCTCAGCTCGTAGGCGTACTTTATGAGGTCGTGAGCCTCCTGAGGATCAGCGGGTTCAAGAACTGGCAGGAGTGAAATTTTACCATAATACCTGTCGTCCTGCTCCGTTTGAGAGGTGTGCGGCCCGGGGTCGTCCGCCACGAGGACAACGAGACCGCCCTCAACTCCAGAATAAGCCAGGCTCATTAGCGGGTCGGCGGCGACGTTAAGACCGACACACTTCATCGTGACGAGGGCTCTCAGCCCGGTGTAGGCAACGCCGGCCGCTTCCTCTAAGGCCACTTTCTCGTTGGGAGCCCACTCGGCGAAAACCTCTGGCTTAAGCCTCGCTATAGTCTCTACCACCTCGGTCGAGGGCGTTCCGGGGTAGCCAGTCGCGAAAGCAATCCCGCTCTCAAGGGCACCGTAGGCTATCGCCTCGTTGCCCATGAGAAGCTTCCTCTCGCGCCTCTCCGTTTTTACCTCAGCCGAATCAGAAGGGTAAGCCTTAGTCGCTTCCACATTCACCACCGGAGAAGCTTCGTTTTGCGAGTATAAAACTTGTGGCTCGAAAAGGGGGAAGAAATCTCGAAAAATTTTCGGATCATGGCCTCTTTCCTTGGCGGGAGTCATAGAAGTACTTGGCATGGGCCTCCGCCCGGGCATCGAGCAATTTTCGGCCAGTAGTGAAGGCGTACACCAGTGCCAGAACCAGTAGCAGTCCTCCCACAAAGAGCCCGAAGAGCCTGACAACCGCGTAGACGTAGAGGCCAAGTATTCCGAATATCACGAGCAGAACCAGACCAAAGAGACCAAAGAGCATCTTGTAACCGTACCTCTCCATGAAGAGGTCGAAGTCCACCCTGCACCACCATAGGATTTTCTTCCTTGAGGCGTAAAAGCTTTTCGGTAGGGCTTAAATACTCTGGCCCAGATATAGAAACCGTGGTGAACATGAAGATTGGAGAACTGCTCGAGCTTATCGACGAGACGATAGCGAACCTTAAGATAGCGGTAGTCGCCAATCAGCAGAGGGCCCTCGAGAGTCCGCACACAAGTTACGAGTTCACCCAGCGGGCTATTGAGCTCCAGGAGGACCTTGACGACCTCATGAAGGCCCGCGAGATGCTCGCAAAGCTCAATCCTGAGGACGATGCTGAGGAGCACTTCTCAAGGGAAGAGCTTGGGGAGTTCCTTAAAATGCTGGAGCTGCTGGGGAGCGCCGATGCCCACGTTTACTGACCGTGGGGTGATAGGGTGGATTTTAAGGAGCTTGAGCGGAGGCTTGTCGAGTTCAGGGACGCGAGGGGCTGGCGAAAGTACCACACGCCCAAGAACCTCGCTATCTCTGCCGCAGTTGAGCTGGGAGAACTGCTTGAGCACTTCCAGTGGGAGAGCGATGGGGAGATACTCGAGGCTGTGAAGGAGTCGGGGAAGAAGGAGGCCATAGCTGACGAGATAGCGGATGTCGTAATCTACCTCACCCTGCTCGCCCATGAGCTCGGGATAGACCTTAGTGAAGCGCTTGAAAGGAAGATTGAGAAGAACGGGAGAAAGTATCCTGTCGGTGTCACTTCCGACTGAACGCCGCCCTCAGCCTCTCGATTTCCTCCCCGCTCAGCCTGTTCCTCACCCAGCGCTCCCTTAGGTTTAAGTTCTCGTCCTCCAAGTCGAGAACCGCCTTCCTAACCCCTCCCCTTGGGCTCCTGCAGTCGCCCTCCCACCTTGGAATCACGTGGAGATGGAGATGGGGAACGGTTTGACCCGCTGCCCTTCCGAGGTTCATGCCCACGTTGAACCCATCCGGCTTCAGCGTCCCCCTTAACTTCTCCATCGCTAGCTCCATACCCCTCAGGAGGGCGAGCTTCTCCTCTTCTCTGAGCTCCTCCCAGCTCTCGACGTGCCTCTTCGGGACGACCAGCAGGTGCCCCCTGTTCGCTGGGTAGGAGTCTATCAGTATCCTGATCAGCCCATCCTCGTAGAGGAGAGCCTCTTTATCCGGGTTGCAGAAGGGACACTCCATCGCCAACACCAAAGGCTTAAAACGGGTTCGGAATAAAAAGCCCCCGGTGGGAGAGATGGGTGAGACCTTGGAGGTTATGAAGAGGAGCTACCAGAGGTTTTTGGCGGTTGGCCTTGGCCTCATGCTGATCGCGTTCCTGCTGATGATATGGCAGCCCCTTGGTAGAGAGCCCTCGCTGGTTCTGGCTGTGATAGTCTTCCTCGTGGCGTTCTTGCCCCTGGAGTTCGCGCGCAGGATAGCGAGAAAGATGGCGCTGGTTGCTCTGAGGGGTGAATAGAAAAGCTTAATTAATGACCGCGTCCAAATTGACTGGGAAGAGAGTAGGAGAAATGACGATAATCCTTTAGAGGTGATGTAAAATGGCGTTTGTACCACCACAGGCCGGCTACGACAGGGCTATTACCGTTTTCAGCCCTGATGGAAGGCTTTTCCAGGTGAACTACGCGAGGGAGGCAGTGAAGCGCGGAGCCACCGCTGTCGGCGTCAAATGGAAGGACGGCGTCGTCCTCGCGGTCGAGAAGAGGATAACCAGCAAGCTCATAGAGCCGAGCAGCTACGAGAAGATATTCCAGATCGACGACCACATAGCCGCGGCTCCGAGCGGCATAATAGCCGACGCCCGCGTTCTTGTCGACAGGGCCAGACTTGAGGCCCAGGTCTACAGGCTTACCTACGGCGAACCCGTCCCGCTCACCGTTCTGGTGAAGAAGATATGCGACCTCAAGCAGGCCCACACCCAGTACGGCGGTGTGAGGCCCTTCGGTGCCGCCCTCCTCATGGCCGGCGTCAACGACAAGCCCGAACTTTATGAGACGGATCCGAGCGGTGCATACTTCGAGTGGAAGGCCGTTGCAATAGGAAGCGGAAGGAACGTGGCTATGGCCATCTTCGAGGAGCACTACACCGACGACATAGACAGGGAAGGCGCGGTAAAGCTCGCCATACTGGCCCTCGCCAAGACCCTCGAAGAGCCGAGCGCGGAGGGGATAGAGGTAGCATACATCACCACCGAGGACAAGCGGTGGAAGAAACTGTCAAAGGAAGACATCGAGAAGTACCTTGCTGAAATCCTCGAAGAGGTCAAGGAAGAGGAAGTCGAGGAGAGGGAAGAGGACTACTCCGAACTCGACCAGAACTACTGAGGTGACGGGCGATGCCCATAAGCGTTGATAAGGCCGTCATCGCCCGTCTGAAGACGCACGGTGAGACCTTTGAGATACTGGTCGACCCATACCTTGCGAAGGACTTCAAGGAGGGCAAGGAAGTCCCGATAGAGGAGATTCTTGCCACTCCCTACATTTTCAAGGACGCCCACAAGGGTGACAAGGCCAGCGAGCACGAGATGGAGAAGATATTCGGCACCAGCGACCCCTACGAGGTCGCCAAGGTTATTCTCCGCAAGGGTGACGTCCAGCTCACAGCCGAACAGAGGAGGCAGATGCTTGAGGATAAGAAGCGATACATAGCGACGGTGATACACCGGCACGCCGTTGATCCGAGAACCGGCTATCCCCACCCCGTCGACAGGATTCTCAAAGCAATGGACGAGGCTGGGGTTCACGTTGACCTCTTCAAAGATGCAGAAGCGCAGGTTCCGGGGGTCATCAAAGCTATCAGACCGCTCCTCCCGATAAAGCTGGAGATGAAGGTCATCGCCGTCAAGATACCGAGCGACTACGTGGGCAAAGCCTACGGAGAGGTTAGGAAGTTCGGGAACATAAAGAGGGAGGAGTGGGCCAGCGACGGCTCGTGGATGTTCCTCATTGAGATCCCCGGAGGAGTTGAGGAGGAGTTTTACGAGAAGCTTAATGCCCTTACAAAGGGCAGTGCCATAACTAAACTTATAGAGAGGAAGGGGTTATGAAGAGGATTTTTGTTAAGCCAAGGGAGCTTGTGGTTCCTGGGACTCTGCTTGCCCAGGGGCCTTTTAAGAACGGAAGAGGGACCTTCAGGGAAGGCAACAGGATATACTCCACGGTCGTGGGGCTGGTCGAGGTCAGGGGAGACGCCATAAGGGTCATCCCGCTTGAGGGCCCTTACATGCCTGAGGTGGGAGACAACGTCCTCGGAAAGATAGTGGACGTCCGCTTCTCAAACTGGGTCGTTGACATAGGCGCACCCTACGAGGCCAGCCTGCGCGTTCAGGATGCCACAGAGGAGCGCATCGATCTCATGAAGACCGACCTGAGGAAGATATTCGACATAGGCGACATAATCTACGCCAGGATAAAGGGCTACAACGAGATAAACCAGATAGACCTTACCACGAAGGGCATGCCCTTCCACGGCGGCCCGCTCAGGGGCGGTCAGCTTGTAACAATAACGCCCTCCAAGGTGCCGAGGCTCATCGGCAAGGGCGGTTCGATGATAAACCTCATCAAGAAGCTGACCAACACGCGCATAATAGTCGGCCAGAACGGCTGGGTATGGGTCAGCGGAAAGAACGATGAACTTGAGAAGCTCGCGATAGAGGCCATCCTTAAGGTCAACAGGGAGAGCCACACCCAGGGACTCACCGACAGGATCAAGGAGCTCCTCACCACTAGACTTCAGGAGCTCAAAGAGCAGGGAGTTATTGAGGAGATACCGCAGATTGAGGAACCCAAGAACGGAGAGGGTGAAGGAGAATGATGGGCAGACCTGAGGGTTTAAAGCTCATAGACGAGAATGGAAAGAGACTTGACGGGAGAAAGAAGTATGAACTGAGGCCCATTAAAATGGAGGTCGGCGTGCTCAAGAACGCCGACGGTTCTGCCTACGTTGAGTGGGGCAAGAACAAAATTTTGGCTGCTGTCTACGGTCCAAGGGAGATTCACCCCAAGCACCTCCAGAGGCCTGACAGGGGGATTCTCAGGGTTCGCTACAACATGGCCCCCTTCAGCGTCGAGGAGAGGAAGAAGCCGGGACCGGACAGGAGGAGCGTTGAGATAAGTAAGGTCATAAGGGGAGCGCTCGAGCCGGCTCTCATGCTCGAGATGTTCCCGAGGACAGCGGTGGATGTCTTCATTGAGGTTCTCCAGGCCGACGCTGGAACCCGCGTCGCCGGCATCACAGCTGCCTCCCTGGCGCTCGCCGACGCGGGCGTCCCAATGAGGGACCTCGTCGCAGCTTGTGCCGCCGGAAAGATAGACGGGGAGATAGTCCTCGACCTCAACAAGGACGAAGACAACTACGGCGAGGCGGACATTCCAGTGGCTATAATGCCGCTCAAGAACGACATAACGCTCCTCCAGATGGACGGCTACCTCACCAAGGACGAGTTCGTCGAGGCCGTGAGGCTGGCAATCAAGGGAGCCAAGGCCGTCTATCAGAAGCAGCGCGAGGCACTCAAGGAGAAGTATCTCAAAATAGCCGAGGAGGTCGGTGGAGGTGAGTGAGATGGAAGTCATGGCAGGGATCATGCGCGACAGGATCCTCGAGCTCCTCAAGGACGGCAGGAGAATAGATGGGAGAGGTCTAGAGGATTACCGCGACCTCGAAGTTAAGGTCAACGTCATCGAGAAGGCCGAAGGTTCCGCCTGGGTCAGGCTCGGGGACACCCAGGTTCTCGTCGGCATAAAGGTTGACATGGGCGAGCCTTTCCCTGACCTCCCTGACAGGGGTGTCATAACCACCAACGTCGAGCTCGTCCCGCTTGCTTCACCGAGCTTTGAACCGGGCCCGCCGGACGAGAACGCCATCGAGCTGGCGAGGGTCGTCGACAGGGGCATCAGGGAGAGCCAGGCCGTTGAGCTTGAGAAGCTCGTCATAGTGCCGGGCAAGCTCGTCCGCGTTGTCTTCATAGACGTCCACGTTCTCGACCACGGCGGCAACCTCCTCGACGCGACCGGAATAGGCGCCATAGCTGCCCTCCTCAGCACCAAGATGCCGAAAGTGAGGTACAATGAGGAGACCGACGAGGTCGAGGTTCTCGACGAGTACGAGCCCCTCCCCGTCAGGAGGCTTCCCATACCAGTCACGTTCGCTAAGATCGGGTCCAACCTGCTCGTGGACCCAAGCCTTGACGAAGAGATGGTCATGGACGGCAGGATAACCATCACCACCGATGAGAACGAAATGATATCCTCCGTCCAGAAGGGTGAAGGGGGAAGCTTTAAGCTCGAGGAGGTCATGTACGCCGTTGACACTGCCATCAAGAAGGCGGCGGAGCTCAGGGAGAAGGTTCTTGAGGCCGTCAAGGCCGGGTGATCCTTTTCCTTTTGGTGATTTTTCTTTGTCCTTATGGGCCTCTGCTCATTCCAGTACCTGCTTTTAAAACCCTTCATTCCTATTGTGGTTGAGTTTGCAGATGATGGATTTCAGAAAGAGATATAAACACCAATTCCCAAAATAATCCAGCCCTTACGATTAATTGGGGGGAATAGTCATGGGGTTGTTTGACAGTCTCAAGAAAAACGACACAAAAACCAAGCCGGCCAGGAAGCCTCCCGCGGCCGTTAAAAAGGAGGTTTCTGCTTCCAGGCGTGACATCGATGTAGTCCCTCTCGAGGAGGATGTTCTTGCTAAGGAGATAGTGAAGCCTCAGATACGCTACCTGAAGAAGATAGTCGTGACCAGCTACGCAGACCTTGAGAGGATCTCCGAGGAGCTCCAGAGCGGCAACATCGTTCTCGTCGACCTTACCCCGCTCGAGGTCAAGCCCGAGGTTCTCGAGAAGGTGGCGGAACAGCTTAAGGGCATGGTCAACGCCCTCGGCGGCCAGGCCGCTAAAATCTGCAAGCACGAGATAAAGCTGATCCTCGTCCCGTCGGACATAAGGATCGCCAAGTGATTTTGCTTTTCTCCCCCTATGAATTTATAAGGGGAGCTCGGTTCTATTCTTTGGTGGTGTGAGATGACTGAGAAGCGCGAGAAGGAGCTAAAGCCGGATGACGTTCAGGTCATATCCCTCGGCGACTGCCCGATATGTGGCGGGAGGGGGACTCTGAAAGCCATCCAGTACGTTCACGACATCCCCTACTTCGGTAAGGTCATGGAGAGCACGATAATCTGCGAGAAGTGCGGTTACAGAAACGCGGACGTCATGATACTCGAGGACAGACCGCCGAAGCTCTACACGGTCAAGGTTGAGGAGGAGAAGGACCTCTTCACAAGGGTCGTGAGGAGCAAGAGCGGGACCATAGAGCTGGACGAGATAGGCGTCAAGATAGAGCCTGGACCAGCGGCAGAGGGCTTCGTCACCAACGTTGAAGGAGTCCTTGAGAGGGTTCGCGAGACCCTTCTAATGACCAGGCACTTCAAGGAGCAGGAGGGCGACGACGAGGCCGTTAAGAAAGTGGACGAGATCATGGACTACATCGAGAACGTTAAGGACGGAAAGAAGCCCCTAACCATCAGGATAATGGATCCCCTCGGAAATAGCGCGCTGATAGGCGAGAAGGTCAAGAGCAGGCTCCTCACGCAGGAGGAGATAGACTCCCTCAGTCTCGGCCCCTACGTGAAGGTAAATCCGGAAGAGTTTGAGACCGAGGGAAATTCAGAGGGTTCAGAAAAATCCGAGGATTCCTCTGAGAAAAAGCCCGGAGAAGAGGCCTCTCAGAGGTAAACCACTTCTCTCGTCAGGAGGTCCTCTATCAGGTTTTTCACCCACTCCTTTCTCGTCCTCCTCGAGAGATGAATTATTCCCTCCACATGGATACCGTATCGCTCCTTCATTTCTTCCCTGCTCATGGGTTCCTTGAATAGGAAGGGTCTCTCTATGGTAAAGGCGTAGCCGTATTCTCGTATGTATTCTCCAAGCCACTTCTTCCCATTCTCGCCGTGAACGAGGGTTAAGCCGCTCGTCTCCTTCGTCATCTCCCACAGTGTATCTAAGTCGGCTTTGATAACCTCCCCCACCTCGAAGCCGCCGGCTATCGTTCCCCTCTGGGTCAGGGTCTGCTCTTCGTGGAGGCCGAGCCTTCTGAGGGTATCGCGAAGCTCGTAGGGATTGCCCCTCGCGACGTAGAGGAAAACGAGGTCTCCTTCCTGAAAAGCACGGCTCTTCCGTATCTCCACGGTCTTGAGGCCCCGGAATATTAGTTCAGCGTAAACCTGGTGGAGCGCTATGACGTGCTCCATGCTTTCACCACCAAGGGCTCGAAAAAGGATTAAAAAGGGTTATGGCCATCTGTTGCTGTGAAGCTCGAGAAAATCACCCTCAGGAACGAATTGTTCTGGAAGACTGGTGTGGCATATTTGGTTCTGTCGGTGGTACTGCTTGCGGTTGAAGTGATGAGAGGGGACACTTTGTTCTCGCTGCCCAATGTCTTTGTTGGGGTCGTCTTTATTGTTATGGCCAACAGATTTCGTGCAGTTAAACTTGAGTGCGATGCGGAAACGTTTTTCCTTATCCCGGATTACTCGACCTCATCCGTCATTCTGAAGGACTCCGGTGGGCAGGTTTTCCTCAAGAGGTCCTTTCCCCTTTTTGAGGCGGAGGAGATAGAAACTCCGTGTGGGACGGTAAAAATTCAGGCCATTACTCACCGATTTGGAAAAATTGAGCTGGTCATATGGAAGGAAAACAAAAAGATCACCCTCCCGTGATAGTGAGAGCAGCCTTCACAATATCGCTCACAACCCCGCTGGCGGTTTCTTTCAACCCTGCACCAGCTCCTTTTATCACGAGTTCCCCGAGGAGGTCGGTCCATATCACCGCCGCGTTCTCGTGGCTCTCCACTGACAGCGGACTATCCAGCGGCACCTCCTTCGGCTCGACGGTTATGTTTCCCCTCTCGACAGTTGCGACCAGCCTTATTGTTTTTCCTTTCTTCCTGGCTCTCTGGACTTCTCCCAGCGTTATCTCGGCTATGCCCTTTACCCTCGCATCGTCGAAGGTTTTCGGTCCAAAAGCGACGCAGTGCAGAATTGTGGCCTTGTAGCCGGCGTCTATGCCGAGTATGTCCCCGCTCGGATCCCTCTCGGCTATTCCAAGGGATTGGGCCTGCCTCAGCGCCTCCTCGAAGTGGAGCCCCATCTCCATCCTGCTTAGGATAAATGTTGTCGTCGCGTTCAGAACGGCATCTATCCTCTCGACGGTGTCCCCGAGGAAGTTCTCGCGAAGAAGGCCAATGATCGGTGTCCCGGCCATCACCGTCGCCTCAAAGAGGTAGGGAACGTTTCTCCTCTCCGCCTCACCAATAAGTTTCGCGTAGTGAAAAGCCAACGGCGGCTTGTTGCTGGTTATGACGGCCTTCCCTTCCCTGAGCGCGGTGAGGTGCCACTCATGGGCGTTCTCCACGTTGGTTACGTCGATAACGATATCGGCGTCAATTTCCTTAACTGCTTCCTCGGGAGTGAGATTGTAGACCTCATAGTCGTTTGTCCAGGAAGAAAGCTTTCCAAAGGTCTCCTTTACCAGGAGGGCTTCCCTGAGATCAACGCCCTCGGGGAGCCAGAGCGTTCCGCTCGTGTCCGATATGCTGACTACTTTAAAGTCCATTCCATAATTTTCCCGGAAGAGCTTTCCCTTCTCGACGAGAACCCTCGCCACGGCGCGTCCGACGTTGCCAAAACCGAAGAGGGAAACTTTAACCTCCCTCACCAGTACCACCGCTAAGAAGGGGAGAAAAGGGGTTTAAAAACGCTCACTTGTTGAGGATTACCTTTATGATGTCCATGTCCCTGACGATGCCGACGAGCTCGCCCTCTCCTCTGATGACGGGCAGCTGCTCGATGTGGTATTGCACCATCTTCTGGGCAACGTCGTAGACGCTCATGTGTGGTGTGGCCACCACAACGTTTGGATTCATTATTTCTCCCACAGGTTTCTTGGGAAGCTGGAGCTCGGCCTTCTCGAAGAGTAAAGTGGGGTTACTCTCGAGCATCCACTCCTCTTCACTCAGTGCTGCTAGCGAGGTCTGCTTCATAATGCGGACGACTTCACTGTCCTTGAGGAGGTCTGTCTCGTCCACCATGCCAACGAGGTTGCCTTCGTCGTCTATAACCGGTATTGCCATGGAGTTGGAGAGTAGAAGTGCCTTGAGAGCGGCTTTTAGCGGTGTTCCCCTCCACACCACGCCCACGTTTCTCTGGTAGTACGGCTCTATGGTAACCTCCTTGAGCTTTTCGTTTTTCGCCAAGTAGCGCCTCACGATGTCTCCAACGGTCAGTATGCCGAGAACGCGGTTCTCATCGTCAACGACAATGACGCGTCTGTAGTCCATCTCGAGCATGGCACGGACTGCCTTCTTGAGGTCATCGTCAGGCTTGACAACTGGAACGTCCCTCCTTATGAGCATGGCAAGCTGGTCCTCGTCTGGATGGAGGAGAACCCTCTTTATGCTTATGATGCCCACGAGGGATTTGGTGTTCTTGTTGATGACCGGGAATGACCTAACCTTGTGCTTCCTGAAGAGTTCGAGGGCGTACTCCCTCGTGGCCGGAAGCTCTATGACCACTGGATCCTTAGTCATCAAAGTCTTCACACGCATTTTCTTCACCACCGCTTTAAGTTAAAGCGTCCTCCTCCTATTTTAAGCTTTTCATTTGAAATTTGGCAAAAAGTTGAGAAGGGTCAGCCGAGAACGGCAAGGAAAACACCTGCGGCAACGGCGGTTCCAATAACTCCTGCGACGTTCGGCCCCATGGCGTGCATGAGGATGAAGTTCCCTGGGTCTTCCTCACTGGCTATCCTCTGGACAACCCTGGCGGACATCGGAACTGCGGAAACTCCAGCGGCGCCTATCATCGGGTTGATCCTTCCTCCGGAGAGCTTCATCATTAGCTTTCCGAAGAGCACTCCCCCGGCGGTGGCGCTGGCGAAGGCCACTATACCGAGGCCGAGGATCATGAGGGTCTGCGCTGTGAGGAAGCTGTCGGCGCGCATTGTGGAGCCAACGCCGAGTCCGAGGAAGATCGTGACGATGTTCATGAGCTCTTCCTGGGCGGCTTTACTTAAGCGCTCGACGACGCCGCTCTCCCTGAACAGGTTGCCAATCATGAGCATTCCAACCAGCGGAGCGGCGCTGGGGACGAGGAGGCCGATGACGATCATGGCAACTACTGGGAAGATAATCTTCTCGCGCTTTGAGACCGGCCTGAGCTGCTCCATCCTTATCTTCCTCTCCTCCGGGCTGGTCATTGCCCTGATGATCGGCGGCTGTATCAGCGGAACCAGGCTCATGTAGGAGTAGGCAGCAACCGCTGTCGCTCCCAGTATCTCCGGTGCGAGCTTCGTCGTCAGGTAGATGGTGGTCGGCCCGTCGGCACCGCCGATGATGCCTATCGAAGCCGCCTGGTCCAGGTTGAAGCCGAGCGCCAGAGCGGTGAGCATCGCTATGAAGACACCTATCTGAGCCGCCGCGCCCATGAGGGCCGTCTTTGGGTCTGCTATCATTGGACCGAAGTCGGTCATCGCACCCAGCCCGAAGAATATCAGGAGCGGCACGAGCTCAGTCCTGATGAGGGTGTAATAGATTATGTCGAAGATTCCGGGCGGCCCGTACTGCTGGTTCAGGTAGCTGAGCGTGGAGAAGATGTTGTCCGCTATGTGTTCGGGTAGGTTTGGCGCCACCGGCCAGTTGGCGAGATGTCCCAGGGGTATGTTAACGAGCACCGCGCTTATTCCTATCGGGAGCAGCAAGAGGGGCTCCATCTCGTAGCGGATGGCCAGGTAGACGAGGGCCAGCCCCACAAGTATCATGACCACGTTGCCCCACGTGAGGTTGAGGAGCCCCATGCCCTGGAAGAACGTCACTATTGATCCTACGAGTCCAGCCATGGTTCTCACCCGAGCTCTATTAGGGCCTGTCCGGTGTCTACGGTGTCGCCTTCCTTCACGAGAATCTTCTTGACCACACCATCCTTTGGCGCTGGAATCTCGTTCTCCATTTTCATAGCCTCAAGGATGAGTAACCCCTGGCCCGTCTTTACTTGCTCCCCCTCTTTGACGAGTATTCTCAGGATTTTTCCTGGCATCGGCGCTGTGACGACGCCCTCACCAGCCGGGGCTGGGGTCGGTGCTGCAGGGGCGGCTGGGGCAACTGGCGCTGGAGCAGGTGAAGGAGCACTTGGGGTGGCAGTCGGGGCAGGAGTTGAAGCCTGAACAGGTGCACTTAGAGCTTCAAAGTCTATCCCAAGCCCCTTGGCCTCGACAGTGTATTCCTTGTCCTCAAAGCTTACCTTAAACCTTCCTCCCGGGAGTTCCTCAACTTCAACCTCGTATTCTATACCATCAACGATGACTTTGACCTTGGCCATTTTCACCACTTCCCTATCTCGTAGTTGAAGTCCTCAACATCTTCCATCTGAGTCTGAAGGCCGTAGAGGCGCCAGGAATCGGAAATCTTCCTCTTAAACGGCAGGGGCCTGAGCTGGCTTGCCTTCTCGGCGGTGTAAGCCAAAACCGCCGCGGTTATGACCGCGAGGTCCCTCGGCGGTATGGCCGGCTTCTCCTCTTTCGCCTCAGGTGCGGGGGCTGGAGTGGATGCTGGAGAGGGGGCGGTCTTGGCCTCCTTCTCCACGAGCCTCCTCTCTGCCCAACCTACGGCGTAGAGGACCACCGCGAGTATGGCCAGCACTGTGAAGACTATCGTAACGCCCAGCACGGTTAAGTTAAGCCCTTCCATGAACTCCGCCATAGTCGTCATGCTAACACCTCACAGCGGTATGTTGCCATGCTTCTTCGGTGGAAGCTTGACGCGCTTGCTCTCCAGGGCCTCGAGAGACATGATTATCTTCGCTCTTGTCTCGGCTGGATCGATGACGTCGTCGATGTAGCCCCTTGCCGCGGCAACGTACGGGTTGGCGAACTTGTCGCGGTACTCCTTGATTTTCTGCTGGCGAACCTCCTCCGGGTTCTCTGCCTGAGTTATCTCCTTCCTGAATATGATGTTCGCGGCTCCTTCCGGCCCCATGACCGCTATCTCCGCGGTGGGCCACGCGTAGACGAAGTCGGCACCGAGGTGCTTGCTTCCCATCGCGAGGTATGCTCCGCCGTAGGCCTTCCTGAGGATGACTGTCACCATCGGGACGGTCGCTTCAGCGTAGGCGTAGAGGACCTTGGCACCGTGCCTGATGATTCCACCGTACTCCTGCTGGGTGCCCGGCAGGTAGCCGGGAACGTCGACGAGTGTAACTATCGGGATGTTGAAGGCGTCGCAGGTTCTCACGAAGCGCGCTATCTTGTCCGAGCTGTCTATGTCAAGAACGCCCGCGAAGTGTATCGGGTTGTTGGCGACTATACCAACTGTCTGTCCGTTCATCCTTCCGAAGCCAACAACAGCGTTGGGGGCGAAGTACGGGAGAATCTCAAGGAAGTCCGGGTTTCCGTTCTCGTCCCTATCGACTATCTCGTAGATGACCTGCCTCACGTCGTAGCCCTTGTTCGGGTCATCCGGGACGATGCTGTAGAGGTTCTCGGTCTTCCTGAACGGTAAATCGTTCGTCTTAACCCTCGGCGGCTTCTCCATGTTGTTTGACGGCAGATAGCTCAAGAGACGCCTTATGAGAGCCAGAACCTCCTCGTCGCTCTTCCCTATGAGGTGGGCCTGACCGGAGCGCTGGGCGTGGACCATCGCTCCACCGAGCTGTATCGGCGTAACCTCGACGCCGGTAACTGCCTTAACGACCTGTGGGCCAGTGATGAACATGAAGCTGGCCGGGTTGTCCACCATGAGGATGAAGTCACCGATGGCAGGGCTGTAAACTGCTCCGCCGGCACATGGACCCATAATAGCTGTAATCTGCGGAACCACACCGCTCAGAAGGGTGTTCATCTTGAATATCTCGCCGTAGCCCTTGAGCGAGTCAACGCCCTCCTGAATTCTGGCCCCTCCAGAGTCGTTGAGGCCGATAACCGGGGCGCCGGCTTCGAGGGCAAGCTCCATGACGCGCTTTATCTTCGCCGCGTGCATCTCACCGAGCGAACCGCCCATGACTGTAAAGTCCTGGGCGTAGACGAAGACGAGCCTTCCGTCGATGGTTCCGTAGCCGGTTATGACGCCGTCTGCGGGCAGTTCCTTCTTGTCGAGACCGAACTCGGTGCCGCGGTGCTTCACAAACGCTCCAATCTCGACGAAGCTCCCAGGATCGAGGAGCTTCTCAATCCTCTCGCGGGCGGTTAGTTTTCCCTTGGCGTGTTGCTTTTCGACGGCCGTTTCGCCGCCCATTTCGAGAACTTTCCTCTTCCTTTCATACAGTTCGTTGACCTTTTCCTCCATGCTCATAAGAACTCCCCCTCAGTGGCTTGATGCGTGGCACTTGTAGTTTGTAAAGTTTAAAAGGGTTTTCAAAGCCGCGAGATGAACAGAAGAAGGGATGTATACAGTAGTCCAGAGAAAAAAGGAATGGAGGTGGCTCAGATGTGCTGTATCGGAGTTTCGGCTCCACAGGCCTCACACTTGAGGAAGTGGAAGCGGCCCTTCTTGATGATCTTGGTGTCGGGACTTCCGCAGACAGGGCAGATGACGAACTCCTTGAGGTACTTCTTCATCTTGTTGGCTATGAGGTAGGGCGTAAAGCGTCCCTGAAGTATGACGCGCCTCCCCTCGAGCGTTCCAGCCGTTGCCACCTCACGCAGGATGAACTTGAGCAGGTGGCTCGGGTCGCGGTTCATAGCCTCGGCTATGTCCACGAAGTTCTCTATGATTGTCCTGTTTCCAGCTATCGTAACCTGGGCTGGCGGGACCTCAAAACGTGAAGCGTGATGCTTGACGTTCTCCGGGAGTTCCTCGTAAGCCTTATCGAGGAGTCCTTCGAAATCGTAAAAGTCAACCTTCTTCTCGCTCATGCTCTCACCTCCATCTTAACTATCCTGTGGCGTTTATAACCTTTTGGCGTGGTGGATGAAATGGGAGGAGAAAGGGCCATCAGAGAACCCTGTAGAAGCCTGCCCTCGGCTCGTATATCCTCGCGTCCCTCTTGAGGTCGTCGATGAGCTTCCTGACGTCCCTCTCCGTGCCGATTCCGGCCTGTTTTGCTGCTTCGAGCACTTTCTCCTCCGGAGCCCCGAACTCTCCCTCGCCCTCGAGGTTCTTGATGATGTCGATGAGCCTGTCGATCTTGTTTATCTGCTTTGAGCTCTTGCCAACTTCGAGTATCGAGATGTCGAGCGTCCCCTCCTCGTCGGTGGCGACGTTCTTTATCATCTCCTCGATTATCTGGATTGCGGCTCTGGCATCCTCCCTCGTCACGGTCTCGCTCAGGCGCATCCTCGCATGGGCCTCGCTGAGACGGATGAGGGCCTCGAGTTGCCTTGCAGTAACTGGAATCGGCTGAACGCCCTCATCCTCTCCCGAGCGCTTGAAGCCCTTCCTCATCCTGACGTAGTAGCGCTTTATCTCGTCCATGGCTTCCCTGCTTAAGACGGGGTGGACGTTCTTCCTTGCGTAGGCTATGTACTTCTTGAGCAGGTCGTAGGGTATCTTCGGCGTCACAGCCTCGGCCTCTCCCCTGCGGACCTTGAGGATGTGCTCTGCTATACTTGCGTCCACCTTCTCGTCCGGCTCGTCGAGGAGGAGGAAGATGAGGTCAAAACGGCTGAGTAGTGTGGGTGGGAGGTCAAGTTGCTCCGGGAGGCTCTTGTGCCTGTTGAAGCGCCCGTACTTCGGGTTTGCGGCCGCTATGACTGTTGTCCTTGAGTTTAGGGTTGCCGTGATGCCCGCCTTACTGATGCTGATGCTCTGCTGCTCCAGCGCTTCATGTATGGCGCTCCTATCCCTGTCGCTCATCTTGTCGAACTCGTCTATGCAGTTGTGGACGATTATTCCCTCGGCGACGAAGTTGTGCTCTCCGGGGACGTAGAGGTCGTAAACGTAGCCCTCGTAGGGAACCTTTTCGATGGAGATGATTTCATCCCGGCGTGGATTTAACTCCTCATCCACGGCCATGATCGAATCGCCAACCCTGAACTTCTCAGCCTCCTTCCACTCAAGCGTTCTTCCGTCAACCAGGAGGTGGTCTGGAGTTAGGGTTACCTCGCTGCCCGAGCGGAACCTTATCCTGAGGAGCTCTCCCTTCCATGGCTTCCTGCGGATTATCGTGGCCTTTGAAGTTTTTGTCTTCATGCTTCCAAGGTCGAGGGCTACAACCTTCATTTCCTTCTCTTGAATGTCCACGACTTGGCCGTTGGAGAGAGCCTTGTATGACTTACTCAGCTCGAAGAGGTCTTCAATTCTCTGGTATTTCCCATCAACGAGAACCCTTGAGTCCGGATGCAGGCAGGCGAACCCGCCGTCCGCTAAGACGAGAACACCCGCTTCCAGAACCCAAGAACCTGTGAACTCATCCCTCACGGCGGCTGCCGTAAGACCGGCCGCAGAACTGCTCTTACCACTCGTGTAAATCGCCCTTGGGGCCAAATTGGCCACGTAGCGGAGAATTTGAGATTTAGCTACTCCAGGATCACCCACAAGCAGGACGTGGCTCTCTCCCCTCAGTTTTGTCCCATCAGGTAGAGTTCTCTGCACGCCGCCGAAGAGAGCTAAAGCTATGCCCTTCTTCACGGTCTTGTGGCCCCAGATAGCGGGGGCGATGGAATCCACTATGGCATCGACTATGTCCTTCCTCTTGGCCAGCTCGCGAATCTTCTGCTCGTCCTCGGGCGAAATCTCGAGTTCCTCTATCTCCTTGCTGAGCTGTTCGATGTGGTTGACCTCCAGGACCTTTTTGAAGATCGGCCTCTTGTCCTTCTGCTCGAGGATGACGCGCAGGATTCCTGTGACGAGGACGCGGTCTCCTGGTAAAGCCGTATCCACGAGGTCGTCAAGGAGTATTGCATCAACGAAGCGGGGCATCTGGCCGCCCTTAAGGCTCTCTGGCCTGTCCTGAAGGCGGAAGCTCTGGAAGTTGATGAAGCGGCTCTTCTCCACATCGAGGTCTATGTTTCTGCTCCCGCAGGCGTCGCACTTGGCCGGCTTCACGAGGTTCTCGTAGGGCCTCTGGAGCCTTATCATCTCGTTGCCGCAGTCCTTGCACACGAAGACGGCCTTCTCGACGAAGGGCTTGACCTCGCTCATACGCGTGATTATCCCCTCGACCTGGATGAAACGGTTTATGTGCTCGCTCCCGAGTTCTTTCACCAGGAGGGTCTTTGGGAGGTTGAAGAAGCGCGCGTGGACCTTGAACTCATCCTCCTTGAGGAGCTGCTCGCGGAGGACTATCTGTATTGCATCCTCGGCGGCTAAAATGCTCTCTTCCGGGTTCTCCAGCAGTTCTGCGGCAAGCTCCGGGTCAAAGGAGTTGAGATGCGTCCAGTCTATCGAGAGCGAGCGCTTTGGGGTGAGGGTCAGTAAATCCTTCAGCTTGTTGAGGTAGACCTCTCTCCCCTCATCGTCAACGTATCCCCTCAAAAACCTCGCGTACCTCTCTATCATGTCCTCCCTTTCCATCACTCCTCACCGAGCCATTCATTCCTTATCTTTGACAGCTGCAGATAAACCCGCCTCTCCTCTGGGGAGAGCCTGGAGAGAAGTTCTAAGCTGTTCGGGCGCCACATAACGGCCTTCAGGATCTTGTTGAAGCGGATCGTCTTGAGGTGCTCCGTCTTCTTCTTCAGGTTGGCGAGCTTCGTCAGCTTGACGTTTATCGTCTCTATACTCTCGCCAGCGTTCAGCCTGACGTAGTTCTCAAGGTAGTACATGTAAAAGGCAGCCCTCTCGTAGAGTCCGGCTGGAAGGGGCATCAGCGGCTCATTGGAGCGCTCCTCGGCTATGGCCTTGTCTATCTCGCCTATGACCTTGTCGGTCTCGTCAACTACCTCAACAACCCCCGCTTCCCAGAGCTCCTTCGCTTTCCAATCCTCTATGAGCACGATATCGCCGGTCTTCCAGTCGCCGAAGGGGCGAAGGATTTTAACGGCTATGACTGCCCTCCCGGTGAACATGACACCACCCTCTCGAATATACCCCTACCCCGCGAGGCTCTTAAACTTATCCGATGGGGGATGGATAAGCCTATAAGCCCAGCCGCCATATTACCCCCTGGTGGGAGCATGCTGATAGGGATAATGAGCGACACTCACGACAACCTCCCCGCGATAAGGAAAGCTGTCGACCTCTTTAACCGGGAAAACGTTGAACTGGTCATCCACGCCGGCGACTTCGTAGCCCCTTTCGTCGCATGGGAGCTTAAGAAACTCGATGCACCGCTCAAGGGGGTTTTCGGCAACAACGACGGTGAGAGAAAGGGCCTCTACGAGGCTCTTGGCATATACGACGAGCTTATTGAGCTCGAGGCGGATGGCATGAAGATCGCGGTGACCCACGGGACGAACGAGGTTCTCGTCAGGGCTTTGGCCCGGAGCAATCTCTACGACGTCGTTGTCGTCGGCCACACCCACCGCTACGAGATACGCGAGGAGGGCAGGACCATACTCGTCAACCCCGGAGAGGTCTGCGGCTACGTTACGGGTGTGAAGAGCGTTGCCCTCCTTGACACCAGGAAGAGAGAAGTGAGGATAGTGAACCTCGACACCGGGGAGTTGCTCGGGGCAATGAGCCTCTGACGAGCGTCTCTAACGAGCGCCTCTGGTGAGGCCCCTGGGCCCTTTCTTTTTGAACTGATTAAACCAACGCGTTCCCGGCGGTGGATATGGACGATATACTTGTTCCGAAGGAGAGGCGTGATGCCGTTGTGTTCGTAGGTGTAGACAGAGCTGAGAACGTTGAGTTCATAAAAGTCTATGCCGTCAGCGAGGAGACCGCCAAGGTGACCCTTGAGGAGTTCTTCAGCGCGAAAGGGCTTTTTCCCGCTGAATACAGACTCGTGAGCAGGGGTATAGAAGAGGTTGGCGACAGGAGAGCGATAACGACGAGGAGCGAGTCATCCCTGGCCGCGGCCTTGGCCAGGCTGGGTCTCAGGCTCCTATCCAACGGCGTTCTTTACCTCGACGGCATCGAGAACCTGTACCAGTTCACCCTCGTGAGCGAGGCCCTCTACGAGAGGATAACCTCAGAGGGCCCCCAGAGGGCGAGAGTGCGAAACCTGAAGGGCATTATGCTCTGACGTCCGAGGAAATCCTCTCCCTGGGCGTTGACACGCTCGTTGAGAACCTCAGGGGAATAGAACTATCAGAGTTCCTCCCGGAAAACGCGGTTTTGCTTAAAGAACCGCCGGTCGAGAAGGTTGTCGAACTGCTGGGCAGTAAGCGGGATTATCCCATCGTTGTCGAGACCAAGGATGCTGGGAAGTACAGTTTCCTTGACTTTTCCGCGGTTCTGAGGATCCCGCCCCTCTCACCTGAAGAGTTCGCGGCGGAGCTTTCGGCGAGGCTTGGCTTTGAGGTCGCGCCAGGCTACTTCCTAGACTACCCTCCGGAAAAGCTCAACCTGCAAAACGTTGAGGCCCTGGCGAGGCTGGTCATGGCTCTCATCGAGAAGAAGGGGTTGGCTGAGAAAGAGGCTGTCTCCCTGGCGGTGAGGCTCAACCTCGGAGGGCTTTGAAGTACCTGAGCACCGCCGCCTTGAACTCTGGGTTGTGCCTGCCCAGTGCCGCGTTTATAAGCCCCCTCAGCTTTTCGTCCTCCGCAATGTAGCCGAGGAGCAACCCCTCATCCACGGTGAGCTCGGAGAGAAACGCGGCTTTCTCCAGGAATTCTCTCTGGAGGGCACCTTTTCCCTGAACTTCCACCACCCTCCTCAGGTAGGGCCTAACCCTTTCGGCCCTCCTCTCGAACTCCAGCCAGTCTATCGAGAGTCTCTCCCCCGGTGAAATGTATCTCCCAGGGCTTTTGAGGTAGGTTCTCAGGCCTTCCGCGGACTTTGAATCCAGGAGCTTTCTCCCGAAGGCCACTATGGAGTCGTAGTCCCCGCTCAGTCTCTTCTTGTCCACCATGTCAAGGGAGTCGAAGAGCGCTATCCCTGTCAGGTAGCAGAGGGCCGCGAAGGGAACCTCTGGAAGGGTGATTTTACCACCTACTACATGGATAAACTCCCCTGGTTTCTTCTCAAGCTTCTCAAGGAGCATCCCTATGGGGTAGCTCAGGCTTTTGATGCAGAACTCAAGCTCGTCCATGGACACACCGGTGAGTGTTGGTTCCTTCATGTAAAAGCCTTTCGTCAGGTTTTTTAGCCCCCCTACGGAAGATAGGTGCGGTGAGAGAATGGGGTGGGTTGAGATAGACGGTTCCTACGGCGAAGGTGGCGGACAGATACTTAGGACCGCCGTGGCCCTCTCGGTTATAACCGGAAAAGCCGTGAGGATATACAACATTCGTGCCAACAGACCAAATTCGGGCCTTAAGCCCCAGCACCTCCACGGAATCCTTGCCTTGAAGGAGCTGAGCGGCGCGAGGGTTAAGGGCGCTCAGGTTGGCTCGACCGAGCTCGAGTTCATCCCCGGGGAAGCAAAGCCAAAGCACGTGCGCGTCCCAATAAGCACCGCCGGCAGTATAACGCTCGTTCTCCAGGCTTTGCTTCCGGCCATGGCCTTCGTCGGCGGGAGCTTTGAGGTAACCGGTGGAACCGACGTCCCCTGGAGTCCGCCCGTGGACTACCTCAAGCACGTTACCCTCTTTGCGCTCGGCAAGATGGGACTGAGGGTTGAACTCGAAATCAGGAGGAGGGGCCACTACCCAAAAGGCGGTGGAGTTGTTGCTGGCAGGGTTGAGCCCTGGGAAGAGAAAAGGCCGTTGGTGGCGTTGGAATGGGAGAAGGTAGAACGTTTCGCCGGAATAAGCCACGCAACAAACCTGCCGGCCCACGTTGCTGAGAGGCAGGCAAAGGCCGCAAGGGAGAGAATTGGGGAGCTCTACAACGTTCCGGTGGAGATAGAGACTGAAGTGAGCCGTTCACTCGGCCCGGGGAGCGGGATAGTGGTCTGGGCCGAAACGGACATGCTCAGGCTCGGCGGTGATGCCCTTGGGAAGCGAGGCAAACCCGCTGAAGTCGTCGGCAGGGAGGCGGCAGACGAACTCCTCGACCAGCTGAAGACCCGGGCGGCAGTTGATAAGTTCCTTGGCGACCAGCTGATACCGTTCTTGGCCTTCGCCGGCGGGGAAATAGGAGTTGCGGAGATAACCAACCATCTCGTTACCAACGTCTGGGTTGTCGAGAAGTTCCTCGGGAAGGTCTTCGAGGTTGAGGGAGAGGTTGGAGGGCCGGGGGTGGTTAGAGTGGTAAGGGAGGTGGAGGTCTGACGGAGGAGTTAAATACGCGGAAGTCAAAAAACTACTTCGGTGGGAGCATGGCTATTCCAGAAGAGGTTTTCAGACACCTTGAACTCGCAGAGGAGGAGCTGTCCTCGGCCAAAATCCTTCTCCAGAACAGTAAGCTCAGGGACGCGATTAGTCGCGCCTATTATTCCATGTTTCACGCGGCGAAGGCCCTGCTCCTGGTGAAGGGTTTAAATCCCCGCAAACATTCCGGCGTGATTAGGATGTTTGGCCTCCATTTTGTAGACGAAGGGTTTGTCGAGAGGATTTATGCCAAGTACCTGACCTCTGCTTTCTCCCTCCGTTCTAAGGCAGATTATGATGTCTATTATGAACCAACCGAAGAAAAGGCCCAAGCTCTCAGTGAGTTCCTGAGAACCCTGCGAGAGCGCTTTGGTGACTCAATAGAGGAGGTTATTCTCTTCGGCTCATACGTGAGGGGCGACTACGACGAAGAGAGCGACATTGATGTGCTCATAGTGGGGGAGGTTGATTTCGACGAGCTTATGGAGATTGTAACCGATATTCTCCTCAAACACGGCGAGCTGGTAAGTCCCATCGTCATCAAGCCCGAGGAGTTCAAAAGGAGAAAGGACAGCTTCATAAGGACGGTTTTGGAAGAAGGAAAACCCCTCTACTCCTCCACCTCGACCCCATAAACCTTCCTCGGATTTTCCACATGAATATTGTAAACATCCTCCTCGGTGAAGATGCCGTTCTGGAGGAAGGCCTTTGTCCTCTTCGGCACGGTCTTTGGCCCTAAAACCGCACCCGGACGGCGTTTGTCGTCTATGTAGTCGGTTTCCATCATGAACCTGTTTCCCTGCTCTATTGCGGCTTTTATGTTCTTCCTGCTGGATATTATGCTCGGGAAGACGCCGACTTCTTCAGCCACCTTCACCAGCGGTGGCGAGAAGTGCTTGACGACCTTGTAAGGCTTTATTCCGACTTCCTTGACGTACTCTCCCAGCTCCCTGAATTTTGCCTCGTCGAAACTCTCCGTGTGCAGCTGAACCGCGCAGTCGGCCTCCTTCGCCAGCGCCATTCCGTACTTCATCAGCTCTATGCTCGCCTCCCAGATTTCAGGAGGAACCTCGTAGTGGGGTCTGCCTATCTCACCTATTCCTATCGCCTTACCCTCAAGGCACAGTTTTTGGGCGTATTCCAAAGCCTTCATAACTTCACTCTTCGCGTATTCGAGGCCCTTCTCCCTCGCCAGGTAATCAAACTCTGCCGGGTGGACGCCAACGACTGCATAAGCCTTCACCGGCGTCTCCTTGTTGATTTTTTCAACAAGCTCAATGTGGAAGTCCATCGCTTTGATGAAGTCCTCCGCTTTGAGGCCCGGAAAGCCGTAGTCATGGGCCGTCTTGTAAACAACGACGAGATGCGTCCCTCCGGCACGGTGGAACTCCTTCACAGCCTCAAGGAAGAGTCCGTGGTAGGGGTCAACGTGGAAGTGGTCGTCCCAGATTATCATGCTCTCACCTCACGACTGATAGACTTCGATTTCATCGTTTTTCCCCACCTCTACTTCTCCTTCGAGGATGAGTGCCACCATGTCACCGGGGGCGGCAAACTCGACCTCCCTGTGCCCCTTCTCGATGCGGTAGATGATGGCAACTTTCCTACCCGCTTTGACCTTGTAAGCGGGGTAAACAACCCCCTCAAGAACCTCGCCGATGAGAACCTGTCTGCCCATGACCCGGAGGGTTTTGCTTACCCTAAACTTTCCCACTGGCTCTCTGGAGACTATTTCTAGGGGATTGTCGTCTTTGGCTCTCCTGAATACCCTGTTCAGGAACCCCATGGATTTTCACCGGGTTGTTTTTGCCCCTACTCAGAGAAAACTTCCCTCAGATCAAGCTTTATGGTATCAATTTTCGTTCTGAACATCGAGGGATCCTTCCTGATGTCTACGGTTAGCATGCGTCCTTCCTGCTTCAGTTCAAACACCGAAGTAGCTAGGTCTTCGAGAACTGGAAGGGGTTTCATTCTGAGGTTTTCCATTATCGCGGACTCCAGTATGTAGAACGCGGTTCTCTTCCTGTTGGTGACGATGGGCTTCATGGCGCGCAGGATGGCCCAAGTTCCCGATAGGTTGTCCTGGAAAACGAAGAGCCTGTCAATGCCAAGTACGATGTCAATGAATTCTCCTTTCGGAGCCGCTGAGGAGAAGAGCTTCTCATAGTGGCTTATATACACAGTAGGGTCCATATCAAAGCGTCCCCTGTTGACCACGTTTCCAACGGTTTCATTCCCACCCATCTTGAGAACCCTGACGCTTGAGAGGTCGGGGTTTATCCCCATGAGATTAAGGTGCTTGACGTAGAGGGGGAATGCGTCAAGGATGTCGTCAACAAAGACTGGAATTTCCCTCTCGCGGGTGTACCTGAGGAGGATTGCCAAGAGTGCCTCCGCACCCAGGGGAGCGCGGTTTTCCACGATGACAGTACTGCCGAACTTCGCCCCGTCGAGGAGGTTAAAAAGCTCGGAAAGGCTCATAGTTCACCACCTATATCGACTATATCAACTTTTAACTCCTCCCCGAATAGATCCACGTTGGTGCTCTTGACAAAGCGGAGTATTGCACCTGTAGGATATGGAACCATCTCGACAACCGTGCTGGCTACCCTTTTCATCTCGCTGGAAATAATTGGGCTGAGGGAGTCTAGTATTTTCTTGTTGAGCAGGTAGAACGCCCTCCTCCTGGTATTTCCCAGGAACCTCTGAAGAATCCAAATGACCAGGTAAATATCTGATGGGCTTGAAAGGGTTTTGAGGAAGTTTTCGAGGCCGAGGACCAGGTTTATTGAATCCTCGACATCTTCGAGGACCTTGCTGGCCTCTTTCTCGTAGTTTTTTATGTAAACCCTGGGGTCAGGGTGGAAGGGGACCCTCGCCACAACGTTGCCCACATCTATTCTGCCGCCGGTCTTTATGACGTAGACCCCGCTGAAGTCCACTTTGATCCCGAGGTTTTCTATGTGGGCCGCTATGACAGGTAGAGTGTCGAAGTTGTCGTCTATTATGAGGGGTATTTTCATCTCCTCCGAGTATTCCATAAGCTTCAAGAGCGTGAGCTCCGGGATGTACGAAGGCAGGTACTCAAGAAGGGCTATCTCGCCAGGCTTAACGCTCTCGATTATTTTGAGGACGCTCGTGTCCACCACCCCCACCTTAGCTAAATTATGAAAACGATGGATATAAGAGTTTCGATAAGCTTGAGAAAATCCTGTTCTTAAATAACCGGTGGAATTCCCAGAATCCTCGAGAAGGGCTGAATCTCGGCTATATGCTTTGCTCCCATAATATAGCGGACGAGCCTCTCCACGCCGATTCCTGCTCCTGCGCTGGGCCTCAGCAGGCCGGCCTTTGCAACCTCGAGGTAAGGCTTGAAGGATACTTCTTCGGGGGAAGCATCATCCTGTTGTAGCCGTGGGCCATTTCTTAAACCCCCGTAAACCCCCATAGAAAGAATAAATCCTTCCTTTTTTCACTGGTCCGTAAACTTTCCCAGGCCTTTGATGAGTTGAAGAGCCTTGATTATGAATTTTCCAAACAAACGGTTGCCAACCAATTGTTTCAAACATGTGCTTTAGTGCACTTTTATAAACATCAAAGTCGAGGTTTTTTCGAAGGAAAGTACGGGTGAGGGTTATGGAAGCAGATCTCGATTACATACGCTCTTATCCACCCGAGCCGAGCTCTCTCATTCCACTTCTCCAGAGGACGCAGGAGCGCTTCGGCTACCTTCCCAGAGAGGCGCTTGAGGAGATCGCCAGCTACCTGGGAATCCCGCTCAGTAGGGTCTACGGTGTGGCCACCTTCTACGCCCAGTTCCGCTTTGAGCCCCTCGGGAAGTACGTCGTCAAAATCTGCCACGGCACTGCCTGTCACGTCAACGGGGCAGTCAACATCTCCCAGGCCATAAGGGAAGAGCTTGGCATAGAGGAGGGACAGACAACGGAAGACGGCCTCGTAACACTTGAGCGCGTCGCCTGCCTCGGCTGCTGCAGCCTGGCACCGGTCCTCATGGTGAACGAGAAGGTCTTCGGCAAGCTGACACCAGAGAAGGTGAGGAAGCTCATCAGAAAGCTCCGGGAGGGGAAGCTCGATGTCTGAGATAAAGGCCATAGCGGTTGGCATGAACTCCTGCGGGATAGCAGCGGGTGCGAAGGAGACCTACGAGGCCTTAAAGCGCGAGCTCGAGGAGAGGGGCCTTGACGTAAAGCTCAAGATAGTCGGCTGCGTCGGCATGTGCTACCGCGAGCCGCTCGTGGACATCATCACCGACGATGAGATCATCACATACGGCCACGTTGACCCCAAGAAGGTTCCGAGGATTATAGAGGAGCACGTCATCAACGGAAAGCCCATTAAGGAGTGGATAGTCAAGCGCGACTGGTGGGAGAACGGAGAGAGGAAGACGTGGGACGTGGACGGCTATTTCGCCAAGCAAAAGAAGATAGTTCTTGAAAACTCGGGCTACATCGACCCGGAGAACATAGACGAGTATATAGCTGCTGGCGGCTACGAGGCCCTTAAGAAGGCCCTCCAGATGGAGCCTGAGGAGATAATAGACGTCATCATCAAGTCCGGCCTCAGGGGGAGGGGTGGTGCCGGCTTCCCCACCGGCATGAAGTGGAAGTTCACCCGCCAGGCCCCAGGGGACGAGAAGTACATCGTCTGCAACGCCGACGAAGGCGACCCCGGTGCCTTCATGGACAGGAACGTGCTTGAAGGCGACCCGCACCGCGTCATAGAGGGCATGATAATCGGTGCCTACGCGATTGGAGCTACTAAGGGCTTCATCTACGTGAGAGCGGAGTACCCGCTCGCGATAAGACGCCTTAAAATAGCCCTGAAGCAGGCGCGCGAGAGGGGCTTCCTCGGGGAGAACATCCTTGGAAGCGGATTCTCCTTCGACATCGCCATCAAAGAAGGGGCGGGAGCCTTCGTCTGCGGCGAGGAGACGGCCTTAATAGCGTCCATCGAGGGGAAGAGGGGAATGCCGAGGCCGAGGCCGCCGTATCCGGCTCAAAAGGGCCTCTGGGGCAAGCCGACCAACATAAACAACGTCGAGACCTGGGCCAACGTGCCGTGGATAATCAAGCACGGCTGGCAGGCCTACGCTTCCCTCGGGACCGAGAAGAGCAAGGGCACCAAGGTCTTCGCCCTCTCGGGTAAAATAAAGCACGGCGGCAACGTGGAGGTGCCAATGGGCATAACGCTCCGCGAGATACTCTACGAGATAGGCGGGGGCACTAAGACGGGCAAGAGGATCAAGGCGGTTCAGCTCGGCGGCCCCTCGGGCGGCTGCATCCCGGAAGAGCTCTTCGACACGCCCGTTGACTACGAGAGCGTCAACGCCACCGGAGCGATAATGGGGAGCGGCGGAATGGTCGTCATGGACGAGGACACCTGTATGGTCGATGTGGCGAAGTTCTTCCTCGACTTTACTGTGAAGGAGTCCTGCGGCAAGTGCACCTTCTGCAGGCTGGGGACGAAGAGGATGTGGGAGATCCTGGACAAGTTCACGAGGGGCGAAGCCACCTTAGAAGACCTTGAGAAGCTCGAAAAACTGGCCTATCAGGTCAAGGCGGGCTCGCTCTGCGGCCTTGGCCAGACCGCTCCAAATCCGGTCCTAACGACGCTCCGCTACTTCAGGGATGAATACTTAGCGCACATCGAAGGGAAATGCCCAGCCAAGGTCTGCAAGCCGCTCATAAGGTACGTCATCATTGCCGACAAGTGCACCGGCTGTACGGCGTGTGCGATATTCTGCCCTGCCAAGGTCATAAGCGGCGAGAGGCTCAAGCCCCACTCCATAGACCAGGAAGCCTGCATCAAGTGCGGAACCTGCTACGAGGTGTGCCGGTTCAACGCGATTGAAATCCTCACCGGGAGGGATGAGTGATGGTCAAAATCACCCTTAACGGTAAGGAAATAGACGTTCCGGCGGAGAAACCGCTCATAGAGTTCCTGCGCGAGATTGGGGAACACGTTCCAGGATTCTGCTACACCGAAGAGCTCGAACCCTACGGCTCCTGCAGGCTCTGTCTCGTGAGCACTCCCAGGGGAGTTACCACCTCGTGCACCCTCAAACCAATGGAAGGGCTCTCCGTTGAGACGCTGAGCGACGAAGTTGTTTCGATGAGGAAGACTGCCCTTGAGCTCATCCTCTCCGACCACTACGGCGACTGTATCGGCCCCTGTCAGAACGGCTGTCCGGCCCACAGCGACGTGCAGGGCTACCTCGCGCTCATAGCGATGGGCAAGTACCATGAAGCCGTCAAGCTGATGAAGGAGAAGTACATTCTGCCCGCCGTTCTCGGGAGGGTCTGTCCGGCCTTCTGTGAAGAGGCCTGCAGGAGAAACCTCGTCGAGGAGCCCCTCGCTATAAGGCAGCTCAAAAGGTTTGCGGCGGACTACGACCTTGAGCACGGCCCGTGGATGCCTGAGATTCCGCCCTCGACCGGGAAGCGCGTTGCTGTCGTCGGTGGGGGCCCGGCCGGACTGGCATGTGCTTACTACCTGAGAACGATGGGCCACGAGGTTACCATAATAGAGGCGATGCCAGAGCTCGGCGGCATGATGCGCTATGGCATTCCACCCTACAGACTGCCGAGGGACGTGCTCGATAAAGACATAGCGACCGTCATCAACACCGGAATCGAGGTGAAAACTAATACCGCCCTCGGAAGGGACGTAACCCTTGAGGAGCTCCGCAAAGAGTACGACGCGGTCTTCCTCGGCGTCGGCGCGTGGAGAAGCAGGAAGATGGGGATTCCGGGCGAGGAGCTTGAGGGAGTGATGCACGGCATAGAGTTCCTCAGGAAGGTCAACACGGGCGAAAAGGTCGAGCTCGGCGAGCGCGTCATAGTCGTTGGAGGCGGGAACACGGCCATGGATGTCGCAAGGACAGCTTTGAGGCTCGGCGCAAAGGTCACCGTCGTTTACCGCCGCTCGAAGGCCGAGATGCCGGCAAACGAGAGGGAAGTGGAGGAAGCGATGGAAGAAGGCGTGGAGTTCCTCTTCCTCACCAACCCTGTCAGAATACTCGGCGACGGGAAGGTCGAGGAGGTTGAACTCGTAAAGATGCGCCTCGGCGAGCCGGACGCGAGCGGGAGGAGGAGGCCAATACCCATAGAGGGCTCGGAGTTCAGGGTTAAGGCCGACAACGTCATCCTCGCCATAGGGCAGTACTGCGACGAGGAGTTTCTCAAGAGCCTCGGCATCGAGGCAAAGCGCGGGAAGGCAGTTGTGGATGAAGTGACGCTCCAGACAAACCTTGAGGGCGTTTTCGCCGGCGGCGACCTCGTCCTCGGGCCTTCAACCGTCATCGAGAGCATAGCAACGGGAAGAAGGGCCGCGGTGATGATAGACATGTATCTTAAAGGCAAGCTCGAGAAAGCCAAAGAAGTCCTCACCGAGCCGGAGAAGCACATCGAGGAGGTTTTAGCCGATGACGACCTGTACAGGGTTCTCTTCGACCTAAGGCCCTATAACCACTGGAAGAAGGTGACGGAGAAGGACTATGAGCACGTTGAGAGGAAGCCGAGGGTTAAGGTTAAGCTCCTCGACCCTGAAAGGAGGGAGAGAACCTTCGAGGAGGTCGAGCCGGCCTTAACCGAGGAGCAGGTTCTCGAAGAGGCCAAACGCTGTATGAGCTGCGGCTGTATGGAGGTCTTCAGGTGCAAGCTGAGGGAGTACGCGACGCTCTACAACGCTAGGCAGGACGCCTTCGAGGGCGAGGGGAACAGGTTTGAAATAGACGAGAGCCACCCGTGGATTACGCTCGATAACAACAAGTGCGTCCTCTGCGGCCAGTGCGTCCGCTTCACCCACGACGTTGCCGGGGAAGGGGTTCTTGACTACCTCTTCCGCGGGTTCAAGACGAGAATCTCACCGCCGCTCGGGGAGGGCCTCGGGGACATGGAGGGCCTGTTCCTCGGCGAGATGATAGACCTCTGCCCTGTAGGAGCTATAACAGAGAGGCTCCCCTTCGTCAAGCCCGGGCCGTGGAAGACTGAGCCGGTAAAGACCGTCTGCAACGGCTGTAGCTTTGCATGCGAGATGAACGTCGAGACCTACGACGGCATGCTCGTGAGGGCTTCGAGGGCGGAAGAGAGCTGGAACAAACACCTCTGCGACCTCTGCCGCTTCGCCAGGCCTTGGGCCGAGGACTTAGCCGGGCCGCTCCTCAACGGGAAGCCGGTGTCATGGGAGGAGGCAAGGCGCTTCATAGAGGAGAAGGACTACACCCTGATACTCACTCCTGAGCTGACGAACGAGGAGATAGCCTTCTTCAAGGCCTTTGCGGAAAAGAAGGGCATTCCAATAGGCTCCACGGTGGAAGGGGCAATATCAACGGCCACGCTCGACGACGTTAGAAAAGCGAAGCGCGTCCTCCTGAAGGCCGACGTTGAGAAGTACCCCCTCCTCAAGATACTCCTGAAGGGCAAGGAAATCGTTGAAGAGGACTACGACGTTGCGATACTCGAGGGCGGAGAGCCGCTCGATGTCCCGACGCTGATACTGCATCCGGGCGTTAACGCGGCCGGTCTCATCAAAGCGGGGATAACCGGAATACCCGAGGTGGAAGCTTACGTCGTGATGGGGAGAACGGAGAAGGAGCTTCCGGGCGATGTGCTGGTGCTCCCGGCCGGTCTATGGGCGGCGAAGGAAGGAACAGTAACCAACGCCTTTGGAATGGAGCTGAGGGTCGGTAAGGCGGTTGAAGAGGTCAACAGAGCCCTTGAGCTCTTCTCTCCCTGATTTCTCCCCTATTTATCCACATGGGAAGTTGAAACACTGGGAAAAAGAAAAGCCCTTTTGGAAGTCAGCCTCCCATGGTCCCGAACAGCTCCTCCAGGAACAGTTCAACGTCCTCCATTGTGTTGTAGAGGTGCGGCGAGACCCTTATGCCATGGTGCCCTAAGACGCCGCGGTGACTGACTGCGATTCCTCTCTCGGAGAGCCTTCTGTATACTTCTTCCTCTGCTTCGTAGCCCATGCCAGTCTTTACGGTCACTATCGCGGAGTTTCCGCCAAAAACCCCGAGCCCCGCGCTCAGAGCCTCCTCCATTACCCTCTCCGCGAGCTTCAGGTTGTGGCGCTCTATCTCCTCAATTCCTATCTCATTTATCAGCTCCAGTGAGGCCCTGAAGGCCGCGGCAATAATATACGGCGGCCCGCCACCGAAATCAAGCTTTCTGGTGCCTCTGGAAATCTTCAGCTCGCCCCATGGGTCCTTGTCCGGCAGCCCCCACCAGCTTCCCCAGTCCCCGGTTGGAGGCTCCATGCTGAGAAGGCCTGTTATGGGCTTTGCCTCCTCTAAGAACTCATCTGAGGCGTAGATCAGTCCCGCCCCGGTGTCCGGGCTCAGGAGCCACTTTTCCCCGCCGGCTGCGAGAGCATCCACCCCTTCCCTCTCCGGATAGAGCCGCAGGGAGCCGAGATGCTGGACGGCATCAATAATAAGCCATGCCCCGTGTTCGTGGGCAACTTTGGAGAGCTCCCGCAGATTGATTCTCTCGCCGGTGACCCAATTGACGCTGCTGAGGACTAGGGCGAGGGTGTTGTCGTCTATAGCCCTTTCGATGGTCTCCAACGGGTGGAGGCCGTTTTCGTTCTTGACCACCCTGAGTTCTAGGCCGAACCTCTCGGAATAGCTCTTCAGGAGCGCCGGTGTCGTTGGGAACTCTGTGTCAAGCGAGACTACGTTCTGTCCCTTCCGCGGCTCCATCGAGAAGAGGAGTCTCCTAAGTCCCTCTGTGGTCTGGATTGAGAGGCTTACGTTCTCTACGCTGACCCTCATGAGCTTCGCCGCTTCCCTGAGCGTTGGCTCGAGGAAAGTCGGGTTCATATAGTCCACTGAATTGACCTCGCCCTCGAACCCGATGACATCCGTTAGAAGCTCATTGGTCCTCTGGAGGGCGCTTGCTGGCATGAGACCGAGGCCCGCGGTGTTCAGGTAGGTCCTGAACTTTCTCAGCGCTGGAAACAGGCTTCTTCTCATTGCCATCGCCAAAAAAAGTTTGGAGAATACGTTTAAATCAATTTTGAAGCATAAAGATGTTAAAGGCAGAGGTCAAATCACTGCTGGAACGCCAGGAACCCTCGGGAAGGGCTGAACTTCCGCTATGTGCTTTGCCCCGACCATGTAGCGGACTAATCGCTCGACACCGATTCCTGCTCCTGCGCTGGGCCTCAGCAGGCCGGCCTTTGCAACCTCGAGGTAAGGCCTGAACGACTCTTCGCTCAACCCAGAGGAGCGTATCCTCGCAAGTATCTTCTCGTACTCCCACTCCCTTTCTCCCCCGCTTGAAACCTCGCCGTAGCCCTCAGGAAGGTAAAGGTCGTAGTTCCTGAAGTGGCCGGGTCTTTCAGGGTCTTCCCTGTCGTAGAACTCCCTTTCAATGTCCGTTATCCAGAAGGGCTCATCCATGAGCCTGCTGGCCTCGTCCTCACTCCCGAACTCCTCTTTTATCTCCTCCAGTGTGAAGCGCCTGAAGGGCGGCCTTACCTTGGGGATCTCGCGTTCGAGTCCCCAGCTCCTGGCCTCCTTGAAGAGTCCGCTGATGAGCCCCTCGATGAGGCTCATAATGTCGTCCATGCTCGCGTAGGCGATTTCGAAGTCGAGCTGTGTGAACTCGTAGGCGTGCCTGCCGTCGTCTGCATCCCTTCCCTCGAGCCTCACGTTCGGCGAGAGGATGAAGAGCCTATCTATCCCCATCGCGATTGCCATTTGCTTGTGGAGTATCATGCTGTGGGTCAGCCGCAGTCTGGAGCCGTAGACCTCGACCTCGGGCGGCTTCAGGGCATCCTCCGCCGCGGGGTCCGGCCATAGGGGATCTGTTATTGAGCTGAGCATCACGGGGAGCATCCACTTGAAGCCCCTGCTTACCATGTATCTCGTCATATAGTCAATAACCTTCGTCTGTATGTTGAGTACAGGTTCAATTTTTCTGCTTACGATTTGAAGGGCGTTCATGGGTATCACCTGTTTTTGTCATCGAGTTTCACCTTTATGGCTTTTATCCAAAAGACTTTGGATTTTGGACAGAATAAGACATTTAATTGGCGAATTTTTTGGATAATTGACTAAATTCTGGTCCTAAACTGACATTTGTTTATCTGAGGTATCGATATCGTTATAACCCTCCGCGGGAATCCCGTACGGTGGTAATATGGGAGTCTACATATTCACGCCGGAAGACCTCGTCCGCTATGGCTCCGCAACGCAAGAGCAGCTTGAGGTTCTTAAAGAGGCAATCTTGGCCAAAAAGGACGTTCTCATCGTCGGTTCCAGCCGCTCCGGAAAGACGAAGCTCGTCGAGGCCTTGATGCATTTCATTCCAGATGACAAGAAGGTGGCGGTAATTACGGCCTACGGCGAGTTCAAGCCATTCAAACACCACGTGGTCGTCATAGACACCCAGTTCGACAGCCAGCCGCTCGAAAAGCGCACTGCCGAGGTGATATCCAAAATAAAGGCCATAAACCCGGATTACGTTGTCATCGATACGCTCCACACGATAGACGTCGCCAGGGTCTTCCGGGAGCTTATAGACGACTACGCCTTCATAGTGACATCTCTCGCGCTCACCGATGACATAAAAAGCGAGGTGAAGCACTGGCTCCGCATCGATGATGAAACCTTTGACAAGTTCGACATGGTCGTGGAACTCAAGAGGGACTGGAGGACAGGAATAAAGGGGATAAACAAAATTTACGAAGTGAAGAACGGGGAGCTGAAGCTCCTGCTCTGATTTCACTTCTTCTTCAGTTCTTCTATGACTTCTCTAAGGTTGTCAAGCATCTCTTCTATGTCCTCAAAGGTCATGTATCCCATGTTTCCAATCCTGAAGGTCTTCTCGGCGACGCTTCCGTAACCCTTAGCCAGCTCGAAGCCGCGCTCGCGCATTGCGTTGTAAACGTCAACACCCTTCATTCCCTCGGGGACGACAACGGCGGTGATGGTCGGGCTCTCGTAGCCAGGTTCTGCCAAAATTCCAAGGCCCATCTCCTTTACTCCGTTCCTTATCATCTCGCTCCTCTTCCTGTACATTCCGAGCCATTTCTCCTTTCCGCCCATCTTCTCGACTATCCTCAACACGACGTTGAGGCCGAATATCTGCGGAAGCGGCGGGGTTGAGGGTGTTCCCTTCTTCTTCTCGTTGAACTTCTTGTAGAGGGGGAGATCAAAGTACCAGCCGCGCTCCGGCATCTTCTCGGCTATCTCAAAGACGCGCTCGCTTACTGCCGCAACCGCCAATCCCGGTGGAACACCAAAGGCCTTCTGACTGCTCGCGAATATCATGTCGAGGCCCCACTCGTCGAACCTTATGTCGGCGCCGCCCATAGCAGAGACGGCATCAACGAAGAGGAGCTTGTCGTGCTCGTGGACAACCTTTGCCAGCTCGGGGAGCGGGTTGAGGACACCCGTTGAAGTCTCGTTGTAGGTTATCGTCACCGCGTGGACATCGGGGTTCTTTCTGAGGGCGTCGTCGAGCTCCTCCGGCTTAACTGCCTGTCCTGGTTCCTTCTCGAAGACAACGGCCTTTCTGCCGTTGGCCTCAACGACCTCTGCAAAGCGCTTTCCGAAGGCACCTATGACGGTGACAAGAACCTTTCCGCCGCGCGGGACGGTGTTTCTAACAGCTGCTTCCATGAAGCCGGTTCCAGAACTCGGGAAGAGGATTATCTCGCCCTTATCGGCCTCGAGGAATGCCTTGAGCCTGTTGAGAGTATCAACGTGAACTTCCTTGGCCTCGGCCGAGCGGTGGCTGAACATCTGGACGCTCATTATCGCGAGAACCTCTGGGAAGCAGGCGACGGGACCAGCGGTAAAGAGCTTGTATTTGGGCTTCACCATCTCGTAAACTTCCCTGTAAGCGTCCTCGTACTGCATGTCGAACCTCAGCTCCATCAACATCACCTCGGCGGGAGTTGACGTGAGAGCTATAAAAGGGTTCTCTTCAGCCAGGGGGCTGGTTTTTGAAGCTTTTTTCTTCTAGAAGTCCAATATCTGAAAACTTTTCAACACGACCAAGGCTTTTAAAGCGTTGGACTAACGTTCAGAAGGTGGTCTGATGGAACGGCGACGCCTTGCTGGAATCATCCTGCTGATTATCTCCGCTTTCACCGGCACGATAGCCTTTCGCCTCGCCACCCCAGCGATAGCGTTCTACACCCGTGATATTCTCAAAGCAAGCATGCTGTCCGTTTCAATTGTATCAATGTCCTTTGTCCTCGCTAGGGCTTTCTCCTCGGTTCTCGGCGGTTTGATGCTTGAGAGGGGTAAAAAGCTTGTTTACGTTGGTGCCCTCGCGATGATGGGTAACGCCCTGTCCGTTCAGCTCTACCCACTCACCTCTACATGGGTCCAGGTTGCTGGGATAAAGCTCCTCAACGGCTTCCTCAACGGTCTGAGCTGGCCGATGGCCCAGTTCGTCATAGCCGTGGCGACGCCCAACGAGATAAGGGCGAGGGTGACCTCGGTTTACTTCTTCTTCGGGAGCATAGCCTCGCTCCTCGGGAACTACGTCTACGCTTACACGATAGACCTCGGGTTGGGTGGCCAGATGTGGATTTCCTCGGCCTTCTTCGTCTTAACGGGCCTGATAATGGTGGCCAGCTACGCCCTCCTCTACGGGAGAATAACGCCCAAACGGAAGAAAACCCCTGACGGCGAAAAGCCGAGCCTCGACCCGAGGAGGATTTTGATAATAGCCTCCCTGATGGCGGTCATAGTCGCCTTTACCTCGGGGGAGATAACCTACGTCTACGTCTCCGAGGCTCTGGGAATGGACAAGGCAACGACCGCAACGCTCGTAGGCTGGGCCGGTTTTCTTTCCGCCATGCTGAGCTACGGCATCTCGTGGCTCGCCGACGTGAGGAGCGAGAGAAGGATGGTCGTTCTGACTTCTATCATGGCTGCGGTTTCCCCGCTTCTTGCCGCGGTGAAGACTGCCCCGACGGTCTTCCTTGGGATATTCCTTGCCCTCTTCGCCTTCCAGAGCTTTCGCCCGATTTCGAGGAAGGTTTTGGTAAGCTACCACCGCTCCTCTCTCGCGATAGGGGGCGTCAACGGGGTGCAGAACCTGTCCACCTTTCTCGGAGGAATGCTCTTTGGCTTCGCCTACTTTCTGGGGGAGCTTCGGGGAGTCCTAACGCTCAACCTCGCCCTTCTGGCCTTCACACCAGTCTCCCTCCTGCTCCTCTGGGAGGCCGTTAAGCTTAAAGGTGGAGTGGAGTAGCGGCCACTGTTGGGGGACACTCCAAAACTTTTATAAAAGCGAGGGCAAGCTAAGTTTAGGCTTAGCTTACGCTTATTTGGAGGTGAGAGTATGGGACTGAGGCCAGCAAAGATTGATAGGGACGTTGACAAGCCCGCTTACACAAGAAGGGAGTACATACGCGGTGCTCCGGGTCCGAAGATAACGATATTCGACATGGGTAATCTCTCGGCCGAGTTCGAGTATGAGGTCAGCCTTCACGCCGAGCAGGCCATGCAGATAAGGCAGAACGCCCTTGAGGCCATCCGTATACAGGTCAACAGGTACCTCCAGAAGAACGTCGGAAGGAGCAACTACCACTTCAAGATAAGGGTCTTCCCGTTCCAGGTTCTCCGTGAGAACCCGATGGCTACCGGAAGGAAGGCCGACCGTTACGGAAACGGTATGCGCAGGCCCTTCGGAAAGCCGATTGGATTGGCGGCGAGGGTTAAGAAGGACCAGAAGATCCTCACCGTCTGGGTGAACGAGGCCCACCTCAAGTTCGCCCTCGGCGCCATGCACAGGGCCAAGATGAAGCTGCCTTACTCGGCTTACTACAGGATCTACGACAAGGAAGGCAACGACGTCACCACCAAGGTTCTTTCCACGATGAAGCTCTGATGTGCATGCTGAGCCCCTTGGGCTCTTCCTTTACCAACTTTTGTGCGCTACTCATGGCAGATTTTGTGCTAGGGTTTTCCCATATATTCATAATGATTATTAACGATGCCGCCCTATCCTTACTGGTGGGAAGATGGTAAGCTCTCACTTCATGAGCCTACTCCTTAAGATCGGCGTTCCCGAGGACAGGCTTCTCGTTCTAGAGGGTAAGGGAGGCATCGTTGAGGACGAGTTTGAGGGCATCAGGTACGTCCGCTTCCGCGATTCCGCCAAGGGCTTCCGCAGAGGCACGGTAGTTTTTGAGAACGGCGAGGCAGTCCTCGGCTTTCCCCACATAAAGCGCGTCGTCCAGCTTGAGAACGGGGTAAAGCGGGTCTTCAAAAGCAGGCCGTTCTACGTCGAGGAGAAGGTGGATGGCTATAACGTCCGCGTCGTTAAGGTTGAGGACAGGGTTCTCGCCCTCACCCGCGGCGGCTTCGTCTGCCCCTTCACCACCGAGAGAATAGAGGACTTCGTGAACTTCGAGTTCTTTAAGGACTATCCCAACCTTGTCCTGGCTGGGGAGATGGCCGGGCCCGAGAGCCCTTACATAGTCGAGGGGCCGCCCTACGTGAAGGAGGATATAGAGTTCTTCCTCTTCGACATCCAGGAGAAGGGAACCGGAAAGAGCCTGCCAGTTGAAGAGCGCTATAAACTCGCGGAGGAGTACGGGATTCCACAGGTTGAGCGCTTCGGCCTCTTTGACCGCTCCCGCCTGGATGAGCTCTACGACCTGATAGAGAGGCTCGGTAGGGAGAAGAGGGAAGGCATCGTCATGAAGAGCCCGGACATGAGGAAGATAGCGAAGTACGTGACGCCATACGCCAACATCAACGACATAAAGATAGGCTCGCACATATTCTTCGACCTCCCCCACGGCTACTTCATGGGGAGGATAGAGAGGCTCGCCTTCTACCTCGCCGAGAAGCACGTCAAGGGAGAGGAGTTCGACGAGTATGCCAAAGCCCTCGGAAAGGCCCTGCTGAGGTCCTTCGTCGAGAGCATCCACGAAGTTGCCAACGGCGGAGAGGTCGAGGAGACCTTCACTGTGCGGGTCAAGAACATAAGCACCGCCCACAGAATGGTCACCCACTTCGAGAGGCTGGGCGTGAATATTCACATCGAGGACATCGAGGATTTGAAGAACGGCTACTGGAGGATAACCTTTAAGCGCGTTTACCCAGACGCGACGAGGGAGATAAAAGAGCTGTGGAACGGGCTGGCATTTGTGGACTGAGGTTTCCCCTGCTTTGTTTTTGAGGCGCGTGCTTTCTTTTTAAATTCGCTGAGAATGATAATCGCCATTATGATAACCGCGGTTATTATCTCGTTGGCTTTTCTGTTTGGGTTCCTCTTCAAGAGCTGCCTTCGCGCTCGAAATAATAAAGCGGGGCGAGTTTGGAAAGGGCGAGGAGATAAAGAAGCTCTGAGGATATTTGGGCCCTTAATGGTCTTCTCAAACTTTTGTCTGTTATTAACGTTCCTGAGGAAAGCCCCATCAACTCGCACCCCGGCAAGTTAGTCCTTTCTAAGAAACTTTGCTTGCGCAAAGTTTCATCAAACAATTCGTCCTCAAACAAGGTGGGGGTTACAACATCGGGTTTTCTTTCCAATGCCCCCGATCTAACGAAGAACGCGCATAATAAGGGTATCTTGTGAGGGTTTCCTACTCTTTGACGCCCTTCGGGCGTCTTTTTGAAGCGAACCCATTCAAAAGGATTCCTTGGAGATGTTCTCACTCAAAAACTGAATCTCGAGGGTAAACCCTTGTTAAAATTGGCTTAGGGGAAGCACTATTATTACTTTCCGCCAGCGCTTGCTTTGCAAGGGCTGATTGGGGGTGTGGGGGCGTTAGCCCCCCAGCAACCTTTGCTTGCGCAAAGCTTGACCAAATGGCTCTGACTCGACTTAATCGCCTTGAAGTAGCTCGTACGTGTTTCGTTATGTGAGGGACTTTTAGTGGCTTTCTTGGGCAGAGTAGCCGATGTCTGTTGGGTTTATCTCCTTCGCGCCCTTCGGGCGCTATTAAAAGTAAACCCCTCTTAGAGAAAACCTGCTTAAGAGGAAAACCTTCAGAATTACGGCACCTGAAAAGCACGTACAAACTTTGATGAAACTTTGCGCAGGCAAAGTTTCTTTCCGTGGGGCGAAGCCCCACTTTGGGGGTTTGAGAGTACAGAGCAAGCTTTAGGAAAGCTTGACCAAAAGTTTGTAGCTCTCGTTCTGAGAGTTAGTCTGAGCTAGTGATCCAGCTAATGAGGCTTTTTCTATAAAAGCAAGTCACTAAGAGTGAGTTCACTTTAAATCGACGCCCGAAGGGCGTCAGTGAGCAGGAACTCCTAATAATACCTGCCCGTTGAGTTGAATTCCGTTTTTGGAATGGGCGTTTGGGGAGGGATCACACTCTTAGCTCCGGAAGTTCAGTGATGAGCTACCAACCTTGATCAAACTTCACGAAGGTGAAGTTTGCTTTGCAAAAAAATTGTACACCTCTCAAACCAAAAAAGGGTGGAAAGGTTCGAAAGCCTTTTAAATACTCTCCATAGACCCCAGTTCAGCGTTGAAGTGACCACAGCGAAGGATGACGGGAAAATGGCCTGGCACGTCTTCATTCCGGATTCGCTCCTCGAAGAGAGTGACGACCCAAAGATCAGAACCTACAAGGTCGGACAGATAACCAGGGCCTGTGCCATCTTCGGCGTCGAGCACATCTGGATTTACAGGGCCGGCGGTCGGGACGGGAGGTTCATCAAGACCATCCTCGAATACGCGGAAACGCCCCAGTATCTCAGAAAGAGGCTGTTCCCGCTCATGCCAGAGCTCAAGTACGCCGGCGTTATACCGCCGCTCAGAACCCCGCACCACAAGCTCAAGGGAAAACCTAAGGTGGGCGAAATCCGCGAGGGCTTTGCCTTCAGGAAGGGGCGCAGAATCTACGCAGACATCGGCCTCGACGACCTCGCGATGGTCGAAGGGAACGTTGAAGGGCGTGCAACGTTCAGGATCGTCTCGGTAAGGCCTCTCAGGGTGATACCAGCGAAGCCAGAGGAGTACTGGGGGTACAGGGTGCACCTAACTGGGAAGTCATTGGCGAAAACACTTAAAAAGGCCAGGCTGGATTTGGTCATCGCGACCTCGCGTAAGGGTCGCGACATTAGAGAGGTGAAGCTTCCCCCGCTGGAGGGGGAGGTCGGATTCGTCTTTGGCTCACCGAGGAAGGGCGTGATCGAGCTCCTCGGCGAGGAGGATTATACCTTTGATCTAATCCTCAACACGGTTCCAAATCAGCGGACAGCTACCGTCCGCACCGAGGAGGCGCTCCTCGCGACTCTCGCAATATTTAATCTCATAAGGAGGGATTGAGATGGGAAAAATACACAGGCCAAGGAGAGGTTCACTGGCTTACTCCCCGAGAAAGAGGGCTAAGAGCATAGTCCCGAGAATCAGGAAGTGGCCGAAGGACAGCGAGGTCAGGATGCTGGGCTTCGCCGGCTACAAGGCCGGTATGACCCACGTCCTCATGATAGACGACAGACCAGGGCTCACGAAGGGCAAGGAGATCTTCATGCCGGTCACTATCGTGGAGGTCCCGCCGCTCTTCGTCTACGGCATCAGGGCCTACAGGCAGGGCTACCTCGGGCTTGAAACGGCTACCGAGGTCTGGTTCCACGAGCTGAACGACCACGTTAAGAGGCGCATAAAGACCCTGCCGAAGGACTACAACGAGGATGCTTTCCAGGCCAAGCTCGGCCAGCTTGAGGACCTCGTCAACGACGGCGAGATAGTTGATGTCAGGCTTCTCGTCCACACCCAGCCGTGGCTCATCAAGCTCAAGAAGAAGCCCGAGGTCATGGAGTACGCCATCGGTGGCGACGACGTCAAGGCCAAGTTTGCCTACGCCAAGGAGAAGATCGGCAAGGAGATACGGGCAAGCGAGGTTCTCCACGAGGGCGAGCTTCTTGACATCATAGCCGTCACCAAAGGCAAGGGAACCCAGGGCCCGGTCAAGCGCTGGGGCGTCAAGATACAGTTCCACAAGGCCCAGAGGGCTGGCAAGGCCAGGCACATCGGTAACCTCGGTCCGTGGCATCCGACCAGGGTCATGTGGACCGTTCCGCAGGCCGGTCAGATGGGCTTCCACCACAGGACCGAGTTCAACAAGAGGCTCATCGCCATCGGTGAGAACGGCAAGCTCAAGCTCGACGAGAAGAACGAGGTAGACATCACCCCGAAGGGTGGCTTCCCGCACTACGGAATCATAAGGAGCGACTTCCTAATGATCCAGGGAACCGTTCCGGGTTCCTTCAAGAGGATCGTCAGGGTCAGGCCGGCTATAAGGGCACCGAAGAAGAGGCCGCCCGTTGAGAGGCCGCAGATAACCTACGTCAGTAGGGAGTCCAAGCAGTGAGGTGAGATAAATGAAGGTTAAGGTTTTCAATCTCGAAGGCGAGCCGGTGGAGGAGATCGAGCTTCCCAAGGTCTTCAGCACTCCTTACAGGCCCGACCTCATCAGGAGGGCCGTCATCGCATCATGGACCCACAGGATACAGCCTCAGGGAAGGAGCCCATACGCCGGTAAGAGGCGCGTCACCGAGAACATCGGAAAGGGCCACGGCATGGCGAGGGTTGAGAGGATAAAGACCTCCCCCAGGTTTGCGGCCTTCGTTCCCTTCGCGGTCGGAGGAAGGAGAACCCACCCGCCGAAGGTCGAGAAGATCATCTGGGAGGACATCAACAAGAAGGAGCGCAGGCTGGCTATAATGAGTGCCATCGCTGCAACGGCCAACTACGACCTCGTCAGGGCTAGGGGCCACGTCGTTGACAACGTCCCGCAGGTTCCGATTGTAGTAACCGACGACCTTGAGAAGGTCTTCAAGACCGCCCAGACCAGGGAGATATTCAAGAAGCTCGGCGTCTGGGACGACATCGAGAGGGCAAAGAAGAACACCAAGATCAGGGCTGGTAAGGGTAAGATGCGTGGAAGGCGCTACAAGAAGGCCAAGGGTCCGCTCGTGGTTGTCGCGAAGAACGAGGGCATAGTCCAGGGTGCGAGGAACCACCCGGGTGTTGACGTCGTCACAGTCGAGAACCTCAGCGCCGAGCTGCTCGCTCCGGGTACCCACCCGGGAAGGCTTACCATCTGGACGAAGGGTGCCATAGAGAGACTTAGGGAGATCTACGGGTGATGAGAGATGGACCCCTACAAGGTTATAGTTAAGCCGGTCGTCACGGAGAAGGCCGTGGCGATGATTGAGAACGAGAACAAGCTCACCTTCATAGTGGACAAGAGGGCCACCAAGCAGGACATCAAGAGGGCCGTGGAAGAGATGTTCGAGGTCAAAGTCGAGAAGGTCAACACCCTCATAACCATGAGGGGAGAGAAGAAGGCCTACGTGAAGCTCAAGCCTGAGTACAGCGCAAGTGAGGTTGCTGCCAGGATAGGATTGTTCTGACGGGGTGAGTGAGATGGGAAAGAGTTTGATTCAGCAGAGGAGAGGTAAGGGAACCACGACCTTTAGGGCGCCGTCCCACAGGTACAGGGGCGCCGTCAGGTACGTTCCGCTCAACATTACCAAAGAGAAGACCCTCGTCGGCAAGGTCGTCGAGATACTCCACGACCCTGGAAGGACCGCGCCGGTTGCTCGCGTCAAGTTCGAGAACGGCATGGAGAAGCTCATCATAGCCCCCGAGGGAATACTCGTGGGTGAGGAGATTGCCATCGGACCGAACGCCCCGGTAAAGATCGGCAACACCCTTCCGCTTGCCATGATCCCGGAGGGAAGCTACGTCTACGATATCGAGGGAGTCCCGGGCGACGGAGGGAAGTACGTTAGGGCCGGCGGTGCCTACGCACTCGTCGTCAGCAGGGAGAAGGACAAGGTCATAGTCCAGCTTCCGAGCGGTGAGCTCAAGCAGTTCAAGCCTGAGTGCAGGGCCACCATTGGTGTGGTTGCAGGCGGCGGTAGGCTGGAGAAGCCGATCGTCAAGGCCGGTAAGGCCTACTACATCGCCAAGGCGAGGAACAGGTTCTGGCCGAAGCCGAGGGGTGTCAAGATGAACGCAGTCAACCACCCGCACGGTGGTAAGGAGCACCACATCGGAAGGCCCTCAACGGTTTCGAGGCGCGCCCCGCCCGGAAGGAAGGTCGGTCACATAGCCGCGAGAAGAACTGGTAGGAGGAAGTGATGAAGATGGCGAGAAAGAAGGAGTTTAGGTACAGGGGTTACACCTTCGAGGAACTGCTCAACATGTCACTCGAGGACTTCGCCAAGCTCCTCCCGGCCAGGCAGAGGAGGAGCCTTAAGAGGGGCCTTTCCCCGGAGCAGAAGAAGCTCCTCAGGAAGATTCGCCTGGCTAAGAAGGGCAAGTACAACAAGCCGATAAGGACCCACAGCAGGGACATGGTTGTACTTCCTGAGATGGTCGGCATGACCATCCACGTCCACAACGGGAAGGAGTTCGTCCCGATCGAGATCAAGGAGGAGATGATAGGCCACTACCTCGGCGAGTTCGCACTCACGAGGAAGATAGTCCAGCACGGATCACCTGGTGTTGGTGCTACCAGGTCATCGATGTTCGTGGCGGTCAAGTGAGGTGGTATAGATGAGCAGGGGCAGGTTTTCCTACTCATTCCAAAATTTTGACCCCGAGAGGATGGCTCGCGCTAGCGGAAGGGACCTCAGAATCTCCCCCAAGCACAGCGTTGAGCTCCTCAGGGAGATAAGGGGCATGATGGTCAACGACGCTCTCCGCTACCTCGACGATGTCATAGCCCTCAAGAGGCCGGTTCCGCTCAGGAAGCACCACGACAGCCAGGGGCACAAGCCGGGCAAGGGCTTCGGTCCGGGAAGGTACCCGGTCAAGGTCGCCAAGGCCGTCAAGAAGGTGCTCCTCAACGCCAGGAACAACGCCGAGCAGAAGGGCCTCGACGTTGACAGGCTCAAGATAATCCACGCGGCAGCTCACAGGGGTCCAGTGCTTCGTGGGTACATCCCGAGGGCCTTCGGAAGGGCCACACCGTTCAACGAGCAGACCACCCACATAGAGATAGTCGTCGAGGAGATTAGGAGGTGAGACCTTTGGCGATCGAGAGATACTTCATTAAGGAAGGCGTTAAGGAGATGCTCATTGATGAGTACCTTGAGAAGGAGCTTAGGAGAGCTGGTTACGGTGGAATCGACATCAAGAAGACCCCCCTCGGAACCAAGGTCGTCATCTTCGCTGCCAACCCCGGTTACGTTATCGGAAGGGGCGGAAGGAAGATAAGGGAGCTTACCAGGATTCTTGAGAGGGAGTTTGGCCTTGAGAATCCCCAGATAGAGGTCGAGGAGATCAAGAACCCCTACCTCAACGCCAAGGTTCAGGCGGTTCGCCTGGCTCAGACCCTTGAGAGGGGCGTCCACTTTAGGAGGGCTGCCTACTCTGCCATAAGGGCCATCATGGGGAACGGTGCGAGGGGTGTCGAGATAAGGCTCAGCGGAAAGCTTACCGGCGAGAGGGCCAAGAGCGTTCGCTTCTACCAGGGCTACCTCGCCAAGGTTGGAAACCCTGCCGAGACCCTCGTCAGCAAGGGCTACGCCCAGGCCAAGCTCAAGCTCGGTGTCATCGGTGTTAAGGTTTCCATAATGCCGCCCGACGCCAAGCTCCCGGACGAGATCGAGGTCATCGAGAAGGTTCAGGAAGAGGTGAGCACCAATGAAGCCGAGTGAGATTAGGGAGATGAGCCTTGACGAGATCGAGAAGAAGCTCAGGGAGCTCCGCCTCGAACTCGCCAAGGAGAGGGGTGTGCTCACCATGGGGGCTTCCACCGAGAACCCCATGGTCATCCGCAACCTCAGGCGCGACATCGCGCGCCTGCTTACCATAAAGAAGGAGAAGCTTAGGGAGAAAAGGTGAGGTTCGGTGCCAAGGATTGTTAACCCTCTGGATGAGATGCTCTTTAAGGAGGTCCTGAAGGAGCAGCAGAGAATTAGGGTCTACATAGAGAAAGCCAGATACGGAAAGCTTAAAACCATAATAGAGGGCATAGACGAGAAGGAGTTCGACCTTGAAGATATAGCAAAGAAGCTGAAGGCGAAGCTGGCATGCGGCGGAACGGTGAAAAAAGGAAGGATCGAGCTCCAGGGCGACCACAGAGACAGGGTCAAGAAGTTGCTCGCAGACCTTGGATTTTCCGAGGATCTGATAGAGATCGAGTGACTGCCAAAAACATCGTCTGGCACGAGCTCATAGGCCTGAAAGCAAAAATTATAAGGGCATCTCATCCAGAGCTGGTTGGCATCGAGGGCTACGTCCTTGACGAGACGAGGAACACCCTCACCATCGGCGGTGAGAGGGTCTGGGTTATCCCGAAGGACGTGGCGGAGCTCGAATTTGAGGTTGGCGATAAAAGGATCCGAATCAACGGAAAAGAGCTGATTGGAAGACCCGAGATGAGACTGAAGAAGAGGTGGAGAAGATGAGAGAGATCGGATTGAAGGTTCAGCCTCCCGCTGAGAAGTGTGACGATCCGCACTGCCCCTGGCACGGGCACCTCAAGATACACGGCAGATACTTCGAGGGCGTCGTCGTCAGCGACAAAGGTAAGAAGACCGTCGTCGTTGAGAGGCAGCACTACCACTACCTCAAGAAGTACGAGAGGTATGAGCTCAGGAGGAGCAAGATTCACGCCCACAACCCGGAGTGCATCGATGCAAAGGTTGGCGACCGCGTTCTTATAGCGGAGACCAGGCCGATAAGCAAGACCAAGAGCTGGGTTGTCGTGGCAGTCACCAAGAGGGCCGGCGAGAGGTGATTTAGATGGCGAAGAAAGGTGCAGGTGCTACGAGAGGAATTAGCCCCGTCAGGCCAACTCGTGCTCTTCCGGTCGGTGCATACCTCAATGTCGCCGACAACAGCGGTGCCAAGGTCATCCAGATCATTGGTGTCGTCGGCTACAAGGGAACGAGGAGGAGGCTCGCCAGCGCGGGTGTCGGCGACATGGTCATAGCCACCGTCAAGAAGGGAAGGCCGGACATAAGGCACCAGGTCGTCAGGGCCGTCGTGGTCAGGCAGAGGAAGGAGTACCGCAGGCTTGACGGTATGCGTGTCAAGTTCGAGGATAACGCGGCGGCGATAGTCACCCCTGAAGGTGTCCCGAGGGGAACTGAGATCAGGGGTGCCATCGCTAGAGAGGCTGCCGAGAGGTGGGTTAGGCTCGGCAGCATAGCGAGCATAGTGTTGTGAGGTGAGAATGATGAAGCTCGATACTAAACAGCCGAGGAAGCAGAGGAAGTTCCTCCACACCGCTCCCCTTCACCTTAGGAGCAAGATAATGGCAGCCACCCTGAGCCCCGAGCTCAGGAACAAGTACGGCATAAGGAGCATCCCGATTAGGGTTGGCGACAAGGTTAGGGTCATGCGCGGCGACTTCAAGGGCAAGGAAGGCAAGGTCGTTGAGCTCGACCTCAAGAGGTACAGGATACACGTCGAGGGCGTCACCCACAAGAAGACCGACGGAACCGAGGTGTTCTACCCGCTCCACCCGTCGAACGTTATGATAATCGAGCTCAACCTCGACGATGAGAAGAGGGAGAAGATAATTAGTAGGAGGGCTGGTTGATGGCGAGAAAAGGAGCTAAGAGGCACCTTAAGAGGCTTGCCGCTCCCACTCAGTGGTACATCCACAGGAAGGAGTACAAGTGGGCGGTCAGGCCGAGGCCGGGCCCGCACAGCATGAAGACCTCCATACCGCTGCTCTACATAGTTAGGGACTACCTCGGCTACGCAAGGACCGCGAGAGAGGCGAGGAAGATCCTCAACGAGGGCAAGGTCCTCGTTGACGGCCGTGTTAGGAAGGACTACAAGTTCCCGGTCGGCATAATGGACGTCATATCCATCCCCGAGACCGGAGAGCACTACAGGGTCCTTCCAAACAGGATAGGAAAGCTCATACTCCACCCGATAAGCGAGAAGGAAGCCAACATAAAGCCGCTCAGGATAAGCAACAAGCGCATGGTCAAGGGCGCGAAGGTTCAGCTCAACCTCCACGACGGAAGCAACCACCTCGTCACCATGGACGAGAAGGACAGGTACATGACCGCTTACACCGTCCTCATGAAGGTCCCCGAGAGGGAGGTCATCGAGGTCCTCCCGTTTGAGGTTGGCTCCTACGTCTTCGTTACCCAAGGTAAGAACGTCGCGAGGAAGGGTAAGATCGTTGAGGTCAGGCAGTTCCCGATGGGATGGCCGGACGTCGTCACCATCGAGGACGAGAATGGTGAGCTCTTCGACACCCTGAAGGAGTACGCCTTCGTCGTTGGTAAGGACAAGCCGGAGATTTCCCTTCCGTGAGGTGAGATGAGATGCAGATCAACAGAGAGGCTATCCTTGCAGACTGGGAAGCTCACCCGATGAGGAAGCCCAGGATTGCCAAGGTCACCATAAACATTGGAGTTGGCGAGAGCGGTGAGCGCTTGACTAAGGCTGAGACGATGCTTGAGGGGCTCGTCGGCCAGAAGCCGATCAGGAGGAGGGCCAAGCAGACCAACAGGGACTTTGGAATCAGGCGCGGAGAGCCGATAGCAGTGAAGGTCACACTCCGCGGCGAGAAGGCCTATCAGATGCTCGACAGGCTCCTGGAAGCCGTTGACAGGAAGCTCAATGTGAGCAACTTCGACGAGCACGGCAACTTCTGCTTTGGAATTCAGGAGCACATCAACATCCCGGGCGTCGAGTACGACCCCGAGATAGGAATCTTCGGTATGGACGTCTGCGTTACCCTCGAGAGACCTGGCTTCAGGGTCGCCAAGAGGAAGAGGCAGAGGAAGAAGCTCCCGACCAAGCACAAGCTGGCCAAAGAAGAAGGTATCGTCTTCGCTATTGAGGAGTTGAAGGCCAAGGTGGAGGGATTGTGAGATGGCGAAGGCTGACTACAACAAGAGGAAGCCCAGGAAGTTTGGGAAGGGCGCGAGAAGGTGCGTGCGCTGCGGCCAGTACGGCCCGGTGATCAGGATACACGGCCTCATGCTCTGCAGACACTGCTTTAGAGAGATAGCCCCCAAACTGGGCTTTAAGAAGTACGAGTGAGGTGAGATGAGATGACTCTGCTTGATCCGCTGGCGAACGCTCTCTCCCACATAACCAACAGCGAGAGGGTTGGAAAGAAGGAGGTCTACCTCAAGCCGGCCTCCAAACTCATGGGAGAGGTCCTCAGGGTTATGCAGGAGAACGGCTACATCGGCGAGTTTGAGTTCATTGACGACGGAAGGGCCGGCATCTACAGGGTGCAGCTCATAGGTAAGATCAACAAGGCTGGAGCAATAAAGCCGCGCTTCCCGGTCAAGGCTAGGGAGTACGAGGCCTGGGAGAAGAGGTTCCTTCCGGCCTTCGAGTTCGGTATCCTCATAGTCTCGACCTCCCAGGGTGTTATGACCCACAAAGAGGCAATCGAGAAGGGAATTGGCGGCAGACTGATAGCCTACGTCTACTGAGGTGAGAGAGATGCCGATAGACGCGTGGGTAAGGGAAGAGGTTGAGATCCCAGAGGGCGTTGAAGTCACCGTTGAGAACAACGTTGTCAAGGTCAAAGGGCCCAAGGGCGAGCTTGAGAGGGAGTTCAGCTATCCGGGTGTCAAGATATTCACCGAGGACGGCAAGGTCGTCGTCTTCAAGGAGTTCCCGAGGAGGAGGGACATAGCCATAGCGAGGACTTTTAGGGCGCACATAGCCAACATGATCAAGGGCGTCACGGAGGGCTTCACATACAAGCTGAAGGCCGTCTACAGCCACTTCCCCATGACCATAAAGGTCCAGGGGGACGAGGTACTCATAGAGAACTTCCTCGGTGAGAAGAATCCGAGGAGGGCCAAGATACTCCCCGGAGTCACCGTCAAGGTTCGCGGTCAGGAGGTCATCGTCGAGGGCATAGACAAAGAAGCTGTGGGCCAGACCGCTGCCAACATCGAACAGGCTACGAGGATAACCAAGTGGGACAGGCGCGTCTTCCAGGATGGAGTTTACATCGTTGAGAAGGCTGGCAAGCCGATAAGGTTCTGAGGTGTGAGAAATGAACGAGAAGGCGAGACTCCTTAGGATAAGGGCCAGGATCAAGAGGAAGAAGCCCCGCTTCCTTCGCCAGGAGTGGTGGCGCTATCCGAAGTTCAAGAACAACCCCAAGTGGAGAAGGCCTAAGGGAATCGACAGCAAGATGAGGCTCAAGAAGAAGGGCAAGCCGCGCTCACCGAGCATAGGCTGGAGTTCACCCAGGGCCGTTCGCGGACTCCACCCGAGCGGCTATGAGGAGGTTCTCGTCCACAACGTCAGAGAGCTTGAGGCCATCGACCCGAGCAGGCAGGCGGCGAGGATAGCAAGAACCGTCGGCGCGAGGAAGAGAGAGGCCATACTTGCCAAGGCCAAGGAGCTTGGAGTGAAGGTACTCAACCCGTGAGGTGGGGCTTATGCTCAAGATGCAGAGAAGGATTGCCGCTGATTTGTTGAAGTGCGGTGAGAACAGGGTCTGGATAGACCCGGAGAGGATAGACGACGTGGCCGCCGCTATAACCAGAGAGGACGTCAAGAGGCTCATCAACGACGGCGTCATAAAGAAGAAGCCCATCAAGGGCCAGAGCAGGGCCAGGGCAAGGGCATTCCAGGAGGCCCGGAAGAAGGGCAGGCACCGCGGCCCGGGAAGCAAGAAGGGTAAGAAGACAGCCAGGATGGGCAAGAAGGAGCGCTGGATGATGACCATAAGGGCCCTCAGGAAGGAGCTCAGGAAGCTCAAGGCCGAGGGCAAGCTCGACGAGCACACCTACAGGAGACTCTACATCAGGGCCAAGGGCGGCCAGTTCAAGAACAAGAGGCAGCTCTACATGTTCATGCAGGAGCACGGTATCTTGAAGGAGTGAGGTGAGAGAGATGGCACACGGACCGAGGTATAGGGTTCCGTTCAGAAGGAGGAGAGAGGGTAAGACTAACTATCACAAGAGGCTCGCGCTCCTCAAGTCCGGCAAGCCCAGGCTTGTCGTGAGGAAGACCCTCAACCACCACATAGCGCAGATAGTCGTTTACGACCCCAAGGGCGACAGGACCCTCGTTTCCGCCCACACCAGGGAGCTCATGAGGGACTTCGGCTGGAAGGGTCACGGCGGCAACACCCCGTCGGCTTACCTGCTCGGTCTCCTCATAGGTTACAAGGCCAAGAAGGCCGGCATCGAGGAGGCCATCCTCGACATAGGCCTTCACCCGCCGACCAAGGGAAGCTCAATCTTCGCAGTCCTCAAGGGTGCCGTTGACGCTGGACTCAACGTTCCTCACAGCGAGGAGATCTACCCTGAGGACTACAGGATAAACGGCGAGCACGTTGCCAACTACGCCAAGGCACTCAAGGAGGAGGACGAGAGCCTGTATAGGAAGCAGTTCGGCGGTTACCTCGTGAGGGGCCTCGAGCCCGAGAAGCTCCCCGAGCACTTTGAAGAGGTTAAGGCCAAGATAATCGAGAAGTTTGAGGGGGCGAGAGAATGAGCGACCCGAGAGAGATGGCCCAGCGCGTTCTTGAGGAGTGGGAGCCGAGGACCAAGCTCGGCAAGCTTGTCAAGGAGGGCCAGATAACTGACATTCACGAGATATTCAGGAAGGGCTACCAGATAAAGGAGCCCGAGATAGTCGATGTCCTCCTTCCGGAGGTCAACCTCAGGGAGAACCAGGAAGTGCTCGACATAGCCCTGACCGTGAGAATGACCGACAGCGGCAGGAGGATCCGCTTCAGGGTTCTTGCCGCTGTGGGCAACAGGGACGGCTACGTCGGCCTTGGAATCGGCCACGGCAAGGAGGTTGGAATAGCCATCAGGAAGGCCATTGACTATGCAAAGATGAACATCATCGAGATCAAGCGCGGCTGTGGAAGCTGGGAGTGTAGGTGCAGGAGGCCGCACTCAATCCCGTTCGCCGTCGAGGGCAAGGAGGGTAGCGTTAAGGTCAAGCTCATGCCGGGACCGCGTGGTCTTGGACTGGTCATCGGTGACGTCGGCAAGAAGATCCTTTCCCTGGCCGGCGTTCAGGACGTCTGGTCCCAGACCCTCGGTGAGACGAGAACCACCGTTAACTTCGCCAAGGCCGTTTTCAACGCGCTCTACAACACCAACAGCGTCGCCGTCAAGCCAGAGGACATCGAGCGCTACGGCATAATCGTCGGAAGGGAGATGTCAGCGAACTTCCAGGTTGAGTGAGGTGAGAGGAGATGGCTAAGTTAGCGCTCATCAGGCTTAGGAGCGGGATAAGGGCGAAGGGTGAAGTGAGGGATACCCTCGCCATGCTCCGCCTCCACAGAATAAACCACCTCGTCCTCGTCGACGACACCCCGAGCTACAAGGGTATGGTTCAGAAGGTCAAGGACTACATAACCTGGGGCGAGATCAACAAGGAGACCCTTGCGGAGCTCATCAGGAAGCGCGGCAGGCTCATCGGCAACAAGCCTGTCACTGATGAGTACGTCAAGGAGAAGCTCGGAATGACCATCGACGAGTTCGCCGAGAAGGTGGTCAGCGGCGAGATGAAGCTCACTGACCTCCCGAACATCAAGCCCGTCTTCAGGCTCCACCCGCCGAGGGGAGGACTTAAGGGTAGCAAGAAGCGCAGCTTCAAGGAAGGCGGGGCGCTCGGCTATCGCGGCGAGAAGATAAACGAGCTCATTGAGAGAATGCTCTGAGGTGGCGAGAGATGATAAGGAGAAAGAAGAAGGTTAGGAAGCTCCGCGGAAGTCACACTCACGGATGGGGTTGCAAGAAGAAGCACCGCGGCGGTGGAAGCAAGGGTGGTAAGGGAATGGCTGGAACCGGAAAGAGGAAGGATCAGAAGTTCACCTGGACCATCAAGTACGCCCCCGACCACCTCGGCAAGCGCGGCTTCCACAGGCCCAAAGCGGTTCAGTACACTCCGCAGACCATAAACCTCAGCGACATCGACGAGAACCTCCAGCTCTTCCTCGACGCTGGAATAGCCTACGAGGAGGAAGGGAAGATAATCGTCGACACCACCCAGCTCGGCGTCGACAAGGTTCTTGGAACTGGCAGGCTCACCAGACCTCTGGTCATCAAGGCCTACTACGTCACCCCGAAGGCCGAGGAGAAGATCAAGGCCGTTGGCGGCGAGGTTCTCCTCGCCTGATTCCTTTAATTTAACTTCTGGCGGGTGTTAATCATGGGGAAAGCAAGGGACATCATCTACGCCCTGGAAAGATACTTTCCTGAGGTTGAGAGGCCCAAGAGGCACGTACCCCTCAAAGAGAAATTCATGTGGACCGGACTTGCCCTGCTGCTCTACTTCGTACTCGCCGAAATTCCGCTTTACGGAATTCCGGAGAACATCCAGGACTACTTCGCCACTCTGAGGTTCGTGCTTGCCGGAAGGAGCGGTTCTCTTCTTACCCTCGGTATCGGCCCCATCGTTACCGCGAGTATCATCATGCAGCTTCTCGTCGGGTCTGAAATCGTTCACCTCGATCTCTCAAATCACGAGGATAGGAGGTTTTATCAGGCCGCCCAGAAGCTCTTTGCAGTCTTCATGAGCTTCTTTGAGGCCGCCATATACGTCTTCGCCGGTGCGTTTGGGAAGGTTGATACGGGAATAGGAGCGTTCCAGACGGTTTCCACACCAGGAGGTGCCGTCTACATAGGGTTAGGCCTTGGAATACTCATCATACTCCAGCTCGGCTTTGCATCGACCCTGCTCATCCTCCTCGATGAGCTGGTCAGCAAGTGGGGCATAGGGAGCGGTATCAGCCTCTTCATCGCCGCGGGTGTTTCCCAGACGGTCATTGTCAAGTCCCTTAACCCGTTTACCACCAGTCAGTACATCGACCCGGTTACGGGCGGTCCCGCCATTATCGGTGCCATTCCGGCGTTCATACAGCACCTCATCCACGGCGATCTAACGGGAGCCCTCTACAGGGGCACACTACCCGACATAATGGACGTTCTGGCAACCATAGTAGTGTTCCTCGTCGTCGTTTACCTCGAGAGCATGCGCGTTGAGATACCCCTCAGCTATGGCCGCGTCACAGTCCGCGGAAGGTATCCGATAAGGTTCATGTACGTGAGCAACATACCCATCATCCTAACCTTCGCCCTTTACGCCAACGTCCAGCTCTGGGCCAGGCTCCTTAACAACTACGGCTATACCTTCCTCGGAACCTTTGACCAGAACGGTAACCCACTGAGCGGTCTCGTCACGTACCTCTACCCGCCCAGAGACATCTACCACGTCATAGCTGATCCTGGAAGGGCCCTCGTCTACGCTCTGATGACGATATTCTGGGCCATAATATTCGGGTTCCTATGGGTCGAGCTGACGGGCCTCGACGCCAAAAGTATAGCCAGACAGCTCCAGAACGCTGGACTTCAGATACCCGGATTCAGGAGGGATCCGAGAATACTCGAAAGGGTGCTCAACAGGTACATACCATACGTTACATTCTGGGGTTCCTTCACCCTGGCAATCGTGGCGGTGCTCGCAGACTTCCTCGGCGCCCTCGGTACGGGAACTGGAATACTGCTTACGGTCGGCATCCTCTACAGGTTCTACGAGGAGATAGCCAGAGAGCAGGCGACGGAGATGTTCCCGGCGTTGAGGAAGTTCTTCACCAAGTGAGCACTTTCTTTTTTTCACAAAACCTTTTAAACCTGGTTCGGTTATTTCTTCCAGAAACCTTCCTGGGTGAGCGCGATGCCGTTTGTGGTCATGATAACAGGGATTCCAGGGGTGGGTAAGAGCACTATCACTCGACTGGCACTCAAGAAGTCCCGTGCCAAGTTCAGGCTGGTCAATTTCGGGGACCTTATGTTCGATGAGGCGCTGAAATCTGGGCTGGTGAAGCACAGGGACGAGATGAGGAAGCTCAACCCCAACGTCCAGAAGGAGCTTCAGCTAAAGGCCGCGAGGAGAATAGTTGAGATATCCCAGAGTGAGCCGGTGCTCATAGACACCCACGCCACCATAAGGACTCCAGTCGGCTACCTGCTTGGTTTCCCCAGGGAGGTTATAGAAATCATAAACCCCAACTTCATAGTGATAATAGAAGCGAATCCAAGCGAGATACTTGGAAGGCGCCTCCGTGACCTGAAGCGCGACCGTGATGTTGAAACGGAGGAGCAGATACAGAGGCACCAGGACTTGAACCGCGCGGCGGCTGTGAGCTACGCTATGCACTCAAACGCGCTCATAAAGATTATTGAGAACCACGAGGACAAGGGCCTTGAGGAGGCCGTCCACGAGCTTGTTGAAGTGCTTGACCTGGCGGTGGGAGAATATGATTGAGGGGATATACTCTTTCCTTGACAGTGTATTTGGACCGCTCATACAGGCGTACCACCCGATAGTGGTGGTCACGATAGCAGGTGCCATACTCGGTGTCTTCTTTACTCTCATGAACTACTTCCTGGTGGATCAGGAGAAGACGAAGCTCCTTCAGAAGAAGAGCAAGGAGTTCCAGAAGAAATACCGGGAGGCCCAGGCATCAAAGGACGAAAAGAAGCTCAGAAAGCTTCAGCAGGAGCAGATGGAGCTTATGAGGCTCCAGAGTGAGGTAATGAAGGACACAATGTTCAAGGTTACCCTTCTGACCCTGCCGATATTCTGGATATTCTTCGGCTGGCTCAGGAGATGGTACGTTGAAGTCGGCATAGCCAAGGCCCCGTTTAATTTCTTCGTGTTTGACTGGTTCCACAGGATGTATCACTCGGGTCTGCCAGCGAGCGAACTCGGCTACATCGGATGGTACTTCCTGACAAGCTATGCCGTTGGCATGATACTTAGGAAGCTCCTTGATATGAGTTAAATTTAAAAACGATTCCCAAAAAGGAAAGCCGAGGTGAGAGGAATGAAGCCTATGTACAGGTCAAGGTCATGGAAGAGGAAATACGTCAGGACTCCGGGTGGAAGGACGGTCATACACTTCGAGAGGAGGAAGCCAAAGGTTGCCCACTGTGCCATGTGCGGAAGGCCGCTCAACGGCGTCCCGCGTGGAAGGCCCAGTGAACTCAGGAAGCTCCCGAAGACCGCAAAGAGGCCGGAGAGGCCCTACCCGAACCTCTGCCCGAGCTGCATGAGGAAGGTCATGAAGGCCCAGGTCAGGGCCGGCATTGCCCTCTGAAGGTGTTTCCATGCCGAAGGGCTGCCTCGTCATCACAGTCAGCGGCTTAGCCGGTTCGGGAACCACAACCCTATGCAGGAATCTTGCCAGGCACTACGGGTTCAAGCACATATACGCGGGACTCATCTTCCGCCAGATGGCGAAGGAGAGGGGAATGACCCTGCAGGAGTTTCAGGAGTACGCCGAACTTCACCCTGAGATAGACAGGGAGGTTGACAGGAGACAGGTTGAGGCAGCCAAAGAGTGTAACGTCGTTATAGAGGGCCGCCTGGCCGGCTGGATGGTAAAGGAAGCTGATCTGAGAATATGGCTCGACGCGCCCATAATGGAGCGCGCCAAGAGGGTTGCCAGGCGGGAAGGCATCTCCGTTGAGGAGGCCTTCGTTCAAATTGCCGAGAGAGAAAAGAGCAACAGGAAAAGGTATTTAAACCTCTACGGGATTGACATCGACGACAAGTCGATTTACGATTTAATCATTAATACGGCCCACTGGAATCCTGATGGCGTCTTCGCCATTGTGAAGGCCGCCATCGACCACCTGTACCCCGACGGTGACGCGGGGTCGGGTTCAAACCCGGGCAACAAAAAAGCGGAGGTGGTATGAATGCCTGCTATGGAAGTTGGAAGGCTTGCCGTTGTTATCGCCGGCAGGAGGGCCGGCCAGAAGGTCGTCGTTGTTGACGTCATTGACAGGAACTTCGTCCTCGTTACCGGCGCTGGCCTCAACAAGGTCAAGCGCAGGAGGATGAACGTCAAGCACCTCGAGCCCCTTCCGGAGAAGGTCAACATTGAGCGCGGCGCCGACGACGAGGCCGTCAAGGCCGCTCTCGAGCAGGCTGGAATAAGCCTTGAGTGATACAGCGGCCTTCGGCCGCTTCTTAACTTCTCAACGCTTTTAAGTCCTTGTTCTCAAGTTTTCATGGTGGTTTCATGAAAACTGCACTTATAACAGGCCCAACTGGTGGACTTGGGAGACTCCTTGTTGAGAAGCTCATTGAGAGGGGCTATAGGGTTGTTGGTGTGGCCAGAAATGAGGAGAAGCTTCGTAAACTCCGGGATGAGTTACTGTCCTTTGAATACATAGTCGCAGATCTGAGTAAGGAGAATTTTTCGGATACAGTCCTGGAAGGGCTTGGGAGGCTCGGTGTTGAAAGAGTTGACCTTCTTGTAAACAACGCGGGTTTCGCTTTGAGGAAACCCCTTCTTGAGCACTCAAGGGAGGAGCTGGAGAACCTGTTCAGGGTAAACACCCTCGCGCCCGTGGAGCTCACGAAGGCTCTCATCCCAATGCTCCCAAAGGGCTCGACCGTAGTGTTCGTAATCAGCGGTGTTGCCTTCATCAGCGTCCCTGAACTGCCATCCTACTGCGCCGCCAAGGCCGCGCTCCACTATCTAACCATAAACCTTGAGCGGGAGCTAGGGGCTAGGGGAATCCATGTCATGAGGGTGTACCCCAAGCAGGTTAAGACAAGTTTCTGGAATGGTAGGGTCCCGAAGGGCTCAATAGAGCCCCAAAGAGTCGTGGATGCTATACTGAGAGGGCTCGATAAGGGCAAAAGGGAAGTCTTCGTGCCCGGCTATCTGAAGCTTGTTAAGTACCTGCCCAACTGGCCGGTCTTCACATACCACTTCAAATACTAGCTCAGGTTTATAAACTCGAAGACTAAATTAGGGCGATAACGCTCACCGGGTGATGCTCATGGCGAGGGACGAAGTCAGGAGGATTTTGCCTGCCGACATAAAGCGAGAGGTCCTGATCAAGGACGAGAAGGCCGAGACGAATCCAAAGTGGGGCTTTCCGCCCGAGAAGAGGCCCATGGAGATGCACATGCAGTTCGGCATAATAAACCTCGACAAGCCACCGGGGCCGACGAGCCACGAGGTCGTTGCCTGGGTCAAGAGGCTATTCAACCTCAGCAAAGCCGGCCACGGGGGGACCCTTGACCCGAAGGTCAGCGGAATCCTCCCGGTCGCGCTTGAACGGGCAACCAGAGTGGTCCAGGCCCTACTTCCTGCAGGTAAGGAGTACGTTGCTCTAATGCACCTCCACGGCGACGTTCCCGAGGACAGAATAAGGGCCGTCATGAAGGAGTTCGAGGGCGAGATAATCCAAAGACCACCGCTCAGGAGTGCGGTCAAGAGAAGGCTGAGGACGAGGAAGGTCTACTACATCGAGGTGCTTGAGATAGACGGCAGGGACGTTCTCTTCCGCGTTGGCGTCGAGGCTGGAACATACATAAGATCACTCATCCACCACTTCGGCCTTGCACTCGGGGTTGGAGCGCACATGGCCGAGCTGAGGAGAACTAGAAGCGGGCCCTTTAAGGAGGACGAAACCCTCGTCACGCTCCACGACCTCGTTGACTACTACCACTTCTGGAAGGAGGATGGGATTGAGGAGTACTTCAGGAAGGCGATACAGCCGATGGAGAAGGCGGTTGAACACCTCCCCAAGGTGTGGATAAGGGACTCCGCCGTTGCGGCGGTCACCCACGGTGCTGATTTAGCCGTTCCGGGCATAGTCAAGCTCAACAAGGGCATCAAGAAGGGCGATTTGGTTGCCATAATGACCCTCAAGGACGAGCTGGTGGCACTCGGCAAGGCCACGATGACGAGCGGCGAGATGCTCCAGAAGAGCAAGGGCATAGCCGTCGATGTTGACAAGGTCTTCATGCCGAGGGAGTGGTATCCCAAACTTTGGGCTAAGTGAGTGCGTGGTTGTATTTTCCCTTCTTTTCTCAGACATTGTGCAAGCAAAGGTTGATAAACCCCTCTCCATATCCCCGACCATGAGCCACTACTACTCCGAAGAGCCAAACACGCCGTTGAAGACCAAGACGATAGAGGTCTGCATCAGAGGTCACTGCTTCAAGTTCATCACGGCAAGTGGTGTATTCTCCTTCGGGAAGCTAGACAGAGGAACCGAGCTGCTGATAGAAAGCATGGTGCTGGACGAGAAGTGGCGCGCCCTGGATCTGGGCTGTGGCTACGGTGCCATTGGCATCGTCGCGTCCCGGTTTGTGGACTACGTGGTCATGACCGACGTTAACAGGAGGGCTCTGAACCTGGCGAGGAAAAATTTAAAAATCAACAGTGTTAGGAACGCTGAAGTTCGCTGGGGCAGTCTCTACGAGCCCGTTAAGGGAGAAAAGTTCGACACTATCATCACAAACCCTCCCGTCCACGCTGGTAAGGACATCCTGAGGGAAATAGTTATAAACGCTCCCCAGCATCTCAACGATGGAGGCCTCCTGCAGCTCGTTATCAAGACAAAGCAGGGGGCAAAGTATATTAAGGCTCTAATGGATGACCACTTCACTGAAGTGAGAGAGCTGGCTAAGGGGTCTGGCTATCGCGTATATGCCGGGATCGCCTAGCCTGGGATGGCGCGGGCCTTGAGAGCCCGTGTCCGCTTGGACACCGGGGTTCAAATCCCCGTCCCGGCGCCAAAATCCTCTACGAAGGATTGAGATGGAGGTGTATTAGTAATGACGGACAACTTCAGACACATCGTCCGTGTAGCGGGAGTTGATTTGGACGGAAATAAGCAGCTGAGATGGGCCCTCACGGGCATCAGGGGTATAGGCATAAACTTCGCGACTATGGTGCTCAGGGTGGCAGGGATAGACCCGTTCATGAAGGCGGGCTACCTCACTGACGAGCAGGTCAAGGAGATTGAGAAGATACTCGAAGACCCGGTTGCCCATGGAATCCCGGCTTGGGCAGTCAACAGGCCGAAGGACTACGAGACCGGTAAGGACATGCACCTTGTCACCGCCAAGCTTGCCATGGCCTGGCGTGAGGACGTTAACAGGCTCCGCAGGATCAAGTCCTACCGCGGCATAAGACTTGAGCGCGGTCTGCCCGTCCGCGGCCAGAGGACGAGGTCGAACTTCAGGCACGGCACCACCCTTGGTGTTAGCAGGAAGAAGAAGTGAAGTGAGGTGGTGTAAATGGGAGACCCAAAGAGGCAGAGGAAGAGGTATGAGACTCCCTCTCACCCTTGGATTAAGGAGAGACTCGACCGTGAGAGAGTCCTCATGAAGAAGTACGCCCTTAAGAACAAGAAGGAGCTCTGGCGCCACGAGACCCAGCTCAAGGAGTTCAGGAGAAGGGCGAGGCGCCTTCTCGCGGCTCGTGGAAAGCAGGCCGAGATTGAGAAGGTTCAGCTCCTCCAGAGGCTTAACAGGCTTGGCCTTCTCCCGGCCGATGCGGTGCTCGATGACGTTCTCTCACTTACCGTTGAGGACGTTCTCGACAGGCGCCTTCAGACGGTGGTCTTCAAGAAGGGCCTCGCCAGGACCATTGGACAGGCCAGGCAGCTCATAGTCCACGGTCACATAGAAGTAAACGGCCAGGTCATCCGCTCTCCGGGTTACCTCGTCCTCAAGGAGGAGGAAGACACTATCACCTACGCGAAGAACTCTCCCTTCGCCAAGGAGAGCCACCCCGAGAGGATGGTTATTGAACAGGCTAAGCAGGGTGGTGAGGCATGAGCGAGGAGCAGACCCAGCAGGTTAACATAAAGAAGAAGGAGAAGTGGGGAGTTGCGCACATCTACTCCTCATACAACAACACCATCATCCACATCACCGACCTCACCGGAGCCGAGACGGTCAGCAGGTGGAGCGGTGGTATGGTCGTCAAGGCCGACAGGGACGAGCCCTCCCCGTACGCGGCTATGATCGCGGCAAGAAGGGCCGCCGAAGAGGCCATGGAGAAGGGCTTTGTCGGCGTCCACATCAAGGTCCGCGCTCCGGGAGGAAGCAAGAGCAAGAGCCCCGGTCCGGGTGCCCAGGCGGCCATCCGTGCCCTCGCCAGGGCAGGCCTCAGGATCGGGAGGGTTGAGGACGTCACCCCGATTCCGCACGACGGCACCAGGCCGAAGGGCGGAAGAAGGGGTAGGCGCGTCTGATCCCACAACTTCTTTTTTTGGTGATGCCAATGAGCAAGGTTGTGAAGCCGGAGTTTGAGGTTCTTGAAAAGCGGGAGGACTCGATGAAGTTCATCCTCCGTGGAGTTGACGTTGCCTTTGCAAACGCCCTCAGGAGGACTATTCTTGCAGAGGTTCCCACCTTCGCCGTGGATGAGGTCGAGTTCTTTGAAAACGACTCTGCCCTGTTCGATGAGATAATCGCCCACAGGCTCGCTATGATACCCCTCACCACGCCTCACGAGAGGTTTTCTCTCGACTCCCTCGAGCTGGACGATTACACCGTTACGTTGTCCCTCGAAGCAGAGGGGCCGGGAATGGTTTACTCCGGCGACCTGAAAAGCGACGATGAAGGTGTAAAGCCCGCCAACCCAGACATTCCGATAGTCAAGCTCGCCGAGGGGCAAAAGCTTACCCTCAACGCCTACGCCAAGCTCGGCCGCGGAAAGGATCACGCCAAGTGGCAGCCGGGCTTCGTGTACTACAAGTACCTCACGAGGATACACGTGGACAAGGAGGTTCCGGACTGGAAGGAACTCAAGGCCCTCGCCGAGAGGCGCGGTCTGCCGGTTGAAGAGACCGACGGGGAACTGGTCATAACCACCACCAAGGCCTTCTACCTGCCGAGGAAGTTCGACGAGTACGTAGGTGATAAGATACGCGAGGAGATAGTCCCTGGTTCGTTCGTCTTTACCGTCGAGACAAACGGAGAACTCCCCGTTGAGGAAATCGTGACCATAGCCCTCAAAATCCTCATGAGGAAGAGCGATAGATTTATAAACGAGCTCCATAAATTAGCCGACTGACGCGGGGGTAGCCGAGCCTGGCCAAAGGCGCGGGATTCAGGGTCCCGTCCCGTAGGGGTTCCGGGGTTCAAATCCCCGCCCCCGCACCAGTATTTACGCTCACCCCGTTAAACTGTCGGTTTCCCTGCGAGAGCTTTGAGGAGGTATGTTCATGGTTAAGAGAACCGGACCAACTGACGTAAACTTGAGGAGGCTCATCCGCTACCTCAGAAAGAAGTCGAACGAGGAAGGCGTTAGGATATGGAAGGATATCGCCTGGCGCCTTGAGAGGCCCAGGAGGCAGAGGGCTGAAGTGAACGTCAGCAGGATCAACCGCTACACCAAGGAGGGCGACATCGTCATCGTCCCGGGAAGCGTCCTTGGCGCTGGAAAGCTCGAGCACAAGGTCACCGTTGCCGCCTGGAAGTTCAGCGAGACGGCCAAGAAGAAGATAGTCGAGGCCGGTGGAGAGGTCCTCACCATTGAGGAGCTCATCGAGAGGAACCCGAAGGGTAGTGGAGTAATCATAATGGAGTGATGGGCCATGAGGATAATTAACGCTGAAGGACTCATACTCGGAAGGCTCGCCTCGAAGGTCGCCAAGATGCTCCTCGAGGGCGAGGAAGTCGTCATAGTCAACGCAGAAAAGGCCATCATCACAGGAAACCGCGAGGACATATTCGCCAAGTACAAGCAGAGGACGGAACTTAGAACCAGAACCAACCCGAGGAGGGGTCCGTTCTACCCGAAGAGGAGCGATGAGATAGTGAGGAGAACCGTCAGGGGAATGCTCCCGTGGAAGACCGACCGCGGAAGGAAGGCCTTCAAGAGGCTCAAGGTCTACGCCGGCGTTCCGAAGGAGTTCGAGGGCAGGGAGCTTGAGACCATAATCGAGGCCCACATGTCGAGGCTCGCAACCCCGAAGTACGTCACCGTTGGAGAGGTTGCCAAGTTCCTCGGTGGAAAGTTCTGAGGTGAGAGAAAATGAAGGTCATCCAGACTGCTGGTAAGAGAAAGACGGCCATCGCGAGGGCCACCATCAGGGAAGGAAAGGGCCGCGTTAGGATCAACCACAAGCCCGTTGAGATAATTGAGCCAGAGATAGCACGCTTCACTATCATGGAGCCGCTCGTCCTTGCCGGTGAGGAGATAGTGAGCAAGGTCGACATCGACGTTAAGGTTGAAGGCGGCGGCTTCATGGGACAGGCCGAGGCAGCCCGTGTCGCCATAGCCAGGGCCCTCGTTGAGTGGACCAACGACATGAACCTGAAGGAAAAGTTTATGAAGTACGACAGGACCATGCTTGTCGGGGACAGCAGGAGAACCGAGCCACACAAGCCCAACCGCTCAACGAAGGGTCCGAGGGCCAAGAGGCAGAAGTCCTACCGCTGATGCCTTTCCTTTAATATTCGGAGAAGGTGATACGGGTGATAGTTCCCGTAAGGTGCTTCACGTGTGGCAAAGTCATAGGGGACAAATACTACGAGTTTAAGGAGCGGGTCGAGAAGGGTGAGGACCCCGAGAAGGTGCTCGACGACCTCGGCGTTGAAAGGTACTGCTGCAGGAGGACGCTCCTCAGCCACGTCGAGCTGATCGACCAGGTAATGGTCTACAAAGTGTACTGAAAAACCGCATTTCTCGGGGGGCCGTGGGGTAGCTTGGTCTATCCTCCCGGCTTGGGGTGCCGGAGACCCGGGTTCAAATCCCGGCGGCCCCACCAAAATTTGCACTGGAATGGGTTGAGCTAGAGTGGAAGGCAGGGGTGGTAGTCGTGTTTAGATATACCCGCTTTGAGAAGGCCCGCATCATAGGGGCCAGGGCACTTCAGATAGCGATGGGTGCGCCCATCCTCATCGACGTCCCGGAAGGAATCACGCCACTCGAGGCCGCGTTGCTCGAGTTTGAGAAGGGAATAATACCGCTCACCGTAATAAGGCCGAGCTGATGCGAGATGACCGTGATAGAGAACGTTATCGGCAGGGTTGCAGTGCTCAGGGGTGGCAGGTACTCCGTTGAGGTAGATGTCATCACAAGCTCTGGCTTTGGCCGCTTTGCCGCCCCTATAGATGAGAACCCGAGCCTTTACATAGCTGAGGCGCACAGGGCTGTGAGTGAGGTCGACGAAATAATTGGCCCGGAGCTCATAGGCTTCGACGCGAGCGAGCAGGAGTTAATAGACAGCTATCTCTGGGAGATAGACGGCACCGAGGATTTCAGCCACATAGGCGCGAACACTGCCTTAGCTGTCTCAGTGGCCGTTGCCAAAGCAGCAGCGAGCGTCAAAAAGACCCCCCTCTACAGCTACCTCGGCGGCACTTTCACCACTGAGCTGCCCGTCCCAATACTCGAGGTGGCCAGCGGGGAGACATTTGACTACTACGTCACCGTCAGGGACCTCATGGAGATAACCGACGTCATCGACGCGCTCAACAAGCTACTTGAGCACGCGGAGGGGAACTCGGTGGGGGCCTTTTCAAAGGCCACTGAAAAGGCCACCGATGAGCTGGGCCTCGACGTTGCCCTCGGTCTCGTCCAGAAGAAGCCCCTCGGGACGGAGGAAGTGCTCTCCATCGTGGAGGATAACAACGTTGCATACATAAAGCCCATTGGCGACGAGGAACTCTTCCTCGAGCTCATCGCCGGAACCCACGAGGTGTTCGTTGATGGCGAATACCTCTTCCGTGAGAAGGACATACTCGATAGGCGCTACTACAACGCGCTTTCCATAAAACCCATAAACCTCGGCACGCTCACCGACTTATACAACCTCGTGAACGACGCGAAGTCGGAGAGGATAACCCCTATCCTCGCGGAGGCTCGCTACGAGTCCTCCGATGAGGCACTGGCTCACATAGCTGTGGGCCTGCGTTGCCCGGCGATGGTTTTCCGGAGGGATTCCATCGCCAAGCTGAACGAGCTGATAAGAATCGCCGAAGATTTGGGTGAAAGGGGTAGGATAATAACCTTTGAAGGATGAGGAGGTGTGAAGAATGGAGGAATACCTTGTTCCACTCGACCAGTACCTTGCCGCCGGTGTCCACATCGGCACCCAGCAGAAGACCCAGGACATGAAGAAGTTCATCTACAGGGTCAGGCAGGACGGCCTCTACGTCCTCGACGTGAGGAAGACCGACGAGAGGCTTAGGGTTGCCGGCAGGTTCCTGGCCAAGTTCGACCCCGAGAGCATCCTCGCCGTGAGCGTTAGGCTCTACGGTCAGAAACCGGTCAAGAAGTTCGGCGAGGTTACCGGGGCCAAGGCCATTCCGGGCCGTTTCCTCCCCGGGACAATGACCAACCCAAAGGTCAAGAAGTTCATGGAGCCGGACGTTCTCATCGTCACCGACCCGAGGGCTGACCACCAGGCTATGAAGGAGGCCATTGAGATCGGCATTCCGATAGTTGCCCTCGTTGACACGGAGAACTTCCTCAGCTACGTTGACCTTGCCATACCGACCAACAACAAGGGCAGAAAAGCTCTCGCGCTCATATACTGGATCCTCGCCAGGGAGATCCTCTACAACAGGAAAGAGATCGAGAGCAGGGAGGACTTTAAGGTCCCGGTCGAGGACTTTGAGATGAGGATCATTAGGACCTGAGGGGAAGGTTTTTAATCCCTCCCCTTTAGTTTAGCTCGCGCGGGGGTGCCCGAGCCTGGCCAAAGGGGGCGGACTTAAGATCCGCTGCCGCAGGGCTGCGCGGGTTCGAATCCCGTCCCCCGCACCAAAGCTTTAAAAATCGAGTCGTGTAGGTGAAGATGGTTTAAGATCATGAGGTGATCACTATGGCGAGATTCCCCGAAGCTGAGGCAAGGATCTTTAGGAAATACATCTGCATGCGCTGCGGTGCCACCAATCCGTGGAAGGCCGAGAAGTGCAGGAAGTGCGGTTACAAGGGCCTCCGCCCGAAGGCCAGGGAGCCGCGCGGTGGAATGGGACGCTGAAGTCCCCCATATTCTATTTCTGGCTTTTCCATTCTGCGTTTCTACATTTCTGGGATTTTTATAGGATTGAAAGGAGAGTTTAAAATTCTCTGGAAGTCCAGCCAGCATTCACTCTCCTTTAAGTTTGGAGAGCATATCCTCAAGAAAAGCGATACCGTCCTCGAGGAGTTTTTCCCCCTCGGGAGTGAGCCTGTAGTACTTCCTGGACGGCTTTCCGGTCTGGCTCTCCTGCCATTCAGCAGTTACGTAGCCTTCCTTCTCAAGCTTGTAGAGGACGACGTATGAGCTGACAGTCGCTGGCTCGAAGTTGAAGGCCTCCTTTATTCTTTCCTTCAGTTCGTACGCGTACATGGGCCTCTCCTTCAACAGTCTCAGTATGTAGAGCCACAGAACTTCCTTGGTTATCTTGTTCCTGAGCCTCTCCATTGGAGTCGTCATGCTCTCACCTACTTTTATGGTCTGTAAATATTTTGGTTCCATTTAATTTAAACGTTTTGGCGGTAACGTTTTTATCCCATGAGGCTTTTGCTATACTCTGGGTGGTAGAATGGAGTTCGACGTAAACGCCATGATGGGCGACATGGGTGTAGGGGCTGTGGTCGGCTTCTTAACCGGCTACGCCATCAAGAAGGTTATGAAGCTGGCGCTGGCCCTAATAGGCGCCTACGTGGTCAGCCTCCTCTGGCTCGAGCAGAAAGGAGTTTTGATAATAGACAAGGACCGGCTCTTCAACCTCGTGGGCGAGTGGAGCCATGAAGTCCTGACCGCGGGAGAGAAGGTCATGGCCCTCCTCCCAGGCACGGCGGCCTTTCTGGGCGGCTTTGCCCTCGGCTTCCACAGGGGGTAAAATGGAGGACGTTAAACCCTGCCGTGGTATAGAACCCTCACGAGCTCCTCCGGAAGGCCCTCCCTCTTTATCCTCTCCTCTATGAGCCTCTTCTCCTCCTCATAGTCCACTTCTATGAACTTCGTGTGGAGGGTATTAACATCCACCAGTGCGAAAGTCGCCCTGTGGGCCTTTCCGGGCGGATAGCCAACGCTTCCGGGGCAGACCACCCTTCCGTACCGAGTCATCACGTTGACTGGGTACCTGGGCGATGCTACGAAGAGTATCTCGTAGTCCTTCACCGGCCTCATTATGGCGTCGTAATACGCCGTTGGCTGCTCGGGGAGCACCTTGCCGTAGAACGGATCGAGCGGGCTTCCGTATACCCCAAATATGTCGTTCTTTCCAATCTTGTCAACGAGGTAAACCGGCAGGTCCCTTATGAACTCCCTGCCCTCATGGCCGAGGGCCTCCCACGTGTACTTCAGGGCAGCCTTAATGTAGTCAGGATACTCAATCCGATCTATGTAGTCCGGACCCTCGGCGTGGGGATCGCTCTCAGCTATGACCTGGTCGAACTCGCCCCGGATGACCTTGACCCTGTTGTTCCTTATGAGGTCGTCGAGCGTGTCTAGGACTTCCCTTGGGTACGGGAAGAGGCCGACGACGTTTCCGAGGATGTAGTACTTCTCAATCTCATACCCCTCCTCCTTGAGCCCCTCTATCCTCTCGAGGGCCTTCGCCAGTGCCGGCAGGTTCCCGTTGATGTTGGCCAGAACTGCGACGTACGTCATCCGCATCACCCCTCAACTTTTTCTTACTATACTTAACTAAAAAGATGGGAGTATTTAAGGCTTTCGTTGGGGATCAACGCTTCCTGCTCTTCTTTCCCCTCTCCTCCAGTCTCATGGCGGCGAGGTAGAGCAGAACCGCGTCCTCCGTCATGTCATCACCTCCGTTTTGTTTTTGTTTGAATCTCAATAGGTTGCCTTTGGATGGTATATTTTAACTAAGGGTGCAATGATAACCGTGCACTGGCTGAGTGTGATTTTGGGTGGGGTGTTTATCGGCGCTTGGGGTTTTATGATCCTAGAGGTGACATGCGGGCTTTGATAAAACTTCACGAGTTAGCTTTGGGAAAATTGACCAAGAGGTTCCTTTCTTCATAATTGACGGATGGGCATCAGCGTGCATGTCTCAAATTCCTGCTTGAATAAGGGTTTACTTCTCGAGCCACTCAAGCAGTTTGAGTTTATTCTGGCGCCCTAAGGGCGCCTTTATGAGAGCAAACACCTGAGAGATGCAATTAATGGGTAAGCCCCTTAAAACTGAGGATTCTAAAAGGACATGTGAACATTGACCAAACTTCGTGAAGGCAAATTTTGGGAGAATGGCGGACCGGCGGGGATTTGAACCCCGGACCTGCGGCTTAGGAGGCCGCCGCCCTGTCCTAGCTAGGCTACCGGTCCACTGCCCGCTATTTCATCCCGGGGAAGGGTATTTAAAGTTTACGGTTTTCACTCTTTAGGGGGTGAGGAAGTGGACGAGCTAGACCTTAAGATACTTTCACTGCTCCAGGAAAATGCCCGCCTTTCCTACCGCGAGATAGCGAGGGAACTGAGGGTGGCCGTCGGAACAGTCTACAACAGAATCAAGAGGATGGAGGAAGAGGGCGTAATTAGGGGGTTTGCTCCCGTCCTCGACTACGAGAAGCTCGGCTTTGGCCTCACTGCCGTCATCGGTGTGAAGGCCCAGGGACGCAGAATCGTCGAGATAGAGCGCGAGATAGCCAGAAACGACAGGGTGATGCTGGTCTATGACATAACCGGGGAGTTCGACATAGTGGTCGTCGCGAAGTTCAGAGACAGGGCGGACATGAACCGGTTCGTGAAGTGGCTCCTCTCGCTGGAGGGGGTGGAGAAGACCAACACGAGTGTGGCCATGCAGGTTGTAAAAGAGGACATGAGGCTCAGGCTAACGGAGGACTAGAACTTCGTCGAGGAATCGCTTTGCGAAGTCGTCAAAGCTCTCGACGGGGAGGACTACGTCCTTTCCGTTGACCTTTCCCTCAAAAATCAGGCTCCTAGCCGTTATCTCCCGTATCTTCTTGAAGTCAGGGTTCTCTGTTACAGTGCTCTCAAGGACCTCTGTGAACTCTGCCTCGTCTGCGTGCCTCACGACTCCCTCAATGACGACCTCTTTTCCGCACTCCTCCTCACTGCAGCGGAATTTGAAGGGGAGGCCGGGCTCGACCTCCACCGGGATCGTCAAGCCGTCGGCGTTGTAGATGAAGACCTTCATTCCAATCACTCCAGTTTTATTAGGCTCTCCACCGGGATGCTATACTCCTCTTTGAGGTGGTCGATCACGTCGCCGACGCTTATGAGGAAGAACATCCCGACGGGCTTTGCTCCCGCCTGCCTGCACATCTCCAGCAAAGCCCTCTGCGTTTCCCCGCTCCTTATGACGTCGTCCACTATGAGGACGTTCTCTCCCTTCCTGAGGGCCCACTGCGGCAGGTAGAGTGTTGTAACGCTTCCCGAGGCGCTGGGGACGTAGCTGACCTCGTAGAACTTCTCAACGCCCACTTCCTTCTTTTTCTTGGCGTAGACGACATCGACGTTGAGCTCCCTCGCCACGTGGACGCCGAAGGCTATGCCGTCCGTTGCGGCCGTTAGAACCTTGTCCACGTTCATGTCCATGTACCTTCCGGCCACGTCTTCGGCTATAAGGCTCATCAGCGCGGTGTCGCTGAGGACGGGCATGTTGTCAAAGAAGCCGTACTCGTCGAACTTTATCCTCTTCCGGACTTCCTCTTCTATGTTTATGTAGGGCAGGAGCAGGTTGAGGAGCTCCTTCGTCCTCTCTGCACTTGGAAGAACCTTCCCCCTCACGTACCTGTTGAGCACCGTTATTGGGAGCCCCGTTATCTTGGAGAGCTCCTCGTAGGTGTAGGTCTTCTTGAGCAGCCTGAGCACCCTGACCAGTCTCAGCTTTTCCTGCACGGACTTAAGCTGACTCACGCTCTCACCTCCAGTGCCCAGTGATTAACAAAAAAATGTATAAATATGTTTCGGTCACTCGGTGGCCTTTACAATCTTCCCGCGGTATTCCCCTATAACGTCGCCATAATCGCGGAGCAGGAACTCCCCCGTAACGGGCTCTCCGTCGGGGTGGTTTAGACCGGGGCAGAATGGATCCATTTTAACGTATACTTCCATCTTCTTCCCCGACTTCACGAACACGAAAGGATAGAGCCTGCAGGCGAGGGGTCTATGGGGGTAGATTTTGCACCTCTTTGTCTCCGGATCGAGGAAGACGCAGGCCCCGTCGAAGGGGCGCTTTTTGAGGGCGTAGCTCAGAAACTTGTCGCCCCTGTAGAACATCTTATCGTAGTCAACGAACTCCCAGGCGTTATAGCCCAGCCCCTCGATTTCAGTTATGTCCTCGTCCCGAACCGGGATCTCAAGCTCGTGGCAGCACCTTCCGCAGTTCTCAAGGCACTTAAATTTAAAGGTGGGATCGTACTCGACCTCCAAGGTCTCGAGGTCGATGGTGGCGACCCACCTCCTCTCCAACCCCTCACCCCCTGTAGGAGCTGGCTATCAGCGTCTCCGTCATCTCGATGTTCTTGAGCTTCCTCAGAACCTCATCGTGGAACCTGTCGAGGGCCTCAACGTTCTCCACCTCAACGCGGAGGATCAGGTCGTACTCCCCGTAGACCCTGTAAATTTCCTTGATCCTCTCGTGTCCGCTGAGGGCGTTGTAAACCTCCTCCTCATGGCCGGGCTTAACGACAACCAGCACGAACACCTCCATCATATCCCCAGCCCCCCGAAGTTGAACTTCTTGGCCATCTTGGCCAGCTTCCTCTTGTCCATGCTCTTGAACATCTTCTTCATCTGGTTGTACTGGTTCAAAAGCTCTCTGACTTCAGCCGTGCTCGTGCCGGAACCACGCGCTATTCTCTTTATCCTCGAGTAGTTGATTATTTCGGGGTTCTCAAGCTCCTCATCGGTCATTGAGTCCATTATTACGCGGTATTTTCTCAGCTTCTCCTCGCCGACCTTAACCATGTCGTCTGGAAGTGAGTAGCCAAGTCCAGGTATCATCTGGAGTATCTGCTTGAGCGGTCCCATGTTCTGCATGGCCTCAAGCTGAGCATACATGTCTTTGAGGTTGAACTTGCCCTTGAGGAACTTCTCCATGTCCTCTTCCTTGAACTCCTGCTGCTTCTGGAGCTCTTCAAGTTTCTCGAGGAGGCCCTCTATGTCGCCCATTCCGAGCAGTCTGGAGACGAAGCGCTTGGGGTCGAAGGCCTCTAAGTCATCAATCCTCTCGCCCACACCGATGAACTTTATCGGGGCGCCGGTTGCCGCCACTGCCGAAAGCGCACCGCCGCCCTTTGCGCTTCCGTCGAGCTTCGTGACGATTATAGAGCCTATCGGAGTGGCCTCCTTGAACGCTAATGCCTGGTTATAGGCCTGCTGGCCGATGGTTCCGTCTATGACGAGGATAACCTCATGGGGCTTTATGGCCTCGCTTATCTGCCTCATCTCCTCGATGAGACCGGACTCCTCCTTATGCCTTCCCGCGGAGTCGACTATGATGACGTCGACTCCCTTCTCCTTAAAGTACTCCACTCCCTCGCGGGCCAGCTTCACCGCGTCCTTCTCCTCGGGATCACCGAAGACCTCTATTCCAAGGGGCTCCACGAGCTGCTTGAGCTGGAAGTACGCACCGGGCCTCCAGGTGTCGGAGCAGACGAGACCGACCTTGTAGCCCCTCTTCTGGAGGTGTCTGGCGAGCTTCGCCACGCTCGTAGTCTTACCGGAACCCTGTATGCCGACGGTGAGCAGGATGGTTGGTTTCTCCTTTATCTCCAGGGGTTTTGCTTCCTTTCCTAGGAACTTTGTGAGTTCCTCATAGACTATCTGGATTATATGCTCCTTCTTGGAGGCCCCCGCCGGGGGCTCCTCCTCAAGGGCCCTCTTCTCTATGGTCTTCGTCAGCTGGAGGACCATCCTTACGTTAACATCCGCCTGAATGAGTGCCCTCTGTATGTCTCGCACTACCTCTTTGATAGTCGCCTCGTCCACCGTCCTTGAGCGGGCGAGCTTCTTGAGGGCGCTGTTGAGTGCCTTTCCAAGCTTTTCTAGGGCCATTTTCTCCCACCGTAGGGAAGATGTCTTCAAAGTTTATAAACGGTTGGGTGGTGGAGCCCCATTCAGATGTATTCTTTTGAAGGAAAAAGGGTGTCTAGGGGCCATTTATTTGGACAATTATGTTCATTCAGCATCAATCTCGAACTTCTCTGCTTTTTCAAGGGAATAAGGGATTTATAGAGACACGTATGAAATTTTGAGGGCTGAAAACCCTTATAAGCCGAAAATAACATTAGAAATGAATGGAGAGATGAAAAGGAGGTGAGAGAGATGATGTGGATGCCAGCGGTCTATGGATACATGATCACCAAGGAGATGGAGAGGAAAAAGAAGAGGTCGATTCCTGAGGAGCTGGAGTACGTTGAGATGCTGATGTAGTGAGGCCTCACCTTTTTTATTTCCCCAGGGTGAGGATGTGGCTGCTGTGCTACGTCCCAGACTTTAAATCGACAAACGCCGATATTATTTTTAACGAATGTCTATTAGAAAGTCTTTTATACTTTAAGATAGTATGTAATACTGGTGACACCCATGACAACGGTGATTAGGAAAGATGCGGAGAGGTTTTTGAAGGAGCTTAGAACCCATTACGGCGATGTCTGGAAGATGCCGCGCAGCAACTACCTGTCAAAGCCTGATTTCATTGTTATAGATCCAAAAAGCGGTAAAAAGACCAAGGTCAGCTTCGTCTCCCTAGACGACGGCGAGGTCGTTGGAGTAGTATACGACGAGCTTGGATGAGCTTTCGTTTTTGACTAATTCTATTCGTATGTTTTAGTTAATGGAAAACAATTAAATACTTCCACGTTGTAAACCCTCTGGTGGAAATAATGCCCACTGAAGTTTACCGCGAGGCCCTTCGACTGGCCGAGGACATACGTGACAAATACCTCAGAGCGGTCACTTACGCTAAAATTGGCTACTACATGCACCGGGCCAAGCATCCCGAGTACAAGACCGCCTTTAAGTACGCCTTCAACGTCGTCTCCTCCATGGAGAACCCATTTCTGGCCGCCAAGGCCCTCATAGAGATCGGCACCTACCTCTGGAAGACCGGCTCCAAGACCGCCAGAAAGGTCTTCGGTCAGGTTCACGATGCCGTCGTCGATTTTCCTCAGCCAATACGCGACGACCTCCTCGAGGAACTCGTGGTCAGGCTGCTTGAGCTTGGAATAATCGACGACGCACTCTTCTACGTCGGCGACATCGAGGACAACATAAAGCGCAACGACCTCCTCCTGAAGATCCTCAGGGTGTACCTCAAGCACGGCAACATGCGCAGGGCCTACCTAATCATAAACCAGATAGATGATGAGCCATGGCGCTCCATAGCTGTCGTCGAGACCGTCAAGGTGCACCTCAAGCGAGAGGAGTTCGGAAGCGCGATACGCATACTCACCGAGCTCAAGAGCGAATACTGGCTCGGGGAGGCCATGAAGGAGGTCGCCATGTGCCTCAAGACAGCCGACGTTCCAAAGGCCACCTACCAGAAGTTCGTCGACATAGCCCTCTCGCTCTCGGGCGAGACGGGCTCTGACGTCCTCAACTCCCTCCTAATAGGGATGGGCAGTCAGGGAGAGCTCGAGTTCGTGATGGGAATCCTCGAAAAGCTCCCCCCCGAGCAGAGGACTTCCGTACTGGAAGGCATCGTCAGCGCCTCGATCGACAGGGAGGAGGTCCTCAGCAGGCTCCTCAACCTGCTCAGGGGCGATGAGTTCGAGCGCATCGCGGGCTTTGTCATGGACAGGCTTCTCTCCCGGCCGGTGAGCGAGAGTTACTCCGACCTCGTGAAGACCATAGGGGGGAGAACCCGCGAAGATGCCGTCCTCGTCAAGGTCGCCACGTACCTCGCTAAACTGGGGGACTTCGATGCCGCGTTGGAGTTCGCCTCAAGGGTCAGGGGTCACTACCTCCGCTCCCTCGCCTTCGGAAGCATAGCCGTCTCCAAGCTCAAGGGTGGCGACATAGACGGGGCCATCGATGCGGCCCTTGAGGTGAAGGACCCGAAGTGGGGCTCCTGGCTCCTCAGCGAGATACTCACCAAGATCCTCGAACTCCAGGCTGAGGGAGAGGTAAGCGAGGATATCGAGGCGAAGGCCGAATCCCAGCGTGCCATCTGGGAGAAGGGCTAACGTTTTAAGCCTCAGGTCTTTTCTTCTTCTAGGTGATACCATGCCAAGGATAGCGATTATTGGAGGTTCCGGCGTATACGACCCCAAGCTGCTCGAAAACGTCAGGGAGGAGTTCGTGAGCACTCCCTACGGAAAGGTCCGGGTGAAGGTAGGGGAGTACGACGGTGAGGAGATAGCTTTTCTGGCCAGGCACGGCGAGGGCCACAGCGTTCCGCCGCACAAGATAAACTACCGCGCCAACATCTGGGCGCTCCACGAGCTCGGCGTCGAGAGGATTCTCTCAACTTCAGCCGTCGGCTCACTCAACGAGGCCATGAAGCCAGGCGATTTTGTGATACTCGACCAGCTGATGGACTTCACCAAAACCAGGCACTACACCTTTTACGACGGCGACGAGAGCCCGCACGACAGGAAGTTTGTTGCCCACGTCGACTTCACAGACCCCTACTGCCCGGAGCTGAGGAAAGCCCTCATCACGGCGGCGAAGGAGCTGGGCTTCAGCTACCATCCGACGGGGACCTACGCCTGCATGGAGGGGCCACGCTTCGAGACGAGAGCGGAGATAAGGGCACTTAAGATACTCGGTGCCGACGTCGTCGGGATGACCCAGTGCCCCGAGGCTGCTCTAGCGAGGGAGCTTGAAATGTGCTACGCCAGCGTTGCCATCGTCACGAACTTCGCGGCTGGAATAAGCACCCAGAAGCTCACCCATACCGAGGTCGTCGAGCTGATGGCCCAGAAGAGCGAGGAGATAAAGTACCTCCTCATGAAGTCCATAAAGTACATACCGAGGGAAAGGCACTGCGGCTGCAAGGACGCCCTGAAGGGCGCGACAGGTGAGTGATGTTCTTTTTTCTTCATCTCTCTCCCAAAAGGTGCTTACGTTGAGAACTTAAGGTTAAAGAAAGCGTTTAATAATCAGAAACCCCGTTCTTTATGGTGATCGAAGTGAAGTACGACGTCGTGGTTATTGGAGCCTCCGCGGGAGGATTGACGGCGGCAATTTCAGCCAAGAAGTTCTACCCGGACAAGACCGTCCTGGTCATCAGAAAGGAAGAAGTTGGGATGATACCCTGCGGGATCCCGTACATCTTTGGAACCCTGAAGAGCGTTGACGACGACGTTCTGCCTGTTGAAAGATTCCTGAAACCCCTCGGTGTTGACCTGCTGACCGATGAAGTCGTTGAAATCGACCCCAAAAGGAAAGTCCTCAAAACTAGGTCGGGAAGGGAAGTTGCCTGGGAGAAACTCGTCATCGCAACGGGTTCGAGGCCGGCAAAGCCGAACTTTCCAGGCGTTGAGCTTGAGGGAATATACACCATTTCCAAGGACTACGAATACCTCAAAAGGCTTAGGGAGAAAATTGAGGAAGCGGAAAGGATTGTCATTGTCGGCGGTGGCTTCATAGCCCTTGAAGTTGGCGACGAGATAAGAAAGCTCGGCAAGGAAGTCACGCTTGTTGTCAGAAGCAGGCTTTTGAGGAGCTCCTTTGATCCGGAGTTCAGCGAGATGATTGAGGAAAGACTGAAGGAAGTCGGGGTTAATATCATCCACGGCCAGGTTGAAGCGTTTGAGGGAAGCGGAAAGGTCGAGAAAATTAGGCTCCTCGACGGAAAGGAGGTTCCCGCGGATTTGGTAATCCTCTCGACAGGTTACAAGCCAAACGTTGAACTAGCTATTAAGGCAGGGCTTAAGGTCACCCGCTACGGCATCTGGACCGATGAGTACATGCGGACTTCTCATCCGGACATCTTTGCCGTCGGTGACTGCGTTGAGCACAGGGATTTCTTCACAGGGAAACCCTACGGACTTATGCTCGCCTCGACGGCGACCTTCGAGGCCAGAATCGCTGGTGCAAACCTCTTCAAGCTCCAGATAGTGAGAGAGAACAGGAGGACGATAGGCGTTTACTCCACCCACGTTGCCGGTTTGACCCTGGCGGCGGCGGGCCTCACGGAAGAAGCCGCCAAGAAGGAGGGCTTTGAGGTTATAGTTGGCTACGGAAAGGGCCCCGACAGGCACCCAGCAAAGTTCCCGGACACCTCCATGGTAACCGTGAAGCTCATATTCTCCCGCGACAGGGGCGCTATCCTCGGCGCCCAGATAGCGGGCGGAAAGAGCGTCGGCGAGATGATAAACATCCTCGCGCTGGCCATACAGAAGAGGCTGACCGCGAGTGAGCTCTACACCCTCCAGATAGCGACCCACCCGCTCCTCACGGCTTCCCCAGTTGGATACCAGATACTCCAGGCGGCAGAGGACGCGCTGGCGAAGCTGAGGGCTTGAATCTCTGGGGACACTCTTTTACTTTTTGTGTGGTTTGCTTTTGCTCTGCCTCTCTCGAACGCCTTTAGGCGGGCAAACACTATGAAACTGCAATTTCGTTAGCAAACCCCCTTGAAGGTATGGTATTCCCAAAAAGCAGAAGCTCAATTTTTTCCCATCGCTTTGCGCAGGTGAAGTTTGTTAGAATGGCGCCCCGGCGGGGATTTGAACCCCGGACCTCAAGGTCCGCAGCCTTGCGCCCTATCCAGACTAGGCCACCGGGGCATCTGCCAGCTAACCATTCTCGGGAACGCTTTATAAATTTAACCGTTTCAGCGCACCGAAAGATTTATAAAGCGTCCGAAGGTGACTATGTAACGGGCCGCGGAGTGCGGTGGTAGTCTAGCCTGGTCTAGGACAGCGGCCTGCCACGCCGCTGGCCCGGGTTCAAATCCCGGCCACCGCACCACAATTTTAACAAACTTCGCCTTCGCGAAGTTTGATCAAGGTTCGTGGTTCTTATTAGGGGTGCCAAAATACAGCAGGATTCCTTTTACGAGCTGTTTTGGGGCTTGAATTCCCTCAGCTGACCCTTTCAAAGAGTTACTCCTCTTGACGCTCTTCGAGCGTCGGTTAAAATTTGAACTCTTTCCAAAATGCCTTGTGAATTGAATTCAAAGCTTAATCTGGAGTTCCTTAGCTCTGAATCTCATTAAAGACCAAACTCTCGCAAGAACCACGAATTTTTAGTGAAGCTTTTTTTAGACGTTTCCTTAGCAGAACGTTGGAAATAAAAATAAAACATCAACCTCTCAGTCCCGGGAACCAGACCTTCTTGCCCTTCCGCTCCTTCTCCTCGTCCCACTCGGCAAGTATCTTAACCGCCTCGCTGGCGACGAGGGCGGCTTCCTTCTCTCCTGCTTTACCGAACTCGTTGGTAACACGGTTGGCGAAGACGGCGCAAACACAGCCAGCCCTCAGGCCGTAGATGCTCGCCAGCGTGTAAAGGGTAGCGGCCTCCATCTCGAAGTTCGTGACGTTGGCCTGCCTGAGGTCGTCGAGGATGTTCCTGGCAAAGCTCGGGAAGTAGCCGTTCAGGCCGGGCCTGCCCTGGCCGAGGTAGAAGCTGTCAGTCGAGGCGGTTATGCCTAGGTGGTACCTGACGCCCAGGCTCTCGGCCGCTTCAATCAGGGCCATCGTGACCTCCAAATCGGCGACGGCTGGGTACTCAACTCTAACGTACTGCTTTGAAGTTCCTTCAAGCCTCACCGCTGCCTTCGCAATGATTAAGTCCCCTATCTCCATTCCTGGCTGTATCGCACCGGTCGAGCCAACGCGGATGAAAGTGTCCGCCCCTATCGCGGCGAGCTCTTCAACCGCTATGGCTGTAGATGGCCCTCCTATTCCCGTTGAGGTCACGCTTATCGGGACGCCTTTGTACTTCCCGGTGTGCGTCCTGTACTCGCGGTGAAAGGCTATCTCTTTGGCCTCATCCCAGAGTGAACTTATTTTTGGGACCCTCTCAGGATCGCCGGGCAGGAGGACGTACCTGGCAACGTCGCCGGGCTTGCAGGCTATGTGGTACTGGTAGCCTTCCTCCGTTTGAGGCCTCTCAGCCGAAACGAACTTTTCACCCATGGTAACCACCTTTTTATGCTCTCGTGCACTATAGTCAGTGTTGGAACTAAAAAAGCCTTTGGAGCTGAAAGCATGCTCAGGTGTACGCGGTGCGGTAAGGCATATCCCGAGACGTTCAGGCTGAGGTGCGACTGCGGTGAGACACTACTCGTTGAGAGAGAAGGCTATGACTTCTTCGGGAGCCTCCTGCCCTACCTAGACATCAGGCGGTACCTCAATTTCCTTCCCATTGGGGGCAACTACCTCCCTCCCGCGATACCTGCTATAACGCCGACTACTTCAGTTCAGGCAGGACCGGTCTTTGCCCTCTTCAAGCTGGAATATCTCCAGCCCAGCGGCTCCTTCAAGGACAGGGGAACGTTCGTTACCGTTGCCAAGCTCATGGAGGAAGACATAAACGAGGTTGTCCTCGACAGTTCAGGAAACGCGGCATTAAGCCTTGCCCTCTACTCCCTTCCAGCGGGAATAAAGGCCCACCTCTTCGTCTCGTATGACACCATGCCAGAAAAGCTCTCCCTCCTTCAGAGCCTCGGTGCGGTTATCCACTTCGTTGAGGGAGACAGAATGGCGGTTCACGAGAAAGCCGAGGAGTTCGCTGAGAGAGAGGGCCTAACCTACGTCTCCCACTGGCTTAACCCGTACTTCCTCGAGGGAACCAAGACGGCCGCCTTCGAAGTTTACGAGCAGGTTGGGGTTCCAGACTACGTTTTGGTACCAACCGGTTCTGGGACTCTGTTCCTCGGCCTCTGGAAGGGCTTTAAGGAGCTTGAGAAGATGGGCGAGATAGCGAGGCTTCCGGTCTTCGTTGCGGTTCAAGCGGCTGGCTACGAGAGCCTCTGCGAGCGCTCTAAACTGCCGAACCCGCTGGCGGATGGCATAGCTATTCCACAGCCACCCAGGCTGAAGGAGATGGAACGTGTCTTGGACGAGACTGGCGGCCTCTGCGTGAGCGTTGACGAGCATGAAACCAGGGAGGCACTGAGCTGGCTGAAAAGGGCCGGCTTCCTCGTTGAACCCACCTCGGCAGTTGTCCTCGCGGCAATGTGGAAGCTGATTGAGAGGGGGGAGATTTCAGACGGTTCGAGGGTCCTGCTTCCCCTTACTGGTTCAGGTCTTAAACTAATCGAAGGTATTTAAAGTCTTGAGTGGATATTCAGCTGGAGGTGAGTGGAGATGATTAGGTATCCGGCCGTCGCTGGAAGCTTCTATCCCGCTGACGAAGAACTAGTCGAGATGCTGGAGAGGTTCTTCAGGGATCTCGGGGAGGAGGGTAGCGAGAGAAAAATCACGGCTGGCGTTGCACCGCACGCTGGCTACGTCTTCTCCGGCTACACAGCGAGCAGAACCTACAAGGCAATCTTTGAGGACGGCCTGCCTGAAACCTTCGTAATCCTCGGGCCAAATCACACGGGCCTCGGCTCACTGATAGCGGTTTACCCTGAAGGTGAGTGGCTGACTCCGCTGGGAACCATAGAAGTCGATTCCGAGATGGCCAAGGCGATAGCAAAGCTATCCGGGATAGCGGATTTAGATGAGCTTGCCCACAAGTACGAGCACTCGATCGAGGTACAGGTGCCATTCATCCAGTATATCGTCGAGAAAGCAGGAAAGGATGTCAAACTCGTTCCGATAGCCCTTGGAATTCAGGATGAGGAGGTTTCGAGGGCACTTGGACGGGCCATATTCGAAGCCAGCAGGGAACTGGGACGGGACGTGGTCGTTATCGCGAGCACTGACTTCACCCACTACGGCTCCGTTTACGGCTACGTGCCATTTAAGGCCAGGGCTGACGAGCTTCCCCACAGGATAAAGGAGTGGGACTTTCAGGTAATAAGGCGCATCCTTGACTTCGACGTCGATGGGATGTTCAATGAGATCAGAAAGCTTGACCACACGATGTGCGGGCCCGGTGGCGTCGGAACCGCGATAGTCTACTCTCGCCTAGCCGGAGCGGTTGAAGCTGAGTTGCTCCATTACACGACCAGCTTCGAGGTGAGCAGGAGCACCGATGCAGTAGTTGGATACGCGAGCATCGTGATGAGGAAGTGACTACCAAAAGCCACATAAACTTTCTTTTTCTTTTTGTTTGTGGAGGGTCAAAGATGAGAGTCTTAGCTTCAGCTCCCGCTAAAATTATCCTCTTCGGTGAGCACAGCGTGGTTTACGGAAAGCCAGCAATAGCGGCCGCCATAAACCTTCGAACCTACGTCAGGGCCGAGTTCAACGACTCTGGAAGGATAAAAATAGAGGCCCACGACATAAAGACCCCCGGTTTGATAGTTTCCTTCTCCGAGAACGAGATATACTTCGAGAGCGACTACGGAAAGGCCGCCGAGGTTCTCAGTTACGTCAGACAGGCGATAGAGCTTGTCCGGGAAGAGGCCGACGTTAATGGTAGGGGAATCACGGTCTCGATTACCTCTCAGATTCCGGTTGGAGCTGGACTTGGAAGCTCGGCCGCCGTTGCCGTTGCCACAATCGGGGCGGTCTCAAAGCTCCTCGGTCTTGAACTCACCAACGAGGAGATAGGAAAGCTCGGCCACCGCGTTGAGCTCCTGGTCCAGGGTGCCTCAAGCGGAATAGACCCGACGGTTTCTGCCATAGGGGGAATAATTCACTACGAGAAAGGTAAATTCGAGCACCTTCCCTTCATGGAACTGCCGATAGTCGTTGGCTACACTGGCTCAAGCGGCTCAACCAAAGAGCTGGTGGCAATGGTGAGGAGGACCTACGAGGAGATGCCTGAGATAGTCGAGCCAATCCTAGCTTCGATGGGTAAAGTCGTGGAGAAGGCAAGGGAGACCCTGTTGTCGGAGCTTGAAGAGGGGCAGAAGCTCGCCCGCCTCGGCAGGCTGATGAACATCAACCACGGCCTTTTAGATGCCCTGGGCGTCTCAACGAAGAAGCTGAGCGAGCTGGTCTACGCCGCGAGAACCGCCGGCGCTTTGGGGGCGAAGATAACTGGAGCAGGAGGAGGCGGTTGCATGTACGCCCTGGCCCCGGAGAGGCAGAGCGAGGTGGCAACGGCGATAACGATAGCCGGTGGGACGCCGATGATAACCGAGATAAGCCGCGAAGGGCTTCGCATTGAGGAGGTTCTGCCATGATAATCGTCAAGATCGGCGGGAGCGTCTTCAGTGACAAGAAGGGGAAGCCGGAGAACTTCGATGTGGAGACAGTCAGAGAGATTGCGAGGGAAATAGCGAACTTTTATCCCAGAGAGGACTTTATCGTAGTTCACGGCGGGGGCAGCTTCGGGCACCCGGAGGCGAAAAAGTACGGCATAAGGGATGGCCTGCCCGAGGACTGGGAGTCAGCAAGCCTCAAAAGGATCGGCTTCACCCTGACCCACCAGGCGATGCTGAGGGCCAACGCGAAGTTCATAGAGGCCTTCGTTGCAGAGAACCTGCCCGCATTCTCGGTATCTACCTCTTCGGTCTTCATAACCGAGAACGGGGAAGTGGCCTACGGCGACGTTGAGGTCATTGAAAGACTGCTGGAGCTGAAGTTCATCCCGGTTCTCTTCGGTGACGTTTCCATCGACCTGGCGAAGGGAATAGACATCCTCTCGGGCGACCAGATAATAACATACCTCACCAAGATGCTTGAGCCGAAGAAGGTGATCTTCCTCATGGATGTCGACGGGATCTATGACGGAAAGCCCGGCGAGGGGGAGCTGGTCCAGAACCTCTCAAAGGAGGAAATCGACGCCCTGCTCGATAGGCTCCACTGCACTGCCGCCGGAACCGACGTCACCGGTGGAATCTGCAACAAGCTCCGTGAGGCAAAAAAGATAGCCGAGCACTCCGAGGTCTGGTTCGTGAACGGGAAAGTTCCAGGAAGACTGAGCGGGGCGATAAGGGGGGACGGCTTCGGGACGAGGCTGAGGGGGTGAGAGCTTGCTGGCTGAGGTGATGACGGTAGGTGATGAACTTCTCACGGGAAACACCGTTGACAGCAACTCCGCCTTCATAGCGAAGAAGCTGACCGAGAGGGGCTACTGGGGAGAAGGATCACCACCGTCGGGGACCGACTTTGGGGAGATAAAAAAGGCAATCAACGAGTCCCTTGAGAGAAGGCCTGACGTTCTCGTTATATCCAGCGGGTTGGGCCCGACCCACGACGACGTTACCATGTTAGCTGTCGCCGAAGCTTTGGGAAGGAAACTCGTCCTCTGCGAGGAGTGTTTGGAAAAAATTAGGGCCTTCTACGAGCGCCTTTACAGGGAAGGCTACATAGACGACCCGGCTTTGAACGAGGGAAGGATGAAGATGACCTACCTCCCTGAGGGAGCCGAACCACTTGAGAACAGCGAGGGGCACCTCCTGGTCATTATATCGAGTACTATGGCGTAAGATCTTCGTCCTCCCCGGAATGCCGCGGGAGATGAAGGTCATGCTCGAGGGGGAAGTCCTCCCGAGGCTTGGCGAGAGAAAGTTCGTCCAGCTCAAGTTCCTCGCTGAGATAACCGACGAGAGCAAGCTCGTACCCGTATTAAAAGAGACCCTGGAGCGCTTCAATGTTGGAGTCCACCCCTCGCCGAAGGGCTTCGGGAAGTACATAGGCGCGATAATCTTCGCCGAGTTACTGGAGCCTGCACACAGCTGGCCTCCTCCGTCCTGAAGGGCAAGGCTTGAAAAAGAAAAAGATCAAGCTTAATAAGGCTCTTTCTCAGGCGTGAAAATAAGCCCGCCCTTGGTGACCATATAGCTCCAGGACTTGAGGTTGTACTCGAGGAACGGGCTTCTGACGACGGTCAAAACCCTCTTTAAACTTTCACCTTCAACCTTAACGCTAAGTCTGAAGACGCTCAACGAGAAGCTGTTTACGAGCTCCACGATGTTCTCCGGAAACAGCTTGACGTTGAAGGCCATCAGTATTCCGTTGTTGCCGCCCAGGGATAGGGTTTTCGTTATTGCAGGAATCATGACAGGAAGATCCCGGGTACGCCTGACACCGTAGATGTCGAGGCCCAAAACGATGTACAGAACATTGCTCATCCCACTAAAGGCTGCCCTAATGCGGCCCCCTATTATCTCGGGATCGCTGGTCCTCAAAATTAGATCCGGGTTCATGCTCTCCTCTACGAGGGGGTTTATGGAAACTAAGACAACGTTTTTGAGAGTGGCGTCCACATCAGGGTAAACCGCCCGTAGGTACTTAACTACTGAATAGTAGGCATCGTTGAAGGAAATAACGACGACCTTCTCATAGTCGGGCTGGAGCATTTTGATCAGGTGGTAGATTATCACCTCGACGTCGCTCCCAATCTCGTGGCTTATTAAGGTGGGGCTCAGCTGTCTGGTGGACATCGCCATTATCTCCAGGGGGTCCATGATCACTCACCGTAGATCCTCTTGAGCTCGGAAACGAGGTCCTCAAGGCTTTCCACTGTTACAGAACCTCCAAAGCGATCCTTAAGGCTGTCTATGACAACCATCTCAAGCAATCTTGCGCTGTACTCTCCGAAGAGCCTTCCAACGGCGGCCTTGAAAGCTGAAGGATCCTCGTAGGCGAGCTCGAGGCCTTTCCCTGTGGTGACCCTCAGGTGGGTCTCCAGGACGGCCTTTAACCCAGGGTTGACTTTCTCAAGGGCAGCGGAGAGGGCCTTTGTCAGTATCTCGGCTCCTTTACTCATAAATAACCACCCCCTCATCTGTTATCTCGTAGCGGTAAATCTTCCTCGAATGGTTCGAGCCCCTGGCCTTTACAACGGCCAGCCGGCGCTCTATCCTGTCATTGACCAGTTCATAGCGGAGGCCAATTATAACGTCTGTGAGAGTGCTGGCTCCGGTCATCGGGACGACCCTGAAGTCGGTCTCGTCGTTCAGGGTGAAGTATATGGTGGTCCTGTACTCCTTGGTGAGCAGGGTAAGGTAGCGGAGCATCTTGGTAAGCTCCTTTTCATTCATATGCTGCTTCAACGCGGTAAGGCTGTCCACGACGAGGACTTCCGGCTTATGCTCCTCTATAGCCCTCTTTATCCTGATGAAGGTCTGAACCGGGGTATGGGCTTCGGGGATTATGTTGAGAATGTTGAGGTTCCCGTTGAGAACCTTCTCTATTGGGAGGCCGTAGTTCTTGGCCGCCCTGAGGAGCTGGTCCATCGGCTCTTCGAAGGCCAGGTAAAGGGCCTTTCTTCCCTCCAGCGCGTTGTTCACGGCGAAGTGGAGGGCGAAGGTGGTCTTCCCCGTTCCCGTCATGCCAACGAGCAAAACGCTGGAGCCCCTGTAGAGGCCTCCGCCCACAATCTCGTCGAGCTTCTTTATTCCCGTGCTTATTTTCTCCCACGTCGGCTCGATCTCAGCCCTCCTGAGCTCGGGGATGTCCAGGAACTCTATACCATGTGAGCTTATGGTGTACTCGAACTGGGGCTTCTTGATGCTCCTGCGCCTCATCTTCCTGACTTCCATCAGCCGGATAAGGGACTCCCCAAGGCTCTTCGACTTGAGGACTATAACCCCATCGACCACGAACTCCTCTATACCGTAACCGACCTTTTCCTGGCCCATGGGCTTCTCGGCTATGAGAAGAACCGTGGCGCCGGTGGCCTTCATGAACCTTCCCAAAGTTGTATGAAGGAACGCTCTGAGCTTTGCCTGCCCCATGAGCTGGCCGAAGACGCTTATAGAGTCTAGGACCACCCTCTGTGGCTGGAAAGTCAGTATCTCGCCCATTATGAGCTCTATTTCCTTCTCTATGGTCTCAGAAGAGACTGTGACCAAGTCTATGAACTTGAAGAGGCCCTTCTGTTCGAGTTCCCCAAAGTCCATTCCGAGCTGCTTCATCTCCTCGAAGAAGTCCGTCTTGGTCTCGGCGAACGAGATATAAACCCCTTTCTCACCGAACTTTTTGGCGCCGTTGTAGAGCCACGTTGAGGAAAAGATCGTCTTCCCCGAACCTGGTTCTCCTGCCACGAGGATGAGCGCTCCCTCCGGAAAGCCGCCTTCTACAACCTGCTCATCGAAGAAATCTATGCCCATCTTTCTCATGCGTTTTCACCATTTTTTAATCATGGATTTTGATCCTTATTAAGTTTATCTTTCGAACCCACGAGTATTTTGTGATATTTCAGTGAGAGACTGCCACACGATTGCTCTACTCACATTTATTCTCCAGTATCAGGTTTACCCCGCCCACCCAAAACCTCTTAACTTCCCCCACCTTTTTCCATCCGGTGGTGTGAATGCAGGCCTTTGATAAAGAGGAACTCACGGTCATCAGGAAGTTCGAGCACATAGAACACTGCCTCAAGAGGAACGTGCAAGCACACGTTTCCAACGGGTTTGAGGACGTTCATTTTGTCCACATGAGCCTTCCCGAGATCGACAAGGACGAGATCGACATGAGCGTTGAGTTCCTCGGGAGGCGTTTTGACTACCCGATTTTCATAGCGGGAATGACGGGTGGGACTAAGGGCTCCCAGCTGGCTGGAAGGATAAACAAGACCTTGGCCAAAGCCGCCCAGGAGCTTAACATACCCATGGGCGTTGGGAGCCAGAGGGCGATGATAAGAAAGCCCGAGACCTGGGAGAGCTACTACGTGAGAGATGTGGCTCCAGACGTTTTTCTCGTCGGCAACCTTGGGGCACCGCAGTTCGCCGAGACGATGCCGGAGCGCTACGGATTGGAGGAGGCTCTGAGGGCTGTTGAGACAATTCAGGCCGATGCCCTAGCCATACACATGAACCCCCTCCAGGAGAGCGTCCAGCCCGAGGGGGATACGCAGTACAGGGGCGTTCTTAAAGCATTAGCCGAACTTAAAGCCGAGTTCCCATACCCGATAATAGCGAAGGAAACAGGAGCGGGAGTTTCGAAGGAAGTGGCCATAAGACTTGAGAGTATAGGGATTGACGCCATCGATGTAGGCGGCCTCGGCGGGACGAGCTGGAGTGCAGTCGAGTATTACAGGGTGAAGGACGAGATCGGAAAGGGCTTGGCCCTGCGCTTCTGGGACTGGGGCATCAAAACGGCCATAAGCGTTGCCGAAGTGCGCTATTCGACCGATCTGCCGATAATAGCCACTGGCGGGATGAGAGATGGAATAACTATAGCAAAGGCTCTGGCAATGGGGGCCACCTTCGCCGGTGTGGCACTTCCGCTCCTCAAGCCAGCTGTAAAGGGCGATGTTGAGGGCGTGATTAAAATCCTGAGGCGCTACATCGAGGAAATCAGGAACGCGATGTTCCTTGTTGGTGCTAGGAATGTTGAAGAGCTGAGAAAAGTTCCGCTCGTGATTACGGGCTTCACAAGGGAGTGGCTGGAGCAGAGGATTGATCTGAGGGAATACCTTCGGGGCGGCAGGCTCTGACCTTTCTTTTCTCCCTTTGAAATGCACACCTTTTTAAACCCTCGGGACAACTAAGACCAACGCAGCCCCACGCCTCAGGAGAGGCCTGGGGGCGTAAGGAGGAATAGACATGATAAAAATCTACACTCTTAGCGGCTACGAGGAAGTCGGCAAGAACATGACGGCCGTCGGCTATACCAACGGCGGCAGGGAAGAGGTAGTTATAATCGACATGGGTATAAGGCTCGACCGCGTTCTAATCCACGAGGATGTGAACATCCAGGAGTTTCCAACGAAGGAGCTCCAGAAGCTCGGAGCAATCCCGGACGACTCTGTTCTAAGGAACAAGAAGGTCGTCGCCATAACCTTCACCCACGGCCACCTCGACCACATAGGGGCGATAGGAAAGCTCGCACCCCACTACCCTGACGTGCCGGTGTACGGGACGCCGTACACCATAAAGCTCGCCAAAAGCGAGGTCAAGAGCGAGAAGTACTTCGAGGTCAAGAACCCCATGTACGAGACCCAGTTCGGCGAGATAGTGCAGGTCAGCGAGAACCTCGCGATAGAGTTCGTCCAGATAACCCACTCGATACCGCAGGCGGCCATGGTGGTCGTTCACACGCCCGAAGGCGCAGTAGTTCACACCGGCGACTTCAAGTTCGACAACAACAACCCGCTCGGCGAGAAGCCTGACTACAAGCGCCTCAAGGAGCTCGGAAAGGAGGGCGTTAAGGTCCTCATACCGGAATCCACGCGCGTCTCAGAGCCGACTAAAACCCCAAGTGAGGCCGTTGCTCAAATGCTCCTCGAGGACTTCTTCCTCTACGAGGGCATGGAGGAGGATGGGTTAATAGCAACGACCTTCGCCAGCCACATCCCGCGCCTCCAGGAGCTCATCTGGATAGCCAACAAGATGGGCAGGCAGGCGGTTTTTGTAGGCCGCTCACTGGCGAAGTACACGGGAATAGCGAAGCAGCTCGGCCTCATAAGAATGAAAGGAGCCAGGGCCGTCAGGAGCCCCAACGCGATAAAGAAGGTTCTCGCAGAGGTTTCCGGCGCGAGGGAGAACTACCTGCTCGTCGTCACCGGCCACCAGGGTGAGCCTGGAGCGGTTCTTACCAGAATGGCCAACGGAGAGCTCTACGACATAGGCAAGCGCGACACGGTGGTATTCTCCGCGGGGACGATACCGAACCCGCTCAACAAGGCCCAGCGCTACGTCCTCGAGACGAAGCTCAAGATGAAGGGCGTCAGGATGATAAAGGACCTCCACGTGAGCGGCCACGCGAGCAGGGAAGACCACCGCTACTTACTGAGGATGCTCAATCCGGAGAACATCGTTCCGGCCCACGGCGAGTTCAGGATGCTAACCCACTACGCGGAATTGGCAGAGGAGGAAGGCTACCTCATAGGGCGCGATGTTTTTGTGTCGAGGAACGGATACACGGTTGAGATACGCTGAACGTCGAGGGCAAAACTGATAAAGGATGCCCCCTTTCTTTTTCCAGCTTACTCTCATCACTCACGGGGTGGTAGAATGGGGAAGTACGATGAGCTGTTCATGAGGATTAAGGAGAAAGCCAAGGACGTTGATAGAGTCATTCTAGAACTGGTGCCTGAGAAGGAGCCAAAGAGCCTGTACGAAGCTTCCCGCCACTACCCGCTCGCGGGAGGGAAGCGCGTCAGGCCGTTCGTCGTTCTTCGCGCGACTGAGGCCGTTGGTGGTGACCCAGAGAAGGCCATCTATCCGGCCGCATCGGTTGAGTTCATACACAATTACTCCCTCGTCCACGACGACATAATGGACATGGACGAGCTGAGGCGCGGAAGGCCGACCGTCCACAAGCTCTGGGGAGTTAATATGGCTATCCTGGCTGGAGACCTTCTCTTCAGCAAGGCTTTCGAGGCGATAGCAAAGGCCGAGGTTCCCCCGGAGAAGAAGGCGAGAATCCTCGACGTCCTTGTCAGAACTTCGAACATGCTCTGCGAGGGCCAGGCCCTCGACATAGAGTTCGAGACGAGGGAAGAGGTGGGTGTCGACGAGTACCTCAGGATGATAAGCGGCAAGACGGGGGCACTCTTCCAGGGTTCGGCTGAGATTGGAGCCATCGTCGGAACTGATAACGAGGAGTACATTCAGGCTTTGTCAAAGTGGGGCATGAACGTCGGCATAGCCTTCCAGATATGGGACGACGTGCTCGACCTCATAGCTGACGAGGAGAAGCTGGGCAAGCCCGTCGGCAGCGACATAAGGAAGGGCAAGAAGACCCTCATAGTGAGCCACTTCTTCGACCACGCGAGCGAGGAGGACAAGACCGAGTTCCTCAAGGTCTTCGGAAAGTACGCCGGAGATGCAAAGGGCGACGCCCTCATACACGACGAGAAGGTGAAGGAAGAGGTTGCCAAGGCCATTGAGCTCCTCAAGAAGTACGGGAGCATTGACTATGCCGCTCAATACGCCAAGAACCTCATCAAAGAAGCAAACGAAGCTTTGAAGGTCCTCCCGGAGAGCGAGGCGAGGAGGGATCTGGAGCTTCTCGCTGAGTTCCTGGTTGAGAGGGAGTTCTGAACCCCCTTCGGACTTTTCTCCCAATTTGTTCCTTCTCCATTTGCTCCAGCAACCCTTAAATAGCATTTCGATGTTTATCTCAACGGTGGCGGTTATGGAGGTTCTGGAACTCCTATCTGAACTCGTCTCTTTTGAAACAGTTAACGACCCGGCAAGGGGGATAAAGCCGTCGAAGGACTGCCCGCGCTTCATAATGGATCGTCTCTCCGAGTGGGGAATTGAGAGCAGGCTGCTTGAAAGGGACGGCTACTACGCGGTCTACGGCGAAATCGGAGAAGGAAAGCCAAGGCTCCTCTTCATGGCCCACTTCGACGTCGTGCCCGTCAACCCCGCGGAGTGGGAGACCGACCCGTTCAGGCTCACGGTAGAGGGGAACCGTGCCTACGGGAGGGGCAGCGCCGACGATAAGGGGAATGTAGCTTCCATAATGCTCGCCCTTAGAGAGCTCTCGAGGGAGAGGCTGAACGGGAAAGTCCTGTTCGCCTTCACCGGGGACGAGGAGATAGGCGGGAGGATGGCCATGCACATCGCCGAAAAACTGAGCAAGGAAGGCAAGCTCCCGGAGTACATGATAAACGCCGATGGCATCGGTATGGTGCCCATAATCCGGAGGAGGAAGGGCTTTGGAGTCATGCTTCGCATCCCCTCGGAGAGGGTCAGGGTCAAGGGCAGGCTCAGAGAGAAGACATTCAGAATAAGCACTCCTGTGGTGGAGACGAGGCACGCCGCCTATTTTCTGCCCGGGGTTGATACACACCCGATGATAGCGGCTTCTCACTTCCTGAGGAGCAGGAACGCTCTGGCCGTCTCCCTGGAGGGGAGCTTCCTCAAGGGGAACGTTGTGCCGGGCGAGGTGAGGCTCAAGTACATCGAACCGGGCGAAGGCGGAGATGTGGAAGTTGATTTGGGTCTTACAAGGCTCCTGAAGGCAATAGTCCCCCTCGTTAGGGCACCTATAAAGACCGAGAGGTACAGCGACTACGGCGTCTCCATAACCCCAAACCTCTACACCCTGGAGGGCGGGGAGCACGTTCTGAGGATAGACGTAAGGGCAATGAGCCGCTCCAAAGAGGATATCGAGCGGGCGATGAGGGAAGTGGTCGAGTTCAATCTCCCCGGGGCGGAGCTCACAGTGATGACGAACGAAAAAGCCGGCTATCTCTTCACACAGCCGGGAGAGAGGATAGTGAGGGTGATGCTGGAAGTGCTGGAAGGCGAGGGTGAGAGGGCCGAGCCCATCGAGGGGCCCGGGGCGGCGGACTCAAGGTTCTTCACCCCCTACGGGGTCAGGGCAATAGACTTCGGCCCGAGGGGAGGCAACATCCACGGCCCGAACGAGTACGTCGAGGTGGACTCACTCGAGAAGATGCCCAGGATATACAAAGGGGTGGCGCTGAGGCTGCTTGGGGGGTAGTTATTCTCTTGCCAGCATGTACCCCACCGGCAGATGCTCGGCTCCACTCTTCCACTTTTCGTATGCTGCGTCCCATCTTTTTAGAAGATCAACGCGCTTTTTCTCGTCTTTTATTCCCTCCACGTATTCCCGTGGAATGTATGCCAGGTAGTGCGGAAGGCCAGGCTCGAAGGTTCCGCTTTCGATTATCTCTCCGCCCGCTTTCTCGACGAGTTCTTTGAGTTCCTCCATAGTTGGATAATGCAGGTCGTCCTTTTCGCCAAAGAGCGCCTCAAAGATCTCCTCTCGAAGGTTGTAGAGTTCGAGGTGTGCCCTTTGCCTCTCGTTGTTCGCCACCGGCAGGCTCTCGGCTATGAAGACCCTATCCGCAACGCGGAGCATCTCGGAGATTACTTTTATCATCGTCTCCTCGTTCTTCAAACTTCGTATTCCGTGAACGAGGACGACCATGTCGAAGGCTTTGAACGGGAATGGAGCTCCCTCGCGTCGAGCTTTAGGGGAATTACCCCCTGTTTCACGCTTGCCGATGAGATTATTTCCTCGAAGAAGCACCACCTTGATTTATCAACCGCCACAACGCGGCCGGTTTCGCCAACGAGATAGGCGAGGGGAACCGTTGTTAGAGCGTGAGCGCCGCAGCCGATTTCGAGGACGTTCGTGCCTTCTCTTATCGGTGCAAACCGGAGAACGCGGAAGCGTTCGAGCATTTCAAGATGAAGCCAATCGGGAGGCAATGGAAGTTCATTCCGGGGCGAGATTTTGGGAAGGACGTCCTTCTTGAAGGCTTCCTCACTAACCGGTATGAAAAACACCGGAAAATGCTAAAGGGCTTTTCTTTAAGGAGTTTTCGGAGAAAAGGTTTTATAAGGTGGGGTTGAAGTAATTACAGGTCAAAAAATTAAACTTAGAAAAAAAGAAGTGGATGAGATCATCACTCCACAAACACCGCAGGCTTCAGCGGCATGGCCTGCCTCTTCTTTCCACCCTTGTCTTCCTCAGCGTTGATGATTATCTCCAGGCCGAGCTCCTTCTCCATGAAGTCCTTCGCCTCTCTCAGCGCTTTCTCCTCGTCAATGCGCTTCACTTCAAAGGCGCGCTCCTTGATGAGTCTCTGGATGAGCTTGCTTACCTCCTTGCCGTGCTTCCTCATCTCCGGGTCCTTCATCAGCTCGGCCATAGCTGACTTGAAGTCCCTCTTTTCTGCAACAACTTCAACAACGCGCCACTTCCACTCCGGGGCGGTGTAGATGTAGACCCTCTTGGCATCTTCTAGCTTGGCAACTCTTATTATCTCCTTGATGTCCTCGATGACGGACTGGACGAACTGCTCTTCAGCCTCTACCGTCTCGTTCCACCACTCCTCGACGGGTTCGGGCCACTTCGCCAGGCTTACGAAGCCCTCTCCGCCGAGCTTCTCCCAGAGCTCCTCCGCTATGTGTGGTGTGAAGGGCGCCATGAGCCTGACCCAGACCTCGGCGAGCTTCCTCAGTACATAGCGCTTGGCCTCGTCGTCCCTGCCCTCTGTCCTCCTTAGGTACCAGCGCAGGTCGTTGAGAACTGAGTAGAACGCCCACTGCACTGCCGTCCTCGTCCTGAACTCCTCGAGGGCCTTGGTTGTTTCCTCGATGGCCTTGTTGAGGCGGTGGAGCATCCAGCGGTCGATGTCCTTGAGTTCAACATCTTCCTTGGCCTCGTAGGTGGAGAAATCGCTTATCAGCTCGTAGAACCTCTCAACCTGCCTGCGGAGCTTGCCGACCTCCTTCCTGCGCCAGTCGAAGTCGCTGTCGTGCTCGGCAAGGCCCATTATGTATAGCCTCACGACATCTGCCCCGTTCTCCTCGATGGCATCTATGAAGTTCAGCACGTTGCCCTTGCTCTTGCTCATCTTCTGGCCCTCAAGCGTTCCGAAGCCGTTTACCGCTATTCCCCTTGGCCAGTGCTCCTTCCTGAAGACTGCGGTGTGGTTGAAGATGAAGAACGTCAGGTGGTTCGGGATGAGGTCTTTCGCCGAGCAGCGCCAGTCGAGCGGGTACCAGTACTCGAACTCCTCTTTCATCTCGTGGATTATCTCCGCTGGAATTCCGGTCTTCTCTGCGAGCTTTTTCTCCTTCTCCTCATCAAAGTCCTCGCGGAAGATGTAGTCAAAGAACTCTCTATCGAGCTTCTCCGGGTCAAGCTTGCCTTCGTCCCTAAGGCGGTTCATGTGCCTGCTTATCGTGTAGTAAGCCATGTAGATGGTCGAGTCGCTAAGGCTCTCGATTACCCAGTCTGGATCCCACGGGAGAGGCGTTCCAAGGCCGACCTTCCTTGCGCAGGCCTTCTTGTCGAGCCAGTCTATTACCGCCTCGAACTGTGCTCTCCTGCTCTCCGGGTAAATCGTCATGTTGGCCAGAGCTTCCCTCGCCTTCTCCTTCCATTCGGGGTTGCCGTAGTCGATGAACCACTGGTCGTGGATTATCTTGATGACCGCCTGGTTGCCAAAGCGGCTTATTACCGGCTTCTCGGCGAACTCGTACATTATCTCCGCTGTGCCCTTCTCCTGGAGTTCCTTCGCTATGAGGTCCTTGACCTCCTGGACGGGCTTACCAGCGTACGGCTCTATCTTGAAGACGCCCTTGTGGTACTCCGCCTTGTAGATGTTCTTGGTAGCTTCTTCGAGCTTCTCAACGTCCTTCTGGCTCTTCACACCAAGCCTCTCGGCCTCCTCGACGGCCGGGAACTCACCGTAGCCCTCAAGTTTGATCAGCGAGATGTAGCTTATCTCCTCGACAACTCTAGGATCTATATCGTACTTGAGCAGGATCTCGGTTTCCTTCTTCAGGTCTTCCAGAGCGATGTGGTCGAAGGGAGCATGAGCTGGGACGCTCATGACAACGCCGGTTGCGTTGTTGGGGTCAACGAACTCCGCCGGGAGGATTATTATCTCGTCACCGGTCACTGGGTTCTTCACGTATTTTCCGATGAGCCTCTCGCCCTTGAACTCCTCGATTACCTCTATCTCCCTGTCCTGGAAGGAGAGCTTGTAGGCGGCCTCCTTGCTGACTATCCAGGTTTCCTCTTTTCCGTTGCGCCTAACCTTCGCCTTGACGTAGGTTGCCTCAGGGTTCAGCCACATGTTGGTGACGCCGTATACCGTCTCTGGCCTCAGCGTTGCCGCGGGAAGGTAGATTTCTTCGCCGTCTTCCTCGAGGATGAACTTGATTATGACGTAGTCCAGAATCTGGACGTCCTCGCCCTCCATTATGTCGTGGTCTCCCAGTGGCGTACCGACAACCGGATCCCAGCGGACACGGTGAGCCCCCTTGACGACCAGTCCCATGTCCTTGAGCGTCCAGAACTGCCACTCGATGAACTTGCTGAAGGGCGGGAACAGGCTTGTGGTGTGGAACTCACGCGTCCAGTCGACGGAGAAACCGGCCCTGATGAAGGTCTCCTTGGCGGCCTTCATGAAGTACTTCACGATTTCCTTCGGGTCTTCAAATTTCCAGAGTATCTCCTCAGGGACTTTGTAGACGTCGCGATAGACGTGGATGGTCTTCGGGTCGCGGTTCTTTATGCGCTCCGCTATTCCGACTATCGGCGCGCCAGTGATGTGCCATCCCATCGGGAATAACACGTTGTAGCCCTGCATTCTCTTAAAGCGCGCTATTACGTCCGGGATCGTGTATGTCCTCGCGTGGCCGACGTGGAGGTGACCCGAGAGGTAGGGGAAAGCTACAGTTATGTAGAACTTCTTCTCCTTGGGCTTCGCGTTCCTGTCGGGCTCGAAAACCCTCTCCTCCATCCATTTCCTCTGCCACTTTTCCTCAATGGCCTTGAAGTCAAGCTCAGCCATGCCTAAAACCTCCTTTAGCTTTGATTTTCAACACTGAGAGTCCAGGGGGAACTCCAAAAGAGCGAGACTCAGGAATAGGGGGGTTATCGGGGAAATCAGTTACCGCTGAGATTACGGTGGAGAAGACACTCCCCCCTCATCAGCATCGCTTCTGGTAACGGAATTGAGTATTTAAGGTTTTTGGCGCTCCGCGGGCTTTTTATATCCTTTCGATGCAGATTTTAATGGTGGTGCTCGTGAAAGCGTTCGTCAACGGAAGGATATACGTCTCTTTTAAGCCTCTGAAGACCGTCGATGCGATTCTTGTGGCGTCTGGAAGAATTGTCTACGCGGGCTCGAGCGAGATGGCCATAAAAATCGCCCGGGAGCTCGGCGGTGAGGTGGTTGACCTGGAGGGCAGGGTCGTTCTGCCAGGCTTCATTGACTCCCATCTCCACCTGGAGGAGCTCGGGATGTACCTCGAGACCCTCGACCTCAGGGGCGTTGGGAGCATAGCGGAGCTCAAGGAGAGGGTTAGGAGCTACGCTGAGATCGCCAAAACGAGCTGGATACTGGGACATGGCTGGGATCAGGAACTTTTCGAGGAAAATCGCTGGCCCATGCGCTGGGACATTGACGAGGTCGTCGATGACAGACCCGTTATGCTCTCCCGTGTCTGCCTTCACGCTGCCGTCCTCAACACGGAGGCGATGGAGTTAGCAGGTTTGTTGGATTCGGAACTCCCCGGTGTCATGCGGGATGAAAACGGAGAAGTCACAGGCGTCGTCAAGGAGGAGGCCTTCGAACTCGCCCGCGAGAAGTTCAAGGAGACACTAACCCTCGAGGACTACGAGCACTTCGTGAAGATGGCTGTCGACTACGCCGCCTCCTTGGGGATAACTGCCGTTGGAACTGTGAGCGTTGAGGAGAAAACGTTGAAAGCCATATCCAACCTCGAGGAGCGCGGGGAGCTCAAGATACGGGTCTTCGCGTACATCGACCCCGGAAAGAGGGAGGTAAAGGGGAATGGCATGTTCGGAAACCTGGACGTCCTCGATTCCCTCAAAAAGCTCGGAATCAGGCGCGGCTTTGGGAGGGGGAAGCTGAGAATAAACGGGATTAAGGTTCTCGCCGACGGCTCCCTCGGGGCAAGGACGGCGTGGCTGAGCGAGCCCTACAGCGACGCGCCAACACAAGGCTACGCCAACATCTCGAGGGAACTCCTTGAGAAAATCGTGAGGGGCGCTCACGAAGCCGGACTCCAGATGGCCGTCCACGGAATAGGGGACGCGACAATAGACATGATACTGGACGTTTATTCCTCGCTCGACGACCCTGGAAAGCTCAGGCACAGGATAGAGCACGCCTCGATTCTGAGGCCGGATCAAATTGAGAGGATGGCCCGGCTCGGGGTAGTCGGAGCGGTTCAGCCCCACTTCGTGGTGACCGACTGGTGGGCGGTTAGAAGGGTTGGAAAGGAGCGCGCCGGCTGGGTTTATCCCTTCAGGAGCATGCTCGATGCGGGGATAGTCCTCGGTTTCGGTACGGATTCGCCCATAGAGCCCACCAACCCCTGGGAGACGGTTTATGCAGCGGTAACGCGCGGAAAATACGAGGGCGCGGAGCCCTACGAGTACACGAAAAACGAGGCCCTATCATTGGAAGAAGCCCTGCACGCCTACACCTACGGCTCCGCCTACATACTGGGTGCGGAGGATGAGCTTGGAACGCTTGAAGAAGGCAAGTTCGCGGACTTCGTTGTGGTAGACAAAGACCCCTTCGGAATGGATGAGAGGAAACTCAGGGAGGTAAAGGTGCTGGAGACGTACGTGGGTGGGGAAAAGGTGTAAATGAGCTGCCGGGCTCAGAGGGTTATAAGCTCCCTCTCAGCCCTCGTCAGCCTCTTCCCCCTCCCGTCTATCACCGCCACGTCGTCCTCTATCCTAACGCCGCCGAGGCCGGGGACGTAGATGCCCGGCTCTATCGTGAAGGTCATGCCGTTTTCGAGGATTACTTCGCTGTCTGGCCCTATATAAGGTTCCTCGTGCACATCTAAGCCAAGACCGTGTCCTGTCCTGTGGGTGAAGTACTTGCCATAACCTGCCGCCGAAATCACGCCCCGCGCGGCGGCGTCAACATCTTTTGCTTTTACTCCTTCCCTAACCGTCCTGTAAGCTTTTTCCTGTGCCTCCTTGACAGTCTCGTATATCTCGACCAGCCTTTCGTTCGGCTTTCCGAGCGCTATCGTTCGCGTTATGTCCGAGCAGTAGCCCTTCCACTTTGCACCGTAGTCGAGGATAACGAGGTCGCCCTTTCTAAGGTGCCTGTTTCCAGGGGCATGGTGCGGGTTGGCGGCGTTCTCACCGCTCGCCACGATGGGTTCGAAGGATATTCCGTCGGAAAGCTCCCTTACGGCAAGCTCTATCTTCAAAGCCAGCTCGCTCTCGCGCATCCCGAGGAGGTCCCAGCTTAGGAGCTCTTCAAAGACCCTGTCGACGACTTTAGCCGCGTGCTTCATGTAGTCTATTTCCTTCTCATCTTTCCTCATTCTCAGCTCCCTAATAACGGAACTAAGCGGATAGAACTCAAACCCCCTGTTTCCAACGCGGAAGATGTTGATCAGCCAATCAGCGCGCATGGTGTCCTCGACGAGCAGTTTTCCGGACGAAAGCTTGAACTCCGCGAGGATCCAGGCGAGCTTCTCATAGGGGTTCTCGCCGTCGCGCCAGAAGGTAGCCGGGAAGTTCCTGACAACGTTCTCATAAAGGCTCGGCGCGAGGAGGCGGTAGTTTCCGTCTGAGCTGACGACTAGAACCGTGGGTCTCTCGCCGGCCTCGTGAATGTGCAGTCCCGTGAGGTAGTACAGGTTCGTTCCGGGGCTTATTAGAGCACCGTCAAAGCCGCGCTCCTTCATCAGAGAGACGAATCTATCGAGGCGCATGTGCTTCACCGTACCGACTACTCCGCAACCCTTAAAAACTCAACCTCCAACCTCGACCGACTAGGCGGGGTCAACCCGCGGGATGTTCCCGTAAGGGAGAACCACAAACACGGAAGGGGTGAACGAGATGAGCATGTACAAGTACATTAGGGAAGCCTGGAAGAGCCCGAAGAAGAGCTACGTTGGCGACCTTCTCAAGGCCAGGATGATAAAGTGGAGGAGGGAGCCGGTTGTCGTCCGCGCCGAGAGGCCGACCAGGCTCGACCGCGCCCGCTCTCTCGGCTACCAGGCCAAGCAGGGCTACGTTATCGTCCGCGTCCGCGTGAGGAAGGGCGGTAGGAAGAGGCCCAGGTGGAAGGGCGGAAGGAAGCCCTCCAAGATGGGTATGGTCAAGTACTCACCAAAGAAGAGCCTTCAGTGGATAGCCGAGGAGAAGGCCGCTCGCAAGTACCCGAACCTCGAGGTCCTCAACAGCTACTGGGTCGGCGAGGATGGTATGTACAAGTGGTTTGAGGTCATAATGGTCGACCCGCACCACCCGGTCATCAAGGCCGACCCGAAGATCAACTGGATAACCGGTAAGGCCCACAAGGGACGCGTCTTCCGCGGCCTCACCAGCGCCGGTAGGAAGAGCCGCGGCCTGAGGAACAAGGGCAAAGGTGCTGAAAAGGTCAGGCCCAGCATAAGGGCCAACAAGGGCAGGGGCAAGTGAAGCCCCTTGATCTTCTTCTATTCTAAGGCACTGCCTGCTTTTGGTATGGAGCTCCCCCGGATTCTCGGGGATTAGCTTTTAAAGCCGCCCCTCCAATTCACTTTGGTGAGAAAGATGGCGAAGCTTAGAGCACACCACATCAGGCTTACCACCTTCATCCAGGCGACCGAGGACGAGGACAAGGTTCTCGACGCGATAGCGACCTTTATCCCCGAGGAGATAGACGAGGACGATGTAATCTTCGACATCGACGAGACAACGGGCTTCTTCGGCAACCCAATCAAGGTAGTCAACGTTGAGATAAAGAGGAGCAAAGCCGTGAGACAGTTCCTCGACTACTTCAAGGAGCTTCTGAGCGAGGATGACAGGAACTACCTCCTGAAACATCTCGACGAGAAAATCGACGAGGAGGGAACCTTCTACGTCCGCTTCAACAAGCAGAAGGCCTATCTAGGCGACGTCGAGATAGACGAAGGAGCTGATGTCATCCAGGTCAGGATAAAGATCAAGGCCTTTCCTATGAGGAAGGAAGCGGTGGTTAAAGCCGTTAGGGAGTGGCTGGAGGAATGAGCGCAGAACTGGAAATACGTGAAGCGGAAGAGCTTTCCTTCTCGCGGGACTACTTCGTCGAGATGGACGTGAGGAGCGAGGAAGCCTATCAGCTCGCGAGCGAGTGGTTCGACGAGGTGGTCTTCACAAAAAAGCTCGTCCTTGAAAGCTCTCCCGATTGGGGTGTGCTTAAGGAAGAGCTGAAGGCCCTCCGTGAGACCCATAGCAAAGTCGCCCTCCTACTCGTCACGAAAAAGCCGAGCCTCATTCGTGAGGTCAAGAACCGCAGTCCAAGGGCTTTAATCTACGTCCAGGGCGGCGACATGCGGGTGAACCGTGCCGCACTTGAGGCGGGTGTGGATGCCTTGATAGGCCCCTGGTTCGGGAGGAAGGATCCGGGCTTTGACCACATCCTGGCGGGAATAGCCGCGAGGAGGGGAGTTGCCATAGGCTTTTCCCTTTCACCGCTCCTGAGGGCCAATTCCTACGAGAGGGTTCAGCTCCTCCGCTTCATGACCAAAACTTGGCAGCTCGTGAGGAAGTACGACGTTCCACGCTTTATAACGAGTTCTGCCGAGAGCAGGTGGGAAGTTCGCGGGCCGAGAGACCTGATGAGCCTCGGGATAAACCTCGGGATGGAAATTCCTGAAGCAAGGACGAGTCTGAACTTCCATCCGAGGAGGCTTCTGTCAAAGCTCAAATGAAATAGAAAGAGAAAAGAAAGTATCACCCCTCCAAGGCCGGGAAGTAGTCCGGCTCGTAGTCCTCAAGCTTTCTATCCAGATAGTCCTCGTAGCCTTGAAGGTCGAGGAAGCCGTGTCCACTGAGGTTGAAGAGTATGACCTCCTCTTTTCTCTCCTCCTTTGCATTCAGTGCCCTGTCTATTGCTCCCTTTATGGCGTGGGCGCTCTCAGGGGCTGGAATTATGCCCTCGGTCTTCGCGAACAGCTCAGCCGCCTGGAAGACCTCGTTCTGGTGGTAGGCAACTGGCTTAACTACTCCATGGTTTATGAGGACACTCAGCGTTGGAGCTAATCCGTGGTAGCGTAAACCCCCGGCGTGTATCGGCGGGACGTAGTAGGTGTGGCCCAAAGTGTGCATCTTCATCTTTGGAGTGTAGCCGCCAGAATCGCCGAAGTCGTACTTGTAAACGCCGCGCGTCATGCTTGGCGCGGCCCTCGGTTCAACGGTTATGAACTCGTAGTCGGCTTTGCCATGGAGGACGTCCTTCACGAACGGATAAGCTAAGCCGGCGAAGTTGCTCCCGCCGCCGACGCAGCCGATTATAACGTCCGGCTCCTCAAACTCCTTCATCTGCTCTTTGGCTTCCAGTCCTATAACCGTCTGGTGCATGAGAACGTGATTTAAAACGCTCCCAAGGGAATAGCGGGCCTTCTCGTCCCTTAAAACGTCTTTAATGGCCTCACTTATCGCTATACCCAGGCCACCGGGGTGGTTCGGGTCTTCGGCCAAGAACTTCCTTCCTATCTCTGTCCTGTCGCTTGGGCTCGGGTAGATTTCAGCACCGTACAGGCGCATTATCGTCTTCCTGTAAGGTTTCTGCCGGTAGCTGGCGCGGGCCATGTAGACCCTTACCTTCAGTCCCAGGAGCGCTCCTGCTAAGCTCAAGGCAGTTCCCCACTGGCCGGCACCGGTCTCGGTGACGAGCCTCTCGATTCCCTGCTCTTTGGCGTAGTAGGCCTGAGCCAAGGCCGTGTTTATCTTGTGGCTTCCCGTTACGGTTGCGCCCTCGTACTTGAAGTATATCCTTGCGGGAGTTCCGAGGACCTTCTCAAGGTTCGTCGCCCTGAAGAGCGGCGTTGGCCTTCCGATCTTGGCATAGAGCTCTCTCACCTTCTTGGGTATCTCGATGTACCGTTCCGTGCTTATCTCCTGTTTCACAAGCTCGGCCGCAAAAATCCTCAGGAGCTTCTCAGGTTCCATCGGCTCGTCCGTCTCCGGGTCGAGGGGAGGCTCTAAAGGCTCCGGAAGATCCGGCAGGATGTTGTACCACTTCGTGGGTATCTTTGAGTCGGGAAGAACGGCTTTCATTCTACCACCTCCTTTTCAAGAACCTCCACACTAATCGTCTCAACAAGTCCCAAAAGCGAGGGAATAATTAGCGTGAGGGTTAAGCCGAGGCCTCTACGTTGGAGAGAAGGTCGGCCAAAAACGGTCCCCCCTGTTCAGCTCAGCGCCAAAAACAATCCCGCCTTAGAATTGATGAACTGCCCACGTTATTCACGAAACCCTTACAGGGGCCAAAAACACTCACTCCTGCATATCATAGGGCATCGGACATAGGGGAAGTGCATACCTTATAGGGTTTTCGGCCGGTGCCTTGAAAATCTGACGAACTTTCTTCGGTATTCTCTTTGAAATCGTCACTGGTTCAAAGATTGAGGCTTACGGTCGCACCAGCCATGCCTCATGAAGAGGAAGCCCCGCCGAAGACCGTCGACACGATCAGAGAAGGCGCGGGCTAAAACATTCTCACCCGCGATTGAACGAACTCATCAACAGCCCTGCAATCTCCCCTGACAGATACAACCGCAAGGCCACCTGCTATTCTCACCTCGGCGATGTAAACGCAGTGGTTTTCCTTTCTCATCAGGACCTCTCGAATAATGCTTTCCCGCGGTCCGAAGTTCCCTGGAGCCTCCGCATAACCATTTTCCCGGGCATTTTGAACCGCGTTAAGGTACGCTCCATCCGCCTTCTCTGCAGGTCTCCTCAGGACGATAGGGTAGCTGGTTATGGGCATTCTAACCTCCAGATTTTTCCAGGCCATTCCGGAGACGTGGACGACTTTTCCGGCAGGTTCCACGAGGTAGGAGCAGGACTGTGAAACGTCGGCGCTCTCGTTAAGCGGCCATAGGCTGCCCTCGACATCCCAGCATCCGGTTTTGAGGTGGAGCCCCGAGACGAGGTTCAGGCTTGTTGCCCGAGGCGGAGTCAGCAGGATGGCGATTAAGATGACAAGAATTCCGAAGGGGACGAGCATCCTGGGTTTCCGTGAGTAGTACCGCCTGAACGTGACAACCGGAAGGAGAAACGCCAGGGCGAACGTCGCGAGCCCCAGCGGGCGGTTAAGCTGGACCACTATCCACGCAAAGAAGGAGATGACTGCGGACATGAGCACCGACGCGGGCAGCTTCCAGCCCATGGTTTCATCCCCCTCTGAAGTACGGCATTCCGCTTAAAAGCCTCTCCACGGCTTCAAACCCGGTTGAAGCGTTTCCGGAAAGGTTATTAGTGGGGAAGGCGTAGGAATCCTGATGCGGCATGCTCCGGCTTGAGGTCAACTGCGACGAGGGTGAGGGGGAGAAGGTAGAGGAAGTCCTGAGGAAGTGGAACGTGCAGTACTACACCGAGGAGGTTCGGAGCAACGGGAAAAGGGTTCTGCGCTTCACCGCCCTCGTTCCGGAGTTCGTCATAAACGACATAGCAGACGACCTCATGAAGGCGATAGACCTTCGAAAGGGTTACTCTTCAATAACCTGGGCCTCGGTGAGCGGAAAGTCCGTCAAGTACTCCAGCTCCGTCAAGTCACTGGCCAAGTACAAGCGCCGCTGGACCCTCGTGGATATCGAGGGTCTAATAGAGAACGCCAACAACCAGGCCCGCGTTGACCCTATTCAGCTCACCCTCGGCGCGGTCGCGTCGATCATAGCCCTCTTCGGCCTTATACAAGACAGCATAGTCATGATAATCTCCGCGATGCTGCTCTCGCCAATACTTGGCCCGCTCTACGGTTTCTCCATCAACGTCGTCATGGGCAAGGGCAGGGACGCGGTGAGTGCCGTCTACTCCATCCTCAAGCTCCTCGGGGTCATCTTTGCATCGGCCCTCATAGTTTCTCTCCTCCTGGAGATCTTTGGGGCCATGCCGGGGGAACCGACCCACGAGATACTCATCCGCGGCCAGTCCGGCATCGTTTATATCTTGCTGGCCATCATCCTCGGTTACGCCGGGATAGTGGCGATAGTGAGCAGGGTTCCAGAGATACTGGCCGGCGTTTCGATAGCGGCGGCGCTGGTACCGCCAACGACGGTGATAGGAATCTCCCTCGCGATGGGATGGTGGGAAATCTTTGAAGGCTCCCTCGTTCTCGTCCTGGAAAACGTCCTCGGCCTTCTGAGCGGCTCCCTGCTGGGCCTCTACGTCCTTAACGTCTCCCCCAGGAGCTACTACGAGAAGAGGGCGGCAAAAATATACACAAAGAGGACGATGGCAGTGCTCGCGCTGATGGTCTTTGCACTCGTCCTGTTGGAGCTGGTCGCTTAGGCGACCTCCGTCTGCTCGTAGATGGGCTTTCCCTGCCTGTGCTTGAGAAGCAGGCTGTAGAAGAACTCCTTGAGGTCCGGGCTCATGTTGTCGTCGAGAAGCAGGTCGGCCCTTCCGCTGTAGTCCTTCTCGGCCTTCGTGATAAGGAGAGCAATGGCTGGCGTCAGTCCCTGGAGCAGTATCCTGACGAGCTCCGGCAGCGCTTCCTCGTCTATCTCTTCATCGGCCTCGAGGCCGAGGTAGACGATGAAGCCCTTCATCTGAACCGCGAGGATGAACTCGGTATCGCTCAGCTCGAAGAAGGAGAAGTTGTACGTTTTCGAGTCTGCCCTCGCGAGGAGAACGCCCTTTATCGAGACCGTCACCGGCTCCTCGTCTATCTCGAAGACCAGATCTTTGGCCAGCTCGCTCTGGGCTATCGCGTAGAGTTCCTCCATCGACATGGGACTCCCTTCTCTGGGGGGGATAAAAGGGTTTCGTCACCTTTTTAACGATTGAAGCGAAGTTTATACGGTGGTGGCATGAAGATAACGCGCTTCGGTGTCTCCGTTCCTGAGGAGCTTCTTGAGAAGTTCGACCGTATAATAGAGGAGAAGGGCTATGTCAACAGGAGTGAGGCGATAAGGGACATGATGCGTGACTTCATAGTCAGGCACGAGTGGGAGCAAGGCGAGGGCGAGGTGGCTGGAACTATAACGATGCTCTACAACCATGACGAGGCAGAGGTTGTGAAGGAGCTTCTCGATTTGCAGCACGACTACCTTGAGGAGATAATTTCGAGCATTCACGTTCACATGGACGAGCACAACTGTCTTGAGGTCGTTATCGTCAAGGGAAAGGCGAGCAGGATAAAGGAGATAGCGGACAGGCTGTTGAGCCTGAAAGGGGTAAAGCACGGCAAGCTCGTCATGACCGGAACCGGAAAGGAGCTCGTCTAGCGGGGGATGCACATGAGAGTGCTGAGCTTCCTGACCTCCCTGCTCGTTGCTCTCTCGTTCCTCCTCCCCTGGCTTAGGCCGCCCTCCGGAGAGCTGACGTTCCTCCATATTCTCAACGAGATTGTGACTTCCCCGAACGGCTTCGAGGGAGCCTTCTGGTGGCTAAACCCGAGCAGCACGGGCTCAATATTCACCTACGTGGCCTTTTTCGCGGGCCTCTTCATGATACTCCTCGGCGTCTTCTTCGGCCTCCTCGGGGGGAGGCTCGGTCCAGGAGTCGGTCTGGTCGGCATGCTCCTCTTCACAGTCATCGCATGGTACTTCTACGGAGGGGGCTTCCTCGAGATCCTCGGTGAGGGCTACCTGCTGGCCCTCGGTTCCTTCGTGGCCGGCTTTCTCCTGGCGGGCGGTAAGTATCTCTAACCGACTACTTCAACAACGTCGCCATTTCCGGGCGGCAGGACTGCCATGATGTCCTCTTCCCTCACTTTGTAGCCCCACTTCTCCAGGATGTGCTTTATTCTCTTCACGAGCTCGCTCTTCTTAAGCGAGCCAGGTCTGATGACGATGTACTTATCCGTGTGAGCCTTTATCGCGTCCACCGGGGCGCAGATCACGTAATCTTCTCCCTCGTAGTTTATCACACCGACGGCGAGCTTGAGAGGCAGTCCATGGAGCCAGTTCCTCTTACCGTAGACCATAAAAGCTCCTTTTCCAAGGTATTCGCCGCTCGGGGTCTGCTTGGTGACCTGGTTTGGATAGGCCCAGTAGGCATCCTCGCTGTAGACCCCTCTGCTCCATGCCTTGCTCATCGAGACAGCGAACTGGCAGGCCTCGAATACTGTCTTCTCCCCGGCCTTCTGCCCGTCCTTGATTACGACGTGGGGAGCGCCATAAACGTCGGCGTGGCAGTAGAGGTCGTTATCCGTCATGTGCCTCTTTATCAGAATCTCGTTGGTGCTCGCGTCCTTTCCGGCCAGAACGAGGAAGCCCTCGCTCGAGATAAACCAGCGGAACTTCTCGAACCACTTCTTCTTTCTCCGCTCGATTTTCTTGACGTTGAGTTCCTTCTTCATCTCCTCCTCGATGAGCTTCTCAACCTCGTCGAGCTTCCGTTTGGTATCTTCGTAGGCCTTTAAAGCACCCTCATACTTGTGGCGGAACTTCTTGGCATTCTCGTAGTATAGCTCCGCGTTCTCCCCTATGCTCCTGTTGAGGTAGAGCCTGACCTTTTTTCCTTCGAGCTCTATCGTGACGGCCTTCTCTTTGGGGTCGATGCCCTTCACCATCAGAGCGACCTTGTTTCCAGCTTTCTTGCCCTCCTCGATTCTGCGCTTAAACTCGTCCCAGCCGAGGGTTTCGGTTGCCTTCCTGAACTCCTCCAGCAGGCGCTCCACGAGGGCGTAGTTTGCGTAGATCAAATCGCCTATCTCCTGGTTGGCCTTCGCACTTTCCTCGAAGCCCTTCAGCATCTCCTCCTGCTTCCTCAGCGTCATAAGGAGCTGCCTCTTCTTCGCCTCTAGCTTTTTAGTCTGCTCAACCTTTGCCTTTTCGACCGTTATCTTCCCGAAGTACTCATCCAGGGCTTCGCTGAAGGTGTTGAAGTACTTCTTCTCAAACCCATCGTAGATCCTCAGCTCTATCGGGACGACGTCGTGCATGTTGCCGTCTTTAAAGACTATGTTTGGCCTTGGCTCGTCGTTGAAGGTCCTGAGCATCGCGTCATAAACCTTTAGGAGGTCATCGTCGCTCAGCTCTTTAACTGGCGCCGTCTTCTCGAAGCCCGCCCGGATGGAAATCTCCTCCGCGTACATACCGCCCATGTTTAGTTTTCTCGCCAGGGCCCGGACGAGCTCTAGATTCTCTTCCTCCCGCATAAGCTCCAGGAAGCGCTCCTTCGAGACCTCGAGCGGGTTCTCCCTCGCGGGCGGATACTGGTACTCGGCCTTCGGCATTATCCTCCGGTCCTTGTACTCCTCGTAGCGAAGCGCCGCAACAATCTTGTTCTCAGAATCCACGAGGATGATGTTTCCACGCCTGAAAAGCTCGCCTATGATGGTGTAGTCCCCGATTTTGACCTTAACTATCCTGTCGAAGCCGTGCTGCTCTATGGCATCGATGAAGCCACCGGAGAGATGCTTCCTGAGGAGCATCGTGAAGCTCGACGGACTCTTTGGGGCCTCCTTGACGTAGCTCGTCAGATGGAAGCGCTTCCCTGCCTGGAGAATGAGGTCTGCCCTGCCCTCTTTCGTGCGGAGCTTTATCCTTATCTCATCCCCGTCGTGGTAAACCTTATCAACGCGAGAACCAACCAGCCACTGGAGTTCTCTAACTATGTAGCGTATATCAACGCTGCTCATTTCCTCCTTCATTCTCCCACCGAAAAGAGTTGGAGTGGGGAGTTAAAAGCTTTCACAAGAGCCTGGGACCAAGTACCAGGACGAGCCCACCGGCGAGCGCCATGGCCGCACGGAGAGTCTCCGAGTTGGAGTCGTCGAAGGCCTCGTTCAGAAGCTCCCAGAAAAGCCCGGCAACGCCCATGTTATAGATTATCACGCCAGTTTACTGAAAGCACCGGCACCGGAGGCAAGGACTGCCAATATTGCTCCAAGCAGGGCCACCGAGACAACGCTGGCAAGAAAGCCGGTTTCCAACCCTTTACCTCCACCACAACCGCCACTTAGGAACTGGAGTGACCATGTTAAAACCCTTTTCCCAGATGCAGAGCACACTTGTGTATACAAGCCCATAGATGAACTCACTAAAGTTAAATAGTCTAACGCTGTAACACTCATGGTGATACAGATGAAAGGCTACTTCACGTTCGTACTGCACACCCATCTTCCATACGTCAGGAAGCACGGGAAATGGCCCTTCGGTGAAGAGTGGGTATACGAAGCAATGAGCGAAACCTACCTGCCCCTGCTCATGGAGTTCGAGAGGCTGAGGGAGAGCGGGGTGAAGTTCAACCTGGTGATCAACATAACACCGGTTCTGGCGGAGCAGCTCGCGGACGAGTACATGAAGGATGAGTTCGAGCGCTATATAAGGAGGAAGATAGAGGCGACGGAGAAAGACCTCCTGTCGGGGAAATACGACAAGAAGGCCGTGAAGGCCAGCTTAGACCACTTCCGGAGGGTCTACGACTACTGGAGGGCCATAAACGGCGACATCCTCGGGAAGTTCCGCGAGTTGCAGGATGCGGGGTACATCGAGATAATAACCTCCGCGGCGACACACGGCTATCTGCCCCTCCTGGGGAGGGACGAGGCGATAAGGGCCCAGATAGCCAATGGCGTTGCCACCTATGAGAAGTACTTCGGGAGAAGGCCGAGGGGGATATGGCTGCCGGAATGTGCCTACAGGCCCTCTGGTGAGTGGGACCTACCGGGCGGGAGGAAGGTCAGGAGGCAGGGCATCGAGAAGTTCCTTGAGGAGTTCGGCATAGAGTACTTCTTCGTGGAGAGCAAGCTCATTGATGAAGGTCCCGTCACCAAAGAGTACGGTGAGGTTGAGGTTTACGAAGGTGGAAAGAGCACGCTCAGGCCCTACTGGATAAAGGGTTCGAACGTTGCCGTCTTCGCGAGGAACAGGGAGACGGGCCACCAGGTCTGGAGCGCCCACTTTGGCTACCCCGGTGACTTCTGGTACAGGGAGTTCCACAGGAAGGCCCCGGAGAGCGGAGGCCAGTACTGGAGGATAACTGGTAAGGACGTTGACATCGGTGAAAAGGAGTTCTACGACCCGGACAAGGCCATGGAACGCGTTGAAGAGCACGCGAGGCACTTCGTCTCACTGGTGGAGAGACTTCTGAGGGAGTACGAGGAAAAGACCGGAGAGAAGGGCATAATAGTGGCTCCATACGACACGGAGCTCTTCGGCCACTGGTGGTTCGAGGGAGTTAAATGGCTCGGCAGGGTTCTTGAGTTAATGGCAAGCAGGGGAATAGAGACGGTCAGCCTCTCCAGGTTCCTTGAGAACTACTCCGGCGAGAGGCACGATATAGAGCTTCCAGAGGGCTCGTGGGGGGCAAACGCCGACCACTCGACATGGTGGAATGAAGAAACGGAGTGGACGTGGGAGCACGTTTACCGCGCGGAGGACAGGATGGTCGCTCTCGCGAGCAGGTTTTACGGAAAGGATGCCCTGGCCGACCGCATAATAGAACAGCTCGCGAGGGAGCTTTTGATTTTAGAGGCCAGCGACTGGCAGTTCCTTATAACAACGGGCCAGGCAAAGGAGTACGGCAAGAGGAGGGTTTTGGTCCACAGCAGGGACTTCCACAGGCTGGCTAACGAGCTTGTGAGGTACGCGAAGACGGGAGAGTTCGATACTAAACTGCTTGAAGAGCTTGAGGAGCGCGATAACGCCTTTAAGCCAGTATTGGTGGAGCACTACGTCAGCGAGAACCCGCCGGAGCTTGAGGAATACGTCGAGCCTCCCGAGGTTCCGCCGGAGAAGGGAGGGGCCGAAAAGCCGGCCGAAGAGAGGGCCTACTCGACTGCCATAGCCGTTGAAACGGTGGAATCAAAGAGAGAAAAAGAGGGTCGTTAAGTCGTCGAAGAAGAAAAAGAAGGTCGCCAGAAAGCAAACCTCAAAAAAGGCCGAAAAGAGAAGGGAAAACGGTGCGAGCGACCTCCTCTCAATAAAGGGAATCGGACCAAAAACGCTGGCAAGGCTCAGAAAAGCTGGCGTTGAAAGCGTTGAAGACCTAAAAAGGGCTGATCCCGAAGAACTCGCCAGAAAAACCCGGATCTCCGTGAAGAGAATCCGGAAGTTCATCGAACAGATTAAATGACATTTTTTCTTTCCGAAACCCTTTTCGGAACTTTGCCCTATTTATTTTTGGTGGTACAATGAAGAAGGTGGAGGCTATTTTACGACCCGAGGATTTTGAGAACGTGAAGAAGGCCCTCAAGAGTGCAGGATTCATGCCCCTGACGGTCTCCTCCGTTCAGGGAAGGGGAGTTCAGGGAGGTGTTCCGCCGTACGATCTACTGCCGAAGATTAAGCTTGAGATAGTGGTTAATGACAGCGACCTTGAGCAAGTCATCGACATAATAGCCAGAAACGCCAAGCGGGGCATTCCCGGGGACGGGAAGATCTTCGTCCTGCCAGTGTACGACGCGGTTAGGATAAGGACGGGAGAAAGGGGGGAGGAAGCCCTCTACTAAAGGAAAGCATGTCTGTGCTTGTAGAGCCCCACGGCCGAACTTAGCACCAAGTAAAGTTCTACGGCCGCCAGCAGTACGAGGACGATTAGGTAACCCTTTGCGAAGGTTGTACTCTTGCTGAGGTGCTGGGCTATTTCCGCTATCTTCGCGGGGTCGTTTAGGTTTCTCATACCATAGCTCAGCGCCATGGCCCCCACTATCACGGGTATTGGGATGGCAGAATACGCAAGGAGGAGACCCAGGTAGCCCCTCCTCTGGAGGGAGAGCATTGAGAGTACTATCGGTATAGCGAGTATCAGCGCGGTTATCGCGAGGAATTGGTTCAGATAAAATCCCGTGAGCATGAAGAACGCCGTCATCCCGAAGAGGTACTTCCGGTAGACCCCCTTCAGTTCCTTCATCTTCTCAGGGACGAAGTCGTACTCGGCCGAGCGGGAGTAGAGGAGAATCCTATCTGCGAGCTTCAGGTAGTTCTTCTTTCCTTCCCTCTCAATGGCCTTGTCCGTGCTCATGGTCTTGAATTCCTTGGCCTTTTTATAGAAGAACTCCGCAAGCTCTTCGTTGTCTTTTTCGACCTCTTCTGCAAGCTTCTTGAAGTTCTTCGAGGCCTCGCTTATCTTTGCCTTCACGCGCTCCTTTTCCTTATCGGTGAGGAGCGTGATGCGGTCAATTCTACCGAGAGTTGATTCGAGAACCTCTGCTGTGTCAAGAAGAATGTCCCTACTCTTCACGTCAACACCTCCAAAATTTGAAAAGAAAAGGGATTTAAGACCCTTGTGCTTTCTCGGCCTTAAGGAGCCGTCCGACGCTCCAGTACATCAGGGCGAAGATAACGAGCCATGCACCCACCATGTAGATTACCCAGCTTTCCATCGTCACCACCTCAGACCCTTATGATGACCTCGTTCTTCTCTAGCTCCTTTGCATACTTCTTCTTGATTGAGTAGTAGCTCTCCACGGCGCCTATGACAAGCATCACTATTATCGCTATCCTTGCCGGCCACTCCAGCGTTGATCCAACGAGGCTCTTGAACATTCCGATCATGGGTACCAGCAGCAGTATTGGTGCGATGTAGAGGATTATTGGCTTGTACCAGCTTGGCACGGTCATCCATGCGCCCTCGTGGAGTTCCTTCCAGAAGTTGTCGGGCTTGAAGAGGTAGACCGCTATTATGATATCAAAGAGCGCTAGTAGGGTCAGCTGGAAGTTCACCCACGCATCGACCTGATCCATGTAACCGCTGATGTAGACGACTGGGAGGCCCATCACGAGGTAGAGCAGGAGTACCAGCCAGGTGCCAGTGCTCCTCTTGATGTTGAGGTCCTCCTCAAGCAGTGCCGTGAGGTAGTTGTACATGGCTATGGCCGATGTAAAGCCCGCGAACCAGAGGAGCAGGAACCACAGCGCACCGAAGATCCTTCCAGCATCCCCCATGCTTACGAAGACGTTCGGCAGGCTGGTGTATGAGAAGCCAAGGCCGAACTCGTGACCGATCCAGGAAAGGGCCTCACTCTTGCCCTTGGCAAGGATCTCTGGCGGGACTATCTTGGGAGCGTAGGCGGTGGCGAGCGGTATGGCTATTGAACCGCCGAGGACGACCTCAGCGAACTCGTTGAGCGAGACGGTGGCTATGCCCGAGAGGGCAACGTCATCCTTCGGGCCGAGGTAGCTGGCGTAGTTCTGGATGATACCCATACCCAGCGAGAGCGTGAAGAATATCTGCCCTGTTGCCGCGAGCATTACCTCCCACAGGTGGTCTCCGAGGTAGCTCCAGTTGGGGCTCCAGATGAACTTGAAGCCGTCAATGGTGCTCCAGTTGGGGTCAACCGGGGAGCCGAGGACAAAGATGTAGCCGACCATGAGGATGGCGAATACGTAGAGCAGCGGCATTATTACCTTGACCCATCTCTCTATTCCCTTGCTGACACCCTGACCAACGGCTATGGCAAGCAATATCACCGTTATACCCCAAAACAGGAAGACCTGACCGTAGTTGCTGAGGTAGTTGCTGAAGAATTCTCCCGTGTTCTGGCCGAAGTAGGCGCCAGTTATGCTGAACCAGGAGTAAGCCGCTGACCATCCAATGAGGTGCAGGTAGTAGCTGTTGAGAAGCACCGTCAGACTGAAGGCAAGCATTCCTGCTATAACGCCAAACCAGAGCGCGCTCCTCGGCTTGAGGCTCTCCCTGGCCATGAGGTAGTACGTTGGACCGAGGGTACCGTGGCCATACTTGCCACCGTAGCGACCGGCGACCCACTCAATCCACATCACTGGAATACCGAGGAAGAACAATGCCACGAAGTACGGCACCATGAAGGCGCCGCCACCGTTTTGGGCCACCTGCGTCGGGAACCTGACGAAGTTACCAAGGCCTATTGCGTTTCCGGCCATTGCTAAAATCAAACCGAGTTTAGTTGCCCATTGATCCCTCTGTTGTTCCACAATCTCCACCTCCTATTCTTAAGTGTCTGGGATAGCTAACCCCTGGATAGTATTGGGGCATTGTGTATAAGCAAAGGCATTCTATAAAAAACTTTCTGATGGCTTTGTTCGACGAAAGACGATTTACTCGGGCATAAAACTTACAGTATCGGCATTTTGTCGTTTTTTCAATACGCCATGATAACGTAACCAATCTGTTGGAGGTATGACAACCATATGACCTTTTGTGGAAAATATGTCAAAAATCTGCTGGGAGCATCATCCCAAAAAGGTTTAATTTACCGTGCACCAAAATCCCGTGGCGCCCGATGATTGCAACAAGAGTGAGCTGAGGGGGTGATGACCGACTTCTCGCTGAGGGCGCCGTGAACTGCATTGAAAATGCGTTCATCTGAGCCATTTCTTCATCAAAAGTTCATCGATGTAGTCTTGTGTTCTCCAATGTATAAAAAATCTTGGATGTACATCGCCCTTTTTGCCCCAAGATTTCGGGAGGGTTTTTCTTTTCGCCGAAAATTTCCGTATATAACTTTTTGTTTGAAATCAACCGTTCTCCTGCCTCCTTTATCGAAAGGTTTATATATGCAAATGCCTAAGGGTAGCTCGCAGATTACCGAAACCCGAGGTGGTATAGATGGTCGAGATTGACCCCTTTGAGATGGCCGTTAAGCAGCTTGAGAGGGCTGCCCAGTTCATGGACATAAGCGAAGAGGCCCTCGAGTGGCTCAAGAAGCCCATGAGGATTGTTGAGGTCTCAGTTCCGCTCGAGATGGACGACGGTTCTGTCAAGGTTTTCACCGGTTTCCGCGTCCAGCACAACTGGGCCCGCGGTCCGACCAAGGGTGGTATAAGGTGGCACCCGGCCGAGACTCTCAGCACCGTTAAGGCCCTCGCCACCTGGATGACCTGGAAGGTTGCAGTCGTTGACCTCCCCTACGGTGGAGGTAAGGGTGGTATCATCGTTGACCCGAAGAAGCTCTCCGAGAGGGAGAAGGAGAGGCTCGCCCGCTCATACATCAGGGCCATCTACGACGTCATCAGCCCGTACACCGACATTCCGGCCCCGGACGTTTACACCAACCCGCAGATCATGGCCTGGATGATGGATGAGTACGAGGCCATCAGCAGGAGAAAGGTTCCGAGCTTTGGTATCATCACCGGAAAGCCGCCCGGAGTCGGCGGTATTGTCGCGAGGATGGACGCAACGGCGAGGGGTGCCAGCTACACCGTCCGCGAGGCCGCCAAGGCCCTCGGCATGGACCTCAAGGGCAAGACCATCGCCATCCAGGGTTACGGTAACGCTGGCTACTACATGGCCAAGATCATGAGCGAGGAGCACGGCATGAAGGTCGTAGCGGTCAGCGACAGCAAGGGCGGCATCTACAACCCGGACGGCCTTAACGCCGACGAAGTTCTCGAGTGGAAGAAGAAGAACGGCACCGTCAAGGACTTCCCGGGAGCTACCAACATCACCAACGAGGAGCTCCTCGAGCTTGACGTCGACGTCCTCGCCCCGAGCGCCATCGAGGGTGTCATCACCAAGGACAACGCCGACAAGATCAAGGCCAAGATCGTTGCCGAGCTCGCCAACGGTCCGACCACCCCGGAGGCCGACGAGATACTCCACGAGAAGGGCGTCCTCATCATACCGGACTTCCTCTGTAACGCCGGTGGTGTCACCGTCAGCTACTTCGAGTGGGTTCAGAACATAACCGGCGACTACTGGGACACCGAGACCACCAGGGCCAAGCTCGACAAGAAGATGACCAAGGCCTTCTGGGACGTCTACAACACCCACAAGGAGAAGGGCATCAACATGAGGGACGCCGCCTACGTCGTAGCCGTCCAGAGGGTCTACGACGCCATGAAGTGGCGCGGATGGGTGAAGAAGTGATTTCTTCTCCCTTTTCTATTCGTTTCTACGCCTGATAATTCTCTCTTCTTACAGGCGTCGCAGACAATCTGTTGTTTGAAAAAATTAGGACGGTGTTAATTCGAGGGAAGCTCACACCTTCGCCCAGTACTCCTTTTCTTCCACCATTGCCTTTATCATCTCGTCCTCGTCCTTGAACATCGTCCTCCTCGACGGGTTCTGCATGCCGTAGAACTCCATGAATGGGCTGGGTCTTCTCTTGAACGGGTAGTAGAGGTAAATAGCAGCGAGCGTTCTGTAAGCCTCGGCCATCTCGCTTATAACTCCTGCAGAAACGCCCTCCGCGTAGTGATAAACCGCTATCGCCTTGCTGACGTCGACGAGGTTGAAATCGCGCTCGACGAGCTGGCGCCTCAGTATGTCGGTAGCCTGCTCTATGTCGGCCCTGTCAAGCTCCTCAACCTCCTCCCCATCAAGGAGGTGCTTTATCCTGATGCGCTTTACCGAGGGATCCGCGTTCACCTGAGCGTCATATTCGGCGACGACCCACCAGTCGTCTAAAGCTCCTGGATCAAGGACCGTGAAGTGCTCGCTCAGCTTGTTGTAGAATCCCCTGACGCGGTGGTAGTACTCCTCCTCGTGACCTGTCATTGGGTAGCTGAGGTAGACGAGGGGCTTCTCGTTCTCGTGGAAGAGCAGATCGAGGAAGACAGCGTGTGGGTGCCTTATGCCGAACTGGAGGACGTAGCGAACCTCGAGCCCCTCTTTCTTGAGTTCGTGGACGAGGGTCTTCACGTGGTTTATCGCGTCCTCGCGCCACATAACAAGGGTGGTGAGCTTTATGTTCTCGGGGTTCTCACCGAAGCGCTCGAACCATTCGGGGTCGTTGATGATCCTCCTCCTGACGGACAGGACGTCGTCGAGGACTATTATGACGCGGTCAGGTTTCAGGAGTTTGAGGTTGCTCGCTGTGAAGCCGATGACACTCCCACTTCCCCAGCGGAAGAGGCTCGGCGTTGAGACGAGGTGATAGACCTTATCGCTCCCGTCTATCTCCCTCCGGATTCTCTCAAAGGCCTCGTCGCGTATCTCATTCATCAAATCCTGGTGGTTTATGGCAAAGTCGAGGACGTTCTTCCTCGTTATCTTAACGCCCCTCTCCTTGCCGACTTCTCTTATGTAATCAAAAACATGGTAGTAGGCGTAGCTCTCGTTCTCCACGAGCTTGAGCGCCTCGGTTATGTACTCATCCCTGCCGTTGAGCGGCGGGCCTGTGAGCAGGACTACCTCCTTCATTCTACCACCCCACTGTATTTAACCCCGTATTTTGGACGAAACCTTTAAATACTATTCCCCCAAAGTGCGGTTGTAAAGGTTCTTCTATTCTAAAAACATACCAGCAGGGGTGTTGTAATTGGCTGAAAAGCTAAAGGGAACGACTACAGTCGGCATTGTATGTAGGGACGGCGTAGTCCTGGCAGCGGACAGGAGAGCATCGCTCGGCAACATGGTGCTGTCTGAGAACGTGACAAAGGTGTTCTGGATAGACGACCACCTGGCCCTCGCAGGGGCGGGTAGTGTCGGCGATATTCTGAGCATAGTAAGGCTTCTGAGGGCAGAGGCCAAGCTCTACAGGGCCAAGGTTGGCAGAGAAATGAGCGTTAAGGCCCTCGCAACACTGACTTCTAACATCCTTCACGGGGGCAGGGGCTACGCTTACCTTGCCTGGTTCCTCGTTGGTGGCTACGACTCTGCCCCGAGGCTCTACTCAATAGACGCCGCTGGCGGCGTTACGGAGGACAGGTTCACCGCCGCCGGTTCCGGAATGGAGTTCGCCTTCTCCATACTTGAAACCGAGTTTGAAGAGGATATGCCCCTTAAAGAGGGCGTTAAGCTGGCACTCAGGGCAATAAAGGCCGCCACCAGGAGAGACGTTTTTACCGGGGGCGGCGTTACCCTCGTTACCATCACAGAGGAAGGTTACAAGGAGTGGACCGAGGAGGAGATAAAAGCCCTTCTGGAATGAGGTGGTACCAGTGATACGGAGAGAGACATTCGTTGACGACATCCTACGCGATATAAGGGAAGTGATAAGCCAGATGGTTCCCCCGGAGGCCAGGATAACCGAGGTCGAGTTCGAGGGGCCGGAGCTCGTCATATACGTCAAGAACCCTGAGGCCATAATGCGCGACGGGGAGCTCATCAAGAACCTCGCCAAGGTCCTCAAGAAGCGCATAAGCGTCCGCCCCGACCCAGACATCCTCCTTCCGCCCGAGAAAGCGGAGGAGATGATAAAGGAGCTCGTCCCCAAGGAGGCCGAGATAACCAACATCAGCTTCGACCCATCGGTTGGCGAGGTCATCATAGAGGCCAAGAAACCAGGTCTCGTCATAGGAAAGAACGGGGAGACGCTAAGGCTCATAACCCAGAAGGTCCACTGGGCCCCCAGGGTCATCAGAACTCCGCCGCTTCAGAGCCAGACGATTTACTCCATAAGGCAGATACTCCAGGCCGAGGCCAAGGACAGGAGAAAGTTCCTCCGCCAGGCTGGCAGGAACATCTACCGCAAGCCCGAGACAAAGAGTGAGTGGATAAGGATAACCGGTCTCGGAGGATTCAGGGAGGTTGGCAGGAGCGCACTCCTGGTTCAAACCAACGAGAGCTACGTTCTGGTCGACTTCGGAGTCAACATAGCGGCCCTGCGCGACCCCAAGAAGGCATTCCCTCACTTCGATGCACCTGAGTTCCGCTATGTGCTCGATGCCGGGTTATTGGACGCAATAATAATCACCCACGCCCACCTCGATCACAGCGGCATGCTTCCCTACCTCTTCCGCTACAAGCTCTTCGACGGGCCGATATACACCACCCCTCCGACGAGGGACCTGATGGTTCTCCTCCAGCAGGACTTCATTGAGATACAGAAGATGAACGGCGTCGAGCCGCTCTACAGGCCGAGGGACATAAAAGAGGTCATCAAGCACACAATAACCCTCGACTACGGCGAGGTTAGGGACATAGCCCCCGACATGAGGCTCACGCTCCACAACGCGGGCCACATACTCGGTTCATCGATAGTGCACCTCCACATAGGCAACGGGCTGCACAACATAGCCATCACCGGCGACTTCAAGTTCATCCCGACGAGGCTCTTCGAGCCTGCAGTGAGCAGGTTCCCGCGCGTTGAAACCCTTGTTATGGAGTCCACCTACGGTGGAAGCAACGACTACCAGATGCCGCGTGAGGAGGCAGAGAAGAGGCTCATAGAGGTCATCCACCAGACCATAAGGCGCGGCGGAAAGGTGCTCATCCCGGCGATGGCAGTCGGAAGGGCGCAGGAGATAATGATGGTCCTCGAGGAGTACGCGAGGATCGGCGGCCTTGAAGTGTCGATTTACCTCGATGGAATGATATGGGAAGCTACCGCGATCCATACCGCCTACCCGGAGTACCTCAGCAGACACCTCCGCGAGCAGATATTCCACGAGGGCTACAACCCGTTCCTCAACCCGATATTCAAGTCCGTCGCCAACAGCAGGGAGAGGCAGGACATCATAGACTCCGGCGAGCCAGCGATAATCATAGCCACCTCAGGTATGCTCGTCGGCGGACCGAGCGTCGAGTACTTCAAGCAGCTAGCCTCAGATCCGAAGAACAGCATTATCTTCGTCAGCTACCAGGCGGAGGGAACCCTCGGAAGACAGGTGCAGAGGGGTCTGAGGGAGATACCGCTCGTCGGCGAGGACGGAAGAACCGAGGTGGTCAACGTCAACATGGAGGTTCACACCATCGACGGCTTCTCCGGTCACGCGGACAGGAAGGAGCTCATAAGCTACATCGCCAGGCTCAGGCCCAGGCCGGAGAGGGTCATAACCGTCCACGGCGAGACCCACAAGTGCCTCGACCTCAGCACGAGCATCCACAAGAAGTTCGGTATCCCGACGCGCGCCCCGAACAACCTCGACGCCATAAGGCTCAAGTGAGCGCTTCGATGAAGGGATAGGAATGAAGGTTCGCTGTCCGGGCTGTGGACGGCTCTATTCTTCCATTATTCCCCCTACATGCTGCGGGGAACCTCTGAGGATAGAGTACGACTACGAGGGAGTGGACATCTCCCGGTGGAGCAACAGGGAGCCGGGAGTGTGGAGGTACCGCGAGCTGTTACCAGAGGTTCCAGAGGTTGTCAGCCTCCGCGAGGGGGGCACTCCGGTTATCAGGGCCAGGCTTGGAGAGGAGCTGGGATACAGTGTCTTCATCAAGGACGAAACCAGAAATCCCACGGGCTCCTTCCGGGACAGGCTGGTCACCGTTGCGGTCTCATACGGTTTGCCGCACGCCGAAAACGGCTTCGTGGTTGCAAGCAACGGGAACGCCGCCGCGTCCCTGGCGGCATACGCCGCGCGGACGGGAAAACCTGCCTATACCGTTGTGCCAAAGCTCATAGAGCAGGGGAAGCTGAACCAGATAGCGGCCTTTGGGGCAAGACTCATACGCTACGGTGAGAGCGTCGACGAGGACATAAGCTACGCCGAGGGGCTGGCAGAGGGTAAGGGGCTCTACAACATAACCCCGGAGAGCAACCTCATAGGTCTCGAGGGACAGAAGACCATAGCCTTCGAACTCTGGGAGAAGGTCAGGCCAACGCATGTAATTGTCCCCACAGGAAGCGGGAGCAACCTGTACAGCATCTACAAGGGCTTCGCTGAGCTCATGAAAATAGGCGTTCTCGATGAAATGCCGAAGCTCATAGCGGTGCAGACCGAGAGGTGCTCACCCATAGCGAGTGAGGTTCTCGGGGTTGAACCCAGGGTTGAGCCTACAAAAGCCCTTGGACTCTACGTGAAGAACCCTGTCATGAAGGAGCTCGCTCTCGAGGCGATAAACGGGAGCGGCGGCACTGCGGTTCTCGTTGGCGAGGATGAGCTCGACCTCGGCCAGAGGCTCCTGGCAAAGGAAGGTATATTCGCCGAGTACGCTTCATCGGTCATAGTCCCCGCCCTCCTCAAGCTTGCAGAGGAGGGCTACTTCGAGAGGGACGACAGAATAGCGCTCATAGTGACCAGCTCTGGTTTGAAGGGCCACTACTCGGAGAGCAGGGAGAAGTTCAGCGTCGGCGGGACAAAGCTGGATATACTCAAGCTCCTGAGCGAACGGGAGATGTACGGCTACGAGATATGGGAGGCCCTTGAAAAGCCGCTTAAGTACCAGGCGGTCTACCAGCACCTCCGCGAGCTGGAGAGCATGGGGCTCATAGAGGAAACCCACAGGAAAGGAAGACGGGTCTATTACGGTCTGACCGAAAAGGGTCGGAAGTTCCTTGAAACACTCGGCGGGTAGAAAGGTTTTAAAGCTCCTTTTAAAAGCTAAGCGTAGGTGGAGAAGGTGAAGCTGGCTATTGAACACAAGTTCTCACTCACGGTCTACCTCTGGGGGACCATAACCGGGATAATCAGCGGAGTAGCGGCCGCCAAGATGGAATACGGGTGGCTCCTAGGAGTGGCGCTGTACTTCGTCATCGACAGGTTTGTGATGGCAGTTATCAAGGAGCTCCCACCGGAAATACCCGACGAGAGGCTTATACTGAGAAAGGCCTTCTGGGGCTGGCTCCTGTTCTGGCTGTACTTCACTATGCTCAGCTACTCAATCATGACCCACTTCACTCCCCAGTGCTACTCCAATCAGAGCCTGCTCTACCAGATGGTAACGAACGGCAACGCGACCGTTCCCTGTAACGTAACTCCCGCGGGGTGATGGTATGGAGGAACTCAAAAGGGCTGTGGCAAAGGAGGCCCTGAAGTTCATCGAAGACGACATGATAGTTGGCCTCGGCACGGGCTCCACGACGGCATACTTCATTGAATATCTCGGAAAGCTCATCATGGAGGAGGAGCTTGAGGACGTCTACGGCGTTCCGACATCATACCAGTCAAGAATGCTCGCCATTGAGAACGGCGTTCCAGTCCTCGGCCTCGACGAGGTTGACGCGATAGACATAGCGGTTGACGGAGCGGACGAGGTCGATCCACAGCTGAACCTCATAAAGGGCCGCGGGGCGGCTCTGACTATGGAGAAAATAATCGAGTACCGCGCAGGGACTTTCCTCGTGCTCGTCGATGAGAGCAAGCTCGTTGAAAGCCTCGGTCAGAAGATGCCCGTGCCAATAGAGGTTATCCCTGCTGCATGGAGGGCGATAGCCGAAGAAATAGAGGTCTTCAACGCGACGGCAGAGCTCAGAATGGCTAGCAAGAAGGACGGGCCGGTCGTAACCGACAACGGCAACTTCATACTCGACGCAAGATTCCACCGCATAGAGGACCCTCTAGACCTCGAGATAGAGCTCAACAACATCCCCGGCGTCGTCGAGAACGGCATCTTCGCGGACATAGCAGATATCGTCCTCGTTGGCACGAAGGAGGGTGTCAAGAGGCTGGAGCGCTGAAACTTTGCCTTTGCAAGGTTTCATCAAAGTTCGTGATTCCTTTTTAGGGCTCTTTATTTTTGGAGGGTTTCCACTAGGAGTTAAGCATTAAACGTTGGATTCTGCAGTATGGTTCTCATTGCGGTTGGTTCGCTTTCAACGCGCTCCGTTGAGCGTTAAAAAACCGAACCTTCACGAACAAGCTTTTGAAAAAAAGCCTCACCAAAAGTTCGTGGTTCTTCTTAAATTGTCGGTTTGAGAGTCGGTTTGAGAAGGATTCCATTGAGAGGAACTAGAGTGAATCTTGAATTCCACCTGTTAACCTAATGCTTGTTATGAGTTCAATTATAACCGACGCCCAAAGGGCGTCAAGGGAGGAGAACTCCCTGAGAAAGGGCTATAATTAGGGAATTCAAATCTAAAACAGCTCGTAAAAAGGAATCCCCTTGCGGTTAGCGCTGTCAAAAAGAACCACCAACCTTGATCAAACTCAACGGGGCTGTCGTCCCGTGCGTTGGAGCTTCACTCCAACGTCGCGCAGGCGAACAAGCTTTGGGAAAGCTTGACCAAAACAGTGCCCTTTTCATTAAATTGGCAGAGATTAAACGTGCACTAATCAAGAACAACATTTATAAGGGGTTACTCTCCAAACAGCCGTATTAAAACCGTTTCAACCTTTTTATTGGCGTCCTTTGGACGCCGTTTGAAGATAGAAACACTTCACAAAACATATCAACAGGAAAGAAACCCATACTCACATTAGTTTGCATTAAAAAGAGGCACTTACTCTTCCGCCAGCGCGAAACTTTGCACTGCAAAGTTTCACCAAAGTTCGTGATTCCTAATTGAGGCTCACTCCCAGAAGGATTTCACGCTGAATTCTTGGCATTAAAGAGGGATTCACTAGATGGACTCCCCTTGAAGGGGTTCACTCTCACCGCGCTCCTCCGGAGCGCTAAAAACGCGAACCCACTTGAAAACGCTCCTGATAAAGAATCCACAATTCTTCCAAAGAGCAATCTTAACGAGAAATCCCGCCAAAATTGCCGTTTTAAACAAGAATCACAAATTTTCCGTCAACGCTTTGCGTCAGCAAAGGGTTGTATGGTGGGCCCGCGGGGATTCGAACCCCGGACCTCCACCTTGTCAGGGTGGCGTCATAACCAGTCTAGACCACGGGCCCAACCCAGGGATGGTGGACCGGCCGGGATTTGAACCCGGGGCCTCCGCCTTGCCAAGGCGGCGCTCATACCAGGCTGAGCTACCGGCCCACTCCCATCGACGCCGTATTCACCTATCAGAGTGGGTTTATAAATTTTGCGGTCATGAAAATCCGTTCAGACTCCTATCGAAAAGTTAATATTCATATTTAGCAATGGCCTATACGGTGAACACTATGAGCCTCGACCCCGTTTCTGAGGCCAAAAAGATTGAAAAGGAGATAATAGCCTGGCGCAGGGACTTCCACATGCATCCAGAGCTCGGTTACGAGGAGGAAAGAACTTCAAAGATTGTGGAAGAACACCTGCGCAAGTGGGGCTACTCGATCAAGCGCGTCGGGACGGGAATAATAGCGGACATTGGCGAGGGAGGGAAGACGATAGCCCTCCGCGCCGACATGGACGCTCTGCCCGTCCAGGAAGAGAACGACGTTCCATACAAATCGAAGATCCCGGGCAAGATGCACGCCTGCGGCCACGACGCCCACACGGCGATGCTTTTGGGGGCAGCAAAGATAATAGCCGAGCATAGAGAGGAACTCAACGGAAGGGTTAGGCTCATCTTCCAGCCTGCCGAAGAAGGCGGAAACGGAGCTGTTAAGATGATCGAGGGAGGGGCTTTAGAAGGAGTCAACGCCATCTTCGGCTTCCACGTCTGGATGGACCTGCCGAGCGGAGTGATAGGGATAAGGGACGGCCCCTTCCTGGCAGGGGCGGGAATATTCGGCGGAAAAATAATCGGAAAGGGCGGCCACGGTGCTTCCCCCCACGAGACAGTTGATCCAATTCCGATAATGGCCGAGACTGTCCTTGCCTTCCAAGCCATCGTGAGCAGGAACGTTCCGCCGATAGAGACGGGAGTTGTCAGCGTCACGAGCGTGCACGGCGGGACTGCTTTCAACGTCATCCCGGAGGAGGTCGAGTTCAAGGGCACTTTCCGCTTCTTCAAGCCCGAAATCGGCGAGCTCATCCAGAGGAGGATGCGCGAGATTCTGGAAGGCGTGACAAAGGCCCATGGAGCCAAGTACGAGCTGAGCATAGAGGAGCTAACTCCCCCGACGATAAACTCCAAGGAGATGGCCAATTTCGCGAGGAAAGTGGCAGAGAAGTACGGCCTCAAATACGGCGACGTCCCTCCGACGATGGGCGCCGAGGACTTCGCCTTCTACCTCCAGAAGGTTCATGGAGCATTCCTTGCCCTGGGAATCAGGAACGAGGAGAAGGGGATAATCTACCCCCACCACCATCCGAAGTTCGACGTGGATGAGGAGGTTCTCTACCTCGGCACCGCGATGGAAGTTGCCCTGGCCTTCGAGTTCCTCAGGTGAGAACTTCCAACTATCCCCATTTTTCTCATCTTTTGGACATATTTTCTAATTCCCCCAACATCTAGTCATACGAGTCATTGTCAGGGTTACTTTTCCAGGCTCTCCTCACCGAGGTAGCCGAACTTCTTCAGGATGTGCATTACCGCCTCAGCACCGCCGTCACCGTAGGGCTTCTCCGTAACGTAGTCGGCTTTCTCCTTCAAGCTTTCAGGTGCTTGAGCTATTGCAACTCGGTAACCGACGACGCGGAAGGCATCGAGGTCGTTTTCCCCATCACCTACGTGGGCAACCTCTTTCGGGCTTATTCCCAAAAACTCGCAGGCCTTCTCTATCCCGGTGCCCTTGTTTATCCAGGGCTTCTTGATGTGTATCGCAAAGCCGGAATCCACCGCGATTAGATTTAGCCCGAGCTCTGCTATAAGCTCCCTCACGGCCTCAACGGGAACCTTCCTCGTTATCACGAGGCCGGCTTTCCGCTCCATCGTTGAGTAGCTCAGCTCCGCCTCGGGATAGCGCTTTTTGAGCTCGCTCCAGAGAATCCACTCCTCGTCCATGTCGGTGAGAAAAACGCGCTTTCTCATTGTCCCCTCGCCCTTCAGGGAGAGCGCACCACCGTCCTCAGCTATAACCGGCCCGCTGGTGCCTATGAAAACGGCGGCAGCTTCGGCAAAGGGGACCGAGTTTCCGGTAACCAGCATAACCGGAACTCCCAGCCTTTCCGCGAGCCTTATAGCCTTGAGGGCATCTATACTCAGCGTTCTATCCCGATAGGTTATCGTGCCGTCTATGTCGAGCGATATTGCTTTAATCCTCCCCATTCTCTCACCCAAAAAAAGGGACGAGGGGACGGATATAAGACTTTCTACCCATCAATGGTCCTTCATTATCTCCCTCAAAACGCTCGTGGCGTAAACACCCTTCGGCAGAAAGAAGCGGAAGCACATGCCAGTATCGGGGACGTAGCCGTAGATCATCCCGAGGGGCCTTATCAGGAGCTCTCTCCTCCCCCCTGGCTCGGCCATCGGCTTTGGTAGATTTTTAAAGGTTTCAAGACTTATACCCTCCTCTTTGAGGATTCCCTCTTCGAGTCTCCCAGGAAGGCCCTTGGCCGTCCTCATGGAAAAGCCAAATAGGGGGCCTGAAACCATGGCCTGGTTTCGCCGTATCTTTTCGTTCACGAAGTCCTTGTTGGTCTCCGTGACGCGGTAGGTCCTGTCGCGGTAGGGTATACCTCCTTTCACCTGAACTACTATATCTCCGACCAGTGCCTCGTTAAGGGGCAACCCCTCCTCAATGCGCCTCGAAATGTAGAGGTTGAAAAGGTAGCTCTGGTAGGCGTGAATGAAGATGCGCATTATCGGGAGCGGTAGGGAGAGGAAGGCCCTCTTCCAGCTCCCCGTTTCCTTGTAGCGGTGAAGCATGGCCCTCTCGTACCTCAGGAAGTTCGGGAATTCCTCCAGCGCCCTGTCCACATCGCCAGTCTCCCAGAAGTTTTTCCTTGCCTCGTCCCCTTCCATTCCACCTTCGTGGGCACCGAGGAAGAGTCTCGCCGCCCCTTCAAAGTCCCCCTGGAGGAGCAGCTTTCCGATGAGGTGGTTGGTAACACGTCTCTCTCCAAAGCGCTGATAGCCGAAGTAGTTTGGAAAGCCGCCCTTCTCGCGGAGCTCCCTTACTATCTCCCTGGTTCTCTCAAAAGCCTCCTCACCGACGTCCCTAACTATTATCCTGAAGCGGTTCCCAATGAGGTGGCCGAGCTTGATGAAGCGGCCGTAGGAAACGAACCTCAACTCGATGTCCCTTATTTGAACGCCCTCAACTTTCTCCTTGGCTTGGGCGGGCACGCTTATGTACTGGTAGGTCACGGCGTGCCTGTCCTTGGTTCCGGCGAAGCCAATATCGCGGTGCCTTATCCCGGCACGCTTGGCTATTTCCTTTACCGCCGCCATCGTGTCCCAGTTCCGCTTTTTGAGGAGAAATATCGCATACTTCTTCCCCTCGAAGATAGAAGGCAGGGGGTCTTCAATAACCACGAAATCCTCGGGGAAAACCTTAATCCTGCCACCAATTCCGGGCTTCTCACTCAGATAGTGGAATTGAGAAAAGAACTCGCGGTAGTCCATCTCTCACACCAGCTTCAGATGTCCGGTGACCTTGTCAACCAGTTCTTCCGGGGCGGGACCAACCGCCAGGACCGTAATAGTCCCAGGCGGAATCTCAGTTAATCCAGCGTCTTTTATGAGCGCCGTCGGGATGCCGAGCTTCTCTGCCTCTGCCTTGAGCTTGAAGAGCTCCTCGAGGTTCTCAGCTTTTACCACGACCTTCTTCTGCCCCTCGTGGAACCAGGCCTTGAACCACTCCGGCTTCTCCTTCTGGGCTTTTAGTGCTGCTGTAACCGCGCCGTGAGCCACTTGAACCGCGAACTTGCCCTTGCTGAGCTTTAAATCCTTCCGCGAGACTATGACCTGTTTGTACTTGAACATGACCCATCCCGGGAAAAGTGGCTTGAATCGATTTATAAAGTTAAGGAAAACGAGGAGAAAAGTCAGAGCTCAACTATCTCCGAGCTCTCCTTGGACTCTTTCTCACCCTCCTTCTTCGGGAGTCCTCCAGGTCTGTGCTGCTTCTTCCTCTCGAGTTTTTCCCTGAGCTTTTGGGCCTCGTCCCAGTACTTATAGGCCATTCCCGCGAGTACGATGGTCAGGATGATGAAGATTATCGCGGTGGGCTGCCACGGGTTGCTCTTCTCCTCCTTGGGGAGGTAGTAAGTGGAGATGTTGGCGAGCTCGCTGGCCAGGGGCATGGGGTCCTCCATACCGGAGAGGGTCTTGTTGACGTAGTCCGGGAGCTCGTCCGGGGTCGGCCAGACCTTGACCTCCTCAACTATCACCTTGGGCGGGATGCTGTTTATGGTGACGATGTTGCCGAGGTCGAGCCTGTGTTGGCCGCCGAGCGGGTCGAGGTAGATGAGGGTTGCCCTGACGTTGGTTAGGTTCTCCTTGAGAACCTTGACGTCGAGGCTCACTACTTTCGTTTCGCCCGCCTTGAGCATCCCAACATCAATAACGGGTTGTCCGTCCAGGTTCGATGTGAGGTCGAGGAGCAACGTGGCGTTCTTGATGAACTCATAGTCCGGGTTGCCGTCGGAGGCGCGGACGGTGAACTTGAGCTTAACCGTGTCATTGACCTTGGCCGAGACGTAGTTGCCCCAGGTGCCGTTGTAGGCTTGGGCCGTCACGTCGAGGGTCGGAATGCTGTAGACCTTTATCCCGGTCAGGGGCTGGGAGTAAACGACCCTCTTCTTGCCTGTGTCAAGGCTCTTGTCGTCGTAGAAGGTCACGATGACCTTGCCTATGTCGAACTCGCCCACCTTGGTCGGCTTGAGGACGTATATGAGTGCGGGCATGTTGGTGAAGGCCGGCAAGTTCTTGAGGGTCCAGCTCTCAGCCATACTGACCAGTTCGAAGTCGTCGGGTATCGGGGCGGCAACGTTCACGTCGTAGGCGTCGCCCCTTCCGAGGTTCTGGACGTTGATGGTGATGACGAGGTTGTCATCGAGCATTATCTCCTTTGGAATCGCGTCTATCTTGGCGACGAGGTTGGCCTGTCTGAGTATCGGCGTGACCTGAGCGCCCATTGGGGCGTACACCCTTATAGTGGCGCGCTGGTAGTCAGGTTCAACGCCTTGGACGGAGAGCTGGAGTGGGGTGTTGGGAACGTTCTTGGGGACGTCACCGACTTCCAAGAGCATGGTTCCGAGGCTCTGGCTTCCCTTGAGGATCTCTACCTTGGCAACGTCGGGTATGGTCGAGACCACCTTGACGTAGTATGTGGTGTTGTCGACCTTAACAGGGAGATTCTCGTCAACGTAGAGGAGGCCGTTGTAAACGAGGACGGTCTGCTCGGGGGTCTCCGAGGGTTGATTTCCATTTTCGTTGTTTCTTATTATTTTAAAATCCGTAGATGCTACCCGTGGAGCGTATACAGTAAACTTAACTCCATCTTTGGAAATACTTAAAACATCAATATACACATAGTTTGAGTAAATATAACCCCCTGGAAGGCGGTAATCTATCCCATCCCCTTCTCCTTCTTGTAGTGTTAGATGCTCAGTGTCTCCATATGGATAAGATATTTCAAAGGTCACTTTCTTTGACTCCGTTGAAATTGAATCTACATAAATTTGAATATCCGGGAAACCCGCTGGCAAAGAGACATGGTCTCCTTTTTTCAATGGGTTTTCTGTAGTCATTATTTCTCTCAGAGGTGCCTTAATGGATATAACCACTTTACCGGAAGCTTCACTCACCCACACTAGACGGATGGCCAGATACTGATCACCTTCACTAGGATAATAAAAAACATCCCCATCGGTCCCTACAAAGATCTTCGAACCACTCGGACCACTGACCTCAAAACTTACTCTTTTCCAGTCTGGGTCAGCGTCTGAAAATTTCACAGAATATGGCCCTATCTTGACCTGGTCTTTTAGGCCCAAAGAGACATCGTTTATGGCAGCATATTTAACTTGGTTCTCTGCAAATACGCTCCAACTAGAGAACAAGGACAGTATCAACAGGCTAGCCAATATTAAAGCCGGTTTCCTCATGATCTAGACCTCCAACATCGTTCTTGTTCATTAAGTAGATGTCATAACCAAAAGGAAAAGGTGATATAAAGGCGTTACGGTGTGAGCCTTCTCCTGTCCCTCGGGAAGAGTATGACCTCACGGATGTTGTTGAGGTCGAGCATCTGTTTTATCAGCCTCTCTGCTCCGAGGCCGAAGCCGCCGTGCGGAGGCATGCCGTAGCGGAAGGTCCTTAGATAGAACTCGAAGTTCTCTGGATTGAGTCCCTTCTCCCTTATCTGCTCCTCCAGGATATCAACGCGGTGTTCCCTCTGGCCGCCGGAGGTTATCTCCACTCCACGGTACTCGAGATCGAAGGCGCGGCAGATTTCGGGCTTGTCATCGTACTTCATTATGTAGAACGGCTTCGCTTCGCTTGGGTACTGGTAGAGGAAGTAGAGCGGTGCTTCCTCGTTCTCGAGCATGTATTTCCCGAGGAGCTTCTCGCCCTCGGTGTCTATATCTTCTCCCCACGGGATTTCCTTGCCGAGGTCGGAGAGGATTTCAAGGGCTTTGTCGTAGCTCACGCGCGGGAAGGGCAGTTTGGGCTCCTCAAGCTCGAAGTTTAGGATTTCCAGCTCTTTCGCGTTGTGCTCGCGGACGTAGTTGATTGTATAAGCGACCAGCCTCTCGAGGAGGTTCATTACTTCCTCCTCGTTCTCGATGAAGGCCATCTCCGCGTCGATGCTCCAGGCCTCGTTTAAATGGCGCGTAGTGTTGTGCTCCTCGGCCCTGAAAATCGGCGCTATCTCGTAGACCCTGTCCAAGCCGGAAGCCATCATAATCTGCTTGTAGAGCTGGGGACTCTGAGCCAAGAAGGCGTCCTTCTCGAAGTACTTCATCGGGAAGAGCTCGGTTCCGCCCTCGGTCGCGGTGGCGATTATTTTCGGCGTGTGTATCTCTATGAAGCCCTCGCCGTGGAAGAAGTCCCTCACGGCCTTGAAAACGCTCGACCGTATCTTGAATATCGCCATTACCTCGGGCCTTCTGAGGTCCATAAAGCGGTTGTCCAGACGGGTGTCGAGTTCCGCCTTAACCTTCCCGGTGGGGTCGAGCGGGAGTGGGCTTTCCGCCCGGTTAAGGATTTCGAGCTTCTCGGGGAGGATTTCAAAGCCAAGCTTCGCCTTTGGCGTGAAGTTGACGATGCCTTCAACGGCCACAACGTCCTCACTGTTGAGCTTCGGGATGAGCTTGAAGAGCTCCGGATCGACCTTCTTCTTTGGGGCCGTTATCTGGACTATGCCCTCCCTGTCCCTCAGCCAGAGGAACTTTATTCCGCCCAGATCCTTGATCTCCCATACCCAGCCCGCTACCCTAACGCGCTGGCCGTTGAGTTCCTCCGTAATCTCACTTGAGTAGTGCGTCCTGTACATTCCATCTACCTCCATTGGCAAACCTGTAGGGGAAGAAAAGGAAGTTTAAATAAAGTTTATCTTTACCTCTGCCCCGGCCATCTGGGACAGTATGCTCTCAAGGACGTCGGCCTTCTCGGGGAGCTTCTTCCTGTCCCTGCTCAGGACGAGAACCTTGTAGTAGTTCCCGCCGCCGGGCTTGTAGACGATGTTGACTCCAAAGACACCCGCGGGGTAGAGCAGGTCCGTGGCAAGCTTCTTGAGGTCCTCGGTGTCTTTGACCTCAACGGCCTCAATGACGCGTATCCTCTTGCCGAGCTCCCTCATGAGGGCTTTTATGTTCTTACCGCCCTTTCCGATGGTTACCGGGACGTCTCCCTCTCCGACCATGATAACTATGATGTCGCCGGCCTCGACGGCCTTCTTGAACTCAATATCAACGTCCCCGAGAAGTTTGTAGAGTAAGCGTGCCACCTTTACATCAAGCTCTGAGATTAGACCCTCCTGGAGCTTCTTCTCATCAGCGGGGCACAGAATGTCGTCGGTCTTCAAACACACCTCACAGATTGGCGCCTTCATCCTCTCACCTCCCTCGCCTGAAGAATTACATTAAAGGGGCTAACCCTTAATTCCAGGAGGCATTTAAAAACCTTATTATGGGAGAAAAACCGGCGAAAAGTTCAGATTTCGCCCTCTATCTCGCGCCTTATGCGCTCGATAAACTCAACTGTAAAGCGGTGCCTTTCCTCGGCGAGCCTCTTAGCGGTCTGGGTGTACATCAAGTCCTTCAGCTTCAGTATCTTCTCCTCAAAGTGAGCCAGTGAGTCCTCGATGCTCCTCCCGTGCTCGCCGGAGTACATGAAGACCCTTGCTATTCCTATGGCCCCTATAGCGTCCAGTTTGTCGGCATCGCTCAGGATTTTTGCCTCCAGTGTTTCCGGCTCCGGGCCGCGGGAGAAGCGGTGGGCCTCTATGGCGTGCGCAACTGCCTCAACCTTCTCCTTAGGATAGCCGATGCTCCTCAGGAAGTGTCTCGCTATCCTCGCTCCCTCAGCGGCGTGGTCCTCAACCTTTCCGGCGCTCTCAAGGGGCCTCGCGACGTCGTGGAGGAGAGCCGCCAGGGCCAGAACTTCAAGATCGGCACTCTCCTCTCTGCCTATGTGCATGCAGAGGTTGAACACGCGCTCAACGTGGCTGAAGCCGTGAGTTCCTTCCCTCTCAAAGAAGTGCTTTGCGTACTCCCTCGTGCGCTCTATCAGCTCGATGCTCTTGGGGTCGCTTATGAAGTCGGCGAGTCTCATCGAATCACCCGAGGGCCTCGTTGACGAGTGCCTTTAAAAGCTCAACGATTCCCCTGTGAACTTCAAGGGGGATGCCGTCCACTGTGGGGGCCAGCTTCTTTGAGACGCCGTCTATCAGCCCGGCATTCATCATGGCCTTAACGGCCTTCTCTTCGTCCCAATCTGCCAGCAGGTTTCTCCCCAGTTCAACCGACGCCTCAGCGAGGAGCCCATAGGCGCCCCAGTTCGAGACGGCCGAGAGAACCAGCTCCTCGACCTCAACAACGCTCGCTATTCTCTCCCCGTGGGGGACGTGCCGCTCCACGAGTTTCCTTATCTTCCCCATGCCCGCCTCGTTGCCGCCGTCTCCGATTCCTATCGTCGGGATGCCGAGTTTCTGGGCCTCAATAACCGCCCAGTCAAAGGTCTCCCTCGTTATCTCAAGCCCGCTCATGGAGTAGTACTTCCCGTCGGCGGCCCTTCCAGGGGTTTCGACCGCAATCACAAGGGAGTAATTGCCCAATTCGGGTTTTTCCGCGAGCTTGACCCCAAAGCGCTCCAAGGCCTTTCCAACTTCAGGGTAAGTCAGGACTTCGGCTCTCCCACCGAGCGATTGGACAGCCTTCGCAAGCGCCAGCGCCCCGGGCGGCCCATCCGTCTCTGGGGTCATATCAGGTGGGATGGGGAAGCCCGTTACTATGAGAACTCTTGAATAATTATCCAAAAACATCTCTGCAGAATTATGTAAAAAATTAGGATTCTCGCGGCGGTAGTCCAGGTAGACCCCCAGGACTCCGCGGTTCCCCACGTCAGTGGTTATAAGGTGGGCTATCATCGCTCATTCCTCTTCGTAGACGACGATCCTAACCTTTCTGCCCTTAACGGCCTCCTTAAGCTTCCACCACAGCTCCGTCGGCTCCTCGCTCCTGTGCGTCAGCTCATGGCCGTTCTCCATTCTGACCTTTTTCTCTTCATACTTCACAAAAACACCGCTTTCATTGAATATCTCCTTCATTCCACTCCCCCCAGGATTTTCCTAAGCTCGTGAAGGGTTCTTATTTCATAGTCTGCCATGTGATAGCCGGGTTCTCCATCGCGGTTTATCCAAACGGCTGTCATCCCAACGTTCTTCGCGCCGTAAACGTCCTGGCTGAGGGAATCGCCGACCATTAAAGCCTCCTCCGGCTCAACCCCTGCATTCTCCAGGGCGTGGAGGAAGATCTTTGGTTCGGGCTTTATCGCCTTTACATCATCCCTCGTGACGATTACATCGAAGTAGCCGCTCAAACCAGTGAGTTCAAGCTTGAGCCTCTGATAGGCAGGCCCGCTGGTGATGACGCCGAGTTTGTAGCCCTCACCCTTGAGCCACTCGAGGGTCGGAAGGGTGTCTGGGTAAACATGAATCTTGTGGGGGTAGCGCTTCATCAGTTCAGAGTAGTCCATGTCAAGGTCGAAGAGCTTGAAGAAGAAGTTCCAGTCGTGCCAGTCGTAGGTGTCCCTCCTGCCGAATATCTCCCTTAGAAAGCGCTCCCTGGCACTCTCCCTGTCGATTCCGAGCTTCTTTGAGAGTTTCTCGTAGACCTGGGGCAGGAACAGCTCTATGAGTGGCATTTCGGTTAGCAGGGTTCCGTCTATGTCGAAGAACACCGCCTTCATGCTATCACCACTTCCTGACCAGTAGGGAGAGTATCTCAACCTCCCTGTCGAGGTTCTCGTCGATTATGACGCCCCAGATTATGTCCTTTTCGGAGAGTATCTCCTGGAAGTTCTTAAGTATTCTGTGGGCGTTCATGAGGGGGAACTCGTTGCCCACAAGTATGCCTATAAGCCCGCGCTCCCAGATCCCCCAGTGCCAGTTAAAGTCCACCTTGCGGAGAAGGCGGAGGATCCCAACGTTTCCGCCCTTTATCATGTTGAAGAGGTCTGCGTAGTCTATGTTCACCAGCATCTGATTCTCCAAGTAGTAGTGCAGGCGGGAGAACATCTCCGCTATGTGCCGCGAGGCGGCGTAAAACGCCGTGGCAAGGGGCTCGTCAGGCCCCCTGAAAAATTCCCAAAGGGAGTCGTAGAAGACAGTCTCAAACTGTTCAGCCCAGGGGGGCTTTTTTTCCGTAACCAGCTCCCTCTTGGGTGTGAGCACGTAGGCGAGGTTTATTGTGTCGGAAGGGACACTGTCAAGTATTATCTCGCGAACCAGGTGGTTTGCCTCCTTATCTTCAAATATGAGCCACAGAAACGTGTTCTCCGGAAGGCGGGAGAAGAAGTCCCTGAGCTTCTTCTCATGGGCTTGAGCACGGGGCATGAGAAGATACGCGGGGTTAACGGTCACCCTAACCGTCCCGTCGGCATGTATGTTGTTCACGATTCTAGCACCCGCGTTCCCGATTCCAACAAAAAGGTGGGTAAAAGATTGCATAGCCACCCCTAAAAGGAAAAGGGTGGCCGGTTCATATCCTTTTCGGTTCCTCACTCCAGAGTGGCGTGCTTCCTCTTCATGTCCTTCTCGGTCTTCTGGAAGGTGGCCATTAGGAGAGCTATAACGCCGTCGAGGAATATCATCGTTGAGTCCTCGAAGAGCGTTCCCATCGGGGCTATCCACTTGTACTTGGTGAGCATCTGGCGGGCTATGTAGTCGGTCGGAACGTCGCTCTTAGTTCTTCCCGGTATCTCAAGGACGACATCGGCGAGCTTTCCAAGGGTGGAATTGGCGTAGGACGTTATTGCGACAACCTTTCCGCCCTGGGCCCTTGCTATCTGAGCAGCGTCGACGATGCTCTTGGTTTCTCCGGAACCGCTGATGGCTATTAGGAGGTCCCCCTGCTCGAATGCCGGCGTTATCGTCTCACCGACGACGTAGACGTTGAAGTCGAGGTGCATGAGCCTCATGGCGAAGGCCTTTCCAACGAGGCCGCTCCTTCCTGCACCGTAGATGAATATCTTGTTCGCCCCTATCATGGCGTCAACGAAGCCGCGAACCTGCTCCAGCTTGAGGCTCTCCGCAACCCCGTTTATGTGCTCGGTTATGTCGGTCATGGCCTTCCTTATCGTCATCATATACTCGCCCCAGAAGAGGTCTATTATCTTCCTCGTAACGTCCTCCGGATCCTCGGCCTTCGTTATGGCGCCGCCTACGATTATTATGGTGGCACCGAGCTCTACCACCTTCGGAATGGTCTGGAGGTTGAGGCCGCCCGCAACTGCAACGGGAACCTTGACGGCCTTGACGACCTTCTCAAGGTCTTCGAGCGGGCTCTTCCCCTGGACCTGCTCGTCTATACCGGTGTGGACGAGTATGTAGTGAACGCCCATCTTCTCGAGTTCCTTGGCGCGCTTCACCTTGTCCTTGACGCCTATGAGGTCGACCATGACCCTTATCCCGTAGCGTCTGGCGACTTCAACCGCGTCCATTATGGTTTTGTCGTCGGCAACGCCGAGGATGGAGACGACGTCCGCGCCGTGCCTCGCCGCCATCTCGACTTCGAGGGCCCCGGTGTCCATGGTCTTTAGATCGGCGACGATTTTCCTGTCCGGGAAGCGCCTCTTCATGAGTTCGACGGCGCGCATTCCCTCCTTCTTGATGAGTGGAGTTCCGACCTCAAGCCAGTGGGCACCGCCGCGTGCGGCTTTCTCGGCAATAGAAATGGCCTGTTCAATGTCAGTAAGGTCAAGGGCAACTTGAAGTATCATCTCCTCGCCTCCGAAGAGTTTTCGATTTAAGCTTGCAGTGCTACTTTTTAAACTTTGGCTTCCTGAATTGACACAAAAATGTCCAAGTCCTTCGCCAAGGTTTAAAAGAGATTGGGACAACTCACGCCGGTGGAATCAAATGGTAACGTTCATTCCCTTCGGCGAGAAGCCCAACCGCGACGGCGTTCTCTACGTTCTCCAGTTCCTGAAGAGGAACAAGCTCATAGAGGACTACATGATAGTGGAGTCCAGCCGGGTTGAGCTGTTGCCCGATAGGATACCCCAGGACCGTGCATACATAATAGGCGAGCACCTCGCCACATACGGCATCGTGGAAAAACTCAGACCGAACTCACTCCTCAGCATAGACGCCCACACTGATCTGATGCACGACTACCTCGACCACGGCTCCTGGCTGGCCTACGCCCTCAAAGAAAGGCTGGTAAACAGGGCCGTGGTTCTGGCGCCTGTTCTCATGATACCCACCACGGAGAGAACCCAGCTATGGACGAGGCGTGTCAAGATCTTCCCGGCCCTGCTGAGAAGCAGGAAGGTCCGCGGGAAGTGGAGGGCTTACAAGAACCTCCAGACGAACGATTTGCTTGAGATACTCGACGAGACGAAGAAGTACCTCGGAAGGGAGATATACCTGACCGTCGACCTCGACGTCCTCCGGCCGGAGTACAAGATAGCCCGCTTCCAGCACGGTGAACTGACGCTCGAGGAGCTTCTGGAGATCCTGGAAGAGGTCAAGAAGAACTTTAAAATAAGTGCCTTTGACATAGCAGAGGTCTCGGACAGGATTAGACGCTCAAAGCTCGGGAAAAAGGCCTTTGCTGAAGTCTTCCAGCTCCTAACGGGGTGATTCCATGAAGGGCCCAACCGAGTGGGAGATGCGGAACATCATAATGCCCCTCCTGCTCTCCGGCGCGAAGATGCTCGACAGACACTGCCCCAAGTGCGGCTCGCCCCTCTTTGAGAAGGACGGCAGGGTTTTCTGCCCCGTCTGCGAGCACAGGGCGAAGCAGGAAAAGAGCGAGATGAGGGGCGTCGAGGAGAGGCTGAAGGAGAAACTCTCCGAGCTAGCAAACTCCCTGCCGGATGATATCGACGAACTGGAGAAACACTTAAGGGCAATGGAGAAGATAATAGAACTGCTGGAGCGCTACAGAAAACTGGAGGGAGGAGAATGAAGAACGTGAAGGTGCTGGAGGCCCTTAACGACGGCCCGAAGACCATCGAGGAGATAGCCGAGAAAACGGGCATAAAGCCTATGGAGGTAAGGCGCTACCTGCTCCGCTTCGTCGAGCAGGGGAAGGTTGAGAGCTATCAGAAGGAAGGCAAGCTCTTCTGGAAGATCAAGGAGAAGAGCGAGGAAGAAGAGGAGTTTAAGTACGTCTGAACTCTTTTGGAGACTGCGTAACCGGTTTTTACCCCTAATTTTTGTTTGTATTGTTGCAATCTTGACAGGTAGAAGGTCAATAGCTTTTTTGTATTCAAGTTGCAGAGGCTGGCGATACTAACTTGTCTCCTCTGCGATCGCTGGTCGTCAACTGGACCCAGTTTCCAGTCTATTTCACACTCAGGAAGGGCAATCTGACGAAGAACAGCATCCTCTTCTACATCAACACGACCGACACGATAAACGGCTTCTGGTTTCCCGATGACGTTAAAATCGTCAACGTAACTGCATGCAAGGCCAGTACGAATACATCCCCCAGTACGGCAGGGGGACTAACTGGCTGCCGCAGTACCTCTGTGAGAAGAGTAAACCGCTAAAATAGTGGGAGAAAAATCAGGCCTTCTTGGCCTTCTCCCAGTACTCGTTGAACTTGGCCTCGAACAGGGCCTTCACCCTGAAGTCCTTGATCCATATCTGGGTCTCGTAGTTGAAGTACCTTGCTGCCATGTCCTCGAGGGCGAAGAAGACCTCGTCGTCGCAGATGAGCATCGGGAGCTCGAACTTGTCGAGGACCTTGAGCTCGAGCTTGCCCTTCTTGTAGTAGTCCATTATCTTAGACGTGCCGAGCCTCTGGAGGACGTTCGGGGTAACGATTATCTTGGCCTTGGCACCGTTGTCTATCGCCTTGATGAGGTCGCTCTCAAGGTTTATGGCGATGTAGCCGTCGTCCGCTAAGAGAATCTGCTCCTTGACTTCCTCGAACATCTCCTTGGTCTTGAGGGTGGCGTTCCTTATGCCCCTGACAACCCAGACCTTCTCGACGCCGTACTTGGGAATCTCGGTCTCAATGAGGGGCCTCATGAGCTGGAGGAGCTCTTCCTTCGCCTTCTTCTTGGCCTCAAGCTCCTCCTTGACGCGCTCCTGCCACTCCTCGATGAACTTCTCGAGGATGTTCTCCGGGTGGACGGGCCTGTACTTGTTGACCTTGCCTGGCTGGCTTATGGCGAAGCCCTTCTTCTCAAGGCTCCTGAGAACGTCGTAGGTTCTCGGTGCCGGAACCTCCGAGACGCTGGCAAGCTCGGCCGGTGTCAGAACTCCAAAGCCGACCAGTGCCACGTACGCCCTTGCCTCGTAGAGGTTCAACTCAAAGTGCTCCTGGAGGAGCTCTACCATCTTGTCCTTAACCATCTTTACCACCACCGTATTTTCTATTTTGCATTTCGATTCCATCCCATATAACTTTTTTCCAAAGCATGTTAGTTCCAGCCGTTAGCTATCCACAATTTGTGGAGATGACTTCGCGGGATATTACGCCCATTGCGTATGCATGCAAACCCATTACTACATCAATGTTTTAAAAATTTTTGGTTTTACTTAACAGCAAATCCAAGACTGAAACTTTAAGGTAGACACAAAGCCCACTAAAATCGAGAAATATCACATGACGTCAAAGATGGACTCTCCACAAACATACCAAAGCCCAAAGAGAATGGGGGTCAGCTCGCAGCACCCTTTCCAACCCCCATGTGCTCCATTATCTCACGGTACAGCTCACCGAGAACCTCCTGGTAGTTTACCCCGTTCTCCTCGATAAGATCCATGACCCCCTCCAGCTCCCTCGTCTTCTCCTCGCTGACGAGTTCCTTATACTTGCTTATGAGATAGTGGTAGACCTTGATGCCCTGGTCCGTCGGCACGAGCTTCTTCCTTCCGCGCGTCTCGAGAACGTAATAGCGTTTTATCAGGGTCTCCAGGATTTTCGCATAGGTCGATGGCCTGCCTATCTTCCTCTCCTTCATGAGAGCTATGATATCGCCCTGGCTGTAGAGCGAAACCTTTGGAGCCTTCCACTTCTTGGCCTCGACTACCTTCAGCCTCGCGCCCTCCTCAAGCCTCGGGAGCTGCCTGAAAGGAGGTGAGCGGAGCTTCGTCCAGCCGTCCTCGATTACCTCAACGTAGCCTTCGAGCTCGGCCTTTCCAACACCCGCGTCGATAACCGCTCTCTCCATGAGGAGCTTCGCAGATTTCATCTGACTCGTCATAAAGCGCCTGAATATCATATCGTAGAGCCTGTAGTGGTTCCGCGTAAGGTTCTTAGGAAGCTGGATAACGCCATCGCGGACGAGCTGCATGAGCCTGCCGGTGTCTATCGGCCTCGTCGGCCTTATCGCCTCGTGGGTTCCCTCTTCGCCCCACGGCCTCGGCTTGAAGTACTCCTCGCCTATCTCCTGGGTTATGTACTCCTTCGCTATCTCTATTCCGGTGTTGCTGACGTGGGTGCTGTCTGTGCGGTGATAACTCGTCAGCCCCGCCTCAAAGAGGTCCTGAGCCAATCTCATCGTCTCAGGCGCCGAAAGCTTCAGGAACGTCGAGGCGTCCTTCAGCATTGCATCAGTGGTGTACGGTGGGGATGGGTTGAACTCCCTCTCCTCGAGGTGAACCTCTTCAACCGTGACGTACTCCGGCGGCTCGACATTCTTCCCATCCTTACCTATCTCTACTGTCACCTGGAGGCCGTTCTCAAGGGTTAGACCAAGGAAGTAGGTCTCGCTCTCGCTGAACTCCTTATAGCGCTCGATTATCCAGCCGAGAACTGGAGTCTGAACCCTTCCAGCCGAGAGGTTTCTGTTTTCAAAGACGCGCTGGAGCTCCTGGCTCAGTTCGAAGCCTATCCACCTGTCCTCTATCCTCCTGACGATCTGGGCGTTTACCCTGCCCTCGTTGACGTCCCTCGCCTCCTGGATGGCGCGCATTATGGCGGGCCTCGTCACCTCGTGGAACTCTATGCGCTTGATGTTCGGAGTATAAGGACTCAGCACGTTCCTTATGTCCCAGGCTATCTTCTCACCCTCGGTATCGGGGTCGGTCGCTATGAGAATCTCGTCTACCTCTTGGGCCAGCTCGCGCATCGCCCTGACGTTCTCGAGGGCGTCACGCACATTAGTGGAGCCACAGCGCGGGCAGACGCCCTTGTCCTCCCAATCAACGAACTGGTGACCGCAGTCGCGGCAGCGCTTTATGGTGTCATAGACAGGGATGAACCTCATCATGCCGTCCTTCTCGTCAATTAGAACACCATGATAGCCCTCATTCGTCACAAGGTCAAACATGTGGCCGCCGCTCGCTAAAATCGTCAGCATCATGTTCCCAATGCTGACCTCGTAGGCGACTAAGTCACCTATCCTCGTCTTGCTCGGCTGGCCGAAGAAGTTGGCTATGGTCCTGGCCTTGTTCGGGCTCTCGACTATCATGAGGGCAGACTTGACAAGGTCCTTGACCTTGGCGCTTATCTTGCCCTCCATCACCAGCCTAACTTTCTCCCTGTCCTCGTCAATCTGTTTCAGCACCTCGTCGAGGTCAAGCTCCTCGAAGGGCACCATCTTGAACTCTGTGAAGCGCCAGCGCATCTGCCTCACTAAGCCGTTGAAGACCTTCTCGTTATCAACCAGGAGAACGCTGAGGCCTTTGGTAATTCCACCGGCGAAGAGCCTGCTCGTTCTCCCGGTGGCCTGGATGTAGGTTCTCACGTCTGGAATCTCGATGTACCACTTGCCGCCTTCTTCCGTCAGGCTCACGAAGGGGTCTTCGGCGAGCTTCTTCAGAACCTCCTCGTCGTGAAGAACTCTCCTCAGAAACTCGACCAGCTCGCGGAAGACTCCCAAAACGTGGTTGTGGAACTCGTTCTCTATGGGCAGGCCCTCGGCCAAAGCTTCCTCTATCTTGAGGAGTTCGAACTGCGGTATGTTCCTTATGAGCCTCCTCAGCCTTGCGTGGAGCTTTTCAGCCTGCTTCCGGTCCTCGTCGCTCAGGAAGTCCATTACCTCACTGAGCAGGCCTAAAGCCCTGTATATCGTCGGCCTCTCAAGGTCTATCGAAAACCTAAACTTCGGGACGCCGGTAAAAACCGCGTAGCGGATTAGGTGCGGCAGGTCGAGGCCCCTAACGAGGGAGCCGTAGTAGGTGGCAGAACCGACGAGGTAGTCAGCCTCGCCGTTCTCAAACCTCTCGATGGCTTTCCTGTTCTTCGAGCTGACGAGTTCAACCTTAAAACCGCGCTCGCGGAGATAGTTGACGAGCTCTTCCGCGTAGCCGAGGCCCTGGTCGATGGGCGTGAAGATTATTCCACCCTTGCCAAGCATCGTCAGGAGTTCTTCCACGTGCTCCTTGATGTCCTTCGTCGGCTTCAGATAGCTGTCCACCACGTTCCTGAGTGCGCTCCTACCACTTCCCACTTCAAAGCCGAGAAGCTCGCGGTAGAGCTTTATCCTGTCGCCCCGGGCCGAGCCTGTGGCAGAGGCGATGATCATGATGCCGATGTCGTTATTCGATTTAAACTCCTCAATCTCGCGCTGGAGCTTTGCTATGCTCTCGTTAAGCTCCTTGAGCATCTCCTCCCGGTCCTGGGCGCGGCCGTTGAGGTACTTCGACATCTGCTTCTTCAGGCGAATTATCTCCCAGGCCTTCCCTATAACCTCGTCGTTGAAGCCGAGGAGGTAGAGGGAACGGTCTATGTTCTTGCTCGCCTTGAGGAAGGCATCAACGTCATCGACGAAGATGAAGTCGAAGTGCCTGTCCTTGAGCACCTCGTCAAACTTTCTGGCCATCCACTGGGCGCTGGTGACGAGGATGTCGTAATCACCGCCGGTTATTTTTGCAAGCATCTCCTCCTTCTCCTTCTTCCGAAGGTTGCCGTGGTAGTAGGCGAGGTTTACCTCAACGCCGGCCTTCCCGGCTATGGCCTGGATTTTCCTCACAGTTTGGATAACCAGCGGCGTCGTTGGGACGACTATGTAGCTCTTCTTGCCCCTGGTAGCGTGCCAGACGGCCATGAAAGCCCCAAAGGTGCTCTTGCCCATTCCGGTCGGGGCTATAATGGAGAAGCTCCTCCCCTTCAAAAGGCGCTTCACCCACGTCCTCTGGGCGCTCCAGAAGGTGAAGCCGGTGGCCTTCTCAAAGAAGTCTTCAACCTCGCGGAGGTTCTTCTCGAGGGAATAGATCCGCTCCCACTCCTTCAGCGTGCCTTTAACCTGCAGGGCGTTTCTAACGGAGGTGACGAGCTCGAAATAGGAATCAGAGTGAACGGGGTTATCGAGACACTCGTCGCAGGGGTTTTTTTCTACAAGCCTTTCATCGGAGATTCTACCCAGGCAGTTCGGGCACATCTCCCTGTATATCGCCTTCATTTTCCCACCCTCTAAGCTTCAGTTTGGAGTTTTGAGGATTTATAAGGCTTTTTTAGAGGGCCGTCTTAAGCTCCCTGAGTTCATCCTCCAGCTTCAGGGAGAGCTCGTAGTCGCTGAAGACGTGCTTGTACTCCTCAACGGCATCTTCCAGAAAGTGGAGGGCCTCCCTCTTTCCGGTGGCTTCGGTGAGCTTCAGGGCCCTTCTGAGGAGCCTGGCCACTTCACTACCGCTCTCATCGGTGCTCAGAGCGAAGCGGAGCTCCTTGAGGATAACGTCGAGGGCCAGCTCGGGAACCTCAGCCAGAAACTCCATCGCAACGGCCTCTGGGAAGAGCTCGGCGTGTCTATCAAAGGTCTCAAAGTAGAAGCCGCTCTCATGGGCCTTCATTACGGCAGCGACGTGCTTGCAGTCGCCCCCCAAAGGGCAGGTGCAACGATTTTCGCCAGTCCGGAGGTCCAGCTCGACGTAGTAGGGGTAGGTTCCAAGAACCTTGGAGAAAAGCCTGTCCCCATACTTGACGACCCAGAGAACCTTTCCGGATTTATAATAGCGCTCGCCCTTCCTGAGGGTCTTCTCGTCCATGGCTCCCATGGTGGACGCTCGGTCAAGTCCGCTTTAAGCCTTTCGGACGAAAGCGTTTTATCGGCTTTGCCGTACTATAATTGGTGGTGTCCATGGACGTTTTCGAGCTGGCGAGAAAATATCACGACGAGCTCGGGATAAAGGAACCGAGCATGGCCACGATGGCGGCAGAGTTCTTCGACGACCTGGGCCTCAAGATGGCGGAGTTCCTCAAAGGCGAAGGCTACACGATAGTCGGGACGAAGTTCATCGACTACGACAAGAGCCTGGTTATAGACACAACAAAAGGGGAAAAGAGGTTCGAGATAACGCTCAGGAAGAGCTGATCACCAGCGGTTCTCGTAGTCGAAGACTATCTCTTCCCTTTCCCCAGGTTTCAGGGTGACGCTGAACTCCACATAGTTAGCCGTCTCGTCAACTGGCTGGACGCTCGAAGTTATTATCTTCCCCCACTTGTGGTGTCTCACGATAATTGTCTTGGTCTCGTTCCCGAAGTTCTCAAGGGTCACTTTTATCTTGTAGTAGGCATAGCCATCGCCGTTCTTCTGTTCGAGCACCGTTGTGGTCCCCTTGAGGTCGTAGTCCCTGCCGATGCCTATCCTCAGCGTATCGCCCTTGGGCGCGTGCTCTATCCCCCTCTCCCCTATCAGGAGGGCCCCGTCGCTGGTTTCCCTGTAAATCTCCACTATTCCCTCGGGGAGAACCTTGTCGGTCTTGAACGCTATCGACTCGTAGACCGGCCTCTCACCGTTCCCGGGCCAGCTCTCGTAGAGGTACTCCCTCTCGAAGGGGGCCTCCATCGATATGTACGGGTACATCATGGTGCTGGACGGGTTGAGGTCGACGATTCCGAGCCTGTAGAGGTAGAAGGCCTCCACCTTTTGGGGCTGGCTCACCTCAACGGCCTCGACGCCCGCCTCGGCCTTCGCGTATAGGGTTCTCGGCTGCGGGAGGGCTTGGTAGAGCTGGACGTCGCCAGCGACGAGGAGAACCTTTGCGTCCTTGAACTCCTGCGCCGTCGGGTTGTTCAGCACGATGTAGCCGTAGAGTTTAGCGTTATCGCCTATGTAGAGTTTGTACCTGCTCTCCCAGCTCATGTTGGCGACGCGGTATGTGACGCTCACGTTGTACCTGCCAGCATTATCGGCCTGCAGAACCGCGTAGACGCTCGCGGTTCCTTCGAGATTCTTGGCCTTGAAGTATGAGACCTCGTCCGGGTTTACAAGGTAGTAGCCGTCGCCCTCGACGGTTATCTTCCCGTCCTTGAAGCCGAGGAACTTCCCGGTTATCGTCCCGCCGCTCCTGAGCTTTATCTCCACCTCGCTGCCCACGTTGGCGCTGTAAACGTCGCCGTTCGAACCCCTGCTGAAGACGCCGAGAACCCGAACCCCGTCATCCAGCGGCATCACCGTGACCTCGGCTATGTTCAGCCCCGCCAGCTCGTTGAGGGGAACCTCGTTGAGACCCTCCTTCAGCTCGACCTCCTTGGTCTCCTCGATGACGCCGATCCTCGCCGAGCTATAGAGGACAACGGTGGTATCGCCCACGGCCGCCTTCTCGCCCTGGAAGGAGAACACCGCAAAGAGCAGCAGCATTATCCCGCCGAGGGCGGCTATAGCTTTCTTCTTCATAACAATCACCTGTATCCTATTTGGGGCTCGGGGTATTTATACCCCCTGCATCGCTTCAAACCGGGCCGAAACGAAAGTTGGCAAATGGAAACCCTTTTAACTGCCCGGTCGGATTGGGAAATGTCAGGCTGATGAGGTGATTGATATGGACAGGATTGAAAAGGCTAAGGCAATCATCGAGAAGGCTAAGGCCGAGAACAGGCCGCTCGTCGAGCCCGAAGCGAAGGAGATACTCAAGCTCTACGGCGTCCCGGTTCCGGACTTTAAGGTCGCCACCAACGAGGAAGAAGCTGTAAAGTTCGCCAGGGAGATCGGCTACCCGGTCGTCATGAAGATCGTTTCTCCGCAGATCATCCACAAGAGCGACGCCGGTGGAGTCAAGGTCAACATCAAGAACGACGAGGAGGCCAAGCAGGCCTTCAGGACCATCATGGAAAACGCCAGGAACTACAAGCCGGACGCCGACCTCTGGGGCGTTATCATCTACCGCATGCTCCCGCTCGGTAAAGAGGTCATCGTCGGTATGATCCGCGACCCGCAGTTCGGTCCAGCTATAATGTTCGGTCTCGGTGGAATCTTCGTCGAGATACTCAAGGACGTCAGCTTCCGTGTCGCCCCGATAACCAAGGACGAGGCCCTCGACATGATCAAGGAGATCAAGGCCTATCCGATTCTGGCTGGAGCGCGCGGCGAGAAGCCGGTGGACATCGAGGCCCTTGCCGACATAATCGTCAAGGTCGGCGAGCTCGCCCTTGAGCTTCCGGAGATCAAGGAGCTCGACATCAACCCGATCTTCGCCTACGAGGACAGCGCCGTTGCCGTTGACGCGAGGATGCTTCTCTGAGGGCTTCTGCCCCCTTTCCTTACTTCCTTCATGCTTTCCAGTGATCGTTTCTCCGGTGGTTCCACCCGCCATAACCACGGGCTGGCTCGTAGAGGGTGGCGGATTATCATGTATCATATCTATCTTCTCATGAAACACAAAGACCTACATAAAGGCCCCCCAAGGTCTTTGATGAGCATCCTGCAAAAGCAGATTACTCTCTTCAACCCCCAAGCATGGAACTTTTTGTGATATTTCAGTTTACACTTCCAACAAGAGAAAGCCTTATAAGGTTTTAAATCGTACTCGCTCCGGTTGTTTCAAGCCATACGCCGGAGGGGTTGGATTGAGGTTCCTAATAAGACTCCTGCCCGAGAATGAGCCCTTTAAAATCCCATTCAACCACCAGCACTACCTCCAGGGACTCATCTACCGCAGGATTCAGAGGCTCAACCCTGAGCTCAGCCTCTCCCTCCACAGACCCAAAGTTCCGAAGCTCTTCACATACTCGCTCTTTATGGCCGAGAAGAGGGAGCTTGCCGGGGACAGGAGTGGACTGCTTGGACACGGACACGGCTTCTTCTACTTCTCGACGGCGGTTCCGGAGATAGCGGAGGCCTTCATCGGGGGGCTCCTCGAAAACCCGGAAGTGGAACTCTGGGGAGAGCGCTTCACCGTCAGGGAAGTTAAGGCCCTCTACGAGCCGGAGAAGTTGAGCGGCCGGAAGTTCGTCACCCTCTCACCGGTGGCGGTAACGACAAGGAAGGTCCAGTTCGGAAGGCCGAAGAGCTACGACCTCTCCCCCGCGGAGCCGGAGTTCTACGAGCTGATAAGGGAGAACCTCAGGGAGAAGTACGTGCACCTCCACGGGGAGAGGCCGCCGGAGGAGTTCGAGATGAAGGTGCTGAGCGCAAAGCCCAAGCGCTTCGAGGTCAAGCCCGGCATCTTCCAGACGGCGTGGCACCTGGTCTTCCGCGCGAAGGGCGACGAAGGTCTGCTCAGAGCGGGTTACTTAGCCGGCTTCGGGGAGAAGAACTCGATAGGCTTTGGGATGGTGAAGGTTGATGGGAGGAAGCCGAAGGTGAAGAAGAAGTGGAGGGGAGGTGAAAGAAATCGGGAAAGTAAAGAGGCTTGATGAATTCCTGACAATAAAACGCAACTCTAGCAAATCAAAAGACAAGTCCGTCACGTCTTCCCGTACCCAACAGGCAGAAACGTTAAACCAAGAATCAAGTTTCGCTTTAATCAAGGGCACAATAGCTAGAACAGATCGGGTAAGTGGGTTGCCCCACTTAGACGAGTTAACTCACCACCTGATATCAGTTGCCACAGCATCTTTGAAGTTTAATTCACCAGAAACAACACTAGCGGCTTTAATTCATGACTATTATAAGCCGGTGTTTGACTTTAGAAAAGAAAATCGATGGAAGTGGTATCACTATATAACAAACCAGAAGACATACGTTCAACTGTTGTCTGAGTTTAAGGACTCGATTAATGTTTTTAACGTTGCTAGGATATCTCAATGGCACCATCCGAACTACAAAACGAGAGAGTGCAATGAAATATGTCAAATAGAAAATAGCAAGCTTATTTCTGCATTAGAAACTAGCCTACCCTTCGCTTTGCCACAGAGAGATGATTATGTGATTATCCAGCATTTACGAGTCCCTGGAAAGTATAGGGTGTTCCTACTAGCTTTGCTGAAAGAAATGCTTTCTAGGGAGTTAAGCAAAGAGTACGCGAAAAGATTTCAGAAGATACTGGGCGTTTCAAGAATTCGGTATGAGTATAGGCCTGTCCAAGGTCTTAGAAGAGTAGAAGATGTAGGGAAGCTAATACAGGAAAACGACTGGAAAATTGAAATTAAAGAAAACACGATGATCATACCCCTACCTTCTAGGTTCCATAAGGAAGTTTTCTACTTCGAATACTATGAGGGGTCAGAGATAGTGCTCGATGTAGACACAAAAGCAAGGATGATCCGGGGTGTCAAAGTGCCATTCGGAATGGCTTTGTCCACCATATATTTTGCTGGGGCCCAAGACGCTTATTTGGTCTATGTTGATGCCGGAAATGGTTTACTGCCCTTAGACGCTCTTCTTGGTGCGTTAATTGAAGACCTCAAGCGCTCTCTCTCAAAGAACAAACAGAAAACTGCATTTAATAGCATTGACATATCGAAAATTACAATGTCTCTAACTGGCGAATTTGAGAGCGACACCATGTGTGTTTTCTGTGGTGAACCTGGAGAATCTATTAGTGACAATGAAAAAGTAAAAAGCATTATGGCAAATAAGTTCACAGACACATGGCTTCTTTTAACGCACGGAGCGAGCGTATGTCCTGCATGTAAGCTTGGGTTTGAAATTGAGGAACTATTTAGAGCCCAAGGAATGAACAAGTACCTCGCTGAGGAAGCGATATTAGAAATGCGTCTCATCTCTACTGAGATCCCGATCTTCAGAAGTGAGAACTTCCTTCGGAGCATATCCTCAAAAATATGGCTTGAGTTACTGAGCGAAGTGTACTACTCTCTCCATAAATCCAAAGAGTTGCAAAAAATAACTAAGAAAAACGAATGGACAACAGCATTTTACTTAAATCCCAAAGTGGTCATTTATCCATACATCGCAGATATGACTCCCCAAGTTCTAAGCGTTGCCTTACGCTATTCAAAGAAGAAGTTTGTTCTTCAAAGCGGCATTCACTCCAGAGTTGTGTTCCCGGGGAATGAAAAAGATATGACCTCTGAAGAGTTTGCTATAGTACGGAAGTTTTACAGCTCTCATCCAAGTATAGGTCTAAATCTTGTTCATAGAATTAAGAGTGTTTATAATCCGATTTTTGGGGTTCCCAAAGTTGCTATACAAAGAGGAGGTGGCTCCCGTGCAAGAAAAAGAAAAAGTTGAGGATTTAATTGTTTCCTTGTTAGGGGCTATAGACGGTCTTATAGACTGGGGATCTATGGGAGACAAAGTTCGCAGAAAAAAGTATTCGATCCTTGCGAAGAGGATAGCAGTAGTCGCCAAGAGCTCCAATGGCCTCAATGAGTTTGTTGAGAAGCTACTCAGCCAGATGGCTGGTGATTCCCTCTTTGTTTCACGAGAAAAAGGAGAGAACTTCAGGAACGTATACAAGAGAGCAAAAGAGCATGAAGAGGAAGTTCTCAGGTTCCTGAAGGACTATCCCTACCTGAGCACGGTTCTATATGCAGCGTATGTTGAGAGCATATCTGGGGGTGGCAAAAATGAGGGTAATATTGAAGATGAAGGCTCTTGAGCCTATAAGCGTAGGGTATGAGTCCATAGGGATAGAAACCCTACTCTATTCCCTGCCTATAGTTAAGGAAGATGGCACTGCACTCGAGGTTCCAGTGATTCCGGGCAATAGCCTTAGAGGGGTTTTGAGAGATCAGATGGCGCTCCAGTTCCTGGAGGATGTAAAAAGTGCCATACTGGAATCGAAGAATGAAACTGAAGCTCCAGAAAAACAGGAGTCTTTAAATGCACACATCGGAACGCTCCTGTCTCTCTTTAGTGGAGGAATACTAAGCGGTGAAGAGAAAGCCCAGGGCATGCCCAACATCAAAGAGATAATGGAGAAGTACGTCTATCCTCTCCTGCCACTCTCTATAATGGGCGTTGCCCTAAAGAAAATAATCATCCCAGGAAAGATTAAGGTGGGCATTGGATATCCAGTTACTGAAGAAACAAAGCCCTTGCTGACTGATCTCGGGGTTTCTCCCAACGATAGTGCACCTGCTCTTTCAGAGATTACCGCTTCGGTTTTAATAACCCGCAAGGACGACACGAACAAAGTAATGCAACTAAAGGACCTGCTAAACGTTGAGGGTGAGGTTGAAGAGGCTAAAGCTGGAGACAGCGCAGTACAACAGAGGCTATACAGGCAGGTGGTTGTTCCAGGAACAGTATTCTACAGCTATGTCGAAGATGTAATCCCGATGACAGACGCAGAATGGGGCCTAGTTCTAAAGACCTTGGAACGCTTAGATAAGATCGGTGGCCGTGTTGCAGGAGGCCTTGGGAAAGTAAAAATCGAGCTCTCTGGTATTGACAACGAAAAAAGGGAAGCGTTTATTGAAGCTTATACTAACTACATCGGGGACAACTTAAACACCATATTAAAAGCACTGAAAACAAACCCCAACGACTTTTTCAAAAGCTCCCCGAATTCTAGCGAGAGTGTAAAAACCAATGAGAAAAGCCCAGAGACATGATGAACTTAAAATTGGCTTGCCGGAGGTGCAGTAATGTACTTGGTAACCCTAAGGTTCAGAGCTTATCCCCTATCCTTCTCTCTTTCTAGCCCAAATGAGCTTTCTCAGGAATTGATGCCATTAGACGGCCCCTTAGCATTTGCGGAGTACTACAGAACAAAGCTCTCACATGATCCAGATTGGAGGATTAAATACCTAGAAGACGTCTTAACTGCAAGAGAACTGGAATGGGTATCCAATATCAGAAGTTCGTATTTGTTACCTTGCACTGTAAATGAAGAACGTCTTACAATAACAACACCTATGGGGTTCAAGGTGGTATTTAATGTTAATGGCGAAGCTCGTTATGAGTTCTCAGAGAGACAACATCCTAAAAAGTGGGAGTCATCCCAAATATTCTTACGGCTTGGACGGAGAGATGACATAATCAAGGTCGAAATTTTGCGTAATTCTCTGGGAGTTAGCTTAACAAAGAGAACCAAAGGACTGCCAAGTTCCCAGAGTGGTCCCTATAAGGCCGTGGATTATTCACTAAGGTTATACACTCCAAACCTGATGTGGGCCTCAATTGTGGATGGTATCTCTCAAAGAAAGCTTAGGGAGCTCCTATACATCTTGAGGAAATTTGGAGTAGGCAAGAAACGCAATATGGGGTGGGGAGACCTTCTGGAGTACCATATCTATGAGCTAAAGAGCAGGAATATAACATCTAGTTATATCCTTCATGCACAAGGAGAGTCAAGATTCTTAGAAACATGGAGACCAATCTCACCAGAAAAAATTGCAGGTATGATAACAAAACCACCGAAAGGCGTGGAGTATAATAGGCTCTCTCTTTTAGACTCCAAAATTGGATACGGTGCAGAGAGGCCACCGTACTGGAGAAGGAACTTGGTAGTCAAGTCAGCATTATTCCTTGCAGAATAACAAATGGCTGCATAAAAACTACTGGTGGCGTGGTTCTGAGGTGATATAAATGGAAAACCCTGACAGGCTCGAAACGTTCAACCGGGAGATTAGGAACAGGATAGCAGGAAGGAGGTCGCCGAGGAAGATATGGGTGACCTCCCTGAGCTTCTGCCTCAGGAAGGCGGCGCTCTCGACGTATCTTGAGACCTTCAAGTACGAGCGCACCGGGGAGATGCTCCTCGGGACGCTGCTCCACAGGTGGGTTCAGGAGAACGTTGACCTGGAGGAGATAGAGTTCGAGGTGCCGTTGGAGTACGAGATCACGGACGGCTGGGTTCTTGTCGGAAGGGCGGACGCGATACTTGGGGACAAAGTTTTAGAGTTCAAGCTCAAGGGCTTCAACCCGGAGAACGGGCCCGGAAGCCTCGACGAGATGGAGGAGCCCTCGAAGATATGGAAGGAGCAGCTCAACGCCTACCTCAACATGGCCGGCCTGGAGGAGGGTTACATCTATGTCTTCGACAGGGACGGCCTCGACTTCAGGCACTTCAAAGTGGAGAGGGAGGGGGAGGCGTTCAGTAAGATGCTTGGACGCGCAAGGGTTGTGATAAACGGCGTGGAGGCCCTTGAGCAGGGGAAGTTCCCGGCATGGATAAGGCCGCGCTACTCCAGGGAATGCGAGTCGTGCATCTTCAGGCCGATATGCGGCGCTATAGACAAACCGTGGGAGAAGTCTAGATGATGTCCTCCAGCGGGTTCTTTTCCACCCCCATTACCTCCCTCTGCGGCATCGAGCGGAGTTTGTAGATGACAATGGAGTCCTCTTCCTCGTTTATAAGCTCCCGGAGGCCGGCCTTTATTCGTTCGAACTCTGCCCGGGTCACTTCCCCCTCGAAGACGCTGTTCTGGACCCAGTGAATATGTTACGTGATTTGGCACAAATTGTAACGAAATTTTTTCGGAGTTCTGAACGGGGGGTGATGAGAAGTTAAAACACCACCAACCCTACGGAAATTGGGACATTTTTGAATTAAGGAATTTAACCCCTGTTTTAACTGGTTTATGCTTCTCTCCTCCCTCTGGAAGTCTCGTGCACATAAAAATACCTCCTGGAAAGTGCCTTACGGGCCAGCGCTGCCTGCTGAATCCTGCCTTTTAGGGGGAGAAAATCCAGCTGTTTCTGAGTTTTTCTGAGACCCTTTGGTGTTGTTTGGTTAATACTGGGGAGCTCTTTTTTGTACATGGGAATGAGACATAAGTTGGTTATAATCTAAATTTGTCCAAACAAACTATATCCAAAATTAACGTCCAACATTGTGTATTAATTGAATTGCACGTGATACAATCCAGCAGGTCTCATCTTGATAACTTGAAGGGGAATTCCCCTGCTTTTACCATGTAAACGCCCAGTAATGCTCCAAGCGTGTCCATGAGTAAATCCCTAGCCTTGTTACCCAAGCTTTCTCGTATGTATGATATCTTACTCTCGCTTAGCCTTTCAGTAATCTCCCACCCCACGCCTAATACAAGCATAATAACAAAGGAATAAAAGATAATTTGCCTTTCAGAAAAACCACAAGTTTTTGAAATCTCATTCAACACTTCAGCCACAATAACCCAAACCGTCAGCCCACCCAAAAAGTGGCTTATAATGTCTGCATTGGTCCACTCCTTGTGAAAGAGATCAATGGTAGTGAAGGGCACATTCACGAGTGAAACATGAACGGCAATGAAAATTCCCAGGATTGCCATGGTTTTATCATTGTAGAGCGGCTTTAAGAACGGCTGAAGCCTCTTAGGCGGAGCAACTTTCCTTTGGAAGAACTCTAGAATTAAAAGGCCAACGAGTGCCACAGCACTCCTGTAAATATGGTCAACCCTCATGTACATTAACCCGCTTATTAGCCCGAGAAAAACAACAAAACGACACACATTCAAAACAAACCTCCACCTGCTCATACCCTCACCCACTGATTCTCCTGGCGGCATCTTGTCATTGGAAACTTCCAATATTCCCAAGTTCCTCTTTCTTTTTCTTGAACATAGAGTAGGCAATTATGCATCCGGGATCTGGGGCCAAGTAATCTCTGAAGTAAGCGTAAGCCCTTTGCCCTGCAACCCCCGCAAACATACTTATAATTGCAGTTTCCACAAATCTCAAGTTTATCTTTATCCCTAAGCCTTTCTAAAACTTCGTTAGTCCTCCAAAACTCTAAGAATTCATCGCCATTCTTGAATTCTTTTATGTTCCCAAGCTTAAGTGGGAAGAAAACACACGGCTGCATGTCACCATTGGGCTTTAGGCTCATGTAAAACCTTCCCGCACCACAACCCCCTACAAAGTCTGCCAAAGCCGTTAAGCGACCTTCAAGCCTAGCATTATAAAAGTGTGTTGCCAAGTAATACTTCTCGTGCTGTAGGGCAATTCTCGCATAGTACGGGGCTGTAGAAAGGAAGCTTACCTTTGTGCTCTCGTCGTTAAGCTTTTTCCAAAGCATTTCCAAAAGTTCTTCCCTCTCTTCTGCAGTTAGATCAATATCAAAAGTTCCCCTTCCTGTTGGAATAAAATTGTATAACATGAAATAGTTAACGCCAAGCTCTTCCGCCAAATCCATGACCTTTGGGACGTCCTTATAGTTAAGCTTTGTAGCGGTCATTGATATGCAAGTTGTTATTCCACTTTCAACGGCGTTTTTTATGCCTTCCACAGTTCTTTCATAAATTCCGGGAATTCCCCTAAAGGCTTCGTGGGTGTCTTTGGTTCCATCTAAACTTATCTGAATGAAGTCTAAGCCGTGTTCTTCAAGCTTTTTAACGTTCTCCTTTGTCAGAAGAGTTCCATTTGTTGCGATTGAAACGTGCATTTCATATCTTTAGCCCTGTCAATTAGCTTGAAAAGGTCTTTTCTAACCAAAGGTTCTCCCCCAGAAAAGGCTAAAGCGGCAACTCCCGCCTCTCCAAGAGTGTCAATGACTGTTAATGCATCTTCCGTTGTGAGTTCATCTCTTAATAGCTTTCCAGCATTGGCATAGGTATATACCTGCTCTTCGTAGGTGATTGGTGGAAATATCGGGGAAAATAGATGTAATCAAATTCATATAGCTGGGCTTTTACATTTTTCTTTTGAAAGCCTTGTCCTTCACGGCAAGGAGGATGTCATATATAACCCAATCCGCTGTTTCGAGGTGCCTAAGGATGAACCGATGCGCTCTCATAGAGGTGGAAAAACTCTTGGACATTGACGAGAAGCTGAGAAAACCTGCAGAAACTATAATGAAGAAGAATTCCAACGAGTATTATATCCATGGTGCGCTAGTCAAAATATCTATTCTAAGATGCTTGGAAAAGGTTGTATGCTCCTTCCACTCAAAGAGTTATCTAAAGTTGATCCAAAGCTCTGCAGAGTCTGCTGATTCATAAAATAGAGAGAAAAGATTCACAGTTACTCGTCGATCATGCCCTCTTTCTTGGCGACAATATACGTACAACATAGGTCTCCAGTGACATTGTTCATGGTCTCAAACATGTCTATGAGGGGATTGACTCCCAGAGCAAGGGCAACTATTGTTGCTATCTGGTTGGGCTCAAGACCGAGTGTCCCAAGTACTATGAAGAGAAGCATTAAACTTCCTCCGGGGACTCCTCCTGTACCTATTGCCGATAAAACGGTGGTTATTATGATTATTACTAAGGAGCTAACTGTGAGGTCAATGTTAAAAACATCCGTTGCGAAGACAGCCCACATCGGAAGGTGTATACACACTCCATTCATGTTTATTGTTGCACCAACGGGAAGAGAAAATTCTGCAAGCTCTTTCTTTATCTTAAATGACTCTATCGCAGTTTTAATGGTAACCGGAAGTGTAGCGGCACTGCTTCTGGTGAAGAACGAGGTTATCATGACCTCTTTAGCCCTCTTGAAGAAGTCAATTGGGTTCTCTTTGAGGATAAGTGAAAGCAAGATGGGGTAAATGATGAATACCATTATGGCAATCCCTGAGATAACTCCCAAAACTGCCTTTAGGTAGGGTCCAATTATTGAGGGTCCATAAAGTCCAAAATTGACAACTGCCAGTGAGAACACACCTATTGGGAAGTACTCCAAAATCCAAGAAACTATTTTGAACATTACTGAGTTCGCACCTGAGGCAAAATCAAGTATTGACTGGATCTGTTTTCTCTCGGTTTCGTTTTGGGTATGGTCAAGCAGAACCCTGGCCGCAAGACCAAACAGGAGTGCAAAGACTATTATTGGGAGGAATTCGCCATTTGCCAGTGCCTCAAAGGGGTTTGTGAACATTTTAAGAATTAAGTCTGTTAACCCCGATGGTGGAGTTATCGAGGGGCCTCCTTCCTCCATGGAACTCCCCAGCTTCTCTACATCAACTGCAACGCCTTGCCCCGGGTGTACAAACATTGCAATACCTACCCCAATAACAGCCGCAAGAAATGAGGTGAGCATGTACCACAAAATTACCTTTCCACCGACTCTTCCTAGCTTCTTTGGTGAAAGTCCCGAAGATCCCACTATAAGAGAGAAGAACACTATAGGGATAACGACCATTTTGAGCATCCTTACCAGCACTGCACCAAATGGGGAGACATAAGTTGCTACCCCTTGACCGAGATTGCTTCCATTAGCCATGTCATAATACCACAGAACCAGTCCAAATGTGACACCCAACAAAAATGCAACGCCAACCCTATATGGCAGAGGTATACTGATATACCTTTTTAGTATACTCACCAGGCCCACCTCCAAATGGGGTCCATGAACTTTTTTACACCTAATTGTCATGGAGATATGGTATATAACCTTTTGTGTCTATTAAATCTCATTAATACATCAATGTGTTTTATTAAACAGGAAAGTATTTCCGATGGGCAACATATTCCATAAGATATCTAAAATGTCCCTTAGCCACGCTGATTGTCCAAATTTGTTCAATTCGATTTCTTCATTAACCTGATATGGCTTTCGTAGAGATAACAAATGATTGTTGAAAGATCATTCATAAATTTATTTTTAAATTTATTTAAACTTTTCTTGAGGTGAGAAGCATGGATGAACCTGAAGTGAAAGGAGAAAAAAGATGCTTGAGCTCATGAAAAAGCAGACATAATCAAGGTCAAGCCTAAAAAGCCAAGAGTTGTCATCGAGTTATAAAGGAAAAAGCCGCCCTGTTGCAATAAGACTCCAACTTGGGAGAATTGAAAGGAGGGCGGTAAATATTATCTTGGGGAGGTAATGGGGCGTTGCAATAAGACTCTAGGAGAACTGAAATAAACTCTCATCATCCCTTCAGAGAGGACATTTCGAGAACCCTCTCGAACACCGCCCTGTGGTTGCCGAAGGCCTCGAACATCCTGTCCGAGTAGCCGCTGGACGCGGTTTCGAGGAACTCCCTCAGGTGCCTGCTTATCTCGTCGTTCATGGGGACGTGGAGCGGTGCGGGCTCGTAGTAGTCGAGGCCCTTCATGAGAGCCGTTGAGAAGTACCAGAGCGTCTTCCGGACTTTTCTGCCCTTTATCCGCGAGAAGCTGGCCTCCATGCAGTTGAAGGCCGCATGGAGGAGGACTATCATGTCGATCTCAACGCCGTCCCTGAGCAGCTTTTTCCTCTCGTCGTCCATCCCCATGTCCTTGATCCTGTATCCACTCCTCGTCTGCTCGTCGTATGGAACCTCGACGTCGTAGATGCCCTCGACCCGCGGGTCGTAGACGAGGACCTCAGTCCCGCCGACTATGTAGAGCCTGCCGTCCCTGACCTCGACGACCGTGTTCTCGGTGCTCAGAACGGGAAGCCCGTGGCCCAGTGCAAGGACGGACATTGTGCTCTTGCCCGTGTGAGGGTAGCCCACGAACAGAACCGCCTTCCCATTGGGGGTGACGACGCCAACGGAGTCGGTGATGAACATCCTGCCGGATTTGGCCCCGGCCCTCGCGGCCGCCTGGAGAATAAAGAAGATCGGCGCCTCGTTGCCGTAGGCAGACGGGACGCCCGATTCTATCTTGTAAGAATCGACGCCCATGTGGTCATAGCTGGCGCTGAATACCCTGAACTCATCCCCTTTGAAGCGCTCAACGATCACCTGCGGGTCGCCGGAGCGAACTCCAACATCGGGAAGGTAGCGCCTCGCAAAAAGCCCGAAAAAAGCATCCCTGAAACCATCATCAAGCTCTCCCGTGAATCGAATGTTAACTCCGCCCGTTCTCATATCCTCTGACCCTCCCTGTATGGAAGCCCGCGAGGGTGTTTATAACGTTTCCGCAAAAAGGTCATTTCCAAAAGGGGGGGAATTGACAGAAACTTGAAAATCCAGAAAAGCAGAGGAGAAGGCCCTCACTCGAGGGCGGCGAGGAGCTTCTCAAGGAACATCTTCTCCGGGTAGGCACCCTCGAACTGGACCTTGTCCTCGCCGTCGACCTGTATGACGATCTTCGGGACGGCCATGACGCTGTACTGGTCGGCCCACTCAGGATACTCGATGGCCTCGACCATGTCGCCGAGTATCTTGCCCTTGCCGGCGTTGGTGTTCTCGATGGCGAACTTGTGGGCCATCCTGACTGCGAGCGGGCAGTACGGGCAGGTCGGAGTGACGAAGACGAGTATCCTGACGTCCCTGTCGATCTTGGCGAGCTCCTCCTTGCTCTCGGGCATGAGGTCGGTGGTCGCGTTGCTGACGTCTACTATGTCCTCAAGGAAGGAACCGAACTCGTGGCCAGCTGGAAGGCCAAAGTAGCGGACGCCCATGTCCTTGCCGTCCTGGGTTATGGTGACGGCCGGGGCGCGGTCTATCCTGTACTTCTCGGCGACCTCCTTGCCCTCCGGCGTGTCGAAGTCGTGGAACTCATAGGTGAGCTTGTCGGTGAGCTCGCTGAGCTCCTGGACGAGCTGCTTGAGCTGGTCGCAGTACTGGCAGTGCTCCCTGCCCGTGAATCCGATGATCTTGACCGGGTTGGTCAGCTTGGAGAAGAACTCCTCCTTTATTACCTTCTTGTCGGCATCGCTAATCAGTCCCATTCTCAACACCTCCATATCTAAAGGTTTATAACGCTTTGAACGCAATCTACCCAGGAGTTAAATCTCCGGTTTGCAACCTAAGGTTGAATGTTCACTATATAAGCTTTGCGTCACAGATTTGGGTGGTGTGGGTCATGCCTGAAACCGAACCGGATGTGTTTTATATCCTGGGAAACAAGGTCCGCAGGGACCTCCTGAGCCATTTAACCTGTACAGAGTGCTACTTCAGCTTTCTAAGCAGTAAAGTCAGCGTTTCTTCAACCGCTGTTGCCAAGCACCTCAAGATAATGGAACGCGAGGGCATTCTGAAGTCATACGAGAGAGAGGGCCCCTTCCTCGGGCCCGCGAGGAAGTACTACGAGATCAACATCTCAAAGACCTTCGTGACCACGATAACTCCCCACATATTCTGGTACAGGGGTCTCGACCTCAATGAGGCCTCCACGGAAAAGGCCACCATCGACATATCGACAGTGGATACTGAGAGCGGCGACCTCTACACCCAGATAGAGAGCTTCCTCCAGCTGACCAGGGAGCTCGATAAAATCCTGTCTCTTCTCCAGGCCGTGGAACACAAGAGGGACAAGCTCATGGCCCGGATCAAGGAGACCTACCTCAATGAGATAGGCGACATGACCCAGCTTGCTATACTCCACTACGTCCTTCTCAACGGAGAAGCCACAATAGACGAGCTCAGCGACAGGCTCAACCTCAAGGAGAGGGAAGTCCTCGTAAAGGCACAGGAACTGGAGAGATTCGTTCCGTTAAAAATAAAAGACAATACCATCAAGATTGACGAAGAAAGGTTAAAACAAAGAATTGGCGGTGAAAACGATGCCGGAGAAGATTAGAGTCGTTGTAAACGAAGACCGCTGCTACCTCTGCGGCGGTTGCGCCGGTGTCTGTCCGGCCCTGGCAATAGAGGTCCACTCAAGCGGCTGGGAGTTTCTGCAGGACAAGTGCATAAGCTGCAGGATATGTATCAACGCCTGTCCGGTAGGAGCGCTCAGCGCTGAGCCGCTGGAGGTGAAAGAATGAGCGAGATGAAATACGACGTTGTCGTCGTAGGTGCCGGAATCGCCGGCCCGATTGTCGCTAGAAACGTTGCCAAAGCAGGTTACTCGGTTCTGCTCATCGATAAGAAGCCCGCCATCGGCACTCCAAAGCAGTGCGCCGAGGGCATAAGCATAAAGGTCTTCGACAAGTACGACATCCCCTACGACAAGCGCTACATCAACCGCGAAATCTACGGTGCCAGGCTCTACTCCCCGAGTGGCTACGAGCTTGAACTCCGCTATAATGAAGTGAGCGGTGTAATCCTTGAGAGGAAGGTCTTCGACAAGATGCTGGCCTACTATGCCGCCAAAGCAGGTGCAGATGTTCTCGCCAGGACTGAGGCCAGGGACGTCATAAGGAAGGACGGCAAGGTCGCAGGAATCAAGGCAAAGCACGAAGACGAGCCGGTCGAGATTTACGCGGACATTATCGTCGCGGCAGATGGCGTTGAGAGCATGATAGCGAGGAAGGCGGGAATAAACACCTACGCTCCCCCTCACGAGTTCGACTCAAGCTACGAATACGAGATGCTCATCGAGGGCTACGACCCCGACCTCATACACCTCTGGTTCGGCAACGAGGTTGCCCCAAGGGGCTACGTCTGGGTCTTCCCGAAGGACGAAGACAGGGCCAACGTTGGAATCGGCATCAACTCCGACAATCCAAACACCGCTAAATACTACCTCGACAAGTGGCTGAAGGAGAACAACATCCCAATGAGCAGAATACTCGAGGTCAATGTCGGCATTGTCCCCGTCGGCGGCTTCGTGAAGGAGCTTGCCAAGGACAACGTGGTCGTCGTTGGCGACGCGGCAAGGCAGGTCAACCCGATGCACGGTGGTGGAATGGCCGAGGCGATGGAGGCTGGAACCATAGCGAGCAAGTGGATAGTCAAGGCCCTCGAGGAGGAGAATCTCTCACTGCTCCAGAACTACACGAAGGAGTGGTGGGAAACCGACGGAAAGAGGCTTGAGAGAGTTCTCAAGGTCAGAAAGGTCACGGAGAAGCTGACGGATGAGGATCTCGACCTGTTCATCCAGCTCCTCAGCGGTGCTGACGCGGAGAAGATAGCCGGCGGCGACTACGTCGAGGTCATCAAAGCACTCCTCAAACACCCGAAGGTCCTCATGAGCAAGCGCAGGCTCTCCCTGCTCAAACAGCTCCTCTGATCATTTCTTTCCCTTCTTCCAGTCCCTGCAGTTCATGTCGATGCATATCTCGTACTCCTTCTTTCCCTCGCGGATTTTGACGACGGGGGCACCGTTGCAGCAGGTCTTATCGGTAGGGATTATTTCGCCGCGCTGGAGGAGGGGATAAGTTACGTCGCACTTGGGCCAGTTCGAGCAGCCGACGAAGCGCTTCCCCGTTTTCCGGTTGTAGCGAACTACCAGGTCGCCGCCGCACTTGGGACACTTGCCGATGACGAGCGCCTTTTTCGCGGGCTTTTTGCTCTCCGCGTTCTCAGAACTGGCTTTCCCATCAACGGCCCTCTGAACCTCGCGCTCTTCTTCCTCACTCAGCTCTTTAACCGCGCCCCCCTTCCTCGCCGAAGATTTGGACGGAGTAACACCAGTTCCGGTGCTCTCAAGGAGCATCTTCCCGATGTCCATCTCCTTCTCCTTGAAGACCTTAAGGATTTTAACCAGCTGGTTCTTGCTCTCCTCAATGACCTGCTCTTTTTCAGCTTTTCCGGCCATTATATCCTCCATCTTCTCCTCGAAGGCCCTGGTTAGCTCGACGCTGACTATATCTGGAACATTCTTCTCAAGGGCCTCAACGACGCGCATTCCGAGCGGGGTCACCTTTATCTTCCTCTTGCCCTCGATGTAGCCCCTGCTGTAGAGCGTCTCGAGTATCTGGGCACGCGTGGCCTTGGTTCCGATACCCAAATCCTCCATCTTCTTTATCACTGCCGCCGGAGAGTAGCGGGCTGGAGGCTTCGTCTTCTTCTTTTCGCGCTTTATCTGGAGAACCTTTACGGGTTCACCCTCCTTGAAGGCCGGGAGGATAACCTCGTCGAACTTGACGTATTTGCCGTAGACCTTCAGCCAGCCCTCTTTGACCGTTCTCGCGCCGCTCAGGATGAAGCGGTGGTTGTTGGAGTTTATGATGACTTTCATCGTCTCTCTGACAGCTGGCTCCATGAAGAGGGCCAAAAAGCGCCTGACAACGAGGTCATAGATGTTCTGCTCATCCTTGGTGAGGTCGCCGGGCTTGGGAAGTTCGCCTGTGGGGTAGATGGCCGGATGAGCAGGGTCGTCCTTCTTGCCCTCAACGGGCTTGAGATTCTCCTTTCCAAGGAGGGCGTGGGCGAAGGGCTTGTACTCGGGAAGCTTTGCCAGGTTCTGAAGTATGGCGCGGAAGTTGAGGTTCTTGGGGAGCTTCTGTGAGCTGGTGCGCGGATAGCTCGTGAGAGATTTTTCATACAGCTTCTGTGCAATCTCTAAAGTCTTCTTCGGGCTGTATCCGAACGCTGAGTATGCCTCCCTCTGGAGGGTTCCGAGGTCGAATGGAGCCGGTGGGTTCCTGTTCTGCTGCTTTACCTCGACCTTTTCAACGAATGCAGGCCCTTTCTTCGCCTCCTCGACGATGCGCTTCGCCTCCTCCTCGTCAAGGATGCGCTCCTTCTCGTAGGTTGCGGTGTACTGCTCGCCGTTCTTCTCGAGGAGCATCTTGATGACCCAGTAAGGGGTCGGCTTGAAGTTCTGAATCTCCTTCTCTCTGTCCACGAGGAACTTGAGGGTGGGGCCCTGAACCCTTCCAGTTGAGAGAACCATCCACTTGCCGCTCGCGCGCTTTATGGCCGAGGTGAGAGCACGAGAAAGGTTGACGCCCCAGTACCAGTCGAGGACGTGCCTCGCAACGCCGGCGTCGGCCATCCCAAAGTTTATCGTCGGTTCGAGGTTGTACCATGCTTTGAGGAGGTCTTTCTTCGTCAAAGCGGAGAACTTCATGCGCTTTGCCTTCGAGGGGTCAACGCCGCAGGCGTATTTGAGGGCTGTGTAGCCTATGACCTCTCCCTCGGTATCATAGTCACAGGCAACGACGAATTCATCAGCCTGCTTCGCAAGTGTCGCAAGGGCCTTGATGTAGTCCTTGGCATAGCTCTTCCCCTTCTCGGCGACGTAAACGGGCACCCATTCGATGTCGAAGATTGGGTAGCCGTAGGTCTTAACTTTGGGGGCAAGGGAGAAGAGATGACCAACCGCAGGGGCGACGATGACCCGCTTCCCATCGCGGGTGAACTCGTAGTAGGAGACCTTTCCTATCGTTTTCCTCACGGGTTTTCCTTCTGCTAGGGCGTAGGCGATCTTTCTGGCAACGTTGGGCTTCTCCGCGATGATGAGTGTGACCATGGTGACACCTTGAGAATGTAGCTCAGGGGTTATAAAAATCCTGCGGAGGGGGAGTTGCCCAGACGGTTAAGCAGGAATTCCATCCATACCTTAGGAGCTTAAGCACAACCCTCACTGTGTACCTCCACCAGCGAAAAGCTTAATAAGGAACCCGCTATTTCACTACCGCTGGCATGGGGCCGTGGGGTAGCTTGGCCTATCCTGCGGGCTTTGGGAGCCCGTGACCCGGGTTCGAATCCCGGCGGCCCCACCACAACAGCCCTTGCAAAGCAAGCGCTGGCGGAAGAGGCGCGTGCTGTTTTAAAAATGCTAATTTTTAGAGAGGGTTACTCATTAATCACATCTCTCAAGTGTTTGCCATCCTCAAGGCGCCCTTCGGGCGTTATACTCGCAGTGAAACACTGCAAAACCTGTTAGTGAAAGAGCAAACCCCTCTCAAAACTGGAATTGTAGAAGTGACATGCAAGCCTTGATCAAACTTCATGAACAAGCTTTTTAGAAAAGCTTGACCAAAGAAACTTTGCCTTTGCAAAGTTTCATCAAAGTTCGTGATTCTCCACCGATACTCCCCATCTGAGGGATTTCAAGCCGAGATTATAGCATTAACGACTGGATTTGAGGAAGGATCTCTTCATGAGGGGTTTACTCTCATCGCGCTCCGTTGGAGCGCTAAAAACCTTAACCCACTTGGAAAACGCTCCTGATAAAGAATCCCCTCTTAAACGGCACTTTAAAGAGAAATCCCGCCAAAATTGCTGTTTTAAAGGAGAATCACGAACCTTGATCAAACTTCACGAAGGCAAAGTTTGTTAGAATGGAGCCCCGGGCGGGGTTTGAACCCGCGACCTGCCGCTTACCAAGCGGCCGCTCCACCAGGCTGAGCCACCGGGGCGTCGATGATACGATGCAGGAGAGGCTTTATAAATTTTTCCCTTTGGTGAGCCTCTCGGACAAGCCTTCAAGGACCTCCTTGAAGTTAGCCGCGTCTACCCACTTGATGCCCATCTTCTGGGCCCACGTGAGTATGCCGACGTCGGCGGAGACTATTGTCGCGTCGAGCTCTTTGGCCAGGAGTATAAGCTCAAAGTCTTCCTTGCTGTCCACTATCCCCTCGCGGAGTGCCTTGCGGTAGTTCCTCCTGAGCTTCTGGATTATCCTGTCGACGTTGTCCGTCTCGATGACACTCTCGCGGACTGCTTTCTCGGCAACGCGGAGCCCCTTATCTATTCTCCGCCTTATGTCATCGATGAGCTCGTAGACCACGAAGGCGGGAATCTTGATGTCGTGCACGTTCGGCGGCTTCTTGATTATATAGAGCTCGATTTCGGGCAGGAGCTCCTCCTCATCGACGAAGTGCATGACCTCACGGTAGATGCCGGGCGGCATATAGAACTCCACTCTCCCGAAGAGCCTCTCGGCGTAACCGAGGAACGTTCTCATGGCCTCGGTAGGGTTGTCCCCGAACTTCCCCCGTATCTCCGGGTTGACAAAGATGCTCGTGTCGAGGACGAACCTCATCGTCACGCTACCACCACAAGTTTATTTAGGGTCGAGAGTTTAAAACGGTTGGGTGAAAGCATGAAAGTAGGAGTCGTTTTTGGAGTCAGCGAACTGGCGAACCCGAAAGCCTTTGAAAAGAAAGCGTCGGAGTTCATAACAAACCTCGCGAAGGATTTTGAGGTTGTTGGGGGCTTCTTTGTCTCAACGAAGAGAGACTTCAAGGAGGCGAAGGAAGAGGTCGACTTCAACGAGGTCGACGCGATAGTCCTCTACCCGCTCACGGGCGGCACCGAGGGCCCACTTAAGGAGTTCTCCGTCTACAGGAGGCCGATAGTCATCTACGGCGACCCCTTCAACAACTCGATAGCCGCAGGTATAGAGCTCAGGGAGTACTTCCGCGAGAGGCTCGTTCCCTCAACCCTCGTCAAGGACCTAAACGAGCTCAAGGCGGCACTCCTTGGCTATGAGGATATGAAGGAAACCCTGGACAAGTTCCTCAGGATGCGCATCGGATTAATAGGTCGCGTTTCACCGTGGCTCATAAACGAGCGCTTTGAACTCCCCTACACCAGCATAAGCCTCAAGAAGTTCTACGAGTACTACGATGCGGTTACTGACGAGGAGGGCTGGAGTGCTGTTGAGGATATCGTCTCCAAGGCGGTTGAGATCAAGGAGCCGGACAGGGAAGCTTTGACAAAGGCAGGAAGGATATACGTGGCCATAAAGCGTATCCTTGATGACTACAAACTGGACGGCTTCACAATCGGCTGCTTTGACCTCATAGGGAAGATAGGTTCGACCCCATGTCTGGCCTTGGCCATGTTCAACGCTCAGGGAATCCCGGCGGCGTGCGAGGGGGAGCTCAACTCACTCGTTGGCATGATGATAGCGAGGCGCTTCTTTGACAAACCCGCCTTCATGGGTAACATAGCGGACTACGGGGACGACTACCTCATCCTCGCCCACTGCACCGCGCCTCTCATCGGGAAGTACATCATACGCTCCCACTTCGAGAGCGGAATGGGAGTTGGCGTTGACGTCCAGCTGCCGAAGGGGAAGGCAAGTCTCCTAAAGATACGCGGGAGGAAAGCGGTCGTCGCCGGTGTGGAAGTGGTTGGCCAGGAGCACAGCAACATGCGCTGCAGGACTCAGGTTAAGCTCAGGATCGAGGACGCGATGGATTTCATAGACGGAACCCTCGGCAACCACCACCTATTGATCTACGTCGACAGCGAGGAGCTTGCAGACCTGCTCAGCGAGCTGGGCTTTGAGGTCATGCTCTACTGAGGGTTCCTTTGTGTCTCTTTCTTCTTTGACCCTTTTAGAACAGACTTCCAGAGATAAGGAAAAAGAAAAAGGGGATTCAGCCCCTCTTGCCGAGGAACTTGATGGCCAGCACCGCCGCGAGCCCAATGCCCACGATTATCGGGTTGAGAGTCGCAGAGAGCACTCCTACAGCAGCCAGCAGTGCCCTGAGCTCCTTCCTTATGTGGACGCCAAACCAGCCCGTGAGGCTTATTGCTAGGATGTACATCACGAGCAGCGTTGCCCCGAAGTCGTAGATGACCGTCAGCGCCATCCTCGCAGTCCACTCCTGCACGGTTATGATGAACATCTCTGGGTGGGTGAAGTAGATGTATGGCCCTATGTAGCCAGCCAGCGCGTACTTCACGGCGTTCATGGCGGTCTTCCAGAAGTCCCCGCCGGCCAAAGCTGAACCCGCGTAGCTTGCCAGCGCCACGGGCGGCGTGACATCGGCCAGTATTCCAAAGTAAAACACGAAGAAGTGGGCCGCAAGGAGCGCTATTGGAGTTCCGAAGCCCGGAACCGGTGAGCTGTATGGCTGGAGTCCGAGGACGGCGTTGTATATCGCAGGCGCTGCAACGAGGGACGTTATGATATAGTTTGCCGTTGTCGGGACCCCCATTCCGAGGATGAGGCTGAAGATCATCGTCAGGAGGAGGAGCAGCCAAAGGTTCCCTGCTGTGAGGTCAACGAGGCGGTAGCCTAGGCTCGTGACGAGGCCCGTCATTGTGAGGACGCCCTGTATAAGGCCAGCACTGGCAGCGGCAAGCATAACGCTCGTGCTCGTCTTCCCCGCGTCTATCATGGACTGGTAGGTCGCTTCGTACATCTTCTTTCCGCTCTCGCTCTTTGAGACGTAACCTACTATGAGAGAGAACACTATGCCCATGACACCGCTCATGAGGAGTATCTGCTCTTTGGACATGCCGAGGAACTTGGTCAGGGCCACGAAGAGTATGAAGAGCAGGCTGATGTAGAGCTTCTCGTTGAGCTCGACGAGGTCGCTAACGAAGGCCAGCGCCACCAGTGCCAGTCCTGTGAGGAGCAGTATCCCAGCCACCGGCACCGCTATGGATTTGCTAGTGAACATGAGCACTGTGGTCAGGAGGACCAGCCCAACGTAAAGCCCTTCGTGTCCCTCTATCTCGTCCTTCGCTATCCATGCCACCCAGATGGCTATGCCCAAAGAGGAGATGGCCGAGATGTGCGGAGGGATACCCCACACGAGGGCCACGGTGATGACCGCTATCGGGAGCAGGATGTAGAGCTTCCTGAGGAAGTACTTCAGCGGGGCGAAGTGCTCAGAGGGCATTCCCTTGAGGCCGAGTCTCTTCGTTTCAAGGTCTATGAAGAGGTAAACTCCTGTGTAGTACACCAGCGCCGGGAGAACGGCCGCTATGATGAGCTTGTTGTAGGGCACACCGAGGAACTCCGCCATGATGAAGGCGGCGGCGCCCATGATCGGTGGCATCAGCTGGCCACCTGTGGAAGCGACCGGCTCAACTGCACCCGCTATCTCCGGGGGATAACCGGCTTTCTTCATGAGAGGTATTGTGAAAGTTCCCGTCGTGAGGACGTTGGCGACGCTCGAACCGCTGACGGTTCCCATCAGACCACTGGAGACGACGGCCGCCTTCGCGGGTCCACCTGGTCTCTTTCCAAAGAGTGTTATCATGAACTCCGTGATGTAGTCGCTTATGCCGATCTTGAGCAGGAACGCCCCGAAGAACACGAAGGCGAAGACGTATATCGTCATGACGAAGAACGGGATTCCGAAGATGCCCTCGTCAAAGTAGAGCTGCTGCGTGAAGCGGACCCAGTTGAACCCGATGTTCTGGATTCCGTAGAGGAGAAATATCGTCACGACGAGAGGGAGAACCCACCCGAGAACCCTGCGCGTTGCCTCGAGCACCAGGATTATCGCGAGTACTCCGAAGACGACGTCGAGCGTGTAAACTTCAGCGAACTCCGCGTAGCGCTGGTAGACGACGAAGAGATAGAGCGATGAGATTACCCCAAGTGCCGCCAAGATGTAGTCGTAGAACGGTACCTTCCGTAGCTCTTCCTCACGTTTGCGCAGCGGATAGATCAGGAAAGTTATCAGCAGTATCATGGCAAGAACGAAGGCCTCCCCCTGCTTCGTCTGGAGGGTTACCCTCAGGAGGTCTATCTTGAGGCCCATCCTTGCGAACATGTCGTAGAGCGTGTAGTTGAAGTTGAAGATGAACAGTATTTCATAGATACCGATGAGTATGGCGGCCGCTTTTATCAGCAATTCGAGCTTTGGTGTAAGGGTTCTGGTCTTTTCGAAGACTTCTTCAACCTTCTCCTCCATTTCCTTCAACTCTTCAAGTTCCTCCAACCCCTTCGGCTCTTTATCAATATCAGGCATTTCAGCACCTCCCTAGGAGTGTCTCCACAAGTATGCAGCGTTTGACCCTAAACCTCATGAGGGTCTCTTCTCTGGGGGCGAATACAGTCTCGCCGTTAACCTTTATTTCAGCTTTGTTTAAGGGGATGAACCAGAAGTCCAGGCTCCTCCCGAGGGGGATGTTTGTCTTCTTGACGTAGAAGCCATCCTCCATGTACTGGATGTCCTCCGGCAGTCCTGCACCAAAGTCCTTCCACCACATCTCTTTAGCGTAGAGCCCGCTGGAGTTGGCCTCAAGCACCTCCCGAATTTCGCTCCTCTCGACGCTGTGGATGTAGTCTATCTCCACCATCACATCCCCCACCAGAGGGTATACGCGGGATGAGTGCCCGTCGCTTATGACTAGGGCATGAGTGGGCACCAGGAATGGCGCCAGCAACAGGAATACAAAAAAAAGTGGGGGAGGTCCCCTCAACGACCTCACCCTGTTCACGGCTTAAGCTCAGCTGGGACGCTAATGCCCTTCTCCTCGTAGTACTTGATGGCTCCCGGGTGGAGCGGGATGCTCATACCGTCGAGGGCCGTGTCGAGGCTTATGTATTTGGTCTTGGCGTGGACCTGGTGGAGTTCGTCGAGGTTGTCGAAGAGTATCTTGGTCATCTGATAGACAGTGTCGTCCGGGAGGTCTGCACTGACGGCGAGCATAGCCTTAACGGCTATCGTCGGGGTGTCCTCCTCCATGCCGTTGTAGGTGTCCTTCGGGAGGACCTGGCGGACGTAGAATATGTAGCCCTGGTCCTTGAGCTTGCTGAGGACGTCGTCGGGTATCGGGATGACCCGAACGGGGGTCTGAACCGCTATCTGGTTGACGGCCGGAGTGGGTGCACCCGAAACTATGACCGCGACGTCAACTTGGCCGAGCTTGAGGCTCTGGGCGGCCTCGCTGAACTTCTGGTTCACCTTCTCGATGCTGTCCCAAACTCCAGCTGCCTTGAGGACCTGCTCGGCGGCCACCGCGGTACCGCTTCCGGCGGCGCCTATGGCGACCTTCTTACCCTTAAAGTCCTGGAGGGTCTTAATGTCGCTGTCCGCCCTCACAACGAACTGGATGGTCTCGGGGTAGAGGGCAGCGACACCGCGGATGTTCGGAATCTTGCTCCCCTCGAACATGTAGAGGCCGTTGTAGGCGTAGTATGCAACGTCGTTCTGGAGGATAGCCGCCTGGGCGGTACCGTCTCCGATGGCCTTGGCGTTTGAAACGCTCGCACCGCTCGTCACAGCCTTGGCCTTAACGCCGTTCTTGTTGAGTATTTCGGCGTACTTAGAACCGAGCGGGAAGTAGACACCGCTTGTACCCCCGGTGTAGATGGTTATTTCCTGGGTCTGGGTGGCCGTTCCACCGCCTTCGGACTGGATGCAGCCCGCCGCCACAATTGCAAAGGCGAGCACCAACATCAAACCAATTGCCTTCAACTTCATTTTTTCAAACCTCCGCACCTTTGCGGAATGGTTTCCCAACTAGTTGATTACAGTAAAAACATGTGCATCGGCACGATTATATACTTTACGGTTTCAACTTTTACTAGGGTGTAATTCTCAACGTTTTCAGAAGTACCGAAAAATATCCGGTGAATTTTCGACAAAATTTTGCAGTTTGCAATACCTAACGCCGAGGAGAATTATCTCGTTAACAGGAGGCACCACATGCAAACTTTATATTTGTAAAGGTAATCTCCCCCCGCTCTGCGGCAAACTTTTTATCCCGCCTCATAAGGGAGGTATGGTGCTTGAAGATGAAGGTTATAATGACAACCAAGATCGACCCGGCATCGATGAACATACTGGGAAAGCTCGTGGAGAACTTCGGCTTCAAGGAGACGGAGAGGGTGTTCGATGGCAACCCAGTCTACTCAAGAGAAAATACTCTGATTCTGACCACCAACGACGAGATGATCTACTATGACAACCTCGATGCTGAAATAGAAAGGCAGCTTGGGGAGAGGCCCGAGATAATAGTCTTCGCCTCGAGGCACTCTAGCAAGCAGAAGCTCCCGGCTTTAACCACCCACGTCACTGGCAACTGGGGGGAGGCAGTGTACGGCGGAAAGGACGGGAGCCTGGCTGTAGCGCATCCTGCCGCGATGAAACTTGCCCTCTTAAAGATGAACGAGCTGAACGACCTCGGCTGGACGGTCTGCTACGAGGCCACGCACCACGGGCCAAGCGAGCTCGACGTGCCGAGCCTCTTCATAGAGATAGGCTCAAGCGAGGAAGAGTGGCGCAACGAGAGGGCCGGCGAGATAATAGCGGAAACGATAGTTCACGTACTCAAGAACTACGAAAAGGCCAAGTTTCCCGTAGCAATCGGAATAGGCGGCGGCCACTACGCGCCGAAGCAGACGAAGAGGGTCCTTGAAACTGACATCGCCTTTAGCCACATAGCTCCGAAGTACGTTCACCCCGTGGACAGGCAGCTCCTCCTTAGGGCCATTGAGAAAACCTATGGCGGCGTCGATGCCATCTATGTTGACTGGAAGGGGAGTAGAGGAGAAACGAGGCAGATGGCCAGGAGCCTCGCCGAAGAGCTGGGCCTGGAGTTTATAAGGGACTGAACGGGCGAAATCTTTAAAGATATTAAGCGGGATTTTAAAATCAGCACCCGCCTTAGCTAAATTTATATAGTGGATGCATACAAAGTGAAACAGATGTTAAATTGCCCGGAGGGTGAAAAGATGCTGAAGCTGATTGAAGACGCCATTGAAAGGACCTCCGCCGCCCCCAACAAAATCCCGGAGGCTCAGGCTCCGCAAACTGATATCGATGAGGAGCTCAAGAGGATTCTTGAGCAGATCCAGGCAAAGATATATGTTGTTGGTGTCGGCGGTGCCGGATGCAACACCATTAACAGGATGATGCAGGTCGGTATACAGGGGGCAAAGGTCATAGCAATTAACACCGATGCCCAGGATCTCCTAAAGGTTCGCGCCCACAAGAAGATACTCATCGGTAAGGAGCTTACCCGGGGTCTCGGTGCCGGAAACAATCCCAAGATGGGTGAGGAAGCCGCTAAGGAGAGCGAGAGGGAAATACGGGAGGCCCTTGAAGGGGCGGATATGGTCTTCATCACCTGCGGTCTCGGTGGCGGAACTGGAACCGGTGCTGCTCCGGTCGTTGCCGAGATGGCCAAGAAGATGGGCGCTCTGACTGTTTCAGTGGTTACCCTTCCGTTTACGGTAGAGGGAATAAGGCGCATTAAGAACGCAGAGTACGGTCTCGAGAGGCTCAGGAAGAACAGCGACACCGTCATAGTCATCCCGAACGACAAGCTCATGGAGGTTGCCCCGAACCTCCCGATCCACATGGCCTTTAAAGTGGCCGACGAGATACTCGTCCAAGCGGTCAAGGGCATCACCGAGCTCATTACCAAGCCCGGACTGGTGAACCTCGACTTCAACGACGTTAGGGCCGTCATGAAGGACGGCGGAGTTGCCATGATCGGTATAGGCGAGAGTGACAGCGAGAAGCGCGCCCTCGAAGCCGCCCAGCAGGCTTTGAACAGCCCGCTCCTCGACGTCGACATCAGCGGTGCAAAGGGCGCTTTGATAAGCATCAGCGGAAGCGACGTCAAGCTTGAGGAGGCCCAGCAGATAATCGAGCTCGTCACGAGCAAGCTTGACCCCGAGGCACAGGTCATCTGGGGCATCCAGCTCGACGAGGAACTTAACAAAATGATAAGGATCCTCATAGTAGTCACCGGCGTCAGCTCACCCTACGCCGTCGCGGGGGAAGAGGAGACATCCTACTACGGTGAGGAGCAGGAGAGAAAAATTATTAAGCTCGACCTTGAGGAGCTTTGACGATCCTTTCGTTTTCAAAATTTAGTGAGGTGACAAGCGTGGCGACTACGACGGAAAAGCTTAAAAATTTCTTCGCAGAGTCCCGGAGGGTTTTGCTGGTTACAAAAAAGCCGGGAATGAAGGAGTTTAAGTTGGCCGTCAAGATTACCGGCACTGGAATGATACTCATAGGCTCCGTCGGCCTTGTAATTCGCATGATCGGCTACCTCATTAGTGGCCAGTGAGCTGGAGATAGGTGATAGGAGATGAGCGACGGCAAGATATTTACAGTGCGCGTCACGGTGGGCCAGGAAGAGACCACCGCCAAGCTGATATACAGCAAGGTCAAGACCTACAACCTTCCCGTTTACGCGATATTGACGCCCTCAAAGGTTAAGGGTTACATCTTCGTGGAGGCCCCGAACAAGAGTGCCGTTGACGAAGCAATAAAGGGAATCCGACACGCTAAGGGGACCCTCCCGGGAGAGGTTAAGTTCGAGGAGATAGAGCACTTCCTCGAGGAGAAGCCCGCTGTGAGCGGCTTTGAGCCTGGAGACATCGTCGAACTCATCGCTGGCCCGTTCAAGGGTGAGAAGGCCAAGGTCGTCAGGGTTGATGAGGGCAAGGACGAGATAGTCGTCGAACTCGTCGGTTCAATCGTCCCGATACCGGTCACGGTGAGGGGCGAATACGTTAGACTTATAAGCAAACGTCAGAAGGAGTGAAAGAACCATTCAGAGGTGAGAAAGATGGCACAGGTTGTTGAGGTGCTCGTTGAAGGAGGAAAGGCTTCACCCGGACCGCCGCTCGGTCCTGCTATCGGTCCTCTCGGACTCAACGTTAAACAGGTCGTTGACGAGATAAACAAGGCCACCAAGGACTTCGAGGGAATGCAGGTTCCCGTCAAGATCATTGTCACCGACCCCAAGAAGAAGACCTTCGAGATCGAGGTCGGTGTCCCGCCGGTCAGCCAGCTCATCAAGAAGGAGATCGGCGCCCCGAAGGGTTCAAGCGAGCCAGGACACAGCCCGGTCGGGAACCTTACCATGGAGCAGGTCATCAGGATAGCCAAGGCCAAGCAGGAGCAGATGCTCGCGGCTGACCTCAAGGCCGCGGCCAAGGAGGTCATAGGCACCGCTCTGAGCATGGGCGTCACCGTTGAGGGCAAGGACCCAAGGGAAGTCCAGAAGGAAATCGACGAAGGCGTTTACGACGAGATTTTCGCCAACGCCGAGGAGTGAGGGAAAAGTTTAAAAATCCCTCTTTTTACGCATCTTTGACTTTTTCGGGCTTAAATCAAAACCGAAAGGAGGGCTGTAAATGGCCTTTGACAGGCAGAAAATCGCGGAAGCGGTGAAGGAGGCGAAGGCCCGGGCTAAGCCGCGTAACTTCACACAGACCGTCGAGATGGCAGTCAACCTCAAGGATATAGACCTGAAGAAGCCTGAGAACAGGTTCAAGCTTGAGGTTGTACTGCCCCACGGTCGTGGGAAGGAGCCCAAAATCGCGGTCATCGCTGATGGTGCCGTTGCCGAGGCGGCTAAAAAGCTCGGGCTTGATGTGATTAGTGGAGAGCAGCTTGAGGAGCTGGCAAAGAACCCCAGAGAGGCAAGGAAGCTTGCCAAGAAGTACGACATGTTTATAGCGGCCGCACCGCTGATGCCAAAGATCGGTAGGTACCTCGGTAAGTACCTCGGTCCGAGGAACAAGATGCCGCAGGTCGTTCCGCCGACCATGACGAACCTCGAACCGATAGTTGCCAGGCTCAAAAGGACAGTAAGGATACAGCTCAAGAACAACCCGGTCGTTCACGCGCCGATAGGAACCGAGGACATGGACGACGAGAAGCTCGCGGAGAACGCAGAGGCGGTTCTCAACGCGATCCTTGGAAAGCTTGAGCGCGGAGAGAACCAGGTGAAGTCAGTGTACGTCAAAACCACCATGGGACCGGCCGTCAAGGTGGAGAGGTGAGGGAAATGGCCCACGTAGCCGAGTGGAAGAAGAAGGAAGTTGAGGAACTCACCAAGATCATCAAGAGTTACCCAGTGATAGCGCTCGTTGACGTGGCCGGCGTCCCAGCCTATCCGCTCAGCAAGATGCGTGAGAAGCTCCGCGGCAAGGCACTCCTCAGGGTCAGCAGGAACACCCTCATAGAGCTGGCCATAAAGAGGGCCGCGGAGGAGCTTAACAACCCCGAACTCGAGAAGCTCATCGACCACATTCAGGGCGGGGCCGGAATACTCGCCACCGAGATGAACCCTTTCAAGCTCTACAAGCTCCTTGAGGAGAGCAAGACCCCGGCTCCGGCCAAGCCGGGTGCGGTTGTTCCGCACGACGTCGTCATCCCGGCCGGACCGACTTCACTCGCGCCGGGTCCCCTCGTTGGTGAGATGCAGGCCCTCGGAATTCCGGCGAGGATCGAGAAGGGTAAGGTCAGCATACAGAAGGACTACACCGCCCTCAAGGCAGGGGAAGTCATAACCGACCAGATGGCAAGGATACTGAACGCGCTCGGAATTGAGCCGCTCGAGGTCGGCCTCAACCTGCTCGCCGCTTACGAGGACGGCATAGTCTACACTCCGGAAGTCCTTGCCATCGACGAGAGCGAGTACATCAACATGCTCCAGCAGGCCTACATGCACGCGTTCAACTTGTCCGTCAACACGGCCTACCCGACCAAGCAGACCATCGAGGCTATCATCCAGAAGGCATTCCTTGGAGCAAAGAACGTCGCTGTCGAGGCTGGCTACATCACCAAGGAAACTGTGGAGGACATCTTTGGCAGGGCCCTTCGTGCAGTCCTGCTCATAGCCCAGAACCTGCCGGAGGAACTGCTTGACGAGAAGACCAAAGAGCTTTTAAACGCTCAGGCACAAATGGCAGTTGCCGCGGCTCCTCAGCCGACTGAAGAGAAGGTTGAGGAGGCCGAGGAAGAGGAAGAAGAGGAGGAAGCCAGCGAAGAGGACGCGCTTGCTGGACTGGGCGCGCTCTTCGGCTGAACTTTCCATTTCCCTCGTATCCCTGAACGAATCCGTGTGAAATGAATGAAAAAAATGAAGATGATTGGAGGTGCGAAAAATGGAGTACGTGTATGCCGCTCTGCTGCTCCACGCCGCTGGTAAGGAGATAACCGAGGAGAACCTCAAGGCAGTCCTTGAGGCCGCCGGCGTTAGCGCCGACGAGGCCAGGATAAAGGCCCTCGTTGCCGCCCTCGAGGGCGTCAACATCGACGAGGTCATCGAGAAGGCCGCCATGCCGGTCGCCGCCCCGGTTGCCGTTGCCGCTGCTCCGGCCGCTGAGGGTGGCGCCGCTGAGGCCGCTGCTGAGGAAGAGGAGGAGGAAGAGGAGGAGGCCAGCGAGGAGGAGGCCCTCGCCGGTCTCGGTGCCCTCTTCGGCTGAACCCTCTTCCATTTTGTCCGCCCTCGGGCGGACGCCTCAAACATTTTCTTTGAAGCTTTTCTAAAAGCTCCATCAAAAGTTTGTAGCTCCTCTCTAAGAAGTGTGTGAATAGGATTTCGGTCTTATAGGTGATTCTCTCTTGGGAACGTTTTAATCGGGCACATCGGCGATGGTTTACTCTTCTTTGAGACCAGTTAGGCGTCGGTTTGGAGTTAGACCCCTTGCTGGGTCAAATTTAAAATATTCCCACTTGAAAGTGGCTTTTTAAGAGGAAAATCACTTGGTTTCTGGCTTTTACAGGGAGCCACTAACTTTGATGAGACTTTGCGAAGGAAAATTTAAAGGGGGTGCGGGGGCGTTAGCCCCCCAGTAGCTTAAGAGAAAAGGGGTTGCGGGGTTTCACCCCGCATCGGGGGGTTTGAGAGTGCAGGAAACTTTGCACTGCAAAGTTTCATCAAAGTTTGTGATTCTATTGAAATTTGCCGTTTGAGAGAGAATTCCACGTGAAAAAAAGCTAGAATAAATCCTGAATTTTGCACTTCTAACGGGTCTCTTAACCAGAGTCCATTTACAACCGACGTCCGAAGGGCGTCAAACGAGAGGAACTACTCAAAACAATGGATATGAAAGAATTCAAGTCAAATGGTGCAGTAAAAAACGGAATTCACTTGCAATCCCCCATGAGAAGAATCACAAACCTTGATCAAACTCAACGGGACGTGCGTTGGAGCTTCGCTCCAACGTCGCGCAGGCGAACAAGCTTGATCAAAAGATTCCCTTTTTGTGTACATGAGCAAAATATTAGGCGTGTGCTCTGTTGAGGCATAATTATCAGGGGTTTCTATGAAAAAGGGCCCTTTAAAACCGTTTCAACTTTATTATTGGCGTCCTTTGGACGCCGTTTGTAGGGTGAAACCCTTGCCGAAGAGCGAGTGGGTGAAAACCCCACTTAGAATTTTTAGCCGTTTAAACTGGCACTTATTTTCCGCCAGCGCTTTCGTTAGAAAGGGCTGATGGCGGGCCCGGCGGGATTCGAACCCGCGACTACCGGCTCCGAAGGCCGGCGCCATGTCCCCTAGGCCACGGGCCCTCGGAAGTGTTTTAAGGGCCGGCAAAATAAAGCTTGCGGTGGTTGGAATGATGCTCCCTGACTGGAAAATCAGAAAGGAGATTCTCATCGAGCCCTTCAACGAGAAGTCCCTTCAGCCTGCTGGCTACGACCTGCGCGTTGGGAAAGAGGCGTACATAAACGGAAGACTCATCAACGTAGAGAAGGAGGGTAAAGTCGTAATCCCGCCCAAGACCCACGCGCTCATCCTAACCCTCGAGCGTGTGAAGCTCCCAGACGACGTGATGGGGGACATGAAGCTCAGGAGCAGCCTCGCGAGGGAAGGTTTACTCGGCTCCTTCGCCTGGGTCGACCCTGGGTGGGACGGCAACCTCACGCTCATGCTCTTCAACGCCTCGGAGGAACCCGTTGAGCTAAATTACGGGGAAAGGTTCGTGCAGATAGCGTTTATACGCCTTGAGGGCCCAGCAAAAAACCCCTACCGCGGCAACTACCAGGGAAGCCAGCATCTTGTTCTCTCGAAGAGGAGAAAGTGATCTCTTCCAAAAACCCACCTTTTTCTTATCCTAGGCGCTTCATATCCAAACTTGAACAAAAGTCCGCCATTACCCCTATCTTTTAGCTCCGCTTTTTTTCAAAGTGTCCAACGGCTCCTAAAAAGCGCCACCTGGGTGAGCCCCCCGATGGTTTCCTATGGCCCGTCCACAAATTCAGGGACGAAGCGGGTACTTAGTGATAGCCATATCCCCGAGCTGGATGTATTTAAGGGTGCATCCGCCTGTAAATCCTCGGAAATGGCCCCGTTTACCGAAAGGTTTATATATCTCCAATTCCCAAAAGAAAACCGAAAAGCCCTTTAAGGAGGTGTTGTGAATGGCCGAGCTTCCGATTGCTCCGATTGACAGGCTTATAAGGAAGGCCGGCGCTGAGAGGGTCAGCGAGGAGGCTGCCAAGGTCCTCGCCGAGTACCTCGAGGAGTACGCCATAGAGCTTGCCAAGAAGGCCAACGACTTCGCCAGGCACGCTGGCAGGAAGACCATCAAAGCCGAGGACATCAAGCTTGCCATCAAGGCCTGAAGGCCTTTTTGGCTTTTCTACTCATTTCTGAACCGTTACCGTTTTAAGCCCCTTCTCTCGGCTTCAGACCATGCCGGAGATAGCCGTCAGGATGACCAAGCGCAACCACAATGCATTCGTCCACCTCCTTGGCGCCTTGGAAAGCCAAGGCTTTGATCTAAGCGAGCTTCTGATAACCAAGGACTTCAACGAAATTCTGAAGGCCAGGCCCAAGGTCGTCCTCTATTCCTTCTTCACCGAGGAAATATGGGGTTCCCTGCAGGAGGAGGTCAGGCTACTCAAAGAGCGGGGAGCGCTTTTAATTGCCGGCGGCTACCACGCGATAGCGATGCCAAAACACACCCTCAGCCACCTCGGTTTTGACATAGCCGTCATCGGCGAAGGGGAGGAGGTTCTCTTCCAGCTCCTGAACGTCCTGAAGAGGACGGGCTACAGGATAACCAAAGACCTTCTAGACATCAGGGGGCTTGCCTTCCACATCAACGGCGAGTTTATCTTCACGGGCTTCGCGAAGGTCGAGGACTTCTGGCGCTTTCCACCTTATCCTGAGAGCGTCCGCCTCATCTCACCGATAGAGATAACCCGTGGCTGTCCCTTCGGCTGCTACTATTGCCAGACGCCTTACATCAAGGGGCTGAGAATGAGACACAGGCCGATAGACCAGATAGTGAAATACTCGAGAAGGATGAGAGACATGCGCTACATAACGCCGAACGCCTTCGCCTACGGAAGTCCCGGCGCCATACTTAAGCTCGACAAGCTCGAGGCGCTCCTAAAGGCGCTTCAACCGCTGAGAAAAGAGGGGAGACGGCTCTTCTACGGCACCTTCCCAAGTGAGGTCAGGCCGGAGTTCGTACTCCCCGAGACGCTGGAGCTCCTCATTGACTACGCGGACAACAGGCGCTTGGCTATAGGCGCCCAGAGCGGTGATGATGCCATGTTAAGGGCCATGCACAGGCTACACAAAGTCGAGCACGTGCAGAGGGCCGTTGAGTACATGCTGGAATACGGCTTCGAGCCGGTCGTAGACTTCATCGTGGGCCTGCCCAACGAGAGTGAGGAAAGCCAGAGGAAGAGCATAGAGCTCATGAAGTGGATAATGAACAAGGGCGGAAAGGTTCGCGCCCACTATTTCATGCCCCTCCCCGGCACACCCTGGTCGAGGTGTAAGCCCTCACCCCTCAGTCCGGAAATGAAGAAGTTTTTGGGAAGAATGGCGGCGAAGGGGAAGATAGAGGGTTCGTGGGGCAAGCAGGTGGAGCTCTCGAGGAGGCTGCAGAGGCTCATCGATGAGTTTTACGAGGAGCCGATGAGCCACACGGTTCCGGTCAGGAACGTCTGCTAGCGTTAGGCTTTTATGATCTTTTTCCAAAGATTCAACCGGGGGAGATGTCGAAGTGGCTCGTCCCTGCGGTCTCTATAGGTCTGTTCTTGGCTTTCTCATACATTGCATGGGGAGTTGAGAGCCTCATCTCTGCGGTCATACTTTCGGTGATACTCCTGCTCTCGACCTCGAGTCCAGGGCGGGCTGGGATTATCTTCTACTTCTTCATCGGCTTCCTTGCCGGCTTTGTGGTGGCTATAGTGATTGGCGTCAAAACGAACGCAACTGGCTGGGAGTCGGCGGTGCTTTTGACCCTGCCCTTTATTGGAGCACTCGTTGCCCTGCTCTACGGGAGAAGGAGCGACTACATGAGCTGGCCCGTCTTTGGCTTCAGGTACAAACGCTGAAGGTACGCCAATAAGCTTATAACCGCATCCAATCGTTATCCAAGCGACGGCGAAATGTACGCCGAAAACTATAAAAGATTCCTGGAGCTTATAGACAAACTGCGAGAGTTTGAGGGTGCCCTCATAGTTGAGGGCATGCGAGACGAGGTGGCTCTGAGGAATCTGGGGGTCAGGGCGGAGATAATAAGGCTCTCACGCCTGCCTTTGACCGAGGTTGCGCTCATCGCGTCATCGTATAAAGAGGTCATGATACTCACAGACTTCGACAGAAAGGGTGAAGAGCTCGCAAGGAAGCTCCTCCAGTATCTGGAGGGCTATCCCTGCAGGGTCGACGCAGAGACGCGCAGAGAGCTCAAGAGAATAGCAAGGAAGGACATCAAAGGGGTGGAGGACCTCTACGGCCTCTACCTGAAGGTCATCTCCGTTTCTGACCCCCTTCCGGAGGGGATTCGATGAAGAGAAAGAAGACAGTGCTGCATCACATTTTGACTGAAAAGCAGAAGTTTGAAAAACGGAAAGAGGGTGATGGTATGTCAGCCAAAGACGAATTTGGAACGACCAAATATGTAATCTACGCCGAATTTGAGGCGAACGGAATCGTTGAAAGGCCCGACGTCGTCGGTGCTATTTTTGGACAGACTGAAGGTCTTCTCGGTGACGATCTTGATCTTAGAGAACTCCAAAAAACCGGAAGGATTGGGAGGATACGGGTTGAAGTTCACACCAAGGCCGGAAAGACCTACGGAACGATAACCGTCCCGTCGAGCCTCGACAGAGTAGAGACGGCGATCCTCGCGGCCGCCTTGGAGACGATAGACCGTGTTGGCCCCGCCGAGGCCAAGATAAAGGTCCTCCGCATCGAGGACGTCAGGGCGACCAAGAGGAAGTACATCATAGAGAGGGCCAAGGAGATACTGGAAGGGCTCATGGAACAGGAGATTCCTGAGACCCAGGAGCTCACCGAGGAGGTCAAGAAGGCGGTAAGGGCTAAGGAGCTCATAGAGTACGGCCCCGAGAAGCTCCCTGCCGGCCCGCACGTGCCGTTTTCCGACTCAATCATAGTGGTCGAGGGTAGAGCGGATGTCCTCAACCTGCTCAAGCACGGAATAAAGAACGCCATAGCCGTCGAGGGAACCTCCGTCCCCGAGACCATCATAAAGCTCAGCAAGGAGCGCATCGTCACAGCATTCACTGATGGCGACCGCGGCGGAGAGCTTATCCTCAAGGAGCTCCTCCAGGTGGCCGACGTTGACTACGTGGCGAGGGCGCCGGAGGGCAAAGAAGTTGAGGAGCTCACCAAGAAGGAGATAGTTAAGTCCCTTAGGAGCAAAGTCCCGGCCGAGCAGGTCATCACCGAAATATTCTACAAAGGCAGGAACTTCTACGATGTCATCAAGGAGACGGAGAAGGCCCGTGAGGAGAAAAAGGAAGAGAAGAAGCCAACTCCCGTACCGGTTCCAGCTCCCGCGCAGGTTCCCGCACAGAGGCACGTTGAAGAGAGGAAGCCGGAGAGGCCCGAGAGGCCGGAGCCCAAAAAGGAAGAGAAGATAATAAGGCCCATCCAGCAGTCGAGGCCGAGCGAGCTTGAGGAGTTCGGAAGCTTCATCGAGAAGGTCAAGAGCGCAAGGGAATCCACTGCGATACTCCTTGACAAGGACAAGAACGTCATAGCTGAGATTCCCGTCAGAGAGCTCACCAACCAGCTCAAGGAGCGCAAGGACGTCTACGCGGTGGTATTCAACGGCGTCATAACCCAGAGGCTCATAGATACCGTCAGCGAGAGCGGTGTCAAGTACCTCATTGGAGCGAGGAAGTACAACGTCGTCAGGCGCCCGATAAACCTCAAGATAGTCACCTTCGCGGAGTGACTTTCTTTCCTATCCCTTCTTATTCTGTTCGTGTTCCTCCCACGTCACTGGTTCAGAATGTGGAGAGCCAAAGACTAACCTTTATAACTTCCCCGTCTCTTCTCTCCCCGGTGGTGAAAGATGGAAGTCGAGACACTGGTCTGGAAGTATGCCCTAGTTAACGCTTACACCCACAAGGGAAAGGCAAACCCAAAAGCCGTTATAGGCAAGGTCCTCGGTGAGAACCCCGAGCTAAGACCAAAGGCCAAGGAGATAATCCCGCTCGTCAACGAGATAGTTGAGAAAGTTAACGCCCTGAGCATTGAGGAGCAGGAGGCGAAGCTCCGCGAGATTTACCCAGAGTTCTTTGAGGAGAAGAGGGAAAAGAAGGAGGAAAAGAAAGGCCTCCCGCCACTTCCTAAAGCGGAGAAAGGAAAGGTCGTTACCCGCTTCGCTCCCAATCCCGACGGTGCCTTCCATCTCGGGAACGCGAGGGCTGCCATCCTGAGCCACGAGTATGCCCGCATGTACGACGGCAAGTTCATCCTCCGCTTTGACGACACCGACCCGAAGGTCAAGAGGCCCGAACCCATCTTTTATGAGTGGATCAATGAGGATCTGGAGTGGCTCGGCTTCAGGGTGGACGAGATACACATCGCCAGCGACAGGCTTGAGATATACTACGACTACGCCGAGAAGCTGATTAAGATGGGCAAGGCTTACGTTTGCACCTGCCCGCCCGAGAAGTTCCGCGAGCTCCGCGACAAGGGAATCGCCTGCCCGCACAGGGATGAGCCAGTGGAGGTTCAGCTCGAACGCTGGAGGAAGATGCTCAACGGTGAGTATAAGGAAGGAGAGGCGGTGGTCAGGATAAAGACCGACCTCAAGCATCCGAACCCCGCTGTTCGCGACTGGCCAGCCCTTAGGATCATAGACAACCCGGACCACCCGCGCGTCGGCGACAAGTACCGCGTCTGGCCGCTATACAACTTCGCGTCAGCGATAGACGACCACGAGTTGGGAGTTACCCACATCTTCCGCGGGCAGGAGCACGCTGAGAACGAGACAAGGCAGAGGTATGTTTACGACTACCTAGGCTGGGAGTATCCAGTTACCGTTCACCACGGAAGGCTGAGCATAGAGGGCGTCATCCTCAGCAAGTCGAAGACGAGGAAGGGAATTGAGGAAGGTAAATACCTCGGCTGGGATGATCCAAGGCTTGGAACCATTAGGGCACTTAGGAGGCGCGGAATCCAGCCTGAGGCTATCAGGGAACTCATCATAGAGGTCGGCCTCAAGAGGAGCGACACCACGATAAGCTGGGACAACCTGGCGGCGATAAACAGGCGTATAGTCGAGCCGATAGCGAACCGCTACTTCTTCGTCGCCGACCCGATTCCGATGTACATTGAGGGAGCCGAGGAGTTCACAGCAGAGATACCGCTCCACCCGGACCACCTGGAGAGGGGCGTTAGGAGGCTCAAGTTTGAACCAGGCAAACCAGTCTACGTCTCCAAGGACGACATGGAGCTGTTCAGGCCGGGCAACTTCGTCCGCCTGAAAGACCTCTTCAACGTCGAGGTAGTTGAAGTCAGCGAGAACGGCATCAAGGCTAAGTTCCACAGCGTCGACTACGAGATAGCCAGGGAGAACCGCTGGAGGATGGTTCACTGGGTAACCGAGGGCAAGGCCTGCGAGGTTCTCGTCCCGGATGGAGACGAACTTCTCGTGAGGAAAGGCCTCCTTGAAGCCGATGCAGAGGTTAAAGTTGACGAGGTCGTTCAGTTCGAGCGCTTCGGCTTCGTAAGGATCGACGAAGTTACTCCTGAGAAGGTCGTGGCGATATTTGCCCACAAGTGAAGCCTTCCCTGCTTTTATACTTTATCTGCAAAGAATCAAAAAGAAAAGAGCTCAGGTAGAGCTCTGGGGCATCAGGCTGTCGCCGATTAGGCCAAAGAGGATTATGAGGGCTGCCAGTATTCCAGAGACTATGTAAACTCCGCCGGCCTTGAAGACGCCGAAGAACGCGTAGAGGCCTCCCACCACAAACACCAGCGCCGCTACTCCGACTGCGACCATTGCTGGAGCCGAGAGCTTCTCTCTGACAACCGGATAGAGCTCGAATATTGGTGTAAAGAACGTGGCCGCGACAACTGCCTTGAGAACCATATCCGCTATCGTCGGCGGGGAGTCAAAGATGCCTATCAGGAGAGAGATCCCAACGAGGTAGGTGGCCGCCTTCGTTCTGCTGATTCCCATAATGGGCTCAATTATCTGAAGGCCGACTTCTGCCGTTGGGAGCAGAGAGGTGAGGCCGGCTAAGAACCCTGATATTGCTATGAGAACAAGCAGGCTCTGGTAGTCAGCCAAGATGTCCGGCAGGTCTCCCAATAGCTGAAGGGCAGCCTCCTCCCCACCATAGACGTACGTTAAAAGCCTCTCGGGACTAGTTGGCGCCAGTCCATAGACGACGACTATCGTTGACATAACGCCTATGAGGAGCTGGACTAGAACTCCGGTGCCAATGATGACCTTGGCGTTGAAGCGCTCGTTTATGAAGCTACCCAGCATGAGGTAGAAGGCCATTCCAAGGCCGACTCCGTAGATGGCCCTCTCGGCGGCGGCCCTCACCATGGCGAGCGTTATTCCTTGCCTGGCAACGAGCATGTGCTTTGCCATTCCGAGGAAGGTCGCGTTCTCAGGTATCTGAGTCTTGAAGGCTACCGCAGTCACGAGAATCGCAACGAAGAAGAACACCGAGCCAAGGGCCATTATGGTAAATGTCCTCTCCTTGGCCCTCGTGAGTATCAGGAATACGAGGGCGAACATTAGGATCTTGGCGACGAGCCTCGCCACTGTACCCGTTCCAAGCACAGGGCCGAGTATCGAGAGCATCGTGTTGCTTGTGTAGTATGATAGAAACATTGCTATGACGGCGAATATTGAGAGTATCATCGCCGGCCGATTGGCAGCCTTAGTATAGAGCTCGACGAAGTGGTAACCGGACTTCATGACCACCTCGGCTTCAAGTATGGCCACATAAGTCAGCACCGCCAGGAACACCAGATGCACTGCCAGTCCGGTGATGCCGTACTGGAGCCAGAACTGCGGGAACAGAGCTATGCTTCCGACGCCTGTGGCAAAACCTGCGACAAGAAATACCAGGTAGAGGGTCCACTTTTTGATCTCGTCCATTATTACACCCCCATTGTCCTAACAACTAGCGAAATCCCTGCTAAAAATATTTTGGTTACCCGCCGACTGGCACCCCCTCAAAGGGGACTTCAAGAGGGAGGATAAAAATGAAAACATGTAACGCTCAGATCAAGTCTCTCCATTTTACAAAGCCGAGCAGGAATCTGTGGGGCAGCTTCTCGTGGTGCGGGTGAATTCTCACCGCGTAGTGCCAGCAGGGATCGCCAAGATGCCTGAGAGCGTTGCCCTCGTAAACGTAGAGCCACTCGCCCTCTCCAACTTCCTGAGGATGCCTGAGCTCGACTATGTGGGGCTTCTCTATTTCGTAGCCCTGAGCCCTGACGCCGTAGTAAAGTTCAACCTCGACGTCCTCTGGCTTGAGTCCGTCAAGGTAAACCCTGACATCAAGCCTGCTGCCCTCAACCTTGGCCTCTTTTATCTCCACCCTGTCCCAGGACGAGGTAACCCTGTCCTTCCAGGCCGCTATTTCCTTGGCTCCCCTGTAGTTCTCCCTCGTGAGCCATATGTAGTTGCTCATGGCCTTTGAGTAGAACTTGTCCATGTACTCCTTGACCATTCTGTGCGTGCTGAAGCGCGGGGCTATACTCTTTATGCTCTCCTTCATCATGTATATCCAGCGCTCGCGGTTGTCGTAGTAGGTCGGGATTATTTCCTCCTCGAGTAGGGTGTAGAGGCTCTCAGCGTCCTTCACGTCATCTTCCTCGGTCTCAGGCTCGGTGGTTTCCTCCCCGATAACCCAGCCGTTCTTGCCGTTGTAGCCCTCGACCCACCACCCATCGTAGATGCTCGCGTTGAGGACACCGTTAAGGCCGGCCTTCATACCGCTTGTTCCGCTGGCTTCAAGCGGTCTGCGTGGGTTGTTGAGCCAGACGTCAACTCCTGCTACCATAAGCCTCGCGCTTCCCATGTCGTAGTTCTCGAGGACGAATATCTTGCCCCTGAACTCTGGCATCTGGCTGACCTCGTAAACCCTTCTCAGGAACTCCTTTCCAGCTTCATCGCGTGGATGGGCCTTTCCACCGAAGACAATGTACACTGGCCTTTCTGGGTTGTTAAGTATCTTCTTCAGCCTCTCGAGATCGCTCAGGATGAGTGTTGCCCTCTTGTAGGTTGCAAAGCGCCTGGCAAAGCCTATTATGAGAGCGTTCTCGTCTATCTCCGGTATTGGGTCATCAGTTCCAAGTCTCTTGTTTCTCTCCATTATTTTCTCTCTGAGGAGCTCTATGAACTGCCTCTTTGCCTCGAGGTGGGCCTCCCATAGTTCTTCATCGGGAATCATTTCCACAGCGTACCAGATACCCTCAAGGTTTGTGTGCTCACGCCAGACCTTGCCGATGTAACGGTCGAAGAGCTTCCTCATACTGTTGTGGACCCACGTCATTGTGTGGACGCCGTTGGTTATGCCCTCGATGGGTATCTCGTTGAGGGGAACCCCTGGCCAGAGATCCTTCCACATGCGCTTGCTTACCTCCGCGTGGAGCTGGCTTACGCCGTTGACATAGCTTGAAGTCCTTATGGCTAAGAGGGTCATGTTTATCTGGTCACCCTCGCGACCGAGTTCGAGGAGCTCTTCTCTCCCCTCAAGGAATTTTGAAAGCCTCTTTCTCACCTCTTCAATAGGGAATCTGTCGTGGCCTGCCGGAACCGGCGTGTGGGTTGTGAAAATGGTCGTTCCCCTGACGATGCTCAAAGCTTCCGTGAAGGTGAGACCTTTTTCCGTGTACCATGCTATCCTCTGAAGGTTGGCGAAGGCGGGATGTCCCTCGTTGAGGTGGATTACACCAGGCTCGATGCCGAGAGCCTTGAGCAGTCTCATTCCGCCGATTCCAAGGAGGATCTCCTGTTTTATGCGCTTGTCCATCTCGGCGTTGTAGAGGTAGTCGCAGACCGTTCTGTCCTCTGGACTGTTCTCGGGGACGTCCGTGTCGAGGAGGTAGAGCTTGACCCTACCGACGTTGACCTCGAAGGCCCTCGCGTAGACTATCCTGTCTTCAATTGGAACTTCAATGAGGAGAGGTTTTCCGTCTTTGCCCAGAACGGGTTTTATTGGCATTTCTTCTGGCCTGTACTCGGGGAATATCTCCCTCTGCCTCCCGTTCTCGTCAATTTCCTGGCGGAAGTAGCCGTGCTTGTAAAGGAGGCCTATCGCTATGAACGGAAGGCCGAGGTCACTGGCAGTCTTGACGTGGTCTCCGGCGAGGATTCCGAGGCCACCGGAGTAAATCGGGAGACTCTTGCTTATGCCGTACTCCATGCAGAGATAGACTATCGGCTTGTCCCATTTGGGGTAGTTGGTCGAGAACCATGTTGATCTCGGGTTCATGTATGCGGTGAACTGGTCCATGACGAGCTCATAGAGGTTCATGAAGTCGTCGTCCTTGAGGAGCTCTCTGAACCTCTCTTCTGGCGTGTCCAGAAGGAGTTTGACCGGGTTCTTGTATTCACGCCAGTGCTCGGGATCTATGTACTCCCAGAGCTTGGTGGCACGCCTGTTCCAGCTCCACCAGTAATTATACGCCAGATCTGCAAGATCTCCCAGCGGATAGGGGAGCTTCGCCCTTATTGAATCCTCAACTGCGTGGGAAACGTCCGCCATGGCAACCACCTTATATCATCGACAGTGATACCAACTTAACCTCGACCTTAAAAAGTCTGCCTCTCGGCAGGTGACGAAAGTGAAGAAAACAGAAGGGAATCAGGATTTCTCAAGAGTGAAAGGACTTATGTAGTCGCCGTACTTCTCCCTGGCCTCAAGAAGGCGCTTCCTTTCTTCTTCGAGAACCCTGAAGAGCTCTTCGGGAACGTTATCGAGCTTCCTGTATATCTCCTCAATGCGGTCTATCTTTGCCAGAAGCTCCGGAACCCGTATTGTGAACTGCTTCTCGTAGGCATCTCTCGTGTATTCTTTGTTCAGAACCTCATCAAAGAGTCTTCTTAAATCCTCGTACTTCGGTATGTAGCCGATTGGAGTCTCTATGGCCTCGACGTCGCCGTGAACGCGAAGCTCCATCCACTTGAGCCAGACTGCCTTGTCGAGCTTGTGGTTGAGCCAGTTGCCCTTTTCATCGCGGAGGAAGTAGTTGACGGCGAAGATTTTCGGCGATTTCCTGAGCTTTCTGCCGAACTCGAGGTAGTTCCTGAGGTAGTCGCCAAGGTGGACGCTCATGAAGTCGAGGATGGCCATTGGGTTGAAGGCCCTAACTCCTTCCTTTCCTAGGGTTGCCGCTGTCGTCTCGCTCTCAAGAGAGGCGCCCATGGTTATGACGCCGTGCTCCCAGTCGAAGGCTTCCCTCACCGGCGGCCAGGTGTCTGCGTCCCTTCCTCCGAATATCATTCCACCGACTTCAACGCCGCACGGGTTCTCAAGGGCCTCCAAATCTGCGTTGGGGAAGTGCTCGAGCGAGACTGTGAAGCGCGCGTTCTTGTGGCTTGGAGGTATCTCGTTGCCTTCGGCGTCCTTCTTTCCGCGCCACCACTTTCCACTGTGGTTCTCTCCCTCATCGGGAATCTCAACACCCATGTCGTTCCAGTAGGGCTTTCCATCCTTCACCAAAACGTTCGAGAAGATTATCTCGACCGGTGAGTGGAGAACCTGCCATATTATCGGGTCGTCCTCGGGGTTTACACCCTGGATGATGCCGAAAACACCCTTCTCAACGTTCGCTCCCCTGGCAACTCCGTTGACCGGGAGGATAAAGCTCAGGTCGTCGCCGACTATGTTCTCCCAGCTTATCATGGCCGTTGATGTCTTGCCGCACATGCTCGGGTAAGCACCGGTGAAGTAGGTCTTCCTGCCGTGCGGGCCGTTCACGCGCATGAGGAACATGTGCTCACTGAGCCAGCCCTCCTCGACGGCCCTCTTGATGGTCAGCCTGAAGGCGAGCTTCTTGAGGCCTATAGTGTTCCCGCCGTACTGGGTGTTAACTGAGTAGACGGTCTCGTCCTCGAGGTCGATGTAAATCCTCCTCTTGTCGAGGTTCTTGCTCGTCTTCCTCTCGTCCAGCTCTCCAGTCGAGTGGACAAAGCGGAAGAACCTTGCGCTCCTTCCAAGCCTCTTAAACTCCTCGTAGCCTTTGCGGTAAAGGATGAACTCCGAGTGGGCAACGTAAGCGGAATCAGTGAGCTGGACGGCCGGAATCGTGAAGATTGAGTTTTTAGGTCCGAGGACGAAGAAGCAAATGAAGAGCTCCTTGCCCTTCATAACGCCCCTCATGAGCTCGCGTATCTCCTTCAGGCCTTCGTCCCTGTCCTTGGTGTTTATGTAGGGGAGCTTCTTCCCACCCGACAGGAGGATGGCGGTGTTGGCCTTGTCCCTCGCCTGGTCGTAGTAGTTGTCGTAGTGGACGGTATGGTTCGGTGTTTCGAGCATCTTTTCTTCGCAGTAGTAGAGGGCCTTCCAGCGGACGTACTGCTCGTCCTCTTCGCTGTCTGTGCAGACGAAGACCTTATCCGGCTCGAGCCACTCAATCCACTCCGCCAGAAAAGCGTGCAGCTCAGGGTTGTCTATCGCCTTTATCTTCTCGAACTGCTCTTTATCGAGGAGCTTTTCAAGCCTCTCAAGGGGTTCCATGGTATCGCCTCCAAAAAAGAGTTGAGCGATGCCTTAAAATAGTTTGTCGAGTAACTAAGTACGTTGATGCATCTATGAGTTCAGTGGTGATGGCATCGCAAAATATATTAACTGGGAGTGATACATTGAGGTGGTGCGCACAATGAAGGCGGTAGTGCTCGCAGGAGGCAGGGGGACGAGGCTTCTCCCGCTGACGGTATACCGGCCGAAGCCCATGATACCCTTCTTCAACAGGCCCCTAATGGAATATGCCCTGCTGAACCTCATCAACGCGGGCGTCGATGAGGTCTACGTCCTCGTCGGCTACCTGAAGGAGCGCATAATGGAATACTTCGGAGACGGAAGCAGATGGGGAATCGAGATTCACTACTCGAACAAGGATAACATAAAGCTCGGAACTGCCGGTGCCACCAAGAAGGTGGTCAAGCACATGGACGATACGTTCTTCGTTGTTTCCAGCGACGTTCTGACTAACCTCGACCTGAAGGCGCTCTACGACTATCACCGCTCGAAGAAGGCCCTTGCAACGATAGCACTCTCGCAGGTGGAAGACCCAACCCAGTACGGCATAGCGATAATCGACAACGACGGCAGAATCCTGCGCTTCAAGGAGAAGCCAAAGCCCGAAGAAGCCTTCAGCAACCTCGTCAACGCTGGCATCTACGTCTTTGAGCCGGAGGCCTTTGACCTCGTTCCAAAGGCAAAGGAGTTCGACTTCTCCAAGGATCTTTTTCCGAGAATGCTGGAGAACGACTTAGCCCTCTACGGCTTCCCGTTCAGTGAGTACTGGAACGACGTGGGAAGGGCCTCGAGCTATCTCCAGGCGACTGAGGACGTTTTCCTCGGCCGATTAATCCTCCCAGGATTGAGAACCGAGAGCTTGAAGGGCAACCTCGAGTACGGCGGGGCGGTCGTTACCGGCAGGAGATGCATCCTGAGGCAGCCCGAGGTCAGAGGCTTTGCGGTTCTCGGCGACAACGTTGAGATCGGCCAAAACGTTAAAATAGAGCGTTCGGTGATATTTTCAGGCGCTGTTATAGGGGACGGTGCCGAGATAAGGGAAGCGATAATCGGCGAAAACGTCCGGATTGGAAAGGGCGTTGTGATCCAGCCTGGAAGTGTCATAGGCGACAACACGCTCATCGAGGACTTCAGCAAGATCGGCTCCAACGTCAAGATATGGGTGGAGTCGAGGATTGGAAAGGAGAGTATAGTACTGCCTGACTGAGGTGGTGAAAATGGAGGTATACCATTCCCCAAGGTTCAACCCGGAGGAGCTGGCCCTCCTTGGAAGGGCCATAGGGACCATATCTCACGGCACGATAATAGTCGGAAGGGACGGAAGGGCCATATCGAGGTACGGAAAGAGAGCTATGGTTGTGGGAATCGTCAGCACTGGTTCGACGATAATGGACGTCCGCCTCATCCCGCTCATAGCGCTCAAAGACTTCGCCCACCGGAAGGGCCTTCCGTTAGCGTACGTCTACTACCACAACGGCGTCCGCGTTTACGTCAGCGGCATCGACAGCGACGAGATAGGGGCAATACTAGAGAGCAGAAGCTTCATCGAGGCCCACCCGAACGACATAGGCGCGACCGTCTACTATCCCAACGCCCTCGACGACTTCCTGCACGAGGTCTTCAAGCACTATAACTTCCAAGTTGGGGGCAAGGTTCTAGTGGACGCTATGAACACCCCCGCTGTGCTCTTCTTCCCGCGCATGAGCGATCACTTCGGCTTCGAGGTCGAGCTGATCAACGACATGATGACCAGCTACCTCCCACCCAAGCCGAAGGAGGTCTTCCTCCACAAGTTGAGCAAGGGAGACTACGACTTCGGCCTGCGCTTCAGGCCCGAAGGAGTGGTCGAGTTCTACAGGGAAGGTGAGGAACTCGAGTTTGGAAGCATGTGGAAGCTCCTTGATCACATGAAGAAGAACCTTTGATTTTTCGGTTATTTTTTAAAACTCTTTAAAAAATCCTCACGGAAAAGCATTAAAAAGGTACTTCCCGACATCCCCTCCGTTCATTTTGGAGGTGACACCTGTGGGAATGTTTGTTGTTATCGAGGGAATCGATGGCGCCGGCAAATCAACCCAGGCAAAGCTTCTTGCGAAGTGGTTTGAAGAAAGGGGATACGAAGTGGTTCTGACAAAGGAACCCACTGACACAGCCTTTGGAAAGCTCATTCGAAAGCTCGTTCTCACCGGTGGGAAGGAAGGCATAATAGACGGTGCCAGGATAAGCCACGAGGCCGAGGCGCTCCTCTTTGCGGCAGACAGGGCGGAACACGTGGCGAAGCTGATTAAGCCGTCGATCGAGGCAGGTAAAATCGTGATATCCGACAGGTACTTCTACTCATCGCTCGCCTACCAGTGGGCCCGCGGCTTGGACCTTGAGTGGCTGATAGACTTGAACCGCTTTGCGGTGAGACCAGACCTCGTGATACTCCTCGACCTGCCGGTCAAGGAGAGCATGAAGCGTATAAACGGCAGGAGCATAAAGACGGAGTTCGACAAGATAGCCGAGCTCCAGAAGAAGGTGCGCGAGAACTATCTGAAACTCACCGAACGCTTCCCGGAGATGAGGATCGTCAACGCCCTCGCGAGCGTCGAGGACATACACAACGACATCGTCGCGCTCGTGGAGCACGAGCTCCTAAAGAAGTGAGCCGCTTTGGGGTCAGCCAGTGCCAGTCTCTTCATCCGGTAGCGAATCAGACCGGTAAACGCTCTTCATCCCCCTTCTCCCTTCGGCGGTTGCTTTTTAAAATGTTCTCCCAAAATTCTCCCGGCCGATGACGAGCGTTAGCCACGCTGAGCGGTGAGGAAAAGAGGGTTAGCCGAGGCCAAACGTTTAAAACTGGCTTCATGCATTTTTTACGGTGGTGAGGTCTGGAGGAGTTCTACCGCCACTTCCGGTGGTGGATGGAGCCGAACGATGAGAGAGCCGTTGAGAGGTTCAGGGCGATTGAGAGTTTCTTTGAGGGTTATGGACACGATGAAGGCCTACCTGGTGGGCCTCATCAACCCCTTTGACCTCCACGAGGAGCGGGTGAAGGGCGAAATGCCCTCGCCGATACAGTTCTACGTGACGAGCTTCATCGGCATTCAATTCCTTTTCACGACCATGCTCACGGTTTCGGGTCTGGTCTTCGAGGAGATCGAGAAGGGTACGCTGAGGAGAATAGCGGCTTCCCCAGCAACGGCCTGGGACTTTCTCGTGGGCAAGATGCTCTCGACCTTCACGGTGATAACGGTGAGCATACTGATAGGTATAAGCTACTACAGGCTGGTTTTCGGTGAGACCGTCTTCCCTGGCTTGGCCGGCTGGGGCATCATCGTGCTCGCGGCGGTCTTTTCGATGAGCCTTGGCCTCGCAATAGCGATGGGAACGAGGGGCATGAAGGCCACCAATGCTCTCGTGAACCTCATCTCAATGCCCCTCCTCTTCTTAGCAGGCATCGTCATCCCGGAGAGCGTACTCCCAGGTTGGGCGAAGCCGATAGCGAACTACTTCCCGCTCGGAAGGGCGCTGAAAGACCTCCGCCTGCTGGAGCTCTACCCCAGGCCCCCACGTGAAGTGCTCCCGGATATAGTGTGGCTCGCCGCTGGCTCACTCGGAATGCTCCTGATAGCGGTGCTCCTCTACAACTGGGCCGTTAGGAGACTCCAGTGAGCCTAGGCCTGTTTTATATTTCCTCACGAACTCAAGGAACTTCCTCAGGAACTCCAGTCCGGCCTCGTTGTTGGCAGCTTTAGGGTGAATGGAGAGGAAGAAGGTTCCCTTTGTGTTTTTGTAGCTTTCTTCAGCACTCTCCAGCTGGTAGTCAACTAAAAAACGCGGGATGTACCACGTATATTCGCGATTGATAATGGGTTTCATGGTGCCATTAGTCAGGTAGATGAAGTCCTTCCCGATGACGGTGAGATTATGGGAGAGAAGAACGTTCAGTGCATCCTCCGAGAGTGAGTATCTTGGCGGAATGAAATACTCTGGCACAAAGCCGGCATCTTCGAGCTCTTTCAGACCCAAATAAAGCCTCCTCTCCGCCTCACCACGCCCGCAGTTGAACTCGTCCCCTATGTGGTCGTAGCCGTGAAGCTCCACGTGGTAGCCCTCGCTACTCAGGTTTCTCAGGAAGGCCACGAACTCTGGATAGTCATTTATTGGCATCTTTCCACCGTGATTAGGGATAACGAAGAGGTAGGTCTCGTTCTGAAAGCCGTAGTGGGAGATTATGCCCAAGAGCTCTTTCAGCTCGTTCTCATAAACGGGGCTGACGTCGTGCACGAGGATAATGAGCTCTGCGCGCTCTTGGGCCTGTGTTATGTCTGAGCCAAGTTCACTCGGCTTGTGTTCAGCGTTAGGTTCTTCGTTCCCCAAGAACTTTGAGGGAATTCCTAGTGGCTTTTCTCCCTGAATCCCCGAGACAGTGGCCATGAACATCATAACACTTATAGCCACAATTAGTCCAATTTTTAGCCAATAGACGTTACGACTTTCCACTCAGGTTCACCAAATAATTTTACAATTTATCCCAATAAAAGCGTTTTTCTGTAACGGTTTCAGAAACCGTTCCCACCCAAGAAAAGATTGGAAATCATTTCAAATGCCGAGTTAAAAAGTTCAGGACCTTTTCTTTCCACTCCTCAGGGTGGAGCTTGAGCGTCCTTACGTGGGGAGCGTCAGTCACCCAGAGCTCGACATCCGGGTTTATGGCCTTGTTGCGCTCGTAGAACTCCCGAACCTCTTCCACCGTGACGAGCGGGTCTTTCTCTCCAGCTATTAGGAGGAGCGGCTTCTTTACTTTGTCCGCGTACTCTATCGGGTTGACTTCCTTCCCACCGCTGAAGAGCTTTGTGAAGGGCTTGACGAAGACGTGGAGCCACTCCGGAAGGCCGGCGAAGTACTTGAGGCCTCTTGCACCAGTCTTATCGAGATCCATGGGCGGCGAATCGGCGACGCCGCAGCAGACCTCCTCAATCTCTGCGAGGGAGCGTATGGTGAGCATAGCACCCATTGAGAAACCTACGAGGGCTATTCTCCTCGCTTCCTCTGGGTGGTTTTCCTTCAGCCACTTCACGGCCGCCCTAACGTCTGCAATCTCCTTATCCCCGACAGTCGTGTACTTTCCCTCGCTCTTTCCGTGTGCCCTGAAGTCAAAGACGAGGACGTTGTAGCCCTCCTTGAGAAGGAACTCAACGGTCGGCTTCATGTAGAGCTCGTACCACCTGCTCGCTGTGTAGCCGTGGAGAGGAATGACCGTTTTATCGCTCCCGTTCGGGATCCACCAGCCGCTGAGCTTTAGCCCGTCCTCGGTCTCAAATGTGATATCCTCGTAGTCGAAGCCGAGGTCCTTCGGCGTCCAGTCCCCGATGAGCCTCGGCGGCTTCACCATCTTATACCCAACGAAGGCCGAGAAGGCAAGGAAGAGGAAAATAACAAGAAGTAAGACTTCAATGATCATTTTTCGCTCACCTCAAGCTCCTTCATACTCCATATGAGGGGCATGGCTATGAGCACCAGCACCGCCCCGATGGGGAAGAGGATGCGGTAGTTGCCGCCCGCGAGGTCAACTATGGCCCCTCCTATCGTTCCGGCCAGAAGGACGGGGATGGACTTGGTGGCCTCGTAGACTCCGTAGTAGCGGCCGGTGAAGGCCTCCTTCTCGAACTTTGTGAGCAGGTCACCGACCACCGGATATGAAGCCGCTATGAGGGCGCCCCATCCGATTCCGGCCACCAGAAGGGCGGCGTATATCTGTGCCTCAGTGTGGATGAACCAGCCCCAGAGCTGCGGGAGGGCGAAGATAAGACCGCCGAGGATTATGCTGAGCCTCCTGCCCACTTTATCGTAGATGTAGCCGCCGGGTAGGGAACCGAGCAGGACGGCGACGTTGAAGAGGGCCATGAGGTAGAGGCCCATAGAGGTGACCGCGTCTATGTTCTCCTGTGTGGCCGAGCCGTAAAGTATGAAAGCCAGTATCCCGTAAAGGAAGATCGCTATGAACTCAAAGCTCATCCACCAGAGTATCTGGGCCGTGTAGAACTTGAGAAAGTCCCTCATGGTGAATATGCTCTTCACGTACTCGGTGAGGCTCTCGTTCTCCTCTATCTCAGGTGCATCCGGCTCTCTGACCTTGTAGTAGACGAAGGCAGCGGCTATGAAGAGGAACAGAGCAGTAAGACCGAAGGGTCCAATGTGGTCCTTTCCGTACTTTGCCACCAAAAAGCCGCCGAGGCCGAAGAGGAACAGGTTGCCCGCCCACTCGAGGAGGGTAATTACTCCACTCGCCTTCCCGCGCTGCCCGCTCTCAACCGTGTCAGGCATCAGGGCCCTGAACTGGGCCGTGTAGAGGTGAAGCGAGAAGTAAAGGAACGCAAGGGTCAGGGCAAAACCCCAGAGCGGGACGCCCATCCTGTAGGCAGTCCATATCATGAGCGTCGCCAGCGCCGCGAGGACGCCCCCGATGAAGATGAAGGGCCTCCTCCTGCCGTGCCTGGACTTCAGGGTATCGCTGTAATACCCGAGGAGCGGCGGGACGAGCAGGCCAATAAATCCTTCGAGGGCGAGGATGCTACCCTTAACAAAGGCGGAAGTGGTGTAATCGGAGAGCAGGGGGAAGGAAAAGCCCTTGTTCAGGGCCCACCCCATGCTCCTGCTGAAGCCGAGCAGAGCAAGTCCAAGCACAACACCCCAGTTGAATCCCTTCCTTTCCACGGTTTCACCTCCTAGTTGCCATAAACTTGTCAAAAGGCGTTTTTATGGTTTCGGCCCATGAAATTAAAAAGGAAAGGTCAGTCCATGTCCGGAACGTAGTCAAGGGCATTGCCCTTGGTTCTGACAATGTCACCCCTCCTGACAAACTGCATCGTTATTGCCGCCAGTATGAAGAACACCACCGCGAAGGGGAGGAGCGTCTCATAGCCTATGAGGTCGAGAAAGGCTCCCGCCAGGGGAGGCGCGACGAGGTTAGCGGCCTGGCTGAAGAAGTAATAGAGCCCAGTGTAGCCGCCGAGCTTCTCCTCCGTCGTCATGTCGACTACCATTGGTAGGGAGTTCACGTTGACCATCGCCCAACCTATCCCCGCAACAAAGAACAGGGCCATGAACTCCATGACGACTGGGTCAGATAGGGACGGACTCTGGGGCTGGTGGGTCTCGCCCAAAAAGTACGCCCCGAGTACCACGAGGGAGATGAGTATCAGGCCCGCGGTTATGGTTCTCTTCCTCCCAATTCTCGCCCCAAGAAAGCCCGCGGGTATCGCAGATATCATGAAGCTGAGCGACACTGCGCCGAGCAGGAAGGCCCCGGTGCTCTCAATCTTCCTCGTGAACTCAGTCTCAGCGGCACCCACTGGGATTCTGAACAGGTGATACTTGAAGTAGCTGGTAAAGAAGGTCTCCAGGGAGTTGAAAGCAACGAACCAGAAGAATATTGAGACCAGTATGAACAAAAGGCTCCTCTCGTGGCTTGCAAAGACGTCCTTGAGGTTCTCCTTCAGCTCGCCAAAGCTCTTGCGTGACGTCTCGGAGAGCAGCTTTCTAATGCTGACCTTCTCCCCTGGGACGCGGTATTCCTCGGGCTCGGGAACGAAGAACACCACCAGGAGATTTGCGAGGAGCATTATCGCCGCACCGGCGTAGAAGGGGTAGGCGTAGTTCATGTCGTAGAGAACTTTACCACCGAAGTAGGCCAACAGGGCTCCGAGGCCGCCCATGAAGTTGATTATGCCGTTGGCCTGACTCCTCTTCTCGCTCGGTGTGATGTCAGGCATGAAGGCGACAACCGGGGAACGGAAGAGCGCCATGAAGAAGTTCATGAAGATTATCGTCCCCATGAAAAGGGCCAAACTGCCGTGCTCCCTGGCTATCGGGATGAGGGCAAACATTATGGCGGCGGATGGGGCGCCGAGAAGGATGTATGGTTTCCTCCTGCCGAGCCTCGTCCGCGTCATGTCGCTGAGCGCACCGAGGAACGGAAGCAGTAGAACCGCGAACAGGTTGTCTATTGTCATCACGAAGCCCGTCGCCGTTCTGCTCATGCCAAAGGTGTCCTGCAGGAAGATTGGTATGTAGGCGTTGTACAGAGACCATATGATGCTTATACCAAAGAAACCAAATCCGAGCAGGAATATCCGTGAGTATTTGAACTCCACATTTCCACCCCCAATTCGATATTCAAGGGTTATAGCGGTATGAAAGTTTTGTAGGAGAAACTTTTAAGGGTTGCCAGCTCATTTCTGAACGATGAGAGCCGGAACAGAAGTGAACAATGAAAGTACTCTAATACTAGGTCACAGAGGCTTCAAAGGGCCGTTGGAGAACACCCTTCCAGCTTTTAGAAGGGCTTTACTGTACGCCGACGGAGTGGAGTTCGACGTCAGGGTTACCGGCGATGGAAAACTGGTTGCCCACCACGATGAAGGTTTCTGGAGTGATGGCCTCTTTTACAGAATAAATGGCCTGAGTCTCAGGGAATTGAGGAGTATCCATCCCCTCGGAAAGCTCGTTCCCAGAGTGGAGGACATTTTCAGGACCTTCAGAAACTCGTTTTTTGACGCTGATGTTAAAGAACCAGAGGCCGTTGAGCCCCTCCTAAAACTCGTCGAGAGGTTTAGCGTTGCAGGTCGCGTCGTATTCTCTTCAGAGAACCCTGGAATCGTTAAGGCCCTTTTAAGGGAGTGCCCCGACTGTCGCGTGGGCTTTTCCATAGTCGGCTACTCCTCCCTCGTGTGGATCCCAAGGCTTAAAGGGCTCTACTCCCTTCACGTGCCGATAGATGCAGTTTCTTACGTTGGCTACCGCACTTTTGTCACTTTGCTTGAGGCTCTGCGTAAGAGGGGCCTGAGAATATACCTCTGGAACTATCGGATGAACGAGCTGGAGTGGGCGCCAAGGCTTTGGAGGTTTGCCGACGCTCTCATTTTGGATAACCCTGTGTGGGTAAAGAAAGGTTTTTACGGATATGGCGCACTCTTCGGTGGCGATACCTATGACGAGCTGGGAATCAGATAGAGTGCTCGTTCTCGGCCATAGGGGCTACTCCGCGAAGTACCCTGAGAACAGTCTCCTTGCCTTCCGAAAGACCATCGAGGCCAGCGCCGATGGGATCGAGCTCGACGTCTGGCTCAGTAAGGACGGAAGAGTTGTCATAATGCACGACGAGACTATTGACAGGACGAGCAACATGACTGGGAGACAGAAGGACATGACGCTTGAGGAGCTCAAGAAGGCTGATATAGGCATGGGGGAGAGGATTCCGACGCTGGAGGAGGTCTTTGAGGTCCTGCCCGATAATGCCCTACTCAACATCGAGCTCAAGGACAGGGATGCCGCCGGCGAGGTTGCAAGAATAGTAAAGGAGAACAACCCAGGGAGGGTCTTGATTTCCTCCTTTGACGTTGATGCACTCAGGGAGTACCGGAAGTTTGACGGGAAAACAAGGATGGGCCTGCTGATAGACAGGGAGGATGTCGTTCCACTCATCCCGAAGCTTAAGGATGAACTGAACCTGTGGTCAATTAACATCCCAATAGAGGCTATACCCCTCCTCGGTCTTGAAAAAACAGTTCAGGCGGTTAAATGGGCCCGCTCCCTCGGCCTCAAAGTCGTTCTTTGGACGGAAAAGGACGACCTCTTTTACCTCAACGACAACCTCGCAAAGCTTACGGGACTCTTCGAGGTGGTCATAGTCAACGACGTTGAGAGAATGAGCAATTACCTCAGGAAGCTCGGGCTGAGGTAAATTTTAAAAAAGTTCACATTTTTACTTTTCTTGGTGGTTTGAATGGATTCCAGGTGGATTCTCACTTTGATTGCAACAGTGCTTTTGGTTTCCCTTCCGATACCCGGCGAGATTTACAGCCCTCCAAACGTTCCTTATCTCAACGGTAACTATGATGTCTATCAGGAGGTCCCCAGCAGGGTCGCAACCCTTCTGTGTGGGGCAGAAACGAGAGAATACTACGAATACCTCGTGAACTGGACCCTCAGGTTCCCTCACTATCATGTGTACCGGGGGGCGGGAGGAAGCCTAAGGACGGCCATCGTTGTTGGGAATTGGAGTTCCTTCGAGAAAAGCCTTCCATACGGATGCGAAATCATCTCTCTAAAGGAACTTTCAAAGGAACCCACCATCTCCCATGACCCGGCCCTCTACAACGCGTCACTACTCCTTGAGAACCTGACGAAGGGAACCCCCGACTACGAAAAACTAAAGCCCTTCTTCTCCTTTGCGTCTTACTCTCCCAAGAATTCTGAGCTTCCAAAAACGAACAACACCCACGTTGAAGTGATAATTATCGGTACCAGAGGCACGGAATTCGTCTGGAAGCCGTTCGTTTTTGTGTGGGCTATCGTCATGGTCTTAAGCGCTGTCGGCCTTTTTACCTCTTGGAAACGGAGGAAGAAGGTCATCTTTGTCTCATTTGTGATTATTCTCCTCCTTGGAGCTTTCTTCGTCGGGAAAGTCCTTTACCTGGAGCACGAGAAAGCTGAGTGGAACAGCAACGTTGCATCCGTCCTTTCGCTTAAAGGGACTGGCGGAGAGTGCTGGCCCGTTGTGGGTGCCATAAACGTCCCCTCTGATTCAGGCGCGGATAGCATACCCCGGGCGCTTCAGCTGATAAACGAGAGCTACGCTAAGGTTCTCAGGGTGAGCTTTGAGGACTACATAGTGAAGCTTGAGGTCGGCGTGAACCCCGAAAGTTACGAAGAATTAGCAAAGGAAGCCGAAGAGCTGGGCCTGCAGGTCGATATTTTTCCCAAGTCGGACGTTTTGAGGATTATAGACAGTAGAAAGAAGGAGTATGAGATGAAGAAAGAGATGATAGCAACACTTGATAAATACCTCCCCAAACTGCCCAAGGCTGAAAGAGAGTCCGTGGAGCGCTTCATCGAGCTGCAGAAACAGTTCTTGGAAGAGACTGAGAAACAGCTAAACGCGAGCAAAAACTGCTACGAGGTTGGCATTGCAATCCCCACCGAATACGGGGTTATTCAATACTCCTCGCTCTCGGGTTTCCTGGCGAAGTTGGCCCTTCTCGTCGTGGGAATAGCTCTCGTGGTTAGTTGGAAGAATGATGGGTAAAACAACCGGTGTAGCTTTGGAGTTCTTCCCCCATTTCCATTACCGGAGGGTTGGCCAATGAGGGCTGAATGAAGAGAGCTTGAACGACTAACCGAGGGGATTAACTCAGTGTACTTCAACGTATATGCAGATCTCCCGTATCCGCCCCATCCGGAAGACTACCACAACCTCTCCAAGACACTGGCATCGGTAGGGGTTCTAATTGGGATGGCGTACTTAGTGGCGAGGGGCTGACGAAACCGTTAATACCGTGGAGCCCCAAATCACCATGGTGATACCATGGAGCGCTACATACTCTCACTTGACGAGGGGACAACCTCGGCGAGGGCAATAATCTTCGACAGGGAGAGCGACATACCCGGCATCGGCCAGTACGAATTTCCGCAGCACTACCCGAGGCCCGGCTGGGTGGAGCACAATCCGGAAGAGATATGGGAAGCTCAGATGAGGGCTATAAAAACCGCCATTGAGCGCGCTAAAATCGAGCCGAACCAGATAGCCGCCATTGGAGTAACCAACCAGCGCGAGACGACGATTGTGTGGGACAGAAGTGGAAGGCCGCTCTACAACGCGATAGTCTGGCAGTGCAGGAGAACGGCTGAAATGGTCGAGGAGATAAAGCGGGAGTACGGAAACATCATCAAGGAGAAGACCGGCCTTGTGCCGGATGCTTACTTCTCGGCGAGCAAGCTCAAGTGGCTCTTCGACAACGTGCCCGGTCTGAGGGAGAAGGCTGAAAAGGGCGAAGTCCTCTTCGGGACGGTGGATACCTTCCTCATCTACCGCCTCACGGGTGAGCACGTTACAGATTACTCCAACGCCTCGAGGACGATGCTCTTCAACATCAGAAGGCTGGAGTGGGATGATGAACTGCTCGAGATATTCGACATCCCAGAGAGCGTTTTTCCTGAAGTCAGGGAGTCGAGCGAGGTCTATGGCTACACCAAGAAAGAACTCCTCGGTGCAGAAATCCCGGTCAGCGGAGACGCCGGTGACCAGCAGGCGGCCCTTTTTGGTCAGGCGGCCTTTGAAACCGGAATGGTGAAGGCCACCTACGGGACTGGAAGCTTTATCCTGGCTAACACGGGCAAGATGGTTCGCTACTCGGAGAACCTGCTCACCACTATCGCATGGGGCCTCAACGGGAAGGTCAGCTACGCCCTTGAGGGGAGCATATTCGTGACGGGAGCGGCAGTTCAGTGGCTCCGCGATGGGATAAAGATCATCAAGAGTGCCGCCGAGACGGAGGAACTCGCGGCTAAGCTGGAGAGCAATGAGGGAGTTTACTTCGTGCCGGCCTTCGTTGGTCTCGGTGCGCCTTACTGGGACCAGTTCGCGCGCGGTCTGATAATAGGGATAACGCGCAGTACCGGCAGGGAGCACTTCGCGAGGGCAACCTTAGAGGCCATAGCATACCTCACGCGTGATGTGGTGGAAGAAATGGAGAAGCTCGTTGGAATCAAGGAGCTCCGCGTTGACGGGGGAGCGACTGCAAATGACTTCTTAATGCAGTTCCAGGCAGACATCTTGAACAGAAGGGTCATCAGACCCGTCGTGAAGGAGACCACCGCCCTCGGGGCGGCCTACTTAGCTGGCCTTGCCGTCGACTACTGGAGCGGCCTCGACGAGATAAAGAGCCTCTGGAAGGCTGAGAGGGTCTTTGAACCCAAGATGGACGAAGAAACCAGGGAGAGGCTCTACCGCGGCTGGAAAGAGGCAGTGAAGAGGGCGATGAGCTGGGCAAAGGTCGTTGACCAGTAATTCTTCTTATTTCTAAAGTCCATTTATGTACATTCATCTGGTGTTCAGTGATGTCCTCCCTTTTTATGCCCAGAACCATTCTCTCATTTCCCTTCGGTCAAACTAAAGGTTAGAGAAAGCTTTAAAATGGAGAAGAACGTTTCTAAGCTTAAATCGGAGGGAGGAGTATGAAGACTAAGGTAGCCATCATAGGCGCCGGAATAAGCGGTGCGAGCATAGCGCGCGTCCTGAGCAAATACGAGAACCTGGAAGTTCACTTAATAGAAAAAGCTCCCGACGTGGGCTGGGGCGTGAGCAAAGCGAACACGGCTTTAATCCACGGGGGTTATGACGACGACCCGGATAAGTACCCCATTAGGGCAAAGCTCTGTATAAAAGGTAATCGGCTCTGGCACCAGTGGGTTAAGGAACTCCAGATTCCCCACGTCTGGAATGGGGCGCTTATAGTTGCTCTGCAAGAGGAGGACTTCGACGAACTGGAGAAGCTTCTGGAGCGCGGAAGGAGGAACGGCGTGCCGGAGATGAGGATAATCGGGAAGGAAGAGCTCTTTCACCTTGAGCCTGGGCTCACAAGGGAAGCTATCGGTGCCCTCTGGGTTCCCATAGTCGGCCAGATAGGGCCAATTCCAGCGGTTATAGCGCTCGTTGAGAACGCCGTTGCAAACGGAGTAAAGACTCACCTTGAAACCGAGGTCAGGGGAATAAAAGTCGAGAACGGCGAGGTTAAAGGAGTTGAGACCAACAACGGCTTCATAGAGGCTGACATAGTCATCAACGCGGCCGGTCTCCACGCGGACGAGATAGCGAGGATGGCCGGGATAGACTACTTTGAGATTCACCCGAGGAAAGGCGAGTACTTCCTCTTCGATGACACAATTCCCGGGCCGAGGAGGGTTCTCTTCCCGACGCCTACGCCAATAAGCAAGGGAATCGTCGTTACGACCGAGATAAGCGGGCACCTTATGATAGGGCCGAACGCGCAGGATTTACCTCCAGAGGAGAAAGACAACCTCGCCACAACGAGGGAAGGACTTGAGGAGGTCTGGGAAGGGGCAAAGAAGCTCTGGCCACAGTTACCCCCAAGGAGCAAAGTTATTAGGACCTTCGCCGGCCTGAGGCCCGAGCCAACCGGTGGGGACTTCATAATCAAAGCCGAGGAAGAAGTCTGGGGCTTCATAAACGTCGCTGGAATACGCTCACCCGGTTTGACAAGCGCTCCGGCAATAGCCTACGAGGTCGCGGAGATAATCCAGCGCGACCTTGGAATCAAGCTCGTGGAGAAAGAGAAGTGGAACCCCTACAGAAGGGAAATCACACACTTCTTCATGCTCCCGCCGGAGAAGGCCAACGAGATGGTGAAGAAGAACCCTGCCTACGGAAAGATAGTCTGCAGGTGCAACAACGTGAGCGAGGGTGACATCCTTGAGGCGATAGAGAGAATGAAGTTCATAGGGGTTAGGACGCCAAGCGTAGATTCCGTCAAGTTCAGGACGAAAGCCACCACCGGAACCTGCCAGGGAAGCTTCTGCAGGCCGAAGATAGTCCAGCTCTTGGCTAGAGAATACGGCGTCGAGCCCTGGAATGTGACTCTGAAGGGTAAGGGAAGCGAGATTGGAATAGGCGACGTTAAGGCCCTCCTCAGGAGGGATGAGGCATGATGGAGCCTTTCCCGGAAATCCCGATGCTCAGCTACGACGTCCTCGTCATCGGCGGCGGGCCCGCTGGAATGGCCGCAGCTGTCAGAGCCAGGGAGCTTGGCCTGAAGGTTCTCCTGCTCGACGAGAACGACTATCTGGGCGGAATACTTCCCCAGTGCATCCACCCCGGCTTTGGGCTACACTACTTCAGGGAAGAGCTGACCGGACCGGAGTTCGCGGCAAGGCTTGCGAAGAAGCTGATAGAGCTTGGAGTGGAGTACAGAACCTCCGCCAGGGTTCTTGAGATAAAGAACTACTCCGACCTGGAGAAGGTTGTAATCTTCACATCTCCAAGCGGTGTCTACCAGGTCTGGACGAAGGCTGTAATCTACGCGGCTGGAGCAAGGGAAAGGCACGCCTTCGAGATAGGCATCGTGGGCGATAGGGTTTCGGGCATCTACACGGCCGGAGAGGCCCAGACGCTCATGGACATCTACGGCATTCTTCCAGGCAAGGAGATAGTCATAGTCGGTTCTGGCGACGTCGGCCTCATCATGGCGCGCCGCTTTGCCCTTGAGGGGGCCAAGGTGAAGGCCGTTGTGGAGCTTATGCCCTATCCCGGCGGTTTGGCGAGAAACGTCATGATACTCAAGGACTTCAACATTCCCCTCTATCTGGGGCACAAGGTCGTTGAGGTGCGCGGAAAGGGCCGCGTTCAGCGCGTTAAGGTGGTCAAGGTTGATGAGAACCTCAACGAAGTGCCTGGAAGCGAGTTCTGGATAGAGGCCGACACGCTCGTGATTTCGGCGGGTTTGGTTCCGGCGGTGAAAAATCTGAAGAAGATCGGCGTCGAGATAGACCCCGCAACGGGTGGTCCTGTGGTCAACGATAGGCTTGAGACAAGCGTTCCCGGAATATTCGTGGCCGGGAATTCGCTGGTAATCAACGACCTCGTGGACTACGTTGCAGAGCAGGGTGAGCTTGCCGCCGAAGGGGCTAAAGAGTTCATAGACAACGGTGGAATCGAGAGCAGGAAGTGGGTGAAAGTGGAGAAAGGCTCCAACGTTCGCCTCGTAGTTCCACACTACCTGAGCGGGGAGAGGGACGTCTACCTATATCTCCGCGTCGCAAAACCGATGGAGGACGTTGAGCTGGGGATTCCTGAGATAGGCAAGAGGCTCAAGCTCCCGGTGGTCAAGCCGGCCGAGATGATAAGGGTCAAGCTGAAGGCGGAGGAGATTCAGAATGCCGACGGAAAGCTAACCGTGGAGGTGGTTAAGGCATGACCACCTACCGCTTTACCTGCATCGTCTGCCCCCTGGGCTGTGCCATTGAGGTTGATGTTGAAGACGGAAAAGTCCTCGAGGTCAAGGGGCACACCTGCCCGCGCGGTAAGGAGTGGGCGGTTCAGGAGGTCACGAATCCCAAGAGGGTCGTTATGAGCGTAGTCCCCGTGGAAGGAGGCGCCCTTCCAACGGTGAGCGTGAAAACGGCAGAGCCGGTTCCGAAGGAGAAGATACCCGAATTGATGCAGTTCCTCGCCGGGATAAAGGTAAAGGCACCGGTGAAGATAGGGGACGTTGTTGCCGAGTGGGAAGGAATAAAAATAGTGGCTACGAGGGGCGCTTAGCCCCTCAACAGCATTCACTCGTTCTCCCACTCCGGTGTTGAACACTCATTTTTAACGTCCGCCGAGAACGAGACCCTTCTGAGCGTCTTCCCCTCATAGGATATTTTCCCATCAACAACGACTTTTAAGGGCCTGTATGACTCGTCGAACCGCACCTTGATAGTCCCGGAGAATGTTTTATGGGCTCCCCCTTCTGTTTCCGGAAGTGTGAAGTTGCAGGTGATCCAGGAGGCCGAGATTTGGACGTCCTCTGAGCTACCGAGGGCGCGGAGGGCCAGCTTCACCGGATCGTACAGCATCATGGCGGACAGCTCTTCATCCGTTAGGTTCGTTTCAATCTCCTTGGTCTCCCCGGAGCCCACAACCTTCTCAACCAGGTGGTGATCCTTTATGGTTCCCCACCACTCCATCTCATCCCTTGTTCCATGGAAGTAGTAGGTTCCATTGTTCAAACCCCCATCGGCGTGAGACTGTATGGTCACGTTACCATAGCTAACGGTCATGTTCTGAGAGTAGGAGTAGCAGTCCATTGTGCCGAGTCTTACCAGCACCTTCGCTTTTACCACCTGGGCGGACGTATGGTGGATGGTTTGGCCACCCCCAGCGAGGTACCACGCTCCAACGGCTCCAAGCACAATGAGTACTAGGGCGAGCACCGCCGTCAGCCTCTCCATTTCACCACCTCCGCACCCTTAACTGGGTTTTCAAAAAAGCCTTTTTTGGTTCACCGCTCTAACAGCCGAAATGGGAAATCAAAGGACCTCGAACTTCTGCAGGAATATCCTGAGGTCCGTCTTGAAAGGCTCCTCCGCTTTCTCCATCTCCTCCATTATCCGTTTGATGAACTCCTCTTCGCTCTCCACTTCGTCCCACAGCTTTTCCACGAGTTCCTTAAGCCTATCCCAGTATTCAACGTAGGGCCGGGCCTCAAAGAGAGCATCATCAACCTTGCCCATCTCAAACACCCCTCCTGAACCAGTAGTAAAGGAGCCTTGACCTGTCCTCTGCGAGGCCGGCTATCATAAAGTACCTCAGTATGGCCAGATTGACCCCGATGAGAACTATCAGGACGATGTTGTATGCCGGGACACTGGCACTCAGGAAGGCGTAGTAGTCCCAGATGAAGTGGAGGAAGATCGCCAGCAGGAAGTAGTGTCCGACGGAGTTTATCTTTCCTTCCGCCTTCAGGCCGTAGCCGACGCCGATTATCGCGCTCCAGGTTGCATGGGCGAATGGCGTGAGGAAGGCACGCGTGATGGTAACTCCAAGGCCCCAGCCGAGACCGTACATGAAGTTCTCGGTGGCGGCGAAACCGAGGCCTGCCGCGGCGCCGTAGACAAGGCCGTCCATAATCCCGTCCATCTGGCCCCTCTTGTAGGGCCACCTTATTGCGAGGGCCTTCGAAGGTTCCTCCACGAGTCCAGCAACGAGCGCAACGTAGAATGCAGTCGCAGGCAGGAGTGGCTTTATCATCCCTCCGACGGTCAAAACGCCCTCCAGGATGTAGGCTATTCCAACGGAGAGCGTTCCCCCTAGGATGAAGGTGCCTATGACGTATCTCCTCGGTTCAGGTTCGTACCTGTCCGCGTGATACAAGTACCACAGTATTGCCAGCGCCGGAGCGTAGGCGAAGAATATGAGGGCATCGAGAGCGTTCACGTTGTTCACCAAAAGGAAATGGGGGCAGAGACTTTAAAGGTTTAGCATCCCTTGAGGAACTCCTCCAGGCTTATACCCTGCTTTTCGAGATAGCTCACGAGTTCCTCAGGAGGTTCGACTTTTGCGGCGTTGGGCCTTGAGATAACCATCCTGGTCACGTCTACCCAGTCAAAGCCGTCCCTCTTGTAGTGAACCGTCGTGTTAACCTCGACGGGTATCAGTTCTTTCGTGAGCTTTACCACGACCTCGGTCTTGTAGGCGGTTATCTGGTTGTTCCCAGCGGTTCCGCCGGTCTCGTTGGCGTAGACGATGTAGTACTCATCCTTCTCAACCACCTTAACTCCGTCGACGCTTATTATATCCGAGAGCCAGTCCAAACTTGTCGAATTAAAGCCTGGTCCCTGTCCGGGGCCGTAGCACGAGGCCTCCCAGCTGACGGTGCCGTTCCTGTCAAAATAGGCCGCGTAGCCCCTCGCCGTTGTGTAATAGTACGACCTGTAATAGGCACCGCCCCCTGAGGTGGTGTTCGAGAAGGTTAAGACGGATTTGAGCTTCCTCTCGAAGTCGACGCTGCCGTTGGTGAAAAGCTGGGCGGCGAGCTTCGTACCGTTGTAGCTGTCGACCCTAACGGCGTACTCGTAACTCTTGAGGCCGGTTATGGCGTTCTTAAGCTCCTCTGCCGTGAACGGAAGGCTGCTAGAGGTCGTTGTGCTCGGGGTGCCCGTTTGGGACGATCCTCCAAAGATGCAACCGGCGGCAAAAACGATGAATGCGATAAGCAGTCCAAGGTAAGCTCTCCTCATTTCATCACCCCTGGTAACTCCCGTGCGGGGTATTAAAAGGTTAGCCCCCGAGCGAGCCAAGGACGCGCGAGAGCTTTCCGAGCTCCCCAAAATCAAGGAGTTCATCATCTAGAGGGACGAGCACACGGACTCTGCTAACGTCGTACGCCCTCAGGAAAGGCGACACTATCTCCCTTAGCACATCGTTACCATAGGCCCAGGGGCTGAACGCTGGAAGGACTATCAGATCCTCCCCAAAAAGAAAAGCCGGTACCTTCACAAGCGCCCCAACCTCGTCCCTCAGCCTTATCGCAGGGTGCTCATGACCTATTATGAAGCGCTCACCCTCCACAAGTTTATGGCCATGGACGAGCTTCCAGCATCCAACCTCAAGCTCATCGACCACCTCAACGCCGAGCTCCCTGAGCCAGATGGTTCCAACGTCGTGGTTGCCCCTGACAAGAACCAGTTCACTGACCAGTGGGGAAACCTCCTCCACGAAGGCCTTTAGCTCTTCCCTCTCTCGCCACTCCGGGACGAAGGAGTGCTTCAGGTCGCCGTCTATGACGAGGCGCTTCGGCTTCTCCTTCTCAAGGATTGTTCGAAGGCTCTCAACGACCTCGTGGAAGACCCTCGGAAGATAGAAGCCCTCCCTTGCCATGCTGACCTCGTAGCCGAGGTGAAGGTCTGCTATGACGATGGTTCTTCCCAGCCTGAGGGCCTTTCCGGGGAGGGGTCGGGGTTTCATGTGTCGTGGTTGGAGCTTCGGCTTTTAAACTTTGTTAGGGGAACCGAAAAGGTTTTAAATCTGTCCATCTATGGAACAATGGTGGGTAAAAATGGCCTACATTGGTTTCGTTAAGAGTCCCTACGGCCCGGGCAGAACCTTCGATGCCATCATCGACGAGCTGAAGAGACAAGGATTCACGATAGGCTTCTCAAAGCACCACTGGGCGGGCGATTTGCCCTTTGGGCTCGTGATAGCGGAGACGGACAAGGGGCCAGTCGCGATAAGGTGGTCCCTGGGAAAGGAGTTCTCAATAAGGCTGGAAGAAGTGGATAAAGAGACCTACGACGAGTTCGTCGAAGACACAATAGAGTACACGAACGCGGACTCAGGATGAGCGCTCCCCCTTAACCCTCTCGATGACGTCGAAGATGCTCCAGAGGTCGCGGATTATATGCATGTGCGGAATCAGGGCGAGCCTTTCCCTATTCTTCTCGATGAACCTAGCAGTGAACGGGAAGTAGTACCAGACGTATTCCGTGTTCTCGTCGCCGTGGCCGATGAAGCGCCAAGGCTTGTCGTCCACCCAGATGAAGATCTCGTCTCCATACTTCTCGCGGACGAGCTGAAATGCCTCCTCTATCGTTAAGTCCCTCCCGAAGACTATAACGTCGTCGAAGAGGTCGTAGATGCCCATCTCCTTCAGCCTTCTTACCTTCATGCCGTCGATGAAGTCTTCCGCCGAGAACGAGATAACGGTGTGGCCGGCTTCCTTGAGCTTCCTCAGCAGTTCGGGGGAGTCGTCTATCGGCTTCGTCAGCTTTGCCCTCTCCTCGAACCAGGTCTCAAAAAACTTCGTCCTCAGGAAGAAAGGCGGCTTTGACTTCTTCTTGTGCTTTCCAAAAGTCGGTCTCTCGAACTGGAGCTCTATCTTGGTGAGGAGCTTCGCCCAGAGAGCTTTCCCCGGAAGCCAGTGGTAGCGTTTCTCCAGTGCTCTCTTGAAGGCCTCCTCAATACACGAGTAAGTGTCAGCAAGGGTTCCGTCGAAGTCAAACGCTATTATCATTCAACCACCTCCAAGCGAGACGTAGAAGTGGCCCGCTCGCTGGTCATCCCAGGGGCCAATGTAACGTCTCTCGAACCTCACCCACATCATGCCCTTAGCATAGAGTCGGGTGTTTTAAAGATTTGCCGGCGTTCCGATGAGCCATTAGTTTTTAACCACATTGAGTCCGTCTATAGGGACAACCCACAGCTTGGCTCGATTCTAATGCAGTCATCGACTGATTTTCCTTATCTTTTTTGGAGTGGCTTCCTTTCTTCTATGCACACTTCTGTTCACGTGAGCGCTTCCGGGCACAAAGCATATATTTCCCCCACCCAACTTTCAACGAGCATTTTAAAGCTCAGAAGGTGATAGGTATGGGCAGACACTACATCCCGAACTCGGCCCACAAAGAGGAGATGCTGAAAGAGATAGGTTTTTCAGCCATCGAAGACCTATTCTCCGACGTTCCCAAGGGCATGGTCAAGGAGTTCGACCTGCCAGAGGGAAAGAGCGAATACGAGGTCTTCACCGAGATGAACGAAATTCTGGGCAAAAACAAGACCGTCCTTGAAATGCCCAGCTTTTTAGGAGCGGGCACGTACTTCCACTACGTTCCCGCACACGTCAAGTACATCATCGAGAGGAGCGAGTTCCTGACCGCTTACACCCCCTACCAGCCCGAGATAAGCCAGGGCATGCTCCAGGCCCTCTTCGAGTACCAGAGCATGATGGCCGAGCTCTACGGCCTCCCCATTGTGAACTCCTCCATGTACGACTGGGGGACTGCAATAGCGGAAGCGGCCCTGATGACGGTGAGGCTCCACAGAGGGAAGAGGAAGCGCTTCTTAATCCTGAAGGCCCTAAGCCCTGAGAAGAAAGCGGTGATTAGAACCTACACCCGCGGGGCAGACCTTGAGATAGTCGAGGTTCCCTGGGACGAGAAGGGCCAGCTCGACCTCGAAAAGCTCAAGGAGGAAGTTAAGGACTCAGCTGGAGTTTACGTCGAGATGAGCAACTTCTTTGGCCTCCTTGAGGAGAACGTTAGAGAAATCGGCGAAATAGCCCATGAGGCAGGGGCTTACTTCGTCGTTGGAGCAGACCCGACGATGCTGGGAGTCTTTGAAGCTCCGGGGGAGCTGGGCGCTGATATAGCCGTTGGGGAAGCATCTTACCTTGGAAGCCCGATGAACTTCGGCGGCCCGAGGGCGGGCGTCTTCGCGGTGAAGAACGACAGGTCCCTCATCCGCCAGATGCCGGGCAGGATAATCGGTATGAGCAAAGACGCGGACGGAAAGAGGGCCTTCGTGATGACGTTGCAGACGAGGGAACAGCACATAAGGCGCGCAAAGGCAACCTCTAACATCTGCTCAAACGAGGCGCTCGTTGCAGTTGCAGCCGCCATACACCTCGCAACGCTCGGGCCGAAGGGTCTGGCGGAGCTCGGCGAGATCATCCTCAAGAACACGGCCTACCTCAAGAAGCGCCTCTCAGAGGTCGGCGAGGTTCCCTTCGAGGGAATCTACTTCAAAGACGTGCCAGTTCGCTTTGAGATTCCCTACGACATCATCCACGAGAGGCTCCTTGAGAGGGGAATCCACGGCGGCTACTACCTCGGAAAGCACTTCCCAGAGCTGGGCGAGACAGCGCTCTTCGCGGCGACCGAGACAACGAGGAAGGAGTGGGTTGATAGGCTGGTTGAAGCGCTGGGAGAGATAATAAGCGAGGCGGAGCTGTGAGGTGGTTAAGATGTTCAGGCAGGCTAAATGGGATGAGCCAACTATCTTTGAGCTCTCACGCCCCGGAAGGATTGGCTACACCCTTCCAAAGCCCATTGAGGACGTTGAGGTTGAAATCCCCGAGAAGCTCAGGAGAAAGAGCCCGCTCAACCTTCCCGAGCTGAGCGAGCCCGAGGTGGTCAAACACTACACCCGCCTGAGCGAAATGAACTACGGCGTTGACTCCGGAATCTACCCCCTCGGCTCGTGCACCATGAAGTACAACCCCAAGATAAACGAGGAGATCGCCTCCCATCCTGGCGTCGCCTATGTCCACCCCTATCAAGACGAGAGAACCGTCCAGGGAGCTCTCAGGATAATGTGGGAGCTGGAGCAGTGGCTGAAGGAAATAACCGGCATGGACCGCTTCACCCTTCAACCAGCGGCTGGAGCGAACGGAGAGTTCACGGGCGTTTCGATAATCCGCGCCTACCACCTCGACCGCGGGGAAGTTCAGAGGGACGAGATGCTGGTTCCGGATTCAGCGCACGGAACCAACCCGGCAAGTGCGGCCATGGCCGGCTTCAAGGTTATCGAGATACCTTCCAACGAGAACGGAACTGTTGACCTTGAGGCCCTTGAGAACGCGGTAAGCGAGAGGACTGCTGGCTTGATGCTCACAAACCCAAACACCCTTGGAATCTTTGAGGATGAGATACTGGAGATAGCGAAGATCGTCCACAAAGCCGGCGGCCTGCTCTACTACGACGGAGCGAACCTCAACGCGGTCCTCGGAAAGGTCAGGCCCGGTGATATGGGCTTCGACGTGGTACACCTCAACCTCCACAAGACATTCTCGACGCCACACGGCGGTGGCGGCCCCGGAAGCGGGCCCGTCGGCGTTAAAGACTTCCTGAAGGACTACCTGCCCGTTCCACTGGTGAGCTACGACGAAGAAAACGACCGCTACTACCTCGACTACAACGTGCCGAAGAGCATCGGCAAGGTCAAAGAGCTTTATGGGAACTTCGCCGTCATCGTCAGGGCCCTGACCTACCTCAAGATAATGGGTAGGGATGGCCTGAGAGAGGTCAGCGAGGTCGCTGTCCTCAACGCAAACTACCTCACCCAGAAGCTGAAGGGAACCCGCGGCTACGAGTTGCCTGGCAAAGAACTGAGAAAGCACGAGACAGTCTTTTCAGCCGAGCCTATGAAGAAGGAAACTAGTGTCACTGCGATGGACGTCGCCAAGAGGCTCCTCGACTTTGGAATGCACGCTCCAACGGTTTACTTCCCGCTGATAGTGCACGAAGCTTTGATGATAGAGCCGACTGAGACAGTGACCAAAGAAGAGCTCGACGCCTACGTTGAGGCCCTCAAGAGGATAAGTGAAGAGGCCTACACCAACCCCGAGGTGGTGAAGAGCGCACCGCACAACACAGCAGTGAAGAGGGTGGATGACGTTTTAGCGGCGAAGAGGCCAGTGATAACCTGGCGCATGTACAGGGAGCTCAAAGAGAAGGGCGAGATAGACATCTGACTTCTTCCATTTTTGTTCCCTTTTTGAACCCAGCCGGACACTTTCCAGTTTTGGGTAGAAATGTTGATATAATTTCGACAATGAACCCAAATTGGTGCTGAAGGATGAGGCGGGATATTAAAAGATCGAACAATTCAGGTTACGAGCGTACCATAGACGAGTACCAAGTACTCATAAAGGGCTTTCTGCTAGGGGGAACCGTCTTGAGGGTATATACGTTGAGGGGGCTTCTACTCGCTGACGAGGAGCTCCCAAGGACGTCGGGGAGGACGTCATACGGGGGAGCGTCAGGAAGAGTCTCCTACGGGGGGAGGTAATAAAGGGGAACATCAGACTCATCAAAGCTTACATCAACGACGACGGAAAGAGATGGCTCGTCCATGGGGGTTCCTGTAACGGTTGACGACAGAGAGTGATTTCCTTTTCTAAAACGTCGTGCAGACGAACAAACTTTATCTTGCAAAGTTTGATCAAACTCAACGGGACTCTCGTCCCGTGCGTTGGAGCTCTCCTCCGCGTCGCGAATGAATGTGAGCAAGCTTTGGAAAAAGGACCAAAAGAGTTTCCCTCCGCACAATTAGGTGATGTTATTAGCGTGCACTCTCGAATTCTCACCTAGATACGGGGTTTATCCCGAAAGAAAGCCACCCAACCAGTTTGCGTTTTATTCTGGTGTCCTTTGGACGCCTTGAGGAGAGCAAACACTCGAGAAACGACAATTGACGGGTAAACCCTCTCTGGAAATCATCATTTTCAAAACAGCACGCGCCTCTTCCGCCAGCGCTTGCGGAGCAAGGGCTGTTAGAATGGAGCCCCGGGCGGGATTTGAACCCGCGACCGGCGGATTACAAGTCCGCCGCCCCGCCAGGCTAGGCTACCGGGGCACGGTTTAAAGACCCCCGGGGAAAATATAAAGTTTTCGCAGATGGTAGGATGGGGTTTTAATGGTCTCTTCTGAGGACACCGTAAGATTTATAAATCCCCCCCATATTCCCTACATTGGGTCGTGCCGCCGTAGCTTAGTCGGTAGAGCGCCGGACTGTTAATCCGGCGGTCCCCGGTTCGAGTCCGGGCGGCGGCGCCAGCCGTGGGCCCGTAGCTCAGCCTGGTCAGAGCGCGCGGCTCATAACCGCGTGGTCGGGGGTTCAAAGCCCCCCGGGCCCACCACTCAGATAACCTTATATCACCCCCGTTTCTATGAGATTTAGCGATGGCGGTTTAAATTACCTTCCACAGGTACTCATTCTCTGTTCTCCTGAATTGAACCCCTACAGGGGCTGTTTTCGTTGTCGCTAATCGGCGAAAATAATGCGAGTTGATTTGTCATTCTGCTAGGAATCGAGCGTTTAACCCCAAAAATCCCCACAAAATGAGCGTCCATATGGCATTCTGCCAGCCCCATCTCATGGAGTGCTCCCTTTCCAAAAAGTTCGAACCCCGAACCTCCGCCGAGCGTTTATAAGCCTTTCCCATTCCCGGTGGACAGCGAAGTACACCAACGCTCGTTTTCTGCATGGAAATCGGTTCTTAAACTTTACGCAACCGATATAAACCCCTACGGGCCAGATACCACTCGAAAAGCTTATATACCGAAACCCGCAGGTGGGAGGTAGTGGTATCGTTCTTAAAAAATGTTAAGGGGGCAATTCTCGGTGGCGACGAAAAAAGAGTTTGATATATTCATGCATGAGCTGGTTCCCGAGCACAGAATCCTCAGCGAGGAGGAGAAGGAAGAGCTCCTGCGGAAGTACAGGATAAAGATATCCCAGCTCCCGCAGATCAAGGCCTCAGACCCAGCCGTGGTGGCGCTCGGCGCAAAGCCAGGCGATGTTCTTGAGATCAAGAGGAAGAGCCCGACGGCGGGCTACTATTACTACTACCGCCTTGTGGTGGAGGACTGATTCTGCGAGGTGAGATCATGGCATCGAGAGGACCGACCGTTGTTGATGTTACTCCCGACGACCTCTGGCTTGTTATGGAGGCATACTGGAAGGAAAGGGGCCTTGTCAGGCAGCACCTTGACTCTTACAACGCTTTCATCGACTACGGCATGCAGCAGGTTATAGACGAGTTCGGCGGCGTTAAGCCGGACATACCGGACTTCGAGGTCAAGTTCGGCAAGGTTCGCCTTGGCGAGCCTGAATTCCAGGAGGCCCAGGGACAGAGAAAGCCGCTCTACCCGATGGACGCAAGGATAAGGAACCTTACCTATTCTGCACCGCTCTACCTTGAGCTCATTCCGGTCATTAAAGGCATTGAACAGGAGCCCGTCGAGGTCCGCATCGGCGAGCTTCCGATAATGCTCAAATCAAAGGCCTGCCGTCTCTACGGCCTCAGCGACGAGGAGCTCGTAAAGCTTGGAGAGGATCCGAAGGATCCGGGAGGATACTTCATTATCAACGGTTCCGAGAGAGTTATCGTTTCTATTGAGGACCTGGCTCCCAACAAGACCCTCGTGGAGAGGGACGACAGGCAGAACAGGATAATAGCAAAGGTTTTCTCCTACAGACACGGCTACCGCGCACTCATCACCGTCGAGAGGAGGAAGGACGGAATTCTCTACGTCAACATCCCGAACGTTCCGAGGCCGGTTAAGTTCGTCTACGTCATGCGCGCCTTAGGCCTCCTCAGCGATAGGGAGATAGTCGAGGCCGTCAGCGACGACCCGAGGATACAGCAGGTTCTCTTCGACAATCTCGAAGATGCAAGCGACATAACCACCCAGGAGGAGGCCCTTGACTACATAGGAAAGCTCGCCCTTCCCGGTCAGCCAAAGGAGTACAGGCTCAGAAGGGCTGAACACATCATAGACAACAACCTCCTGCCGCACATGGGGGTTGAGGAGAAAGACAGGAGGGTGAAGGCCTACTACCTCGGCATGATGGCACTAAAGGTTCTCGAGCTCTCCCTTGGTCTCCGTGGCGAGGACGACAAGGACCACTACGCCAACAAGAGGCTCAAGCTGGCGGGAGACCTTCTCAGGGACCTCTTCAGAGTGGCCTTTGGCCAGCTCGTGAAGGACATGCAGTACCAGATGACCAAGACCTACCAGAGGAAGGGAGAAAGGTACACCTTCGAAAACATTCAGCGCTTTGTTAGGAACTCTATAAGGCCCGACGTGCTAAGCGAGAGGATAGAGCACGCTTTGGCGACCGGTGCCTGGCCCGGTGGAAGAACCGGTGTCAGCCAGCTCCTTGACAGGACGAACTACATGTCGACCCTGTCACACCTCAGGCGTGTAACTTCCCCGCTCAGCAGGGACCAGCCCCACTTCGAGGCGCGTGACCTTCACGGAACCCACTGGGGAAGAATCTGTCCGACGGAAACCCCAGAGGGTCCGAACTGTGGTCTCGTCAAAAACCTTGCGTTAATGTCCCAGATAACCACAGGAATCCCTGAGGAGGAAGTGAGGGAATATCTGAGCAGGCTCGGCGTTGTTCCCATAGAGGAACGCAGGCCCAACCCCAAGCTCTGGCGTGTCTACCTCAACGGAGTCCTTATCGGAACCGTCGAGGACGGGGAGAGCCTCGTGGGCAGGATAAGAACCGACAGAAGAAGCGGCAGGATAAGCGACGCCATAAACGTCGCCCTCTACCAGGACGAGGAGGTCAAGGAGATATACGTCAACAGCGACGATGGAAGGGTTAGAAGGCCACTGATCATAGTCGAAAACGGTCAGCCCAAGCTCACCAGGGAGCACGTCGAGGGCATAAAGAACGGCACCCTCACCTGGAGCGACCTAATAAAGATGGGAGTCATAGAGTACCTCGACGCCGAGGAAGAGGAAAACGCCTACGTGGCAACCTGGCCGTGGGAAGTGACCGAGGAGCACACCCATCTGGAGCTCATGCCGGCCGCGATACTCGGTATTCCCGCTTCACTCGTCCCCTACCCGGAGCACAACGCCGCCCCGCGTAACACCTACGGCGCTGGTATGGCCAAGCAGAGCCTCGGTCTCGGAAGCGCGAACTTCCGCATCAGAGTTGACACCCGCGGTCATTTAATGCACTACCCGCAGGTTCCGCTCGTTAACTCGCGCATCATGAAGGCCGTTGGTTTCGAGGAAAGACCTGCAGGTCAGAACTTCGTGGTCGCGGTTCTCAGCTATGGCGGTTACAACATGGAAGACGCTGTCATAATGAACAAGGCCTCAATAGAGCGCGGATTGGCGAGATCGACCTTCTTCAGAACATACGAAGCCGAGGAGAAGAGGTATCTGGGTGGTCAGACCGACCGCTTCGAGGTTCCGGACCCAACCATACAGGGCTACCTCGGCGACAAGTACTACCGCAACCTCGATGAGGATGGCATAATCTTCCCGGAGTCCAAGGTCGAAGGAAAGGACGTCCTCGTCGGAAGGACCTCGCCACCGAGGTTCCTTGAGGAGCAGAGCGGTCTCGGAGGAATAATCCTCCAGGAGAGGCGTGAGACGAGCGTCTCGGTTAGACCGAGCGAGAGGGGAATAGTGGACAAGGTCATCATCACCGAGACCGGCGACGGAACCAAGCTCGTCAAGGTAACCGTCAGGGATCTGCGCATTCCGGAGTTCGGCGACAAGTTCGCGAGCAGGCACGGTCAGAAGGGTGTCATCGGCCTCATAGTGCCTCAGGAGGACATGCCCTGGACCGAGAGCGGAATAGTGCCCGACCTCATAGTCAACCCGCACGGTATCCCGAGCCGTATGACCGTCGGACAGCTCATTGAGGCCATCGGTGGAAAGGTGGCCTCGCTCAAGGGCAGGCGCGTTGATGGAACGGCCTTCATCGGTGAACCCGAGGAGAAGCTCAGGAAGGAGCTCGAGGAGCTCGGCTTCAAGCACAGCGGCAGAGAAGTTATGTACGACGGAATAACCGGAAGGCGCCTTGAGGCTGACGTGTTCGTTGGCGTCATCTACTACCAGAGGCTCCACCACATGGTCGCGGACAAGATGCACGCCCGTTCACGCGGTCCGGTTCAGGTTCTCACTAAGCAGCCGACCGAGGGAAGGGCCCGCGAGGGAGGTCTCAGGTTCGGTGAGATGGAGCGCGACGTCCTCATCGGCCACGGCGCTGCGATGCTCTTGATCGAGCGTCTCCTTGAGGAGAGTGACAAGACTGAAGTATGGGTCTGTGAGAGCTGTGGACACTTAGCTTTGGAGGACAAGCGCAGAGGAAAGGTTTACTGCCCGGTCTGTGGAGAGGAAGAGAGGATCAGCAAGGTCGAGATGAGCTACGCCTTCAAGCTCCTGCTGGACGAGCTGAAGGCGATGGTAATAAGGCCGTCCCTCAACATAACGGATAGGGTGTGATACCATGCAGTCGATGAAGAAGGTCATCGGGAGTATTGAGTTCGGAATCCTCTCACCGCAGGAAATCAGAAAGATGAGCGCGGCTGAGATAACCGTCCCGGACACCTACGACGATGACGGTTATCCCATCGAAGGCGGCCTTATGGACAAGCGCCTCGGTGTCGTCGACCCGGGACTCCGCTGTGAGACCTGTGGCGCCAGGGCCGGGGACTGTCCCGGCCACTTCGGCCACGTCGAGCTTGCAAGGCCGATAATCCACGTCGGATTCGCCAAGACCATCCACCGGGTTTTGGAGAGCACCTGCCGTGAGTGTGGCAGGATAAAGCTGAAGGACGAGGAAATAGAGGAGTACATGCACAAGTTCGATGTCGTGGGCGACAGGAAGAAGGCAAAGGACAGGCTCATCAAGGAGATACACAAGAAGGCCAAAGAGAGGATGGTCTGCCCGCACTGTGGAGCGCCGCAGTTCCCAATAAAGTTTGAGAGACCGACCATCTACTGGGAGCTCAGGAAGGACGAAGAGGGCAACGAGTACAAGCACAGGATGATGCCGAGCGAGGTCCGCGACAGGCTCGAGAAGATACCCGACAAGGACTTACCGCTCCTCGGCCTGCACCCGGAGAAGGCCAGGCCTGAGTGGATGGTTCTCACCGTCCTCCCGGTTCCGCCAGTCACCATGAGGCCCTCCATCACCCTCGAGAGCGGCATCAGAGCGGAGGACGACCTCACCCACAAGCTCGTCGACATAATCCGTATCAACAACCGCCTCAAGTCCAACATCGAGGCAGGAGCACCTCAGCTGATTATAGAGGACCTCTGGGACCTCCTCCAGTACCACGTCACCACATACATCAACAACGAGACCTCAGGCATTCCGCCGGCCAAGCACAAGAGCGGAAGGCCCCTCAAGACCCTCTCCCAGAGGCTTAAGGGTAAGGAGGGACGCTTCCGTGGCAACCTCAGCGGTAAGCGTGTTAACTTCTCCGCCCGTACCGTTATCAGCCCAGACCCGATGATAAGCATCAATGAGGTCGGCGTTCCCCTCGCGGTTGCCATGGAGCTCACCGTTCCGGAAAAGGTCACCGAGTTCAACTTCGAGAAGCTCAAGCAGAGGGTTTTGAACGGTCCCGAGAAGTATCCTGGAGCCAACTATGTAATCGACCCCGAGGGAAGAAGGATACGCCTCATGGAGAACAACCTTGAGATAATCGCGGAAAAGCTCGACATCGGCTGGACCGTCGAGAGGCACCTTGAGGACGGGGACATAGTCCTGTTCAACAGGCAGCCGTCGCTTCACAGGATGTCCATCATGGCCCACCGCGTCCGCGTCATGCCCTACAGAACCTTCCGCCTCAACTTGGCTGTCTGCCCGCCCTACAACGCGGACTTCGATGGTGACGAGATGAACCTCCACGTGCCTCAGACTGAGGAGGCGCAGGCGGAAGCGAAGATACTTATGGAAGTTCAGAACCACATAATCTCACCGCGTTACGGCGGTCCGCTTATAGCGGGAATACAGGATCACATCTCCGGTGGCTACCTGCTCACACGCGAGGGAGCGTACTTCACCCGCAGCGAAGTGGAGCAGATGCTCATGTTCGCGGGCGTAGATGTGAAGGAGCTCCCTGAACCGGACAAGGTTGAGAATGGCGTTGAGCTCTGGAGTGGAAAGACTATATTCTCACTCCTCCTGCCGGACGACCTGACCATCTGGTACCGCAACAAACTCTGCGACGAGCCGGAGCGTTGCGAGGCCATAGAGAAGCTCATAGAGGAGAAGCTTATCCCGGACCCTGAGGAGGTCAGGAAGATAGCCTACGACGGCTTCGTCTACATCCAGAACGGAAAGCTCCTCAGCGGTGCCATAGACAAGAAGGCCTACGGTAGAGAGGACGGAAAGCTCCTTGACATCATCGTAAGGGAGTACGGCGTTGAGAGGGCCAGGCAGTTCCTCGACCAGGTCACGAAGCTCGCCATATGGGCTATCACCCACAAGGGCTTCACAACAGCAATAGACGACGAAGACCTCCCGCAGGAGGCCCTCGACAGGATACACGAGATAATCCGCGAGGCGGAGGATAGGGTCAACAGGCTCATAGAGGCGTACAAGAACGGTGAGCTCGAGCCGCTTCCGGGTAAGACCCTCGAGGAGACACTTGAGAGCAACATCATGGCGGTTTTGGCAGAGGCCCGTGACAACGCGGGTAAGGTCGCTGAAAAGTACCTCGGTATGACCAACCACGCGGTCATCATGGCCAAGACCGGAGCGAGGGGTAAGATGCTCAACATCACCCAGATGGCTGCGATGCTCGGACAGCAGTCCATCCGTGGTAAGCGTCTCTACCGCGGCTATCGCGACAGGGTTCTAACCCACTTCAAGCCCGGCGACCTTGGAGCCAAGGCCAGGGGCTTCGTCACGAACTCCTACAAGAGTGGCTTAACCCCACAGGAGTACTTCTTCCATGCAATGGGTGGAAGGGAAGGTCTCGTTGACACCGCGGTCAGGACGGCACAGAGCGGTTACATGCAGAGGAGATTGATAAACGCCCTCCAGGACCTCAAGGTTGACTACGACGGAACGGTGAGGGATCCGATGGGAATCATCGTCCAGTTCAAGTACGGTGAGGACGGAATAGACCCGATGAAGAGCTGGCAGGGCAAGACGATTGACGTTGATAGGGTCATCGTTAGAACCCTCGTGAAGATGAGGGGAGGTGAGTGAAATGGTAGCAGCGAAGACCATCAGGAGCCTTGTTGATAAGGCAGAGCTTCCGGAGAACATCAAGGAAGAGCTCTACAACAAGCTCGTCGAGTACGACAAGAAGTACAAGCTCAAGAAGGCGGAGATCGAGGCCATCATCCAGGAGGCCGTCAGGGAGTACGAAAAGGCCAAGATAGAGCCGGGAGAAGCCATTGGAACCGTTGCGGCGCAGTCAATCGGTGAGCCGTCAACGCAGATGACCCTCAACACCTTCCACTACGCTGGTGTCGCTGAGATCAACGTCACCCTCGGTCTGCCGAGAATCATCGAGATTGTGGACGCGAGAAAGAACCCATCAACGCCTATCATGACCGTTTACCTCGACGAGAAGCACCGCTACGACAGGGAGAAAGCCCTTGAAGTGGCGAGGAGGATAGAGGGAACCACCCTCGAGAACCTCGCAAGGGAGACCAGCATTGACATCCTCAACTACGAGTTCATAGTGGAGATCGACCCGGAGAGGCTTCAGAAAGCCGGCCTCGACATGGAGAAGATTCAGAGGAAGCTTGAGGGCTCGTTCAAGACCGCAGAGTTTGAGGTGGACGGATACACGCTCATTATGAGGCCCAAGAAGGTAGGCAAGCTCTCCGACCTGAGGAAGCTCTCCGAAAAGGTTAAAAAGCACCGTCTTAAAGGCCTCTCGGGCGTCGGAAAGACCATCATCCGGAAGGAAGGCGACGAGTACGTCATCTACACAGAGGGCTCGAACTTCAAGCAGGTGCTCAAGGTCCCGGGCGTTGATCCAACGAGAACCAGGACCAACAACATCTGGGAGATCGCCGAAGTGCTCGGCATTGAAGCGGCAAGGAACGCCATCATAGAGGAAATCGTCAACACGATGCGCGAGCAGGGTCTCGAGGTCGATGTCAGACACATCATGCTCGTCGCCGACATGATGACGCTCGACGGAGTTATACTGCCCATAGGCAGGCACGGTATAGTTGGGGAGAAGGCCAGCGTGCTTTCCAGGGCATCTTTCGAGATAACCACACAGCACCTCTTCGAGGCCGCTGAGAGGGGTGACGTTGACCCGCTCAACGGCGTCGTTGAGAACGTGCTCATAGGCCAGCCCGTGCCTGTCGGTACGGGAATGGTCAAACTGGCAATGAATCTCCCCCTGAGACCGAAAAGGGAGTAGGGAGGTGTAAGTAATGGTTGATTTCGCCTTTGAACTTAGGAAAGCTGAGGAGACCGGAAAGATAGTCATGGGAGCCAAAAAGGCCATACAGTACGCGAAGATGGGTGGAGCGAAGCTGATCATCGTCGCCAGGAACGCGAGGCCGGATCTCAAGGAGGACATACTCTACTACGCCAAGCTCAGCGGAATACCGATATACGAGTTCGAGGGAACCAGCGTCGAGCTCGGAACCCTCCTCGGAAGGCCGCACACTGTCTCTGCCCTCGCTATCCTCGACCCCGGTGAGAGCAGAATACTCGCCCTTGGGGGTAAGGAGTAATGCCGCTGAAGCTCAACACAGACCAGATCAAGTTCATAGCACTCTTCGAGAGCATGACCGGAGCCACGGTACTCGACTGCCTCATAGACACCGGCAGGAACAGGCTCATCTACGTCATCAAGAAGGGTGAGATGGGCCTCGCCCTTGGAAAGAAGGGAGCCAACGTTAAGCGCGTCCAGAACATGCTCGGAAAGGACATCGAGCTCATCGAGCACTCGGACAACCCAGAGGAGTTCCTGAGGAACATTTATAAGAGCCTCGGGGTTAAGGTTAAAAAGGTCCACATAACTGAGAAGCGTGATGGTAAGAAGGTCGCCCTCCTCGACATAGGCCCGCGCGACAAGCCACGCGCGATAGGCAGGGGCGGCCAGAACATCAACCTCGTGAAAGAACTGATGGAGAGACACCACGGTATTAGTGATGTGATCATAATTTGAGGTGATGATCATGGCTGGAAAGAAGGCTCCGTATGGAGAGTTTGCCGGTAGGAAGCTCAAGCTCAAGAGGAAGAAGTTCCGCTGGAGTGACATAAGATACAAGAGAAGAGTCCTCCGCCTCAAGGAGAAGAGCGACCCGCTCGAGGGTGCTCCGCAGGCGAAGGGTATAGTCCTTGAGAAGATAGCCGTCGAGGCAAAGCAGCCGAACTCAGCTATGCGTAAGGCAGTTAGGGTTCAGCTCATCAAGAACGGTAAGGTCGTCACTGCCTTCACTCCAGGTGACGGTGCCATCAACCACATCGACGAGCACGACGAGGTCATCATCGAGGGAATCGGCGGTCCTAAGGGCGGTTCGATGGGTGATATCCCCGGTATCAGGTACAAGGTCGTCAAGGTCAACAGGGTTTCCCTCAAGGAGCTCGTCAAGGGAAGGAAGGAGAAGCCGAGGAGGTGAAGTGAATGGCCAAGGCACTCACAGAGAGGTTCTTCGTCCCGAAGGAGCCCAAGGTCATGGGCAGGTGGAGCGTTGAGGAGGTAACAGTCAACGACCCGTCGCTCAGGCCATACATAAACCTTGAGCCGAGGATACTCCCGCACAGCCACGGAAGGCACGCCAAGAAGTCCTTTGGAAAGGCCAACGTCCACATCGTTGAGCGCCTGATAAACAAAGTCATGCGCAGCGGTGCGAGCCACTCAAAGGTCGGCGGCCACTTCATGAGGAGGGAACACCGCTCCCTCATGAGCAAGAAGATGAAGGCCTACGAGGTAGTTAAGGAGGCCCTCATGATCATCGAGCGCAGGACGAAGCAGAACCCGATTCAGGTTCTCGTCAGGGCCATTGAGAACTCCGCACCAAGGGAGGACACCACCACGATAGCCTTCGGTGGAATCCGCTACCACATGTCAGTTGACGTCTCCCCGCTCAGGAGGCTCGACATCGCCCTGAAGAACATCGCCCTTGGAGCCAGCGCCAAGTGCTACAGGAACAAGACCAGCTACGCCCAGGCCCTCGCGGAGGAGATAATTGCCGCTGCCAACAAGGACCCGAAGAGCTTCGCCTACAGCAAGAAGGAAGAGATCGAGAGGGTTGCCCAGTCCTCGCGCTGAGGGCTGGCTGGATTTCTTCCTCATTTCACTCACTTCTGCTTTTCTCGATAAGTCTCTCAGCGCGGGTCGAATTGTAGATTTTGCCCAACAAACTTCAGTGGCCATTAAATTAGGCTTTTCCCCACCATGTTAGTTGGCTTCTCAACGCCGAAGAAATCCAGTATCGTCGGCGCTATGTCCATGAGCGAGGCGTTTTCAAGGTTTGCATTCTCAAAGCCCCAGAGGATGAGCGGAACCTTCACAACTGGCTCGTTCATCGAGCCGTGCATGCCCTTAACCCAGTGGCTCACGCCCTTTGTTCCCTTACACATCCTGTGGGAGCAGAACCAGTAGCCCGGCTTTGCCGAGACTATAAGCTCACCGCTGTTCGGGCTGTCGAGGTGGGGAAGTTCATCGCGGAAGAAGACTTCTCGAACGCCGGGGGCTTTCCTGAGAACTTCGAAGGCCTCTTCGCTTTGGTTTGGATCCCTCAGATAGACGTGAACGCCTCCGCCCGATGAAACCCTGAGAGTCTCTATTCCGTGTTTTCTCAGGTAAGCCCTCAGGTTCACCCAGGTGTGGACTTCCTCCTGGCCATGGTCAGCGAAGATTATGAATGCATATTCATCCTTGAGGCGCTCCCACAGGGTTCTAACGGCGGTATCGACGGTTTCCACTGCTTTAAGCGCGCCTTCACTCAGGGGCCCGTGGTCGTGGCTCATTCCATCTATTGAGGCGAAGTGGACGAGGAGCAGATCCGGTTTGCACTCCTCGTAGAGGTAGAGCGCCGAATTCAATACCCAGACGTCCTTCCTCCAGTCCCTGCCGTGCTGCCTGTACATCTTGTCGCCCGCGAAGAAAGGAGGGAAAATTCTGACGTCAGTCCCGCTGAAGGGGGGCATGGTGTAGCCGCTGACGGCGGCGGTTCTAACGCCCCTCCCTCTGAGGATGTCCACGATGGTTGGCGCCTTTATGACCCTATGAGGATTGAAGGCCACCTCATACTCGTAGAAGTTCACCTTCCTGTCGCTTAAGCGGTCGTAGTAGCCGTTCTCGACGACGCCGTGGTCCTTCGGCCACACACCGGTCATGACGCTTGTGTGAACTAAGTCAGTCAGGGTAGGAAAGATTGAATCAACGACCGCAAAGTCGCCAGTTTCCGCCAGCTCGCTCAGGAAGGGCATGTGCTTGAGGTTGTAGATTCCATTGCCGTCGAGGCTTATTAGGGCGAGCTTTTTTCTCATGACTCAAACCCCAGAAGTGAGCATATCTTTTGGCTTATTTCTTTTTTGAGAATTGGGCCAATTTCGCCGAGTTCACCGATTAGAATATCCTTCTGGACTGTCGCTATCTTTGTGAGTCTAACAAACGATGAAACTTTGAGGCCGGTTAAGTGGAACTCTGGGTGAGATTTTTCGATAAGAACATCTGTCTCTGGATTGTAACGTTCAACCCTTGAGGATATGAACGCGAGTGTGACATCGTCCTTGTCTTCAAACAACACAAGGGCAGGGCGGAGTTTCGCTCCTCTCAGGCTTGTAAATGGAAACGGTACAAGAACTATCTTCCCCTTCATCTATATCTCACCTTAAGGTCTTCCTCGGAGTATATATCCGGTTCGTCTGTGAAGAACTCCTTTAGAGATTCCTCCGAGAGTTTCATTAGGGCATAACTCTCCTCCCGCTCAAGCAGTTCATTCAGGAGTTTTTCTATGTCCTCAAGTTTCTTCTCAATTCTCATGAGCTCTCTAATGAGGTCAACACTCTCCACGCTATCACCCCCAAGCGGTGTCGGCCTGACGTGCAGTCATCACCTTTCAGTGGGATGGAGTGGTCGTCATCCACCTGCATTCTCTCTATCGAGGCGGTATATATTCTTTCCGAGCCACTCGTCCAAGGTTTTTTGCCTCGCGAGGTTTCTTAGGATATAGCTCCTCTCAAGGTACTTCTCGAACGGGTGCTCAAGGCGTCTCTTAATGGCCTCAAGGGCCTCGTTTAGCGTCTCGAAGCGGCCTATGGGATTGCCCATCGCCTTCTTAACCCCCAGCCTTATCTGCCACACCCCTACTGGGGCATAATATTCTGGAGTAACCTCACGGAAAACAACAGCCCTCGCCTGCCTCCTCCTCCCGCGCAAAGCTTCGAGGACGCTCAAGCGAGCCGCGTGATATGCTCCAGCCGTTTCCTTGACGTATTCCTTTCTGCCCCTGAAGTCCTCGTAGTCGTGGATGACGTTGGGTTCCGAAGTGCCGAAGAGCGAGCCCTTCAGCCAGACCTCCAAAAGCTCGAAGGCGTAAGTTTCGGGCATCAGCAGTACTGCATAGCGATTGCCAAGGAAGCGGTAGAAGTAGACCTCGTAGTCGTTTATCTCGGGGTAGTGGAGAACCTCACGCCGCAGGTTCTTTCCTATCGTGTCTTGAACCGCCGTGATGCTCCATCTGGTGGGAACGAGCTTCTTGTCTACACCGAGGAGCCCGGCTGAGAGAAGTCTAATGATGTAGTACTCGTCGAAGCCCCAGTTGTAGAGGCGCATTATTGCCTGTTCTGCCTTCAGCTCGTCGCTCACGACGTAATCCGTTCTGCGTGGGATTTTTGGGTTTTCCGTCAGCTCAAAGTCGAGGAGTTCAGCCTTGGGCCCTACTGGGGGTGCAAACTCGCTCGGGAGAACCTTGAGAACGGGCTTTCTCTTGAGGAGTATCTCGCTGTCGACGGGCTTTATACTCATCGCCAGCTCCTGAACCTCGCCCAGTATTCTGCCGCTCTTTCTCACGTTCACGTCCGCCTCGCTCTCGCCCATGACAAGCAGCGAGCGGTAGTAGAGGATGTCCTTTATGGTCTTGTTCTCCCATTTGAGGGGGTTGTCAAGGTAGTCTGTATTCCCCTCGATGGGCGGAACGAGGGGTCCGATTCTAACCTTCGGGTAGCCGTACTCTCCGACGAAGATGCTCGGTGGTGATGAGCCGAAGAGGTGGCGCTTGTTCAGCTTCTGCTCAACACTGCGGGCTACCCTGAAGCGTTCGAGTATCGGGCAGGTTGGCCTGCCGCAGAGGAGCTTCCTTCCCTTGCAGACCGCACAGAGTTTTGAGTTGAATACTGGGGCACTCATCGAAGGGAGGTACGCGGGGAGGTATTTATGGTTTGTTCTAGGTGAAAACTTTACCCTGTAAGGTTTCATCAAGGTTTATGGTTCCTGCTAAATCGCCAGTTTGGGTGGAATTCCAATGAAAAACGCTGGAGTGAATTTTGAATTCCGCCGTTGTTAGTTTGCGTTTTGGCAGGAGTTCAACTTCCAATTAACGCGCGAGGGGCGTTATTCCCACAGTGAAACACTGCAGAACCAGCAAGTGGAAGAGCAACCCCCTCAAAACAGGGATTCCATAAACACGACATGCAACCTTAATCAAACTTCATGGAGGCGAAGTTTGTTATGGAGCCGGGAGGGGGATTTGAACCCCCGTAAAGCGGATCTGCAGTCCACCGCCTCACCTCTAGGCTATCCCGGCGTTTGATCCCGGAGAAAATTTGGCGCCGCGGAGGGGATTTGAACCCCTGTGGCCAATGGCCACCGGCTTAGCAGGCCGGCGCCCTACCAGGCTAGGCTACCGCGGCATTCCAGTGCCCGAGTTATATGAGCAGGGGAGGGTTTTTAAGTTTTTTGGAGGCCTCAGGAGTGGTGGCCCTCCTCACCCCTCGGTGCCGGGCCAACCGCTCATCCTCGGCCAGTGCACTTTATAAACCCGGGGGAAATATGCCTTTCGGTGGTGAGAGTGATCAGAGTAAAGGTTCTTGGCAGGGGCATAGAGAAGGAACTGGAGTGGGAGAAGGGCATGAAGGTCGCGGACGTCCTCAGGGAGATCGGATTTAACACGGAGAGCGCAATAGCAAAGGTCAACGGCAGAGTGGCTCTGGAAGACGAGAGCGTTAAAGACGGGGACTACGTTGAGGTCATCCCGGTCGTTTCTGGAGGGTAAAAATGATTTTATCCCCCAGATAACTACCAATTTTGTAAAAAACTTGGTTATGATTTCGAAAGGGTTATATACTACTTTTGATAATTATACCGTGATAACGTCTTTGGTGGGAGGGGGCGAATGCGGAAGTGGGTAGCAATGCTCCTCCTTGGGATTCCCCTCCTGAGTAGTGTCCAAACAGTCAAGGCGGGAACAACACAAACCACAAACCAAGCCCATACCTGTCAGAGTTGCTCGTGCATCGACGTTAACACTCTCTTAGATAACCTAACAGCAAACATCACGAACTTGACTCACACAATTGACCAAAAGAAGTTAAGACTCGAAAAGCTTTACGAGAAGTGGAACACCACTAAAAACATGAGCATTCTCTTTGAAATTGTGATGCAAAAAGATGAGATTAGACTCCTCACCAACGAGTTAAAATACCTCAAACGTCAAAAACTCAGCCTCCAACTCGTCCAAAACTACACTGTTCAGACACCTTATGGTAGAAAAATCCTCTACTACAAACCACCCCCCGAGAGCACCATCGTCCAAGAGCACGTTAAAAAAGTCCACCCAGTAAGGAGCGACGTAGACTTGGCATGGTTCATAGCCTACTACAGGCAGGCGGCGGAGCTGACGTTTACAGAAGTCGTTCAAACGGACATGAGGATGAGAGAACTGCTTAAGAAAGTTGAAGCCGGGAACTACACTGAAGAGACCATCAACGAAATCCTCACCCTGCTTGACAAGAGAGAAAAACTCTGGAGAGAAATCTACAAGTTTGCCGAGGAGAAAGAGAAACTGCAAACCCTGAAAACACTCAAAGAAACCGGACGAAAACAGACACTAATAAAAGCGGCTACTGGAGTAGAGCCCCTGGCAATAAAGTTCGGAGGAATTGCAAAGGGTTGCTTCTGTTCTTACCTGCACTGCTATAATTCCTATGGCACAGCTCCTCCTCTACCGGGAGTCATCCATCCACTTGATGCCTCAGAAGCCCCATACATGTACTACAGAGAGTTTTATCCTGTCGTGTTATGGGTGGGAATGTATACTAGTAGCGAACCCGATGTCAACCACTTTTGGGGTGACTACTGTACTTACGAGTTCCCGAGTACGGGGACAGACTTTGAGAAATATTGGAACAGGGCTATAGAGTTAGGATTGCAAACATTTGGATCAATACAGATAAAGCTGTTTTATGAAGGGGCGCATACAATCCAAAAGTGTCGAGCTATCAAGAAAGCAATATAATATGGCAGGTAGAATGTAACAGGATTGGATGCTGGGTTGTCACTAATTACTTGAAACCCCTCCCTGATCCCGACGTATCGCATTATTCCGAATATTATCAATTATACATAAATACACATTGGCTTACATGCTGTGGATGCGGAGATGTAGGGAACTCTTGTAAGTGGGCGAACAATCACTATGGAGGATGCTTTGCACCAGATGCATCGAAGTCCCAGAATTTTGTTGTGTGCACTAAAGAAGAACATGGGACGGAATGCGGAAGAGCGATAGTAGTCCTGTTTAATGGTTAACAGAACTGGAGAGTGCTGGACATGAATGTCAAAAAATATCTTTTAGTTGTAACTGTTTTTTCATTAATTCTTCTCATTATCCCAAAAGGAATACTTGTCCCGACCAACGCCAAAGGAGCTTCTTTTAAAGAAGATGTGTCCTCATTAGAATGTCCATTTAAAATTCAAACTAGCCTCAATTTTGAAAATTTCTCTTACTACTTCACGATCTTCACGCAGGATATTCAAAAGAGCAACTACACGCTACCCGGAATTAACGGGGGATACATCTGCATTCCAGAGGGAGTTCTCCTGTACGCATACTTCATCCAAGACAGTCAGTCCACGCTACTCTTCTTGGGTGACAACCTCACCGAAAAGTGGAAGAAAGAGTTCCCAGCGTATCCACTTAAACACTTAAACGAGAGCCTGATTCTTGTTGGTAATCCTCGTTTTGGTTCTTCTGACACCTCTTGTGTTTACGTCATAGACATCTCAACGGGCTTGTTAAAAAACTGGTTCTGTCCGAACGTTCTCGGCGGCTATATTTCAGATGTTAAAATACTCCATGACAGGGTTTATGTTACAATTGGGGTTCCTGAGGCTCCTCCCCTGAGAACCAGAGCCTTCATTTACGTGAAGGAGGGCAACAAACTCCGGAAGAGTGAAATTGCTAGCATCAGCGGAGAGGGAGTTGGCATTAGACTACCCATTGACGCTAACGAGAAGTACGTGGCCGTAGCATACTTCCTAGCCAACGAAAGAGGAGAAGAAAAGAACGGCGTTTGCGTGCTTACGGCAAGGAGCTTACGAAAAATCGCCTGCAAAGAACTCAATGAGGGAGAACGCCCGTTGAAAGTCAAGGTTAAAGACAACATCGTGTACGTGCAAACAACAAAAGGCGTGAAAGCTTACAAGATACTCAGTCTATGGTAACGAGCACCACGTAAGGTGGTCGATACACCATAAACAAAAGAAAAAACAACAATGCCAATCCACTCCAGAGGGAATTCTATTATTATGCTTATTTCCTTGAAGGAAGCAAATGAGAGGCCGTATGACGTTAAACTTGATGGAAACATAGTGTACATCAAAACCTGGAATGGGGTGAAGGCCTACAGAATAGTCGGCCCGTGAAAACTCCCATGTGTTTTTTAAAGGAGAAAAAGGTGTCAGGAACCCAGCTTCCTCCTCATGAATGCCTCGAAGTTGTTCATGGCCTCTTCCAGAATCGGGACTGGCGGCAGGAAGACTATCCTGAAGTGCCAGTCGCCGGCGTAGCCGAAGCCTGAGCCGTGGACGAAGAGCACGTGGGCCTCGTTGAGGGCGTCGAGGACGAACTCCTTGTCGTTCTTCCACTTGGAGCGTTCGTCGATGCGCGGGAATATGTAGAAGGCTCCCTGCGGTTTGGTGGTGCTTATTCCCGGAATCTCGGTTAGGCGCTTGTAGATGTAGTCCCTCCTCTCCTTAAGCTTGGCCATGTATTCCTTGAGGTAGTCCATCGGCCCGGTGAGGCCCGCTATCGCCGCGAACTGGGCCGGAGTGTTCGGGCATATCCTTATCCTCGCCATCTTGTCTATGGCTTCCCTCACTTCGGAGAGTTTGTCCTCGGGGTCAACGTAGTAGAAGTAGCCGAGGCGCCAGCCCGTGGCGAAGTAGACCTTGGAGAGGCCGTTCATGACGATGACCGGAACGTCCTTGGTGAGCGAGCCGGGTGAAACGTGCTCCCCCTCGTAGGTCATGAGGTCGTATATCTCGTCGCTTATGACCGGCAGGCCGTACTCACCAGCCAGGTCGAGGATTTCCCTCACGGTCTTCTTCTCGTAGAGTGCTCCCGTTGGGTTGTTCGGGTTTATCACCGCTATGGCCTTCGTCTTCTCGTTGATCTTCTTCCTCATGTCGTCGATGTCCGGCTGCCAGCCGTTCTCCTCAACGGTGAGGTACTCGTTCGGAACACCGCCGTAGAACTTGACCAGGCCTGTGTAAGGCGGATAGCTCGGGCTGGGGACGAGTATGTTGTCGCCGGGGTTGAGGAGGGCGCCGAATATGAACTGAAGGGCCTCCGTAACCGCGGCGGTAACGCGGACGTCTTCAGGAGTAATGTCGACGCCGTTCTTTCTCTTTTCACGCTGGACAATGGCCTCCCTGAGTTCTGGAAGGCCCTCGCTGGTGCCGTAGTAGTTGTGGCCCTCCTGGATGGCCTTACAGTAGGCGTCCCTCATGTGCTTCGGCGGCTGAAAGTCGTATTTGCCGGGATCACCGATGTTGAGTCTGATAACCTTTATTCCCTTCTTTTCGAGCTCTCTGGCTGGAAGAACGACGTCCCTTATGGCGTACTCAATACCCATTGCCCTTTCGGATGCGCGGATCATATCAATCACCATTTGAATGAAGGGAAGTCCATCATAAAAACCTTGGCATCGGCATCAGGTCAGATTTAAAAAGGGACGTTCCAAACTTATGGCGGGCGATGACGATTAGCAAGCAAACTGAACGCTCACGAATGATGACGTGAACACCCTCCGAGCCCCTCGATAGCTTTATTAACATTCAGAGCCATCTCGTTGCATGAACATATTCATCCCCCTGCTTGCCGGCGTTCTGATAGGGTACACCCTCCGGAAGCGCGGAAAGAAGCTCAACGTAGACCTGCCCATGAGTGCCGCACTGCTCCTGCTGATATTCTTCATGGGCGTTGAGGCAGGGAAGGTCGAGATAAACGCGGGGTGGCTGCTGGTTTCGTCAATTGTATTCGCGGCCCTCACCATAGCCGGAAGCGTTGGAATGGCCCTTCTGGTGGGTGGTAGGAGATGAGGTTCCTGGCTTATGTTCTGGCGTCGCTCATAGCGGGCATGGCGGTCGGCCACTTCTACGCCCCTGACTTCGGCAACCTGTACGAGGTCATGTTATACTTGCTCATACTCATCATCGGGATCGACCTGGGCGGGAGCTTCAGGCTGGGAGAGATCAAAAAGCTCGGGAAACTGGCGGTGAAGCTACCCCTCGGGACGCTCATAGGCTCTCTCATAGGGGGGCTGGTGGCATCACTGCTCCTCGGCATAGAACTCAAGTGGGGCCTGGCAGTCTCGGCCGGCTGCGGCTGGTACTCACTCACAGGCCCGCTTATAGGCCAGTACTCTGCCGTTTACGGCACGCTGGGCTTCCTGGCAAACCTCATGAGGGAGATATTAACCGTCCTGTTTTACCCCCTTGCAATAAAGAGGCTCCCGAAGGAGCTGGCGGTTTCAATGGGTGGAGCTACGACAATGGACACGACCTTGCCCCTCCTAACGAAGTTCGGCGGGAGCGAGGTGGCTCTTATAGCCTTCGTTCACGGCTTCGTGCTAACGGCTCTCGTTCCGTTCGTGGTGCCGTTCATTCTCCAGCTTTAGGTGCGCAGGCAAAAACTTTTTTAAAGCCTCCGGGCTACCGGGGTTTGCAGGCGCTATCATGCCTCATGGCTCGGGGGTGTCCGAGGCCGGGGCGAGTAGGAGCCCACCGGGCCGCTCTCGGAGGTGAGAGAATGAAGTACCCGAAGCAGATAAGGACTTACTGCCCGTTTTGTAAAAAGCACACGATCCACAAGGTCGAGAAGGTCAAGAAGAGGCCGAGGAGCGAGCTCAGCCAGGGCCAGAGGAGATTCCGCAGAATCATGAAGGGTTACCGCGGTTTCCCGAGGCCGAACCCGGCCGGAAGGGAGAAACCGGTCAAGAAGCTCGACCTTCGCTTTAGGTGCACCGTTTGCGGCAAGGCCCACACGAGGGGACAGGGCTTCCGTGTTAAGAAGTTTGAGCTGGTGGAGGTGTGACGCATGGCGCTCCCGAAGAACCTCATCCCCATGCCGAGGAGCAGGTTCCTCCGCGTTAAGTGCATCGACTGCGGCAACGAGCAGATAGTCTTCAGCAACCCTGCCACGACCGTCCGCTGCCTCGTCTGCGGAGCAACGCTCGTCGAGCCGACCGGCGGAAAAGGTGTCATAAAGGCCAAGATACTCGAGGTTCTCGAGTGAACCTCTCCTTCTTTTCGTTCTGCTAAACTTTAAATACCTCTTTTCGTAACTTACCCCGGCAGAGAAAATTTTGAGGTGGTTGTAATGCCAAGGAAAGCCAAAGAGTACCCAGAAGAGGGAGAGTTCGTGGTCGCTACCGTTAAGAACATTCACAATTACGGTGCATTCCTCAAGCTCGATGAGTATCCCGGAAAAGAGGGCTTCATGCACATAAGCGAGGTTGCCTCGAGCTGGGTCAAGAACATAAGGGACCACATCAAGGAGGGCCAGAAGATAGTCGCCAAGGTCATCCGCGTTGACCCGGAGAAGGGACATATCGACCTGAGCCTCAAGCGCGTAAACCAGCAGCAGAGGAAGGCCAAGCTCCAGGAGTACAAGCGCGCCCAGAAGGCTGAGAACCTGCTCAAGATGGCAGCCGAGAAGATAGGAAAGGACTTCGAGACCGCCTGGAGGGAGGTCTGGGTTCCGCTCGAGGAAGAGTACGGGGAGGTTTACGCGGCCTTTGAAGACGCCGCCCAGAACGGGATAGAAGTTCTCAAGGGACTCATAAGCGACGAGTGGATAGAGGCGCTCAGGCCAATAATCGAGGCCTACGTTGAAATCCCGACCGTCACCATCGACGCGGAGTTCGAGATAACAGTTCCAAAGCCAAATGGCATTGAGATTATCAAAGAGGCGCTGATAAGGGCGCGCGACAGGGCCAACGAGGAGAAAGAGATAGAGGTCAAGTTCTCCTACCAGGGGGCGCCGCGCTACAGGATAGACGTCACTGCCCCGGACTACCACAAGGCCGAGGAAGTCCTTGAAGACATAGCTGAGGAGATACTCCGCGTTATCAAGGAAGCGGGCGGAGAGGCGACCCTCATAAGGAAGGAGAAGCGCATAAAGAAAGTCAAGAAGAGGGGTAGCTGATGCACTTCAGGATAAGGAAGTGCCCCAGCTGTGGGCGCTACACCCTGAAGGAGACCTGCCCCGTCTGTGGAGAGAAAACCAAGGTAGCCCACCCGCCGCGCTTCTCGCCCGAAGATCCCTACGGGGAGTACAGGCGCAGGCTGAAGCGCGAACAGATGGGCATAGCCAGGGGGGAGTGAGATGAAGGAGACCACCATCTACGTTCTGGAGAGGCCCGAACTCAGGGACCCCGTGTTCATTGAGGGGCTCCCGGGAATAGGCCTCGTTGGGAAGCTGGCCGCTGAGCACCTCATCCAGGAGCTTAACGCGGTAAAGTTCGCTGAGCTCTATTCACCACACTTCATGCACCAGGTTCTCATCAAGAAGGGCTCCGTCGTCGAGCTCATGAAGAACGAATTCTACTACTGGAAGAACCCCGACGAGAACGGCAGGGACGTCATTATCATCACCGGCGACCAGCAGGTCGCTCCAACTGACAGTCCGGGCCACTATGAGGTCGTGGGCAAGATGCTCGACTTCGTGAGCAAGTTCGGTGTCAGGGAGATAATCACCATGGGCGGCTACCAGGTTCCGGAGCTCCAGGGTGAGCCGAGGGTTTTAGCAGCGGTGACTCACGAGGATCTGGTTGGCCGTTATCAGGAGAAGCTCAAGGACTGCCAGGTTGAGGTTATCTGGAGAGAGGATGAGGGTGGCGCGATAGTCGGGGCAGCTGGTCTACTCCTCGGGATGGGCAAGCTCCGCTCCATGTACGGCATAAGCCTGCTCGGTGAGAGCCTCGGCTACATAGTCGACGCCAAGTCGGCCAAGTCCGTCCTCCTAGCAGTTACCAAGGTTCTGGGACTCGAGATAGACATGACCGCCCTCGAGGAGCGCGCCAGGGAGACAGAGGAGATACTCAGGAAGGTCCAGGAGATGCAGAGGGCTATGCTCGAACAGCAGATGCCCCCCTCAACGCAGGAAGAGGAGGACAGGGGCTACCTCTGAACTCCCGCCTTTTCTTGTATTTCTTACATGACAACCCCGCTTTGGCAGGGCCGTTTCAAACCTTTGGTTGGTAATACGCGGTTTTAAAAACGCTTTTATTTCGTGCTACTCTTCTTGTAATTGATGACACCAAAAGGGAGGTGTTCGAGTTGCACATACCTGACGGTCTGCTGAGCACCCCTGTGATAGCAGTTACGTATATAATAACCGCCTTAGCAGTTGGGTATTCTGCGAGAAAGCTCAAGGACTTTCCTGAGGAAAAAATCCCGCTCCTCGGCCTCTTCGCCGCTGGAATCTTCGCGGCCCAGATGGTCAACTTCCCGATAATAGGCGGCGTCAGCGGGCATCTCCTCGGGGCAACGCTTGTTGCAATACTCCTCGGGCCCTACGCAGCTGTGATGGTCATGACCGCGGTTCTGCTCATACAGACGCTCCTCTTCGGGGACGGAGGAATAACCGCAATCGGTGCAAACATCCTCAACATGGGGCTGATCGGGGCATTCATAGGATATGCCCTTTACACAAAGCTCAAGAACATCAACGAGACCCTCGCGATGGGCCTTTCAGCATGGCTCTCCGTCGTCCTTGGGGCGGCCCTTGCCAGCGTCGAGATAGGCCTCAGCCACAGCCTCCCGTTCCTCAGGGTTCTCACCCTGATGGTCGGCTATCACTCGATAATCGGAATCGGCGAGGCTGTACTCACCGTCCTGATAGTCCACGCCGTAAGGGTGAAGCTTCCGTCGATTGAGGGGGTGCCGGCATGAGGACGGTTTTCAAGGGGTTGATAATTATAGCCCTCCTCCTGGCGATAGTGTTACCCCTCGCGTCGAGCAATCCCGACGGGCTGGAGGCAACTATGGAAAAGGTTGGCCTTGAGGAGAAGCCCGTCTATCAAGCGCCTCTCGACTACGGCGAAACCTGGGGCCAGAGCTTCGCCATGGGCCTGCTCGGAATCACTCTGGCCTTTGGGGTTGGCTACGGCCTGGCAAAGCTCGCCAGGGGTGCCTGAGGTGTATCTGCCCTTCATTTTCCTTTATGCAATTGGCGTGGTGACGAGAAAGAGCCTCACCGAGTTAGCCTACTTCGCACTCCTTTTCCTGGTGGTTGCACTCATAATGAGACCTAAGAGGAGCGTTTTCAAAAAGCTCGGCTTTCTCCTCGGCTTTGAAGGTCTGCTGTTCGTTATGGCCCTGTTTAACCCTGGAAGGCCGCTTCTGGAGACGCCCCTCGGCCCGATAACCCACGAAGGAGTGTACTCTTTCTTCACCCTCCTCGGCAAGGCTTTCCTCTCCGCGGGAACGGCCGTGGTTGTGACGGACTCCGTGGGCTTCTCCAGGATACTCGCCGAGATGGAGGCCCTTAGATTTCCCAGGGTGCTCACCCTGACACTGGCCTTCACCTACCGCTACCTCGACCTCTTCGTGGAAGAAGCCATGAGGATGAAGCGCGCCCTGGACTCGAGGACCTTTGGCGTGGGGAAAAGGGAGTACTACAGGAAGCTCGGCTCCCTCATAGGAGAGGTTTTCGTCAGGGCATACCTCAGGAACGGGAGGATATACAACGCCATGCTCTCCAGGGGCTTCGGAGAGTTTCCCAGCCTGGAAGAGCCGAGACCAAGCGTCCAAACGGCGACACTGGTCCTTCTCGCACTGGGGGGTCTGCTGGTATGATAGAGCTGGAAGACGTTCACTTCTCCTACTCCGGCAGGGAGGTGTTGAGGGGGATAAGCCTTGCCATAGAGAGGGGAGAAATCTTTGGACTCCTCGGGCCGAACGGGGCTGGAAAGAGCACCCTAATCCTCCACCTTAACGGCATACTAAAGCCGAAGAGGGGAAAGGTTCTCGTGGACGGCCTTGACCCGGCAAAAAACCCGAGGGAAGTCCGGAGAAAGGTCGGGATAGTCTTTCAGGATCCAAACGACCAGCTCTTCTCGCCGACGGTGTTTGAGGACGTCGCCTTCGGCCCCTACAACCTCGGTCTCCGCGGAGAGGAGCTGAGGAAGAGAGTATTGAACGCGCTGGAGCTCGTTGGCATGGTTGAATACCTCAATAGGGACACAAAGGAGCTGAGTTTCGGCGAGAAGAAGAGGATAGCGATAGCAACAGTCTTAGCGATAGAACCTGAAATCATCGTCTTCGACGAGCCCTTTGCCAACCTGGACTTCAGGGGCAAAAAGCTGATGAGGGAGCTTATCCTCGGGCTGAAGAACCAAGGAAAAACAGTTATCCTCGCCTCCCACGAGGCCGAGTACCTCTCGCTCTGCGACAGGATAGCCCTGATGGACGGGGGAAGAATAGTCACAGTCGGAACGCCCAAAGAGGTACTCGGAAACCCCGACCTTCTGAGGGAACACAACCTCGATGTCCCGCCGCTGGCAGAGCTCTTCCTGAGCCTGGACCTTCCGGTTCCTGGGAGCGTTGAGGAAGGAAAGAAACTGCTGGAAGAGTGGAAAGCCGGGAGAATCAGGCCCTAAGGGCCTCCTCCAGCAGCTCAAGCCCCAGGTTCAGGTATTCCTTCGCCTTCTCCTCGCTTTTAGCTTCGCTGAAGACCCTGATTATCGGCTCGGTGCCACTCGCCCTCACGAGAACCCAGCCGTCGTCAAAGATTATCTTGGTTCCGTCTGTTGTGTCTATCCTGTAACCTCTCTTCTCAGCGAGCTCGGCGACCTTTGCCACTATTGCCTTTCTGTCGCCCTCGACGTGCCTCTTCGTCTTGAACTGGTAGTACTTGGGCAGTTCATCGATAAGCTCGCTGAACTTCTTGCCCGATTTGGCGAATATCTCGACTATCTTGGCAGTAGTCATCGCACCGTCCCTTCCCAGGACGAAGTCCGGGAAGATAACGCCGCCGTTCTCCTCGCCGCCGAGGGTACCGTTGTTCTCCAGAAGGGCCCTGGCAACAATGAGGTCGCCGACTTTGGTTCTCATCACTTTTGCCCCGTTACGCTTCGCTATGTCATCGAGGAGGTTTGATGTAGCTATGGTAGTAACGAGAAGCCCGCCGCCGTTTTCCCTCAGCACGGCGTCGGCAACGAGCGCGAAGGTCTTGTCGCCCTGGATGAAGCGACCGTTTTCGTCTATGAAGACCGCCCTGTCAGCGTCGCCGTCCTGGGCAACGCCGAAGTCTGCACCAAGGGCCTTAACTATCTCCTTGAACTCCTTAAGGTTCTCCTCGTTGGGCTCCGGGTTTCTGGCCGGGAAGTGGCCGTCCGGGTGGGCGTTTACAGAAACAACCTTACAGCCGAGCTCCCTGAGCAGGTATGGAAGCGTGAGCGAGCCGGCGCCGTTGGAGGTGTCGACAACGACAAAGGGTTTCCTCTTCCTTATCGCCTCGATGTCCACTCTGCTCTTTATCACCTCGATGTAGGGCTTGATGATGTTCTCCTCGCGGACTTCACCTATCTCGTCCCATCTGGCCCTGTCAAAGTCCTCCTTGAAGAAAACCTCCTCAACGACCGCTTCCCTCTCCTTTTTCAGGCCCATGCCGTTCGGCTCGAGGAGCTTTATGCCGTTGTACTCGGGTGGATTGTGGCTGGCGGTTATGACGGCTCCTCCATCGGCGTTGAAGTTGGCAGTTGCCCACTGGATTGCAGGAGTTGGAGCTATGCCAACGTCTATCACGTCACAGCCGACGCTTAGCAGGCCGCTGATTAAAGCGTCCTTCAGCATCTCCCCGCTTACCCTGGTGTCTCTGCCGACAACGACTAGGGGCCTTTTCCTTCCCTCCCTCTTGAGCATCGTCCCGAAGGCCATGCCCATCTTAAGGGCGAACTCCGGCGTTATCTTCTCGTTCGCTATTCCGCGGACTCCAAAGGTTCCGAAGAGCTTTCCCATTTCAACCCCTCCCGAAATCGTCCTCAAAGCGGACTATGTCGTCCTCACCTAGGTATTCACCGATCTGGGTCTCGATAACTTCAAGAACAACTTTTCCCGGGTTTTCAAGGCGGTGAATAACTCCTGCCGGGATGAAGGTGCTCTCACCGGGCCTTAGGAGTATCTCCTCGTCCCCGACGCGGACTTTGGCGGTTCCTCTCACCACGACCCAGTGCTCGCTCCTGTGGTAGTGCATCTGGAGCGACAGCTTCTTGCCCGGCAGAACGGTGAGGCGCTTTATCTTGTAGCGCTCGCCCTCCTCAAGGACCGTGTAGCTTCCCCACGGCCTGTAAGCGGTTCTGTGCACAAGCGCCCGCTCATCATTCCGCTCCTTCAGGCGCTTGTAAACCTCCTTAACCCTCTGCCCCTCACCGCGGTGGGCCACTAAGAGGGCATCATCAGTATCGATGATTATCAAATCCTCCACGCCGACAGTTGCCGTCAATCTTTCGGCCATTATGAGGTTGTTCTTCGAGTTTACCCCAATGTGGTAGGTTTTCTTGCCCTTCATCACGACGGCGTTTCCATCTTCGTCCTTCTCAAGCACGTCGTAGATCGCGTCGAAGCTTCCCAGGTCGTTCCAGTAGGTGTTGAGGGGAACTACCGCCGCTTTGTCGGTCTTCTCCATGACCCCATAGTCTATGCTTATATCCGGGGCCAGCTCGTAGGCCTTCTCTATGCTCTCCTCCTCGAAGGCCTTCGCAACTTCCGGGGCGTGCTTCTTCACCTCATCCAGGAAAACTCCCGTGTTGAACGCGAACATGCCGCTGTTCCAGTAGTAGCCCTCCTCAACGTAGCGCTTGGCCGTTTCAAGGTCTGGCTTCTCCTTGAACTCGCCGACACGGTAGCCGAGAATGTCATCCCCTTCTCTAAGGGCCTCCCCGGGCCTGATGTAGCCGTAGCCCGTGTGGGGTTTAGTCGGCTTTATGCCGAAGGTTACGAGGTGCTCCCTGGCGAGCTTCTCCGCGTTCCTGAATGCCCTCTCGTAGGCCTCCCCGGCGTCGATGAGATGGTCACTCGGGAGAACCGCAGCGATGGAGTCCCCAAAGGTCTCCTCAATGCGCTTTGCCCCCCAGTATATCGCCGGAAGGGTGTTCTTTCCAACCGGTTCGAGAAGAAGGTTCTCCTCAGGCACTTCAACGCCCAGTTCGCTCAGATCGTCTAAAACGCGGAATTTGTACTTCCGGTTCGTGACTATGAAGATTTCTCCGGGCTTCGAGAATTTGAGCGCCCTCTTTACGGTCTTCTGGAAGAGGCTCTCCCCATCGAGGAAGCGGACGAACTGCTTGGGCATCAGCTCCCTGCTGAGGGGCCAGAGTCTCGTCCCCTTTCCACCGGCGAGAATCAGCGTCTTCATTGCGACCACCATCTAGCTTCTGCCTACTGCTTTGTTGTTACAGGTTTTTAACTTTGGCGAAAGGAAAAATCAACGGAGGGCGAACTCGCCCACGAAGGCAGAGCTGGAGATGGTGTCGCCGATTCCTACGGTGGACTTTGGCTTTGCCACTATCTTCGTTGGGATGAATGCGAGCTGGTAGCCGTTAACCTCTGCTATCCCGTCTCTCATGCCGTATTCCCTCACAAGGGCCTCTTCCACGGGCTTTGCCTTCTCATTGACCGGAACGTCCATGGCCTTTATAACGTCGTCTATCGAGCGCACATCGCCGAGCTTCGCCTTTGCCGCAGCAGCCAGGGCCGCGAAGAGGAGGGCATCGCGGACGAAGTCGCCTTTGTAGTCTGTCAGCGCGAGGTAGTAGCCGTAGGTGTGGAAGTGTATCCTCTTCACGCCGGTTTTTTCAGCGAGCTTGAGCATGGCCTCAGTGACGGCTATCGGGTCAACGGGATCGTGAGAGAGAAGCTTCTCAGCGAGGCTTTTCTCGCCCATAACCTCCATTATCGATGCCAGCTCGACCTCGTTAAGTCCAACGCTCCAGAACTTTCCGAGTAAGCCCAGGATTGCCTTTCTAACAGTTTCATCTGGCGTGAACGCGAACTCGAGGTGGACGGGAATGCCCTTCTCGTTCAGAACCTTGAGGTGTTCCTCGATGATTTCAAACGGCTGGCGGTAGTTTTCCTTCGTGAGCGCCTGGAGGCCGCTGATTACTGCCAGCTCTGCCTCGCTGGCTATCTCCCCAAACCTCTCCCTGAACTCCGGCCTTATGTAGACGTTCGGGTTGTAGTCGTCGGCCGAGCCTATGAAGCGGTTCTCCCTCGGTGCCTCGAAGTCGAAGACCCCGAAACCCCTCGGAAACTCGTAGATGTAGTGGAAGCAGTTCTCCTCGTCCCCGGCGAAGTTCCTTGGTTGGACGAGCTTGAGTGAGCCGTTTTCAACCTTTGGCACGTAAATCGGCCCGTCCTTGAAGAGGTCCGCCTGGAGTTTCGAAAGCTGGGGGACGTGGGCTATGACCGGAACGCCGTAGACACCGCCGAGGAGGTTGGCCATTATGCCGACCTGGCCGCCCATCCTCAGCTCGTCCCAGCCCCAGCGCTTCATGTAAAAGCGCGTGGAGCAGCTTTCAACGAAGAGCTCGGCCGCTTTCCCCCTCTTTATGCTCCAGAGTATCGAGCCGAGGAGCTGGGGGACGTTCTCTATCCTTTCAGGAAGCCCATCTGCGTAGCGGAGAACCTCGTCCTTCCCGGCCTTTTCAATCCGTCCCTCCAGGTCTCTCCCGTCGAGATACTTTATTGCGTCGATGTTGGTGTTGTATGCCAAAAGAACCCTTCCGACCCTTCCAATCCTGCTCCTGACGGCCTCAAAAGCGGATGAGTAAAGAGCGTCCCAGGTCATCATGTATCACCGGGAGTGAGTAAAGTGTGAAAATTAATAAGGGTTACGGTGGGAAAGAACAGGCCAGCGGAGGGAGTCACTCCCTCCAGCGCGGGTTGTCCACCACCTTAACTTCTCCGTTCTCCTCGATAACGATCTTAGAGAAGCCCTTCTCAGCTATGCTTCCATAGTCGTGGCCGGCGTCAGCCGGGTAAACCGCGAGGAAGATGAATGGCTCGTCGCCAGTGTTGACAGTCCTGTGCGCCCAGTAGGGAGGGACGTAGACGACGGTTCCGGGGCCCATCGGTATCCACTCGGCCTTTCCTTCCGGTGTCTGGAGGAGCATTCCGCCCTTCCCCTTGATGCCGTAGTATATCTCTGCCCTGTCGGCCTTTGAGTGGAAGTGTCCCTTCGTGAAGAAGAACTCCTTGCCGACCTTGCCTGGGTAGAGGACGGTTGTGGCAAAGTTGAGGTCGCCGTCCTTCTCGTCCTGCTCCACAGCGTAGACCTCGTAAACGACCGGGTCGTCCTTGAGGAGCTCGTTGTAGGCCTCCTCGTCGAGGAAGTAACCCTTCAGGCTGCTGAGCCTCCTGACGAGCTTCTTCGCCCCGGGAATGACGCCGGTCTCAAGGTCTATGTTAACTCCAATCGGGTTCTTATACTCCATAAGCATCACCGGGATAAGATAAGCCAAGCCCTATTTAACCTTTCCCTTTTGTATCACTGTCAGTGTTATGGAAGTCTGTAAAGGAGGTAGGCAAGGCCGATGGAAGCCGCCCAGACGCCGGTGTTCCAGCGCGTGACATTATATCCGTCGAGCGGTGGAAAGGGGAGAAGGTTGAAAAACGCCAGCCAGAGGTTCACTACCACGGTCGTCCAGAGGACTCTCCATGCAAATGGGGAAAGATAAAGGGACTTCAGGATCAGCAGTGAGAGGAAGCCGACGGCTATGTTGGTGGCCGGGCCTGCAAGGCTTATCTTTCCGTACGCTTCCTTATCTTCCCAGTACTGGTAGGGGGTGTATATGTAGACAGCCCCGAGGGCGGCGAATATCCATGTGCTCCCCGTTAGAACCCTCGTTAGGAGGCCGAACAGGAGGGCTATCATTATCCCCGTGTCCCAACGTTTGTAGTACGCCTTATAACCGTAGCGTCTTGCCACCTGCCTGTGGGCGAGCTCATGGGAGAGGAATGCCGTAAGAACCGCCACAAGGGCGTAGGGCAACTGTCTGGGATCAAAGTTTGAGAAGAGTAGAACGAGTACCAAGAAAGAAATCGCAAAGTCCTCGAGTTCATTCTTTCTGCTCCCCTTCCAAGCGCGGTAGTCCATCAACCGTCCCCCAGAACGGCAGGACTTACCTGCCAACTACTTCAATCTTCCTGCCGATAACGAGCTCGGCCGCCTTAACCGCGGCTCCTCCGCTCCCGACGGCGATTCTAACCTGGTCCTTTGGAACGTAGACGATAATTTTGTCCTCAAGCTCTTCCATTTCCAGGATTTTGACGTTGAGCATCTTTTCCAGCCTGTCCTTCATGGCAATCCCCACCTTAATTTGGGTCCATCAAATATAAAAGTAACGACTGGTTGCGACCCTTTCTTCCGCCCGGTCAAGGATGTGCTCGATACCCTGCTTGTGGCCGAGGCCCACCACTGCCACCACTCTGGGCCTCTTAATCCCCTGGAGCTTCAGGTTATCGACTATCGAGATGAGGTTTCTGACCATGACCTCGTTCCTCTCCTCGACCAGGACGCGGTAGAGGTACGGATAGCGGCGTTTGAAGCCCATCATCATGGTTCTGTACTCGCTCATGGGGTCTGGCATGCCCTCGCCGGGCTTGATGGGCAGAAAGACAGCGAGGGCTTCGAGGGCCATCAGGAGCTTTTCTCTGGCGGGGGCGGCCGCTATCTTCCCCAGTATGACGTTTATGTCCTCGTCGATGAGGTAAAGAGGCACGCCGAGGGCCCGGGCGGTGCTTATGGCCGCCTTCATTTCCTCCCCCGGCTTCATGCCAAACTCCTCTCCGAGTTTCTCCTCAACCTTGGCCAGGACGTAGTTTATCAGTCCCCGCCTCCCGAAGCGGAGCGCGTCCTCGAAGGTCATCTCCCTCTCCTGGCCCATGGCAATGAAGCGGGTTCTGTCGAGCTCCACCGCGACGGCGTGGGGCCTCTCCTCCAGTATCGTCCTGATGACCTCTTCCCTGCTCTTCGGCGAGACGTGCATCGTGCCTATGACCCTGACGTAGCGAAGGTAGCTCATCCTCTCTCCTCCAGGAGATTCCTCAGCTCCCAGGAGCCGGATTTGAAGGTTATCACGTCGAAGTCCTTTGGGACGATAAAGTTCACCCCGAAGTCCCCGCATATCCTCTCCGCTTCCCTCACGTATTCCTCGTAGGTGTAGCGGAAGGCCCTGTGGAAGAGCGCGAGGAGCTTCACCTTCGCCTTTCTGGCTATATCGCAGGCCTCTTCTACTGTGGAGTGGTAGCTCTCGCCCCTGTCGCCGGGATTCAGGTAGGTCGCCTCGTGGATCAGAAGGTCGGCCCTCTCTGCGAAGAGCCTCACCCTCTCAGCCGGTTCCGTGTCGCCCGTGTAGACCACCTTCAGCCCCTTCTTCCTTGGCCCGGTAACGTCCTCAAGGCGGATTACACGGCCGTTCCACTCGATTTGGCCTTCTCTCTCAAGCTTCCCAAGGATTGGCCCCTCGCTCAGGCCGTATTCCCTCAACTTCTCTGGCAGAAACTTCCCGCGTTTGTCCCTCTCCTTGAAGACGTAGCCGAGGGCTGGAATGCCGTGTTCAACCTTGAAGGACCAGATTTCGTAGTCACCGAACTTTAAGCGGGTCTCGCCGAGCTCGTGGACGTGTATATCAAAACCGGGCCGAAAGAAGCCGCTGTTTAGAAAGTGTTGCACGAACTCGAAGGTGTACTTGGGCCCGTAGATATGGAGTGGCTTCTCCCTATCCCAGAGGTTCATAGTCTGGATTAATGCAGCCAGTCCGAGGTAGTGGTCGCCGTGGAAGTGGGTTATGAAAATCTTCTCAACCTTCATCGGGCTCAGCTTTGCGGTGTTCATCTGCCTCATCGTGCCTTCCCCGGCATCGAAGAGGATTATCTCACCTTTGTAGCGGAGGGCTATCGCTGGCACGTTTCTCTCCTTTGTGGGCATTATACCGCCGGTGCCGAGGAAGAAGACTTCGAGCATGGTGTATGCTCCTCGCGACCCCTTTAAAAGGTGACTGCTTCTTCGGATCTGAGGACAAGTTGATGCCCCTTTGGGTTCGTATCGGGGTGAGTACCGAGATAGCTGGGCCTTCTTTTCGACTCCCTTTCGTTTAATCCCGGCCAAAGTGTTAAATACTCGCAGGCGGCTAATTATTATGAGGTGTTCTAACATGGAAGAGATCCTGAAGGCGATTGAGGAGAGGAACTGCAAAAAAGTTGCAGAACTTCTGTACCACAAGGTTGACGAGCTGGGCGACGAGGAGCTGAAAGAGGTCCTTGAAAAGGCCAAAAAGCTCGCCCTGGAATGTGAGGACTTTGAACTCTACAAGCTCACCATTTACTACTTCCACGAGCTTCTCGGAATAGACATGGTAAATGAGTTCGAGAAGCTTGCCGAGGAGAAGGACACTTTTGAGGCCAAGTTCGAGCTGGCTGACCTTTACTACCTTCTCGGGGAGCTGGAGAAGTCCCTGGACCTCTACCGCGCGCTTCTGGAGGAGGAGACGGCCAAGGGCAACGTGGAGAACGTGGCCAAGGTCTACTACAGCATGGCCCTCATCCACGAGGAGCTCCAGGAGTACGAGAAGGCCCTTGAACTCATGGACAGAGCGGAGGAGATATACCGCGACCTTGGGGACGAGGAGCAGCTCCTCAGGGTGGGGATTCACAGGGCTTACGTGCTCTTTGAGAGCGGCGAGGTCTATGAAGCGAAGGCCATGCTCGCCGGCTTGCTCCCGAAAGTCCTCGATAAGAAGGACCTGCTCGTTGAGCTCCACCTGAGCTTCGAGGAGATATTCGAGGACGACGAGAACTACGATGCCGCCCTGCAGGAGTGCCTCTACGCCCTAATCCACGCGAAGGGAACGGATTACGAGGACGTAGCCTTCGGCTCGCTCATGGACGTCCTCTGGCAGCTCTTCCTTGAGGATGACTTCGAGACGGTCTACCTTAACATCGACATGTTCGCAAGGGCCTTCCCGGACATGAAGGACTTCTTCGAGGCGGTGAAGGCGATAGCCCTCTACAAGGACGGCAAGATGTCTGAGGAAGAGGTAAGCAAATACATCGAGAAGGTTACGGATCAGAGACAGATAGACCTGCTGGAGTTCCTCGGGGAAGCGGAGCTTTAGCTTCTCTTTTCTTCATTGCATATCACGTTCTTACTGGTGCACCGGTTCACCTCAAGCTGAACCGTCACGTGAGTTATCCCGTACTTCCTCAGCCTTTCCTCGACCTCGTCTATTATGGCCTGGCCTTTACTTACCGGCATGTCGTCAACCTCAACGTGGCACTCGAAGTGGATTTCCTTCTCCCCAATCCGCCAGGCATGGAAGTGGTGGGCGTTCTTAACTCCCGGGATGGACTCGATTTCCCTTTTTATCACCTCGAAGTCGAGCTCTGGAGAAGCCTCCATTAGAACCTCAACGCTCTCCTTCAGTATCTCGTAGCCCTCCCTCAGGATGTAGAGCGATATGAAGACCGTAACGAGCGGGTCAACCCAGGTGACGTTCCACTTGATTATCAAAACCCCACCGACGACGACCGCCACGGAAGAGAGGGTGTCGCTCATGAGGTGCAGATAAGCGGAGCGGACATTCATGCTCTCGTGAGCGTGGCTGTGGAGGAGGAGAACGGAGATGAGGTTGGCGCCAAGGCCTATTAAGGCAACCCCCAGCATAAGCGGACCGTCTATCGGCTCCGGGTTTTTGAAGCGCCTGTAAGCCTCAACAAGGAGGAAGAGGGAAACCCCAACGAGGACGGCGGAGTTTATGAAGGCAACGAGGATTTCGGCCCTCTTGTACCCAAAGGTGTACTTCTCGTTGGCCCTTCTCTCGCCGATTTTTATCGCGAAGTAGCTCGCGAGTAAACTCATCGAGTCACTGAAGTTGTGGAGGGAATCGCTGAGGAGGGAGAGGCTTCCCGAGAGGATTCCACCGATTACTTCGGCAATCGTGATGACCAAGTTGAGAGCTATCGAGAAGGCCATCCTCCCCTTAAGCTCGCCGTGATGATGGTGATGGCCCATTCTTTACCCACCATTTTCCGGTGAAGTGAAGGGCTTAAAAATGTTTTGAACGTTAAGATTGAAATCTCAACGAAGCTTCCGAAGGACATCTCCCACTTTCATGGGGGTATCGAGGACAACCATCTTAATCCCAGCTGAATCCAAAATCATCTTACCCTTAGGGCAGTCCGTTCTTGATATTATGGCGTTGATGCCGAGGTTGACCAGAAAGAGGGCAACTTTTGAGCCTGCTCCATAAGGCTCCTGCCTGTAGGGGTTCTCAATGACTTTAACGTCCTTTACAGCTCCGTCTTCAACCTCAACAAGCGTAAACGTTTCGGCCCTCACCAAACTCTTGTGAACTTCATCGTCGAGACCGCCCTTTGAAGTAGGAACCGCAACCAGCGTTTTCACCACCGGTCAAGAATGGGTGAAAGAATTTTTAAGTTTGCCTCCCAAGGACTTCCGGTGGTGTTATGGAGAGGCTTGAGTACAAGGCCGAGCTTGAGTGGGACGGCAACGTCGGGAGCACTGCTAAAGTTAGAGAGTTCACCTTCAAAATTGACACCAACACCGACGGCCGCAATGCTGGCCCGAACCCGACCGAGTACCTCCTCTCGGCCATAGGCGGATGTCTGACGGTGAACTGGGGGCGGCTCATCAAGAAGATGCGTCTGGACGTGGAGGGCTTCAAGGTCGAGGTCAGGGGATGGCGCACGAGGGACGAGCCCCAGCTGAGAGAGATAACCTACAAGATCACCGTTTTCACGAACGAGCCGGAGAGAAAGATACTCCGCGTCAAGGAGCTCGCCGAGAAGTACGGGACGGTCTTCAACACAGTCGGAGCGGAGAAAATAAATGGGGAAGTCGAGATAGTCAGACCGTAGCTGGAGTTCCTCCCTCGCTGCACGTCTCGAAGATACATTTAATCCTCTCAGCGGCCTTCAGGTATAGGATGAGGAAGATTATCTGGAATATTGGGAGCGTAGCGGCTGGAATCGCCACCAGGGGCTCGAATGCGAGGGTGGCAATCGCTATTGCCGTCCCGTTGTTCTTGCCGACGCTGAGGAAAGCGATGGCCATGTGCTCCCCGTACTTCAGGCCAAGGGCTCTGTCTAGCCACGTGATGAGGCCGAGCATGATCACCATGTAGACCGTGTTCACGACGGCAAGCTCGACGAGAAGCGTCCACTTGCTCAGCAGGAGTTCGGCCTTCATAAAGAATATCAGGCCGACGAGGACGAGCATTGTGGACATCGTTATGGCCCCAAAGAGTGGCTTCAGCGACAGGAAGCGCTCCGGGCCGAGCCTTCTTATGAGTGCCCTCCTCGTCAGGTCCCCGAGGAGCATCGGCAGGATTAGCATGATGAAGACCGTCCTGAGCAGCAGTGAAAGTGGAACCGGGACGCTGTAAGCACTCCCCAAGAGTTTTATCCACAGGGGGAGCATCACGGGTATCAGAAGGAAGTTGACGCCGAGGGCAACGGTAGCAACTTCAAGGTCTCCACCGGCCAGTCCGGTGTAGCCTATGCTCATAGAGGAGCCGGGGACGAGCATGACCAGGAGAAAGCCCAGGGCAAGGTTCGGGTCGTGAATGAAGCCCTTAACGAGGAGGAACCCTATTATGGGCGTCAGGACGAAGTTGTACGCCAAGCTCAGGAGTACTGGCCTCGGTTCTTTCATAACTTGAGGGATACGCCCGAGGTTGAGGTTAATCATCATCGGGTAGATCATAAGGAACACTAGGAGGGTGGTTAAAGAGCTCAGTCCCACCTTGTGGGCCTTGGCAAACCCGGGAAAGGCTAGCCCAAGGAGCCAGCCCACGGCTATTGCAACCAGCGAGTACCATAGGAGGTTCTTTTTCAGGTTGTTGGAGAGCTTCAGCCAGTTCATTCTTCATACCTCCTCGTGGGTTTTTATCAGCAGAACGGGCCGTTTCGTCTTCTTCAGCACGCGCATTGTGGTCGAGCCAAGGGATTCGTGGGAGAATCCGAGCTTCCCGTGGCTCGGGAGGATGATGAGGGAGACGTCCTCCTCTTCAGCGACCTTAACTATCTCCTCCCAGGGGACGCCGAAGCGGACCATTGGGGTGACCTTCTCAGCCCTGAAGGCCCTCTTGATCTCGTCCATTCTCTCAAGGAGCTTCTCCATGGCAACTTCTTTCAGTCTCTCCTCGATGTCCTTGAGCTCCTTTTCCTCGTCCCCGTAGAAGAGCGAGTAGCCGTCCATGAGCTCTTCAAGGGTTCCCTCGTCGACCACGTGGAGGAGGATGACCTCCCCAACCCTCATCTCATTCATCCTCTCAAACTGGAGCACCGCCCTGCAGTACCCCTCGCTGAAATCCGTTGGGAGGAGCACCTTTCTAAACATGAGGTATCACCTGTTAAGCTTTTCACTTTAATAATTTTTCATATGTTTGGGATGCATAATGGTTTTAAAGTTTGCTGGACAGATGTGATTATTTTCAAGTGAGAAGAAAATCAGATCAGAGAAGTAGTTTAAGAGATGCTGAAAAGACTCTTCTTTCCTATTATCTCCTCCCTGCTCTTTCCGGCCTTCAAGTCCTCGATGAGCTTTAAGACGCGCCTCTTTATCTCGTCCCGAACCTCCCGATACTTCTCAATCGGCTTACCATAAGGATCCTCAAGCCCCCAGTCCCAGGTCTTCTCGGGAGGAGCATAGGGGCATTTGTCGAGACAGCCCATCGTTATCACGAGGTAGGCCTTATCCGCCATCTCCTCCGTGTAGAGCTTTGGATACTGTCCCTCGAGGGAGATACCGATTTCCTCCATGACCTTCCTCGCGAGCGGGTCTATGTCCTCGGCCGGTTCTGTGCCGGCGCTCATGGCCCTAAAGCGCGGGTCGTCGTTGAAGTAATTGAAGAACGCCTCTGCCATCTGGCTCCTCGCTGAGTTCTTGACACAGACGAAGAGTATGAGCTTCTTCTCCATTTCTACCACCGGATGGACTCGGAGACGGCCTTTAAATTCCTTGCCAAAGTAGTCTATGTAGGCTATATAGCCCCCAGAAGGGTGGTAAACCTAAGGTTCTAAAAATCCTTTTATTTGAACGTTCCTTCAAATAATAAGGTGAGGAAAATGGGGAAGAAAGGGCTGAGCCTGTTTGAGAAATATCTCTCAATATGGGTCGCTTTGTGCATAATGGCGGGCATAGCCATTGGAAAGCTCTTTCCAGCGCTCCCGGAAACTCTGTCAAGGCTCACGATAGCTAACGTCAACATGCCCATTGCGGTGCTGATATGGGCCATGATTTACCCCATGATGGTCAAGGTGGACTTCTCGGCAATAAAAAGGGTACACAAGGGGCAGATGCTCAAAGGTTTAACCGTCACGTGGGTGACCAACTGGCTGATAAAGCCCTTCAGCATGTTCCTCATAAGCTCGTTCTTCATAGGCGCGCTCTTCTCGGCGAAGCTCGGCCTCATAGAGCCCTCACTGGCGAAGGAGTACATAGCGGGCGCGATACTCCTCGGGGCAGCACCGTGCACGGCGATGGTCTTCGTGTGGAGCTACCTTGCGGATGGAGACCCGCTCTACACGCTCGTTCAGGTCGCTACCAACGACCTCATAATCCTCTTCGCCTTTGCCCCGATAGTTGGCTTCCTCATGGGGCTCAACGAGGTCCCCGTGCCCTACGACACGCTCCTCCTCTCGGTTGTCCTCTTCGTGGTGATTCCGCTCACGGCAGGTTATCTCTCCAGGAGGCACCTCCTCAGAACCAAAGGGGTAGAGTGGTTCGAGAGGAACTTCCTTCCAAAGCTGAGCACCGTCTCAATCGTCGGCCTCCTCCTCACGTTGATACTCCTATTCTCCTTCCAAGGGAAGATAATCCTGGAGAACCCGCTCCACATAGCCCTCATAGCGGTTCCGCTAACTATTCAGACGTACTTCATCTTCGCCATAGCCTACGGCTGGGCCTGGCTCTGGAAGCTTCCGCACAAGGTCGCGGCTCCAGCTTCTTTCATAGGGGCAAGCAACTTCTTTGAGCTGGCTGTTGCGGTGGCGATAGCCCTCTTCGGCCTTGAGAGCGGTGCAGCCCTGGCAACGGTCGTGGGTGTTCTTGAAGAGGTTCCCATAATGCTCAGCCTCGTCTGGATAGCCAACAAGACGAGACACCTCTTCACGGCGAAGTTCGAGGCAGGGAGCGCCGCGCCTGCACTCGCGGAGGAGTAATGACAGGTTTTTTCTTCTTTTTTATCCTATCCAAAGCCGGAGAGCTACTGACCCCCGAGAAGCTCTGGAAGCTGAAGGTCAGAAAAATCGGGATAGACCTCGTTACGGGGAAATTTTCAAGGAATGAGCGTGCATATGCACAAAGTTTATATTTGAAAAGATATTCATGGGTATGGTGATGAAAATGAGGATCGCAATTCCGGCTGAGGATGATAGAGGCCTGGAGAGCAACGTGAGCGGCCACTTTGGAAGGGCTAAATACTTCGTCTTCGTGGATGTGGAGGACAACGAGATTAAAGGCTATGAGGTCGTCGAGGTTCCCTTCGAGGAGCACGGGCCCGGAGACCTGCCGAGCTTTGTGAAGGAGCACGGCGGTGAGGTCGTTCTCGCCTACGGCATGGGCAGGAAAGCTATGAGCTACTTCAACGAGCTCGGAATAGCGGTCGTCACCGGCGCCTACGGCCCAATTAAGGACGTCGTTAAAGCCTTCATAGAGCAGGTTCTTGAAGTCGACCCCAACTGGAAGGAGAAGATAGAATGGGAGAAAGAGCACAGAGGAGAATGCGGGGAGCACTGAGCTTTCTCCTTTTTACTTGTTTTGAACACTCGGTTTAAGAAATATTTAAAAATTTTCATATGTGAGTTTTTTCTGGTGAAGTCAAATGAAAGTGAGCGTCAAGGACTTTGCACCGAGCTGGTTTGCGAGCGTTATGGGCACAGGGGCACTGGCACTGGTGAGCCTTGCTTACTCAGGAAGACTAGCCGTTCTAAAAAACGTCGCAGTCTGGCTGACATACTTCAACACTGCCATGTTCTTCGTGCTCCTGATACCCTGGTCCCTCAGGTGGTTAAAATACAGGGAAAATTCCACAAAAGACCTCTATCACCCGATGGTCTCTCACTTCTATGGGACCATAGCCATAGCAATGCTCGTCCTCTCTGCGGACTACCTGCTCATACTAAGGGAAACCGCCGTAGCTAAGGCCTTCTGGCTCATCGGAACACCCCTGACGATATTCTTCGCCCTCCTGATACCCTATCTGATGTTCATTCAGGAGAAGATAGACATAAAGAGCGTCACACCCGCGTGGTTTATCCCACCTGTGGGGCTTATAGTAATCCCCCTGAGCGGAGGCCCCCTCATCGGCACGTTCCACGGAATCTGGAAGGAGATTGCGATCTTGATCAACTACTTTGCATGGGGCTCAGGGTTCTTTCTGTACTTGGCCCTCTTCGCAGTAGTCATGCACCGTTTCATCACCCACGAGCCCCTGCCGTGCGGGATAGCCCCTGCAATTTGGATAAACCTCGGTCCAATAGGTGCGGGCACTTCAACACTCTACATGCTAGTCAGGAACTCAGACTTCATAACGGCAAAGGAGCCGTTCCTGGCGTTTGGAATTGTATTCTGGGGCTTCGGTGTCTGGTGGCTCGCAATGGCAGTAATAATGACGCTCCACTACATAAGAAGGCTAAGCCTCCCTTACAGCCTCGCCTGGTGGGCCTTCATCTTCCCGCTCGGGGCCTACGTCAGCGCCACCCACAACGTCGGCACGGCCTTTGGAATTGGGGCCATAGACTCCTTCGGCTTTGCCTTGTACTGGTTGCTCCTTGCGCTGTGGCTCCTAACTGGGGTGAAAACGCTGAAGCACACCCTGCTTGACTAATTTTTCTTTTTTATCTGGTCGAAGTTCACTCCCCAAAAGGCCCTTTATAATCAGCTCCGTCGCTTCCTCTTTGGCTAAGCCCTTCGCCATTAGCTGGACGAGCTGGGCCTCGTTTACCCTGCCTATCGGGGCCTCGTGCGTGAGTTCCGCTTTATCATTCTTTACCCTAAGCAGGGGGACCGTCTGGACATCCTGCTCCGCCTGATCAGAATTCACCAAGGAAAGAATGAAATCAGAGGACGTTTGCAAGGGTTTTGAGGGCTATGAGGTAGATTATCACCCCTATTACCTTTTTTACATCATCCGAACTCATCTTGAAGTGCATCAGATGTGTTCCAATCCATCCGCCTGCTATCGCCGGAATCGAGACCCAGAGCAAAAGCATCCAGTCGAGGGCCCCCATGCCCCAGTAAGTCAGGAAACCGCTCAGCGAGGAGAAGAACACCACGAGAGCCGTTGTTGAGGCCACTTTCTTGGGCTCGTAGCCGAGCATTATGAGGGCCGGGCTTATTATCCCTCCCCCGCCCACTCCAAGGAGACCGCCGAGGAAGCCCGCTATCCCGCCGATTATCGAGCCTTCAACGATGTGGTTCCCGTCCTTCGGCCTCCGCCTCGGCTTGAAGAAAATCATCATCGTCCCGGAGTAGAGCAGGAAGCCCAGGAAGACCCAGAGGACGTAGACTTTGGGGATGAACTTACCGGCGTAGGCACCAACCGGAGCCATAGCGGTGGCAACGAGAAGAATCGGTAGGCCAAAGCGGTGGTCGAGCTTGCCGTGTTTGAGGTTCTTGAGCGTCGCGGAGAGCATCGAGAGCGTGTTTATGAAGAGACCAGTCGGCTTGGCGGTCATCAGGGGCACACCTAACCACGTCATCGTTGGAACTATCGCTATCGCACTCCCGACGCCCCCAATTGAAAAGACGATACTGAGGATGAGGGATATCAGCGCTAGTTCTGGATAGTTCATTAGGTTCGCCTCATTTTGTTGTACTTGTCGAATGAAGGGGAAGTCACTTAAAAAGATTTTGATACATCAGACGAATCCGACACAAAGGGAGAAATCGTGGCTGGAAGGAAACACGCGGGCAGAAAGAGGAAAATCAGTCAGACCTGATGCAGTCGCTCTCCTGCTCCTCAAGCTTTATTATCCTCTCGAGGACGCACTCCAGGGTGGAAAGGTCGTTAAGTATGCCCTCGAACCTCGTCCTGGCCTCCTCGGACTCGGCCTTCTCAGCGAGGCGGCCGATTATCTCCTTGAGCGGTCTGACCTCGCGCTCGAGGATGTCCTTGGGCTGCTGGAGGAACTTCTCGAGGAAGGCCGGGACGGCGGAGAAATACTTTGTCTTTCCCTCTTTTCTGTAGGTCACGAGATAATCGCGCGTGAGTCTGGAGAGGGAAACGGAGACAGAAGACCTGCTCAGGTGCGTGGCCTCGGCGAGTTCGGATATCGTGAGGGGCCTCTCACTTAGAAGGAGATGGGCGTATATCTTGCCATCGGTGTGGCTGTAGCCCCACCTGCCCAGGAGCTGGGCAACGATTTCAACGAACCTTCTGGACTCCCTTTTCGAGACCGCCATCAATCCCTCACCCAGAGCACGCCTTAAAAGCCAAAAGGAAAAGAGGCTTAAAAAGGTTTTGAGTTCACGCCGTTAAGGCCCTTGAGAACGCCGTGGAGCTGGGAATACAACCCCAGGACGTGGTTTAAAAGGAAAATGGAAGCTCAGTAGAACTTCCCGAAGTTATGCTGCGGAATCGGGCACTGGACGATACGCCTCGCCCACAGGCAGTCGGCACAGCTCGGCTCGTTGCCCCAGCAGTCTATATCGCTCGTCTTGACGAAGTCGCAGGCGTCAACAAGGGGACAATCGGTGCATGAAGGGTACATGTAGTTCTTCATCGTGAAGCGGAACCACGTGTACTTCTCGCTCGTCCATATCTCCGCGAGGCTTTTCTCCCGCACGTTCCCAAAGGAGTAGGCGTTCACCTTCTTCTTCCTGCCGAAGATGTACTCGTAATAGCTGTGCAGGAAGCGGTAGCAGGGGGCAACTTCTCCATCCCAGCGCACAACGGCCACGTTGTTCTCGTCGAAGTCGCAGCTCCTTTCAGTCTTCAGCTCGAAGTAGGGGAGTTTTATGTAGAGGCCGTTGTGGGCTATTCTGTAGAGTTCCTCGAGGATTGGCTTCATATCCACGCTGCCGTCGTAAATGATGTCCTCCATCTGCTCTCCTGTCATGGGGAGGAGGTTCGAGACGAGCATGGAATCAACGCCGAGGTCGAGCAGGAAGCGCGCCATTTCGGGGAGCTGTTTGTAGTTCTCCTTCGTAACGACCACTTCAACGCCAACGCTCGGCCTGTGAGTGCCGTACTCATCGCGGTATTTAACGAGCCTCTTTATCCTGTCGGCGGTCGCAGCCGCGGCGAGGTGTCCTAGGGTTATAGCGTTTTGAGCCGTTGGGACTGTGTCCATGGAGAAATATATCAGATCAACGCCAAGCTTTGCGAACTCGCGGAGCATGTCGTCAGTCATGAGGGTTCCGTTGCTGCTCATTCCGAGGGCGAAGCCCCTCTTCTTAACCTCCCTCACCATGTCCATGAAGCGCGGGTGAACGGTCGGCTCTCCGATACCGCCAAAGTAAATCATCTTAAGCTCTGGGAACTCCTCCGCGTCGTCGAGGATCTTAAGAAATAGCTCCCAATCCATGTCTCCCTCTTCGTCTTCCCAGTACTGCTTGAAGCACATCTCGCACTTTAGGTTACAGCGGCTCGTTATCTCGATGTAGAGGTACTTCATGTCGAGCTTCGGCCTGACTATAACCTTTCCATCCCAGAGGGAGAAGGTGTACTCCTTGTCGGTCAATTCAACCGCCCCCTGCCGGCGGGAATATGCTAACGGTATCTTCATCCGAGAGGGGCGTATCAAGGCCCTGGAGATGCTCGATGTTCTTTCCGTTCACCAGGATTATGCGCCCCTTCTCAAGCTCCTTTTTAAAGCCGGGGAACATTCGATCCAGCTCTTCCAAAAGCTCGCCAACTGTTTTCGGGCCGCTTATTTCCAGCTTTCTCTTCCCAGTGAACTCAATGAGGGTCGCGAAGAGCTTAACCAGCACGAAGATCACCTTAACTCAGGTTCTTTTCGAAGGAACATAAAAGAGTTGCTGGACAAAAATGGGAAGAAGAATCAGAGGAACTCCGCTATGCCGAGCTCTTCCGCTTTCTCCTTCGGAACCCTTCCGTCCTCGGTCCAGCCGCGGAGAGCGTAGTAGCGCGGGAGCATCTCCTTCAGGCGGACAACGTGGCCCTTGTTCGGCCCCTCGGGCATCGGCTCTTCCAAGAAGCGCTTCGGCAGGTTGTCGTCCCTCTCCGGAACGAGTCCGGCCTTGAGGTTGAAAATCCTCTCGGCGTTCCAGATGCGCTCTCCAATCTTGAGGTAGTCCTCGGTTGAGAAGTCCCAGCCTAACGCGGCATTCAGCATGTCACGGTAGTCGTCCGCTCCAAGGCCGAAGGTCGTGAAGACACACAGTCCAGCGGCGTCGATGAGGGCCGTCAAATCCTGGAAGATTATGAGCATCTTCACCTTCTCATCGCTTATGTCGTGCGGGTCCATCTTATAGGGATACCCCAGAATCTCTGGGCTTATCATGTAGTTCTTGATGTGGCAACCGCCGCGGTTGTTGGTTGCGTAACCGAGGCCGTGTCCCTCGGCTCCACGAGGGTCATATGCCGGAAGCTCAAGCTTCTTGACGCTCATGGAGTACTCCGGGTGGCCGTAGCTCTCGGCGAGGCGGTAGCCACCCTCCGCGAGCTTGTCACCAAAGCCCTTCCTGTAGGCTATCTTCTCTATGTAGTAGTGCAGAACCTCCGTGTTCCCCCACCTGAACGGCGGCGCATCGCCGAGCTCCTCGTCCGTTATGTGGCCCTTCTCGTAGAGCTCCATGGCTGTGGCGAGCGTTCCACCGGTCGAGATGGTGTCGAGACCGAACTCGTCGCACTGGTGGTTGGCCTCGATTATGCTGGCTAAATCGTTTATGCCTAGGTTGGCTCCAAAGGTCCAGGTGCTCTCGTACTCTGGCCCCTCAGTTACTCCAACGGTCGGGAGCTTGTTGACCCTTCCACAGCCTATCGGACAGGCGTAGCACGGCTGGTTCCTTATGAGGTACTTGGCAGTCATCGCCTCACCACTCTGCTCGTAGGCGTGCTCAAAGACGCCCTTCTGGAAGTTCCTCGTTGGATAGAGACCGTTCTCATTGATTATGTTGACCAGAACTGCTGTACCGTACTTTGGAAGTCCACCGCCGGCGACAGGGTCGTTCTTGATCTTGTTTATCTTCTCCCTGACGGTGAGCATGAACTTCTGCTTGTCCGCTATCGGGACGCGCTTGCTTCCCTCAACGGCTATTGCCTTGAGGTTCTTGCTGCCCATGACTGCTCCAACTCCGGCCCTTCCAGCTGCCCTGTGGCCGTCGTTCATAATGGCGGCAAACTTAACGAGGTTCTCACCTGCCGGCCCGATCAGTGCTATCCTCACCTTCTTGCTCCCTATCTCCTTTCTGATGGCCTCTTCTGTCTCGCTCACGACCTTGCCCCAGAGGTGACTCGCATCGCGGATCTCAACGTTATCGTCGTTTATGTAGATGTACACCGGCTTTTCGGCCTTGCCCTCAACGATTATGCCGTCCCAGCCGGCAAACTTCAACTCGGCACCAAAGTAGCCACCCGAGTTTGCCATGGTTATAAAGCCCGTCAGCGGGCTCTTCGTGACGACGTTGTATCTTCCACCAGTTGGAGCGCTCGTACCGCTCAGCGGGCCCGGTGTAATGATCAGTTTGTTCTCAGGGCTGAGAGGGTCGACCTTTGGGTCCATCTCCTTTAGGAGGAAGTATATGGCCAGGCCCCTGCTTCCGAGCCACTTCTTGGCGAGTTCTTCGCCATACTCCTCAACCTTTACCTCCCCCGTGGAGAGGTTTACACGCAGAAATCTACCCCAGTTGCCGTACATAGGCATCGCCAAAAATAGGATGGACATTAATGCCTATAAATCTTAGTGAAAATAAAGAGAGTTGCGAACTGCCAACTGTTAAACGGAAGTGTTGATAAAGAAAAGGAGAGATTAGAAGTATGAAAATCTCCTCATCAATATCTGTGAGCAAACTCGGAAGGGCAGGAAGCGTTATGAAACCAAAGGTTGCAAACTCCACTGTTTTTAAAGAAGAGCCCTCTACTATCTCAGGAGGGGTCGAAAATGCACGAGTGGGCCTTAGCAGATGCCATAGTTAGGACAGTTCTCGATTACGCTAACAGAGAGGGAGCGGAGCGCGTCAAGGCCGTCAAGGTCGTTCTCGGCGAACTGCAGGACGTCGCGGAAGACATAGTGAAGTTCGCCATGGAACAGCTCTTTGCGGGCACCATAGCTGAAGGCGCGGAGATAATCTTTGAAGAGGAGGAAGCGGTTTTCAGGTGCAGGAACTGCGGCCATGAGTGGAAGCTCAAGGAAGTGAAGGACAAGTTTGACGAGCGCATTAAGGAGGACATTCACTTCATCCCTGAGGTGGTTCACGCCTTTATGGCCTGTCCAAAGTGCGGGAGCCACGACTTTGAGGTGGTCCAGGGCAGGGGCGTTTACGTCGCGGGAATAATGATAGAGAAGGGGGGAGAAGAATGATTGCCGGAATAGACCCGCGCGAGATAGCTATAAGCGCGAGGCTTGAGAATGTCAAGAGGATCATTCCGGTCGTCAGCGGGAAGGGCGGAGTAGGAAAGTCGCTGGTTTCTACAACGCTGGCTTTAGCTTTGGCCGAGAAAGGCCACAAGGTAGGCCTCCTCGACCTCGACTTCCACGGGGCGAGCGACCACGTCATCCTCGGCTTCGAGCCAAAGGAGTTCCCGGAAGAAGACAGGGGAGTCATCCCCCACACGGTTCACGGAATCAAGTTCATGACGATAGCCTACTACACCGAGGACAGGCCGACACCGCTCCGCGGGAAGGAGATAAGCGACGCTCTAATCGAGCTGCTCACCATAACCCGGTGGGACGAGCTGGACTACCTTGTCATTGACATGCCGCCCGGCCTCGGTGACCAGCTCCTCGATGTGCTCCGCTTCCTCAAGAGGGGCGAATTCCTGGTCGTGGCAACGCCTTCAAAGCTCGCCCTCAACGTGGTCAGAAAGCTCGTCCAGCTCCTCCTTGAGGAGAAGCACAGGGTTATCGGAATAGTTGAAAACATGAAACTCGACGAGGAAAAGGACGTCGAGGCCTTAGCAAAGGAGTTCGGAATTCCCTACTTGGCAGGGATACCATTCTACCCAGACCTCGACGCTAAAATAGGAAAAGTTGACGAGCTGATGAAGACCGAGTTCGCGGAGAGGATAAGGGAGATCGCTGAGAAGCTCTGAGCGAAAGGGTTTTCTCCAGTTTTTCAAATTTGTTTAGGGGTCGGGAATGAAGGAAAAAGAACTCATCAAGAAAACGGTTGTCGAGGTCTGTAGGGAACTCGGGATAGAGCTGGGGGAAGTCATCCTCTTCGGCTCCCGCGCGAGAGGGGATTTTAGAAAGGACAGCGACTGGGACATCCTACTCGTCACCGAGAGGGAACTTAGCTGGAGGGAGCGCCTCCGCCTCAGTGGGGAGATTAGAAAGAGGCTCGCGAAGAAGGGAATGCCCATCGACGTCCTCATAATATCCAGGGAGAAACTTGAGAGGCTAAAAAACGATCCCGGCTACGTTTACAGCTACGCCCTCTCGGAGGGAATTAGGGTATGAGTTACGAGCGATGGATAAGCAAAGGCGAGGACGACATAAGGCTCGCTGAACTGGCCCTTGAGAACGGAATCTATGATTATGCCGCATTCCACGCCCAGCAGGCAGTTGAGAAGTTCCTGAAGGCTTTTCTTGTGAAGGCAGGCAAACCCGTTCCCAGAACTCACGACATCGCTTATCTAATTGAATTGTGTAAAGAGGTAGATCCATCTTTTGAAAGGCTCTACGACATGAACGCCCACTACCTCTCGGATTTTGCCGTTGAAGTTAGATATCCGGGCTACTATACTGTTCCTAAGGAGATTGCCGCTGAGGCTATAGAAACGGCAAAGAAAGTTCTGGAGTTTGTGCTGGATAAAATTTGAGGTGTCTCCTATGAATGCCCTCGAAGAAATCTTTGCGGGGAAGAAAAGGATAGTGATCTGCGGCATCGGCAACGACATCCGCGGGGATGACGCCTTTGGAGTTCTCGTCGCAGAGAGGCTTAAAGAGCTCCTCGACAGCCCGAACGTCCTCGTTCTGAACTGTGGTGAGGTCCCGGAGAGCTACGTGGGAAAAATAACTTCCTTTAAACCGGACTTAGTCGTCTTTGTGGACGCGGTTGACTTCGAAGGGGAGCACGGGGAGCTGATCATCACCGACCCCGAAGGAACGGTGGGGGAAGCCGTCTCGACGCACAGCCTGCCGCTGAGGGTGTTCGTGAAATATCTGAAGACGCAGATCAAAGCTGATTTCGTCTTAATGGGCTGTCAGCCAGCTTCAACGGGACTCTTCGAGGAACCGAGCGAGCTGATAAAAGAGATGGCTGAGAGGCTTGCCGAGTTACTAGCGGGAATCCTGCGCGGTGATGGGTATGATTGAATACGTGTGGCTTGTGGCCGGTATCCTGGGCGTTGTCTCTGCTCTTTTAGACCTGAAAGCGGAAGAGAGCAGGGAGGAGACACTGAAAGACCTCTTCCTCGGCACCGGCTTCTTGCTGTGGTATTTCCGAAGAGACGTTCTCGGCTCCATCTTCATCCTCGCGGCGGTGCTCGTTTACCTGCCCGAGTTAAGGAAGAAATGGATCAGATGGAGGCACGGATGAGAAAAGCATATTAACACCAAAAACTAAACTCGGGTGATCGGTTATGACGAGCATAGCAATTAGAGTTCCCGAGGGTGTTGATATAGAATTTGCAAAAAGGCTTGCAAAGCTGGTAGAGAAAAGGTTAGCCGAGCTGACGGAACTCAACAGACTTCTGAGTGACTCGGAACTAACCGACGAAGACATGGGGGAAGTAATCAAGGAGTTCCGAACACAACGGAGATCATAGAACCCTTTCCCGAGTGCCTCTGATTCTCCCCAAATCCTTCCTCGTGTTCACGTTGAAGAAGCTCTCCCTCCACTCCTCCGGAAGGCTTTCGATTTCAATGTAGCAGGCGTCGCTCTCCATTATTGCCCTGTTTATCGCATAATGCCCGGCTTTGATCTTCTCTTCCAAGAACTCTCTGAACTCCGAAGAATAGGCCGCATGGAGCGGCTCAAGGTAGCCGTTGCCCCATCTGGGAACGCAGGCGGGCTTTTTAGCTGTCTTAAAGCGCTCGACTATGAAGTCAACGAACTCCGGAACGAGAAGAGGCATGTCCCCCGCCACCACGAAGGCGTCTCCGAGGGATAAGGCAGTGTAGACACCGCCGATAGGGCCGACGAGGAGCTCGTCAACAACCACGTGGCCAAAGGCCTTGAGCTTATCAGCGTTTTCAGGAGAAGCAACTATGACGACCTTGGTTATTGAATCCGCTTTTTTGAGCCTCTCAATTGTATGGAGGGCCAGGGGCCTGCCGTCTATCCTGAAGAGGAGCTTATCTCCGCCAAAGCGCCTTCCAGAACCGCCGGCGAGAACCGCGGCAATCATGTTCCGAAATTGGGTTGAGAGTTTTTAGGTTTGCGGTTTCAAACCGTAGGTTTAGAAAATCCCTAAAAAGGCCTGCGAGAACCAATCACAGGTGAGAGAAAATGTGCTTAGCCGTCCCCGGAAGGATCATCGAGATTGAAGGAAAAACCGCCGTTGTTGATTTCGGAGGCGTTAAGAGGGAGGTAAGGCTCGACCTTCTCCCGGAGGCTAAAGTGGGCGATTACGTGATAGTTCACACGGGCTTTGCCATAGAGAGGCTCGACGAGAAGAGGGCACTTGAGATACTTGAGGCCTGGGCCGAGGTCGAGAGGGCCTTGGAGGGCTGACCATGGAGCCGCTCAGTGTTTTTAAGGACAGGAAAATCGCCCAGAGGATCGTGAGGCAGATACACGAGGAAGCGAAGGGACTGGAAGAGGTCCGCTTCATGCACGTCTGCGGAACCCACGAGGACACGGTAACGCGTTTCGGGATACGCTCCCTTCTCCCGGAGAACGTCAAAATCGTCAGTGGGCCCGGCTGTCCTGTCTGCATAACCCCCGTAGAGGACATAGTCAAGATGCGTGAGATCATGAAGGAGGCCTACGCCGAAGGGGACAGGATAATCCTCACGACCTTCGGGGACATGTACAAGATCCCGACCCCCCTGGGGAGCTTCGCTGATTTGAAGAGTGAAGGCTACGACGTGAGAATAGTTTACTCCATCTTCGACACCTACAGGATAGCGAAGGAGAACCCGGACAGGACGGTTGTTCACTTCAGTCCCGGCTTCGAGACAACAACGGCCCCAACCGCCGGGATGCTCAACACCGTCGTGGAAGAGGGGCTTGAGAACTTCAGGATTTACTCCGTCCACCGCCTAACGCCACCGGCAGTTGAGGCGCTTGTAAAGCAGGGCACCAAGTTCCACGGCCTCATCGACCCCGGCCACGTCTCGACGATAATCGGCGTTAAGGGCTGGGAGTACCTCACCGGGGACTACGGCATACCGCAGGTCATAGCTGGTTTTGAGCCCGTTGATGTTCTGATGGGAATCCTTATGCTCATTAGAATGGTCAAAAGCGGGGAGGTAAAGATACTCAACGAGTACACTCGCGCCGTCAGGTACGAGGGCAACGTTACAGCTCAGAGGCTCATAGAGAAGTTCTTCGAGGTCAAAGACGCCAAGTGGAGAGCCCTCGGAGTTATTCCGAAGAGCGGGCTTGAGCTGAAGAGGGAGTGGAGGGAGCTTGAGATAAGAACCTACTACGACCCGGAGGTCCCCAAGCTTCCAGACCTCGAAAAGGGCTGTCTCTGCGGGGCAGTGCTGAGGGGTCTGGCGCTCCCAACCGACTGCCCGCACTTCGGCAAGACCTGCACGCCCAGGAGTCCCGTTGGCCCGTGCATGGTGTCCTACGAGGGAACCTGCCAGATATTCTACAAGTACGGCGTCTTGTTCTGACACCAAAGGTTCAAAACTCCCCTATCGTTTTCAACTTTTGGTTTTGGAAACCTATAAAGCCTTTGATTGCAAAGGAAGGACAGGTGAGAGGATGAAGGCGTATCACATTCACGTTCAGGGAATAGTCCAGGCCGTTGGATTCAGGCCCTTCGTCTACAGAATAGCTCACGAGCACAACCTTAAGGGCTACGTCAAGAACCTTGGAGATGCGGGCGTTGAGATAGTGGTTGAGGGCAGAGAGGAGGATATAGAGGCGTTTCTTAGGGACCTACACCGCAAGAAGCCGCCGCTCGCGAGGATTGACAGGGTTGAGAAGAGGGAAATCCCGCCCCAGGGCTTTCCCGAGTTCTACATCGAGAGAAGCTCGAAGGGTGGAAAGGGTGGCGACTCAATAATCCCTCCCGACATAGCAATATGCGACGACTGCCTGAGGGAGCTCTTCGACCCGACCGACAAGCGCTACATGTATCCGTTTATCGTCTGCACCAACTGCGGACCAAGGTTCACGATAATTGAAGACCTCCCCTACGACCGCGAGAACACGACCATGAGAGAGTTCCCCATGTGCGACTTCTGCAGGAGCGAGTATGAAGACCCGCTCAACAGACGCTATCACGCCGAGCCGACGGCCTGTCCCGTCTGCGGGCCGAGTTACCGCTTATACACGAGCGACGGGAAGGAACTAACAGGCGACCCGCTGAGGAAGGCGGCCGAGCTTATAGACAAAGGCTACATAGTGGCCATTAAAGGCATCGGCGGAATTCATTTAGCGTGCGATGCGACCAACGAGGAGGCAGTTGTCGAACTCAGGAGGAGAACATTCAGGCCGCAGAAGCCCTTCGCGATAATGGCCGACTCCCTTGAGACGGTTAAAAGCTTCGCCTACGTGAGCAGGGAAGAGGAAGAAGAACTCACCAGCTACAGGAGGCCGATAATAACGCTCCGCAAGAAGGAACCCTTCCCCCTGCCCGAAAATCTGGCTCCAGGTCTGCACACCATCGGAGTTATGCTCCCCTACGCGGGAACCCACTACATCCTCTTCCACTGGAGCAGGAGTAAAGTCTACGTGATGACTTCAGCGAACTACCCCGGGATGCCGATGGTCAAGGACAACGAGAGGGCCTTCGAGGAGCTTAAAGAGATGGCCGACTACCTCCTCCTGCACAACAGGAAGATACTCAACAGGGCAGATGACAGTGTTATCCGCTTCGTCGATGGGAAGAGGGCCGTTATAAGGCGCTCCCGCGGCTTTGTGCCGTTGCCGGTAGAGATTCCCTTCGATTACCGCGGTTTGGCCGTTGGGGCAGAGCTGATGAATGCATTTGGCGTTTCAAAGAACGGAAAGGTTTACCCGAGCCAGTACATAGGCAACACGGGGAAGCTCGAAGTCCTTGAGTTCATGCGCGAGGCAATAGCGCACTTCAGAAAGATTCTCCGCGTCAAGGACTTTGACTTAATCATCTCTGACCTCCACCCGGGCTACAACACGACGAAGCTGGCGATGGAGCTGGCTAATGAATTGGACGTTGAGCTCCTCCAGGTTCAGCACCACTACGCCCACATAGCGAGCGTTTTGGCAGAAAAGAACCTCGAATCGGGGGTTGGGATTGCCCTCGACGGAGTCGGCTACGGAACCGACGGGAACGTCTGGGGCGGGGAGGTTCTCTACCTGGGCTACGAAGACGTCGAGAGGTTAGCTCATATAGACTACTATCCGCTCCCAGGTGGCGATTTAGCGAGCTACTACCCGCTGAGGGCGTTGATGGGGATTCTGAGCAAAGTCTACTCAATCGAGGAGCTTGGGGAGATAATAGGGCGCTGCTGTCCCAAAGCGGTCGAGAGCCTCAAGTACGGAAAGGTCGAGTTCAGCGTTATCCTCAACCAGCTCGCCAAGGGCGTAAACACCGCCTACGCATCCTCGACTGGAAGGGTTCTAGATTCGCTCGCTGTTTTGCTCAACGTCGCCTACAGGAGGCACTACGAGGGCGAACCCGCGATGAAGCTCGAGAGCTTTGCGATGAAAGGTAAGAACGACCTGAAGTTCGAAGTTCCCGTCGAGGGCGAGCTGATAAAGGTTGAAGAGCTGTTCCTTCAGGCCCTTGATGCAATCGAGAAAGCTTCTCCGGCGGACATAGCGTATTCAGTTCACCTGGCTCTCGCGAGAGCCTTCGCGAACGTTGCCATAGAAAAAGCCATGGAGTTCGGCGTGAAGGACGTTGCTATAAGCGGCGGCGTAGCCTACAACGAGCTCATCGTGAAGACGATTAGAAAAGCGGTTGAAGCATCCGGACTGAGGTTCCACGCGACGACGGAAGTTCCGCGCGGAGACAACGGGATAAACGTCGGCCAGGCCTTCCTCGGCGGCCTCTACCTTGAGGGCTACCTGAGCAAAGAAGATTTGATGCTTTGAGCAAAGCGTTAAATTCAAAGGTGTATAACCTTAAACGGGGGAGTTGAAAATGGGAGAAAAGATAAAGCTCGAACACGGAGCCGGCGGAGAGATAATGGAGGAGCTTTTGAGGGACGTGATACTCAAAACGCTGACCCTCAAGAGCGCCGGTGGAATAGGACTCGACGCCCTCGACGATGGGGCGACGATACCCTTTGGCGATAAGCACGTAGTCTTCACAATAGACGGTCACACCGTTAAACCGCTCTTCTTCCCCGGCGGAGACATCGGCAGGTTGGCAGTCAGCGGTACGGTGAACGACCTGGCTGTTATGGGAGCCCAGCCGCTCGCTTTGGCGAATTCCATGATAATCGGCGAGGGCCTTGATATGGACGTCCTTGAGAGGGTTCTCCGCTCGATGGATGAGACGGCCAGAGAAGTGCCAGTCCCGATAGTCACGGGCGACACCAAGGTCGTTGAAGACCCGATAGAGATGTTCGTAATCACCGCAGGAATAGGTATTGCCGAGAGGCCGATAAGCGATGCCGGGGCCAAAGTTGGAGACGCTGTTTTGGTCAGCGGGACGATAGGAGACCACGGGATAGCGCTGATGAGCCACCGCGAGGGGATAGCCTTTGAGACCGAGCTGAAGAGCGATGTCGCGCCGATATGGGACGTCGTTAAAGCGGTGGGGGATGCAATAGGCTGGGAGAACATCCACGCGATGAAGGACCCGACGAGGGCTGGTTTGAGCAACGCGCTCAACGAGATCGCTCGTAAGAGCAACGTGGGAATCCTCGTAAGGGAAGCGGATATTCCAATAAGGCCCGAAGTTAGGGCCGCGAGCGAGATGCTTGGCATAAGCCCCTACGACGTTGCTAACGAGGGCAAGGTCGTGATGGTTGTGGCTAAAGAATACGCCGAGGAGGCCCTTGAAGCAATGAGAAAAACCGAAAAGGGCAAGAACGCGGCGATAATCGGTGAGGTAATAGACCAGTACCGCGGGAAGGTTATTCTTGAAACGGGAATCGGTGGGAAGAGGTTTATGGAACCCCCTGAGGGGGACCCGGTTCCGAGGATATGCTGACTTTTCCCTTTTCTTTTAGCGAAGAAATGAAGGGGTAGCGACTTTTAAACAACCCCTTCCTTTTAGGGAGAGAAAAGACTATAAAAGCTTTGCAAATCCGCGAACCTCAAACTGACGTTTTTAACCATGGGTTCAAAAAAGCCGTATAAACGCCCCCGCGAAGATAATAACGGTGATTATGGATGATTATCTCGAAGCCCTGTGTCACGATGAAGGGCATCGTCATAAGTGGCTACTCCTGGGAGAGGCCGATAAAGATAGACCTGGCGAAAACCGCCCAGTGTCTCAAGGAGAAGGGCTACACCGTCAAGAAGCTCATCCCGGACATGATGCTAATCGTTGAGATGGAAGGTTTTGAGGTTAGCGTTTATCCCAGCGGAAAGATAATAATCAAGCTTCTCGACGACGCTAACAGGGGCAGGGAGATGGCGACCGTTGTGTATGACTGCGCTGGGATTCTGGAGGTGGTATCATGAAGATTCCGGACGACGTTAGGAAGGATATTCCGCTTACCAGCGAGGTCATCTACTTCGACAACACGGCCACTTCGCTAACTCCGAAGCCCGTTATCGAGGCCATGGACGAGTATTACCTAAGGTACCGCGCCAACGTCCACCGCGGGGTTCATCGCCTTTCCCAGATGGCGACGCACAAGTACGAGGAGAGCAGGAAGGTCGTGGCCGACTTCATCAACGCAGAGTTTGAAGAGGTGGTTTTTACCAAGAACACGAGCGAGAGCCTCAACCTTGTAGCACTGGGACTGGAGCACCTCTTCAAGCCGGGGGACAAGATAGTGACGACCCCCTACGAGCACCACTCGGATTTGCTCCCCTGGCAGAGGCTGGCGAAGAAAAAGGGCCTGAAGCTGGAGTTCATTGAAGGGGACGACGAGGGCAACCTCGATTTAAGCGACGCCGAGAAAAAGATAAGGGGCGCGAAGTTAGTGGCAGTTCAGCACGTCTCCAACGCTCTTGGCGTCATCCACGAGGTTGAAGAGCTTGGAAAGCTCGCTAAGGAGGAGGGAGCGATATTTGTCGTTGACGCCGCCCAGAGCGCCGGCCACATGGAAGTTGATGTGAGGAAACTGAACGCGGACTTTTTAGCGTTTTCAGGCCATAAGGGGCCGATGGGTCCAACGGGAATAGGGGTGCTCTACATCAACCGGGAGTTCTTTGACGTCTTTGAGCCACCGCTCATCGGAGGCGGGACAATTGAAGACGTTGATTTCGACGGTTACAAACTGACAGAGCCACCTGAGCGCTTCGAGGCGGGAACGCCGAACATCGGCGGGGCGATAGGCCTCGCAGCAGGAATACGCTACATCCAGAGGATAGGGCTCGATAAGATCGAGAGGCAGGAGCACAAACTCGTGAAGCGCATCACTGAAGGCCTGGACGAGCTGGAAGTCCCGTGGTACGGGCCGAGGAACCTGAAGAAGCACGCCGGAGTTGTGAGCTTCAACGTTCCACCGCTTCACCCCCACGACGTGGCGGCGATACTCGACGGGAGAAACATAATGGTGAGGAGCGGCCACCACTGCGCCCTGCCGGTTATGAAGAAACTCGGGATAAACGGCACGGTCAGGGCTTCCTTCCACGTCTACAACAGCGTTGAAGAGGTCGAGACTTTCCTGGGAGTGATGGAGGAGCTGGTAAAAAGTTTGAGAGGTTAGAGGGGCATCTCGCCCCATTCCACGTCTATTGTTTCAGGCGTGCGGTAGATGAAGGCTCCCTGCCCCTTGTGGACGTGCTTCCTCATCGGGCCTGGCGGAACTCCACTTGCTTCGTAGATCAAGCTCTGCACATCTGGGTCGTGATAAAGGAGCAGAACCGGGCCGGACATGTTCAGCAGGGAATCCAGGGCGTACTCGCTGGTGACCACGGTTACCCTTTTGAGGGCCGGCTTTGCTAGGATGGGAAGTCCCGCGCCTCCCGCGGTGGTATAGGCCAAAACGGCCGCATCGTTGAGGCCTACCATCACCCTTCTCCTCTTCTCGACGGCTGCTGACAAGATGAGGAAAGCGTTTCCAACGAGGGTTATGCTGTGGGCATCTCCAAAGTCCACGAGGATGTTCTGGCCGAGTTCCGGCACTTCACCTGAGTAGAGGAGCTGGTCTAAGGCAGTGTAGCTCTCCGCGATTACCTCCGAGTATTTTTGCCCGGCCTTTAACGCCTCCGGAACACTCCCAACCTTCCCTGCCAGTATATCCGAATAGAGCATCTCCGTTAGCGTCCTGTCAAGGCCGTAAATCGTCTGAATTATCGTGGCGGCTGTGTAGAAGTCAAAGTGGCCTTCAGCTGCGAGCTTTATGGGATCCAGACCGCTGGGCTTCGTGTCCTGAATTCTGAGAACTGTATCAAAGCCTTCTTCACTGAAACTTCCCTTCGTGTCGAAGATGACCCTGGAGTAGTCTTTCTCCATGTATTTTCCGGCTAAATGTTCCAATGCCTTGTCTGGCCACTCGTCCATACCGAAGACCTTCAGCGTCCTGCCGTGATAGGCTGGGTCGTAGAAGACGACCTCGCCTTCCCTTTCAAAAAGTCTGACGGCTATGCTGCTATATCTCACAAGTATCACCGCTAAGCTAAAAATATGGGGAGGGGGTATAAACGGGTTCCGTTCAGACAACCTTCACCATTCTCTCCATCCAGGGGCTCACCCTGACCTTTATGTACCCCCTAAGCTTTTCGTCCACTTCTCTGTCGCCCGTGTAGACCCTGATAAAGCCATTCCGGACTTTTGAGGGCGTGGCGACGACTATTATGTTCTCCTTGGGAATGTGCCTCAGAACTTCCGCAGAGAACTGCTGGTTGCCCCTGCCGAAGAGGAAGTTGAGGCCCCCGATGACCGTGACAACGATTTTCGGGTTCCGATCAACAAACCTGAGGAGGTCTTTCTCGGTCGCGTCCTTTACGAGGAGTCTAGCCCTTCCACCCTGAACCTCAACGACATCGACGCCGAGCAGCGTTCCGTCTATTCCAAGCGCGTCCTTTATTCTCTTTATCGTTGAGCCGGAGCCGAGGAAGTAAATCCCGTCGTTCTCGAGTATCTCCTCCGCAAGGGCTTCAGCTATGGCTTCAAGCTCGTCCTCCTCATCGAGGGGAACTCCCTCCTTGCTCCCCTGAACGAGGGTCTCAACGACCGGAACGAGGGCCTTCCCGTAGGTTCTGGCCTTAACCTCGTCGTGCCTGTAGGCTTCTTCGTCTATGTCCCTGACCTCTCTCTCCTCAAGCCTTGCCTTTCCCCTGATGAACTCCACTAAAACCCTCGCCGCGTCCTCCGGCGATGCGGCAAAGACTCCTGAGTACATCTTGACGCCGGTGGGTATTCCCAGGATGGGGGCTTTCTCATCGACGGCTTCAACGACGTCCCTAGCAGTTCCGTCGCCGCCTGCGAAGATGAGCAACCCGACTTTTCCCAGCATGCTCTTCGAGAGTTCCTTTGTGTCCTCTGAAGTGGTGTCCGGAATTCTGATCCCTTCAACAAGGTGATAGCCTATCTCCCTATGCCGGATAACCTCGTAGGGAAAATCGAACTCCCTAAGAACATCTTCCCCGAGCGGCCCCGGACCGGTTAGAAACTCAATTTTTCGGGCCTCTTCGTAGTGTGTCAATTCACTAAGAAACAGTCTCACGAGGTCAGCGGCTATGGGCCTGGCTCCACGTTTTATGGCCTCTCCCACAACCCCATCGGTGCCTTTGAGGGCAACTTTTCCTCCCATTCCGGCTATTGGGTTGACTATGAGTCCAACGCGCATGTTTTCACCTCATGTACTTCCTCGCAAACACTGTCAGGAAGACCGCCCACATGAACATTCCGAAGAGCGCCTCGACCGACGCTATAGCCCTCCCCACACCTATTGGGTGGTAGTCACCGTAGCCGAGTGTGGTGGCGGTTACGATGCTGAAGTACTCGTAGTCCATGATTCCCATTGTGCTTGAAAGGCCTTCAACGCTCGCTGTGAGGATGTAGAGGATGGGAAAGAAGACGTTGACGGCCACAAGCCATATGAGTATCGGCCTCTTCCAGTCGGTTCCGTACTTACAGGTCAGGTCAGCAAACAGCCACTCGAAGACGGCCTCCAGCTTTATGAAGATTCTTTTAACGCCCTTTCTCCTGCCCCCCAGCCGTGAATTCCTCTTGGCCACCATCTCAAGGTAGTAGTAATTGTCGGCCCTCTCAAAGTCCCCGTTCCTCTCCCAGCTGATCCTGGCGAGGCGGTAGAACACCTCCGCCGCCCGCGGGCTGCTGAACCTGCAGTTTTCCACATCGACAAAGCCCTCGACGCTCAGTTCAACCGGGATGTTGGGAAGAACTGTCGAATTCCATGCAAAGTCGCCATGGAAGGCCGTCCTCCGGAATATCAGGTTACCCATGACCCTCGTGTGGATGAACTCAGGGTTCCGAAGCCAGCTGCCGGTAACCTCCGCATGGCCAAAGATGTTGAGGTTTTCGAGGACCAGGCCGCCGTGGAGACGCCTCACGCTCAGCCGAATCTGCCTCTTGAATCTCGTGGCTTGATCGAACTCGATGTCTCTGAGAACTAAATCTGTGACCTTGACGCTCCTCTCCGATGAGGAGACGGGATTTATGCCATGTTCTTCCAGGATACGCTTCAGCAAGGGGTAGCGAACGTTGATTCCAATCCTCCTCACGTCGCTAAGGTTACTCAGTTCTATCCTCCCCAACGCCTTCTTCTCCCCATACTCTTCTTCGCCCTTCTCACCGGTGCCCACGTATTCCGTCGAGTTTATCATGACGTAGCGGACGCTGGAATCCCTTATGTAAATTGAGTTGGAAAAACTCGCCCTGAGGATGTTCAATCCGAAGACGTGGGAGCCCTGGAGGAGAAAAGTTCCAACCCTGCTCCCGAACAGGATTATCCTCCCCACCCGAGAGTTGTAGAATGTTACCCCGGGGACATCAACGGAGTCGAAGAGTATCGTCCTGATCGTGGAGTTCTTGAAGACTACAGGCTTCTCTGTCTTGAGTTCGCTGATTTTAACGTCATAGAGGTAGACGCCCTCAAAGTAGGTGTATCCCGATTTCAGGCGCCTTTGGAAGGCCTCTCCCTTAACTTTCCCAGCACTCTCACCTAACAGCCGCTCAGCCTCATCGTACGGGATATGGAGGGGGCAATACTTCGAGCCCTCAACCGGTTTCAGCCTGCACTTCTGGCCGTTTTCATAAACGTATTCGCACATAGGTCTCCCACGTTAAATTCATCATAGACTAGTTGTTAAGGTTTTCCCTGCTCGGAAGGGCGTGCATGCTGAACCTCCGGCCCCGACAGTCAAGCGGCCGGGGAGAAAGAGAAGGGGGAGTGCCACGAAAACCTATAACGTGGTGGGCTCGACGGGATACATAACTGGAAGCGCCTTGAGAGGGGTTCTTATCTGCGGAGCCGGTTTTGGTGGAGCCTTTGGCCTCCAGCCTGCTGCTCCTCTGAGGGAGCCAGGTACTGCTGGGGAAATGGGGGGAAAAAGAGTTCAGAACTTCAGAACCCTGGCAAGGACTATCAGCGGATCCCAGACCGGGGCGAAGGGCGGCGCGTAGGCAAGGTCGGTGAAGAAGACATCCTTCGTAGTGAATCCAGCGGTGAGCATCGCCGCGGCGGTGTCTATCCTTGGCAGTATCTCGGCACCGACGGCCTGGACACCGAGGAGCCTGTTGGTCTCGTTGTCAACAACTCCCTTCAACCATATTTCCCTGGCTCCTGGGTAGTAGTGGGGCTTCGTCTTGGCCTTGATGAACGCCGTCCTGACGTCATAGCCCTCCTTTATTGCTTCGACCTCGGTGAGACCCGTCTTGCCTATCTCAAGGTCGAGGAACTTGGTGACGCTCGTTCCAAGCACTCCGGGGAAGTGTATCTCCTTCCCGGCTATGTTGCTTCCGGCCACGTAACCCATCTTGTTTCCTGCCGGGGCGAGGGGTATCCACACACGCCTGCCCGTGATGAGGTGCCTCGTCTCCGCAACATCTCCGGCCGCGTAAACGTTCTCGACGCTCGTCTGCATCTTCTCGTTCGTCCATATCGCGCCGGTCTCGCCTATCCTGACGCCCAATTCTCTGGCCAGTTCGGTGTTCGGCTTTATCCCAGTGGCAACTATGACGAGATCCGCCTTGTACTCTCCGGCGTCGGTGATGACCTTTTCGACCCTTCCGTCGCCCTCAAAGCGCATGGTGAGCTCCCCTAGGCGGAGGTTGAGGTTAGCCTTAAGCGTCTCCTCCACTATGTCGGTGATCTCCTTGTCGAAGGTCTTCCTGAGAACGCGCTCGCTCCTGCCGATGAGGGTCACGTTTTTACCCCTCGCGACGAAGGCCTCGGCCATCTCAAGGGCGATGTAGCCGGTTCCGATGACGACCACGTCCTTGACGTCGTGCTTCTCCATGTATTCGGTTATTGCGACCGCATCAGGGGGCAGGTCGGCGGTGAAAATCCCCGGAAGGTCTATGCCCTCTATCGCCGGAACCCTTGGAGAGGCACCGTTGGCGAAGACGAGGTAATCCCACTCGTAGGTGTGCTCCCCGTCGGGCTCTCTCACTCGGACTTTCCCCTGCTCGACTTCAATGACTTCTGCTTTCATGTGGAGGTCAATGCCGCGCTTCTTGATGAAGACCTCGGGCGGGTAGTGCATCAGCTTCTCCTTCGGTGAAAGCCCCTCGACGACGTAGGGAACGCCGCAGGGGGCGTGGCTTACCCATTCGGTAGCTTCAAAGACCTTGACGTCCCACTCGGGCCTGAGCCTCTTGACACGCGATGCAGTGCTCATTCCCGCTGCTCCACCGCCTATGATAACAACCGTTTTTCTCTCCATGATCGCACCACCGGGGGGTGTTCTAAACCTTTGGTTAAAAAGATTGATGGGCAGAAACGGGTATTGATATGGTCGTGCAAGGGTAAAGGAAAACTCACTCCTTCTTTGACAGGAAGTATCTCCTCCCCTTAACCTCGACCATGTTGTAGATCTCCCCCTCTTTGAGGTTCATCTTGGGCCTCTCAAGCTCGTAGGTCTCGTAGGTTCTCATGTCCATGAGCTGAACCTCGTTAGGGGTAATGCTGGTCACCATGGCCTCGCTCTTCTCGTGCTCAACCGTATCGAGTTCCTCCCTTTTGACGGTCTTCCATGTCAAGTGCTCACTCTCCTCGGTGGCCAGGTTCCTCAGCGAGAGGCCCCTTCCGTCCACCTTCTCGACCTCGTAGACGTTGCCGCGCTTATCGGCCACTATGTCGCCCCTCCGGAACTTCGGTATCCTGATGCTCACGCTCGTCCTGTACGTTTCTCTGCTCGTCTGCCTGTCGACGCCGACCAGCTCGTATGCCTCGCTTATTGTCCCCCCAAAGCGCTCCTTTATGGCCTGGGCGAGCTTTCTCGCGCTGGAGGTGGAGCCCATGTAGAAGTCCAGACCCTCTTCCTTCTCTATGGTGTCCTGAATGAAGCCCATCCTGTCCTTCTGCATTATTTCATCGACCTTTTCCTCCACGAGCTTACCGATGACCTTCCGCTCTTCGTGGGTCAGAGGTCTTCCGTCGGCGCGGACCTGGAGAATGGCTTCAAAGTATCCTCCCAGGAACCTCGAACAGCGGGGGCAGACGGTCTGGCGGACGTAGACGGTAACGTGCGTCCTCTCGTCGTGAAGCTCCCTCTGGAGTTCGTGGGTTCTTGCCTTAACGCGAACCTCGTAGGTTATTATCGCGGGGAAGTACTCGATGTGCCAGTCAACGGGCTGGAAGGCAATGACGGCCCTTCCCAGGGGGAGGTCATCCACCTCGTCGAGCTCCTCCATCGAAACGACCTCGTACTCCCTGGTTTTATCGCTCAGGGAGTCTTCTAGGGCTTCCATGAGCGCGTTGTCGGCGACCTCGAATATCAGCTCATCGAGCTCGTAGCTCTGAGGATCAACCCAAACTCCCCTCTTCTTGTAGCTCCCGCAGTTCTGGCAGAGCTCGGTGTTTACCTCGCCCTCGATGAGCAGTACGGGGTTCTCCTTGCGGTAGCACACCTGACAGAGCCCCTCGATGAGCGGACCTCCCTCGCTCTCGCTTATTCCACACCGGTAACAGAACCTCTCTCCCATCTCTCTCACCGGGAGAAGAATTGAGGGGAAGTTTAAAAACCTTCAGAGAAACAGCCTGGCCATCTGGGCGTGGGGGACCCCATCTATGTAAAGCACTCTTTCCTCATCGACGTAGCCGAGTTCGATCGCCTTAGAGACGCAACGCTCCCCGGTGAGGTTGGCTATGGTAGCTTCCTCAAGGAGGTTTTCCAGTGCATCCTCCTCCACGAGTTCACCTTTGTAGAAGCGCTCCTTGACCTCAAGCTTCAGCTCGCCCTCGCGGAAAGTCTTTCCAAGCAGTTCCTCGTCGCATGCCGCCAGAAGGACTTCACCCTGAACTCGGTAGATTTTAACGTATATCATTCTCGTCACCAGAGGGGGGAAACGTCCAGACCTTTAAAAACCTTGAGCAAGAAGGAAAACTGAAAGAAAAGGGAAAAGCTGGAGCTCATGAAGCCTGGAGCTCCTCGACGGCCTTTTCGAGGATTCTGATGGCATCTTGTATACTGACATATGCTCTCCTGAAGCGGATCATGGCCAGTACTCCACTCGAAGTCGCCATTGGGTTCATGTATTCAAGGCCCTCCTTGTACCATGCCTCTGCAGCTTGCTGGTAGTTAAGTGCCATCTGAAGTGTCTCGTTGTCAACACCGAGCTCTACCGCCTTCTGGTAAAGCTCCGTGAAAGTCTGGTTGAGTCTGAGATACCTGCTGTAGTAGAAGTAGTTAATGCCGCTCACCGCTGGCTTAACTGGCACAAAGTCCACTGTAAACGTAACTGGTGAGCCATACTTGACTTTAACGATTAGATACGTTGCCATACTGCCAACTTCGTAGTAATAGTCAACTACCCCCTCTCCCTCAACTTTAGCGTAACCGCTGCTGTATGGTAGTGGCACAAGCACGTATCCCTCGTATCCACTGGGGCCATCAACAGTTATCCTGAGGCGATTTCCATAGGTTTCGTAGGAGGCAACTTGACCGAATCCGGAAATGACTTTTGGAGTTATCCTAGTAGTGTATTCAATGGTACTATCAAACGGCTCCTTAGCTTTTACTGCTATTTGTGTCTCAATGTCCTGGTACTGGGAATTAATTGCGTTTATCGTGAATGTCTCCTCTAGATGCTTAGGCACATAGTAAACTGTCAGAGTACCATCGTCTGTGTAATATGGGACCCCATTTACTACCACTTTTGTCTCTCCTTTTATGGGTTCATCTGTTACGGGGTCAATGAACTTTATTTTTATTACAGATCCCTTGCCAATAGTGGCATTTGTTGAAAAGACCATTGTCATGCTTGGTTTTCCTGCCTGAATTATGATCGGGGCGTAACTTAAAATCTCCCCAGTGTCGGAGTTTCTAAGGCCAATAATTCCCAAGTAAGTGCCTTCGTCAGATATCGAGACTGACGCTTCAAGAGTTTCTTTGGCGCCTTTCATGAATTCGAAAGGTTCGCTCTGAATACTTATATCACCGCTGTCCCCGAGGATTTGGTAGTAGAACGTGTAGGTTATCTTGTCGTGACCAGCTGTGTCGTATCCGTAGACGTATACAAGATAGTACCCTGGGTCGGGCATGAATAGTTCAAGAACTTCCTCACTAGTTGGCCCTATTTGGTCAGTATATAAGGTAGTATAATCGTTAATGTACCCATCTTGCAGATCATTAACCATCTGTTCGTATGTTGTGTAATATGCAACGTAGAGATCCAAGTCAGCAGCTGGATCTTCTGGGTCTGTTATCCCCATCTTCAGGAAGTATGTTGTCGGGTCTACACCTGCATATCCAACTATATCCACTTCATCTTGGCCTACCTGACTCATCGTGCCTTCAGCGATATCGAGCCTTCCCATTCCATACCCCACAGGCTCAGCATTAAAGGTTTCGTAGTTATTGATAACCTGAGCTTGGACGTTAATAGTTCCTGGTTCTGCTATGTCCTTTACTATCAACTCTGGATTCATCTCCACATCACTGGTCATGACTTCAATTTCGTAATGTGCCTTTTCGTATCCGGTGCTGGCGTACGAGCTAACACTTACATAGGCTGTTATTTCCCAATTTCCTTCAACGGGGTTCTCGACGATCCATGTGTACTCAAGTGGCCCACCTGGACCGGCGTAGAGGTAACCCGGAACGCCGTCGTAAACAACCTCACCGAGCGGCCTAGCAATGACGAGCTTGACTCTTCCCATTGGAGTGCCCTCACTATCAGTGGGTATTCTGAGGGTAATACGGAGTTCCTTGGTCCCACGGGGTACGTTGAAGAAGTAGTGTTTGGTCTCACCTGGATTGGCCGTGTCAGAGATCGTGGCACTGAGTTCTCCATTCCTGTTGAGCGGAATGTCTACAATAACCGGGACGTAACCGTCGATGTAGCTGGTGTCAGGATCGTCTATGTAAACGAGACCTACGTACGTTCCACTCTTCTGGAGCCTGGAGTAGTCTATGCTGATGGAGAACTGCCCCATGAGGTCCTCTATGTACCTAGCGTCTGCACCGTGTATGGTTACCTCCGTTGTGTTCGGGATGATCCAGTCAACGTTTGTGCTTATCGTGTACATCTTGTTCTCAAAGACGTACCCGAGTCCCCATCCCTGCCAATATTCAAGTGGTGAGAAGTATATTGGGACGCTTCCGGGGAACTCGTCCCTTATGTAGACTCCCCTGTAGAGGTACGGGAATCCGAAGACGCTCTGGAAGTAGCCGTTGAAGTCGACATAAGCCTGGGATATTGGTATGAGCGGAACCTCGATGGGGTTCTTGAAGCTTGTAAAGGTCGTGCCAGCGAATATGTATATGCTCGGCTCCTGACTGAGCTCCTCAAGCTTGGCTATGGCCTTGTCCACCTGAATCAAACCAAAGCCTTGGTCAACCAAAGTTTGGTTCGTTGGCTTGGCGCTTAGCTCAAGGGCCCGCTTTATCATGATCGGGTCGTAGGGTATGCCCCTTGCCTTGGCGTAGCTTATCATCAGGGCAACGGCACCGCTGACGTGTGGGGTGGCCATTGAGGTGCCGCTCCAGAAGCCATAGTACCTATAGGGGTCTTCATAGAGAACCGTGTACCACATCGGCAGGCTGGAGAATATGTCTGTTCCAGGCGCCATAACATCTGGATCGAGGAGACCATCGTCCCTCGGTCCCCTGCTGGAGCCCATAGCCGGGCCGTTGGCAACTCCCGGCAGGCCGTAGAGAAGCTCCCAGCGCTCGCTCTCCCAGTAGTTGCCAACTGTGATTGCTAGGTCACTGTCACCCGGAGCGTGGACGCTGTTGGTTGTTGGCCCTTCGTTGCCCGCCGCTATCGCGAACACCACGCCATAGTAGTCACTGAGCAGGTTAACATAGAATATCTCTGGAGTCTCAAGGCCGTCGTTTATCTCCCCGCCTCCACCGAGGGACATACTAATTACGTCCGCTCCATCGAGCGTGGCCTCGATCATTCCGTTGATTATCCAGCTAGTCCTTCCGAATCCCTGTTCTCCTGGGAGGACCTTGTACTCCATGAGCTGGGCGTTGGGGGCAACTCCGTAGACACCATAGAACACCGGGTCGCTGGGCAGACCAACGCCCGCAACGGTACCGCTTACGTGGGTTCCGTGACCATGGGCGTCCCACATGAAGTAAGCCACATTGCCGTAGAAGCCCTCGAAAGCAACTGTAACATTCGTGGTGCTAACAACAACGTAGTCCCTCGTGAGGTCGTAGATGCCCATGGGCTCCTCATCGGTGAAGTCGTTATTGAGGTTGAAGTCAATATAGGCAAAGAGGTTTCCACTTTGGTTGACTATAAGGACCGGATATACGTCACTGAGATCTCCAAAGAGCCCGAAGCCATAGGGATCGTTGGGAACTCCACTGAAGTTATTTAGGTCAAAATACCTCTCAGGGAGCAGTCCAAGATAGTACACGTCCCCAGATATTGAGCCCACTACATAGTCGCCCATGTGATAGGTAGTTATGGGATCGTGGCCGTAATAATTCGCATAGGCGCCCCAGTAAACAGTAACGTCCTTGTTTACTGATATGACACCGCCCGAAACCGTTGTGGTGGTGTGATAAATCTCTACCATTCCCTCGTCGCTCATGTCCTTAATGTGAATAATCTTTGGCCTTCCATCGAGGGTCGTCTGAAGGAATGGATGAGCAACGTCGATACCAGTGTCGAGGATTGCGACGATAACGTTATCCCCGTAAATTCCATAGTTGTCCCAGACGTTGTACGCGTTTATTGTAAAGACGCTCATGAACATGTCGGGCAACTTAGGAGACTCCTTTGCGGGGGACTCCGCCAAAACATTCTCCTCCGGGGAGACTGGTTCCTGGAGTTTTACCATCCTATCTTTCCAGACGTGTAGAATGCCTGGTATATCTGCAAGTTTCTCAACGTTGCTCACAGGCATCTCAATGACGATGAACTGGTACTCAGGCCTGCTTATTGGGTCTATCCTTCCAAGATCCTTGAGGGCGTTATAAACTTCCATTGCGTGCTCCCTGTCTGGGGCTACTATCAGCCTTACAGTCCGGTCGCTAGTCTGCAAGATTCTCTGGATCTCTTTTTGGAGCGCCTCCCCTTTAACAAAGTTAGTATTAGTAGTTGAACTAGCCACTGAAGTCGGGGTGTCTTTGAGATTATCGGCTGAAGCAGCAGACACCGATATTTCAGGAAGCATCACTGGCACTATTGAAAGGACCATTACTGCCACGATTAAAAGGCTTAACGCCTTCCTATTCATCTTGCCACCTCCAGTTGTAGTATTCGCCCTTAATCTAGAATGGACACCGATATAAATATTTCGGCCTTTGAGTATGGTAAACTTAGCAATAATACCTATGTACCACCTTAAGTGACTATATTGGGACATTAAATCACGTTTTTTGCAATAAACTTCAAACAGACTTTCTCTCCATTCTCAGAAATAGAAGCGTACTCACAATGAACATCAGCAGGAAAGCATCGACCCCCGGGTCGATTGAATAAATCATTAGTGACAAAACGGTCACCAGGCTTTCCGGAGTCCTCTCACTATCGCGAAGAAACATTCCCAGGAGAAACGCCTCAAAGAGCCCCAGCAGGCCAAAGTCAGCTATCGGCTGGCCAAAGAAGAAGTACGTGTAGTTGGTCGGCCCGTCAAACAGGGAAGCCACCAGATGCCGTGGGTTGTTGCTCAGCAGGAGAGAGCCGTGGAAAAGGCCCCACGGGAGGGAAAGGCGAACGAGGTTGTGGAAAACCAGGAAAGTGAAGCCTACCCGAATGAAGACGGCTTCCAACCCACCACTCATTCCGACGACCAGAGCCAGTGGAAAAACGCTGAGAGGAACAAGCCACTTCCTAAGCTGAGGATAGCCTATGTAGACTGTTAGGAAGTACGCCAGGAAAACGAGGAGTGTCAGGGAGCGGAAGGTGCCGAGGAAGAATAGGAAGGAATACACGAACAGGAGGAGGGTCTTCCATCGAAGCGAAAGCTTTGAATAAGCTATTCCAATAACTGCTAGTATCGCGGCAAGAACCAAAGGACCAACAAGTTCATATCTTAAACATCTATCTCGAAGGGGTATCCCAACTATTACATAGAGGGACAGGGGTATGAGCAGTGACACTAAAAGGGACTCTTCTGGAAAGAGCCTGAAGGGATTTACCCCCTTTTTATAAGCCACTAAAACAATAAATGCCACGGGGGTTATAACCACCGGCCGGCTAAGGGAGAGAAGGAAGAACAGCCCGGCCAAGAAACCCGGAGGAAGCTCGATTTTCGCCGAGTAACCAAGGGCAAAGACCGCGAAGAAGGCGAGGGCATAGACAGTCCCGAGGACGAGCATCGAGAGTTCAAAGCCCCGGGAGTATATGGTGTCCCTGAGCCCCTCGTCAAAATAGTTAGCGTAGAGTGAAAGGCCAAGATACGAGAAGAAAGCGAGGCTAAAGATTTTTAACCCCCTCACTTTACCACCAATCAATGTCAAGACAGGAGCTTAAAAACTTGAGGGGTGTCCTCGTAATGAATAAGGAACGCCTTTACCTACCCATGATTCTCATCTTGTCCTTCATCGTCAGGCTCATTCCCCACAGGACACTTCTCCTGGCAACCTACGATGAGTACCTCCACCGCGACATAACCCTGAGGATAGCGAGCCAGGGGGTCGGCTCAATCTCCCGTGACATTCTATCCCTTTTCGGCCTGAGGGCCTACAGCTATCCCCCTCTCTTCCATATAATCGGAGCCGCTTTCTACCGGGTGTTCCCCTCGGATTACATATTCTTCGTCCTGCCGGCCCTCTATGGCACGTTGGCAGTTCTGGGGTTCTATCTGGCGTTTAAGGAGCTCACCGGGGACAGGAACCGGGCAATTTTAGCTACGACCCTCCTGGCCTTTGCCCCTAACTTTATATACAGGACGAGCCTGTACATTCCAGAGAACCTGGGGCTGTTCCTTTTCTCACTTAGCATGCTCTTCGGCCTCAGGCTCCTGAAGTCAAGGGAGCCCTCAAACTTCCTCCTCTTTGGGGTAGTCTTTCTGGTTTACATGGTAACCCATAGGGGGTGGCTCTTCTTCGTTCTTGCAGCTTTCTTCGTAATGGTCTCCTACTGGTGGGGTTTCATAAGAAGGAATCTCCAGTACTTCCTGGCTCTCGCGGTGATCGGGATAATGGTCTACACTCAGGTGTCGTTCATCCAATCGACCGTCGGTGAGCTCGCCCTGAGGCTCCAGAGGAGTGAGGTGAGCTTCCTCGGTTACTTCAAGTGGATTGGGGTTATTCAGCTCGTCTTTGGTTCACTGGCGACTCCCTACTATCTGAAAAGCGACAGGATAAGGCGCGGCTTCGCACTCTGGGCATGGGCGTTTATGCTGGCAGGGGGGGTATCCTTCAGGTTCCGCGATCCATACGCAGCAATACCCCTCTCGGTTATGGCCTCAGAATACATTCTAGACACGGTAATTCCCAGGATAGGCTCGCTCCTCAGGAAAACCTTCGAGGGCGTTAAGGGGCTCGGGGCAGAGTGGATAAGAAAGACGTCCCAGAAAAAATGGGCAACCTCCATCGTGGTGCTCCTCCTCCTTAGTTCGCCGGTCGTCCAGGGGTTCTATGGTGCGTACAAATACGTTGAGGCCCCCACAGTTAGCGACAGGGAAGCTTATGAGTGGATATCCCAGAACACCCCCGAGAATGCCACCATACTCGTCTGGTGGGACATGGGATACCTCCTGATTGGGAATACTAAGAGAAAGGACGTTGTAATCTGGAAAAAGGTCTATCAGGGTTTCTTCGGAGAGGCACCAACTGTAAAGGAAGCCTCAAAAGCCTATTTCGATCATGTGGTCATGTTCAGCTCATCCCAGAGGGAATGGGTGTATTATCTTATGAAAAAATACAATGTGAGTTACGTCTTTGTTGACAGAAAAAGGTACTCCTACGGTCTCGTTCGGTACGGCCTCATGGAGTACGCCGCCTACGACACCCATTTCAAGCTCGAGTTCTGCGACGGAAATTCGGTTATATACCGCTTTATTCCGGAGCCAGCTCTAAAGATGGAGCAGCCCTTCCCCATCGACTACAGCGGCAACTACTCTCCGCTTGTAGGCTTCCTGGAAAAGTTCTGGACCGGCTACAACTATGCAGACTTCGACAGCAAGTACAAGGCGTACTTCAACCTCAACGCGTGGATCTTTGACGTGTACTCCCGTCTCTACCAGAAGACAGGGGAAGAGGAATTCAAGGAGAGGGCAAACTGGCTACTCAGGTGGCTTTATTACAAGCAGATGAACAACGGTGCCTTCCCCTGGGGCGTTCCCCCGAACGACTACACCCTCTACACGGCCTATACCCTCGAACCTCTAATTGGGAGTAGCTTTGAGGGAAGCGAAAGAGCCCTCGACCTTCTCCGGGAGAGGCAGAAGGGGGACTTCTTCATGACGACCCCCAAGGACAAGAAGGGCTCCCCATTAGTCAACTCCATGCTACTCCCACTCTACAGGGAATTTGGGATACTGAACCGCACCACCGAAAGGAACGTGCTGGAGAAAGCGCTTAGCGAGCAGAAGGGGGACGGAAGCTGGAACGATAATGTTGGGACGACGACTGCAATAGCTTCGAGCCTTGCCAGGTACTACCAGCTAACAGGCAATGAAACCGTTCTGAACGCCGTCAGAAAGGCCGCAGAGTGGCTGGCAAAACAGCAGGGAGAGGACGGGAAATTGGAGGACGAGAAGTACGAGTACGCCTTCTCCCGCTCAACCTACGTCCAGATGGCCTACATATACCACGTTGCCGGCCTTAAAGATGCTGAGGAGCTCACACTCAAGTTCATTCACGAGACCTTTGACCCTAACAAAGAAGCTTCCCCATTAGATTCGGTCATCACGATGTACCGCTATTTCAGCTACGCCTACGGGAGCGACAGGGCCCTGGAGATGGTAAACGACCTCCTGAAGCTCCACCCCCTGCTTGAGTTCGGGTGAACCTCTACCAACGCCAACACCTGGGACCGGAAGGATTTTCAAAGAGAAGGGTTTATCGTTTACGCTGGGGAGGGTTATGCCCTCCTTGTTTTTAAATGGGCACATTCGACTCCTTTTTCATTTCTGTACGCCAGAGAACAGCCTTGGATAGTTAATTTTAAAAGTGGTCCCCCGATATATCACCCGCAGTAAACAATTGTGGAGGGATTCGCATGAGCGAATACAAGTTTATAAGATGGTTTGAGGAGCTTGGAAAGAACGACGTTCCCCTCGTTGGTGGAAAGGGTGCCAACCTCGGAGAAATGACCAACGCGGGAATACCCGTTCCGCCCGGGTTCTGTGTCACCGCTGAGGCCTACAAGTACTTCGTCGAGAATGTCAAGCTCGAAGACGGTACCGTCCTCCAGGACTGGATTATGAACATCATAGCCCAGACCAACGTTGATGACTCAAAGCAGCTTCAGGAGAACACCGCCAAGATCAGGCAGAAGATAATCGAGCTCCCGATGCTCCCCGAGATAGCCAAGGAGATAGAGGACGCTTACAAGAAGCTCAGCCAGAGGTTCAACAAGGACGCCGTTTACGTCGCGGTTCGCTCCTCAGCTACCGCCGAGGACCTTCCGGAGGCTTCCTTTGCCGGCCAGCAGGAGACCTACCTCGACGTCTACGGCGTTGACGACGTCATAGACAAGGTCAAGAAGTGCTGGGCCAGCCTCTGGACTGCCAGGGCTACCTTCTACAGGGCCAAGCAGGGCTTCGACCACAGCAAGGTCTACCTCTCAGCCGTCGTCCAGAAGATGGTCAACAGCGAGACCAGCGGTGTTATGTTCACCGCCAACCCGGTCACCAACGACAGGAGCGAGATCATGATCAACGCCGCCTGGGGTCTCGGTGAGGCCGTCGTCAGCGGCAGCGTTTCCCCGGACGAGTACATTGTCGAGAAGGGCACCTGGAAGATAAAGGAGAAGTACATCGCCAAGAAGGAAGTTATGGTCGTCCGCAACCCGGAGACCGGCAAGGGTACCGTCTACGTTAAGGTCGCCGACTACCTCGGGCCGGAATACGTCGAGAAGCAGGTTCTCACCGACGAGCAGATCATAGAGGTTGCCAAGATGGGTGCCAAGATCGAGGAGCACTACGGCTGGCCGCAGGACATCGAGTGGGCCTACGACAAGGACGACGGTAAGCTCTACATCGTCCAGAGCAGGCCGATAACAACGCTCAAGGATGAGGTTAAGACGGAGGAGGCTGAGATGACCGAGGAGATGAAGGTTCTTCTCAAGGGTCTTGGAGCTTCACCCGGCGTTGGTGCCGGTAAGGTCGTCGTCATATTCGACGCCAGCGAGATTGACAAGGTCAAGGAAGGAGATGTCCTCGTCACCACCATGACCAACCCGGACATGGTTCCGGCCATGAAGAGGGCAAGCGCCATCGTCACCGACGAGGGCGGAAGGACCTGCCACGCCGCCATCGTTAGCAGGGAGCTTGGCATCCCGGCCGTCGTCGGTACCAAGGAGGCCACCAAGGTCCTCAAGGACGGCATGCTCGTCACCGTTGACGGTACCAGGGGTGTCGTCTACGAGGGCATAGTCAAGAGCCTCGTTAAGAAGGAGGAGGAAGAGAAAGCAACCGGTGGCCAGGTCGTCGTTGCCGGTGCCCCGCTCGTCACCGCCACCGAGGTCAAGGTCAACGTCTCAATGCCCGAGGTTGCCGAGAGGGCAGCTGCCACCGGCGCCGATGGTGTTGGTCTCCTCAGGGCCGAGCACATGATCCTCGGCATCGGTGCCCACCCGGTCAAGTTCATCAGGGAGGGCAAGGAGGAGGAGCTTGTTGAGAAGCTCGTCGAGGGCATCAGGAAGGTCGTCGAGGCCTTCTACCCGAGGCGTGTCTGGTACAGGACCCTCGATGCCCCGACCAACGAGTTCCGCGAGCTTCCGGGCGGAGAGGACGAGCCGGAAGAGAGGAACCCGATGCTCGGCTGGCGCGGAATAAGGCGCGGTCTCGACCAGCCGGAGCTCCTCAGGGCCGAGTTCAAGGCCATCAAGAGGCTCGTCGACGAGGGCTACGACAACATAGGCGTCATGCTCCCGCTCGTCAGCCACCCCGAGCAGATAAGGAAGGCCAAGGAGATAGCCCTCTCAGTTGGCCTCGTCCCGCACAAGGACGTCGAGTGGGGTGTCATGATCGAGACCCCGGCCAGTGCCCTCATCATCGAGGACCTCATCAAGGAGGGCCTTGACTTCGTCAGCTTCGGCACCAACGACCTCACCCAGTACACCCTCGCCATCGACAGGGATAACGAGCGCGTCTTCAAGCTCTACGACGAGAAGCACCCGGCAGTGCTCAAGCTCATCGAGAACGTCATCAAGACCTGCAAGAAGTACGGCGTCGAGACCAGCATCTGCGGCCAGGCCGGAAGCGACCCGAAGATGGTCAAGCTCCTCGTCAGGCTCGGCATCGACAGCGTCAGCGCCAACCCGGACGCGGTCGAGCTCGTCAGGAAGACCGTCGCCAGGGAGGAGGCCAGGATCAGGCTCGAGGCCGCCAGGAAGGCCCTCGAGTGAAGCCTTCCGGCTTCCTCTTTTCTACTTCGTTTTGAGTCTGTATCGTTGTTCTGGTTATAATGGGACTGCATCTTGGTAGCTGGCTCTTTTATCCACAACAAACTTTTTATACCAACGTTTCGATAGCCGTCTCAATGAGGAGCGAGAAAGTTGAAGCCATGCGCGAGCAGATCCTCAACGGCCCGATAGTCAAAACGCTCATCCTGTTAGCATACCCTCTGATAATCAACCAGCTCGTTCAGGTCCTCTACAACCTCACCGACACGTTCTGGCTCGGTAAACTTGGCAGGACTGAACTTTCCGCCCCGGGAACTGCCTGGCCCCTCGTGTGGTTCTTTATGAGTATAGGCATGGGCTTTGCAACTGCTGGCTTCGCCTTCGTGAGCCAGTACGTCGGTGCCAGGGAATACGATAAGGCGAATCGCGCTGCTGGAGCGCTCTATTCCCTCATGCTCATCTTCGCCACAGCAGTTGGCATAACCGGAGTGCTTCTCGCCCCCCAACTGCTCCACCTGATGAACGTCAGCGATACCATCTACCCCTACGCGCTCAGCTACACTAGGGTCATATTCGGGGGGATACCCTTCTCCTTCACCCTCTTCGCCTTCAACTTCCTGCTGAGGGCGGTTGGAGATACGAAGACACCGGTCAAGATAAACATCGCCACGGTAATCCTTAACATAATCCTCGACCCCTTATTCATCTTCGGCTGGGGGCCGTTTCCAGAGCTCGGCGTTGTCGGAGCGGCGATAGCGACGATGCTCTCCAACACGGCCGGTTCCATAGTAGGCGGCTACCTTCTGTTCACGGGTAAGGTGGGAATTCACATCACCCCTGAGACCCTGAAGCCGGATTTCAACTTCTACTCCCGCATCTTCCGCGTCGGCCTTCCGGCGAGCATCGGTAGCTCAACAACGGCTTTGGGCTTCGTTATTCTGACGAGGGTTATCTTTACAATCGGAAAGCTCTACGGCCAGGCTCACGGCATCCCCAACTTCGAGGACGTTGCTTTTGCCACATACAGCATAACCAACCGCCTAACGAACTTCATGTTCGCCTTCTCAGATGGAATCAGCATGGCCATGGGAACTATGGTTGGTCAAGCCATAGGGGCGAAGCTCTATGACAGGGCAAAAACCATAGCCGAGAAGACGATGGTCATAAACTTCACGATACTCGGCGTTGGAACGCTCCTCTTCATATTCTTCCGCGTGCCCATCTTCAGGTTCTTCATAAATGACCCGGCCGTCATAGCCGAGAGCGCCAAGGTTGTGAAGTACTTCTCGGCATCTCTGCCCTTCTTCGGGATCTTTGCAGCGGTAAACAACGTCTTTCAGAGCGCAGGACAGACAAAGAAGAGCATGGTGCTCGGCATGGTGAGGCTCTGGGGGATAAGGCTCCCGCTCAGCTACGGTCTCGGGGTTCTGATGAGAGACACCGCCGGGATGTGGCTTGGGATGGGCCTGAGCAACGTCATTGGGGCGGTGGTTGCCCTGGCTTGGTTCCTGAGGGGAAGCTGGATGAAGGCAATAATCGAGGAGTAGCTTTTTATTGGCGCATTTCGACTACTGTCTAACTGTGGTGCTGATGGAGCGCGGAAAACTGCTCAGAATGCGCGAGGAAATACTCAACGGCCCCATTGAAAAGACACTCCTCAAGTTAGCATATCCTCTAATCGTCAACAACCTCGTTCAGGTTCTCTACAACATAACGGACACATTCTGGCTTGGAAAGCTCGGGAGGGAGGCGTTGGCCGCTCCTGGGACCAGCTGGCCGATAATAGGAACCCTAATGGCCCTCGGCATGGGCTTTGCAACGGCCGGCTTTGCCCTCGTCGGCCAGTACATAGGCGCGGGGAACTACGAAAGGGCCAACCGCTCCGCTGGAGCGCTCTACTCGCTCATGCTCCTCTTCTCCACGGCAACCGCCATAATAAGCCTGGCCATCCTCCCCTACGCGCTCCGCTTCATGAAGGTCACACCCAACGTCTACCCATACGCAAAGGCCTACGCGCAGGTGGTCTTCGCCGGCGTACCACTGTCATTCTCCTTCATGGCGTTCTCTGCCCTCATGAGGGCTTCTGGAGATACAAAGACGCCCGTAAAGATAAGCATGCTTACCGTTGGGATGAACATAGTCCTCGACCCGATTTTCATATTCGTCCTTGGGCTCGGCGTTGAGGGAGCGGCGATTGCCACGGTTCTCTCAAACGGCACTGGAGCCATAATCGGCGCGAAGATTCTGACAAGCGGGAAGGCCGGCCTGCACCTCACGCGCGAGACCATGAAGCCTGATTTCGGGTTTTACAGGAAGATATTCCACGTTGGCCTTCCGTCGGCCGTTGGCCAGTCAGCGGACAGCTTCGGCTTCGTCGTCCTCACAAGGATCATCTACGGCTACGGCGACGTGGTTTACGCTGCCTACACCATAACCACCCGCCTCGTCAACTTCATAACGAGCATAGCGAGGGGCGTTAGCATGGCCATGGGGACGATGATAGCCCAGAACGTTGGGGCCGAAAACTACGGGAGGGCCAAGAAAATAGCTGAGAGGGCAATGGTGATTAACTTCCTCATAGCGAGCTTTGCGATAGTTGTTATCGGCCTCTTCCGGGTTCCCGTTTTCAGGGTCTTCCTCGACGACCCAGCGGTTATAGCCCAGAGTGAGTACGTGCTCAAGTACTTCCTCATCTCCGTGCCCTTCTTCAACGGGATATTCGTCGTAGTCACGAGGACCTTTAGCTCAGCAGGCCACACAAAGAAGAGCATGTTCCTCAGCATGCTGCGCCTCTGGGGCCTCAGGATTCCGCTTAGCTACGCCTTCGGCTACGTCGGTGCTATAACGGTGCTCGGCCTCACGATACCACTGGCGAAGCTTTTCGGCTTCACGAGCAAAGGCGTATTCTTCGGGATGGGCATGAGCAACTTTCTGGCGGCGCTGGTGGCTCTAGCATGGTTCATGCGTGGAACCTGGATGAGGCGCATTATCGAAGATGAATCAAAAAAGTGATACATTGATGGCGAAATTGGCAGGCGGAAGTCTAATAAACCCTCCGCCGAAGTTCTGCCGGTGAGACTCATGAAGAGAGACGAACGCTGGGAAGGTGTCTACTCCTTCGAGGACAGCCCGTTCATCATGGAGATTCTGACTGAGCTTCGCGACGAGAGAACGGGGCCAATAGCCTTCAGGAAAGGCCTTGTAAAGCTGGGAAGGTACATGGCCTACGAGCTGACGAAAACGATGGAGGTTGAGAAGGTTCCTGTGAAGACACCCCTCGAGGAGACGGAGGGGGTTCTCGTAAAGGACAGGCGAAACGTTGTCATAATAACCGTTCTCCGCGCTGCGATACCGTTAATGGAGGGCCTTATCAAGGTTCTCGACCACGCGCGCGTCGGCATCGTCTCCGCCTCGCGCGGAAAGGCACCGAAGTTCGAGATAGAGATGAATTACGTTAAGATTCCAGAGATAAAGCCGGAAGACACTGTTATAGTCGCCGACCCGATGATAGCAACGGGCTCGACTCTCATTAAGGTTCTCGAAGAGGTCAAGCGCTACGGGAGGGCCAAGCGCTACGTTGTAGTGGGCGTTTTAGCGGCCCCAGAGGGAATAAGCAGGATAAAGGAGGCCCACCCGGACGTCCAGATTTTCGTGGCGGCTATAGACAGGGAGCTGAACGAAAAGGGCTACATACTTCCGGGCCTCGGTGACGCCGGCGATAGGGCCTTTGGGGCACCGGTGAAGCTCTGATTCTCGTTTCTATCATTTTCTGGTGGCGTTTATCCTTGGGACACGTTAAATTTATAAGCTCGCCGGGATTTATTATTCTCGAGCCCTCCACGCGGGGGTTGCCGAGCCTGGTCAAAGGCGGTGGACTCAAGATCCACTCCCGCAGGGGTTCAGGGGTTCAAATCCCCTCCCCCGCACCATTATAGCCCTTTCTGACGAGAGCGCTGGCGGAAGATAGAGTCTAATTAAATGTGTTAAACTCCCTGACACTTTCTCCTTGAACACATCACGACTGACCTTTTGCTCTTTCATGGGGAAGGGCACTCTTTAATCAAACTTTGTGGAGCAAAGTTTGTTTGATGGAACTTTGCCCTGCAAAGCCACAGGATAAGGTTTATAAGACAGCATCCCAACCACTCGTGAGGCGAGACCGGTGGGGCGGGAGATAACCGAGGAAAAGCTCCAGAAGTACTTTAGAATCACAGAAGAGGCTCTGAGAACCCTTGAGGTTGCGGTTCATGAGAAAAGCCTGCTCTGGGTCGCCGCACAGGATTTTCTGACGATGGCGAAGAGCTATTTTGAGGACGCCAAATATTACTACGAGAAGGGCGACTACGTCACAGCGTTCGCGGCGCTGAACTACGCCCACGGCTTTATCGATGCGGGCGTAAGACTCGGAGTTTTCAGGGGAGAGGATGACCGACTTTTTGCCTTCGGCTGAGGTGAGAAAGATGGGAGACTACGTCGTCGTTTTGGAGGCGCCGATAATAGTGAGGGACGTTGAAACGAGCGAGGATGCGATAAACGTCGCCGTTTCCAAGGTCGCAAAGGCGCTCAACAAGGAGAAGCTCGACTTTGTGAGGGTTGAAATAGGCTACTCCCAGTGCCCCGTCTGCGGGGCCCACTTCGAGAGCGCCTTCGTTATTGGATCGGTCGGGCTCGTGGGCATGTATCTGACCATAAAGGTCTACAACGCTCAAACTGTGGAGCACGCCGAAAGGATAGCTAAAGCGGTCATAGGCAAGGCCCTCAAGAAGGTCCCCCTCAAGGTCTACGAGATAAGGGAGCTGACCGAGGAAGACGAGGGAGACGGCGTCGAGCTGGGGGAGTGATCAGACTTCCCACTCTATCCCCCGCTTTTCTTCCCGTTCCAGGGTCTCTACACCATCCAAATATACGACCAGCGCCCCAACGCTGTTGAGGACATATCTTGGTATCCCAATGGCCAGCATTATCAGGAGCGTCCCGATCCCGAAGTAGTATTCGTACTGGAAGGCCACCAGGAGATCCACTATCCCTGCAAGGAGGCCGAGGACGAGGTAGCCGCCTGTGTTGTTCTTGAAGATCCTCCATATCTCCCCCACTGGCCCGATCTTGCGCTCAAAGTAGTATACCGGTATCACAAGGGCAAACGCCGGCGCCGTCAGGATCACCACCAGTATTCCGCCGAGGGGCCCGAGTATCGCCATCGGGACGGCCAGCAGGATCAGCACTGCAATGATGGCAACGAACATCACGAACTCCGATGCGACCAAGGCAGGGAGAGCACGGAAGCCTGAGAGGATGGATCTCTTGAGGGACACTTCACCGCCATTGGTGATGCTCACCGCGCCTTCGACCAGGGCGTAGCTGAATGCCAGCAGCGAGAGAAAGACCCAGACCACGAAGAGGACGAACTTCGGCAGCTCCTTCCCAAGGTCTTCCCTGGCCCTCAGGTACTCCTGGTACGTGTCGCGGTAGACGCTCATGCCGCAGCATGAGACTGTGGACTCGTTGGGGCGGTAGTTTTCATCGCTGCACTCCATACCCTGGCTGCCAAAGAACTCCGGATCGGTATCGTAAACGGTGTGGCATACTATCGCTTCATTTTCCTCTTCCATTTGCTTTTTGATCTCCTTTATCTTCCCGTAGTCCTCGAGAAATCCTGCGATGAACGGGAAAGGAACGGCGTAGGTGAGAAGCACCGAGATCAGCAGGAGGGCCAGCAGTTTCTTACTCCTGAGCGTTTGTCCCAACTCAACCTCATGAGTCTCCATGTTACATCGCTTTGTGGTGTGTTGTTGAATCCATTTAAGCTTTTCCCCGCGCTTTCGACAAAGCTTTTAAGCATTCGCCAATCAAGGAACGACATAACCCCTGGAGGTTTTGCCATGGCAAAGTTCATCTTCGTCACGGGTGGTGTGGTCAGCGGCCTCGGAAAGGGAATAACGAGCGCCTCCCTCGGAATGCTCATGAAGGCGCGCGGATTTAGAACGACGAACATCAAAATCGACCCCTACATCAACTACGACGCCGGGACGATGAACCCCTACCAGCACGGTGAGGTCTTCGTCCTCGACGACGGCGGCGAGGTTGACCTCGACCTCGGAAACTACGAGCGCTTTCTGGATACCAGCCTGAGCTTCGACCACAACATAACCACTGGCAAGGTCTACTCCGCCGTCATCGAGAAGGAGAGGAAAGGCGAGTATCTCGGCGCCACCGTTCAGGTCATCCCGCACATCACCAACGAGATAAAGGAGCGCATCAGGAGAATAGCAAGGGACTACGACGTCGTTGTGGTGGAGATAGGCGGAACCGTCGGCGACATCGAGAGCATGCCTTTCCTTGAGGCGGCGAGGCAGATGCAGATAGAAGAGGGCAGGGAAAACGTCGCCTTCGTCCACGTCACCTACGTGCCCAAGCTCCGCGTTGTGGGCGAGCAGAAGACCAAGCCAACCCAGCACAGCGTCAAGGAGCTGCGCTCCCTCGGAATCCAGCCGGACGCAATAGTCGCGCGCTCCGAGGAGCCGCTTGAAGAGTCCGCGAGGCTCAAGATAAGCCTCTTCACCAACGTCCCAGACGAGGCGGTTATCAGCGCCTACGACGTCGAGGACACCTACGAGGTTCCCCTCATGCTGGAGAAGGAGGGACTCGCTAAGTACCTCACCAAGAGACTCGGCCTCCCGGAGAAGGAGCCCGAACTCGAAGCATGGCGCGAGATGGTTGAGAAGTACAAGAACCTTGAGGACACGGTTGAGATCGCCATTGTCGGTAAGTACGTCAAGTTAGCGGACTCCTACCTGAGCATAAAGGAAGCGTTAAAGCACTCCAGCGTCGCCAACGGCGTGAAGGTGAAGATCCGCTGGATAGAGGCTGAGGAGCTTGAAAAAGCTGGAACAAAGCTCCTCGAGGGCGTCGATGGGATCATCGTCCCCGGTGGTTTCGGTGCGCGCGGCACAGAGGGCAAGATGATGGCAGTGAGATACGCCCGCGAGAACGACATTCCGTTCCTCGGCATATGCTTCGGCTTCCAGCTCACCGTCGTCGAGTTCGCTAGGAACGTCCTCGGACTCAAGGGTGCGCACTCAACGGAGATAGACCCGCAGACGCCTTACCCGGTTGTGGATTTAATGCCCGAGCAGCGCGATCTGGACAGGCTTGGTGGAACGATGCGCCTCGGTGCTTATCCTGTTCACATAAAGCCCAACACCCTTGCGAGGGAACTCTACGGCAGGGAGATAGTCTACGAGCGCCACAGGCACCGCTGGGAAGTAAACCCGGAGTACATAGAGCAGTTTGAGAAGGCTGGGCTGGTGTTCAGCGGAATAGCCGGCGACGACGGCAGGAGGATGGAGATACTGGAACTTCCAGAGCACAGCTACTTCATAGCGACCCAGTTCCATCCAGAATTCAAGTCGAGGCCGATGAACCCTGCCCCAGTTTTCAGGGGCTTGGTAAAAGCGGTAAAAGAGAAGAAGTACGAGAGCTGACGTCAGAAGTCCATTCCAAGCTCGGCCAGCTCTTCGTCCACTTTTTTCAGTTCTTCCATTCTCTGCAGTTCTCTGTAGAACGCAACCCCAGCGACCCAGATGAACGTGGAGAGGAGGGCGTTGAACGGGGCTTGGAGGAGTGCCGAGACGTAGGTCCCCGCGTCTGAGGTGAGGAACAGCTCGGTTATGAACGCTATCGGCGCGGATACCATTGCTATTCCAAAGATTCCGACCCACACCAGAAGGCCGAAGCCCATGCTCGAAAGTACGTTTCTGAATACCAGCCCGAACGCCTCGAAGGCTGCCCCAATGCTGCCTCTGTCAGCGTAGAGAGGTATCGCGAGGGCGGACAGGGAAGTAACGAGCGCTCCGATGAGAATCAGAAGGACAATTCCAACGAGGATGAGAACCCCGCCTACGGGAAGGGTCAGGACTCCCGCCACAATCGGGATGAAGGCAATCCCGATGAACGTAAAGGCGATGAGTGAGTAGACCACGTTTATCACGAACACGCCGGGGAAGTGCCTCACGCCGTCCAGGATGAGGTCTCTTAGGGCCCTCTCCTCCCCCGCCAGATAGGCGAGTGCCCCCTTGGCAACGCTGTACTCAAAGATCGAGCTCAGGACTATCGAGATGAGCAGGTACACTGCCAGGCCCTTCATGAGCTGGAGGAAAACGTCCATCTCGTCCTCGTTTAGGAGGCTCCCGTATTCCTCCACGATGACACTGCCCTTCTGTATAGACGTCTGGTTCTGCTCGAAGGGTATCTCGTTAGGGACGAGGTAGGCTCCCATTGGGGCCAGTATGAGTGTGAGTATGAGCGCCAGCAGGTAGAGCTTTTTGTTCGCCAGTATAAGCGAGAAAGTTTTTACGAAGGCGTCAACCGCTCCCATCACACCACCCGTGAGAGTAAAGCTGAAAGGTTTAAAATCTTTTTGGATGCCTCTAGAAAAGCTTATAAACGGACTCCCGAAAGTGGCGATAGGTTGTAAAACTGATGTCAATCTCATGAGGTGAGAAGAATGGCCATCTGGCAGGGAAGATCACTTAAGAAGCCCTCAGGCGGAAGGATTATCCTCGCGAGGAAAAAGAGGAAGTACGAGCTTGGCAGGGAGCCGGCCTTCACGAAGGTTGGCGAGGACAGGGAAAAGAAGAAGATAATCAGGACCTACGGCGGCAACAGGAAGGTCCGCCTCGTTGAGGCCCTCTACGCCAACGTCTTCGATGGCGGAAAGGGCAAGAAGGTCAAGATCCTTAACGTCGTTGAAAACCCGGCCAACAGGCAGTACGTCAGGAGAAACATAATCACCAAGGGCGCCATAATCGAGACCGAGGCCGGCAAAGCTATCGTCACCAGCAGGCCGGGTCAGGACGGAGTTGTCAACGCCGTTCTCATAAAGGAAGAGAGCGCCTGATGGTGCTACCGCCCACAGTATGGGCAGAACTCGAGATGGATGGGCTTTAGGGCCCCGCAGTGTTCACATTTTTCTTTCAACTTTGCACCACAGTTCGGACAGTAGAGGTAGTCATCTTTTACGGGAAAGCCACAGTTGTAGCATCTTCCCTGGGCGATTCTCCTCTTGTAGACCCTCTCCGGCCTGAAGTATTCCCTCCTGATGTAGTAGAGGGCGGCAAACGTCGCGAGGGCCCCGAAGAGGCTCAGGCCTATGGTGTGTACTGTGTCCCATATTGCGGACAGTATCAGGTAGAGCAGGAGCAGGGAGGAGTACGTGACAAACGATGACGTATAGATGTTCTTGTACCTCCTGAGGAGCAGCAGAGACGCGGCAAAGAGGGACAAGACGAAGGTCAGCTTCAGGATCAGAACCTTGAGCCTGTATGCCTGATACGCGCGGTTGTACTCTCCGTTCGCCTTGATTTCCAGCTCCCGGATTCTGGAGTTGAACTCCTCGAGCTGAGAATGGACTTTCTCGTAGGCACTTTTCGCACCGAGGTACCTGCGGTAGGCCATCTCGTAGGATTCCTTTGCAGTCAAATATTCATCCTCCAGCTGTTTAAGCTTCTCCCCCGTAACGTTCCCGCTCTCCAGTGCCACCCGGTATTCCTCCCTCCTGAAGAGGTAGAGCCTCTCTGCCTCCGTCAGGTTGGACTCCGTCCCCTTGTAGACCTGGAAGAGCTCCTTCTCGAGCTTCGCCAGGCGGCTCTGGTTCTCGTAAAGGTCAGGTATCCCATATTTCTCCTGATAGTACCCATAATCCGGCCTCAGAGGGACGTTCTCAAGCTCGCGGAGGAAGTTGATGCTAGCCACGAGGAGAAACGCAACGAATAAACTCGCAAGTATCTTCTCAATCCTAGAGTATTCCACATGTCTCACCTAATAAGAATACGTGCTCAAAGTATATAACCCCTCCGACGGGAACCTTTACGTCACATTTTTGGCACGTTATGAAACCTGCAAGAGGGAGTATGCTGCAACAGGCCTTGTGAAAAGGGTGGAAGCGCGAAAATAGGAAGAATTGGTGGGGCGAAAGTGTGAGGGGCTCAAAACTCCTCTTCCCTGTACTTCCTGAGTTCCCGCTCCATGATCTTCCTCGCCTGTTCCTCGACCATCGGCTTAACCAATTCGACGACGCGCCGCTTTAGTTCATCAAGCCCCTCGCCGTTGAGCGCCGAAATCCTCAGCGGTTCGAGGCCCTTGGCCATAACGAACTCCTCGATTGCCTTTATCTTCTCCTCGTCTGCAATGTCCACCTTGTTGAGCACCACTATGAACGGAAACTCCCCGAACTCGCGGTGGATCTCCTCGAAGAGGTGGATCTGCTCCTCTATCGGGTAGCCGCAGTACTCGCTGGGGTCGAAGATGTAGACGATGACCTTTCCGAGGTGCTTCAAAGCGAGTATCGCCTGCCTCTCCACCTCGTTCCTCTCGCTGAGCGGCCTGTCAAGAAGGCCAGGTGTGTCTATGACCTGGTACTTGAGGTGGTGCTCCTCAAACTGGCCGACGTTTATGCCCTTGGTGGTGAAGGGGTAGCTCGCCACCTCGGGCTTCGCGTTGGTCAATGCCCTCAGGAGAGTGCTCTTGCCCACGTTCGGGTGGCCTGCTATGACCACAGTGGGAAGCTCTAAATCGACAACTGGAAGATCCTTCAGCACATTCCTCGCCTGGTTGAGGTACTCGAGGTCATCGGCGATGCTCTTTATGACATCCGCGACGCGGCCGTAGAAGCTTCTCCTGACCTTGGCTATCTCAGCTGGGTCCCTAAGATAGCGTATCTTCTCGACGTGGCGCTTTTCAAGCTCCCGTATCGTTTTTATTGCCCAGTTGACCCTTCCAAGGGAGCGGTGGAACTGGTCCCTGTCGACCAGAGTGTCCACAAGCTCGCGGTAGAACTCAGGCAGTTCTGAAACACCGGGCGTTCTGTCAAGGAGCTTTCTGAGGTTATCCCTTACGACGTTGGAAACTGTTCTAACGCGAAGCTCCTCCCTCTCCCTCGCCTTGGCCCTTGGTCCCCCTTTGGGTGTGAGGGCTGAGGCGGCCTTCTCCGCCCTTCTGAACGCCTTGTCGATGAGCTCGTCAGCGGTAAGAACCGTCGGCATCTTTTCGAAAGGGTTCTTCATCTCTCTCACCTCTCCTTTCTCTCGCGATGCTTAGCTTTTCGGCCGGGTATTTAAAGGTTCGCTAAAACTCGATGGTCTTTCCCACGTGGAGGTGCTCCACTCTCTCTCCGAGCTTTGCCTTCAGGTATGCGTAGGAGTCAACGCCCGTGCAGTGGCCGGCGTAGAGCTTCTCTGCATCTATCTCCTCTGCCACTTCGTCCAGGATATCTCTCTTGGCCCCTATGAGGTGGAACCCCCCTATAAGGGCCTTAACCGGCTTCCCGGCGACGTCTTCTGCGTGCCAGGCTATGTTGAGGACACCTGAGTGCCCGCACCCAGTGACCACGGCGACCTTTTCACCAAGGTCTACTATCAGCGTCATGTCATCCGGGACGGCGTCCTTCACGAGCCTCTCCTCCTCTTCAACGTATCCCACAGCCCTGTCCCACGTGCGCCTCGCTATCTCGCCCGAGCTCCAGAGGCCAGGTGCAAACTCGAAGGGCTTCCCGTTTAAAACGAACTCCGCCCCAAGTTCTTCAAGCTCCTCTTTGGTGAAGGGTATTCCAATCTCCCTCCTGTGCGGCTTGAGGGCCACCCTACGCCTGAAGATTTCCGGGTGTGCGATGACCTTAACCGGCCTTCCCCTTGCCTTGAGGAAGTCCTTCAGCCCGCCGGTGTGGTCGTAGTGACCGTGGGTTATGAAGACGTAGTCGATGTCTCCAGGCCCGACTCCAAGCTCCCCCATGTTGCTGAGGAGAACCCTCCCATCTGTCCCGGTGTCAACGAGCACATTAACTCCGTCCAGTTCCACCAGGGCTGAGAAGCCATGTCCTCCGAGAAGGCCCTTCTTAAAGCCAGAGTGGTTCTCATATAGGATGGTTAGCTTCATCCAAAATCCCTCGAAAAGTTTATGTTCCAGCTCGTTAAAATCCTTTTGTGGTTACCATGGTAGCATCTCTGGATTATATTTCGCCCCTAATCTCTGGAATCATCGTGGCCCTGACGTCGTGGTTTCCCATAGGGTCCGGCGGGTACGCCGTCTCACGCCTGCTCGAGGCTGTAGCTCCTGTGTACGGTGATTACCTCGTCCCCTCCTACATGGGGGTTATCTTCGCGGTTCTTTTCTACTTCAAGGATCTGATAGGTCCGGACACCCAGAAAGCCCTCGTAGGTCGCTTCAGCTCCACCATCAAGTATTTTGTCTACGCCGCGATATTCACCGTGCTCGTGGGATATCCCCTCGCCCGTGGACTGGGGGGTTCCCTGGGCCCCAGAACCTCCGATCTGGTAAACGCCGTCATAGGCGCCGGGCTGGTGGTTGTGGGGGTGATATACTGGAAGCACCTCAGAGCGCCCCTTGAAGATGTTGAAGAGCGGGTAAGGGAGGACGAGGAGGACACCACCCTCATCGACGCCCTTATATCGGGGGTAGCTCAGGGGGTTGCCCTCATCGGGGGCATCTCCAACGTGGGGCTTGTTCTCCTGGGGCTTTCAAGCACTGGCATCAATATAAAAAAGGCCCTGGAGCTCACCTTCGTCGTTGCCCCAATCTACCTAACCATGAAACTCCTTTTTATGGGTGGCGGGAGCCCGGAGCTTCCGGTGTCCCTGCTCTTCACAGCGTTCGTGGCATCCTTCATCACGAGCATCCTCACAATGAGGGCCCTGCTTAAGGCCGCCGAGGCCTTGGGGAGAGAGACGTTCCTCGTCCTGTTCGGTTCGGTGTCCATCATCGTCTGCCTGATGGGGGTGATAATTTGAAGGGGGTTATTCTTGCCGCGGGTAAAGGTGAAAGGCTCCGTCCGCTCACGGACGACAGGCCGAAGGTCATACTGAAGGTCGCCAACAGACCTATAATCGATTACGTGCTTGAGAACCTCGACCCGTTTGTGGACGAGTTCATAGTCGTAGTCCGCTACGAGAAGGAGAAGCTGATAAAGGCCCTGGGCGACGAGTTCAACGGGAAGCCGATAACCTACGTGGAGCAGCTGCCAGGAAAAGGGACGGCAAAGGCGATAGAGTCCGCGAAGGGAAGCGTTGGGGACGAGGAGTTCATCGCAGTCAACGGGGACATATACTTTGAGATAGACGGCGTTAAGGAGCTTGTCTCAACCTTCAGGAAGGAGAAGGCCGATGCGGCTTTGCTCGTCAAGGAGTTCGACGACCTGAGCCAATTCGGCAAGATAGAGGTTGAAGGGAACCGTGTTAAAGCCGTTCTTGAGAAGCCGGGGAGGGTTTCCGGCTACGCCAACCTTGGGGTCTACATCTTCAGGCCAGAAGTGTTCGAGTTCATCGAGAAAACTCCCCTGAGCGAGCGCGGGGAGTACGAGATAACCGACACCCTCAATCTCATGATTGAGGAGGGGAAAACCGTTGTGTATGCCCCCTACTCAGGTTACTGGAACGACATAGGCCGTCCCTGGAACCTGCTCGAGCTCAACGAGTACCTGCTCAAGACCAAGCTGAGGCATTCAATAAGAGGCATAGTCGAGGAAGGGGCAACGATAGTCCCGCCTGTGGAGATAGGTGAGGGGACGGTAGTCAGGAGTGGGGCCTACATAATCGGTCCCGTCAAGATAGGGAAGAACTCACGCATAGGGCCGAACTGCTTCATAAGGCCCTACACGAGCATAGGCGATAACTGCCATGTCGGCAACGCTGTGGAAATAAAGAACTCCATAATAATGGACAATTCCAACGCGCCGCACCTCAACTACGTGGGCGACTCCATAATCGGCGAGAACTCAAACCTCGGTGCCGGAACGATAACAGCAAACTTACGGCACGACAGGGGCAACGTCAGGGTTGAAATCAAAGGAAAGCTCGAGGACAGCGGGAGGCACAAGCTCGGGGCGATAATCGGCCACGGAGTTAAGATAGGCATAAACGTGAGCATCTATCCTGGAAGGAAGATAGGCAGCGGTTCCTTCATAGGGCCTGGCGCAATAGTTGACAGGAACGTTCCTCCAAAGAGCCTGCTTATCGTCAAACAGGAGAAGGAGGTGCGCACGAGATGACGTGGGACACAATAATCGCATACCTCAACATCATCTCCAGGTGGGCACTCTTTATAGCCGTTCTCCACAAAGCCTACCAGACGAGGGAGAAGGGGTGGGCACTCCTCACCACCGCCTTCTTCATCGATGTGATGGACATAGAGGACTACGTCCTCGGCCCGCTTGGGATGACCATTAATTCCCGCGCATATGAAGTGGCTTCAACAATCCCCAACTTCTTCATTGCGATACTCCTCGTCTGGGGCGCAATCCATCTCAAATACGGCAGTAGTAAGCTGAAGCACGTCCTCTACATCTCAGGCGTAACGGTTGTGGCATACGTCTGGATCTTCCTGCTCGCAACTGACCTCATAGAGAGCCCCTCTATCCGTGCCTCAGTCCCCTCTTTACTATTCGGGCTGGCCTCCATCTACTTTGGGAGGGTGCTCCTGAACTACGTGGTCTCGTCGCACTGGATTGAAAAGCTATTCCCGTGGGGGCTTATTCTCCTTGGTGCACTCAACTTAATCTATCCCATTGCGAGGTTCATCGACTGGTTTGCACCGATAGGGTTCCTCTTAGGGGCAGTATTCAGGTTTATCGCCGCAATTGGAGCCCTTAAGTTCGTGTTCTATCCCGTAAGTCCTGTAACTTCCGAGACAGAGCTTGACATAAAGCCAGGTGCTTTCATGCTCCGCTCCAAGGAAGAAGTTCTCTCCAAGTTCGGAGAGTTCTACGCAAAGCCCGGAACCGTTTTAGTCACAAGGGAGGATATCAAGGAGCTTTCCCAGCGGGCTCATCCCGAGACGCTAGTGTTCTGGATAACCCGCTCCGCAGAGGGCAAGCTGAGTGAGTCGCCAACGGTCTACGCCACAAGCCCGACAAGGATAGACATCCTCACGGACCTCATAGCAAAGGCAGTGAGCCAGGGATATCACGTGGTTTACATAGACGCCTTTGAGTACCTGATGCTGGAAAACAGCTTTGAGAACGCGGTCAAGTTCCTGCTCAACGTCAAGGACAGGGTTATAAGCTCGGGCGGGACGCTGATACTCGTTATCAACCCAGACACTCTCACAGAAAGACAGAGGAAGATAATAGAAAGGGAGTTTGGCGAATAAGGCCTCACATGAGGCCCATCTTTTCTATAAACCTCTTGTAGTAGTGGGTGTCCTTCTCGAGCTCCGCCTTCTGGAGAAGCTGTCTCTCTATGGCCCTGAGGGCGTCGTGGACAGCCTGGATTGCACCCCAGGTTTCACCTGTGGCTACGAACACTCCCCTGTCGGTCACAACTCTCATCCTGGCTTGGTAGAGGTGCACTCCCCTGAACTTCTCGGGGAAGCGCCTTATGTAGAGGTAGATTATGCCCTCCTGGCCGAGCAGGTCCTCGTAGCCGTCGACGAAGCGCCTGACGTCCTCGATTATTCTCTCCCTGGTGAAGTCGCTGAGTATCTCCGCGTCTCCGCCGAGCTGGAGGTAGAAGCGCGCCTCCTTCTCGACCATCCTTGATATTGGCAGGAGTAAATCCTTGACGGTTAAGATCCCCACGACCCTGTTGTCCTCGTTGACCACCACCAGTCCGTCGATGTCGTTGTCCTTCATTGTGGCAACGGCTTCCCTGACCTTTGCGTCGGGAAGAATAGTTATGACACCCCTTATCATAACGTCGCGGAGCTTCATGCTGAAGGGGGGTATCTTCTCTCCAGCCACTTCGCCGGCCTGCGCCTTAAAGCGCGGCTTGATGAACCTTATGATGAGGTCGTGGAGGGTCACCAGTCCCTCGAGCTTGCCCGCCTCGTTTACGATGGGTATCCTCGATATGGCATGGTCGCGCATCGTGGCGAAGGCCTTGGCGACGGTGTCGTCCGGCTTGAGGGTTATCACGTCCTTGGTCATGAACTCCTCTATCTTCCTCTTTCCGAAGTCTCCCTCTGAGACCCTCTTGAGAAGCTCTATATCGCTTATAACACCGATGATTTCAGCCTTGCTTTCCCCAACCGGGAGGGAGCGCAGGTCAACCTCCATCATGAGCTTGGCAGCCTTGCTGAGGTCCTCATCGGGCTTGATAACGGGGGCAGGTTTGTAAACGTCCCTAACTTTCGCCTTCGTTGGATCCCACTTGAGGTGGGATCTAATTATCAGGTCCTGGGTCAGGACTCCTTTGTACAGGTTCCCATCGAACACGAGAATCAGGTCAGGGTCTTCCTTCTCGAATATTCCGATCGCCTCAGAAAGCGGGGCGTCGATGTCTATCTTCTGGAACCTGTCGGTCATAACCTCCTGCACAAGAATACCGACCATGCTGCCACCTCCTTTTCATTCTTATTAAGGCACTCACTAATTTAAACCTTTGCAACCCGGAGACTTTTAGTTAATCGATGTTAATAAATTTTTCGCGGAAAGATTTATAAAACCGGAGCGGGAACTCAAAACCGCGCCGGGGTAGCCTAGCCTGGGAAGGCGCGGGACTCGAGATCCCGTGCGCTCTGCGCACCAGGGTTCAAATCCCTGCCCCGGCGCCATCTGCCGAGCCCGAGAGGGTTTCCTACCCTCCTTCCCCCTTCCGTTTGCCGAGCGGGGATTAATCTAAAACAAAACCAGCTATTTTGCATCGTAGACTGTATGCTTCTTGGCTACGAACCCTATAAGGAAGAAGAGGAAACTCAGGTGGTGACGTAAGCCCCGTCCTTCTCGACTATGACTGTGTGCTCGAACTGCGCCACCATCCCTCCGCGGACTTCCCTGAGTATCGGGTAGCTGTATATGGCCCCAACTCTGTCCAGCTGTGCCAGGGCAAGCTTGAGCTGTCCCTCCGGCATGAAACCCTGGAGCCAGCGGTAGGCGAAAGGCAGCGTGTTGTACTCCCTCTTGATGTGCATGAGCAGTCTCCTTGCCTGGGCCATCCTGACGGGCCTGTCGCGCACGTACATGAAAATAAGCGCCGGTGGAACCTCTATAACCTGCCCGGCCCCGGTGGTCGCGAAGGGCTCTATCGCTATGACGTCGCCCTCCTTCAGCTCGTAGGTGTCGTTGGGGCGGTAGACGTTGGGTATGCTTACCCCGGCGTGGAGCTTGTAGCGCTCTATCTTGTGGCCGCTGAGGTTCACTATCGGATTGAACCCCTTTCCACGTATGGCTTCCTCTATGGCCTTTCCAATCTCACTTATCCTAACCCCTGCCCTGACGGTGGCTATTGCGTCCTCGAGGGCCTGCTTTGCCGCTTCCATCAGCTCGTCTTCCTCCATTCCAACGCGGAAGGTGAGCGCGGTGTCGGCCACGTAGCCGTCTACGTGGACTCCCAGGTCGACCTTCAGGTAGTCCCCCTCCTTAAGGACGCTCTCGTCCCCCTTATATGGCGTGTAGTGAGCCGCTATCTCGTTTATCGAGAGGTTGCATGGGAAGGCTGGTTTTCCCCCGAGTTCGACTATGCGCCTTTCGACGAACTCCGCGATGTCGTACAGCTTTGCTCCGGGTTTGATCAGGTCGACCACTTCCTTCTTGACCTGCCTGGCTATCTCGCCGGCCTTTATCAGCGCCTCCCTTTCGTCCACTTCTTATCACCATAACGGGGAAAGCGCCGGTTCCCTTAAACCTTTCCACGGGAAAACCTTTTATTCCCTGTGAGCGCTACCCCTACGGTGGGCCTATGCTGGAGCTCGGCAAGCACATCAACATCTCGGATGACCTGTTCGTCGTCAAAAACCTCATCGGCTCTATCCTGCAGGGCGTTGGAATCGCCTACCTCATCCCCGTGCTCCTCGGGTGGTTTTATCCAGAGGAGATCAAATACGTTGTTTACTTCGCCGCCCCGGGAGTGTTCAGCATACTACTCGGGGCGTGGCTGAGCAGGCACATGGGGAAAATCGAGGACGTTAACCTGAGGCAGGCCATGGTGTCGGCCGCCTTCACGTGGCTCTTTGCCTCCGCGATAAGCGTTATCCCGTTCATGGCGATAGCCCACATGTCCTTTGTCGACTCGTACTTTGAGAGCATGAGCGCATGGACCGGCACGGGGCTCACAATGATGAGCCATTTGGAGAGCTACCCTCGCATACTCCTCTTCTGGCGCGCCTGGATGCAGTGGCTCGGTGGTATCGGTATAGTCCTCGTTGCACTGACAGTTCTCATACGCCCGGGCGTCGCTGCAGCGAGGCTTTATAGGGCCGAGGCGAGGAGTGAGAGGATCCTGCCCAACCTCGTGAACACATCAAAGGTCATCTTCCAGATATACTTCATCCTGACGGTCGCTGGCATATACCTCTATTATATCAACGGCATGCCCCTCTTCGATGCCGTGACCCACGCCATGACCGGCCTCGGAACCGGCGGTATGAGCACCCACGACCTCAGCATCGGGTACTTCAACAGCACCGCTATAGAGGCCGTCACAATATTTCTCATGATAATGGGTGCCGTCAACTTCACCGTCCACTACAAGATGTTCGTGAACAGGCGCCTGAAGCCCTTCTTCGAGGACATTCAGGTCAGGTACATGTTCTTCTTCCTCGTTCCTACGGTGGCCATAACGGCCTACAGCCTCCTCCAGATTGGGGATACCCCTGCAGATTCCATCCGCCAGTCCGTTTTCCACGCGGTCTCGGCCATTACCTGTACCGGTTTCGGGATTGCTGACCTCAGTAAGTACCCCGAGCTCGGCAAGTTCATACTGGGCATCCTCATGGTCATAGGCGGTGGAGCGGGAAGTACCGCCGGTGGTATAAAGCTCATCCGTGTCACGCTGATGTACGAGAGCCTCAAATGGACCCTCCAGCAGGCGATACTGCCGAGGGGAGCCGTCATCAAGCGCAAGGTCGGCGACTACATCTTCACAGAAGAGGACGTTCAGGAAGTCATGAGCTTCACAATGACCTACATAGCCTTCCTCCTCGTGGGGACCGTGTACACGATGATACGCATGGGGACGAGCCTCGTGGATGCTTTCTTTGAGGTGGCCTCCGCCCAGGGCAACGTTGGTTTGAGCGTTGGAATAACCTCCCCAAGCATGCCGGTCGACATGAAGGTTCTCCTTATCCTCCACATGTGGATAGGAAGGCTTGAGATATTCTCAACCCTCGTGTTCATAATAAGCGCGTTCCTTCTCGTCCCCAGGGTGGTGAAGGGCAAATGAACGTTATCACCGTGGAAGACCTGAGCTTCAAGTACCGGAGGGCCGAGAGGTACTCCCTCAGGGACGTGAGCTTCACCGTGAAGGAAGGTGAGCTTCTGGGCATAATAGGGCCCAGCGGCAGCGGCAAATCGACCCTCTGCCTGACGCTGAACGGGGTCATCCCCAACTCCATACGGGGCGAGTTTAAGGGGGATGTCATTATAAGGGATCCTCGCACGGGCGAGGAGTTCAACACAAAGGAAACCCCCGTAGCGAGGCTCTCAACGGTCGTAGGCCTGGTTCTCCAGAACCCCGAAAGCCAGCTCTTCAACATGACCGTGGAGGAGGAGATAGCCTTCGGCCTTGAGAACCTTGGCCTTGAGAGGAACGAGATCCTCAGGCGCCTCCGCTGGGCTCTGGAAGTGACAGGTTTGAAGGGCCTTGAGAAGGAGTTCCCGCCGAACCTAAGTGGTGGTCAGCAACAGCGGCTCGCCATAGCCGCCATACTGGCCATGGGGCCCTCGGTACTCGTCCTCGATGAACCAACCAGCCAGCTCGACCCTGTTGGCAGGAAGGAAGTCCTCGGCCTCGTTTCCCTCCTCAACCGCGAGCACGGCATGACCGTTGTGCTGGTGGAGCACCACACCGACTACATCCTGCGCTACGCAGATAGGGTCATGGTGATGACCGACGGGTCGATAGTGATGGAGGGGAAGCCAGAGGAAATTGCCGAGGAGGCGGAGGAACTTAGGAGGCTGGGCATCAAACTGCCTGCCGTCCTGGAGGTATCCCACGAGCTCAGAAAGAGGGAACTGCTCGATCGGGTTGTTCTCACTCCTGAGGAGCTTCTCTCCACTCTAAAATGTCCCTCACGTTGAAGCCCTCGCCGAGGATGGAGTGCTTCAGGTCGTAGAGCTTCAGGCTGAGCTCGAACCTTGCGTCCGGGTCTTCCACCTTCTCGGCCTCTTTGAAGGCCGCGTCTATGAGCTTGAGGGCCTTTTCGCGGTTCCTCTGTCCCTCAATGGACGCCATGTAGTAGAGGGCCATTGCCCTGTGGAACGGGCTCGTTATGTGCCTGAGGATAAGCATGGCCTTCTCCACGTCACCAGCGAGGTAAAAGCCCTCCGCTATGTGGGTCAGGACGACGTCGAGCTTTTCCGGATCCTTGACCATTTTCATGGCGTAGCCGGCCTTGTCCAGGAGACCTCTCCTTATGAGCTCCATGAGGATGTCCCTCACTATGTTCGCCTCATCGCCGGCCAGGTTTATGGCCGCCCTGAGGGCCATGTCACCGTTGAGTTCATCGTTGAGCCTGTAGAGGAGAACCGCAAGGTCCGAGAGGAGAAGCGCACGGTACCTCTTGTTGAAAAGCCCGTTCACTGCCGGGACGAGATTTTTAATTCTCTCCTTTGTCTTTTCGAGTTCGTAGTCGGTTAATCCGCCATTTTTCTCCGCCTCATCGAGGCTCTCTGTTATGGTCCTTATTATCATCCTCAGCGCGAGGTAGAGGTTGTGCTCCTTCCCGAGCGCCTCGAGGAGGGGTATGGTATCGTCTATCCTGCCCTCACTCAGATAACTCTCTATCTCCTCGAGCACTTCAAGCTCGGAGCGCTTCTTCTCCCCGCGCGGGTCTCGGAAGAATTCGTCGAGCTTCCCCATGGTTCACCTCCTTTCGAGTAGCAGTTCCAGGTAGGAGCGCCTCTCGAAACGCTCGACGCCCAGCTCCTTGAGTATACCCCGCAGCCTCTCAACGGTCTCCTCGACGGCTCTTTCGTTCTCTGCGAGGGCCTCTATCTCGATGAACTTGCCGAGGCCTTCAACCTCGTCGAGCGCTATGATTATCCCCTTGTCCACGTAGTATTTCTCCCTCACCTTCTCGACGGTCAGAACCTCCTGGAACCCAAGGCGGGAGAGTATCTCCGAGTGCTTGTCGGGGTCACTTATGGGAACCTCTATTTCCCTTCTCGTCTTGGAGTTCGGGTCAATCTTAGGCCCCTTGTACGTCAGAAACGCCTCGAAGTGTCCGTTGAAGCGCCTCACCCTTATCCTCAGTGCTTCGTCAGTCTCGGTGAAATCCCTGCACGGGTGCTGGAAGTAAGTGTCCTCGTGGTACTCGCGCCTTATCAGCTCGAAGTCCTCCCTAACCCTCTCGAAGATTTTATCGTCCGCATAGCCCTTAACCTCAATCTCTATCACGAAACCACCCCCAGGTTTTCCTTCAGTCTGGCTTCGCAGGAGGGGCAGTATGTTGCCCCCTTGATGTCGGTGTCTACTATCGAGTTGGAGAAGTCGTCAACGATGTACTCTTCAACACTCCCTATGGGCACGATGAGCATCATGTCAACCCCTCCAGATGGGCCAGGACGTCCTCGACGAACTTCGCGTACTCCTCCATGTCCCTGAAAGCTATCTCATCGTTGACGAGGTCGTAGTCGTATATGAGAACCTCCCTGAGCTGGGCCAGAAAAGTCGCTTTCTCCGCTACGTCCTCGGGGATCAAACCTTTCTCCCTGAGCGAGGCGACGACATCCCCGTAGGAGATGGCTATTACACCGTGCTCTTTAGCCCTCTCCGCTAGTCCCTCGAGGACGAGCCCTATGGCGAACTCCAGTCTCTTGTATATCCCGTCCTTCGCGAGGCCGAGAGATTTAAACTCCTCCAGCGACGGGGGCATTCCCTTCCTGATGGCCTCAATGCTCTCCAGAACCTTCTCTCTCAATCTCCCCACCAGTACATAATATGACGGTATGGGGTATAAACTTTTCCCGGTGGGAAATTGAAAGGTAGAAAAAGAAGAAGCTCACGGGGTAAGGTCCATAGGTTTAAGCTCCTCGAGGAAGTGCTTCGCGAACTCAATGGTCTTCTCGATGTCCCTTAAATCAGCGGTCTCGACCTGGCTGTGCATGTACCTTATCGGGACGCTCAGAACTGCGGTGGCGACGCCCTCGCGATTTATCTGCATTATGTTGGCATCGGTTCCGGTCGGCCTAGGGCTGGCCTCGACCTGGAGCGGTATGTTGTACTTCTTAGCCACCTCATCGGCGAAGGCGCGAATCTTGGGGTTGATGTTCGGTCCGACGTCCATGACCGGCCCGCCGCCGAGCCTGGGAACGATTTTGCCCTTGTCGCCGACCTGCTTGGCGAAGGTAACGTCCATGGCTATGCCTATCTCTGGGTCGATGGCGTAGCTCGCGACGCGCGCTCCCCTGAGGCCAACCTCTTCTTGGACGCTGGCGACGAAGTATATGTCAGCCTCGTGGCTTTCGAGCCTCTTGGCGGCCTCTATCATGGTGTAGAGGCAGACCCTGTCGTCGAGGTATGGGGTGGCTATGCGGTTCTCATTGAGCTGGACGAAGGCCGGAGCGAACTCGCCTACGGTGCCAACGCGGAAGCCAAGCTCCTCGGCCTCCTCCTTGCTGTCGACGCCTACGTCAACGACTATGGTGTCCCAGTCAGCGGCCTTCTTCCTGTCCTCCGGCTTCTGGAGGTGCGGAGGTATATGGCCGACGACGCCGAAGCGCTCGCCCTTCTCGGTGAAGAAGCGGATCCTCTGAGCGACGAGCGTCCTTGGGTCAACTCCTCCAACAGGAACGACGTGGAGGTAGCCCTCCTTGTCTATGTGGTTGACCATGACTCCAATCTTGTCCATGTGAGCGGCTATCATTATCTTTGGCCCGCTACCCTTCTTGTGGGCTATGACGTTGCCAAGCTTGTCAGTGTATATCTCATCAACGACCGGTTCCAGCTCCTCTATAACGACGTCCCTTATTCCAAGAAACTCGTAGCCGGAAACGCCCGGCGTTTCAACAACCTTCCTGAGCAGCTCTATGTCCACCATGGCTTTTGCCTCCTTTAGATTTCCATCTGAATGTATTCGGCCGGCTTAATAAGGTTTGCGAAAGGAAACACTATCACCCAAGGAGAACCTGGAGGTAGGCCTCCTCCCCGGGTTCGAGGTGCTCTATCTCCCAGAGGACCCTTCCGTCCTCTATTTTGGCCTTCCCCTTCGTTGCCCTGACCTCGAGGGCGTTGGTTCTCTTCTCGAAGCTGAAGCTATCGAGGCCCTTCAGCTTAGGAGCCCTGACCTTGACGAAGTAGTAGCGGTCTATCGTCTCCTCCTGGACTATCGGCCTGAAGAAGGCAACGTAAGAAGTTCCCGCCAGCAGGATTCCGGACAGTATGAGTATGAGCGGGAGGGGCCCGTAGTTCTTCGGCGGCTTTGTCAGGACCATCGTGGTGGTAATGGGCGGCATTGTCGTTGGGGAGGAATTTGACGGTGTAGTGTTCGTCTCCGTGGGAGTTGGAGTAGGTGGCTGGAAGGTCTTGGCGGTGGCGGAGGCGCCGAGGTAGTTGCTGTTCTCGGCGCTCAGGATTATTATGCCGTAGCCAGTTTTTCTCAGGTCTATCACCGCCCTGCCCGAGGAGTTCGTAACGGAGTAGTCCCTGTCGAGCGCCCCAACTGCCTTCACCGTGACGTTGGGAACGGGGAAACCGTTGGAATCACGGACCTCAACGATGAGTCGGGTTTTATTCTGCTCGTAGGAAATCCTAAGCCCCTTCACCTCCACCGGAACGCGAACTATCTTCCCATCGAGGTCAAGGGTAACGATGTAAGTCCCAGGCTCAGAAACAGGAACGCTCAGCCTGCCATCATCTCCAGTCGTCAGGGTGGTATTGCCGATGGTGACCGGGATGTCACTCACTCCCGAGCCGGTTTTGTTGTAGACGAAGACGCTTATCTCGCCGTCTCTGAAGCCCACCTTGTATTCAAGGTGCCGTCTGTAGACTTGGAAGGTCCCCCACGTTTCTTTATAGACCCCGCTGAAGTTAGCCCAGAGGTGAACCTCGTAGTTTCCGAGCGGGAGGTCGTGCAGGAGAAGCCTCTGGGTCCAGCTCTGACCGGGCTTTACGAAGGTTACCGTGGTCCTGTTGAGGACCGTTCCGGAAGGGCCGATTATGTAGTAGCCAACGCTCCCGCTGAGGATCCCGTTTGACTTTGAGGTTATCCTCAGTTTCACCTCGACGGGCTTTCCAATCAAATAGCGCTCCTTGCAGTCAACCCCCAGGGAATAGTCTGTTATCCTCTTCACGTTAACGAAAACCGGGGCTTGGCTGTAGGTGCTGTTGTGGCGGGCCACGAGGAAGAGCTTGTATCTCCCGAGGGCGGTGTTTAGAACCTTGATGGTGAGGGTGCCGTTGTAGTCTCCTCCGGGGGGAATCGGGCCTGAGATGAGCGTGTTCTGGTAGAGGAAGTCCCCCGCTGGACCCGTGATATAGACGGTGACGTTCTCGAGGATCTCACTCCCGAGGTTCACCAGCCTGAAGGGAACCACCACAGTATCGCCGGGAAGGGCGGTAAAGTTGTTGTTGAGCGGTGCTATCGAGAAGAGCGCGCTGTCGGAGGCCTTGACAGCAGGCAGGAACAGCAGGACGAGAGCTACCAAGAGCAGGAGGTTGGACCTAGGTCTCACGGTTTATCACCCCTACGAGGGAGGCTTGCCTCCCCGTGATTTCATCGAAGGTCAGATATTCCTTTGTCTGGACGTCGAGCTTATAGTTTTTGCCCCCCTTCCTGAGGTTCTCTGGGTAGAAGAAGCGCCAGCCCCGGTTTATGAACTTGACCGCTATAACCGCTTTTCCTCCAAAGCGCTCGGCGAAGGAGGTGAGCTTCTCGTAGTCCTCCTCTCTGAAGTAGAGCGTGTCATCGTGGGTGCTCTTGACCTCAATGCAGAGGTAGAGCCTCCCGTTTCCGGCAACTATGTCCACTTTCTTGCTCCCGGCAGAGCGGACGACGGCAAAGCCGGCCTTCTCAAGCATCTTTATCAGTTCTCTCTCGGCACTCGCACCGGTTCTGTACCTCATGGCTCACCCTCGACCTCTCTTGCCCGGTTAGGTTTATAAGTACTGCCGGGGAGGCCAGTGTGGTGATGCTCATGGCGGTTTACGAACTCGGTGGAAAGAAACCAAAGGTTCACGAAACGGCCTTCATCGACGAGACTGCCTCCGTTATCGGCGACGTCGTTCTTGAGGAGAAGACGAGCGTCTGGCCTTCAGCGGTTCTCAGGGGGGATATAGAGCAGATTTACATCGGCTGCTGCTCCAACGTCCAGGACAACGTGAGCATACACACCTCCCACGGCCTTCCTACCAGGGTAGGGAAGTACGTCACCATCGGCCACAACGCCGTTGTCCACGGCGCGACCATCGACGACTACACCATCATTGGCATGGGCGCCATAATCCTCGACGGGGCAAAGATTGGCAAGCACGTCATCATAGGAGCGGGAGCGCTCGTTCCCCCGGGCAAGGAGATACCCGACTACAGCCTCGTCGTCGGCGTTCCGGGCAAGGTCGTCAGGCAGCTGAGCGAAGAGGAAATCGAGTGGACGAAGAAGAACGCTGAAATCTATATGGAGCTTGCGGAAAAGCACCTCCAGTCCAGGAAAAAGATCGAGTGATGCCCGATGCTCCGCGGCCTGCTTTCCCATATTCCTCACATAATTTTTAAGCCCGTCTATGACATCTACGAGGGATACCTGCTTGAGAAGGTTAAATCCAGAGAGCTTCCCAGCCATGTGGCCATAATCATGGATGGGAACCGGCGGTGGGCGAGAAAGCTCGAAAAGCCGCCCTGGTACGGCCACCTCTTCGGTTCTAAAAAGCTTGAGGAGATATTAGAGTGGTGCCACGAGCTTGGGATAAGAACGCTCACCGTCTACGCTTTCTCAACCGAGAACTTCAAGAGAACGCCCGAGGAGGTAAACGCCCTCATGAACCTCTTCGAGCAGAAGTTCAAGGAGCTTATTCAGGACGAAAGGGTTCACAAGTACGGCATAAGGGTTAACGTCCTCGGGAGGAAGGAACTCCTGCCAGAGAACGTGAGGAAAGCGGCTGAAGAAGCGGAGAGGGTGACGAGAAAGTACACGAACTACACCCTAAACGTAGCCCTTGCCTACGGCGGGAGGAGCGAGATAGCCGATGCCGTGAAGGACATCGTGAGGGACGTCCAGGAGGGCAGGATAAGCGTCGAGGACATTGACGAGGGGCTGATAAAGCGCTACCTTTACTACCCCAACATGTCCGACCCGGACATTGTGATAAGAACCGGGGGAGAGGTGAGGATAAGCAACTTCCTTCTCTATCAGATAGCATACAGCGAGCTTTTCTTCGTGGACGTCTACTTCCCGGAGTTCAGGAAGATCGACTTCCTCAGAATCATCCGCGAGTACCAGAAGAGACAGAGGCGCTTCGGGAGGTAGCTCCCGCCAATCGGAACCTTCTCCTGCCAGAACGACCCTTTTTAAAGTTTTCCGCGAAAGCTTATTAACGTTGGCTTCGACTTCTCAGCGGTGGTGAGTGATGGAATACGGCGAACTGAGTCCGAGGATTAAGAGGGTCTACGCACAGGTCAGGTATCTCGACGATTACCACTGGGAGATCACGGGGGACAGAATAATCGGAACCCACAAGAAGAGCAACGTGAAAGTCTTCATAGACGTTGCCGACGACAGGGAGCACGCCCAGAAGCTCGCGGAGGAGGAGAAGCCCGAAGGGATAAGGATAATCGCCATCCCCGACAAGAGCGTCTTCTTTGTTCACAACGGGGCCTTCATCCTGACCTACCGCTACATCAAGGCGACCCTTGCAGATATAAACGACCACATCGTCTGGAGTGGCTTTAAAATCGTTGAAGACGGTGGAAAGCTCGTCCAGGAGGACTTCTACGAATACCTTGGGGGGGCTTTAATCAACCACATAAAGAACAACATGCTCGCCGGTCAGGACTACGCCTTCTGGCAGTTCTACAAGTGTGAAGTCTGCGGGAAGTACGTCGACGTCGAGAGCCTTGAGGGACACCTGAAGGGGCACGGCATAAAACACCACGAGAAGAGCGAGGAGCACTACGAGGTCTTTGAGATAAACTTCCAGGAAGGGAAGCTCTACGACAAGTACGGGAAGGAGATAAAGAGAGACGAATTAAGCGAGGAGGCGAGGGACTTTTTGGATGAGATAACTGCCGGAGCCGGTGGCTGATTTGCCGGGTACGGAGCTCTTTGAGATATTCAACGGGGAAGAACAGGTTCAGGGTGCAAGCATAGCCGTCGTCTATGACGCTTACTTTTTTCTTCTGAAAGCCTCGCCCTTTAGGGCGGGGAGGAGGTCAGTCCTCCGCCTGGCAGATTCTTTTCTTGTTCCTCACGAGGGCGATTGAGAAGGGCTATTTCACAGTTGTCTCAAACTACAGCGTTCCCCTGAGGAGCTTTGTAAGACACGGTGTAAGCGTCGGCTTGGACGTTGAAAAAGCCCTCAGCGGGGAAAAGATGGCGATAATAGACGTCTTCGACTCCGGGTATGCAAAGCTGAAGGACAGCCTACCCGGAGTGTTCTACCTCGACAGCGTGGAGCCTGAGACCATAAATCCTAAGCTGGACAGGATATACTGTGAGGAACTCGAGGAGAAGCTCCGTTCCGGAAAAGCCCTCCGCGTAATATACACCCTCGACGGAGCGGCGTTGATGCTCGGTGAGGAAAACACCCTGCGGCTCCTCAACCAGACCGTCGCGGCAAAGAGTGTCGGAATGCCAAACTCCATCCTGCTACTCCCAGTCAATGCTGATATCGTTTCAAAGCGCTTTGTGGCGTGGATTTCCAACATCAGCGACTACGTGCTCTTAGCCAAGTCATGGATACGTGAAGACCACATAAAGGAAATTCTCTACCTCATAAAAGCACCAAATCCGGACTTTGAGCCGGCTGTTTATTCAATGAAGATTAAAAAGGGAGCAAACAGGATAAGGCTCAAAAAGCTGAGGTCAGCCCCTGAACTTCGGCCTCCTGCTGAGGAGGAGCGGTAAAGGCCTCGGCCTGTATGGGAAGCCCTCCGTCTGGGCCTTTATCTCCCTGATGAGATCCTCAAGCTGCATCTCGACCTGCTTTCCGTCGCTTCTCCTCCTCACCGTCACAGTGTTCTGCTCCTTCTCGTTATTTCCGACAACGATGATGTACGGCACCCACTCCTTCTCTGCCTTCCTTATCTTCTTGTTGAGCCTGTCGTTGGTGTCGTCAACATCGACGCGAATCTTGGCCCCTTCGAGCTTACCTGCGACGTAGAGAGCATAGTCCATTACATCGTCACTGACCGGTATAACCCTAACCTGTATCGGGCTGAGCCAGAGCGGGAACATCGGCTTCTGACCCTTCGCCTGGAGCTTGGCCTGCTTCTCGAGGATGGCGTACATGACGCGCTCAATGGCACCGCTCGGAGAGCAGTGGAGTATGAGCGGGTACTGCTCCTGTCCCTCTTCGTCGTAGTAGGTTATTCCAAAGCGCTCGGCGTTCTCGACGTCGATCTGCACGGTGCTCAGAGCGGCCGCTTTGTCGAGGTTGTCGACGAAGTTGAATTCGAACTTGAGGATGAAGTAGAAGAACCTCTGCTTCCACATCTCGATGAGGACGGGCTTGCCTATGATCTTGGCCAACTCGACGATGAAGTCCCTGTTCCCGTTCCAGAAGTCCTCGGTGAACCTTATGGCGACCTCGTAGTCGTCCGGGGTGAGGCCAACACCCCTGAGAACTTCCATGCTGAGCTTGTACTGCTTCTTGAACTCGTCCATGGCCTGCTTGAGGTCTCTCGCTACGGTGTGCATATCAGGCATCGTGAAGGCCCTTAACCTTCTCAGGCCGCTCAGCTCACCGCTCTTCTCCCTTCTGAAGGAGTAGCGCGTGAGCTCGTACATCCTGAGCGGCAGGTTGCGGTAGCTTATGGTCGCGTCCTTCTTTATGAGGAACTGGCCGAAACAGGCCGCAAAGCGGAGGAAGAACTTCTTGTCACCGCTCTTGACGACGTACTGCCTCGCGGGGAACCTGTTCAGATACTTCTCAAGGGCCGGGTGCTCGAAGTCGTACATGATCGGCGTTTCTACTTCCATTGCACCGTACTCAACGACTTTCTCTGTTACGTACTGCTCGAGGAGGCCCTTGATGAGCCTGCCCTTCGGATAATACCTGAGGTTTCCGCCGTCGCTTCCCGGCTCGTAGTCCACAAGCTCGTGTTCGAGCATAAGCTTAACGTGCGGCGGCTCCCTGTCGGCAACCCTGTTCTTGCTTATCTCGTAGTTGGCGAACTTCCTGAGGTTTTCGTGGCCGGTGAAGTCGAACTTGTCTACCTCGATGAGCTCGCCTTCCGGAGTGAGGACGTACCAGTAGCTCTTTAGTTCCTCCTCCTTTTCGAGGGCTATGTTGCGCTCCTCCTTTGAGACGGCCTCGCCGCTCGGGACTATCGTCCTGCTGAGTTCAGCCAAGGGGTGCCCCTTGCAGCTCAGCTTGAAGGCCTTGTAGTAGCCGAAGGGTGCGCGCTTGACCTCGAAGCCCTCCTCCTTGAGCTTCTCCTCGATCTTCTGAAGGATCTTTAGGGCCACATCCGGCTTTGCCAGCTCGCTGCTCAGATGGGCGAAGGGGTAGACGAATATCTTCTCTGCTTTAACCTGTGAAGCGACGTCCTTGATTTCCTTCACGGCTTTCTCAACGACCTCATCCGGGTTCGACTCGTCTACCTTCTCAACGCTCATGAAGACCGCTAAGACCTCGTCGAGCCTGCCCTTCCTCTGTTCGTCGCTTATTGGCTCCGGGTTCTTCAGGGCTTTGTCCTTGACCTCGTATTCGAGGTAGTCGGAGTGTATCAGAAGCATTCTCATTCTCAACCACCACCATAGGCTCAATCGGAATTACTAAAACTTTTCCCCTCTCCCTTATAAATCCTCCCGCGAGCCAAAGGCTTAAAAAATCCGCGCCGGAACTTTCAGAGAGGTGGGAGGAATGGATGGAAAGAAAGGCGTAAAGACCGGCGATCTCGTTCTTCCCGGTGACTACCTCGGTGTCATCGAGGAGTACTTCCCGGGTGATGGAGTCAAGGAGGAGAACGGTGAGCTCTATGCTGTTAGGGCAGGAAAGGTTGTAATCGACCCGGACAGGATGGAAATAAGCGTCGAGCCTGTAACCGACACACCGCCCCTCCCAAAGGTCGGCGATGTGGTCATAGCAAGGGTCATTGAGGTCAAGCCCCAGGCGGCGATAGTTCAGATAGTTAAAATCGAGGGCAGAAACAACGATAGGGAGATAGCGACTTCAAAGCTCGCAGGCATACACATCTCCCAGGCCAGGAACGGCTACGTTGACAACCTAGCCAACGAGTTCAGGATTGGTGACATCGTCAGGGCCAGGGTAATAGCCACCGAGAAGAGCCCGATACAGCTCTCCACGAAGGACCCCGACCTCGGTGTCATCTACGCCCTCTGCACGAGGTGCAGAACGCCGCTGGTTAGGCGTGGGGATAAGCTCATCTGTCCGCGCTGCGGCCACGTCGAGACGAGGAAGCTCTCCTCTCTCTACAGGAAGGTGAAGGTCTGATGGCGAGGGCAAAGAAGGTAATAACCATACACGTCCGCGACGACCGTGAGAAGGAGGAGTTCATGAGGGAGCTCCAGCGGCTCCGCCTCCCAGCTTTCATCTACGTCCACGGCAAGCTCAACGACCTCAAAATAAACGTCCAGGGGACGAAGGACGAGATAAGGGAAGCGATAAGGAAGATCAGGGAGATACACCACCGCGTCAGGGCCAAGCTCTACCCCGACAAACGAGGATTATACCGCTACACGGTGGACGACCTGCTCAGAGAAGCCGGGGCGAGCGTTTCGACGCCCGTCCTCGTCAAGACCCTTGAGCTTCTCGGGGAGAACGTCGAGCTGAGGGACGACGAACTCGTGACTTCAATGCCCTGGGAGGAGATGGTAGAGGTCACGGAAAGGCTCGGAAGATATCTCTCGGATGTTTCGCTCAACACGACGAGACAGATAAGGGAGGTCGTTCTCCCCGTTTCAGTTGCCTTTGATCTCGACCCTGAGGAAGTTATTGACATCCTGGTAGACCTCGGTGCGGCCGAGTGGAAGGAGGATAAGTTTAAATACGAACTGGTGAAGAACAAGGAGCAGGCCTTAGAGATGCTACTTGAACACTTAAAGGGTGAGGAGAATGAAGATTGAGGTCATCAAACGTGAGGAAAACGTCCTTGAGTTTTACCTTGAGGGTGAAGACCACACCTTCGCCAACCTGCTCAACGAGGTGCTCCACGAGAACAAGCATGTAACCTTCGCGGGCTACACCATCGAGCACCCGGTCCTCATGGCCAGAAAGCCGAAGTTCAGAGTTGTGACCGACGGGAAAGTAACACCGGAGAAGGCACTCGAGGAGGCAGCCCAGAAGATATTCGACAGGGCCAGGGCCGTTCTCGAGGCCTGGAACGCCGCGCTCAAGGAGTGAGCCCTTTTCTTTTAGTTTCCACCCGCTCCCCCCGAAACCCTTAAATGCAGGGCTTTTCTAACTTCCAGTTGAAAGCCTCCTCTTGAGGTGGAATAATTGAGGTCCCGGAATGCCCTCGCGCTCCTGCTCATAGCTGGGCTCGCGGTTCGGCTCGCCCTCGCGCCTTATTCTGCCGGCAGTGACCTGACCCAGTTCTATGGCTTCGCCGGGACAATGCTCCAGCACGGCGCGTGTTTCTACTCCTACGCTGACGCCGTCGGTTTCTCGGCAAAGGACTGGCCTTACCCATGGCCCTACGTCTACGGCCCGGTGATGGCCTACATCCTCGAGGGCATAAGGGCCCTTGTCGGCGGCTGGGTGGAGACCTCGTGGGGTGGTGGCGTTTACCACGTCTACGTCGACCCAACCTGGGCCTTCGCTGTGAAGCTGGTCTTCATCGCTGCAGATGTTCTCGTCGCGCTCCTGATCTACTGCCTCCTGAAGGAAAAAGGAAAAAAAGCGGCCCTTCTCGCAGCAGCTTTCTACTACCTCAACCCCATGGTCATCCACGTTTCCTCAATCTACGGGATGTTCGACGGACTGGCCCTGCTGTTTTTCCTCCTTGCCATATATTTGGAACGCAGGGAGTACCTCTCGCCGGTTCTGGCCGGCTTCTCCCTGACGGTGAAACACACCCTCCTCTTCCCTGCGGTGGTTCTCCTGTGGGAGTGGCTCCTGATGGGAAGGAAGGGGCTCAGACGTGTGGTTTTCTTCGCCCTGGGTGTTTTCATCCCTTTCCTCCCCATGCTCCTCCTCTGTCCTTCCAGCCTCTCGTCAATCCCCGAGCTCATGAGGGGCATGGAGGTTTCCTATCCCCTCCCCGTGTCGTACAGCATGAACGGCCTCTCAAGCCTCGCCACCTATTTGCACGTCACCTATAGGATGGAAACAATGCCCCTCCTGCGATACTGGTACGTTCCCGCTGGATTTTTGATGCTCCTCGTTCTTATGAGGCACTCCTTCGAGAGGGACGTGGTGACCTCCTCCACCCTCGCCTACACGGTCTTTACCGCCACCTACTGGCGCGTTAACCCGCAGTACCTCCTCCCACTGGTGGCATTTCTGGTGATTATGGCCTTTCATGAGGGAAGGGCTTCCCTGGTCACCAGGGCCCTCTCGTTTATCGCCGCGGTTTACATCGGTCTCTGGCCAATCCTCCAGCCCACTGAGTTCTGGTTCCAGGTTCACATGAAGGATCCGGACTGGACTGTCTACCGGTTTGTCGACCGCTTCACCTTGGGAGTTTCTCAGGAGGGGTTCTACTTGGTTTACAGCCTGATACTCACGACGCTCCTCTATATGATCGTGCTCTCCGCAACTTTACCATATCTCAAAAGCCTTAAAGCCTGGCTCTCGGAGAGGATTCGGGTGAGCGCATGAGGTACGAGAAGAACTTCACCGATAAGGGGCTTGCAAAGTTCGGTGATTCGCTGGTCAACTTCACCTTTTCTCTCGCCCTGAGCGAGTACTTGGAGAAACCGACCGGCGAGAGGGTTCCCAACGCTTCGCTAGCAATGGCGCTTGAGCTTGCTGGACTGAGGAACGCCATCCCGCCCAGAACTGACAAGCACGGGAAGGGTGACATAGCGGAGGCAATCTTCGCCTACGCCTGGCTTGAGGGAAAGATAACGGTCGATGAAGCCGCCAGAATCCTGAGGGCGAACTTCACCGAGGACGTTACTCACTTCTCAAGGAGGAAAGAGGTAATAGGAAGGGCCTTCGCGGAGGTATTCAAAGTGATAAAAGAAAGGCTGGAGATTTAACTCAAAGGCTCGTCAGCAGCTCTATCAGGCCAGTTTTGGTTGGCACCTTCGCGAACTTCTCCGGATCCTTGACCTTCAGCAGAAGCGGAACATCGCCAAAGAGCCTGAGGACCTTGCCGAAGGGTATGCTTCCCTCCCCCGGCAGGAGGTGCAGGTCTCCGACGCCGTAGGCGAGGGCATCCTCTGGCTCAACCTGCGGGAAGAGCTTTCCAAAGTTGTCGTGTATCATGAGGATTATCGTCTTGTCGGTTCCAAGCTTGACGTCCTCGAGCAGCTTGTCGGCATCGCCCTGCGCACTGAGGAATGCGTGGGCGACATCGAGGGCAAAGCCGACGTTTTTCCTGTCGACGTTATCGACTACGTACAGGGTGTCCTTGACGCTGAAGGTGTTCTCCAGGGCAATCTTTATGCCAAAGGGCGCCACCATATCCGCGAGCTGCTGGATGGCCTCTATTTCCAGGTCGAGCCGCCCAGTCCTGCCGCTCTGCATAACGATTACCTTTGCCCCGAGCTTTATGGCAACGTCCGCTATGGCCCTGGCGACGCGAAAGTGGCGGGTGTAGTAGATGTGGTCGCGCAGGTTGACTGAGGTCGGCATCCTGATGATGTAGTCGATTCCCACGCCCCTGAGGGTCGTTTCGATGTTTCTGAGCTTTTTCTCAATGACGACTCCGTTCATTATCAGCCCCAGCGTGTGGGGAAATATCGAGACGAAGTCATAGTTCTTTATCTTGATATCAGCGAGCACCGATGCCAGGGTCTTGTCCTTGGTGACGAAGTGTGGGTAGACTGTGATTCCTATCTCCATGCTATCACCTAAAGGGAAGTGCACCGCCGGATATAAAAGCTTAGCGAGGGACAGTCTTAAAAGCCCAGCGCGTAAAATCTTCCGGGTGAGTGGATGAGGGAAGACATATGGAAGTACATCTCGGCGGTTCTCATACTCCTGCTCGCTGTGTCGAGCGTGGCGGTCGTTCTGCTCTACATGCAGAACTCAGAGCTTAAATCCTATCCTTCAAACGCGTCCCCGGTCGTGGTGGAGACGTCGCTGAACGCAACGTGCAACGAAACTGCCTACAAGCTCCAGATTGACGAACTTCAGAGACAGCTCGAATTCCTCAAGGCCCAGCTCAGGGAGGAGAACATGCCGGAGGGCAACACCACGATAGCGATTGTCCCGATATTCGGCCTCATCGACGACTACACGGCCCTCCAGGTTATCCCCGTTCTCAGGGGTATAGCCAAAAACGACTCAATCGGCGGGGTCGTTCTCTGGATAGAGAGCCCCGGCGGCTACGTGGCTCCGGTGCGTGAGATATACTCCACGGTTAGGAAGCTCGACCTCATCAAACCCGTGGTCGCCTACACGGGCGGAATGGCCGCCTCAGGGGGTTACTACATAGCGGTCGGAGCGGAGAAGATAATCGCAGACCCCCTCGCCGAGGTTGGGAGCATCGGCGTCATCTACGTCCACTACGACCTCCAGAAGAACTACGAGATGAACGGCGTAAAGGTCGACGTCTTCAAGACGGGCCCCTACAAGGACATGGGGGCGGAGTGGCGCGGCCTCACTGACGAGGAGCGTAAAATGATAGCGGAGAGCATAGACACCCACTTCCAGGCCTTCCTTCAGGCAGTGAGCACGGGCAGGGGCATGCCCCTGAACGAGACGAGGAAGTACGCGACGGGCCAGACGTGGTTCGCCATGAACGTTACCGGCTCGCTCGTCGACGAGACGGGGGACCTCGACTACGCCATCAAAGTCCTCTCCGAGACCCTTAACATCTCCAAGCCGAGGGTGGTGATATACAAGGGCGAGCGCTCATCCGACTTCGGGATATTCGGGAGCACCGCACTCCTCCTCGACCCCCGCTACGTTAGCGCTTACATCAAGGGATGAGGTGGTGCCGATGCTCTGCGAGGAGAAGCTTGAGGTGTTTGAGAACGGCTTCGAGGACGGGAAATTCAACCTCCGGATCGAGTTCTACGGGAAAGACGCCAGAAGGCTTCTCCTTGCTATAATCAGGGAGCTCTACCTTCAGGACTACGGGGAGGACTATGTCTACCCCTTTGAGTGCGCCAAGGAGTTTTGGGGGATATACATGGACGCGGGGGAGATAAGGGCTGAGGACTTTCGTCCCAGCCCGGTGAAGTTTATGAACCAGAGCATTCTAAACAGGTTAGAGAAGGCCCTGGAAACCATTGATGCTCCCAAAGATGTCAGAGAATCCATCGACTTCGAAAAGGTGGAGGTTCACAAACTCAAGAAAGGTTTATTAGCGATGGGGAAGAACTTTATCCTCAGGGAAGACGGATACCTGTTCATCTTCAACAAGCCGAGCGCCCGCGGGCTGATACTGAAGTACATGGGGATGCTGGATGGAGATTGAAGCCGCCGTCTGGGTAGCGATCTCACTCGTAGTCCTCTATCTCGTATGGGAGACAGTCAGCCCTATCCTTTCTCCTCTGATCATAGCGGCGACCCTCGCCTACATCCTCTACCCGTTCCATGAGCGGCTCTCCAAGAGGTTCGGGAACCGGCTCTCAGCCCTCACGATGACCGGTGTCCTAACCATCCTCACGTTACTCTTCATAATAGGCTATGCCCTCTGGATAAACGATGTCAAGCACTCCCTAGCGCACTACATTGAGGTCTTCTTCCAGTGGCTCCTCGGGTTTCACCTCCCCCAGGCAATGTACGAACTCGTCCAGCGCCTCGCGGAGGACATTCCAAGGCGTCTCGAAGAGTACGTTCTGGGCTATACCTATTCCCTCCCCAAGCTGACGCTTCAGGCCATCGTCATGGTCTTCACATTCTACGGCCTCCTAGTCAACACACGGGCCATAAGGGAAGAGGTGTACGCGCTCCTGCCCATGGAGAACAGGGAGCTCGCCGCTAAACTCCTCGGGAGCGCCGGGAGAACCCTCCACAACCTGCTCCGCGGCTGGCTGGCAGTGAGCGTCCTCAAGGGCTCGGCCATCGCCTTGGGCTTCTACCTGTTCTCAGTATCGTCCGCTGGCGGTGCCATAGCGGCGGGCATTTTCACGATGGTGTTCGAGCTTCTGCCCGTCCTCGGAGGCTGGATGATATGGCTGGCGGGTGCGGTCTACCTCTTCAACTCAGGCAGCTTGCTGGCCGCGTTGATGCTCTCCGCTTACGGGTTCGTCCTCGTCTCCCCGATGCCGGACTACTTCCTTCGCTCGAAGCTCGGGAAGAGAGAAACCGGTGTCAACTCGCTCATAAGCCTCGTCGGAATCTTCGGCGGCTACATAGCCTTTGGCTTCGTCGGTATAATAATTGGCCCCGTCGCCCTTTCCCTGCTCGGGACTCTCCTTGACGAGTGGAAGAAAACGAAGGAAGCCCGCTCTAGGGCCGGAACCTCTTCATGAACGCGGCCATCTTCACCGCGTCCACCGTTTCCTTAACGTCGTGAGTCCTAACTATATTGGCGCCGTTGAAGACCGCTATTGCAGTAGCGGAGAGGCTCCCGGGCAACCTCTCAGCGGGATCCTTCCTCCCCGTTATCGCACCTATGAACGACTTCCTTGAGACGCCGATGAGTATCGGCCTTCCGAGGATTTTGAGGGCGTTGAGGTTCGCCAGAATCTTAGAGTCCCACTCGTACCATTTTGGAACTTCCGGGCGGAGGAAGCCGATGGCAGGATCAACGGCTATCTCCTCGATCCCGTGCTCCTTCGCTATGACTAGGCTCTCCTGGAGGAAGTCGATGACCGTGTGAACCGGGTCGCTGAAGTCCCTCACCCTCCCGTGGGCGCAGACCACGACCGGAGCACTGTATTCGGATGCCACTTTGGCCATCTCCGGTTCTCCTTTGAGGCCGGTGACGTCGTTGATGATATCGGCCCCGGCCTTGAGCGCCTCCTCCGCAACTTTCGCGTTCGTGGTGTCGATGCTTATTGGGACGTCCAAGCTGTCGCGTACGGCCTTCACAGCCCAGACCGCCCTCCTTACCTCCTCCTCGACGGGAATCTGGGTCTCCAGGTAGGGAGCGGTGGACTTGGCGCCGATGTCGATGAAGGCCGCTCCCTCTTCGACCATCTTAACGGCAGTTTCCACGAGCTTCTTCTCATCGTTTCTGACGCTGCCCTTGTAGAAGCTTTCGGGCGAGACGTTGATGACGCCCATTATCTTCGGTTCATCCAGGATGATCCCCGCAAACTTCATTGCCGGCACCTGACTCAAGCTTGATCGCCAGGAATAAAAAGGTTAGCGCGGTTATTATCGTGGGCAGGAGTGGATCAACGTTCGGATCGTTAGAGTGAACCGCAACTGCGAGGAGAACGTTGATTGCGCTGAAACTTGCCAGGACTCCCTCGTCCGTTATTTTGGCGTCGACTCTCTTAAGCACGTGGAAGAGGTACAGCTCGGCCACGAGCGGGACTACTGTTATTATCCCGATCAGTCCCGTGATTATCGTCGAAATGTACAGGGCGACTCTCAACCCGTCTTCGTTTTCGGCCATCTTATCACCGTCGAATGTAATGTGTTAAACTATTAAAAGTTTTTGCCGGGGCATCAACGGTTAAAAAGAGGTTGAAGGAAACGCCTTTGGTGGTGCTCATGATAATCCGCACTCCGAGGAGGCTTCACATGGGGCTCATCGACCCTGCGGCAGTCTTCGGGCGGCGCTTCGGGAGCCTTGGCGTGGCCCTCGAAGGGGGCTATGAGGTAAGGGTAACCGAGGGGGAGAGGATGGAGATAGTCGCCGAGGGCGAGGACAGGGAGACGATAGAGGCCGTGCTCAAGAAGATGAACTCCGCCTACGAAACGGGCGTGAACTACCGCGTTGAGGTCAGGAAAGCCATCCCAAGACACGTCGGCCTCGGCTCGACTACCCAGCTGAGCTTAGCCGTTGCGGTGGGAATAGCGAGGCTCAGCGGTCTGAAAATCCCCGTGGAAGAGCTTGCAAAAACCCTTGGAAGGGGAAAGAACAGCGGGGCGGGGATATACGCCTTCGCCCACGGCGGCTTCGTGATAGATGGTGGTGTCAGGGAAGACATACCGCCGCTTATATTCCGGGAGGACTTCCCGGAGGACTGGGCTTTTCTGCTTGTGATACCCGGGCTGAGACCGGGCTTCGACGAGGAGGAGGAAAAGCCCGTAATGGCAGGAGTCGTGGGCAGGGCCGATGTTGCGATGGAGATAAGCCACAGGATTCTGCTTGGCCTCCTTCCGGCTTTGAATGAGAGAGACATAAGAACCTTCGGGGAGCACCTCTCCGCTATCCAGCGCCTGGTGGGGAAGCACTTCGAGGCCTACCAGGGGGGAGAGTTCAGGGAGGACGTGAAGCTCATCCTCGGCTTCTTAGCTGAGAAAACCTATGGCGTTGGCCAGAGCAGCTGGGGGCCGACTGTCTACGGCCTCATCAGGAAGGGAGAGTTCCAGAGGCTCTCGGCGGAGACCCACGACTTTCTGAAGGATCACGGGCTTAAGGCCAGCGTAGAACTCGGCATCCCTAAGAACTCCGGAGCGGACGTTATTGAGGAGAGCGCGTTCATCGAGAGGCTGATACGGAACGTGGCGGGTGAGTAACGTTGACCCTAGACCGCTTTATTCAAATAAAGTACAAATCGGACGATGAGAAGGTCCGGGAGCTCGTGAGTATTCTCAGGGAGCTCGGCCTAGAGTGTGCTAGGACGATTGAGGAGCACGTTGACCTCCAGTTCGATGCGCTCAAAAACCTCCGCGGCAACCTCGGGGACGATGAGACTTTCATAAAGCTCGTCGTCGCCAACTCGATAGTGAGCTACCAGCTGTCAGCTAAGGGAGAACAGTGGTGGTGGGAGTTCTCCCACTATTTTTCAGCCAACCCACCGGAAAGAGGCATCGCGGAGGCCTATGCCGACTTCCTCCCCAACTCAAGGACCAACAGGCGCCTCGTAAGCGGGAAGGTAAAGCGCCTAGAAAAGCTCGAACCCTTCCTTGAGCGCCTTGATATGGATGCCCTTAAGGGGTACTACTTCGGGGGCATGGAGCGGCTGAGGGACGACCTGGCGCGGGCGCTTGGCTCTAAGAGGAGCGCAAAGACCGTGGTCTTCGCCGTCAAGATGTTCGGCTATGCCGGGAGGATAGCCTTCGGGGAGTTTGTGCCCTATCCGATGGGGATAGAGATTCCTGACGACGTCAGGATAAACGCCTACACCAAGAGATTCACGAACGAGCCCCCAGTGAGCTTCTGGAAGAAAGTTGCGGAAAAGACCGGAATCCCCCCACTCCACATAGATTCCATCCTCTGGCCCGTCCTCGGCGGCAATCCTGAGGTTCTCCGCAGGCTGGAGGAGCACTGCGAGGAGAGCGACGCAGTCCTGGGTCTGGCCTCTCTCTGAGGTTTTCTGCCCCTCGACCAGGGCGACCTTTTAACTTCAAAGGCAAAATTTTTATACTCTTAGGGTTAGTGGTAGGTGAAAGCGTCTTCATCACTCAACTCAAGGGGGTATGCAATGTGTTCTGGGGATTCAGGCTCGAGTTCAAACAGAGCCTCCGCACCAAGAAGCTCTGGGTCATATTGGGGGTAATGATGCTCCTCTACATACCTGGATTCTACCTTCAGAAATCGTCGGGACAAGAGATAGAAACTGTGGGACAGGCGGTTTCAACCCTCATCAACGGCATCAACGGGCTGGGCTCTTTCTTCATAGGGATACTGGCGCTCCTTATAGGTGCAACGGCGATAAACAGCGAGATCGAGAAGGGAACCCTGCGCGTGGCCATGAGCAAGCCGATTAAGAGGCTGAGCTACATCGGCGGCAAGTTCCTGGCCCACACGGCGGTACTCCTACTCGCACTCCTGCTCACGACTGTGATAGGGATAATCGGGGTCGTTTGGCTCGGCGCCCCGGTCAAGGGCCAGCTCATAACGGACTCCCTCCTCCTCAATGGCCTCCTCCTGCTGGCGATGGTTCAGCTGGTGGCGCTCGGTTACATCCTCTCAACATTCATCAAGTCATCGAATACTGCCCTCGGCGTGGCCCTTGTGGTGATGTTCGTCGTCTTTATGATAATGCCCTCCGTCATCCAGTTCATGGCGGCCAAGGACACTCTGCTGAGCGAAAATCCCGACTGGCAGGCCTATCAGGAGAAGAGCAAGGAATACCAGACCAAGTACTTGTTTTACGTCCCGACGACGCAGATAGACGTCATAGTGAGCGACGCCACTGTGATCGAGGGTGACATAGCCAACCCATCAATCGAGTACGTCGGCATCGGGCACGCGATAAAGAGCAACCCCACGAACCTGTTCAACCTCGCCTTCCTGACGCTGGTCTACCTCGCGATAGCCTTCTACCGCTTCCTCCGCATGGACCTGAGGTGATGCTCATGATAAGGATCGAGAACCTGGTTAAGCTCTACAAGGACGTCCGCGCCCTGGACGGCCTCAGCCTTGAGGTGAAGCCCGGACAGGTGTACGGCTTCCTCGGGCCCAATGGTGCGGGAAAGAGCACCACCATACTCAGCACCCTTGGCCTCATATTCCCTCAGGAGGGGCGTATCGAGCTCTTCAACCTCGAAGTGTTCAGGGACGGGAAGTTCAATGAGGACGACCTCGTTGAGGCAAAGCGGCGGATAGGCTACATGCCCGAGCACGCCACGCTCTGGGACTTCATGACGCCGGCCCAGACTCTCGACGTGATTGGAGAAGCCTTTGAGATTCCAAAGGCCGAGAGGGAGAAGCGCATCAGGGAACTCCTAGAGCTGGTCAACCTTTGGGAGGACAGGAACCGCAAGGTCGGAAAGTTCTCGAAGGGCATGAGGCAGAGGCTCCTGCTCGCGCAGGCGCTCATCAACGACCCGGACCTCTTGATCCTCGACGAACCGATGACCGGCCTTGACCCGAAGGGAATAGCCGAGTTCAAGGAAATCATAGCCGCGCAGAAGAAGGCAGGGAAGACGGTTTTCTTCTCCAGCCACATCCTGGCCCACGTTGAAGAGGTGTGCGACACGGTCGGGGTCATCGTCAAGGGCAAGCTCAGGGTTGAGGACAACCTAGAGAGAATCAAGCGGGAGTTCCTCAAGAAGGCTGGTTACACGATAATCCTCGAGACCAATGTCCCTGTGGACTTCACGGGCGTGGAATGGAAGGTCAGCCCACTGGGCGAGAAGAAGTACAGAATCGTGGCACCTGAGGATATCAGGGAGGAGCTCCACGACTTCGTTTCGGCTAAGGGCGCGAAGATACTCGCGATGCAGGTGAAGGAGCCGAGCCTCGAGGAGATATTCCTGAAAATGGTGGAGTGAGGGCTAAACCTTCGCCCTCTCGAACTCTTCCTTCCTGTCGAGCGGTTTGGTGGCATCTATCCCCCACTTCGCGGTTAAGCTCTTCTCAGCCGAGGGGTCAAGGGAGCTACCGCGGGCGTTCGGTACTATGATAAGGTCTTTATCTGCCTGGAAGCGAGTCGCTACCGCCCACTCCACTTCCCGGTCGTCGTAGATGTTGATGTCCTCGTCAACGACAACGACGTGCTTCAGGCTTGGGTGGCCTGCGAAGGCCGCCAAAATCGCGTTCTTGCCGTCCCCGTCGTGCTGCTTGGTTATGCTGACGACAGCGTGGAGCCACATGGCTCCGCCCTCAGTTAAGCGAACGCCGTGAACCTTTGGAACGACGCGCTTGACGCTCGCGTATATCTGGGGCTCCTTTGGAAGGCCCATCAGCATGTAGTGCTCGTAGCCACCGGGCAGGAGGGCGTGGAAAATCGGCTCATCAACGTGGTACATCCTCTCAAAGACCACCAGAGGCTGCTTCCTGACGTAGTCGTAGGTTCCGGTTATGTCCACGAAGGGCCCTTCATCCACAAGTTCAGGCGTTATCTTCGCCTCAAAGACGAACTCCGTCTCGACCGGGACGGGGATGCCTCTAACGCTGACCACCTCAAGGGGCCTTCCAAAGGCCTTCTCGCTCATTCTCGACGCTATCTCAAGCTCGCTGATGCCATAGGAGGTGCTCGTTGCCCCAGCCAGGAGCAGGTGAACTGGGTTTCCGACTACTATTCTAACGTCCAGTTCTTCCCCGTGATCCGCCTTGTCTTTCCACATCGCGTAGAGATGTCTTGGCACGAGCCTTATCGCGGCCGTTTTATCGTCGCGCACCATGATCCTGTGGAATGAGACGTTAACGAAGCCGTTCTCGTCCTTGGCTATGACCATCGCCGAGGTGAAGTACTGGCCGCCGTCCTTAGGGTAATACTTTGGAACCGGCAGCTCCCTGAGCGAGAAGTCAGCGGTGGAGTTTCCGAGGAAAGGCGCTTTCTCAACCACCCTGTAGGGAGAGGGGTTCTCCATAGCGTCGGCCATGAAGTGGATTATTTCCTCCCTTTTGATGCCGAGGTAGCGGGCTATCCTCTCGCGGGTGCTCCATATGTTGCCCGCGACCTCCCAGCCACCCACATCCCTGAAAAGGACGGGCCTGTCGCGGTACTTGAGGAGGTATCTGGTGACTTCGAGCTCCTTACTCACCGGCTCCTCGATGATGATCGCGTCCTCAAAACGCTCGATGATTTCCCTCAGCATTGTATCACCTTAGTTTAATCTTCCAAAAGGGCTATAAAGCCTTTTTCCAAACTCCCAACGATTGGTCATGCCTATGGTTATCCTCCGCATCCCGGACGGTTCAGCACTGGTCAGGATTGAGAAGGCGGACCCCAAGGTCTACTTCAGTATATACGAACTACTGAGCTACAAGAAGGACTACGGCAAATGGGAGAAGCCTGAAAGCCTGTACGACCCCTACGAGAAGACCTTCCCAGTTGGCCTTCTCCCAAGGGTCAAGAAGTTCCTCAACAGCAGGGGCTATCGCGTTCGCGTTAAAGACGAGCGCCAGGTCAGAGGGGTTAAGCTCAACTCGACCTGGAATGAGAACTACGTCATGCGTAAATACCAGCAGCGTGCCGTCAAGAAGGCCCTCAAGGAGAAGATGGGCGTCCTGGCCCTGCCTGTAGGGAGCGGTAAGACCGTCGTTGGCCTCAGGATAATCCATGAGCTCGACCTCTCAGCCCTCATAGTCGTTCACACCAAGGAGCTTCTCTACCAGTGGGCAGATAAGGTCCGTGAGGTTCTGGGCATTGAGCCGGGCATCGTCGGCGACAACAAGTGGAACGAGGGAAGCGTGACCATAGCGATGGTGCAGACGCTCCTCTCGAGGGGTGCCGACAAGCTCCAGCACGATTACGCCATAGTGATGTTCGACGAGTGCCACAGGACTTCAGCGGCCGAGAAGTTCTATCAGCTCGGCCTTTCTCTCCCCCAGGTCTATCGCTTCGGCCTCTCCGCAACCCCCTGGAGGCGCGTTAGGGGCGAGGAGATCAAGATAGAGGCCGTGGTCGGCCCGACCATATTCGAGGTTAAGGCGGAAGACCTGATAAAGGAGAAGTTCCTCGCAAAGCCGCGCTTCGAGGTCATCACTTATGAGTCCGCGATGCCCTCCTTCAGCGAGCGCTACAAGGAACTCTACGAGGACATGATCATGAACAACGACGAGAGGAACCTGGCCGTGGTTGAGAAGGCCGTTGAGCTCGCCAGGAAGGGACACCGCGTCCTCATCGACGTCAAGCGTATAGAGCACGGCAAGATATTGAAGGAGATGCTGGAGAAGAGGGGCATGAAGGCTGAGTTCCTGAGCTCCAAGAGTCCGAACAGGTGGGAGATACTGGAGGCATTCAAGGAGGGTGAGATTCCAGTCTTGATCTCCACGCTCCTCAAAGAAGGCGTGGACATTCCGGAGATTTCAGCGATAATCCTAGCCGGCGGCGGCAAAAGCGACATAATGACGATACAGACTATAGGCCGCGCCCTGAGGCCGAAGAGGGGGATGAGGGCCGTCATAGTCGACGTCCAGGATGACGACCCGCTACTCTTTACGCACTTCATCGAGCGCCAGAAGGCACTCAAGCAGTACTACGGGAAGTACTACGACAAAGAGATGGCGTCAAAGCTGGAGGAGAGCGTCCCCAAGAAGCGCCGCCCTCGTAAGCGCCCGTGAGTAACGTTCGAAGATGTCCCTCTTCGCTTTTTTCAGCCCCCTCTCATCGACTTCGAATTTTATACCGGGGTAATCGATGTGCCACAGCACCAGCCCCTCGGGCAGTGCAGGCGGGACTTTTTTGGTGTAGTCCCCGTTAAGCATCCTCTCGATTTCCGCGGGTTCCATGAGTCCAAGCCCGCAGAACCTTATCGCGTTCACCATTCTGCGCACCATCTCCCAGAGGAAGCTCTTCCCCTTGATTTCGATGACGTAGTAGCCCTGCCTCTCCTCAATCTCGACCCGCGTTATCTCCCGGACGGGCTCTTTCCCGGGCTCGAGCCTCGCGAATGCCGAGAAGTCGTGCTCCCCGATGAAGAGCCGGGCGCATTCCTCCATTTTCCAGCGGTCAAAGCCCTCGTTGACGAGGTAGTAGCGGTAGGTCTTCGATTTCGCCCAGAAGCGTGGGTGGAAATCATCAGGAACCTCCGCGACGCCGAGAACCCAGACGTCCCTTAAGTGATGGTTCAGAACCTCGGCCCTCACCAGGTCCGGTCTGCCAGCCGCATCGAACGCCACGACGTTGAAGATGGCCGAGACGCCTCTGTCCGTCCGCGAGGCCCCCTTGAAGCCCGCGCTTTCAGCGTCTTCGATGACCCTAAGTCTCGTGAGGGCCCTCAGTATTTCCCCCTCGACCGTCCTCACATCCGGCTGCCTCTGGAACCCGTAGAAGGCCGTTCCGTCGTAGGCTATCCTGAGTGCGAACTTCATGCTCCCGGGTTTTCACGGGGGTATAAATGCTTTTTCGATGTTCCCCCCGGACAGAGTGACGGATTGTTTTACCTTTGTAAACCCTAATTTTGGAGAGAATTCAACCAAACCTGGAAAAGGTTGATAAAGAACTTTGAGTACTCCAATCGGGGGTGGAAAAATGGATGAGTTTGTCGACATCGAGGTGCTCGAGAACGTCACCAACTTTGAGCTGATGTGCATCTTCATGAAAAATGTGAAGGAGAACTGCTGAAATATCAGAGGTAGGGCTCTGTATAGAGGGGCCTAAGGAAGAGCTCAAAGCCCGCAACGGGCATCTCTAGGCCCCAGTTTTCCAGCACCGCGGGATGTATCTCCCCTATAATTCCTATCGCTTTCCCTTCAACGACTATTTTCCCAGCCCTTCCAGGGATGAAGCTCGGGTGCTCGACCTCCTCCAGCTCGTACTCAAAGCCGAGGTGTCTCATTACCGAGTCAAGGATTTCCTTGGCCTCTGTGAATGTTACGCGCGGATGTGCCAGAGCCACCGCCAGCTTGCTCTCGCTCACCGTTTTGGTCTCCCTGCTCTCATCTATCAGCGTCGCCTTGCCCACTTCAAAGACCCTCTGCGGGTACTCCTCGTGGGTGTTCTGGCTCAGGAAGTCGAGCAGACTCGGCAAAAGCCAGTTCCTCAAGGCGGACCACTTGGGGCTTATTGGGTTCTCTATCTCGACGAGTTCAGCCGGCGGGTGGTTGAAGTAGCCATCGCACTCTTCTCCCTCCTCGCAGGGGAGATTCATCCTTGAATACTGGGCTTCCCTGTTCGTAAGGTTGAAGGTCATTACTTCCTGTAAGCCAAAGCCGACCATGAGTTCCCTCACGGCATCTTCGAACTCGACGAATTTGTCCCCCCTGCCCTGGACGGCAAGCTTCGGCTCCTCGGGCTCGATTTCATTGTAGCCGTAGGCTATGAGAACGTCCTCCAGAACGTCCCTTGCGTGCATTATGTCGTCCCTGAAAGCGGGATATAGGAGCCTTGCCTTTCCACCTTCGAGCTCAACCTCGTACATCATCCTCTCGAGGAGGTCTTTTATCTCATCGTCGCTCAGCTCAAGGCCGGCTAACTTTCTTATGTAGTCCAGCTCGACCTCAAAGGGCTTTGGAGTTAGGTCTGGCGTCTCGATTTCAAAGTCAGGATAAACTACCTTGACGCTCTTTATCTTCCCACCGCGCTCGGCTAGGGCTGTAACGACGACGTTGAGGGCTAGCATAATCTTGTTCAGGTCCCAGCCGGTCACGTCAACGAAGACGTTCTTGGTTTCGGTCGTCACTCGCCCAGTTATCTCGGAGTTTATGATAGGTGGCATGGAGAGGACTTTGCCCTCGCTGTCGACGAGGAGCGGGTAATAGGGCTTATCCTTTATCAGGTGCCCGTATTCTTTCCCTTTCTCGTGCTTTTCGAGGATTTCCTCCAGCGTTAGCTCATCGGTGAAGCCGAGGGGGACGAACTTCTCGGTCTTCTCTGCCGCGCGGTAGTAGATCGGCGGTTTAACCTTGTCGAAGTCGAAGATGCCTATCGCTACTTCCCTTCTGCGCCTTCCAAAGGTTAAGGCTACCTTCTCCTGGAGGTTTATCATCTGCTTGAGGGCCTCTTCATCGAGGTGAAGGCCCTCAACTATGGCGTAGACACCGTAGGGACGGATGTCCTTCAGCTTCTCGTCAACGTAAACCACAACGTCGCTCTTCTCAACTTCGTACTTCGGCAGGCCCCTCTTCATTCCGAGTGCCCACTTGATCTGCCTTGCTATTCCCTCGGCGCTCCAGAGGTCGGGCCTGTTGGTGTCCTTGGAGTCTGCCTTGAAGTAGATTTCACCGTTCTCCTCCCAGACGTCGTCGAGCTCACATTTCGCATAGAGGAAGAGGTCCTCCCACTCCTCGACGGTGAAGCTCTTCCCGATGAGCCTCTCAAGGTCGGACTTTGAAACGTCAAACTTCGGCATGAGTATCACCTCACCACACGAGCCTCGCTTCCCTCAACCAGCGCAGGTCGTAGCTGAAGAGGTAGCGGATGTCGTCTATTCCGAGCTTGAACATGGCTAATCTGTCGATTCCTATTCCCCACGCTATCACTGGCGCGTCTATTCCAAGGGCCTTCGTCATCTCCTCGCGGAATATTCCAGCTCCGCCGAACTCGACCCATCCGAGCTCCGGGTGGTAGGCGCTCATCTGGACGCTCGGCTCAGTGAACGGGTAGTAATCGGGCAGGAACTTGACCTTCTTCGCTCCAGCTATCTCAACGGCAAAGCGCTTGAGGATTCCGAGGAGGTGCCTGAAGTTTAGGTCTTCACCAACGACGAAGCCGTCCACCTGGTTGAACTCGATGAGGTGTGTCCTGTCCAGAACATCTGGCCTGAAAACGCGCTGAATCGTGAAGTACTTGCCCGGTATTTCAACGCCTTTAGCCAACTGTCTTCCGCTGAGGGCTGTTCCGTGGGCCCTCGGCATCAGGAGCATCGCCCTCTCCGGTGACCAGACGTAGCCCCAGCCGCGCGAGCCGGTGTCGCCGCCACGCTCGTGGGCGGCCTTCACTCTCTCAACGAGCTCCTCGCCTGGCAGGTGGCCGCTCTTCGGATACTTGAGCTGGTAGGTGTCGGTCCACTCCCTGGCTGGGTGGTTCTGGGGCTGGAAGAGTGCGTCGAAGTTCCAGAACTGGGTCTCTATGAGACTCTCGACAGTCATCTCGATGAAGCCCATCTCGATGAGCCTTCTCCTTATCTTGTCGAGGAAAGCGCGGTAAGGCTGCTTCTTACCCGGGTAGATCCTCCTCACGGGGGCCTTGATGTCAAAGCGCCTGAACTCGACTTCCCTCCACTTGCCCGACTTTATGAGCTCGGGCGTTAGAACGGAAACTTCTCTCTTCAGCTCAATTCCCTTCTTCACGAGCTCCTCTCCGGCGGGTGTTATCTCGACGGTTCTCTCGGTGACGGTGCCCTCCTCGGCTATCTTCCTCCTCTTGAGTTCCTTGACCGAAATAAGCTTTTCAATCTCCTTCGCGGGGACGCTTCCCTTCTCTGCCAGAAGTTTTAGTGCTTTATCAATGGGCCTCTCCTCGGCGTTAAGGCCTCTCTCAGTAATTTCAAGGATTAGCTTTCCTTCTTCCTTCCTCACGTTCGCCCAGCCCTCTTTCCGGAGAAGGCCGACGATGGGCTTGAGCTCGTCTTCACTGAGAACCCCCGAAAGGTCGTCGAGGGTGACTTTCCCCTTCTCCTTCAGAACCCTCAAAGCCCTCCACTCGGGCAGACCAATTCTGGCGTATTCCCTCCCGGTCTCCGTGAGAACCGCGACCTTCTCACTGCTCTCGTGGAGCTTTGCAAGCCCCTTGGCCTGCAGGCCGAGGACGGAGCGCATAACCGCAACCTGGTCGAGGCCGGTTTTTTCAACGAGTTCTTCAAATTTGAGCTTTCGTGCCTCTCCGAGCTTTATGAGCGTGAGCTTCTCCTGGTAGCTAAGTTCCATAGTGCCACCTCCCAGTGTGGGTGGGTGAGGGAACTTAAGAGAATTGCGGTGCCGTAAAAACTATTGGGAAAAGAGAAGGAAAACTTCAACCCTTGTGCGGGAAGAAGACGACCTTTCCGGTCTTGCCAGCGCGCATGAGCTCGAAGGCCTCCTCAAACTTGTCGAAGCCCTTGTACTTGTGGGTGATTACCGGGTCAAGGTTGAGCTTTCCGCTCTGGATGAGGCTTGAGACTGTGTACCAGGTCTCCCAGAGGTGCCTTCCGGTGATGCCGTGTACTTCAAGGGCCTTGAAGATCATGAGGTTGTTGAAGTCGAGCGTAACGTCCCTCGGGAAGAGGCCGAGCAGGGAAACCCTTCCTCCCGGGGTGGTCGCTTTAAGACCCTGCTCAAGGGCTTTGGGAGCTCCGCTGAACTCGAGGAAGACCTCAACCCCGGCGCCGTCGGTTATGTCCATCACGGCCTTGACCGGGTCCTCCTCGAAGGGATTGATGACGTAGTCGGCGCCGACCTTTTTCGCTAGCTCCCTTCTGAACTCGCTCGGCTCGCTCACGATGACGGGATAAGCGCCGCTCGCCTTCGCAACCGCTATTCCAAGGAGTCCGAGCGGGCCAGCTCCGGTGATGAGCGTGCTCCTCCCCGCTATCGGTCCAGCCAGGACGGTATCGACGGCGTTTCCGAGGGGCTCCTGGAGGGAGGCGTACTCCGGAGGCATGTCCTTCGGGTTCTTCCAGGCGTTCTGGGCAGGGACTATGGCGTACTCGGCGAAGACGCCGTCCATGTCAACGCCAAATATCTTCGTGTTCTGGCAGACGTGGTAGCGGTTGTGCTTGCACGCGTAGCACTTGCCGCAGACGATGTGGGTCTCGACGCTTATGTAGTCGCCCTCCTGGAGGGTGTCAACGCCGGGGCCGACTTCAACGACCTCCCCAGCCACTTCGTGACCCATTATCTGGGGCGGCTTTATTCTGCTCTGCGCCCATTCGTTCCACTCGTAGATGTGAAGGTCAGTACCGCAGATGCTCGTCGCCAGAACCTTTATGAGAACCTCGCCCGGACCTGGCTTTGGAACGTCAACCTCGACGAGCTCGGCACCGTAAGCCGGCTTGGTTTTCATGATAGCAGGCATTTTTTCAGCCATGGGAATCATCTCCTTAACCTTTCAATGTGTATCTGAACAGGGAGCGATATAAACCTTTTGCGGGGACGAATGGAAGCCAGTGTTCCCCCCGGCCATCGGAAACCTTATATTCCAGGAGTATCTTATTCACGTGGAGGGGTCTAGAAATGGTGCTCATAGTTGTAACAGGGAGGGGTGGTGCCGGGAAGACGACTACTACTGCTAACTTAAGCACTTTTCTTGCAATGAGGGAATACCGTGTTCTCGCCGTTGACGGTGATCTTTACCTTCCCAACCTTGGCTTTCACTTTGGGTTTGACACCGTTAAATACACTCTCCACTCTGTCCTGAAGAATCCAGACATAGACCCGGAGTGGGCGATATACAGGCACCCTCAAACGGGCGTCCACGTCATGCCCGGGAGCACTCAGCTCCAGGACGTTCTTGGAATCTCCCCCAGAAGGCTTGTGGACATCCTCGAGAGGGTTAAGTACAAGTTCGGCGTTATTTTCGTTGACTCCCCCACAGGGATACCCTTTGACACCCTCCCCACCTTTGAAGTTGCGAATTATCAGCTCATAGTCGTTGAGATAGAGCGCTCACCAATATACTCTTTTGAGACCATGGTGGAGAATGAGATCGAGAAGCTGAAGGCCCTGGGAGAGAGGTACAACCTGAACATCGGGGTTATCCTTAACAAGGTTCGTGAGTCTGGGGACGTCGTTGACAAAGTCATCGAGGCTGTTGAGGAAGATCTCAACGTTCCCGTTATAGGGTGGATACCCTTTGATAACAACGTCCCTGAATCCATCAACGTTGGTGTCCCCATCCTGAAGTACCGTCCCAAGAGCGACGCGGCCATAGCCTTCCAGGAGACTGGGGAAGTCCTTGAGGAATGGATATTCGGCTGATTTCAAGTTCTGGAGGGGTGTCCTTATGGATGTGAACTTCGAAGAACTTGTGGAGAAGGTAGCCAATGGGGAAATAAAGCTGCATCAGGTTGAGAAGTACACGAACGGCGACAAGAAGCTCGCCACTGAAATAAGGAGAAAGGCCCTTGAGCGTAAGTTTGGTATCAGCCTCGAGAACATCGGCCACTACTCTATAGACCCCAACAGAGTGATAGGGAAGAACATCGAGAACATGATAGGCGTCGTCCAGATACCCATGGGTGTCGCCGGGCCCCTCAAGATCAACGGGGAATACGCGAAGGGTGAATTCTACATTCCCCTCGCAACAACAGAAGGCGCGCTGGTAGCCTCAGTCAACCGCGGTTGCTCGGCATTGACCGCCGCTGGAGGAGTTAAGACCACCATAATAGGCGACAAGATGACGCGCGCCCCCCTCCTCAAGTGTCCAGATGCGAGGAGGGCTAGGGAAGTTGCAGAGTGGGTCAAGAACAACCTCGACTACCTCCAGGAGAAGGCGGTATCAAATGTCACCAGACACGGGAGGTTGAGGGACGTCAAGCCGTACATAGTGGGCAACAACCTCTACCTCCGCTTCGAGTTCGAGACCGGCGATGCGATGGGTATGAACATGGTCACCATCTCGAGCGAGGAGATAATGAAGGTCATTGAGGAGGAGTTCCCCGACGTTAAGTACCTGGCTCTCTCGGGCAACCTCTGCGTCGACAAGAAGCCCAACGCCATGAACTTCATCAACGGGCGCGGCAAGACGGTCATAGCCGAGGCTTTAATCCCGAGGGAGATAGTCGAGAAGAAGCTGAAGACGACTCCGGAGCTCATAGCCGAAGTCAACTACCGCAAGAACCTCGTCGGTTCTGCCCAGGCAGGAAGCTACGGCTTCAACGCCCACTTTGGGAACATAGTTGGGGCGATATTTTTAGCGACAGGCCAGGACGAAGCTCAGATTACTGAAGGCTCGCACGGCATAACTTTGGCGGAGGTCACACCTGAGGGCGACCTCTACATAAGCGTAACCATGCCGAGCCTTGAGGTAGGAACCGTCGGCGGCGGAACGAGGGTTCCAACTCAAAGGGAAGCTTTGAGCATTATGGGCGTTGCAGGCGGAGGAGATCCGCCCGGAACGAACGCCAAGAAGTTCGCCGAGATAATAGCCGGGGCTGTGCTGGCGGGCGAACTTTCTCTCCTGGCCGCGATAGCCGCCAAGCACCTCGCGAAGGCCCACAAGGAGCTAGGACGTTAAAGCGTTATCCTCTCGAGTTCTCCCTTCTTTTCGGCCTTTTTCAGCATCTGACTCCAGGTTTTGGAGGGCATCACGTTTATCAGTTTGCCCTTCTGCCCCTTGGGACCGAAGAGGTACTCGACGATCGAGAAGAGGGCCCCGAGGATTATCGCACCCCATAGCCCAAGGTTGAAGTAATCGCTGAGGGCCGCGATTACAATGGCGAGTATTCCATCGAGGAGGAACCTCCAGGGGTTGCCTTTCCTAAGCTTTGATTCCGTGATTTTATCCAGTTCGTCCTTGGCGAGAAGGGAGAAGAACTCCCCGGCCTGCTTCGGATGGAACACGTAGACTTTGGGTATCATTTCATTAACTGCGATGATTCTCTTCTCCAGAGGCTGGATGAAGACGTACCTGGAACCGTCCTTCACGTCGAGTATAAGGAGGCTTGTTCTGCCACTAATGCCCTCTGACAGCGTTAAGAAGCTTGCAACGTCGGGATTCTTGAACTCAAGGGCGGAGGGGAACACCTCCTTAACCCTCTCGAGGGGGATGTCCTTTGGAGCGTAGTAAAAAACGATGACCGGCTGAAAAGCATCTACGAGAGACATGTTCCTCCTTACGATTTCACAATTAAAAGTATTTCGGCATCATAAATGAAAATCTCTGGTAGAAAAAACTTGATGTTCTACGATAACATCCGGTTCTTGGTCGTTTAAAACGGGCAAAGAGGAGAACCTGCAGCCGCCTTCTTTTGTAAAATGGAACTACGCCGTAGACTTTAAAAAGTTGCACACTAGTGGACTTACAGGGATGATGACTTATTTCCCTCACTCTGAACCGTGATGAGGAGCCGATGCTCTGACCGTAGAAAATAGAAAGGGGGCTCAGCCCGCTATTTCCTGGATTTTCTTCCTCACGAGCTGGTTGACGAGCTTTCCGTCGGCCCTGCCGCGGAGCTTCGCCATCGCGCGGCCCATTATCATGCCCATTGCGCCCATTCCCTTGGCCTTGATGACGTCGATGTTCTGCTGAACCACCTCGTCTATTATTCTCTCGACTTCCTCTTCGCTGAGAAGGGTTAATCCCTTCTCTTCTGCGACCTGCCTCGCAGTCTTTGTCGGGTTCTTTGCGAGCTCCTTGAATATCTCCTCAAAGGCCTCCTTTGCTATTTTACCCTCAATGTAGAGCTCGAAGGCCTCCCTTATGTGCTCCTCTGTGAGGTTCTCTATCGGAGCTTCTTTCTTCAGTCCCTTGAGAACCACAACCAGTATCGAGGCCACGAGGGACGGCTTGAGGCCCTTCTTCACAAGCTCCTCGAAGAGCTCATCGCGCTCATCGTTGACCAGCGTCTCGGCGAGGCTTTTGTCTATTCTGTACTCCCTGACGAAGCGCTCAACCCTCTCCTGCGGGAGCTCGGGGAGGTTCTCGATGATGCTGCGCTTGAGCTCCTCGGTTATCTCTATCGGGGGCACGTCCGTCTCGGGGTACATCCTCGCCTTTCCCGGGAGCGGGCGCATGTACTCGGTGTTGCCGTCCGGTAAAGCTCTCCTCGTCTCCTCGGGGACGCCCTCTATGGCCTCCTTAGCGCGCTTGACGACCTCGCGCAGGGCCTTCCTTGCGGTCTCCTCCTCGGCCGCGACGAGGACGAAGGCATCATTCTCCCCGAGGTTAAGCTTTTCGATAACTGCATTAACCTCTAATTCTGTAATTCCATAGTTCGGTAATTCATCAATGTGGAAGATTCCGCGCACGTACTTCCTCGCCCTGTTAGCCATTTCGGTGCCCAAACGCCTGCCCGGCTGAATCTCCCTGCCGATCAGCCCGCGGAACCCGGGGAGCTTAACCGCGAGAACCTTTCCACCGTTCTTTATCGCCCTCGCGATTATCTTTGAACCGGTGTTCTGGAACACGTCGGTAACGTCGTGGAACTCTTCGTTAAGGTCTTCCGGCTTAACACCCCTCTCGCGGAGCTCATCGCGTATCTTGAGCAGGTTTACCTGCCTCTCCACCTCGCGCTCGATGATGAGGGGTATCATGTCGAGCTCCTGCACACCTTTAATCTCGACCCTCGCTCCATCCCTGATGGAGACATTGAGGTCCTGCCTGATGGTTCCGAGGCCGCGCTTGACCTTTCTAGTTGCCCTCAAAGCGTCGCCTATGAACTTGGCGACGACCTTTGCCTGCTCCGGGTGGTGGATGTCCGGGGTGGTGGCTATTTCCACGAGCGGGACGCCAAGGCGGTCGAGGCGGTAGATTACCTTCTTCTCGCCCCTCTCAACGATTCTGCAGGCGTCTTCCTCAAGGCAGACCGTCGGGATGCCAACGCTTCCCCAGGGGGTGTCCACCTTCCCCTCCATGCCCACTATGGCCGTCCTCTGGAAGCCGGAAACGTTCGAGCCGTCTATGACGATCTTCCTCATGAAGTGAACCTCGTCAACGGGCACGGCGTTGAGCAGGTAGACTATCTGGAGCGCGGTCTTGAGGGCCTCCTCGTCGGGCCCCCTCGGGGGCTCCTCGTCCATGTAAACCAGGTCGGTGAGCTCGTAGTTGCCCTCGTACACGTAGACCTTCCCCTTCTTGAACTCCTCTAAAGCGGCGGGATCAATCTCGCCGAGCTCGCTCATTGTCGGCCTTAGGCGTCTCTCGAACGTGAAGTCAACGTCCTCGCTGAACTCGCTCGGTACGGGTGAAAACAGCTTCTTCGTGTCGAGCTGCCTGTGAATCTCAAGGCCGACCTTGAGGCCAAGCTCCTCGTAGTTGAACTTCTCAGCCATCCTCATCACCTCAGGTAAGTGTCAAACCTCGTGTAGGGCGTTATCTCGCCGGCGTAGTTCGTCAGCATCATCTCGCGGACTTCCTTCGGGTCGTCGGTGTGGCCGAGAACCCACATCAGCTTGACGTAGGCCGTCTCCGGGAGCATGTCCTCGCACGGAATCACGCCCGCCTTGAGGAGCCTCCTTCCGGTGGAGTAGACGTTGAGGTTGACCCTGCCGTAGAGGCACTGGCTCGTCATGCAAACCGCCATGCCCTCCTCGGTGGCGCGCTCTATCGCTGGGATGATGTCGTTGGGCGTGTGCCCGAGGCCGGTTCCTTCGATCACGAGACCCCTGTAACCCCTGTCAACGAAGAAGTCTATGAGCTCGGAGCTTATTCCGGGCACGACCTTGAGGAGCCCTACGCGCGGCTCCATTCTATCGTCAACCCAGACCTCTCTTTCTCCCCTCTTCCTGTAGTCCTTCCTCAGGAACTCTATCTCCCCTTTCGGCCATACCCTTGCTATGGGCACGTCGTTTATGCTCCTGAAGGCGTCCCTCCTTGAGGTGTGCATCTTCCTGGCCTTGGTGCCGCGGTGGGCTAAACAGTAGGTGTCGCTCGTCTCGCCGTGCATGACTATCGCCACCTCGCCAAAGTCTGCTGTTGCCATCCTGACCGAGCAGATTAGGTTCATGGCAGAATCGCTGCTCGGTCTGTCGGAGCTCCTCTGGGAGCCAACGAATATCACCGGCTTTTCGAGGTCGCGGAGCATGAAGCTCAAAGCGGCCGCACTGTACGCTAAAGTGTCCGTTCCATGGGCGATTACAACCCCGTCCTCGCCCGCGTTCAGGGCCTTCGCCGCCTCGTGGGCCATCCTCTTCCAGTAGTCCGGTTTCATGTCCTCGCTCATGATGTTCATGAGGAGCTTTGGCGTTATGTTTGCTATCTCGAAGATCTCCGGGACAGCTCTGGCCAGCTCCTCCGCGGTGAAGGCCGCGTGAACCGCTCCGGTCTTGTAGTCTATCTTGCTCGCGATGGTTCCGCCCGTTCCCAGTATCGTGACGCCCGGCAGGCCCTCCTTCCTGGGGAGCACCTCTTTGAACGCCACTTCCTCCCCGGGCCTGGCCTTCTCAATGACCTCAACGCTCTCTATGAGCTCTATCCTTACACCCACGTTGTAGCCGTTATCGAGCTTTATCGTAAGGGTCTCTCCGGGGGAGAGCTCGTAGGGCGGCATGACTATGCCCTCGTACCTTATCCTCCTGTCCCCTTCCCTCTTAACGACCGAAACGCGGTCGCCAAGGGAAAGGCCCTTCTCCTTCATGAACGCCTCAACTTTCCTCACGTTATCACCCCTCCGACCTGATGACGCGGGAAGCGTTAAAACGTTAGCGGATTTCGATTTTGAAGCGGGGCTCCTCTATCCAGGACGAGTGGCACCGCGGGCACTTGCTCGGAAGCTTTATCTCCGGCTTGAAGACGAAGCCGCACTTCCTGCACTCTGCGGGCTTTATGAGAAGAACCTTCCCCTCATGTTTGAGCGTTTTGGAGATTGCCTTCAGGTCTTCGAGGATTACCTTTTTGATGCCCTTTCCCCTCATGTCCAGGGCCAGTGCCAGCTCGCTCGGTGAGTAGTCCCTCTCCTCCAAAAGCTTTATTATTCGCTGTCTGCGAGTCATCATCGCGAGACCTTTGGAGCGGATGGGATATAAAGCTTAAGGTGAGAGCATGATAACCGAAAAAGCGGGGAGAGTACTTGAGAAGTACGAGTTGTGCGACCACTGCCTCGGCAGGCTGTTCGCGAGGCTCGGTAAGGGAACCAACGAGGAGAGGGGGAGAGCGATAAGGTTCGTCCTCAACATGGAGCGCGCTGCCGCCGGGTTGCCCCCAATAACCGAGCCGAAAAAATGTGGGCTCTGCGGTAACGTCTTTGAGAGGATTCCCGAGCTTGTGGAGAGGATGAAGGAGGCTTCCGCGGGAATAGAGTTCGATACTTTCCTCGTCGGCTCGCGCTTTCCGGCTGAAGTCCGTGAGAAGGAGGAAGTCATCTGGAGGGAGTTTGGAATCGAAACTGGAGAGCCGATAAACCGCGAGTTCAACCGCGAGCTGGGGAAGGCCTTTGGCCTGGCCACGGGAAAGGACACTGCCCGGAACCCCGATGTTGTCTTCATCGTGGAGCCGTACTCCGCTGAACTCGAGCTCCAGATAAACCCCATCTACGTCTACGGCCGCTACAGAAAGCTTGTCCGCGGCATCCCCCAGACACCCCTGCCGGACTTCGAGGACAGCGTTGCTTCTATAATCTGCAGAGCATTTTCAGGGGCGAGCGGTGGGAAGTGCGTCTTCAAAGGTGCCGGAAGGGAGGACGTTGATGTCAGAATGCTCGGCAACGGCAGGCCCTTCATCGTCGAGATCAAGAGGCCCCGGAGGAGGAAGCTCGACCTTAAATCGATAGCAGAGGAGATAAACGCGAGTGGCAGGGTTGAAGTCCTCGATCTTAGCTTCGTCGCACCAAAGGAAGCCGAGGAAGTCCTCACCAAGAACCACCGCAAGGAATACCTTGCTTTAGTTCTCGTCGAAGACGGCGTAACGCCGGAGGAAGCAGAGGAAGTCGCGAGGAAGCTTAAAGGCTTAGAAATCCACCAGAGAACCCCATGGCGCGTGAGGAAAGTGAGGGCCGATAAAGTGAGGGTCAAGAGGGTTCACGAGGCGGAGGCGAGGTGGCTCGATGAGAAACACTTCGAGCTAAGGCTGGTCACCGACGGCGGCCTCTACATCAAGGAGCTGGTCTCCGGGGATAAAGGCAGGACGAAGCCGAGCGTGAGCGACCTGCTCGGAAAGCCCGCGTGGTGCGAAAGGCTCGACGTTCTGAACATTCTCGACGACTGAAAACTTTATAAACGGTTCCCGCCGATTGGATAGCGAAGCCCTAACAGGCTTAGTCGGTATGCCGAAAAGGTTTGAACACCTGAAAACGTGTTTGCGTCCGTTGCGCGATGAGTAAAACCCTGCGAGGTGATTGGAATGGTTAAGAAAGCCCACAGCTTCAGGAGGAAGACCCGCGGAAAGCTCAGCAAGAGCCCGAGGAGGAGAGGCCTGCCCCCGCTCACCAGGTTCCTTCAGGAGTTCGAGGTCGGGCAGAAGGTTCACATAGTCATAGAGCCGAGCTACCACAGGGGAATGCCCGACCCGAGGTTCCACGGAAGGACCGGAACCGTCGTCGGCAAGCGCGGCGATGCCTACGTCGTTCAGATAAAGGACGGCGGTAAGGTTAAGACCTTCTTCATACACCCGGTCCACCTCAGGGCGCAGAAGGGATGATCGTATGATAGGAAGGAAAAAGCTCGAGGAGCACTACCTAACGATAGCCGAGACCAAGGAGCTCCTCGAGAGGCGTAAGGCGGAGGGCATGGAGGAGAACCCGGAGGAGCCGATGTTCTACGAGGCCAGGGTTAGCCTCGAGCACGCGGAACGCTTCGCCAAGCTCAAGCCGGAGCAGGCGGCTGAGCTGAAGGAGAAGCTCCTCGGCCTCTTTGACTGGATAGACGAGAGGATAGCGGTTAAGCTGATAGACCTCCTCCCAGAGGACTACTTCGACATCCGCGTCATATTTGCCAAGGAGGACTACATGCCTACCAAGGAGGAGGCCGAGGAGATAATAAGGCTCCTCGACGACTACCGTCCCGAGGAGTGATCCTCTCTTCTTTTCTCTTAGACAAAGTATAAAAACTCCGGGAGGGTATAATTTCTGGGGGAGAGACGATGGATAGGTACCGGAGACACTCTTACCGAGAAAGCCTCGACAAGAAGAAGCGGAACGTTGAGTATGAGGAGTACGCGTATGTGCTGGACTACCTGCCGGAGGGCTACACGGATTTAACTACAGGCAGGCGAACCGGCAAGCCCGTTGCACAGGTTATAGGTGAAAAGGCCTTCACCCTACTTGAGGTTGCCCCCAAAGAGGACCTCATGCTCTACGAGAGGGTCTTTATAGGCAAGGGGCCGAGGGACAAGATACTCATGATCAACAAGAAGATCCACTACGATGACCTCACCCCCACTGCAAAGGCCGAGCTGCCCTACGTTGTCGAGGAGATAATCAAGAACAACGAGGAGCGCTTCGTCCAGTTCTTCAACATGGCGCCGCCGATAACGAACAGACTCCACAGCCTCGAGCTCCTTCCGGGGATAGGAAAGAAACACATGTGGGAGATACTAGACGAGCGCAAGAGAGAGCCGTTCAAGAGCTTCAAGGACCTCCACGAGAGGGTGAAAGGACTGCCAGACCCAGTTAAGATGATAACCAAGCGTGTCGTGGAAGAGATTGAGGGCAAGGATCGCTATCGCCTCTTCGTAGGATCAAGGAGGCTATTCCGCGTATGAGGGAGCGCCTTTTCTATTTAATTTCCAAGTACAACCTGAAACCGAACAGAAACCTCGGGCAGAACTTTCTTATCGTGCCCGATATAATAGAGAGAAACGTTGAGAGGGCGGGGCTCAGCGAGAAGGATACTGTCCTCGAAGTCGGCCCTGGCCTCGGGGTTTTAACAGATGCCCTCGCAGGGAGAGCCGGAAAGGTCTATGCAATCGAGAAGGATTCCCTGCTGGTTAAAATCCTCCGCAATGAATATGACTGGCCCAACGTGGAGATAATCGAGGGCGACGCACTCAAGGTTCCCTTTCCAGAGTTCAATAAAATTGTCTCCAACCTCCCCTACCAGATTTCCTCCCCGGTAACGTTCCGCTTCTTGAAGCACGAGTTCGAGAGGGCGGTTCTGATATACCAGCTTGAGTTCGCGCAGAGGATGGTGGCAAAACCGGGAGAAAAAAACTACTCCCGTCTCTCGCTTATGATCCGGGCAAAAGCCCACGCTGAAATCGCCGAACGCATAGGCAGAGGCGCCTTCTGGCCGAAGCCTGAGGTTGACTCAGCGGTGGTGATTTTGGAACCCAAACCGCCTGAAGAACGTATAGAGCTGGATGAAAACCTCGTGAGGGCACTCTTCCAGCACAGGAGAAGCACCGTTCTCTCGGCCCTCAAGAAGTCGCATCATATGCTGGGACTGACCAAGGAAGAGTTTAAACGGGTTAAGGGCATACTTTCGAGGATACCACACGCTAACGAGAGGGTGTTTCAGCTCTCCCCTGAGGACGTTTGGGAAATCGAAGAGTTCCTCGGGGAGGAGGGGATCATCCCCCTGACTCCTCGAGTGACTCTTTGAGGGCCTTGAGCCTGAGGTAGTGCCCATTTTCAATGCTGGCCAGGTGTTCAAACAGCTCCCTGGTCTTCCCGGAGGACTTTTCCGCCAGGCACCTGTATATCTCCTGCGCCATCCTCTCGCTTTCCATCAAGACTGATATCAGATCCCCGAGCCTTCCGCTCCTGATGTACCTCTCCAACTCTCCCATAGATAGCTCGAGTTCTATGCCCGGTATCCCGGTATCGATGAGTTTCTCACCCCCGTACGTGCGCCTGTACTCCTTAAGAAGAAGTTCAGCGTGTTCCAGGCTTTCTCTGGCCAGTTCTTCAAAAAGTTTTGGTATCTTCGGGTCCCAGCTGTACTCCCTCACAATCTCCGCCAGAGTGTTGTAGGTCTCGGCTTCGTCCAGCTCCGCGTTTATCCAGTATGAGAGAAGTTCCTGCGGGCTGAGCCTTTTCAGCTTGTCAATTATTGACTGCAGGTTCCGTTTTTCCTCCCCAGAAAACTTCAGCTCCATTGCGCCCACCATCGGATATAATCCACTTATCTTTTTAAACCCCTCTCACGAACCAGCAAGCATGATAGTCGCTATCATCGACGGCTACACTGATGAACCCGCAGGCCTGGGGGTCCCTCCCTACCTGGGTATTTACCCACGCTACGCCTACGGCGCTATAAAAAAGGCCAGGAAAGACGCCAGGGTCTTTTATCTGACCATAGATGACCTGAGGGCTGCTTTCGAGGGTGAGAATGGGATTGCCACCAAGAATAAGACTCCAAACTTCCCAAAGGCCAGGGAAATTCTGGAAAAGGCAGACGTCATCATATACATCGGTGGCCTCCACACGCCGGGGAAGTACCTCTCTGCCGTTCCGTCCCAGGTTGAAGAGGTGGCGAGGTTCATCAAACCTTTCGGCGGCGTTAAAATCCTCGGCGGGCCGGCTTTCATGGGCTCCGCCCATGCTGGTGGGACAAAGATAACCTCCCGGGAACTCTTGCTTGCCCAGTCTATCTTTGACCACATCGTTTACGGTGACCTTGAGGCGTTCCTGTTTGACTACTTAACGAACCCAAAAGACGCAGACCCCTTCCGCTTCAGGAACTACAATGAATTAAGGGATTATGCAATTATTGGTGCTGAGGTGGTCAAGCAGTTCCCGGACTTTCCGGATTTTGTGATAGTTGAAATTGAAACCCAGCGGGGCTGTCCAAAGGCTATGGGCATTGGGGGTTGCTCCTTCTGCACCGAGCCGGTTCGCTACAGAACCGTTGAAGACCGGCCGATTGAAGACATCGTTGCTGAGGTCAAGGCCCTCTACGACCTCGGCGTGAGACACTTCAGGGTTGGACGACAGAGCTGCATCTTCTCCTACATGGCGAAGCCCAACGGGCGCGTCCCAGTCCCCAACCCGGATGCCCTTGAGAAGCTTTTCAGGGGGATACGCTCGGTTGCCCTTGATGTCAAAACCCTCCACGTTGACAACGCGAATCCGGCAGTTATAGCCAACTATCCAGAGGAGAGCATAAGAATCGCCAAAGCGCTCATAAAATACGGCACTCCCGGCAACGTCGTTGCCTTCGGCCTTGAAAGCGCCGACCCGAAGATTGCCAGGCTTAACAACCTGAACGCAACCGCGGAGGAAACCTATGAAGCAGTAAGGATTCTCAACGAGGTCGGCGCGAGGAGAGGTCCAAACGGAATGCCCTGGCTCCTGCCGGGGATAAACATAATCTTCGGCCTTCCGGGCGAGACAAAGAAGAGCTATGAATTAACGTTCCAGCTCCTTAAGAGGCTCCTCGATGATGGCCTCATGGTCAGGAGAATAAACATCCGGCAGGTAGTAGTCTTTCCCGGAACTCCCCTCTGGCACCTCAGGAGCAAAATCAAAACCGAGAAACACAAGAAGCTCATCCAGCACTACAAGTACAAGATAAGGCACGAGATAGACCTTCCGATGCTCAGGCGCGTCGTTCCCGTCGGCACGATTCTGCGCGATGTCAGGGCAGAGGTTTTCGACAATGGCCTCACCTACGGCAGGCAGATAGGGAGCTACCCTCTCATAGTCGGCATCCCCAAGGAGATGCCTCTCAACAGGTTCTACGACGTCCTAATAGTGGATCACGGGTTCAGAAGCATAACCGGGATCCCGGTTCCGATAAACGTTAACACTGAGTCTCCCAGGGTTCTTGGCTATCTCCCAGGCATTGGCAAGAAGAGGGCTGTAAAAATCCTGGCATCAAGACCGTTCAGAACGAAGGAGGAGTTTTTCAGCGTTGCTGATGGAAAAAATAGAGAGATGCTGGAGGGGTTGATCACCCTGTAGCTGTGGAGTTGTTCTCCGGCCAGCTGAAGTTAATTGCTTTTTCAATTAGGGCTATCTCTGCCCTGAGTGCATCGTCGGTTTTTCCTTCAATCACCACCAACCCTTGTTTTGGAATGATTATCCTATTGGACTCACTTCCTTCAGCGGGGCCTAGTAGTATTACTGCAAGGTGCTTTTCGTTGCCTATGGTTCCAAGGCCTATCTGGGCTTTTGTGAAGAAGGCCAAGTAGGCTTTTCCGTAACGCTTAGTGGTCTCTTTGAATGCATACGCTTTTGCCTCACTTTCGCTCATTCCTTGGGAAAGTCCCTCGTAGTAAAAGTGATCCTTAAAGATGTTGGACGCCATTGCCGTGATTTCGGTGACTGCTGCTGCTCTCTCTGCACAGTTGCCTGGGAACATTGAAGGGTCTGTGGAGCACGTTTTTACTTCTGTACTTCCCATGATTATTGTAAATCTCTCGTACCTTGATCTAAACGTGAGGTTCATGTCGGTTCCGAGATCTCCAGTTATTCCCGTAATAATTGTGACCGGATATATTTTTGAGCCAGTTGGGGGGGACCAGTTTCCACTCTGAGTTAAATTTAGGAATGTCCTTGCGGATATGATAACGTAGTTTGTGCTCTCTGGAGGCTTTATAACAACAAACTGGTAGGAAACCGCGTTAGGTTTGGGAGCAATCTGCTCGTCAAACTTCGTGTATCCATAGCCTATATAGGATATTGGTAAGAGGACCAATACAAGGATTACAATGGCTCCAATGAACTTCTTGTTCACTTCCCAGACCTCCAGAATTGGTTAATGTTAGAAGATTAAAAAGTTTAAGATCAAGAAGAAAAGAAAGTTCAGAGGCCAGCGAGGTACTCCATGAGGGCCTCTGCGGCGGCCTGGGTACCTTCTCTGTCAGTACCGGCAACGAGGACGACACCGTAGCCGTTGATGTCGCTGACCTCGGCGATGTACTTGATGACGCCGCTGTCAGCGCCGGTGCCGTACTCGCTCTCCCAGCCGTCGTAGTCGGTCGGGATCTCAAGCTTCTCAGCGAGGGCCGCTGCAACGCTGTTGACCACTGGACCACCGACGAGTATCAGGTTGCTGTCAACACTCTCGAGGCCTGCCTCCATGATCTCAGTGTCGAGGACGGTTATCGGCTTGGCCTCTCCTGGGGTGACCTGGGTGTACTTCTCAGCGGTTATGGCATCAACGATCCAGCCAGTGTGCTCATTGTCGGCGGCTCCAACCTCGTCGCCGACTTCCAGGGTCTCGTAGATGTAGTACGGGTACGGGTCGATGACGACCTCTGCGTTGACGAGATATTTGGTGAACTCGTCGTCTCCCTTGACACAGTTGACTTCCTTGGCAGTGTAGACATAGTCAATCTCATAGGTGTTGAATATGTCTATCGTCTCACCCTCGATGGGTTCGCTGTTGACGAAGGTTATCTTGTCGATGTATTTGTAGCCAGCGCTGTCTTCCTTGATGTCGAGGTGGGTAACGTATCCTGGAGCGAGGCTGTATTTCTCGCTGCCGCTTACGACTTTGCCCTCCTCAACCTTTACGCTGAGTTTTGCTATGACGTCCTGGGTAGCACCAATAAAGGCGTCCTCCACAGTAACGTAGAGGCCACCGAGCTTGGTGGTGTCACCGACCTTGACTGAGCGGATAACCGGCTCACCGCCGACTTCACTGAGCTGGAGGAGGACCTTCTGCTCGAAGATGTTTATGTCGAGTACCTTTAGGACGTAGTCGTCGAAGGTCTTCTCATCTCCGACCTTGTACCACTGTGAGCCGTAGTCAACACCGTAGGTGAAGTAGTCGTCTCCAATGTCAAGTATGCTGACAGTCTTTTCGAACGGAACGATGGTCAGAGTGTCTCCTTCGTAGGCGCCGTTAACGTGTCCGTCACTTGAGGCGGTTGGGTACTCACCCGCCACATCTGGGTCGCCTCCGAGGTACTCACAGTATGGGTTGCTGCAGTATTGGTAGGTTACTACGTCGTAGCCGAGGTCAACGGTTATGCTGATGCCGCCCTCGGGTATTACCACCGTAGCGTCTTCTGGCGGAACGATGTTCTTGTCGACATACTTCTTGAGGTCCTTTATCTCTATCTGGGATATCTCAAAGGTGGCCTCCTCTGAGTAGGTGTCGGGGTAGTCGCCCTGGTGGGTATTCCATTCGATGAAGTTTGACACGATGCCTGGTCCTATGGTCTCCTCGTCCCAGGTGCCATCTGCCCAGTAGCTGTCTCCGAACTTGCCGTATCCACGCTCGGTGTTCTCTTCCCATACAACGCTCTCGAAGGTTACACCCTCAGATACGAGATCAACTGATATTTCAATGGACTCCATGCTGAACTCCAAGTCTGCAAGGACTTCATCATTGAGATCAACAACGACATCCTGGTCAACTATTATGTCGCTTCCTGGAATCGTGCTGATGTGGAGGGTCACTTCTCCATCTCCGAGATCGATGTCTTCCACAGTCACGTTAAAGTCTCCAACGAGGAACCACTCTCCCTCGGCAAGGGTGTCCCAGTCGCCAAGGCGAACGGATATGGTGTTTGGCCTGCTTCCAACGTAGTTTACGTACATGTCGAATGTTACACTGCCAACTGAGGTTGGGACTCCCATGTGCTGCTGCTCATCCGTGAGCATTACGAACTCTCTGTACCAATCCACAAGGGTCTTGACTCCATTGTAGTACACGGACTCTATGGCTATCTTGACGTTGTCCTCATTGGTGTCAACGTCCTTTATTTCAAATGTGACGTTGCCAGGTATTACAGTGGTTATGTTGACGTTGTCCTGAACCTCACCCTCTTTCAGGTCCAGGTAGGTCGAGGCTGGGAACGAGTTCGTGGTGTACTCGTTCTGGTATCCTCCAATGGCACTAAGGTCGAAGTTGAGACGCATGTAATCAACGGCTGGATTTCCTGTCTGGTTCATTTCGACTACCTGGAAGTCAAAGATACCCTCATCAGTGTAGAACTCGATGATGTCCCCAATTGTAAGCCCAGTGAAGGTTGTGCTGTTCCCAGTAACTGTAACTTGCTGTCCATTGAGGTATACCTCATTGACAGTAACTGAAGTGTTGTCCCAGCTAATTGTCAGGTCTCCAGTGTCACCAACTGGATCAATGTTTGAGGCATTGAACTTGAAGTAGTGTCCCGTGTACCCCTCTGTGGTAAGGTCTGCTATAAGCTTCTCGCCCTCAGCGAGGGTTAGTGGGCTCTGGTCATCGTCCTTGGGGGCAAACTGGAGGTTCGGGTTGGTTTCGAGGATAAGGTTAACGATGTCTCCAGTCTCAGGGTCACTTGCCATTATTGGCAGTGTTATATCTCCTGAGGGGGTTATCTCTCCTTCATATTCGGGCACAACTTCGAGTATCTGGGTCTCACCGAGCTTGAGAGCGTATGTCTTTCCATCAATGTCGAGCACCACAGTCCCAGTATCCTCTCCTAGGTTGTAGTACTTGAGAACCTTGTACTCCCTACCGTCGGGCCCAGTTACTGCACTTCCATCAAGAGGAACCTGCACTTCGCCTGCAGAGGTCATTAGCTTGACTGCAACTGGAACGTCCCCGGTGTAGAGCGGAACTCCATACCAGTTGTATTCCCATTCGCTCTTGTATTCCTCGGGGTCCTGGTAGGCGTCCTCGCTTATAACGGCGTACTTACCGAGGACGTCCCCTCCGAAGACTGGCAGGTCGGCAATGTCCCAGTCCCCTGAGATGTCCTTCTTGAGAACAACGCTAGTGCCGTTAGCATCGACTTCCTTCTCGGTGTAAAGCATACTTCCGATAGCGACTGCTATGTCCGCGGCGCTTGCAACATCAAGTGCAGCACCCTGGCTTCCAACGACGATTTTAACATTTGGCTGTCCGTCTTTAACAAAGAAGTCCTTCGGAATCTCTGGGACGGTTGGCTGCGCACTTGCGAACCCTATAGTGGCGCCAACCATGGCGGCGCCAACGGCGAGGGCCGCAATCTTCTTCACCTTCATTTCTCAACACCTCCTTGGCTTTGGGCTTTACGCCCCAAGGTGGTCCCTACCACGTACTGTCAATACCATTCTCTCGGTTTAAGGTTTATATACTTTTCGCTTTCAGACCCTTTCAGAGCTTAAAAGAAGGTCGCTAATTGCCGTAAAAATAAAAAGGAGGCTTAATTGAATGCCTATACCCGTTTCGCCTTTTGCCGATAATATCCTCTCACAGTTTGAATTTGAATGTCTCTTTTTCAATGATTTTTTCCTTCAATGGCCTTGTTGTTAGTTCGTAGGCAAATCCCGCCAGGTCAACGAGGGCACCTTGAAGCTCGTAGGCGGTTACGTCTATTATCTCTGGCTCTATTATAGAGATCGCAACGGGAGCGTACTTAGCAGTCAGCTGGAAGAGGGTTTCAAATGAAGATACGAGCTCCAGAGCGATTAGAATGTACTTCCTTCCCCTGTTTTCCTCCTGAACCTTAGTGACCAGCTTGTTTATCTTACACCCTTCGTACTCTAGTCCCTTTGCCAGGCCTATCTTGACTTCTTCCTCATCATTGCCGTAGGCCTCAACGACGAAGCGGTACACTATCATTCTCTCGTTAAAGATGAACTCTTCGATCTCGTCCCTTGTGTAGCCGATTTTTGGCTCAGGCAACTCATCAAACTTTGGGTATGCCGCCAGCGGACCGAATTTTTCCATGAGCTCACCCATCATGTACGATACCTTGCCTAGTACTTTCATCAGTTCTTCAGCTGTTATCTCAATCTTCCCAGGGGATATTATGTCCACCACTGCTGGAGCGTACTTTATGGCGGCTATTGTGATGGCCTCCAGCGTCCCCTTCAGTCTGGCCTCTATCATTCCGGAGTATTTCAACGTTTCCGTTTCTGAGTTCTCAATGACATCTTCCATCTTGAGATCGACTATCTCCAGACTCTTGTCCCTTCTGAGTTTCTCAGCAGTCTCCTTCAGAGCGCTTTCTAAAACTTTCTTGTCGTTGCCAAGACCTTCGATGTAAAATATAACCTCGATCTCGTCCAATTTCACCACCACATCCAGTTATATCGCTTTTTTGTGTAGGTCCCGACTATGGGAATGGGCTCACCGCAGTATTTGCACTTCCCATCCTCGATTTTGTATTCGGTTATCTCAAATCCCCATCTAACTATTAAAGGTTTGCCACATCTGGGGCAGTACGTGTTCTCGCCCTCATGGCCTGGGACGTTTCCGATGTAGACAAACTTTAGGCCCTCTTCCTTAGCGATGCGGTAGGCCATCTCGACGGTCTTGATGGGCGTCGGCGAGAGGTGGTTGAGCTTGTAGTGCGGGAAGAAGCGCGAGAAGTGAACCGGTGTATCGTCACCGAGGTTTTCCACCACCCAGCGGGCGAAGGCGCGTATCTCTTCCTCATTATCGTTGAGCGTCGGGATTATTAGGTAGGTGAGCTCCACGTGGATTCCGTATTCCCTCTTCGCGATTATCGCCGTCCTCCTGCTCGGCTCGCCGCTTGGGACACTCGCTATCTTCATGTAAAATTTATCGTTGAAGGCCTTTATGTCTATGTTCATGGCGTCTATGTATGGGGCGAGCTCCCTGAAGGGCTCCTCGTTGATGTAACCGTTGGTTATCATGAGGTTGTAGATTCCCTCCTTCTTGGCAAGCCTGGCAGTATCGAGGACGAACTCGTACCATATCGTCGGCTCGTTGTAGGTGTAGGCTATGCTCTCGCAGCCGTAGCGCTTCGTTATCGCGACTACCATCTCGGGTGTCATATCGTGAAGGTAGGGAAAGCTTTCATCGGCCTGGCTTATCTCCCAGTTCTGGCAGTGCTTGCAGTGCATGTTGCAGCCGACCGTGCTTATCGAGAGGGCGCAGGAGCCCGGCCAGAAATGGAAGAGCGGCTTTTTCTCGACCGGGTCGGTTCCGATTGCTGAGACTTTACCGTAGTTGAGCGTGTAGAGCTTTCCACCGATGTTCTTCCTAATCCTGCAGGAGCCGCGCTGACCTTCGTTGATGATGCAGTTGAGGGGGCAGAGCTTACAGCGGACCTTTCCTCCCTCAAGCGGCTCCCAGTACATGGCCTCTCTCATGGTCTCACCGTTTAATAGTTCCATCACTCACGTTTAAGCTTTCCGTAGAGGTCGTAGTACTCGCGCATGGTGAAGAACCTTGCGCCCTGCGACCTGTAGTGGTCTATGATCATCCCTAGGAGCTCGATGGCCTTGTCCCCTGTGTTGAACCTGCAGTCCCACCTTATTTTCTCCTTCTGCATCGGCACGAACTCCCAGGGGTGGGCGAAGTAAACCCTTGGCTCCTTGAGGCGCGAGTGGATTATCCTCTGGAATCTCCAGGGGAGCCTTATCACGGAGCTCGTCGTCGAGGCAGGCACCTCAAGAACGTTCCCGAAGAATTTGACGCCTTCCCTGTAACCTTTGTAGGTTGCCTTGGACGAGTCCACGAGGATTCCGTTCTTCTCCAGTACATCATAATAGTAGTTGGGGAACTGCAAATTGGGTGCGCGGAACGAGACGACGTCGTCGAACCCCCTCAGAACTTCAAGGGATTTCTCAATGGCTTTTCTCCCCTCGTCCCTGCTCAGCTTATCGAGCCTCTCGTGGTTGTAGTTGTGACTCCCGAGCTCGTGTCCCTCATCGATGACGCGCTTCACCAGTTGGGGAAAGCGCTTTGCCATCTCCGCCGTGAAGAAGAACGTTGCTCTCACTCGCTTCTCCGCCATCAGGTCCAGGAGTTTTGGAAGGCCCTTCTCCATGCCCCGCGTTGTGGTTAGATACGGCGGGCAGTCATGCTCCACATCAAATGTTATCGAGACCATCATCAGCCGATCCTCCTCATCAGCTTGTAGGCGAGGTAGAGCCGATCCACCTCGTCCCTCATGTCCATCGTCATGCGGTAGACACGGAGGATTCTTTTCAGAACGACCTCCCAGGAAAACTCCTTCTCGACTCGTTCCCTTGCCGTCATTCCCATCTCCACGAGCATCTCCCTGTCCTGAAAGGCCGTTGCCAGGTTCTCGGCCATTTCCTCCTCGCTGACCGCGAGAAGGCCGGTCTTGCCGTTTAGAACCATGTCGGAGAGACCGCTCTCATTGCGCCCTATCACGGGTCTTCCTGTAGCCATTGCTTCAAGTCCAACCACCGGGAAAGCCTCCAGAATGCCGGGCATCAGAACCAGATCGGCCGCCCAGTAGAGCGGGAGCAGCCTTCCCCTCTCCATGAAGTCGTAGAGTTCGGTTATCTCCCCAATACCTGTCTTCCTCAGATTTTCCTCTAGGACGGGCCTCATCGGTCCGTTTCCAATCATGACGAGCTTTACCTTCTTCTTTGGCAGGTTGCTCCTTCTGAGGGCATCCCTGACCATGAAGGGTATCCTGTGGGCCTGCTTCCTCTCGGTCATCCTTCCGAGGTAGAGGATTACTATCTCATCTTTCACCCCCAAGTCTCTTCTCGCTTTATCCCTCTCCTCGGGCTCCGGCGGGCGCCACTTATTGACGTCTATCCCGTTCGGAACAACCACGACGGGGCGGCCGTTCAGTTTGCTCCTTAGAAGGTTGCGGGTGTCATCAGCCACAGGTGTGCTGACCGCGACGAAGGTGTCTATTCTGTCGAGGTTACGCCTCACAAACGCCCCTATGAGAGAATCGAGCGGCGGCTTCCCATAGAACGAGTGGTTGGTGGCGACGACGGGCACCCCTCTAATGCCCCTTGAGAGCTTTGAAACCGCAACGGAGAGGGGTGAGTAGATGCTGTGAACATGAGTGATGTCAAAACCGACTTCCTTGTAGAGCTCGTTTATTCCCCGAAGCTGGTCAACCCCAACGCTGGTGTGGTATTTTTTGAAGTAAATGGTCGATGGGAACCTAGCCACCCTATAGGGGAAGCTGTCCACATAGGGTTTCATGTAGCGGTAGTCGTGGGTTATGACGTAGGGTTCGTGACCGGTGAAGAGGAGGTTACGTGCGAGCTCGTCGATGTGGGATTCGATACCCCCCACCTTGGGATAGAACCAGTCGCTCGCTATTGCGATTTTAAGGCCTTCCATATTTCAACCCCTCCGGAGGTGAGCAACACTGCCAGTCCGACGAGACTGCTTGCTACATAGGAAACGAAGCGCTCCAGCAGGGTGACGGAGAGGGCGATGGCCATCGGGATGCCGAAGTAGGTGAGTGTCCCTATGAGGCCGCCCTCGATGATGCCGATCCCGCCGGGGGTGAAGGCTATGAGACCGAAGAGCAGGTTGGCTATTGAGATGACGGCTATCAAGCTCCATGGAAGATTGAGGCCAAAGGCCATTGTAATGAGCTTCAACCGGGTCACGTCGAGGAGCCAGATGCTCGAGCTGAGGAGTATGGCGATCATGTTGAGGTTGTGCATCTTTCGCAGTGAGGTTATCTTCTCCATTTCCTCCCTTGTAACCTGCGTCCTGAAGAGCCGAAGGGAGAGCCTGACGAAGGAATCCCACTTTATCCATATCAGTGCTATTCCCGCTATCCCCAGGAGGACCAAGGGAAGAGGCTCGCCGGAGGAGAAGTAGCTCATACCAACGAGGAAGAGGGCAAAGACGGGGATGGTCTCGAGTGTCCTCTCGTAGACTATGCTCACCGCAGAAACTCCCACCGGGATGTGGGCTCTCTTTGAGACCCATGCCATTCTGAGGAGTTCCCCCCCACTTCTGCTGAGAGGGGTGACGTTGTTCATGAATATCGAGGCGAGTATGGCCTTCACCAGCTCTTTGAGCGGTGCGTCCCTCCCGATGCCGTTGAGGACGAGCTTCCACCGGATGCCGTATATGACGACGCTGACGTAGTACGTTAAGAACGCAAGGGCTAGGTACTTGAGCGACGCGCTACTGACAATTGAAAAATATTGCTTCATGGAGCTTGCAAGGCTCTCAAGCATAGCCACGACCTACCCTAAGTTCCCGATGGGTTTTAAAACGTTATCGGAACAACGTTCTATATTTCCCTTTTACTCCTTTCTCAAGGTGCTCCCAGCCCAAAAGGGGCATCTCCTGCCGTTTTTCCCCAGTGGTAATGTACACGCCACTGCCCTCAAACGTCCTGCCGATGGCCGTGCAGTCAATTTTCAGCCCTTTGAGGACTCTCTCAGGCACGGTAAAGACTATCTCGAACTCCTCGCCGCTGGCGAGCGCGATCTCCACTGGATCCACTCCCAGAAGTTCCGCCGCCTCGAAGACCTCTCTCCTTATGGGCAGCTTTTCTGCGTCGACCTCAATCCCCACCCCGCTCATCTCGGCGAGGAGGTGCAACTCTTTACTGAGACCATCGCTGATGTCTACGGCCGCGCTGGCAACGCCGCTCAGCTCAACCCCCTCCTCGACCCTTGCCCTCGGCTCAAGGAGCTTCTCGTATAGGGCTTTTTTTGTCCTCTCGGAAATTTCGAGGTTTCTCTTCCACGCGAGCAGCCCGGCAAGCGCTCTACCAATGTCCCCCGTAACGCACACAAGCTCTCCGGCTCCCGCGCCCGACCGGGTCAGGAGCTTTCGGGTCTTCCCGAGGGCTATACCGTCGATTATCAGGTCGTCGGCCTCATTGGTGTCCGCACTGATGACTGGAACGTTGTAGAACTCCAAGGCTTTTCCTATGCCCTCCGCAATCCCTTCAAGGTAGCTTCCCTCTACATCGGCGGGAACGCCGAGGGAGAAGAGAAAACCTATGGGCCTTGCTCCCATAGCCGCAACGTCGCTCACGTTCATGGTTACAGCCTTAAAGCCAACCTGCTCGGGCGTCATTATATCCGGAACATCAGTTTTCCTCACGAGCATGTCGTTTGTAGCAACAAGCCATTCATCGCCGAGTCTAATGGCTCCTGCATCGTCTCCGAGCGGAAGGTCGCCCTGTTTCCTAAGGTGTTTGAGGAAGAGCTCTATTATTTCCGATTCCCTCAAGGTTTCACCCCCAGAAACTCCGTTATGCTCCTCTGCTTGGGTTTCTCCTCCGCTGGAAGCTCGACCTCAACGCTCTCCAGCTCGTCTATGGAAGCGTTCCTTATCTCCTCCGGCAGTCTAATCTCTCCGTATTTGCCGCCACCGCCAGGGATGATTATGAGCTTATCGTTTCTGTAGGCCCACACCGCCTTGGCCACATCCTCGTGAACCTGAGCCAAAGTTTCAACAGGAACATCAACGAGAACCCTTATCTCGCTCCCGAACTCCTGCAAAAAGCGCTCCCAGATAATCCTGACCGCCTTCGTCTCGACGCCCTTCCCGATGACCATCGCTATTATCTCCGCGAGTGGTGCGAGGTGAATGTAGGGCGGCCTGTCCTTTGGCCTCTCGTTAGTATCGGCCAGCTCAAGGATTCTGTCATGAACGCCCTTCTTTATCCTGCCTCCACAGCGGGGGCACTTCCAGTGAAAGGCCTTGGCCTCCTCAAGGCTGTACTTCGTGTAACAGCGCGAGCAGGCCGTCAGGTGATACTTACCAAGGCGAGGGTCGAGGCCCGCGTTGAGGACTATCCTCCTGCCGCCGCGCTTCAGGATTACCTTTCTGATTTCCTCAAAGGTCACTTCTTTTACCTCAAAGCGGTTGAACTCCCTGCCAAGCCTGTGGGGCATCGGTGAATGTGCGTCGCTGTTGCTGAGGTAGGTAAGCTTATGGTGGGCCTTTATCATGTCAGCCATCTCGCTGTCGGCTGAGAGGCCCAGCTCAAGGAAGTGGATTTTGGCGCCGCCGTAGGCCTCTTTAAGGCTGTCGTACTCCTTGTAGAGGCTCGTCCAGGGTGTAAAAGCGTGGGCAGGCCCTATCAAAACGTCCAGCTCGTTTGCAAGGTCTGCTATCTCTCCAGCTGAGAGGCTCAGGTGTGGCCGTCCTTCCGTCTCAATATCGCTCGAATAGGGCTTCAGTCTTTCCCGCATCTCACGGACGGCCTCTATGGCCGGAAAGATTAAGACGTGGTGAACCCTTCTATTGTCCTCAACTTCAGTCGTAAGGAGAAACCTAATTCCGTTCCTCTCGTAGGTCCCCTCGTCGACCTTTTCTGTGTATTTAAGCAGTTCCTCCTCCCACTTCGGGTTCAGTATGTCCCCGGTTCCAACCAGGCCTAGACCCTTGAAGCGGGCGTTTTCAGCCAAGTTGTGAATCGTCATTGCCTTTGAGACCGCCTTTGAGTAGCGCGAGTGAATATGAAGGTCGGCATCAACCTGCATAGAACCACCTCAATCGATATACATTCCCTCAAGCCCGCGGTAGTAGGCGCGGTATATGTCCCTTTTGGTGACTACGCCAACGAGCCTTCTGCTCTGAGGGCTCTCCACGACAGGCAAGAGGTTCTGGTCATAGGCCATAAGCTTTTCGAGGGCATCCTGAGCCGTCTCGGTTGGATAAGTGATTCCGTAGGCCCTTTTGAGGAAGCGTTTCACCCTCATCCTCTTCATCGAGCTGGACTTTTTGAGGATGTCCTTGACGCCGATAACTCCAATGACTTCCATCCTCTCGTTCACCACTGGGAAGCAGTCGTGACCGGTCTCGCCTATCAGGTGCTCAACATCGAAGAGCGTCATGTCCTCTGTAACGTACACCGGGTTTTCGGTCATTATCTCGCCGACTGAGATTGTCTCAAGGATGACCGGCTTCCCGGTCTTTATGTGGTAGCCCTTTCTGAGCAGTTTGAGGGTGTAGATTGACTCGCCGCCCAGGAAGAACCTAGCCGTCAGGAAACCCATCGTTGCAGAGGTCATGACCGCTGGCAGAACCGCGTAGCTCCTCGTGAGCTCTGTAACCATGAGTATCTGCGTCAGTGGCGCCTGCGTCATACCGCTGAAGAAGGCGGCCATTCCAGCCAGGGCGTAAACTGACGGGTCGGCCTGCAGGGAGGGGAGAAGAAGGTTGATGGCTTCCCCGAAAGCCGCTCCGAACATCGTCCCTATGTAAAGACTGGGAGCAAAGACGCCACCACTCTGGCCGGAGCCTATCGTTAAGGCCGTTGCCAGCATCTTGGCAAGCCCAAGCGTGAGGAGAAGACCTATTCCCAGCTTCCCGTAGAAAGCGAGCTTCATCCCATCGTAGCCAATTCCAAATACTCCGTAGCCCGGAAAGAGGAAGCTTATGAGGCCAACTCCCAGTCCACCGAGGAAGGGCTTTGCCCATTCCGGAATCTTCGAAGCCGAGAACCTGTCGGAGACACCGTAGAGGAAGCGGGCGTAGAAAGCGGCGAGGAGGCCGAGGATTATCCCGAAGATAAAGAAGAAGGGAAGCTCAACAAGAGTGTGGCCAAGGTTGGCCGGTATCTCCACCTCGAACGCCTTATTGAGAAGGGCGAGCGTTACGGCGTTGCCCGTTATCGCCGAGAGAAATATCGGAACGAGGTTTATTGAAAACGCTCCCATGTAGACAACTTCCAGGGCGAACATCGCTCCGGCGAGTGGTGTGTTGAAGGTTCCCGCTATTCCAGCGGCCAAACCGCAGGTAACGAGGAGCTTCTTCATCTCCCTTGATAGGCCGAACCACCTGGCGAAGATGGACGTTAAGGAAGCTCCGATGAACCCTATCGGCCCCTCCCTGCCCACGCTCCCGCCGGAGCCTATCGTTATCGAGGTCGCCACTATTTTGGCTACCGCGAAGCTCCCGGGGATGTTCCCATTCCTGAAGACAACGGCCTCTATCACCTCTGGAATGCCGTTGCCCTTGATTTCGGGATACCGCAGGACTATAAAGCCAACGATGAGGGCTCCAGTTGCAGGGATAAGGATGTAGCCGAGGTTAAAGCTTCCGGCCTGGAGGGTCACGAGGGACAGAACCTTACCAAAGAAGAACTCATGGGTGAGGGAGATAAGGAACCTGAAAGCTACCGCTCCAAGCCCGCCGATTAGGCCTGCCATGAACGAGAACACCAGAACCTCCGCCCATTTCCTGAGGTAGTGTTTCCTCCGGGCCATCGAAGTTCCCCAATGGGATACGATGGGAATACTTAAGCTTTTATACCCGACATCCAAACTAGGGACGGTGAACGCTGTGAAGGTTGAAGGATTCGTTGCCTCTCTCAAAAACGCCGAGACAATTGGCGAGCTGTTCAAGATACTCGGGGAGAAGGGCGCTCCGATTGTGGAACTCGACGGTCAGAGGTTCCTCATCGTTGTCGAGGGCGACTTCGAGGGGAGGAAGTTCTGGACCGAGATAAACGGCGAGAAGGCCAACCAGGCCCTCGGCGATGCGATGCTGAACTCGTCAAGCTTCCCCTTCAAGTGCAAGAGGCCCTACACCGGTGGAAACGTCATCTTTGTGAACTTCGACGACATCGAGGTTGAGAAGTTCCTGGTTGCATACCGCGACCCGGACTACGGGATTTTCTACCTCGTCGAGAACGGTGACGCGAAGGAGATAACGACGGAGGAGTACGAGAAGCTTCTCCCCGAGATGCCGGAGTTCAAAATAAAGAGCATGAGCGAAGAGCAGATGGACATGATGGGGGCCTTCTTCGGGTGAAGGGAATAATATAGAAACAGGGGCTCACTGGGAGCCCTTTAGCTCCTTTATCTTCTCCTTGGTTTCCTGGATTCTCTCAACTTTCTTGCTGGCTTTCGTCGCTTTTGCTTCCTCGATTTCCCTCCTGAAGGCCCACTTAAGGAGAGGCGGTGTTATCAGGACTGATATTGTAATGAACATCAGCGTCGCCGCTATGAACTCCTGCGCGTGGTCTGGGCTTATGGCACCACCGTGGATGGCCACCATCAGGTCAACGAGTGCAACCTCAGTCCTCGGGACCGAACCTATGCCCATCTGGAGCGACATCCAGAAGTTCTCTTTCGTGAAGAGAAAGTCCTTTCCGCGGCCCCAGGCTGTTATCCAGGCTCCAAAGCCCCTGCCAATTATTTTTCCGAGCACCGCTATGGTAGTCATAACAGCGGCCAGTATCAGCGCGTTGGCGTTCTCAAAGACAGTCAGGTTGAGCATCGCTCCGGTGTGCACGAAGAAGAACGGTATCAGCAGGCCGTAGCCTATTGCCCTGACGTCCTCCATGAGGCGCTTTCCCTCAGGGAGCTTGGAGAGGATAAGGCCCATCATAAAGGCACCTTCAATGGCCGCCGCAAACCAGCCCTCGGCTAAAGCCGCGAAGAGGAACATCATTCCAATGGTCATTCCAAGGATCCCCTTCTCGACGTGGAGCCTCTCGGCAAACCTGATGTAGTAGTCTATGAAATACCACCCAAGGACGCCGGTTATTATGAAAAAGGCCACGATTTTAACGCTCAGGTCTATCAAACTGCCGCTTCCAACCGCGAAGATAACCAGGGCTATGCCGAGGAAGTCGTCCATGACGCTCGCGCTGAGGGAAGCCGCTCCAACCTCGCTCCTGAGAACGCCTAAGTCCATCATCACCCTGACGGTCAGGCCTATGCTCGTGGCAGTCAGGAGAACGCCGCCGGCGAAGGCCTCTCTACTCGGATAGCCCATGGCTATGAGGGCGTACCAGCCGAGGATTAACGGAACGAAAACTCCCAGGAGGGTGGATACGGTTGCGGTAACGCCGGTTTTCTTCAGCTGCTCTACGTCGGTATCGAGGGCACCGAGAAAGAGAAGGAATATTATTCCCAGCTTTGCCAGGAACTCGGATATCTGGGAGACATCTGTGGTAAAAGCCTGGCCGCTGACGATGGGCAGGTACTGGGGAGCAACGAAACCGAAGTAAACGAGGTTTCCGAGGAGCATACCCATTATCAGCTCGCCGAGAACGCCGGGGAGCTCAAAACGTTCAATTATGCTGTCCCCTATTTTAGCCAGGATGAGGGCAATACCGATCGTCGCCAGAAGCCATGCTACTCCCTCCATTGGGCACCACCCACCCTCAAGAGCCTTAAGAACTCGTCTATCAGTATCCTCAGGCTCACTTCACCGACCAGCTTTTCTCCCTCAACAACCGCCAGAACCTGGGCCTTATACCTTCTCATTTTGTTGAGGGCATCAAGCACTGTGGCGTCTTCTTCTATCGTGAGCGGGTGCCTGTCGGCGACGTCCTCAGCCTTGGCGGCCCCTCCGAGGAGGGATTTCAAGCTTTTGCTCGTCATCCCAAGCTTGAACCTGTGGGATTCGGGGGGGAGGAGTATGTCGATTACGTCAAGATACCTTATAACTCCGACCAGTTCCATGCTCTCCCTGTCCTTGACGACCCACACGTGGTGCCTGGCTCTTAGGACTTTTAGAACGCTTAGAAGGTCAGAATCTGCAGTGACGATGGGCATCATAGTCGTTGGGGGTATTATCTCGGCCAATTTCATAGAGTGAAACTTTTCAAGTGCTGCCTCAACGTCCATAATCACCACCGGGCTAAAAATTTGAAAAAAGTCCTCTTAAGGGTTTCTGAATCCTAAAAAACAGAAAAGCACAGAAGAATTCACCCTTCAACGGATGCGTGACCAGTAAAAAGAAAAGCTAGCGGCCGAATTTGGCCACGGCACCGATGAAGTAGAAAAGCAGCTTCGCGGCGGTTAGCGCGGTGGGGTCCCCCAGCCCTTCGCCGGCTACTTCCATTATGTCAAAGCCGGCTATTCTCTTCTTTTCGGCAAGCCACTCAATGGCCTCAACGACATCCCAGAAAGCCAGGCCACCGGCCTCGGGCGTTCCGGTTGAGGGAACCATCGAGAGGTCAAAGGCGTCTATGTCAACGGAGAGGTAAACCGGGTCCGGGAGGGAAGAGACCAGGTCAACGAAGGCATCAAAGCTGTAGTCCCTCGCGTGAACCCACCGTATTCCGTTCTTTTCGGCGAACTCCACCTCCTCCTTCGTCCCACTTCTTATTCCGAACATCGCCTCTTTAACGCCGAGCTCGCTTATCCTCCTGGCAACGCAGGCGTGGTTGTGGGGGTTGTCCTCGTAGCTGTCGCGGAGGTCGAGGTGAGCGTCGAAGACGACGTAGCTCTTCGGTTTTAACGCTTCAACGGCACCGAGGGTCTGTGAATGTTCACCGCCAAGAAGGATGGGAAGGGCACTTGGATTGGCCCTCTTTATCTCTTCAATCGTCTCGCGCACCCTATCAGCGGTTTTCCTGGGATCACCTGCAACAACTGCAACGTCACCTATGTCCGCTATCGGAAGCTCAGCTATATCGATGTCGTAGTCGAGGATGTAGCTCTCGAGGTTCAGCGTCGCGTGCCTGATGAGAGTCGGGCCAAAGCGGGCTCCAGCCTTGAAGCTGGTGGTACCGTCAAAAGGAACGCCCACGATTATGAAATCAGCACTTTCCGGCTCGACCAGGGGGAACTCAAGCTTAAGCGTCTCGTAAGTATAAAGGAAGTCCACAGTCTCACCTCCTCTTGAGGTAGAGAAGACTCCTTAAAAGGTTTCAGAATCAGGGAATTAAATAGAGAATAGAAGGGATCACTCGCCCTTGAGCTTCATGATCTTTATCCTGCCGAGGGTCTCCCAGTACTCAACGTTTATGCCCTCTTTGAGCTGGTCCTTGATCTCGTCGGCGACACCGGTCTCGATCGGGACGTCGAAGAGCTCGTAGGTCTCCATGTCCATGATCTGGACGGTGTCCGGGGTCATGGCGATAACCTGAGCAGTCCTCTTGTCGATGATCGGAACCTCAACCTCAGCGCTGGTGGGCTTGACGATGCTCCTGACCTTGCCGTCGAAGATTCCAACGGCCTCAATTCTGGCCTTGGCGGAGCCGTGCTTGCCCGGCGAGGAGACGGTTATGTTGCCTATCCTGCAGGGCTCACCGTCGATGAGGATGTACCTTCCCGGCTTGAGCTTGCTGACCTGAACCTTGGTCTTGTCTCCCATTTTTCAAACCTCCTATAAGCGTTCTAAGACCGATTGGGAGGGGTCTTTAAAAAATTTTTGAAAGTGAAAATCAGTGGCGGGACTTCAGGAGCATGCCGTTCATTAATACTGGCACGAAGAGTACAACTCCCAGCAACGCCCCTATCTTGACGGTCGTCGCGGAGGCTGTGAGGCTGCTGTAGAGGGTGGCCAGTCCCGTAGCGACGAGCAGGAGCAGTATCCCCGTCACCACAGCCTTGTTGTGGGCAAGCTCCGACGAGAGGAGCGGGTAAGTCTCCACTGCCGCAACGAGCGCCCCTACAGCAAAGGGGACTACGACGAACATTGTCCTAATGTCGGCGATTATCATGGCCCCCGCGATGACCATACCTATGAGACCCACGAAGCCAAGGCTCTGATTCCTGCCAAACTGCATGACTTCCGAAAGTATCTGACTGCCCATCTCGATGAGGACTATTATTGTCGTGAGACCGGCCAGGTATAGCGACAGCATGAGGAGCACTATGAGGCTCGTGTCATTGGCCACGTTGCCCTTGAGTATCTGAGGTATTGAGTAAAAGACCTCAATGGAGTCCATCGGACTTTTTTCGCTGTTGGTGGCGTAGTCCTTGAGGTCGTTGAACTTCATGAAGAGTTTCATCGACTCCTCCGCTGGAATGTTTGGATTCTGGAACGCCTTCTGGAAACCCTCGTAGGCAGCACCGAGGGAGTAACCAACGGTGAAAGCGGCCGCAAAGCTAATGATTATCTGGAGTATGAAAACCCCTGCGAGAACCTTCTTGAGGTCGAGCTCCTCTGGGGTGAAGCTGCCTATAACGTAGTAAACCCCTGCACCGAGGCCGAGGGAGATGAAGGTTGAGACTACCAAGTACAGGACTCCCTTGACCGTCAGCGGCAGGTTGAAGGAGGTTATTGACGAGAGAGCTTTATCCATGTACTGGGCTGCTTGGGGCGACGTAACGGTGCTCAGTGCCTGCTCCCTGATGAGGAACGCGGCGGAGATGGCGAGGAGTATGAAAAGTATCGACATGACTGAGATAAACTCGAGGGTTCTGCCCTTTGCCATCATGAGGAGCACAACCGCGAGGAGGATGGTTCCTATCGCCATTGCCAAAATGTAACTGGAACTGCCCCCTACTATGAAGGCGAGGCCGTAGGCTGAATAATAAGTTGTTATACCGAGCATTATCACGAGGAATATCAGCAGGGTGAATATCAGCGCAGGGGTTCTGGATACCTTGAAGAACAGTTCGTAGATCAGGTAGCGAGTCTTCTTCGTGCTCTCTGCCTCGCTGTATATCAGGTACATCGCGGCCAGCGTTGGAATCAGTGATACGAGGAAGCCCTTGAGACCGAAGGCTATGTAATACTTGGGCAGGACCAGAAAGTTCCATATTCCGAGGATATAACCCGTTATTAAAAATGCCATCAGGAAGCTTATTTTTCTCATGGAATGCACACCCCCAGTGGTCGTGTGGCATGTTTCAGTACCACATTGAAAGAATTAAACAAGAACAAAATATAAACATTATGTATTCCCTTCGTTTTTTCAAGGAACCCAGTGCTCAAAGTTGATGATCGTCTCGTTTACAACTGTCCAAGCCATCAGCGAGGCCTTGTAAATGCTTATCTTCTCCCCCAGTATTTTGCCCTTGAATTCCCCGTGCGGGAACCCGCCGACGATTACGGCGGGATTCTCAAGCGATGCCAGCCTCTTCCCGAAGTCGACTGGCTTTGTGAAGGTTCCCTTCTCGTGCATGACGAAGACACCATCGGGGTTTATCTCTTTGATGAGCGCTTCCAAGCTCTTCTCTTCCATGCGGAGAAGCCCCAGGTCCTTTGGAACGACGCGGTTTTTGAAGAGGCTCTCCATAAGCCCGACGAAGCGGTTGTAGTTTCGCGGAATCCTCGTCTCGGGCTTTATGTAAATTACCTCATCGTTCCTTGTGTGCACATAGACGCGGAGCTTTCCCTCCTTGTTGGCGATGCTCTCCAGGGCGTTGAGCAGGCAGATGTGGACTATGTCGGGCCTCCCGCGCCTTTCGCCGTCGGTGAGCTTTTTGAGTGCCGCGTGGTGGTAGGTGCTGTCCAGGAGCACCTCGTCCGGCCTCTTGCCCCTCTTCCTCGCGTAGTTAACCACGGCCGGATGGTCGCGTATAGGTTCCGGAACGAGCTCAATCTCCGCCTCAGCTATCACCAGGTGGAGCATTCTCCCACCTCTCCAGAGTTATGCCCCTATCGGCCAGCTCGTCGCCTATCCTCGTGAACGTGTCAATGCGCATTCCGAGTATCTCCGGGGGAATAACTCCGTATATGCAGTTCTGCTCGGCAACGAGCCTCGCAACTATCGCCGCAGTGAAGCCCGTAACGCGGGCCATCGATGTGAAGCCGTCCCTCTCCTCGTCGTAGAGAAGGTAGCCTATCTCCTTGGGCTCCCCATCGATGGTTCCCCTTCCGATGACTTTCATCACCGAGAAGTCCGGGCTCTCGTACGTCATCAAGGGTGTTATGACCTCGAGGGTCTTGTCAACGTGCTCCGGCTTGAAAAAGCCGAGCTCCCTGAGAACCTTCATCTTCTCAAGGTGCCCTGGCCAGCGGAGCGTCCATTCCTCCAATTTCTCAGCTTTCACGCTCTCCAGGAGGCTCCTCAGGCCGTCGCTCACAAAGGCCTCGAACTCAAGATCGCGAACTTCAACGCGCTCCATCCTCTCGAAGGGGTCAACTGCTCTAACCTCGCCTTCCCGTATAACCCTCGCTGGCCTCGTGTATTCTTCAATTAAGTCTTTAGGCGACCATGTAATTCTGTAATAAAGTGGAGGCCTCGGCTCCTTCGGAAGGCCGCCAACGTAGATGTAGCCCTCTTTCAGCTCGTCCATCTCCTGCCATATCCTGCCCATGAGCATGTGGCTCAGCCCCGGGGCGAAACCGGCATCGAATATGACCGTTACCTGGGCCTTTTCAGCCTCGTCCCTCAGCTCCAGGGGGTTCTCCGGCATGAACGATACGTCAACCATGTCAACGCCGGCCTTTATCGCCGCCCTCACCGCTTGATAGCCAAATCTTCCCGGCAGTGCACCTACGACGAGCTCGAAGTTCTTCATGGCCTCAACGAGTTCATCGAAGTCAGAAGCGTCGACCTTCAGTGGTGTGGCAAACTCGGAAACGGTCTTTAGCCTATCGTCGCTGACGTCACCCACGTAGACTTCGAACTCATCCCTCAAATCCCAGGCTATTGCCCTCCCAACGTTTCCAGCTCCAAGAACGAGAACCTTCATGATAACACCCTGGTTTACTTGGCGAAGGTATATATAAGCCCTGCTCCTACCCCCAACAATGCCCCTGAAACTTCCCATATTCCGCAAGAAAGTCCTGGGACTGCTGGCCTCGACCGATGAGACCAAGGTAATGCACATAAGCGATACCCCGGAGAGCTCGTACCGCTTCATCGAAGACCTAATCGATAAAACGAGCCCGGACTACATAATACACACCGGGGATTTGGTGGACAACGTGAAGCTGGAGCGCCGGCCCGACCTCCTGCCCATCTACAGGGGAGCTCTTAGAAAGCTCGCACGGGTTCTCAAAGGCTCTGGCGCAAAGCTCTACGTGGTTCCTGGCAACGAGGACGACCCGGAGCTGGTGAGGGAGTTCTTTGGGGATGCCGTTGTTGAACCGGGGAGCGTCATTGAGATCGAAGGCGTCAGGTTCGCCCTCGGTCATACCTGGGAGGACGTGGTGGATAAAGATGCTGACTTCAGGCTCTACGGTCACAACTTCAAGCTGATAGACAGGGGACTGAACGGCGTCCTCGGCGTCAACTTTGTCCTCCTCCCGAGCAGGAGGACATACCGGGTCAAATACCCTGGAGGGACGGATTTTGATAGGGGCTATAAGATGTGGAGGGGTCTGTGATGAAGGTCATCCGCTTTGGGCCGTCGATAGTGTTCCTGAGGACGGCTCATCTTGAGGCTGTTAAAGAGGCCATAAAGGATGTCTTTGGTGTTGATGAGGTAGACACTGAGAGGGCTATAAGGGAAAGCAGCGAGTTTGAGACCGTTCTTTTCGTGACCGATGAGTGGCAGAAAAAGACCCTGCCCCCGCAGTCCGGTTTTCTCATAAAGGCCCATGCACCCTTTGTCTTAAGTCAGGTCATAAACAACGGTTTTCCCGTTGAAAAAGTTCACGTTGAGAGCACCTTGATATTTTTCAGAGTCCCAGAGAAAACGGATGAGGCGTTGAAATTCCTCGCTCACAAGTACGGCGGCGAAGTGATGGACATCAGGAACGCCCTCGATGAGGGAGAGGCGGGCGATACCATAATAGGGATCACCCGGAAGAAGCTCACCTGCCCAATAGGACCCGAGGAGATAGAGGGGGCCGTTCTCGTAAGGCGCAGCTTCCTCGAAGTTTACAGGGAGCTCCTCCTTGATGCCCCGCTCCTCCTGCTCAAGCTGATGCCCGAGTGGAACGAGTTGACCATCAAAATCTACGACACGGAGAAGCGCTACGAGGAGAACATCGAGCGGCTGATGATGGTGATTGAAGACCTCGACCTCGGCTTTGTCGTTGGGGAGGGCTGGGACTGGGACTACCCGAGGCCCTTCATGAGGGTTCCGGTCTACAAGCTGAAGCTCCTGACGTGGGAGAAGCCCGAGCGCGTCAAGTTTCTCCTCAAGGGAATCGAGTACGTCGGCTACAAGCGTCTGTGCGACATAGACGTCTTTGTTGAGGGCAAGAAGATCCACTGGACTTCCCTGGGAAAGTACGACTCGAAGTTCGAGCTGGCGAAGGCAGCCAGAGAAGAGCTGGAGAAGCACCTCAGCGAGGACGTTCTCAAAAAGCTTAGAGAGCTCGAAGAAAAGCTCGTAGCCGAGTCAAAGGGCTAAACTCACAGCTTCTTTATTTTTGCAACGAAGAAGCCGCTCGTCCCGTGCCTGTCGGGATAGAAGCGCCTCGCCTTCGCTATTTCTTCGCTCAGCTCGATTCCAAAGGGCCTAGTCAATGCAGGCTCTCCGTAGCGGAGCGGGAGCAGTTCTACATCGAAGTTATCGAGAACCCACTGGATCACGAACTCGTTCTCCTCCGGCTCGAGAGAGCAGGTGGAATAGACGAGGGTTCCACCCTTCCTGAGGACGCTCAGCCCCTTCTCAAGGAGCTTCATCTGGAGACCCTGGCAGAACTTAACGTCATCCATCGTTCTGTTGGCCTTCCTCTCCGGGTTCTTGTGTATCGTTCCGGAGCCAGTGCAGGGTGCGTCGAGAAGGATTTTGTCGAATTCCACGCCGAGTTCATCTATGTGGAGGGACGAGCTGTGGATTAAGACGATGTTCGTAACGCCAAGGCGGGAAAGGTTGAGCCTCGTCTCCTTCAACCTCTCCTCCCCAACGTCGAAGGCGTAGATTATTCCCTCGTTCTCCATCAGCTGGGCGAGGTAGGAGGTTTTTCCTCCCGGCGCTGCCGCCATGTCGGCAACGGTCTCACCGGGCTTTGGTTCCAGAGCCACTGGGGGATACATCGAACTCGCTTCTTGGATGTAGAGGAGGCCGCTTAGGTATTCGGGCGTTGAGGTTATCGAGAAGGGCTCGCGCGTGAGGCAGAAGCCTTCCCTGGCCCAGGGGACGCGCCTGAACTGGAAGCCCTTCTTGTTGAGGAGCTTGGTGAGCTTTGGAACCTCTATCCTGAGCGTGTTTACGCGGAAGCACCTTGGCAGGGGCTTTTCCATGGCCTCGGCTATCGCTAGTGCCCTCTCACCCCAGAGCTCGTAATAGCGCTCCGCGAAGGTCTTGGAGTAGCCGAGGCTGAAGAGCTTTTCGAGCATGGTTGGGGTTTGGGGGAGGGGTTTAAAAGGTTCTCCGTCTGTGAAAGTTCACTTTCACAAAAAGCCCGATTTATGAAAACCCGTTTTCATAAACTGCCACTTTACGAAAGAGACCTTTCACAAACACGGGTACACCTATGAAAACAGGCTTTCGCACAAGCCAGAATATTGAACGGAAACAAAGGAAGAAGAAAAGCCCTCAGACCTTAATTCCACCCATAACCAGTGCCATGAGGGCCTTCTGGGCGTGGAGCCTGTTCTCGGCCTCGTCGAAGACAACGCTGTTCGGGCTGTCAACGACATCATCCGTGACCTCTTCCCCGCGGTGGGCCGGGAGGCAGTGCATGAAGATGTAGTCTGGCTTGGCGTGCTTGACGAGATCCCTGTTGACCTGGAAGGGCATGAATATCTTTCTCCTCTCCTCGGCCTCGGCTTCCTGGCCCATGCTCGCCCAGACGTCGGTGTAAATGACGTCTGCATCTTTGACGGCCTTGACGGGGTCGTGGAGAAGCTCGAAGCTTCCGCCGCTCTCGGCCGCGTTCTGCTCCGCCCACTTGACGACCTTCGGGTCGGGTTCATAGCCTTCCGGCGTGGCGACAACAACGTTAGCCCCAAGCTTGGTTCCGGCTATCATGAGGGAGTGTGCCACGTTGTTTCCGTCACCGACGTAGACGATTTTAAGACCAGCAATCCTGCCCTTCTTCTCGAGTATGGTCTGGTAGTCAGCGAGGGCCTGGCACGGGTGGGAGAAGTCGCTGAGACCGTTTATGACCGGAACGCTCGCGTACTTTGCGAGGTCCTCAACGTCCTTGTGGGCGTAAACCCTCGCCATTATCCCATCCACATAGCGGCTGAGAACCCTGGCGGTATCGGCTATCGTCTCACCGCGCCTGAGCTGAAGGTCCTGGGCGTTGAGGTAGAGGCCGTAGCCGCCGAGCTGATAAATGCCGACCTCGAAGGAAATCCTCGTCCTCGTCGAGGGCTTCTGGAATATCATGGCGAGGGTCTTGCCCTCAAGAACACGGTGCGGCTTGCCTATCTTGTTCCATATCTTCATCATCTCGGCCGTCTTGAGAATAGTTTCAATTTCTTCCCTTGTGAAGTCCTGAAGGCAGAGAACATCCCTTCCTGCGAGGCTAACCACCATGTGCATCACCGTCTAAAGCTGGGGGGCGAATTTAATAACCCTTTCGTCGGCAGAATAACCTGAACACTGGAGAGTTTTAACTCAAAGGCCCAATAATGTTTCCAAACGTAAGGACAGTGTGGCAAGGTTCCCGGTTATGGTTTTGCACATCAGACCATCAAACCCACACTTCCTGTCAGTGGTTCAAAAGTGGGGCAGAAATCATAATAAGAGTGGGGGCACCTTGAGATGCGGTGAAGAATATGAACGATAAAATCCGCGTGACTCTTGTCAATTATACAAAAAAACCGCTCGAAACTGTCACATGGGCGGCTCTGATAAGCTACTGGGACGGATGGGAGACAGAGGCCTTCGAGCGGATGGGTGAGAAGGACGTCGAGATGCACCTGCCGAGGGTTCTCGGCTACGGCCACGAGTCTATTCTGGAGCACGCGACGCTGACCTTCGCAATAGAGGGCTGCTCTCGCGTTTGCAGTCATCAACTTGTAAGGCACAGGCTTGCGAGCTACACCCAGCAGTCACAGCGCTATATCAAATTAAACCCAAATGATGTGGAAGAGACCTTCGTGATCCCCGAGAGTGTCAAGGAAAAGCCCGAGCTCTACCAAAAGTGGAAGGAGTTCATGAAAAACGCCATCGAGCTCTATGAAGAAACTTACAAGGCCGGAATCCACCAGGAGGACGCGCGCTTTATCCTGCCTCAAGCAGTCCGGACAAAAATCGTCGTCACGATGAACCTCCGCGAGCTCAAGCACTTCCTTGGTTTAAGGGCCTGCGAGAGGGCCCAGTGGGAGATAAGGGAGATAGCTTGGAAGATGCTGGAGGAGATAGCGAAGAACGAGGAGCTTAGGCCGATTATAAAGTGGGCCAAGCTGGGACCGCGGTGCATCCAGATCGGCTACTGTCCAGAGGGTGAGCTCATGCCCCCCGGCTGCTGGAAAAGGACGAGGGAGAAGTGGAAGAATGTAGCCAAAGAGTGAACCTATTTTCATAAATTTTTGGGGCAGAACACTCAAGACCAGGAAAAATACTTGGGTAACACACGTCCAAAGATTACGCTAATGTTGCTTTAGTTACTTTCCGACCCATTGTGTAGCAATTCGTCACAATACATGGATAAAGAAGTGCAAAAACGTTCTAAAAAGGCTTTTATATATGGACGGAGAAACTATGGTGACTGATGTCACTTTAAGGCACAGCAAGGTACAATGGGGAGGTTTAGAACATGACGGACTATGGTATACTTTCCCTCCTGCCCCCTCTGGTGGCGATTGGCTTGGCGATAGTAACCAAAAGGGTTCTGCTCGCTTTGTTTTCTGGGGTGTGGGTTGGCGGACTTTTGGTGGCCGGTGGCAACCCCATAGAGGCTACCACAGAAACGCTGAAATGGATAGTCCTCAACATAGCGGCGGCATGGGAGGAAGACGGCCACCTTGTGACCGACCTGTGGAATACTAGGATTCTCGTATTTGATGCTCTGATTGGAGCAGGGGTTGCCCTCATATACAAAGCCGGTGGGATGAACGCCATAGCCAAGGCCGTGACGCGAAAGATAAGAACCAGCAGGGCAGCCTCGCTCATGGCGGCCGTCTTCGGTACGCTCATCTTTTTCGACGACTACACCAACACCATTATAGTAGGCAACACAATGAGGCCGATAACGGATAGGGCTAGGGTTTCAAGAGAGTTCCTTGCCTACGCCGATGATTCCACTGCCGCGCCCGTGGCGGTTCTTGCGGTGGTCTCGACGTGGATAGGCTACGAGCTTGGCCTCCTGAAGGACGCGATAGCGAGCGTGGGGGAGAGCATAAGCGCCTACTCTGCCTGGTTTGCGAGCTGGCCTTACAGGTTATACCCGATTCTGGCGGTACTTCTGGTCTACATCGTTGCAGTTACTGGCAGACATTACGGCCCAATGCTTCGGGCAGAATACCGCGCGCGCACTACCGGTAAGGTTCTACGTGATGGTGCCCAGCCGATGATGACTACAGAGGTAGATGTCGGAATGCCGATTGAGGGCAAGGAAAACGTGTGGGTCTTTGTGCTTCCCGTCCTAACGCTGATCCTCATGACCTTCCTGGGCCTGTGGGTCACCGGTGGTGGAAGCGCCACCTACGCGCAGGGTGGCTTCCAGGAGGTTCTCTCCCATGCGGACTCGACGTGGGCTCTCGTTTGGGGTTCCTTCTCAATGCTTGTAGTGGCAATGGCCCTGATCCTCGGGCGGAGGATAATGAGCCTCGAAGAGGTGGAGAGCACAATAGTTTCGGGTATGAAGCAGATGCACTTTGCCATGATGATACTAATCCTTGCATGGAGCATCAAGAGAGCGTGTGATGCTGTTGGAACTGCCGATTATATAGTGAGGGTTGCCTCCAATGTCCTTTCCCCAAGCCTGGTTCCATTAGTGGTGTTCGTTGTGGCGGCGTTCATATCCTTTACGACGGGAACGAGCTGGGGAACCTTCGCCATAATGATGCCAATAGCGGTTCCGCTCGCCTACAATCTCAGCGGTGAATTCGGCCCCGTGGTCTACGCCAGCATAGCCTCAGTCTTCTCAGGGGGAGTCCTCGGCGATCACTGCTCCCCGATAAGCGATACGACCATCATGAGTTCCATGTTCAGCGGTTGTGACCACTTGGATCACGTTAACACCCAGATACCTTACGCCCTCACCGCTGGCGTCGTCAGCGTCATAATGTTACTCCTCTTTGCCGCGGGACTTCAGAACGGCTGGTTACTCCTTGCCATGGCGGTGCCGCTCTTAGTAGTGTTCCATCGCCTCCTCAGTGAATGGTATGGGGCGAGGATCGGCATTCCCGGGGGCAGAGTACCAGTCTACGTGGTTGGAGATGATTACGGGGAGACACTCGGGGAAGAAACGGAAAGTGAGGGAGGAGCCCTCACCTATGCCGTGGAGTAGCCCTGTGCCCCTTTTACAGTTTTTTCAGTTCTAAACCCAAGGTTTAAGAAACGCTTTTTTGAGGCACTTTTCTTTCTAAATCGGTGGACAGGCATGAAAACGAGGAGCTGGGAAGTTGAAGTTTCCGCTGACTGGGAGACACTCAGAGTGATCCTCAGCGACCCCAAAAAGACCCTGCCGTTCTTCCCGTACTTCGGGAGTATAGAGGGTGACGTCGTTCGCTTTAAAGTCCCGAGGTTCGTCTTCAACTTTGGCTACGAGTTCGAGTTTGACGTTGGTTTTGGAGAAAGGGAAGCAATATACACTTTCAGAGGGGAGCGCGGTATCCTCACGGTTACCTTCAAGATGATCAGGGAGAAGCTCAGGGTAACGGCCAGCTGGGCGGGCTTCGGGGAAGCTTTGATGGGAAAGCCCCTGGAGAACTTTGCCAAAGGCATAGCGGAAGCGATAAAGGAGTTTTGCTCTTCTATGAAGTGTCCCGGCGTGAAGATTGAGGGCGAAAGCGGAGAAGTTGAGCACATTACACCCGAGACGGCGCCAGCGTTTCTCAAAAGGCTTGTCGTCGAGCTAGGGACGGATTTCGTCATTGAGGGAAGGGCCGAGGATGGTACTTATCTCTCGGCAAGAATAGAGGGTGGAAGGCTGAAGAGCCTCAAGGTGAGGACGGACAAGGGTGAGTCGGTAATAGAGGCAGATGTCCCCGTGGTTGAGCTCGGGAGCGAACTCTTTGAGGGTCTTCCACTGGAGAAGGAGTTCAAAATAATGGTAAGAAAGATGTAGGGAGGTCAGCCAACGACCTCCCCGAAAGCAAAGCGCTCTTTCACGTTTTTTATTTCAATCTGAACCTCGTCTCCCACGTTCGTCTTCGGCACAAAAATCACAAAACCTTTAATCCGGGCGATGCCGTCACCGCCCTTACCGAGGGTCTCAATCCGGACCTTGTAGCGCTCACCCCTCCTTACGGGGGGCTTCTTGGAGGGAACGCTTTTCCTCTCCAACTCAGACACCACCAGGGAGTTATCAGGAAGAAAAGGAAGTTATGGGTATAAAAAGCTTGCCCTTAAAAGGAACCAAGAGAAGGCGTTAAATCTCGCCCTCAACTTCTTCTATTGCCTTTTTCAGCTCGTTGTAGGCCTCTTCTAGGGACTCTGGGATGACCTTCGTGTCAGCTATAACCGGCATGAAGTTCGTATCTCCGTTCCACCTTGGCACTATGTGGAGGTGCACGTGGTCGTCTATGCCGGCCCCGGCAACGCGGCCGAGGTTAACTCCTAGGTTAAAGCCGTCCGGGTTCATGGCCCTCTTGAGGGCCTTTATCATTAGCTGGGAGAGCTTCATAATCTCGAGGAGTTCCTCGTCGGTGAGGTCTTCCCACTTCCCCACATGCCTGTAAGGGGCTATCATGACGTGGCCAGGGTTGTAGGGGTAGTTGTTCATTATCACGAAGCTGTGCTTTCCGCGGTAGAGGATGAGTCTCTCCTTATCCCGGTTCTCCTTTGGAAAGTCGCAGAATATGCAGCCTTTGTGCTTTGGTGAGCGGATATACTCAATGCGCCACGGTGCCCAGAGGACCTTCATTCTCACCACCAGAGGGGGAGAGAGAGGGGGGTTTAAAAATCTTACAGCTTTACCCCAGAGAAAATCAGAACCAGATAGAGGACGTAGAGGGCAAGGAAATAAGCACCAACGCGCCTGTCTATTCCCCCAGCTTTTCTCAGCGAGGCTATCATGGGAATCATTGCAAAGAGTACCAAAACGACCGTCAGAACGGAAGCGTCTGTGGGGAGGGGCCTTATCAGTGAGGCAATGCCGAGAACAACGAGCGCGTTCATGATGTTCGCCCCTATTATGTTGCCCACGCTTATGCTCCCGCGTTCCCTCACTGCCCCATAGAGGGCGTTCGTCATCTCCGGCAGGGACGTCCCTATCGCAACAACCGTGGCCCCTATAACGAACTCCGATATACCAAGGGCCCGGGCTATGTTCTTACCGCCAAAGACGACCATCTCGGCACCGCCCACGAGGAAGAGGCCGAGGGCTATTAGGATGATGTAATCGAGGACTTTAACGTCTCCGCTCGGCTCCCACTCAACCTCACTCCTCGCGTGCTTCTTCAACAGCCAGCGGAGGTAGACCGCGTAGGCGAGGAGAAGTAGGAGACCATCCAACCTGCTCAACGTTCCATCGATGGAGAGGAGTATCAGGAAAACGAGGGATGCGAGCATTATAAGGGAATTTTCGTAAGCGGAACGGCCCGCTTTCAGCGGCCTAATCATGGATGCCAGGCCCAGAATCAGGGCTATGTTGGCAAATATGCTCCCAAGGGCGTTCCCGAGGGCTATTCCGTTGGCCCCCTGGTAGCTCGCAATGGCACTGGTAGTTATCTCGGGTAGCGTCGTTGAAAGGCTAACGAGGACGATGCTTATCACCAGGGTGGAGATACCTGCCTTTCTGGCGACCTCCACTATCTTGTCCGAGAGTTTATCGCCAACTACCACCAGGATGGCGATACCGGCAAGGATTGATAGCGACCATAATGCAAACTCGAGCATTTTCTCCCCCAGAATTGCCTTTCAAAGGGCCTTTAAAAAGTTTCCAACAAATCTTTTAACCAACAGTGCATACTCACTCATGGTGATAGACATGAAGCAGAGGAAAGGACTGCTCATAATTCTCGACGGACTCGGAGACAGACCGATCAAGGAGTTCGGCGGGAAGACGCCGCTTGAATACGCCAACACGCCGAACATGGACAGGCTCGCCAAGATGGGAATCCTGGGCCAGCAGGACCCGATAAAGCCCGGACAACCGGCGGGAAGCGATACCGCTCACCTCAGCATCTTCGGCTACGATCCCTACAAGGTCTACAGGGGAAGGGGGTACCTCGAGGCGATGGGTGTTGGCCTCGACCTCAGCGAGGACGACCTGGCCTTCCGCGTCAACTTCGCCACCATAGAGAACGGCATCATAACCGACAGGCGCGCCGGCAGGATAAGCACGGAGGAGGCCCACGAGCTGGCCAAGGCCATCCAAGAGAACGTCAAGATACCGGTTGATTTCATCTTCGTCGGAGCAACCGGTCACAGGGCCGTTCTCGTTCTCAAGGGCATGGCCAAAGGCTACCGCGTCGGAGAGAACGATCCGCACGAGGCCGGCAAGCCGCCGCACAGGTTCAACTGGGAGGATGAGGAAAGTAAGAAAGTGGCGGAAATCCTTGAGGAGTTCGTCAGGAAGGCCCACGAGGTTCTCGACAAGCACCCGATAAACGAGAAGCGCAGGAAGGAAGGGAAGCCGGTTGCCAACTACCTCCTCATTAGGGGTGCTGGCACCTACCCAGGCATACCGATGAAGTTCACGGAGCAGTGGAAGGTTAAGGCGGGAGCGGTTATAGCGGTCTCGCTCGTCAAGGGTGTCGCCAGGGCCATAGGCTTCGACGTCTACACGCCGGAGGGAGCAACGGGCGAGTACAACACCAACGAGATGGCCAAGGCGAGGAAGGTCATCGAGCTTCTCAAGGACTACGACTTCGTGTTCCTCCACTTCAAGCCGACCGACGCGGCCGGCCACGACAACAACCCCAAGCTTAAGGCTGAGATGATAGAGAAGGCCGACAGGATGATAGGCTACATCATGGACAACATCGACCTTGAAGATGTCGTCATAGCGATAACCGGCGACCACTCAACGCCGTGCGAAGTGATGAACCACAGCGGTGACCCGGTTCCGCTCCTTATCGCTGGCGGCGGCGTCAGGCCCGACTCGACGGAGGCCTTTGGCGAGCGCGAGTGCATGCGCGGCGGCCTCGGAAGGATAAAGGGCCACGACATCGTTCCGATTATGATGGATCTGATGAACAGGAGCGAGAAGTTCGGGGCCTGAAGGCCTATCTCCCATTCTCCATTTTGTCCTCAACTTCCTTCAGCGCCCTAACAAGCATTTCGTTCTCCTCTGGCCTTTTCACCGAGAAGCGGATGTACTCGGGCAGGCCGAAGCTCTCGCAGTTTCTCACGAGGATTCCCTGCCGTTTGAGGGCTTCGACGACTTTTTTGGCATCTCCAACGCGCTTGATGAAGAAGTTGGCGTCGCTTTTAACACCCAAGGCCCTCTCGATTCTCTCCTTCTCGCGCCAGATCAACGGCATCGTTCTCCTCAGATGCTCGAAGCCGTCCTCCAGCAAAAACTCAAGGAAAGCAAGGCCGGTCGAGCCTATGCTCCAGGGCATTCTAACGCTCCTGAAAGCCTCCGGGAAGCCGATTATGTAACCGACTCTTATTCCCGGCAGACTGTAGCTCTTGGTGAAGGTTCTGAGCTTCACAACGTTCTCCCCTTCTGGGCTTTCAGGGTTCTTAACGAAGTCAATAAACGCTTCATCCAAAACAAGTAGGGCGTTTTTATCTTCAACCGCATCTAGAAGAGGCTTAAGCTCCCTAACGTGGTAGAACCTCCCGTTAGGGTTGTTTGGGTTGCAGAAGAAGACCACCGAGTCCCTCTCAACAAGCTCGGCCAGCTTTTCAGGCCCGTTCGGACCCTTGACCACTTTCGCCCCGAAGATGCGCGCGGCTCTCTCGTACTCGCCGTAGGTGTGCTCTGGAATTACCACCTTCCTCCCGCGGAGCGCGAGGATTCCGAGGAGGTAAAGGGCTTCGGTAATACCAGCCGTTACGGTGACTTCCTCGCCGATTAGCTCCGAAAGGCCCTCTTCAAGCTTTTCGTAGTAGGGATAGCGGTCGCTTATTTCCTTAGCACGCTCAAACATCTCATCGAGCCATTCGGGAGGATAGGGGTTGAGCGATGCCGAGAAGTCGAGCAGACCTTCTTCCCGGGCACCTCCGTGGTATGTGGAGAACTTTACGGGCTCAAGCATGGACACACCTCCGTTGCGAGCAGTAGCGAGAGGATTACCACCCATTCGGCAACGACAATCCAGTAGACTCTTAGAGCGCGCTTAATATCTTTGTCTCTTGGTGCTCTGCCTGGAAAACGATAAACGCCGGGCTTCTCAAGCCAGACGCCCAAAACGGCACTCATCACCGCTATCGGCTTGTCGGAGTTTATTTTAAACTTGGCGAGACGGTAGTAACGGAAAACATTCCTCCCGCCGAGGGGGAGGTAGAGAAGAACCGTCAGCCTGGCAGGGATGAAGTTGAGAACGTCGTCAAGTCTTGCCGAGAACTTCCCAAAGTATTCGTAGCGCTCGTTTCTATAACCTAACATCGCGTCGAGCGTGTTGATGGCGCGGTAGACCAAAGCACCGGGCAGGCCGAAGAGGATGAAGTAGAAGAGCGGCGCTACAACGCTGTCGTTGAGGTTTTCTGCGAGGCTTTCTATTGCTGCGGAGTTGAGGTGGGGCTCGTCGAGCTTACTAACGTCCCTGCTGACGATCATCGAGACGGCCTTCCGCTTTTCTTCAACATCCCCAGTTATCGTCCTCGCTACGTGCTCATGCAAACTCCTCACCGCGAAAGAGCTTTTCAGGAAGTAAACCGCGAGGAGGTAGTTCAGGGGATAAGGGACAAAGAACGGTAAGATGGAAAGAAGAAACGCGAAGGCTACGACCAGCAAACCCGTAACCGTCCCGGCCAGAAAATCAAGTGCTGGAGAGCGTCTTTTGTAGCGAAAATCTATTAATCCCGCGAGCTTCCCGAACCACACGACGGGATGGGCCAGCACCGGCGGCTCTCCCAAAAGCAGATCCCAGAGGAGGGCCAGAGCAAAGACGATTAAAGCGTCCATTCTCCAGAGACCTCCTTTATCGCCGAGAGCTTGAGCCTTTCAAATCTCAGGAGCATAATGGATAAAAAGTCCATGGAGTTTATATCTTTGGTGGTCGCTGGTGGAGACTAGAAAATGCCCCCTCTGTGGAGGAACCATGATAAGGGGAAAGAACTACCAGTCGGGATACGCCAGGTACTTCTGGGAGGCCCCCTGGAAGCACGGTATAAAGGCCGCACTGAAAGGACCCGCTCCCGCCTACCCCTGGCTCTGCCTTGACTGCGGGGTTGTCTTACCCTACGTGGAGGAAGCGGAACTCCAGAGGATAAGGGAAGAGTATGAGAGGGCCAAGACGGGTGACACGCTTTGAAAGGGGTCGCCTTCTTCTCGGGCGGCAAGGACGGGTTCTATGCACTCTACCTCGCCGAAAAATCGGGAATTAAAGTTCCCTATCTTTTGGCCTTAAAAACAACCATCGGCCTCTCACCGCACTGGGAGAACTTAGATGCCTTAAAAACACTCGCCGAAGCGATGGGAAAGGAGTTGCTTACCTTTGATATGTCCCGCGGAAGCGACGCTCTGGCCGAGTTCATAGCTTCTCTCGGCGTAGATTATCTCATAGCTGGTGACGTCCTCCTCGAAGATCACAAAAAGTGGGTTGAATGGCTTGCGGAGAAAGCAGGGGTTGAGGCCCTCGAACCGCTCTGGGGAAGGAATACCCTTGAGCTGGCCAGAGAAATGCTCCGGGAGGGCTTTGAGTGGGCGGTAATAGCCGTTGACAAGAAGAAGCTACCAAAAGAAGCGCTGGCCTACACATTCCGCTCACAAGAAGACCTGGATAACTTTTTGGAGGCTTACCCTGGCGTTGCTCCTGTGGGAGAGTTCGGCGAGTTCCACACGGTGGTTTTGGCCTCACCCATCTTCGAAGGGCGCTTTGAGCTTGAGGTGAAGTCCGTCGAGGAGAGCGAGAGGTACCACTGGATCCGCTTTGGGCTGGTGAGAGCATGAAAGCCGAAGAACTCCTCCAAAGGCTTGAAAAACACGGCATAACGCTGGAGAAGATGCTCGACACCGCGATGGGGCTCTACATCGGTGACAACCCAGAGGAAGCCCGGGAAATGCTCGGAAGGCTGATGCTTCACTATTTGGGAGACATCAACGTCCAGTCTCTCCTCATGGCGGCTTTACTGCTCGAGGAGAGTTTTAAGGTCGAGGGCGACCCCGTGAACCTCGTCGCCGATGAGCTGATTGGAATAGACATAGCTGAGTACATCGGCGGAAAGATGGCGCTCTTCAACTTCTTCTACTATGACACGAAAAAGCCCGGAATCTTGGCCGAGCTTCCGCCCTTCCTCGATGACGCGATAGGGGGGTTTATAGCCGGCTGCATGACGAAGCTCTTCCAGGAGGGCGTCGGATGAAAAACATCCTCCCGTTCCTGACGAGAATTCCAGTTAAGGGGGACTTTGAAAAGGCCCGCAAAGAGCTCTGGGCCTTTCCGCTTGTCGCTCTGGTCAGCTCAGTCCTTCCTTCTGCCATTCTCTACCTTGAGCTACCGCTGGCCAACGTCCTCGCCCTTCTGGAGCTCTACTTCACGATAGGCCTCCTCCACCTTGACGGCCTGGCTGACTGGGCCGATGGAATAATGGTCAAAGGCGACCGCGAGCGAAAAATCAAGGCCATGAAAGATTTAAACACCGGGATAGCGGGCCTCTTCGCCGTCGTGATGGTTCTCTTCCTCCAGGTTTACTCTCTTCCGCTGGTTCCCTTCTACTCAATCTACCTCGCAGAACTCAACTCGAAGTTCGCCATGCTCCTCGGGCTTTCGACGAAGAGGCCGCTGGGGGGAGGATTGGGGACTTATTTCATGGAGGGGATGAATGGAAAACAGCTCGCCACCGGGACAACCCTCTACGCGCTCCTCTACCTCCCGGTTGCGCTCTACAACCCTCCGGCGGTTATTGGGTTGGCGGGCCTTCTCTTTGCCGCATACGTCATAAAGCTCTCCCTTGAGAACTTTGGCGGAATAAACGGGGACTGTCTTGGAGCCATAGCGGAGATAACGAGGGCCGGGACGTTGCTCGTTCTGGCGTTTGCGCGGTGGTGGGCGTGATAATTGTCATGGCTGGCGGAAGATCAACGCGCATGGGGAAGGAAAAGCCCGTCCTGAGGGTTGGAGGAAAGCCGATGCTTCTCAGGGTTTACGGCGAGGCCGAAAAGGCTGGAGAAACCCTCGTTACCCTCTCGAGGAACACGCCGAAGACTAAAGAGTGGTGCCTCAGGGAAAGAATTCCGTTCGTTGAAACGCCTGGGCGGGGCTACGTTGAGGACGTTAGGTGGCTCCTCCGGGAGTTCGGGCCCTTCGTGAGTGTCTCCTCAGACCTGCCCTTCGTCAGGGCCTCCGATATTGGCTCAATCGCCAAAGCCTTCGACGGGAAGACGAGCTTAACCGGCGTCCTCCCCCTTGAAAGGGTTCCGGGGGATTTGAAGCCTGTCGTTTACAGGGGCTATGCAGTAGTCGGACTGAACGCCGTTGGGGCTGAGGGGGAGAATTTTTTCGAGCTTAGCAACCCCCTTTTAGCCCTCAACGTGAACACGCCGAAGGATTTAAAGCTCGCGGAGAGAATAGCAAAGCTGGTGGGAAGATGAAAGGAGGGGAAATAAAGGGCGCCCTTGCCTTCGTGGGTATTTTAATACTTGGCCTTCTGTTCTTCTTCGGCTTCCTCGTTATAGCGCTGGCCTTGATTTTAGCGGGTCTTCTCCTCTTCCTTGGGTTTTACGCCTACCTCCGCCTGAAGCTCTGGTGGGTAAGGAAGCACCCGCCGAAGGAGCTTGAGGGGCCGGAGGATTACCTCTTTTAACTTTTGGTTTAGGAAAGGGTTAAATCCTCAGGCAGGAACTTTGGATGGAGGTTCTCATGGGGGGCTGGTTTCCGCTGGTGGTAGTCCTGACTCCAATAGTAGTCATCGCCTTAGTAGTGGCCGTGAAGATAAAGGGCTATATGGATGCCTACGTCCCCTGGAGCATAGTGGTGGCCAAGAACGGAACCGTCCGGTTGATCATAAAGACAAAGGCGGGAGAAAGGGAGATTTTGGTCAGGGATTTTGATGTTAAAGAGTCCTCTGAGGTACTTGAAGTGAGGATAAACGGGCTGGGCTTCGGCCGCTATCAGCTCGGGGAGTACAAAGGTCCCTTCGGCTACGTCAAATCCTACGCGGTCTCGAGGAAGGGCCTTCTCGTGACCGATGTGAGGGGCAAACGATACTACCTCGCCTTCGAGAAGGTAGACGACGTCCTAAAGGCCCTCAGGGGTGGCCCCGGAAAGACTGAGATAAAGGTGAGAGGCTAAAGGCTGAGTTCACCTAAAATCCTCTCCACGTCGAAGTTCTCCCCCACAACCCTTGCGAACCTTTCGATTTCCTCCTCTATGCTCCAGCCCTCTATCGAGAGGGGCTCAAGGCCCTTTTCAGCCCTCAGAAAGTTGAGGAACCGCTCTGTGAAAGCGAAGTTATGGAAGATGCCATGGAGGTAGGTTCCGAAGGCCCTCTCGCCGATTGCTCCCTCTGGCTCGAAGGTTTTTGCTCCGTTCACGGACGTTATGACTGAGAAGGGCCTCTCCGAGAGGGAACGGCCCATTCTTATCTCGTAGCCTTCCACGCCCATACCCCCAGCTGGCCCCCAGAGGACATTTGCTTTGAGATGGTTCGTTCGCTTTTTCCTCGTGAAGACCGTTTTCGCCGGAAGAAGACCGATACCCTTTACATTCCCGCGCTTCGACTCGACTTCGTCTATGATCTCCCTCCCGAGCATCTGGAAGCCCCCACAGATACCGACGACGAAAGCGCCCTCGCGGTGGGCTTGAAGGATGGCGTCTTCAATTCCGTTCTCGCGCATCCAGAGTAAGTCCTCGACAGTGTTCTTGCTTCCGGGAATTATGATGACGTCTCCAGTTATTTCCTCCGCCTTTGTGACGTAGTCAACGCCGTTGGCCCAGTGGAGCGGCTCAAAGTCCGTGAAGTTGCTTATGTGGGGGAGCTTGATTATTTGAATGTGCAGCTCGCCCTTAACTTTCGGGAACTCTGCTAAAGAGTCCTCCTCGGGCAGGCGGTGCTCGACGTAGGGGACAACGCCGAGGGTCGGCTTTCCGTAGCGTTTCTCAAGGTAGTCGAAGCCCGGCCTTAGGAGGGAAGCGTCGCCGCGGAACTTGTTGAAGACGAAGCCCATAACGAGCTCCCGCTCCTCCTCGCTCAAAAGCTCCATCGTGCCGACTATCGAGGCGAAGCTCCCGCCACGGTCTATGTCGGTGACGAGGATTACTTTAGCGTCTGCGTGCTTTGCCACGCGCATGTTGGCTATGTCGTAGTCCTTCAGGTTTATCTCGACCGGACTGCCGGCGCCTTCGATTATGACGAGGTCATGCCCCTCCTTCAGCTCATCTAGGACCTTCATGGCCTTTTTGAAAAGCTCCTCCTTCCGCGAGAGCATGTAGTCCTTGGCGGAGACGCTTCCGATGGGCTTTCCCATAAAGACTACCTGGCTTCTCATCTTTCCCTCGGGTTTGAGCAGAATCGGATTGAACTTCACGCTCGGCCTCTTTCTGCAGGCTATCGCCTGGAGGTATTGGGCACGGCTTATCTCGCCGCCTTCGATGCTCGGAGCGGAGTTAAGGCTCATGTTCTGGCTCTTGAAGGGAACGACGTCGTAGCCGAGGTTCGAGAAGATTCTACAGAGTGCGGTAACGAGGAGAGACTTGCCGGCCCCTGATGATGTCCCCTGAACCATCAACGCTTTCCCCATCTTCCCACCGGGGAACGTTCGTCGAAGGCCATATAAACCCTTGGATAAAACCTCCAGCGGTGGTTGGAATGGAGAGCCTCTTCCTGCTCGTTTTGGGGAACGCAGAGATAAGCACCGTTCCGGGAATTAGCGTCGCCGGGGCAACGCCTGAATTGACTAAGCTCACCCCGGTCGCCGATGCCGAGTACCTCTTCCACGAGAGGCCCCTGACCATTGACGTAATTCCTGTAACGCCCGAGGGCCATCCGACTCCTGCCATAATCACAAAGGCCGCGAAGGAGCTGGCAAACTTTCCGGTTCTGGTTGTGAGGGGCGGGACTTATTTAGCCCCGCTCGTCCCGCACGTCCACATCAGCAACGCCGTCGGGAGGGACTTCAGGAAAGGACCGGCTTTGCCGGAGTTCGGCGAGATAATCAAGCGCGCAAAACTCTTTGGTGAGGAGCTTAACAAACTGCCAATCAAAGAGCTTGTCATAGGTGAATCTACCCCCGGCGGGACTACCACCGCCCAAGCGGTTCTCTGGGCGTTCGGCTACGATGCCAAAACTTCCTCGGCGTCGCCAGACAATCCGCAGAGCCTCAAGGGGATGGTAATTACCGAGGCCTTTCAGAGGGCAGGAATAGAAAAGGGCCAGCTGAGGGACAACCCGCTCGAGGCCTTGAGACAGTTCGGCGACCCGATGATGGCGACTGTGGTTGGATTATCCCTCGGCTTCAGGAAGGATATAGTTCTGGCAGGCGGAACTCAGATGCTCGCCGTTGCAGCCCTTCTGAAAGCCCTCGACGAAGATCTGAGCCGCTTCATGATAGCAACGACTAAGTGGGTGGTTAAAGACAGGAGCGCCACGTTCCTCGACACGGCTAAGGAGATAGGGGTAATAACCTACGCCGCAGATCTGGACTTCTCGGAGAGCAAATTCAAGGGTTTGAGGGACTACGAGCGCGGTTACGTCAAGGAAGGTGTCGGTGCTGGAGGGGCTACTTGGCTCGCGATTAAGGCCGGCTTCTCGCCGGAGGAAGTGAGTGAAAAGGTGGAGGCGCTTTACCGGAGATTAATGGGGATGAAGTCGTAAAGCCCAGCCCTTCCTCAGGCTCTCGTCTTTTCCCATTTCCTTAAACTCTCTTCCAGCGCCTTCCTCACGGCTCTGCCAATGTTTATCCCGAGTTCCGTTGCGGTTCCCGCCCACTCCTTCTCCCCCTCAAAGGCAAAAATTCCAATGCCATCGCTAGTTGTCCCGGTGGCTTTATAGCCGAGCCGCAAAAGGGTGTAAGTTTTGGCTTCAGTTGCAGTCATTATCGCGTTGGCCATCGCGCCGACCGTTAAGCCCTCATCAATGACGAGGGCAATGTTTATTGTTCCCGGCCTCCACGGCGGTGGGACTTCTCCCGCTATCGCCGGGTTGGTTATTCCCGCTGTTATGTAGGCAGAGACGCTCCCGCTTTTGGCAGTGGAAAGGACCGCCCCTATGTCCGCGGCAGTCATAAAGCCAACAAAGTTCTTTAACCCCTGCTCCCGTTCAAAGGCCAGGCAGTCCGCCTTGTAGTCGCCGGAGTAGTTCTTCGGGACCATCATGAAGAAGAATCCGTCGGCTCTGGTTAGGCCTCCCCTATGGGGCGCGTTGCTGAGTGAAAGCATTAGACGGCCAAATGGAAGGATGAAGTGCTTAAACTTCACTACGTCTCCCCCTTTGCCTTAAATGTCCTGGGAGGCGGCAATGGCCCCTCAAAGGCCAAGCCGCTCCACGAGCTCCCTAAGCTTTTCTTTCCCATTCCCTAACAGAGGCTCTCCGTGCGCCGGTAAGAGGTTCTCGAAGTCAACCTCGAGGAGCTCCTTTATCCTTATCCTGTTCATCTCCGGGTCGAGAGAATATTGGTGCGGCACCTCCTCGAGCTTTCCCCCGCGCTCTACGACGAGGTCGCCGACGAAGAGGCTTTTGCTCTTTTCATCGAGGAGACAGATGCTCCCCATCGTGTGGCCGGGCTTGTGGAGAACCCTAAAATCCTCGAAGACATCCCCATCCTTGAGCTTCACATCGGGCTCAAGTCCCGTCTTCTCCTTTATGAGTTCCACCTCGTCCACGTGGGCGGCTACAATGGCGTTTGTCCTCTCCTTCAAGCACTTCAGCGAGCCGGTGTGGTCGAGGTGGCCGTGGGTAAGGACTATCGCCGTCAGGGGCTTTCCAATTTCCTCAACGGCATCGAGTATCTTCCCGCAGGTGGTGTCTACGCCTGTATCCACAGCCACGAGGTGGTCTCCCCCCTCAACGAGGTAAACGTTAACGAACTTGTCGAATATCCTGTGAATTCCGGGAAGGACTTCCTCATGCATGAAGTCCACCTCATTCAGGTTTTCATCTTAACCCTAAAATCATTTTCGGATAAACTTATTAAGCCACACTTCGAAATTATTTGTAGGTGATAGTATGAAGCATGTTCCCATTTTTGACGACCTCAAGCGAATAGGCGATGATAGGGTTACCGCCATAGGCATGGGCACGTGGGGAATAGGGGGCTATGAGAGCCCCGACTACTCGAGGGATAAGGAGAGCGTTGAAGTCCTCATGCACGGCCTTGAACTCGGAATAAACCTCATCGATACCGCTGAGTTCTACGGGGCCGGCCACAGCGAAGAGCTCGTCGGAGAGGCCATAAAGGACTTTGAACGCGAGGAGATATTCATCATAAGCAAGGTCTGGCCGACTCACTTCGGCTATGAGAGCGCGAAGAAGGCAGCGAGGGCGAGCACGAAGAGGCTGGGAACATACATAGACCTCTACCTCCTCCACTGGCCCGTTGAGGACTTCAGGAGGATAGAGGAGACCCTCCACGCGCTGGAGGAACTCGTTGACGAGGGGCTCATACGCTACATAGGCGTGAGCAACTTCGACCTTGAACTTCTCAAGCGCTCTCAGGAGGCGATGAAAAAATACGAGATTGTGGCCAACGAGGTCAAGTACTCCCTCAAAGACCGCTGGCCCGAGACAAGTGGCCTTCTCGACTACATGAAGAAGGAGAAGATGGCGTTGATAGCATACACCCCGTTGGAGAAGGGGACGCTGGCAAGGAATGAATGCCTCGCCGAGATTGGGAAAGCCTACGGAAAAACGGCCGCTCAGGTGGCCCTCAACTACCTGATATGGGAGGAGAACGTTGTTGCGATACCAAAAGCCGGAAGCAAGGCCCACCTCGAGGAAAACTTCGGTGCTATGGGATGGCGCCTCTCGAAGGAGGATAGGGAAAAGGCAAGGAGGTGTGTCTGATGTACGGCTACCACAACAGGATTGCACGTGTCAACCTGACTGAAGGAAAGGTTACATACGAAGAACTGCCGGACGAGGTCATAAGGAAGTTCATAGGCGGAAAGGGCCTCGGCTACTACCTTATCTACCGCGAGGTTCCGCCGGGGACAGACCCCCTCAGCCCGGCCAACAAGTTCGTCTTCGCACCGGGTGGAATGGCCGGCTTAGTTCCGGGTTCGAGCAAGGTAATAGCGGTGAGCAAGAGCCCGGAGACGAGGCTCATCAGCGACTCCAGCGGCGGCGATGCCTTCGGTCCAAAGCTGAAGGGACACTTTGACGCGCTAATAATCGAGGGCAAAGCCGAGGAGCCGGTCTATTTGTACATCCACGACGGAAAGGTTGAGATTCTCTCGGCTGAGCACCTCTGGGGAAAGGGCAACTACGAGGTCGCCAAGGAAATCTGGAAGGAGCACCCGAAGGCGAGCATGGCGATGATAGGACCAGCCGGCGAAAAACTGAGCAGGATAGCCAACGTTGTTTACGACACGGAGAGGGCGAGCGGCAGAGGTGGACTCGGTGCGGTTCTAGGTAGTAAAAAAGTCAAAGCCGTCGTCGTTGAGCCGGGGGAGAAGCCGAAGGTGGCCAACCCCGAGGAGTTCCAAAGGCTGTGGCAAGAGTACTACAACGAGTTCGCGACGAATCCAAAGTACGAACACACGAGGAACTATGGAACCACTGACGGCATGAGGGGCTCCGCCTCCGTTGGAATGAGTCCGGCCTACAACTTCTCAAGGCCCTACATTCCGGATGAGCTCGCCTCAAAGCTCGCCGGCGACGAGGTCAAGAAGTATGAGGTCGAGCCGGAATGGTTCGTCCACGGCAAGAGCTGCCCGATAAAGTGCGCCCGCTACGTTGAGGTGGAATATAAAGGCAGGAAAATCCGCGTAAAGCCAGAATACGAGAGCATAGCCATGCTCGGCGCTGCCACTGGAGTCTTCAACTTTCCAGCGGTTGCTTACTTCAACTGGCTCGTCAACAACCTCGGCCTGGACAGCATAGCGACCGGAGCAACGATAGCCTGGCTCTTCGAGATGGTGGAGCGCGGTCTTATTGGCGAAGACGAGATAGGCTTTCCGGTAAAGGGCTTTGGCGACGAGGAAGCAGAGGAGAAGCTTATCAAACTAATGGCAGAGCGGAAGGGCATCGGTGCAATCCTTGCCGACGGCGTGAAGAGGGCCTGCGAGAGGCTTGGCAGGGGATGTGAGTTCGCCGTCCACGTCAAGGGAATGGAAAGCCCCGCCTGGGACCCGCGCGGTAGGAGGACATACGCGCTGAGCTACGCGACAGCCGACGTTGGCGCTTCCCACCTCCGCGGCTGGCCGAGGCCGCACCAGTTGCCAAACCAGGGGCCGGCAAAGGAACTCGTGCCTTCCCTCATAGAGGGTAGGGACGAGAGCTACATCACCGATATGCTTGGGACATGTAAGTTCGTGCCCTACAAGCTCGAAGACCTCGCGAGGCTCTACAGCATCGTGACCGGCGAGGAGTGGACGGTTGAAGAACTTCGCAGAAGGGCATGGGGCGTTGAAAGCATCGCCAGAATACACAACGCCCTCGACTGGGTTACGCCTCCGCTCGACGACACAATTCCACCGCGCTGGTGGGAACCGGAGTCGGATGGGCCTGCAAAGGGCAACGCGGCCTTCATAGACTACAACGACTTCCTCGAGGCGAGAAGGGAATTCTACAGGCTGAGGGGCTGGCACGAGGAACTCGGCGTCCCACTGCCGGAGACGATGGAAGAGCTCAGCCTCCCGGAGTTTAAGGAAGATGCGGAGAAAGCATTGGAAGTTGTAAAGAAGAGGATGGGGATTTGATGTAGTGACCCCATTCTTTATTTTCTGTTGTTTCAGTTGATCAGGGGTTATTGTCCTCTTTGTGAAACGTCAGCTTCCCGTTGCAGTAGGTGGCGTAGCCATCGTACAGCCCAAATGTCGCACAGCCGTTTCCATCTATTTTCCCCCAGCCTGGGATGATGTAGCAGAGACAGCTTGGGTCGTTAATCTGGAAGGTTCTGCTCCAGACGACCTTGGTTCCGTTCAGAATCATGACGTAGCCGGACATTGGAGAACCATCTGGCTGAGGCCTTTCAAAGCCAGTGAGGACATAGCTACCGTTAGAGACGAGGAACGCGTTTCTGAGGGAAAGGAAGCCCCGTCCGAGATCAAACTTTCTAACCGTTCCGTTTCTTCCGAGGACGTAGAAGTAGTCGTCCGGGACGTTAGTTTCTGAATTCAAGATAGAACCTCGGTGCTGTCTGATAAACGAGAGCGTAAAGGTAGTCGCCTGAGAACGTAAGGTTCCAGAGGGGCTTCCCATCGAGGCCCCTGGCGCATAAAACCACAACGGCACCTCGGCGGTTAATTCTTCCGTGCTCACGTTGGTTCTGCCGTGGATGTCAACGCTGAACTTCACGAAGGGATCGCTTCTAACATCACTGGCGTTTTCAAGAAACACGGTGCCCCAGCTGAGGAAGAATCTCTAACCGCTGAAGGCCGTTGAGGGGCACTGCACGGAACTGTCGTTTTGGGCGGGGGGTAAGTTTGAGCCGTTTTCCCCTCCAGAACCATGATAATGGACCGCGAGCACCCCTATGATAACGGTGAGCAGGAAACCCAGAACGACATGGGAACGCTTCACGGGGATCCCTCCAGCCAGACATCTTACTCCGTTGGTTTAGTAATTCGTATGACATTAAGATATATTTACAGCCAGTTGGATATATAGTTAGGTCAAACCATCAGTGGAACCAGAAGCGGGGCAAAAAGAGTGGGGGTTAACCCCAAACTTCAACCCTTCAGAAACGCCTCGACCAAATTCCGCGTCTCGTTGAAGGCCTCAAGCGGGATTCCCTTAGGCAGGCCGCCGATTTCTCCCTTGACATCCTTGAGGACGCCTTCTCCAGCACCGAGGAACATTCCCTCGCTGACTATTCCGCGGAAGTTCGCCGGCGGGAGTAAAGCGACTGCCACGCGGTTGCCTTCCTTCACAGTGAGGTCGTTGGTGACGACGGTGATAGCCCTGTCGCCGATGTTGACGTTCGTGACGAGCAAGCGGTCAGCGTTCGGGTGTTTGGCGACGCTCATCACTTCACCGACTTTTATGTCCACCGCTATGACCGGGTCGTTTATCTTTCCAAGGGCTAAGCGTCTGTCGAGGCCGAGTATCGTGTTGAGAAAGAAGCGAACCTTAGCGACAGCCTCTTCAACCTTCTCGCGCTCGCTTTTATCGGCCAAGCTGAGAAACTTGTGGTGCCAGTCTTCCCCACCAAGGGCCTCGATTATGCCATTGGCCTTTTCCTTCAAGGCTTTCATCTGCGGAGTCTCAATCAGCTCCTTGGGCTCGACGTAGGAATACCTCATCGCCTGTATCTCAGGGAGCATCTCCTTCGCCAGCTGCTGTGCTCCCTTCTTGTTCCACTTCCCCTTGAACTTCGCGTGCTCTATCGTCTTCAGGAAAAGCTCCACGCTCTTCTCCGCCACCAGTAAGCGGTAATCCTTGCTCGTGTCCCACATAACTCCCACCCTCCAGTTCCTTTAAAACGCGGTTCTTAACGCTTTCGTCCATTATGCCCTCGGCTATCGAGCGGGCCTTTGCCTTATCGCCCCAGCGGGCGTAGGCCAGGGCAACCTCCCCGAGGAGTTCGGAGGACAGCTTCTCATCCCTGATAACCCCTGCCAGGGTGAGGGGCTCCTCAAGGGAGCCTATCCTGAGGAAGCGCCTCGCTATCGCGGCTATCTCGCCGTCCCAGGGTTTGAACTTCCCAACTAAGACCATCTCGAGGGCGTCGTCAAAAACCCTGCTCCCAAGTTTGGGCTGCTCGTGGAGGTGGAACCAGTAGGAAAGCTCGAGCATCACCACTGCCCTCTCTTCCAGCGGAAGGAAGCGGGCCATCTCGATGGCAAGCTCAACCTCGCCGGTCTCTATCAGTCCCTCCACTGCCGGTTTCCCGCGCTTCAGAACTTCCTCGGCGAGCTTTATCTTGTTCTCAAGGTGCTTGGCCTGCAGGCTGAAAAAGATCGAGGAGTAGATGTCGCGTGCGAGTCTGTAGAAGTCCAGCGCCCTCTCGTTTGGTATCTCATCGGCGCTCCTCTCGACGAGCCTTGCCACCTTAATCAGCGCCTCCGTCGCGTAGGAGGAAAGCCCCCTCGCCGTTTGGAGGAGTTCAACAGAGTGCCTGAAAAGCTTGAGGGCATCCCCGTACCTCTCTGAAAGAACGAGGTTCCGGGCTATTGCAGCCAGAACCTCCCCCTTAACCCTCGGCGACCTGAGCGATTGGGCCGTTTCAAGCGCCCTCTCGAAGTACACCTCTGCCTCCCTGTCGCGGTCAAGGGAGTAGAGTGCGCGGCCGATGACGGAGTAAGCCACGGCCTTCTCAGGCTTTCCCCTGATCGAGTTCAGAGTTTCAAACATGCGTGCGAGAACCTCATCCCTCGGGAAGGCCGTCAGAACCTCCGTGAGTGCCAGGAGGCGCTTAATTGGATCTTCTATCCTCAGTACGTTATTCAAGGCGTTTTTATAGTCTCCCTTTGACAGGTAAAGCTCCACGGCCTCCACGAGAACCACCAACCGCTAAGAATATGTTGGTAAAGTAAAAAGGCTATCGCCAGCATGGCATGTTAATCAAACCGTGCGGTGGTTGCATGTTTTCATAATGAAAATTAAAAGGGAGTGCTAATCAACGTTAAAATACAGAACAGGTACCGTAGATATGTCCGTGCTCTCCCCCCTCCAGACGTGGTGGCTTGTTTGCACACCCGAGTCTAGAGAAAGGTCAAAGTCGAACGCTTTCATGTTGTCGTATTCAAAGCCCACATCGATAAAGAGGCCGATGAGAGTCGCCTTCTGGGCCGCAGTTTCGCTGATTTTCCCCATTAGTTCAAGGACATCGATGAACTTCAGGACGTCCATCGCAAAATCACTCGTATCTAAATCCCATATGTGAAACGCATAATACCCAATGTCCCCTGTGGATTCATAAACTCCCTCATCTATCCATCTATCAATCGGCGGAACTTGAGCGTTCGATGGTTTTGACGTTCCCCCGCTTATCGTGCTGGGATAGAAGTCCTTAACGTACACATACTCCTCGTACCACACCCAGCCGGCGCTGTAAACCCTCCATCTCTCGTAACGGTACGTAACGTTCATCCAGATGTAATACGGGCTACCCACTGAAAAACCGCTAGCATGCTTGCCACTCTCATCCTTCTGAATTATGTTGTACGAAGTCAGTCGGGTCCAGTCTGTGTCCACAAACGCGTTGATGCTGAACCCAACTTTCTTGTTGATGAAGTATGTGTATGAGATGTACCCCTTAGTTGAACTGTCCGGGATTACCTGGGCCACTATGGTTGGTGCCGTCCACTCGTAGGAGTCCACCAACGTGCGGCTGTAATAGTAGAGGGGATGCACGTCGTTTGTCTGCTTGGAGGACGTCTTCACGGCGTTCTTTAATGTCCTGAACTTTGGAGTCACCACCCAGGACTGGGGCATTCTGTCCCACTCAAAGCCGACGCTCTCGATGGAAACGTTTCCGTCTTTCGTGACTATTGTGAGAAGAATAAGCGGCTGTGACAGCCTTTTGTTTTTCCTATACTCATCATCCCAGGCCTTCCTGAGGTCGCCGAGGTTTAGTGTGATCCTCCCGCTGTTTTTGATGTCGTATTCGGCAATCTGTCTGAACCCTTCGGGATAAAGGGCCGAAACAAAGACGTGTGCCTCCCCTGCATTCTGGATGTTCACACTTGCCAGGTTCCTGAAATACGGCAGCTGCACATCACTCGCTGTTACGAAAAAGCCAAACAAAAATCAAACCCACCAGAAGCATTGCAGGAATTACTTTTTTCATAGTATCACCAACAGAAATATCCCATGAACTTTTATATTAATTTTTTGGAATGTCGGGCATTTGGGGCTAATCACCATTTTAACCTGCACATTCAGTTCCAGGAAATGTGAAAAATTAGCGGGCCTCTCCTACGCTCTCTTCCGCGTCACCTTCTCATCCCACTGCTCGAGCAGCGTATCGAGGGCAAGGAGGCTGTTGAGCCTGAGGCGGACCTTTTTGTTCTCCCAGTCTATCGAGCCTTTGAAATCGTTTAGAAGCTCGAAGACTTTCTCTGCTTCCTTCTCAGGAAGGTTCCTGCCGTAGAACTCCTCGCCACAGTGGGGGCATTTAAAGACGAACTCCCGGAAGGCGCTGAGGAAGCGCTCCCTGTCCAAGAGAAGCTCGCGCATCTCCGTGCCCTTCTCCTCAATCATCTGTTCAATAAGCTCGCCCCAGTCGAGGGACTTTCCGCAGAGGGGACACCTGGCCACTTCAATCTACCTCCCTCAAAAACTTTTCAATCTCCTTCAGTATGACTTTAATAGCCTCGTCGAGGTTCTTCTTCCCGTTAGCACCGGCGGCACCGGCGTGTCCGCCACCGGAGCCTTCTATAATCGGCCCCACCTTCTCCATAATCCTTCCCAAGTGGAGACCCTTCTTAACGAGGCTCTCCTTTGCCCTCGCTGATATCCTGACTCCCTTCTTCTCGCTCCCCACTATTGCCACATCCGCGCCGAGGTTGAGGAACGTCTTGCAGGCGAGTGATTCATAGGCAGAAACCTTTGAGACCGCTATGATGTACCTGCGGAACTTCTTGATCTCAAGCCTCTGACAGGCCTTCAGCATTGCCATCCTCTTCGCCTGGTCAATGTTCTCGTCGCTCACGGGTGCGACTAGCTGGAATATCCCACCCATCTGGAGCGGGAAGCGCTCGAGCATCTCGGAGACGGCCTTAAATGTTTTCGCATTGGCGAAGCGGAAGTTTGCAGTATCGGTAACGATTCCAGCGAGTAGGGCCTTGACAGCGGTCTCGTTATAGAAGCCGAGGTATTTGAAAAGCTCCCAAACTATTTCGGCCGTCGAAGTTCTGGAGGAATCAACCACTGCTATCTGGGCTTTAATTGGCTTTTCCTTCTCGACGTGGTGGTCGATGACTATCACCGTCTTTCCCCTGGGAATCTCAATCGGCTCGAGCTGCTCGAGCGATGACGTGTCGAAAATCATCACAACGTCTTCTTTAACAACAGGATCCCTCTCAACGGGGACCGGGGAGAAGGTGAGAAGCCTCTTCGCGTAGGAGGAGACGCTCTGGGCAACGCCTATCTTAACTTCCTCAACACCGAGCGATTTGAGGTAGATGGCGAAGGCTATGGCCGAGCCGAGGGAATCCGGGTCGGCGTTGTGGTGGCAGAGGAGGAGAAAGGATCTGCCCCTTGAACTTTCGAGGAAGCGCCTGAGCTTGATTTTACCCTTCATCTCAGTTCCTCCAGGGCTTTTTCAATCCTCTCCACGAAGGCCTTGGCATCCTCAACGAGCTCCCTAGCTTCCTCTTCACCAGGCTGAAACGTGGCATCGTAGTCGGCCCTCTCCCTAAGGCTCTCTGCAAAGAACCCTTTTTCAAGCAGAAGCTCCGCCGCACCAAGGGACTCGTGGGAATTGCTGAGCAGAAGGCTTATTTCATCATCCAATGAGTACTCCCTCCCGCTGGATGTTCCTGTAAAACGCGGTGTTGAGGTTCTTCATCAGCTCAAACTCCTCGACGCTTAGGACCTTGGCCGACACGTAAACACCGTAGCCCAGACGTTTTTTAACGTCCTCTGCAAAGCGTCTCGCCACCTCGCGATAATCCATCCCTCTCACCGGATAAATTTAGACCTTGAAGGTTTAATCCTTTGCGGCCAGCCCTTTCAACCTTCTCTCAACAACCTCGTAGGCCTTCTCAACGGCTTTATCTATCAGCTCATCGACGTCGGCCTTGACGAAGATGGGAACCTCAAGGTAGACCTCGATTTCAAGGTCGAGGGTCTCATCCCGGTTTATCCTCGTTGTAACTTCGATGTCCTTGACGTCGCTCCTGTTGAGGACGTCGAACACTTCCTTTATTATCGTCTCCTGTGCAAGCTCGCCGATTTCAATAAGCTCCTCCTCACCCAGCTCCGGAAGACCTATGTGAATTACCCTTTTACCCTCTGCCACCGCTCACTCACCTCCAAATGAAGAAAAGGGAAATCAGCCCGCGGTGGGCGGCCTGAGGGCGCTCTGGATCTGGGCGGTGAGCTCCTTGAGCTTCTCGTTGAGCTTCTTCTCCTGCCTCTCGAGGGCATTGAGGCGAACCTCAAGGGTCTCGACCTTCTCCTTGAGCTCCTCAACGGCCTTCGCCTTCTCGGTCTTGACTATAAGCGTCCCAACGGTCTTGTAGATGGTCGTTCCGTCATCGACCTTCTCGATCTCCTCCAAGGCTTTCTTTGCCTCGGTAAGCTCGAGCTGGACCTTCTGCTTCTGCTGGACAACGAGCTGGAGCTGCTGCTGGTAGCTCTCAAGCTGGCCGAGCATGGCCTGAACCTGCGGCGGAATATTCTGCATCCCAAACACCTCCGTAATCGTAATTCCGGGTTAGAATAAGGGGCTGGCTTTAAATAGTTTCGGTGGGGGATAACAAGTCAAAAATCACCCTGATGAATAAATTAATTACTGAATGGGGTCTGCCAGTCAACCTACATATCACGGCTCCAGCCAGGAAGCCCAAGATGACCAGTGCCGTTGGGATGAACCATACCACCTCATCGTCACAGATTGTGGGGGTACAGTTTATTGTGAAGAGTGGATAGGTGGCGATGGATACGAATGTTACGGTAGCCATTGAGATTGCCCAGAAAAGCCCCGGAGGCATTTTCTTTTTCCTGAGGAAGATGAACGTGGGGATTGCCGGCACGACAACCCCGAGGATAACGGGTAAGAAGTTTATTATCAAACCCTAGTTCCCACCACCTGTGAGGTTGTACAGTCTATCAAGATTAACCGCTAGAATTGCTCCTAGAATCCTGACGGCTAAACCCTTCAGACTAACGGCCCAACTGGATCTTAACAGAAAAGCATCCAACTTCGAAAACAGTGTTTCAATCCTCCTCCTGAAATCAGAGAGGTACTTGTAGAACTTCTTCTCTCCCAGATTACTAATCTGATTCTCCCTCTTTACCGGAACATAAACAACCCCAAACCTCAAAAACTCCTCCCCAAGTTCTCCACTCATATACCCCTTATCCAGGGCAGGAAGCAACCAGTGAAATCCTCAACAATTCCCCAGAATTTCTCCCTGACGACCTTCACGTCATGCTTATTCGCTGGATCAACGGACAGTACGGCCAGAAGATTCCCGTCAGAATAACAGGTCAGCTTGTAACCGTAGCAGTGCTTTTTAGATGGGACAAAACCAACTGCAGGTTTCCATTTATGACTTTTGAAGAACCCTTCTTTTGTTTCCTGTTTTCTGGCCACTTCTTTCGTCGGGATGGGTTTCGAGTCCAGTATTCTGACGTGTTCTCCAGCGTGGTTTTTGAATAGTCTTTCCTGCGCCAGGAGCAGGAGTTTCTCATGCCTGTTCAAGCGTTCTGTTAGTTTGCTGTGCCTGATTTTTGGGAAGAGTTTCATTTCCTCAATTAAGACCCTGTAAGCGGGCTTGTAAACTCCCCAAAGTGCAGGTGTGTCAGTACTGCAAATGTTATCAGGTCGTAGAGGCTAAGTACTTCCCTGCGGGTGTTTTTCGGGTAGTGTTTGCTGATTATTGGACAGATCTCAGAGTCTTATGATCATGAGTTCCTCCTGAAAGTCCATCCCAACCACCAATCAGTCAAAAAACTCAAGAACTTAATAACATTGCTTATATACTTTAGATTCCATTTGCTCTTTGGTGGTTGCAATGGAGTCCAAACTGACTTATGTCTTGTTGGTGCTGGTGATTATCTCACTATTGCTCAATGGGGTTTTGTTATATGCGCTGTTTCAGGTGAGGAACATTGCAACGAGGGAGATAGACAACGTAGTTGAGATGGTTGAGGGTGTGAAGGAGCAGAAGATAACATTCGACTATCCAGTAGATCAGGAGACGAGGTACCTATAAGCAAGCAACTGGAGGTTCCAATTGTCATGGTCATAGATGTGCCCATTCATGAAGAGATCGAGACGGAAGTGCCACTAGATACCTACGTTACGGTTCCAGTGAAGCTCGTCACACGGGCCAGAGTTGTTCAAAATATAACAACCACTGTTGATATAAATGGGGAGCAGAAAGAGATCATTGTGCCCCTGGACACTTATGTTGACGTCCCCATTGACACAGAGGTAAGAGTCCACTTCAAGGACACTTTCCCGGTGACGGTGCCCTTGGACATGACCGTTGAAGTCCCTATAAACAAAACGGTGGTCGTTCCATTTGATGAGACCTTTAAGGTGCCGGTCCACATGGAGGTTAAGATCGAGAAGACACTTCAGGAGCTTGGCCTTGGGGACTTGATTGACCAGATTGTGGAAATACTGTTAGACGTCAAAAGCGCACTTGGTGGCTAGAGGTGTTTTATTTTTTCTTTGAAAAGTTTGCAGTTCACTGTAGAAAGTCTCTCTAAAAAGGTCCTTAAAATATTTCCCTGGGAAGATGAATAGGGCAATAAGTAGGCATGGGCAGGCCGAAACATCGCTATGGAATTAGGGCTATTATCAAACTGGGCTCCTCACCGGAGAGGGGAAGGCGAATAAGCCCGAATATAACGATTAAATACCGGCCATATATGGTCAGGGCAAAGACTGGAGTTGAGCGGGGGAATCCAAACCCCATTTCCTTTCCCACTAATTATCACGCAACTTCTCTTATAAGATCTGTTCTTTCGATAGGTGTGTGAAGGGCCGTCAGAAATCGGGGGAACCCAATGCAAAGTTATCCACTGCAAACCGATGCATCCAACGACCAAAAAACTAAACTTCCAGCGAATCTATAGCCACTTTAATCCACCGGAGATACGAGTTCAGCGTTCCTCTAAGGGCGGAGTTGTCCTTTGCTAAAAAGCGGATTACTACCTTTTTTCCATCCCTCAGAAACTCAATCCTGCTCCTCCTGTAAGGAACGCTCTCGTGCTCGTAGAGAACGCTCTCGTAAACGACCCTGGCGGTCTCTTCGTCCGGAAAAGAAAGCTCTATCACTCCCTCGATGGGCCAGGTCTCCTCTGCGCCTTTATCCCCAAGGCCTCCTTGTAGTCCCATCTCCGACCGTCCTCCATTATCCATATCTTGACGCTTATGAGCGGGCCGACCGGGTTCTCCTTATCAACATCGAAGCGATAGAAGTTGACCGCCATCCCGCGCGGGTGCCTCTCGATAACGCCGAGGACGTCCGTGTTGTACCTGTCGGCTATGCCGTGAAGGGAGCGCTCCCGTCTCGGGACGAATGTTCCGCCGGTGAGTTCTGCAAAGGCCTGGGCAAAGGCGACGTGGTCGAGCCCAACGCGCTTTGCAGTTGTAACCACGAAAGGCATCTCCTCACGGATGGGCCTTATATCCCTGTACCCCATCTCGCGCTGGAGCTTTATGCCGTGGAGATAGAGGTAGCCCATGTAGCCCCAGTCCTCGGGGTCGACCTTGATGAACGTCATCTTGAGCGGGTTCCCCTTCCAGACGTTGACTATCAGAAGACGCTCGTAGTTCCTGTCGTAGGCCTCCATGAGAAGGTCCTGGACGGTCTTCTTTCCCCTGGTTAAGTAGAGCGAATTGGGGAAGACCTTCTCCAGATCGTGGCCGAAGCTCCTCGTCCTCCTCGTCGGTCGGTGGGAAGTCGTTATCAGCATCATAGCCCTCACTCAAAACCCGCTTTGCTCACTAAAAAGCTTTCGAAACGAAAGAATCAGATGGCCTTAACGCGCCTGGCCACCCTTGGCCTGGGCTTGTAGAGTATCTTGCTGCCGCAGTAGGGGCAGCGAACCTCCCTGGTGTTCTCGAGGTCGAGTTCGACCTCCCTTCCGCACTTTGCACAGCGGTAAACGGCCATCACCATAACTATCACCTGAATAGAAGGAAGGGATCAGGCCTTGGAGGCCGTAACGCGCTTGGCGACCTTGCCTGCCGGAGTGGTCGGCAGGTAGGCACCGCCGGCAAAGGTGGCACCGCACTTCTGGCACTGCCAGATTCCTGTGCTTATCCTCCGGACGGCATTCCTTCCGCAGACCGGGCAGACGTGCTTCTGCTTCATCTTGGCCTCAACGGCCGCAACCCTTCTCCTTATCTTGAGACCATACCTCGGACCGAACCTTCCAGCGGAACCGACCTTAGTAGTCCTTCCCATGAGCATCACCCCTAATTATCAGCGATTTTCACGACTGGAAAGTGTTTCCGGAGACGTTTTATAAACCTTTGCATAACAAGCTTTGCTGACGCAAAGCTTGACCAAAGGGATTTAGGCCATTTAAACTCCAAACCGGGTGCGTGCACCCCGAGAATTTAAAGCTTTCTGTGGGTTCTCTGTTATGCACGCCTACTTCATCTTTTGGTTTCCACTGTTTCCACTTATATCTTTGGCGTCCTTTGGACGCCGTTTGTGCAGCGAAACACTCACCAAAGGGGCAAGTGAGTAAAACCCCTTCCAAAATTTGGACATTATAAGAAAGTACATAATTTTCCGCCAGCGCTTCGTGGGAAGCTAAGCTTCCCGACGTGTTGAGACCGTGTCTCAACATGCGAAGCAAAGGACTGAAAGGGGGCCATTGAGGATGTCGGCCCCCTGGGGGTCCCGACGTCATCGCAACCCAATACTCGTCGGGCGTTTGGCCTTACTCGCAAAGCCTTATAACCCTTAACCCAACCCCCTAATGGTGCGAAAGATGACTGGAACGGTAAGCAAGATAATCCACTTTCACGATGAAGAGGAGTTCCTCGACGACATGAGTGCGGCTATGGAGCGCTTCTCCTACCTGGCGAGCAAGTACGGCCACAACCCCATCGAGGGTGTTCTTCTGTGGGACTACGTTGGGGTTCGTGACGAGGAAGGCATAAAGATATTCCGTGTTGGTGAGTTCCCCTACTTCGAGGGCACCCTGAAGGTCGACCTCGAAACTCTCCGCGTTATGGAGCGCTACTTCGACGAGATGGAGAGCAAGTGGGACGAGCTCCGCGTTGAGGACATAGCCTACTTCGTCGAGATGCTCAACGAGGCTTTGGGAGAGGAGCGCGTTTACTACGAGGCCTACGACCTCGGTCTGGACAGGAACACGGCCTACATAATCCTCAACATCGCCAACCTCCACTACCTTGAGAGCGTCCTTGACGGGAGGGACAGGGAGATATTCGAGGAGGCCGTCGAGCTGCTGATGAGATATGTGTAATTGGACAAGTGCTTAAACCTGCAATTCGGTAATTATGTGATTACTTAATTGGGGGTGAGAACGTGCTCTTCAAGAAGAGGGGCGTCTTTACGGAGGAGGACGCGAGGAAAGTGGTGGAGTGGATGAGCACTCACCCGGAGGAACGGGAGCTTATAGTGATGGCTGAGAGCGTCACTGCCGAGGCCAAAAGGCGCCTCTGGGACTATGCAAGGGCGGTTCAACTCATGGCGGACATGACCGGCGAGGACAGGAGCGTTAAGGTCGAGGTACTCGAGGGTTTTGTGAGCGATAGGGTAAAGGGGCTTAACGTGGAGGAACTGTGAGGTGGTAGAGTGAGGCTCATAATGGCCGAGGTCTTCAACAGCTGGCAGGGCGAAGGGGGAAGCGTTGAAGGGAGTGCCTTTGGGAGAAGGCAGATTTTTGTCAGATTCGCCGGCTGCGACCTTCATTGCCAGTGGTGCGACTCCAAGGAGTACATCGATGCATCCCGCGTCTCCCGCTGGCGCTACGAGGTCGAGCCTTTCACAGGGAAGTTCGAGTACAGGCCAAACCCTGCGAGCGTTGATGAAGTCGTTGACGCCGTTCTGAGGCTTGATACGGGGGACATACACTCGATAAGCTACACCGGCGGCGAGCCGACCCTCCAAGTGAAGCCGCTGAAGGCCCTCATGGAACGCATGAAGGAGCTGGGCTTTGACAACTTTCTTGAAACCCACGGCGGCCTTCCGGAGCTGATTAAAGAGGTCGCTCACCTCGTCAACTACGCGAGTGTGGACATAAAGGACGAGAGTGCCGGAGCAACAGATGACTGGAAAGACCTCGTTCTTAGGGAGGTCGAGAGCATAAGAATCCTGAAGGAAGCCGGCGCGAAGACCTACGCCAAGCTCGTCGTTACTTCCGAAACGAAGCTCGAAAACGTCCGCTGGTACGCGGAACTGTTAAATGGATTGGCCCCGCTCGTCATCCAGCCGAGGGAGCCAATCGATGTCCCCCAAGAGAGGCTTATGGAGTTCTACGGCGAGGCGGCCAGGATAATGGGCAGGAAGAACGTCGGCCTGAGCTTCCAGGTGCATAAGTACCTCAACGTTCTTTGAGAGGGTTTTTAAGCCCCTTTTCCAACTCCTCCTGGCGATGATGACATTGGCCTTTGGGGTGAGTGATGCCCGGGATCGACGGCCTGAGCCTCCGTCAAATTTTTAAATCCTCCTCTTTTAGTAACCTTCGGAAAGATTAAGCGCTGGGGGTGAGTCCATGCCGGTCATCGAGGAGGTTGCGAAGAGGACCTTTGAGAGGATTGGAAGCCACTCCCACATAAAGGGCCTTGGACTCGACGAGAACGGGAAGGCCCTTTTCATGGCCGACGGCATGGTCGGACAGGTCAAGGCGAGGGAAGCGGCTGGAATAGCGGTCGAGCTCATCAAGCGCGGCAAGCTCGCCGGAAAGGGAATCCTCCTCGTCGGCCCGACCGGCAGTGGTAAAACTGCCATCGCTATGGGCATAGCGAGGGAGCTTGGTGAGGACGTCCCCTTCGTCCAGATAGCGGGCAGTGAGATTTATTCAGCTGAGATAAACAAGACCGAATTCCTCAAGGAGGCCCTCAGGAGGGCCATAGGTGTCAGGATAAGCGAGGAGAGGAAAGTCTACGAGGGCGAGGTCAAGGAGGTCAAGATCAACAAGACGAAGCACCCGTTCAACCCCTATGTCGAGGTTCCAGAGAGCGTTCTCATAACCCTCCGCACGAAAGACGACGAGAAGACCGTCAGGGCCGGCAGGGAGATAGCCTACCAGCTCATGGAGCTTGGTGTAGAGGAGGGCGACGTCATACAGATCGACGCCGAAACCGGCAGGATCTCCAAGGTCGGCACCACGAAGGAAGAAGAGGGGCTTTTCTTCAAGAGGAAGGTCAACCTTCCGAGCGGGCCGGTGCTCAAGATAAAGGAGTTCACCTACACAGTTACCCTTCACGACTTGGACGTTGCCAACGCCCGCGGAAACATCTTCGGCCTGCTCTTCAGCACCGGCGCGGAGATAAGCGACGAGATAAGGCAGCGCGTTGATGAGATGGTCAAGCAGTGGATCGAGGAAGGCAAGGCCACGCTCGTCCCGGGAGTTCTCTTCATCGATGAGGTCCACATGCTCGACATTGAGGCGTTCTCATTCCTCGCGAGGGCTATGGAGAGCGAGCTGGCACCGATACTTATCCTGGCAACCAACCGTGGAAGGACAAAGATAAGGGGAACCGACATTGAAGCCCCGCACGGAATGCCTATCGACATGCTTGACAGGCTGCTGATCATCAACACTGAGCCTTACAAGAAAGAGGAGATACGCGAGATCGTCAAAATCCGCGCAAAGGAGGAGAAGATAGAGGTCAGCGATGAGGCGATAGAGTATCTGGCTGAACTCGGCGAGAAGACCAGCCTGCGCTATGCAGTCCAGCTCCTGGCACCGGCGAGCGTCTTGGCCAGGGGCGGAAGAGTTGAGAGGGAGCACGTTGAGAAGGCCAAAGAGTACTTCGCCGACCTCAGGAGGAGCACTGAGTTTGTGGAGAAGCTCGAGGGAATGCTGCAGTAAACGGTTCTCCCCCTTTTCTTCATTGTCAGCCCTACGAATTCAGCCCACAACCTTTTTAAGTTTTGGTGTTTTAACCTCTGTCGGTGGGAATATGGGGAAGACTCCACCTTGGAAAGCCCTCTTCACGTTTCCGGCCGCACTGGCGATTCTGGGACTCCTGTGGGGGACAGGCCCCTCAGTCACTTACGTTCAGGTCAACGGTACCTTCTCAGGGGGGATGGTGGTGCCCTCCACAATAGCGGACGAGGTTGAGGACTATTTCTCGAATGTTAACGCTACCCTCTATAGCTTTGAAGCAAAGGTCGTCGGGGAGATGAACGCCAGCATAACCACCTATGCCCTAAAGGTTACCCCTCCCTTTGACCCGGACGGTTTTGAGATAATCATAAACGCGCACCCTGTTAACGGAACCACCTACGTCCCCTATGCCGAGGGCATACCCGTCAGCGTTAGGTACATGGGGCACAGCTATCGGTCGGTTCTCACCGTCCGCCCGACGAGGAGCGTTGGATCCTTCGGAGAATGGAGTGAGGAATACCTCGGCGGTGCAAATGGCAGCAGGCTCCTCAAAGTCGACAGTCTGACGCTGGTGGTCGACGTTGTGGAACCCGGCCACTATGACTTCGTGATCGTTAAGGAACCGGAGAACCTCGAGATCAGCAGGGACGGTCTAATACTCGAGGGGAATACGTCATGAGGCGGCTCTACTGGGCAGTTCCGTTCCGCCTCTTCCTGGCGGCTTACCTCTTCTGGAGCCTCACACTTCCGGCCTTGGTTGTAACGCTCCTTAACTGGGGGACGTTCCTTCTGGAATACAGATGCGGTGGGGAGTCAAAAGAGGCTGAAGAGCTGGTAGTTGTTGGTCTGGTGACGTCCTCTGCACTGATAGTCTTAGAAGAGGAGCTGTTTAGGGTGCTCGCCGTTGTTGAGGCGTTCTCGCTCTTCCTCCTTGAGTTCACCGCAGCGTTCTTTAAGTTGAAAGTGAGGGGTTCATAAGCCCCCCATTATCTCCATCAGCTTCCTGCTCAGCTTGAGGTGGAACTCGAACTCGTGGTAGGTTCTGCTCTCGGCAGGAAAGACCACCTTGAGCTCGTTCAGCCCCTGCTTCCCCCTGAACTCCCCGAATATTAGAATCCCGTTGACCTCGATGACGCCGAAGACCGCCGCGAGGTTGAAGAGGAGCGTCCTCAGCTGGTAGGCAGAGACATCGTGCCGTCCGAGCTTCTCCCTCGGGTATTTGAACAGGAAGTACTCCAGCCCCTCCATCTCGGCGACATCTGTAACAGCTATGTCAGCGGTCAGGAAAACCAGGAGCGTCGGCGTCATCCTGTCGTAGCGCTTCAGACTTTTCACGATTATCTCGTCGTTGTTGTGGGCAGGCTCATTGACGCTCTCGGCTATGATTATCCTGCTCTTCAGGGCCTCAAACTCCTTAAGGGCTATGTATGCCGCCTTCCGGCTCTTCTTCGTCCTCCTGTTGCTGAACTCCCTCAGGAGGGCGGCGTTTCTTACCTCGCGCCTCATATCATCCAGCTGTTTGTTCCTGTACTTGTAGTTCATCGCGTCCTCTATCTCCTTCTTCACGCCCTCGGCGACGACTATCTGGTAGCCGTTGAGGGGCCGGAACGAGGAAATGAAGCGGTGGTAGAAGAGGTTCGTATCTGGGGCGAAGACAACGCCCTTCTTCAGCCTCTCATAAAGCTCAAGGTTCTGAGCGAACTCATCAACGTTCTCGTAGCGGATTATGCCGGAGGATATGAAGCACTCGTAGAAGTCCGTGTACGTTGGAAGCTCGTTTGAAAGGCGCTCCGGAACCCTTTCGTTGAATTCGTGTCGGTTCACTGTCACGCTGACCCTGTAGCCGGTCTCTATTGGCTTTGCCCTCAGTAGCTGGAGGCCGTAGAGAGGATAGCTCACCCTTATCTCGGGCAGAAGGTTGAGCAGTATCTGGAGTTCAGGCTTCTCTATGACCTCACTGGTTCCCCACATCCCCATCACCGAGGAAGTTCTTAATCGGCTGCATGTGGGTCGGTATCATCATGTAGGGCCTGTCCGGGAAGTCCGGATCGAGGAGCCCCATGTAGACTATGAACTCCACGGGGAACTTCCTTACCTGGACTATCGCTGCCGCTACAAGCGCCTTTCTCCCAGAGGTTATGTCCAGCCCTATCCTGTAGCCTTCCCGCTCCAGCCTTGAGAATAGCTCTCGAAACTTCTTATCCGCCACGAAGAAGCCGTAGTTGGGCACTACTTCCGTCTCTATGATCGGATCTAAGTTGTATGCCTTTGAAATTGTCTCGAGGGCCTTCACCACCTTGGGTAGGTTGTCTTTGTACCTCTCCTCCGTGAAGACGTATATCCTGTCCGCCTTCTTGCCCATCGTTAAAAGCTTGTAATAAGTGTTCACGACCGCCCACGGAAAGCGGCCCAGCAGGGTTATGTAAGCAACCTTCGTCATGTTAAACTCCCCCAGAGGTAAGTAATAATCCAGTAGGTGGCTGCGAGGATAGCTGGCCTCCAGCCGGCCTTTCCCAGAACCGCCTTGTATGCGAGTGTGTAGGGTATGAGGGCCATGACTAAGTATTCCAACCCCCGGGTCTCTCCTATCCCGATCCCCGTCACGGCGAAGAGGGAGATTAAAGCTCCCGCCACCCCAGCAGGAACCGTTAAAACTGTCAGCATTAGCAAATCAGCAGCTTTCGCGGAACTCCCCTCAGGGATTAGAACCAGCCAGAAGAGGAAGCTCAGGACAAGGAAATGGAGCAGCAGCTGCCAGAACCCCACCTCAAGGCCGGGCTCCCCTCTCGAGGGGAGGTAGTAGAAGTAGGCCGCCCCAAAGGCATAGGCAAGGGTCATTATGAGGGAAACCCCCCACTTCATCTGGGCGGGGGTGATGTTCTCTTTCACGTTCCGCACCGTTAGTTTATTAGCACCATCCCGTACAAAACGCTTTCGGAGAAGTCGATTTTCACCAACTTGCCTATCTCTATTCCGATCGCGTTGATGCTCGGTCTCACCGTGGTCGGGAACCTGCATGCTTGACCGTGCTCAAAGGGGCAGTCGTCGCAGAGGTTGCAGCTGCCGGGGAAGAGCGCCATCGCGTACATGTGGCCCTCCTTGAACAGTTCCTCCTCCCTTTTGAGCAGATAAAGGAGTGCCTTCCTCTTTTCCCCCTCGAAGTTCTCCATGTCTATCTCGAACTTTATCAGAAAGGCCCTCCTGAAGTGTCCCACCCAGTCCTTCGCCTCCCTCCAGTTGGGAGCATAGGGCGGGCAGCTCGGTCTCTTACCGTACATCGGACAGGCGCGGCACTTCCAGACGGGCCTCGGCGAGACGACTATTTCCGAGGCGTCAATCTCCCTTTCCCAGAGCACTCTCATGGGGCATCAAGAAGAGAAGGAAAGAATCCTTAAAAATCAATCCATGAGCCTTCCACCGTTGACGTCTATGAGTTCTCCGGTTATGTGGTCGTTCTCCAGCAGGAAAATCACCGCGTGGGCTATCTCCTCCGGCTTGGCTATCTCCCCCGTCAGGGACAGTTTCTTGAGCTTCTCCTTTATGTCGGGGCTTATTAGCTCGGTGTCTACCGGGCCGGGAGCGACAGCGTTGACGAGTATGTCCGGCGCCAGGTGCCTCGCGAGGTTGAAGGTGAGGGCTATGAGGCCGCCCTTCGAGGCTGCGTAGTGGGGCCCAACGGTTCCTCCATCCTTCCCGGCTATGGAGGCTATGTTGACTATCTTGCCCTTCTTCATGTACCTCAGAACTTCCTGCGTCACTATGAAGGCCCCCTTGAGGTTTACTCCAAGAACCGCGTCCCAGTCCTCATCGGTAACTTCCATCGGCCTCAGGGCCTTCCCGAGTATACCGGCGTTGTTCACCAGTATGTCTATCCTCCCAAAGTGCCCAACGACCTCCTCCACCATCTTCCTGACTTCCTCCCGGTTGCTAACGTCCGCCTTAACTGCGATGGCATCGACGCCGTGGGAACGGCAGAGCTCGACGGTTTTCCAGGCCCCTTCCGCGCTGTGGGCGTAGTTTACAGCCACGTTTGCCCCCTTCCGGGCAAGGGCAACCGCTATGGCCCTCCCTATTCCTCTCCCAGCTCCGGTAACGAGGGCAACCTTTCCGGCCAGCTCCATGGGAACCACCGGTTAAACTTATGCCCTTCGGTTAATAAAGCCTAACGCCGAAATATTTTTACGTTTGAAAAACCATCTATTCATATGAAGCGTGTCCTGGTAGTGCTGCTCTTGGCCTTTGGGATGGTGGTCTCCGGCTGCATTGGGTCGGAGAAGGAGAAAGGAGGGGTTAGGATGGATTTGGAGATAGGTTCGGTATTTCACGACGGTGACTACATACCCGTCGAGTTCACTTGCGACGGGGAAGATGTGAACCCACCGATATTCATCGGGCACATCGACCCCAACGTGAAGAGCCTCGTCATCATAATGGACGACCCGGATGCGCCAATGGGTACGTTCACCCACTGGATAGCGTGGAACATCCCGCCGCTCGGGGAGATTCCGAAGGGCGTTCCTCCGAAGGGCGTCGTAGAGGCTCCCGTGAGGATGGTTCAGGGAAGGAACGACTTCGGAAAGATCGGCTACGGCGGTCCCTGCCCCCCGAAGGGGCACGGCGTCCACCACTATCACTTCAAGATCTACGCCCTAGACACGGTTCTTGAGCTCGATCCCGGGACGAGCAGAAAAGAACTGGAAAAGGCCATGGAAGGCCACATCATTCAGATGGGAGAACTGGTGGGGCTCTACGAGAGGAAGTGATTCTCCCTTAATGGGAGGATTTTATCTTTCCCTTCAGTTCCATGAGCTTTACCACGAGGTTTATCGCACTCTGGAGCGCCGACAGGAAGTTCAGCGTGAAGAATATCCAGTCCCCGATTATGTAGGAGTACACTGTCAGCATGCTCGCCGCGGTCACATATATCACGATGAACTCTAGGTTCAGCGGGCAGTGCCTCTTTCTCACGGTCTCCAGGGTCTGGGGAACCCATGAACCGACCAGCAATAGCATTCCAATGAGTCCTATTATCTCTCCACCGTTCATTTCTCTCACCCGGACGGGGAACGAGGGGGCATAAAAAAGCCTTGTGGCGTGGTTAGTGTTAAAACCATGGTGCTGAAAGGAGAAAATAGACAGGTTTAAGCTAAAGCTGGCTTGCGAGCCGCGACATGGTCCAGGTCTTCACGTCATCGTCCATTATGCCGTTGATTATCTCCATTGCCTCTGAGACGTTCCCCCTCTTCGCGAGGGCCAGTGCCACCTCGGCCTCGACCTTGGACTTGTTCGAGAGGTCCGTTATGTAGCCCGCTATGCGAAGCGCCTCCTCCGGGTTGCCCATGTTCAGGAATTCGAAGGCCAGACTCATGAGCGCCTTTGTGCTCTCTTCCCTGCTATCTATGTCGAGGGCGGCCTTTATAGCCCTCTCCAGCGCGTCTGAATAATCCCTCCCGGACTTTGCAACCTCGACCGCTATGTTCGAGAAAGCCTTCGAGCGTATCACTCTGTCGGGTATTCCGTCCGCCATGGCGAGGGCTTCGTTTATCTTCCCGGATTCGACCAGCTTCATGACGGCCTCGTAGAGAGCCCGGGAACGGTACCATTCCTGCATGGTGACCCCCAAGGTTATTTCATCCCCCTGGATTTAAGGCTTCTGTTCTATTATTTTGCCGCTCCAAGGAGCAGGGTTTATAACCCATGCCGAGAACCTCTAAGAGGTGATATGGATGAAAAAACTTGGAATGGTGCTTTTGCTCATGCTCCTCATCGGTTTTGCGGCGGGCTGCATCTCGAATTCAAACACTTCCACACAGTCCCAGACGACCTCAACGGGCCCCGAGTACGTGGTCATCAACGGGACGAAGATCTATCTCAATCAGATACACTTCTACATGTACGGCCTGAAGACCTGCCCCCACTGCAGGGCAATGAAGGAGGAGATACCCAAGGTCTACGGCAATGACAGCCTGACATACTACGAGCTCATGAACAACGAGACGAACATGAAGCTCTTTGAGACGCAGTACACCTACACCGGGATAAGCGGTGTCCCCGCGATAGCCATAGCCTACGGTGGGAACCTTACGGCCATCATTGAGGGCGAATACAACGTCTCCGCCACACCCAAAATAATATACACCTCGATGGAGAACAGGGCGGTGGTACTCTTCGTCGGCGGCAAGGCCTACCTGCTCAAGAACCAGACTATAATAAGCACCTTAAAGGCCATATACATCGAGCACAGGCTCCCTGAAAACGAAACCGGATGATAGAACCTCCTGTTCTCAACCTTTTGTTTTAGAAACGCAGAAAAAGGGCTCGGCATACTTTTCATCATGAGGAGCGAGCTCAAAGGCCTGGCAATAATACTTCTTGTGTCCTTCGGGATAAGCTCACTGGCGCTCTGGGCGCTGGATATGGTGAGTTTTCTGCCGACGTTCTTCACGCTGGCGCTGACGGACTCGATAAACCCCTGCACCTTTGTCATATACACCATGCTCCTCATAGCCCTCTCCGTCAGGGAAATCTCGCGCAGACGGCTTTACCTTGTGGGTATGTCCTTCGTAGTGGCAGTCTACATCTCCTACTACCTCCTCGGCGTCGGTCTGCTGTACCTCGGGTCTTATATCCCCCTTTGGGCCGCAGGAGTCTTCGCGGTGGCCTTCGGCCTGTACACAATAGCCACAGGGCTGATGGAGAGATCGAGGGTTGGGGGAAAGAGCAAGGTCCGGAGAAAGATATTCAGCAGCGACGCGACGCTCGCCGGCGCGTTTCTCCTCGGCATAGTTGTCTCAACCACGCTCCTCCCCTGCTCGGCCGGCAGCTACCTCGTCTACGCCACGATAATCGCCCACACCAGCAGGGCTATGGCGTTTCTCCTGCTGGGGCTTTACAACTTGATCTTCGTCCTGCCGCTGGTCATGATACTCGTGGCTATGGGCAGTGTGACGGAGAGCAAGAGGTTCTCTCAGGCTATGGTGAGGCACAGCAGGGAGCTCTCCGTTATAGCAGGGATACTGCTGATAGCCATTGGAATCTGGGTTCTAACGGGAGTCTCACTTTGAGCTGAGCCTTTCCCTCACCTTCCTCTCAAACTCCACGAAGTTCGGGACGCCTATGAACTCCATCCGATTGTCTATGAGAACCGTGGGTGTTCCGAGGATGTTGTGCTCCACCACCTTCCTCTGTCCCTCCAGGGTTGCGACGCTGAGCTCTCTCGCAACGACCCTCTCTTACTTTCTCTCCGGCTCCCTGGCCATCACGACCGCCATTGGGCAGTAGGGGCAACCTGGGGTTATGACCTCCATGACGACCTTTGGCTCCCGGGGTTTGACCTCAATCATTGCGGCCCATTCATGAGCTCGAGCATCTTCTTTCTCCTTATCATCTCCAGCTCGTCCATCCTCTCACCCGAATGGGGGAGCAAAACGGAGGTTTAAAAATTCATCTTTGATGGAGAGTTCATAGAAAAGAGAGAAAAGAGAATCAAAAATCGCCCCCTCCAAGGCCGCAGATGTTTGCGAAGGGGCAGATGGAGCAGTCCTCGGTGTAGGGCTTGAGATATGGCTCACCCTTGATGGATTTCGTTATTTCCTTGGCCTTTTCCATTGCCTCATCTTCCCCCTCAAGGACGAGGGTCACGCTCCCCTCAGCCCCTCCAGCGCCGCCAGCGGCTATCGGAATCGCCTCAACCCCCGCGAGTATCCTGTAGGCCTCAACCTCGGTCACAGGGTGGGCGTGGGGTATCGGCACGAGCGCCGCGTAAAGCCCCGTCCCCCAGTCGAAGGAGTATATGCCGGTCAGCTTCGCGCTCTCTTCTACCGGTGTCGGCACGAACTTCTCAAGGCTCACCGGCGTTATCGTGAAGACCCCTTTCGTTATCGTCCACCCGAAGGTCTTGCCTATCGTCCCGCCGTCTGGAGCGGCAGCAAAGACAGCCACGTTCCAGTTGATGTCTATCGCGTTGGCCCCCTTGATGAACACATCCTTCGGCCCCATCCGTTTGAGCGCCTCGAGGGGGTCGTCAAAGGGCTCGCCCTTATAGAGGACGAGGTGCTTCGGCCATGTTGCCTTTGGCGTAACGCAGGTTCTTCCTTTGCTTATAATCCCAACTGTCCACTTCTCCTTCTCTATCTTCTCTCCGAGGAGCTCCTCGGCCACATAGGCGGCAGTTGTCCCCGTGGCGACGTAAACGAAGCCGTGCTTGAGGGCGTGCTGAACCTCGGGCATGGCGGCGACGGCTTTCGCTATGAGGCGCTTGCTTTCCGGGGGCGTTAAAGTGACGAGTGCCCTTTTCATCTGGATCACCAGGATAAAATGGGTGTCGAAAGGTATTAAACCTTCCCTTAGAGGAACCGAGAAGCCTTAGGGAGCCCAAAAACCAAAGGGGCCTCAAAACACTCTCGCGAAGCCCCACTTGCGGACACTGGTCAATATAGAGGTTTCTGTGCTCCTTATCCCTTCTACCTTCCCCAATTTTTCGATGAGAAAGTTCTCAAGCTCGTAGAGGTCCCTAACTGTAACCTGCATGAGGATGTCGTGTGCCCCCGTGGCTATGCCGAGGACGTCCACTTCAGGGAGCTTGCTCAGCTCCTCAGCGGCATTCTTCACCCTGCTTGGCTCTACGTCGACCGCTATGAACGCGACTATCGAATAGCCTGCTTTGAACGGGTTTATCAGGGCAGCAAACTTTCTTATGACTCCGCTCTCGACCAGCTTCTTCACCCTGAGCCTGACCGTTGATTCCGGCACCTTCAGCCTTCTCGCTATCTCCGAGTAGCTTGCCCTCCCGTCCTCTTGGAGGATATGGAGTATCATCCTGTCGAGGCCGTCAAGCTTTCCCTGATTCCGCATTATATCACCTCGATTTTTGCTTTATTGTCCAATTATTTTTAAAGATTTTTACGGAATTAGCAAAATTTGGGCGAAATCTCTATTAGTTTCAAATACATATAGCAGTATGGTGAGAGCATGGAGTACCCAAGGAGTAAGGAGGAGGTAGTGGAGCGCTATTCCCGCGTTTTTCCCAGGTCTGCCCGGGTAACCTATGCCCCGATAGCTGCCGTGAGGGCGGAAAACGCCCGTGTCTGGGACATCGAGGGTAGGGAGTACATTGATTTTCTCAGCGATGCCGCCGTTCAGAACGTTGGCCACAACAACCCCCGCGTTGTGCAGGCCATAAGGGAACAGGCCGAGAGGCTGGTTCACTTCACCTTCATCTATGGTTTCCCGGTCGAGCCTCTCCTCCTTGCGGAAAAGCTTGCTGAGATTGCCCCAATCAGGGCTCCCAAGGTCAGCTTCGGCCTGAGTGGGAGCGACGCCAACGATGGGGCGATAAAGTTCGCGAGGGCCTACACTAAGAGGAGGACGATTCTGAGCTACATTCGGAGCTACTACGGGGCCACTTACGGCTCGATGAGCATAACCGGCCTTGACTTTGAGGTTCGCTCTGTAGTTGGAGAGCTGAGCGACGTCCACTACATCCCCTACCCCAACTGCTACCGCTGTCCCTTTGGGAAGGAGCCGAAGAGCTGCAAAATGGAGTGCGTGAGTTACCTGAAGGAGAAGTTCGAAGGTGAGGTCTACGCGGACGGAGTTGCTGCACTCTTCGCCGAGCCAATACAGGGCGACGCCGGAATGGTGGTTCCTCCAGAGGACTACTTCAGGAAGGTCAAAAGGATACTTGATGAGCATGGGATACTCCTCGTTGTCGACGAAGTCCAGAGCGGTATGGGCAGGAGTGGAAAGTGGTTCGCGATAGAGCACTTCGGCGTTGAGCCGGACATAATAACCCTTGCGAAGCCCCTCGGAGGAGGCCTTCCTATAAGCGCAATAATCGGAAGGGGGGAGATAATGGACTCCCTCCCGCCGCTGGGCCACACCTTCACCCTGAGCGGAAACCCCGTTGCCAGCAGGGCTGCTTTGGCGGTCATCGAGGAGATAGAGGAGAAAGGGCTCCTCAGGCGGGCAGAGAAGCTCGGAGCCTACACGAAGAAGAGGCTTGAGGAGATGAAAGAGGAGCACGAGCTCATAGGAGACGTCCGCGGCCTCGGTCTTATGCTCGGCGTCGACCTCGTCAAGGACAGGGAGACGAAGGAGCGGGCCTACGAAGAGGCAAGAAAGGTCGTCTGGAGGGCCTACGAGCTCGGCCTCGTCCTCGCGTTCCTTCAGGGCAACGTGCTCAGGATTCAGCCCCCACTCACGATAGAGGAGGAGCTCCTCGACGAGGGGCTGAACCGGCTTGAGAAGGCTATAGCTGACGTCGAAGAGGGGAAGGTTCCGGATAGCGTTCTGGCAAAGGTTCAGGGCTGGTGAGCTTAAGTTTTTGACATTTTTCTGTGGATTTTGTCACCCTCCAAAAACTTTTTAAACAAACTCCTACACAGGTTGAGCGGGCTTTAATGGAGAACGTCGAGGTAATGGAAAAGCCGGTTTTGAAGGTTGGAATTGAGGAAAAGGTTGAGCCCGCGAAGGCTTTGGTTTTTGGCCTTCAGCACGTTCTTGCGATGTTTGGAGCGACCGTGACAGTGCCGCTCGTTGTCGGCGGAGCCATAGGACTGAGCGGCGACCAGATTGCCCTCATGATACAGGCGGTCTTGCTGGCGATGGGCATAGCGACGCTACTCCAGACGACGATAGGGTCCCGCTACCCAATAGTCCAAGGGTCGAGCTTTGCCTTCATCCCGGGGCTTATATCGATAGGCTCTTCCCTCGGGATGGCCGCCGTCCAGGGTGCGCTGCTCATCGGTGGCCTGATTGAGGCCATGATCGGCTGGCTCGGGATAATAGGAAAGGTCAGGAAGCTCTTTACTCCCCTGGTTACAGGCGTGACGATAACCCTCATCGGCTTCAGCCTGGCAGACGTCGCGATAAAGAACTTCTTCAACTTCTACGCCGACCCGGCCGGCGAAACACTTGTGAAGTCCAGCGCTGTGGCCCTGGTAACATTCCTCACAACTGTCTTCGTGGCGCTTAGGGCTAAGGGAAGCCTGAAGGCCATGCCCGTAGTGGTGGGTGCTCTCGTCGGCTACCTTATCAGCGTCCCGTTCGGCCTAACTGACTTCGACCTCGTGAAGAGCCTGCCGGTTCTTGGTGTTCCCTCTATCTTCCCGTGGGGGGCACCAGTCTTCGATGCCAGCGCCATAGCCCTCCTTCTGTTCGCCTTCATGGTGAGCATCATCGAGAGCGTCGGCGACTACCATGCTATAGCCACTGTAACAGGTTCGGAGATAACAGAAGAACACATCGCAAGGGGCATAGGGAGCGAGGGCCTGGCCTGCTCGATAGCCGGCCTCCTTGGCGCCTGCGGAACGACTAGCTACTCCGAGAACATCGGCGTCGTTGCACTCACAAAGATTGGCAGTAGGCACGTGGTGCAGGTGGGCGCGGTGATGCTGATATTCCTCTCCCTCCTGCCGAAGTTCGCCGGAATACTCGCCTCGATGCCGGCTCCCGTCCTCGGTGGGCTGACTCTTGCCCTCTACGGCATGATAAGCGTCACGGGGCTGAGGCTGATAAAGGAGAAGGTCGAGTTCACCGACAGGAACACGCTAATTCTCGCGGCGGCGCTGATAGCGGGCCTCGGGGCACCGCAGCTCCCACCAGAGTTCCTGGAGCACTTCCCAAAACTCATAGCCAGCATTCTTGAGTCGGGGATGGCCGTTGGAGCTTTAACGGCGATAATCCTCGACAGGCTCCTCTGAGCCTTCTCTTTATTTTTAAAAAAAGGAAGAGAGAAAGTCATGCTATATGCGAATCGAGCGGAAGTTGGGGTTTCTCCTCCAGCTCGTCGGGCATGTTGCTGAAGCCGAGGATGACGAATATTCTGGCTATGAAGATCAGGAGGAAGCCGACGAGCACGATTGCAGTTATGGCACCCCACTTGAACCAGTTGGCGGCGTCTTCGAAGGACTTCGTCCTGGTTATCTCGTACATTGCGCTCCACGCCTTCATTTCGAAGTAAGCGTTGACAACGGTTATGAGGACGACCAGCAGAAAGACCCCTGAGATTATCATCAGGGGCAAGGCTTCCGTGTACTCATTGGTTATGCTCATGCTCTCACTCGGGGCTGCTGTTATCGGGCCGGAGAACTCCTCGTGGACGCTGAGGCCGGACATGGTGAGTCCGAATGTCGCAAATATCACGAAGATGAACAGCACCAGAACCGCTATCCCTACGATGAATGCGAAGAGATAGTTTTTGAAAGGCCTGTCGTCACCGACCGCGTTGCCTATTCCGTGGAGTGCTACCAGAACGAGTATCGACCCGACTAGAGCCAGCACGCTCCCGATGTAGGGTACGAACCCACCAAGGAGAGCCAGGATTGAGCCCCACATTCCGAGGTTCTTTTCGCTCCTCACGTTCACGGTCAAGTCGACCACCGTAAAAAATTCACCCGAATCCTAAAAAACTTTACCCAAAAAGGTGGGAAGAAGGTCAGGCTATTGGACTGGATATTGCCTTTTCTTTGGGTTCCAGCTCCTCAGGGAGGTTCGCGAAGGCTATTATCTGATAGATTGTGGCAACGAGTAGGAGTATGGCACCGACGAGTATTATGAGCGTTATCGCTCCCCACATCGTCCAGGTCGCAACCTTGTCAAACTCCTCGACGCCGGTGATCTCGTAGGTTGCGCGCCAGGCCTTGATGTCGAAGTATATACCAATGATGAGGGCCGCGAGCAGGAGAAGAACCGCCATGCCAATAATGCTTACTCCTACTAACCCTGTCCAGTCTCCATTATTCACGAAGGAGGGGACCGTCAGAATTCCCACCAGGGCCATTACAGCGGCAATAATCAACGCCCCGATGACCACCACTATCGAGTACAGGTAGTACCTGAAGGGCCTGTCATCGCCGAGCTTGTTTCCGATGCCGTGGAGCGAGATGAGGATTAGTATCTGACCCACCAGCGAGGCAGTTCCCAGGAAAGTACCGATGTAGGGGATTATTCCTAGGAAGCCCCCCACCAGGACGAGCACCGAGCCGATCAATCCCAGATTCCGTTCACTCCTCAGGTTCACGGTCATTGGATCACCTCGGCAGGTGTTAATCACGTCTACTTTAAAAAGTTGCGATTTTGGGCGGTGCCAACACGTGATCCGGGAACTCTGGTTCCAGAAAAGCTAAGGGATTAAAGAAAGGAAAAGGTTCACTCCTTCTTTTCCTCGGCCTTGGGCTCTTCTTTCTTCTCGGCGGGTTTGGGCTTGGCGGCGGCAGGCGGTTTAAGGCCGTAGCCCAGGATCTTGAACTTGAACTCCGTTCCGTCCCTGAGGTAGTACGTTACCTCCTTGGTCTCTTTGTTGAACTTCATCCTCTCCACCGGGAACTTCCAGTCCCTGTAGGTCTCCTGTATCTCCCTGAACTTCTCCGGGGGTATGGGCACCCAGTCAAAGAGCTGGAGCTCCTCTTCCTTCCACTCCGTCGTGAGCATGTAGCTCTCAACGAAGCCGAGCGCGTTCGTCGGGCAGACCTCAACACAGAACTGGCAGAAGGTGCACCTTCCGTAGTCTATCTTTGGACGGGGTCTCTTCTGGCCCTCTATCCACGTCATCTCTATTGCTCTAGCGGGGCATATCTGCCCGCACATGTTACAGCCTATGCAGGTCTTCCAGTTGAGTGTGTGGAAGCCCCTGTAGTTCTTCGCCGGCTCTATCGTCTCGTAGGGTATCTTTATCGTGACAGGTTTTTTGAAGAGGTACTTGAGGCTCATCCAGGGCTTGAGGAATGATGGCTTCTTCCTGATCTTACTCTCCTGGGCGATCTTAAAGGTAATCTCCTCCATCTTCATCACCTGTCTATGTCCGGCGGGCAGTTGTCAAGGCTCATCAATATGACGGGCACATCGGCAATTCTCGCGCCAACGAGCAGCTGCTCTATGACCCTGATGCCATGGGCTATGCTCGGCCCCCTTATCTGGACTCTGTACGGCTTGTTCTTTCCATCGCTGACTACGTAGGCACCAAAGTCGCCCTTGGTGGCCTCGACGTGGGCGAAGGCATCCCCCGCAGGAACCTTGAGCCTGGGGAGGGCCTTGAAACCTGGGTGATCCACCTTGTAGGGCCCGCTCGGCGGCCCCATGTCGAGGAGCTGCTCGAGTATGTAGAGGTCCTGCTCTATCTCGAAGCGCCTGATGAGAGCCCTCGCGAGGGCGTCGCCCTCCCTGAGGACCGGAACCTCAAAGTCAAGCTCCGGGTAGAGGAGGTACGGGTCAACGCGCCTGACATCGTAGGGGACGCCTGTGGCCCTGAGGTTGGGCCCCGTCACGCCCTCCTCAAGGGCGAACTTCTTGTCCATGACGCCTATACCCTCAAGCCTCCTGTAGGTGATGTAGTTCTCGAAGAGGATGTTGTCGAAGTCCTTGAGCTTGCCCTTCAAGTACTCGACGGTGTCCCTAAGCTGGCGGAGCCACTTATCACCCGGTATGTCCCTCCTCACTCCTCCAGGGATGGTGTAGATGTGGTAGACCCTCGCTCCGGTCAGCTGCTCAAAGAGTGCCATGAACCTCTCACGGTAGGCAGCGGCCCACTGTCCGGCGGTGTAGACACCGAGCTTGAAGCTCAGTCCCATAATCCAGAATAGGTAGGCGCTAACCCTCGCCATCTCCAGCACGGTAGTCCTAATCCACTGGGCCCTCTCGGGGACTTCCCATCCCATTATCTCGTCCACCGCCATTGAGTATATCGCTTCCGGAACGTCGGGCTCGGGGACACATATCCTGAGGAGGAGGGCTATGTTGGTGTGCCACGGCCTGTACTCGGCGAGCTTTTCAAAGCCTCTGTGGAGGAAACCGGGGTTGGCTATGGCCTTAACGACCCTGTGGCCGTCCATCTTGAGGATCAAGCTGTAGTTCTCGGTGGCCATGTGCTGTGGCCCGAAGAACAGCTCGTAGGTGTCCTTCTCCAGCGGGAGAAGGTCCATTCCATTGGCCCTCGCTTCCCTAATGAGCTCTTCCTGTGAGACCATTATCATCACCTCATATCACGTAGTTCTCCTTATCCTCATCAAACCTGTCGAGGATCTTGTACTTCTTCTTCACGTAGGAGAGCATGTCGAAGTCCTTCCTGTGTGAGACTCCTGCTTCTCTGTCCTCGTCCTCGAGTATCCAAGGCATGGATAGCTTGGGGTTGCCCTCGAAGACGACCTTGTAGAACTCGTGAGCGTCCCTCTCGTAGGTCTCCGCAACGGGATAGATGTCCATGACACTTGAGATTCTGGCGTCGTCCCTGGGAACCCTTGTCCTGACCATGGCGTGGGTGCCGTGGCTCACGCTGAAGAGCTGGTAAACGAGCTCTATCTCGCCCTCCTTGGGCCAGTCAACCGCGGTTATCTGGAGGAGGAGCTCAAAGCCGTGGGCCTTCGCCGTGCGGAGGAAGTCCACTATCCTGTCAGCCGGAACCCTGAACTCAAGCCTCCTCTCCCTTCTGACCTTCCCTTCGGCGTAGGGGGCCTTCTCAAGGAGCGTGCTCACGATTTCTTCTCCCTTGGGCCAGGTGACCTTAACCTCTTCTGCCATATTCACTCCTCCCTCACTCCCTTATCCTTGCCAAGCACCCAGGGTATCCATCTCCTGGCGGTCTTCTCGCGCCAGCCCTCTCCAAAGAGCTCGTCCTGGTTCTTCTTGTAGTACTCGTAGTTCTCCTTGTAGCGCTTCCAGCCGTCGGCTTTGCCCGTCTCTATGAGCTCCATCATCTTCTGAATCCCGTCCATCACTGCCTCGGGCCTCGGCATACAGCCGGCTATGGCCACATCCACGGGAATGTACTTGTCGAGATGCTTTATTGCGTTGTAGCCATCCCAGTAGATGCCACCGTTGAGCGGGCATGAGCCGTGGGCTAAAACGTACTTCGGGTCGGGCTGCATTTCGTAGGTTATGATAATCCTCTTGAGTGTCTTTGGCGTAACGTAGCCCGTGATGAGGAACAGGTCGGCCATCCTTGGGGAGGGGTTGGGCATTATACCGAAACGCTCGAAGTCATACCTTGAGGTGGCGAGGGGCGGCATCTCTATACCGCCGCACCCCGTACAAAATGAAACAATCCACATGCTCCTCTTTCTCGCGTATTCAAAGAGGGGTTCAAAGAGTCTCCAATCGACCATCTCTCATCACCTCACAGACTTGCTAAGATGGCTCCAAGCGCCGCTATTATGGTCGGCCACTTCCAGTAGAACTTCGCCGCCTGGTCTATTGTGAACCTCGGGAATATTGCCGCCATGAAAGTCGCCACAAGGAGCACGGCTATCTGCTTGACGAGGAGGACTCCGAGGCTTGCTATTGTGTTGAGCACTGAGCTTGAGAAGGCCGTGACCACGCCGCCGCCGAGGAATATGTTGCTGAAGAACAGCGTCTCCGCGAAGAGCGCTATGGCGTGCTGGATGTTCAGGAGGCCCATGTGCTTGCCGCCGAACTCGACCATCGGACCGAGGGATATCTCACCCGGTGCGATCATGATGTCGAAGGGCTCCTTTCCAAACATCGCCTGCAGGACGAGGTCGTACGCTATGGCCGCGAGCAGGAGCGGGAGGTGCGCAATGCTCCAACCGCTTACCTGCTGGGCCATGACTATCTGGTAGGTGCTGAAGGTGCCGTAGTATTCAGCGAGGGCCACTATCGCAAAGCCGAGCGGAACCTGTATGGCGAGCATGGTAAGCAGGGCCCTCTGGGCACCTATACCCGCGTACGGGTTTCCAGAGCTCATTGCGGCGAACATTATACCGAGCATCGGTATCTCGAGGAGGAAGGTGATGAGGACGAGGTCACCGTAGGCCCTGAGCACACCGATGCTTCCAAGGGGTATGAACATCACCGCGAGTATCGTCGCTCCGACAGCGTAGAGGATTCCAAAGTCGTAGATGAGGCCGTGGGTTATGTTGCTCTTCTTCGAGAGCAACTTGATGGTATCGAGGATGGGCTGGTAGATTGGAGGACCGACCCTTCTGTGTATCCTGGCCGTCACTATCCTGATTATTCCCATGAACATGAAGCCCACAAACGTCGCATAAAGAAGTATAAAGAGAGCCTTGAGTACCGTCTCGATCATCTTTCACACCCCCCACATTGCAAGGATTAGGAGTATCAGGAGCAGGTACCAGGCGTAGCTCTGGACGTTTCCATTGTAGACGTAGTTGCGCATAACTTCTCCGAAGTCCTCAACCCATGCCCCAATGTCGCGGTATGTTCTGTCAAAGCTTATCCTGAGCCAGCCCGAGAGGGTCTCCTTAAGCGGGAGGAAGAAGTTCCTTCTTATGGTGAGGTTGTAGTCCATGGTGACGGGGTTACCCGACTGGTAGGTGTCCGTGACCGGAACCTTCCTGACCTTTGCACCGAGGAAGTAGATCACCGCGGCCACCGCAATGCCGGCTATGAGGTATGTGAGTATTGCCAGCGCGTTGTACTTTCCGAAGCCCAGGTCGAGGATGAAGAGGTCGCCGCCTATGACATCACTGCCGAATATCTTGTTGAGCTCCCTCGCGACGAGGCCGGGGGCTATACCCAACACGACGTTGAAGAAAGCCAGTATGGCCATCGCCACCGCCAGCGGGAGCGGTGCGTCCTTTGTATCGTCGAGGTCAGTCGGCCTCTGTCCGAACCACACGGCGTAGGTGAACCTTATGAGGTAGACGAAACCTATGGCACTTCCAAAGAACACCATGCCGCCGAGTATGGGCAGGTTCTGGCTTATCACGGCCTCAAAGAGAACCCACTTGCTGGCAAAACCGACGAGCGGCGGTATTCCCGCGAGGCTGAGGATCGCCACGAACGCCATCGCGAACGTGAAGGGCATCTTCTCCGCCAGGCCTCCCATGTCGGCAAAAGTTGTTTTGCCCGTGCGGTGCAGGATGGTGGCCACTATGAGGAAGAACAGGCCCTTGAACAGGGCGTGGCTGAGGGCGTGGAACATCGCGGCCTGCATGCTTAAAGCTGTGCCCACACCGATACCCACGAGGATGTAGCCGACCTGGCTTATGCTCGAGTATGCGAAGAGCTTCCTTATGTCCTCCTGGAGGGCCGCTAAAAGACCGCCGACTATTATGGTGAGGCCTCCGAGGAAGGCTATTATGTAGCCGAACTTTGGAGCGCTCCTGAAGGCGCCGAACTCTACGGCCAGCCTCGTGCCTATGAGAAGGTACATTAGTATGAAGCCGTAGACGCCGGCCTTGCTCAGCACACCGCTGAACATCGCGGTGTAGCTCTGGTTGGTCTCACTGTAGGCATCGGGCGCCCACACGTGGAGCGGGAAGAGCCCTGCCTTAACGCCAAATGCTACGAGGAAGAGACCGAAGAGTGCCATTAGCTCCCCTGAGCTGAAGGTGGCCTGGCCGCCGAGCATCTTCGCGTAGGCATCCTGCGTGAGGGCGGCCTGGACCGCGCCGAAGTCAAAGCTCCCGACCTTGACGTATATGAAGGCTATGGCTATGAGCATGGCGTAGGCCCCGGCGACGCTCAGCAGGAAGTACTTGAGAGATGCTTGCTTGTTATAGTGGAGCACCATCATGAAGCTGGCGAAGGTCATGACCTCCCAGAATATGAAGAAAGTCATGAGGTCCGAGGCGAGGAAAACTCCGAGCACTCCGGTGAGGCTCATCAGGGCAAAGAGCCACTCATAGCTGTCCTTCGCCGTTGAGGCAAGTCCAAGGATCGCGCTGAAGCCAACAAGGGCGGCTATGCCGACGAAGAACCAGTTGAGCTGGCTCAGGGCGAAGGTTATGTTGAAGACGCCGAGGTTGATGGCAAAGGAGAGCCCCTCGGCGGCCCTCTCGTAGAGCATTGCCGCGTAGGCCAGCGGCACAGCCGCGCCGATGACCCCTATGGCTTCCCTGAGTCCCCTAATGTCGAGAAGCCACGCGAGCACTCCCGCAAGGAGGGGAGTGAAGACGATAAGAGCGAGTTCGTTAATCATGCTCCCACCCCCATCAGTGGAACGTTCTTGATGTAGCCGGCCACGTTAACTATGTCGTTTCCAGCCTTCTGTACAATGTCCCAGAGCGGCTCCGGGTAGATGCCTATGACGATGATGGCCACCACCAGGAGGAGCATTATCACGCCGAAGACGAGGTTCTCGTTAAGCTTTTCCCCTTCGCCGGTGAACCACATGGTGTGGATGAGCCTTATGTAATAGACCGCCTCCACGACGCTTGCCGCGAGGACGAGGGCGACCACCCAGGCGTAACCAGCGCCCATCGCCGCGAGGATTATCCTCATCTTGCTCCAGAACACGTTGAAGAGCGGTATGCCCATGACAGCTACTGCACCGACGGTTATGCTGAAGGCCGTGAGCGGCATCCTCTTTCCGAGGCCCTCGAAGTTCTCCACCGCGGTCCCGCCGAGGGTTATCCCGACGTAGCCGACCGCGAGGAAGAGGAGGGCCTTCACTATGGCGTGGTTGACCATGTGGAAGACGCCGGCGCTGACGCCGTCTGCTGTTCCGAGGGCAAGGGCCACCGCTATGAGGCCGACCTGGGCAATACTTGAGTAAGCTATCATCCTCTTGACGTCCCTCTGCCTCAACGCTGAGAGCTCGCCCACGATAACCGTGAGGGTGCCCATTATCACGAGGAGCCTCGCGATGTTCGCCCATCCTGAGGCAGCGCTGAGGACGTAGAGGATCCTCGCCATGGCGTAGAGGCCCGCCTTGACGACAAAGGCCGAGAACATGGCCGTTATCGGGTGCGGTGCAGCCTGGTAAGCATCGGGCGCCCACGCGTTGAGCGGGAAGAGCTCCGCCTCGACGGCGAGGCCGAAGATTATGAGCGCGAGACTAACTTGAGCCACGGTGGCGTTCACGCCTCCTGCAAGCTGGGCTATGTGGGCGAGGTTGAGGGTTCCGAGGGAGCCGTAGAGGAGTGCTACGCCGACGAGGAAGAAGCTGGAGCCTATTCCACCGAGGACTATGTACTTGAGCGAAGCTTCAGCTGCCTCGCCGGTCTTGTTGTACGCAGTCAGAGCGTAAGCGCTTATTGCGGTTATCTCCATGAAGACGAAGAGGTTGAAGAGGTCTCCCGTTGCTATCATTCCCGTTGCTCCGAGCATGAGGAGCAGGAAGAGCATGGCGTACTTGTCTATCGGCTCCACGTCAATGGCCTTTACGCTGAACACTGCCATGAAGAAGCTTACCAGAGCGACTATGAAAACGAAGAGCGCCGCGAAGTGGCCGAGGTAGAGGTTGATTCCAACGGGGGGCCTCCAGCCACCGGCAATGACGATTATCGGCTTTCCGGTTGAGTAGACTTCGCTGAATACCCATCCCGCTATCCCAGTCTGGATTGCAGTTATGAGCACCAGGTAGTACTTGATAGCCTTCTTACCGAACCCCTTTATCAGGGGGACGAAGAACGCGCTGATAAGCGGTAAAGCTATGAGGAGCGAAGCGTACTGTCCGTTCATCCTCTCAACCTCCTTATCTCCTCAACGTTGAGCGTACCGTACTTCTCGTGAATAAGTATGGCGACGCTAAGGGCCATGGCAGTAGTTGCAACGCCTATGACTATTGCCGTTAGCACAAGGGCCTGCGGTATCGGATCAACTGCCCCGTTCGGGCCTATTCCCTCGCTCAGTATCGGGGCGCTCCTTCCGGAGATGTAGCCGACGCTCACGAGGAGAAGGTTGACTCCTGTTTCCATTATGCTGAGACCTATGAGCATCTTAAGCACGTTCTTCTTCACGAGGACGGCGTAAAGTCCTATGAGTATGAGTGCGATGGCACCGAAGTAGTAGACGCTGATCATTCTCTCACCTCCTCCTTGAGCATGTTATCAACGATGCCGCTGAGCTCGGTGCCGACCTTGATGCCGATTACGGTGTAAATGACCGGTATGAAGCCCCCGCTGAAGAGCCTGCCGATGTTGTTGTGTCCCCATCCCCAGGTCTGCCATATCCAGTCGAAGAGGAAGTAGCCGCCGATGGCGAGACCAATGAGGCCAACGAGGACGTAGCTCATTCCGACCGCTCCCTCGACCTTCTCAAAGGCCTTGTGCGGTATCTCGTAGACGGTGAAGGCCATGTAGAGCAGCAGGAAGGCCGTTGCTATGGTCGCTCCTCCTGGGAAACCTCCACCCGGAGTGAGGTGTCCGTGGATGAATATGTAGGCACCGAAAAGCATGATGAACGGCGCAAGAAGCCTGGTTCCGGTTGTGAGGACTATTGAACCCTCGGTCTTGGCCGTCCTCTCCCTCTTCTTCCTCCAGAGGAGTGCTCCAACACCCGTTGAGGCTATGAACAGGACGGTGACCTCACCAAGGGTATCGAATCCACGGTAGTTGACGACGACGGCTGTAACGGCGTTGACCGCGCCGGTCTGCTCCTTGACGTGGTCGAGGTAGTACTGGCCGACGAGCATCCTGTCCTGACCGAAGGGGACTCCAGCCAATCCCTGGGCGAGCCAGTAGCCGATTATCAGGAGGGAGATTATCGCGAGTGCGCGCTTGAGCATCTTCACCACCTCACCCACCAGCCGGGCTTCTCCTCTTCCTCGGTTTCAAAGCGCTGGGTTCTCTTGATGGCGAATATGAACACTGCACCGCTGAGTGCAGCCCCTATGGCGGCCTCGGTCATCGCAACGTCCGGCGCCTGGAGCATGAAGAACAGGATCGAGGCGAAGAGACTAACCGCTGCCATGCCGACCACTGCCGCGAGGAGGTCTCTCCACTCGACGGCCAGGATCGCTGACAGGATCATAAGGGCGACTATTATGTACTCAACGCAGGTAATGCAGTTCATTCCTCACCACCTTCCTCCGGTGTTTCACCCTCTTCACTTTCGGGGGCCCTGGTCTTGGATTCAATGTACTCGCGGTACTTGTCCATCACGCTGCCCTCCCAGAGGGGAATGCCGCTCTTGTATGCTGCCCTTATAAGGGCATGGGCACTAACTGGGTTTGTCAGCAGTAGGAAGAGTGCGATGACAATGGTCTTCGTGAGCCAGGCGACGCTTCCGAAGTCCTCGCCGAGAGCCCAGATTCCAACACCGATCATAACACCGAGCGAACCGAGTGTTGCGCTCTTGGTCGAGGTCTGCATCCTGTTGTAGACGTCGGGCATTCTTATGAGACCCAGGGCTGAGAGGAGGTAGAAGAACGTTCCTATGAGTACGAGAACTTCTCCAATTGCAGTCAGCGCGTTCATAGGCCTCCCTCCAGGTACCTTGCGAAGGCTATGACTCCTCCGAAGGCGAGTATCGCGTAGACGAGGGCCACGTCAAGGAATATCATGCGCTTGTAGTAGAGTGCGAAGAGAACCATGAGGCCCGTGGTTATGGTGGTCATGATGTCGACCGCGACGAGCCTGTCGACTGTCGTCGGCCCCCTGAAGACCCTGTACATGCTGAGAAGGGTTGCTATTGCTATCAGGGCGAGATAAACGTTTATCCCTATCATCCGAAGATCACCTTCAGGAACTTTTCAAAGGGAACCGTTATACCCTCCGAGGCGGCCTTAACGTGCTCCTCTTCCTTTTCGGTCATGGCCTCGTCGGGGACCCATATCCAGTGTATGAAGTAGTTGTCGCCATCAACGTCGAGGGTTATGGTTCCAGGGGTGAGGGTTATCGAGTTCGCGAGGGCGAGCTTTCCAACGTCGCTGTTGAGAACGGTTTTGCAGCGGACTATTCCAGGCCTTATGGGCCTCTTGGGGTGGAGAACCCTGTATGCAACGTCGAGGTTGGCCATGATCATGGCCCAGAGGAAGTACGGCACGTAAGCTATCGCGTACGCTACTCTCTTCGGGTGGAGATTGGCCAGCCCACCCGTGCTGAATATCTCGTAGGTAAACGCTGCCACGATGAGGGACAGTATCAGCCCGAATCCGAGCTCCTGCGGGTCCAAACTGGCCGTTAGTAACAGCCATATCAAGAACAGCACGATTACCGTGTACAGGTACCTGCTTATTTTGCTTGCTTCTTCCATATCATCAACCTCCAGTGGTTGGTGGGGATATCCAGACAGAGTTAAGCAAGGCTAATCTTTGGTTTTTAACAATAACTTATAAACGTTATCTCTGAAGAACAAAGGTTTAAAACCTTTGGTTAAAATAGAGGCACCAGATTTGTTCTTTAATGATGAAAAGGGTTCTTCGTGGTTCACTGCGTTATTGAAGGCGGCACTTCTCAACTTTGGTTACTTGATGTTTCTGACCTCCTCCCTCTAAAGGGCGAGACTTTCGAGAGAAAAAAAGTAAAATGTGGATAAAGATCCGAGTGCATCACGGGTTTTCGGAAGTCCAAATTTAAGAAGAAATAGAAGTTAGAAGTGTTCAGTAAATTGAGATCCTCTTGACGCCCTCAAGTTTGGAGAGCTCGTTGATGAGATCGCCAGGAATAGGCTTCTCGGTGATTATCGTTAGGGTCGCTTCGGGGTAGAGCTCGGGATCTTCGGCGACGACCTGGACGATGTTTACGCCCCTGTCTGCTATCTTCTGGGCTATCTTCGCCAGTATTCCAACTGCCCTCGGCTCGGGCTCGATCTCGATGACACCGTACCCAACGTGCCTCCCCACGTACTTCATGTGGACGGTCGGTTCGAGGTTGGTGTATATCTCCTTCAGCTCCGGTATTTTGAGTATCATGCCAACGGTCTCCTTCACAACGCGTCTGTCAACGTCGAGGGCCTTGGCTATCTTGGTGTACGGAACCTCAATGTCACCGGCCTTTATCCTGAGGTCATCGGAGACCTTGAGGCCGTACTTTAATAGCGTCTTGGCTATCTGCTTCCTTACGGGATATTCGTCAAAGTAATGCTCTATCTTTCCCCACATCATCCTCACCCATATTAGTCCATCACTAGACTCTTTAATCCAATAATATTAAAATGTTTCCATGCCCGCATGATGCCAAAGAACCTCCCTTTAAAAATCTTTGGTCACGAGGGTAGCTTAAAGCACTCTCATGGTCGGATTTTTTATCCATCGTCGGCTTTTTAAGCCGTGCTCCAAAACCTGCAAACATGATTGAAGTCCGCCTTCCCCATGTTACATTCCAGGATCTCGGAGACAGGATCAGGCTCATCTGGCGCGAGACTCTCTACGCCGACTTTGAGAAGGGCGAGCTTGAGAGGGCCATCTGGAGAAAGTTTAGGGTCTCACCTGAGATAACCGTCCGAGACGGTGCTCTTTTAATCGACACAGACTACGACAAGGTTGAAGGCTACATCGCCCTCTACATCCAGAATAACCTCGGCGCGCTTTTAAGGAACCGCTACACCGGTAGAAAAGTCCTCTACATCCATGAGGGCATGGATGTTCCTCTTCTCGGTTACAACGCCTTTGGATTGATTGACAGGGGAACAAACCTCCTCCAGGTGAGGGGCGTCAGTGGCTGCAACCTGAGCTGCGTCTTCTGCTCCGTCGATGAGGGCCCCTATTCGCGAACGAGGAAGCTTGACTACGTGGTTGACATCGACTACCTTATGAAGTGGTTCGACGACGTGGCCAAGATAAAGGGGAAAGGCCTTGAGGCCCACCTCGACGGCCAGGGTGAGCCTCTCATCTATCCCTTCCGCGTCGAGCTCGTTCAGGCCCTCCGCGAGCACCCGAACGTCTCCGTCATCTCGATGCAGAGCAACGGGACCCTCTTGAATGACAAGTTGGTTGAGGAGCTGGCGGAGGCTGGCCTCGACAGGGTAAATCTCTCGATACACTCCCTCGACCCAGACAAGGCCAGGATGCTCATGGGAAGGAAGGACTACGACCTTGAGCACGTTCTTGACATGGCCGAAGCCTTAGTAAACGCGGGAATCGACGTCCTCCTCGCGCCGGTTATAATCTTTGGGATAAATGACGACGAGGCTGAAGCTTTCATCGAGTTCGCTCGAAAAATAGGTGCCGGAAAGCGCTGGCCCGCCCTTGGCTTCCAGAACTACGTCCCCTACAAGTTCGGCAGGAACCCTACTATCGCAAAGGTAGTTCCCTTCAAGGAGTTCTACGCGTGGCTGAGGGCCCTTGAAGAGAAAACTGGCATGAGGCCGTTGGTCCTTAAGCCCAGTCACTTTGGGATGGAAAAGAGGGAATTCATACCCCTCGCTTTCAGGCCTGGGGAGGTCGTTAAGGCTGAGGTCGTCCTCCCGGGAAGGATAAAGGGCGAGATGCTTGCAAAGGCCAGGAACCGGCTCATAGAAGTCATAAACACAAACGCCGAAGTAGGTGATGTAATAGGGGTCAGGATCGTCAGGACGAGACACGGGATATACATCGCCACCCCTGTTTGAGCTTCTGACGAATCCCCCCACCGAAAATTATTTAACCCCCTCTGTCACTGGATACTTTGGGTAGTGGTTATGAGGAGGAAACTTCTTTTGGTTGCCGGGGTCGTGATTTCCCTGCTGCTCGTCGTTTCGCTGGTAATCGCGTCTGAAAACTCCGTACTCGCGGAGTACTCCGGAACAACGGCTCATTCAAGCTATCCCGTCGTCTATGAATCGAACGAGAGCATCAGCCTCGCCACTCCACCAAAGTCCAGCACGGTCTACATAGCCGTCCAGGCCGACGAGCCCCTGAAGTCCCTCCTTGAAAACCGCCTCTCCGAGCGGGTTCGCGAGAGGGGCTTGAGGCCCATTGTGGTAGAAGTCGGTGATCTGCCAAAGGTTCAGCTCAAAGGCCGGGTTCTCTTCGTCTACGTTTCCTCACTCAATGAGAAGGACGGTTTCCTCGTGAGAATTGTCACCGTGGATGCCATTGCCTACTACTCCACAGCAGGCGACATCGTTGACTTCCTGAGCGCCCTCCAGAAGTGCAGCAAGGGGGTTTCATCCTCAGACACCGAGAGGCTGATGGAGATAGTATCACACGAAACGGAGGCGAACATGGACACAAAGAGAATCCCTGGAGATGCCGTCTTCATGTACTGGGAGGGATTGAAGGCCAAGTCAGGCATCCTCGCGAATTCTGATCCATACATGATGCTCGCCGACTATATAGCGGATGAAATCATCAGTGGAATGCGATCTGTGGGGGATTCAAAATGAGGCGCGCCTACGCTCTGGCTCTGGTGGTGGTTGTTGCACTCTCAATCGCATTCTACTGGGGGGACTTTACCTTTGCATCTTCGAAGACGACAAGCAGTGTGAAGTTTGGTTCAGACGTCAGCACCAACGCCACCGTTAATTCGGGCTTCTGCGTTTATCCGGACTCACCCTTCGGAAAGATGGTCGCTGAAGAGCTCAGGAATAGGGGGTACAAGGTACTCCTGTTAGGGGCCCCTGTGGAGTGCGACGGCCAGTTTCTCGCGGTGTGGGTAGAGTGGATCAACGCTAGCTACACCCCACTCTACGCGGAGGGCTCCATCAGGGTTGGCGCGATATACTCAAGCGCCGGCGACCCAAGCCACTACCTCGGGTACAGAAACGCCACCGACAAGGAAGCGGCCCTAGTTAACTTTGAGAAAACCTCGACCCCTCAGATACGTGGCTATCTACGCATCACCGTCTCGGACAGTTCGAAGGGAATCATTGGATTCCGGGGCTACGCCAAGCACCTCATGAGGAGTGCCGCCAAGTCAATAGCCAGCTCCGTCCTCAGGTTTCCTTCGGGTGAAGAGGGATGAGGGGCTCGGCCAAGGCCCTTGTGATCCTCATCGGAGCCGTTTATCTCATTGTCGGCTACTTTTTGCTTTCGACGAGCGTTTCCTGGGAGTCAAAAGGTGAATTTAACGCCCTCTCGAACGTCAGTTACTCAGGAAGGGTTTTCGTTGACATACCTTTAGAACTCGAATTGATGTATGATGTCTACCCAGAACTCGGCCATGATGAGTTTAAAAGCTTCCTGCGAAATGCCATTGAGGAAGTCCTCATCTCCCACAACCTTTGGCCGGACTTCACCCACGTCCGTCCGGTTGTGGTTCTCCCGGGCGATTCTCCACCCGATAGGGTTAATGCCCCGGTTGTAGTGATTTTCACGAACTTTCAGGGCCGTGAGAACAGATTCTACTACGAAAGCTGCTATGCTAGTGTCTTAATCTACATGAACTCCAACGGCGATGTTGGGAGCTATCTCTCGGTTGAGAGGAAGTACTCGGAGGATTCCAGCAAGACGGACGACCTCTCCAACTTTGCCCGGGATCTCTACGAGACCGCCCGCGCCAGAGGGAATTCGACCGGGGACTACTCCCTCAAGGTCGTCTACTGGAACGTCCTCGAGGTGAGAACGGGGAAGTTCAGCGGGAAGAACTGCTGGGAAATGCTTACGGGAGAGATAGTAAAGGAAGTGGACGAATGGGCCTCCACCCTCGACTACTCAGATGAACCTTGAGCTCCTGACCTTCAGTTCTCCTCTTTCGTGGAGCTTGAGTAGTATCTCCGCTATCCTTTCTCCTGCCTTTCCATCCCCGAATGGATTGGGAGCACTCGCCATCTTCCTGTAGAATTCCGCGTCGTTCAGCAATTTGTTGATGTAATTTAGCGCCCGCTCCTTTTCAAGGCCAACGAGGACGTTTCCTCCAGCTTCAACCGTCTCCGGCCTCTCAGTGTTGTACCTGAGCGTCAGGCACGGCACGTTCAGGATTATAGCTTCCTCCTGAATTCCGCCTGAGTCGGTCATTATCGCGAAGGCGTTCCTTTCCAGCTTCAGGAAATCGAGGTAGCCGAGCGGCTTCGTCACGATTAGGTTCTCTATTCCCTCGACCTTCCCCAGCAGTCCGAACTCCTTCAGCCGATTCTTCGTCCTGGGGTGCATCGGGTAGATGGCCCTCATAGGAAGGCTCTCTAGGATTTCGATTAACTTTTCTAAGTTCTCCCTGCTGTCGGTGTTCTCGGCCCTGTGGGCGGTTATCAGAATGTACTCCCCTGGCTTGAGGCTGAACCTTTCCAAAACGTCGCTCTTCTTCTCAGCCATCTCAGCGTTCTGAAGAACCGCATCCACGATGGTGTTTCCAGTAACGTAGACGTTCTCTGTTATCCCCTCGCGCTCCAGGTTTCTCCTCGCCTCTTCTGTCGGCGGGAAGAGAACCTCGCTCGCATGGTCGGCCAGAACCCTGTTTATCTCTTCCGGCATCGTCCTGTCGAAGCTTCTCAGGCCGGCTTCAACGTGGGCCACGGGGATTTTGAGCTTGACGCTTGCCAGCGCTCCCGCCAAAACCGTGTTGGTGTCCCCCTGCACAAGGGTTACGTCTGGTTTTTCGTCCATTAGAACTTTCTCAATCTTCATCATAGCCAGTCCGGTCTGTTCTGCCTGGGTTCCAGAGCCGACCTCAAGGTGGTAATCGATTTCAGGCAGTTCAAGCTCTTCCAGGAAGACCGCACTCATCTCGTAGTCGTAGTGCTGGCCCGTGTGGATCAGGAGCGGCTCAACCCCCCTCTTAATGAACGCCCTTATGACGGGTGAGAGCTTGATTATCTCCGGCCGGGTTCCGAAGACGAAAGCCGGTCTCAATACTCCCCCCTCCCAATGCCCTTGAATATGAAGCCTTCCGGCGGCATCTCCACCACGTGTCTTCCATCGATGATGATCCTCGTGCGCATAAGCTTTCCCAGTTCCTCCCAGTTGAGCGATTTGAACTCCGAGTGGTCGGTTGCTATAACGGCCGCGTCCGCGCCTTCCAGCACATCCTCGATGCTTCCATGGGTCCCTTCAACAAAGGGGTCGTAGGTTCTAACCTCCGCCACATCTTCTTCTACGGCCTCCACGAAGGCTTTGGCTGGAGAGTTCCTCGTGTCGTCGCTGTCGCCCTTGTATGCCAGTCCAAGAACTGCCACGACCGCCTTTTCCGGCGGCAGGTTGACAGTTTTCAGCGCCTCGAAAAGGAGGTCCTTGGCTAAGAGGGGCATGCCGTCATTTACCTCCCTCGCGAGCCTTATCAGCCCGAAATCGTCTCTTGCGGGCCAGACGAGGAGGTGGGGGTCCTTCGGAAGGCAGTGGCCACCGACACCGATTCCAGGCACGTGAATCTTAACGCGTGGGTGGGTGTTGGCCAGCTCTATCGCTTCGAAGGCGTCTATGCCGTACTGGTGGGCGAGGTAGGCGAACTCGTTGGCTAAAGCTATGTTAACATCGCGGAAGGTGTTCTCCATGAGCTTTACGACCTCGCTGACGGTGGAGTTCGTTTTGAACGTCTGACCCTTCACGAAGGAGCGGTAGAGCTTCTCCGCCAGCTCTGCACTCTCCGGAGTTATGCCCCCAAATATGCGGGAGTTGTAGACCAGTTCCTTGAAAATCCTGCCCGGCATCACCCTCTCCGGGGCGTGAACCATGTAGAAGTCTTCCCCGGCTTTAAGACCTGTAATCTCCTCAATGAGCTTTGCCATCTTAACGGTGGTGAGCGGTGGAACCGTGCTCTCGATGACTATCAGTGAACCCCTCTTCATGGCCTTTGCAACGGTTTTAACCGCGCTCTCAAGGTAGCTCAAGTTAGGTGTTTTGTCCTCGTTGAGGGGCGTCTGGACGCAGATTATGTAAACGTCTTTGCCCCTTATGTCTTCCGGGTCAGATGTGGCCCTCAACCTTCCACTTTCGACAGCATTTTTGAGAAGCTCGTCTATCTCAGGCTCCACGATGTGGGCCTCTCCGGAGTTTATTTTATCCACTACCTCCTTCCGTATCTCGTAACCTGTGACATTGAAGCCCGCGTTGGCAAACATTATGGCCGTCGGGAGGCCTATGTATCCAAGTCCGATGACCGCTATCTCCGCAGTCCTCTTTTCTATTCCCCCTTCCATTCGTTCCACCTATCACCGCTCACTCCGGCCCAATAAAAGCCTTTTCCAGAAAACGGTTTCAAATTCGTTTCCTGGAGGGTCACCTTTTCTGGATTTGCCTGTGGAGGGATTATCCTTTCAAATAAACTACGCCGGCATATCTTGACCAGTTCATAAAGAGAAAGCGTTGTAAACGTTCTTTCAGTTAAAACACCTTTATTAAAGCTTTAAAAAGAAGGCTTCACAACCGTTTTTGGGAAACCCTTATATTGCACAGAGCTGTCCAGTAGTATGGTGGGTATAATGAAGGTATGGGTGGACATCACGAACGCGCCTCACGTTCACTTCTTCAAAGGTGTAATAAGGGAACTTGAGAAGGCGGGTCATGAGGTTCTCGTAACCACAAGGGAGTTTGACGGCCTTACCGGAATACTCGACATGTACGGCTTCGACTACTACGTCGTCGGTAGGCACGGAGGGGCCACCCTCGAGGGCAAGCTCATAGCCGGAACCGAGAGAATGTACCGGCTCAGCAAGCTCATCGTGGAGGAAAAACCTGACCTTGCCATTTACAAGCACTCAGCCGAGGCCCCGAGGGTCGCCTTTGGCCTCCAGATTCCTTCCATCGGATTCGTTGACAACGAGACGGCCATCGCCCAGAACAAGCTCATCCTCCCCTACACAAAGCTCCTCCTCTTCCCCAAGGCCATAGACGCTTACGACCTCCTCAAGTGCGGCGCCGATCCGAACGGGATGAGACCTGTCAACGGCTTCTCGGAACTGGCCCATCTCTACGGCTTCAGGCCGGACAGGCGGGTTCTAACGGAGCTCGGGGTTAAGAGACACGGCTACATAGTGATGCGCACCGAGCCTGTGAAGGCCAACTACTTCAACGGGCCGGAGAAGAGCGTTCTGGAGGACGTCATCCCGCTCCTGCCCGATGTGCCCATTGTCCTCTTCCCACGCACGGAGGAGCAGAGGGCGCGCTTCGAGAGGTTCGACAACGTGATCATGCCTGAAAGGCCCGTCGACAGCCTCAGCCTGCTCCATTACGCTAAGCTGATGATAGGCGCTGGGGGAACGATGAACAGGGAGGCCATAGCCCTTGGAACGCCAACAATCTCCACCTATCCCGGAAGGCTCCTCGCGGTAACGAGGTGGCTAGTTGAGAAGGGCGTCAAGTTCCACTCCACCGACCCGGTCAAGGTTGCCGCCATGGCCGAGCGCATGATGGAGCTTAATGGGAGCTACCGCTCCTACATCCGCTCCGTCGTGAGCGGCTTTGAGAACCCAATGAACGTCATCCTTGAGGAAATAGAAACCTACGAGGAATCCGGGATGTTCATGGCAGGTCTTGAGGGTCAGTCAGAGGCCGGCAACCTTGGGGGTTACGTAGGCCTCGACCAGGGCGGCAACGAGGAGAAGCGCCACTGAGAGAAGGTAGAGCTTGAATCCCTCCATCATTCCCCTTTTGAACCTCTCCGCCGGCTCGCCTTCTCCTTTTACTAGCTCCCGGTACCACACTATTCCAGCGACGCCGGCTATCGCTATCGCTGGTATCTCTATGACTCCGTGGGGGACAAGGGCAAGGATTACCTGGGACATCGGCATTCCGGCTGTCCTGTGGACTGCCAGAACCACCAGCCCAACAACCAGCCCGTTGAAAGCCATTATGAACCACGGCCCGAGGCCGAAGAACAGCCCGGATATGAACATAAACAGCGCCACCAGGGAGTTGTTCGTGAATATCTTGATGAAGTTCTGGAAGCTGGAATCGGATATGGGTCCGATCTGTGATATCACCTTTTTTACGGCCTCTACGGCGGCCTCAGGGTTGGCGGCTCCTGCTGCGTAGCCTACGAAGGAGAAGACCATAAACACCATGAGGAGAAGGACGAAGGTTCTCCGTGGTATCTCCGGAAGCCTCATCGATATCACTCCTTCAGGGCGTTTTTGAGAGCAATCTTAAAGTCCTCGACGTTAACGTAGGGCGTTTCTATGTCCATCCTCATGGCAAAGAACTCGTCCATCAGCCCTTCGAGCTCCTCAAGCCTGTGCCCCTCGAGCTTCTGCTCTAGCTCGTGTACCGCTTCCTCGGGGTGCATGAAGAAGTCGCCCGTTATCCTGACGTGCTCCGCTATTCCGTTCTCCTCGTCGAACTCTATCCTTATGAGCCCCTTCTTTGCCTTGTGCTCACCAACGCGGTGCTTCATCCTACCCACCTCCTGAGTAAATTAACGGGAGAAGTTTTTAAAGGTTGGGTCCAAGTGGGAGCGGTGGTGTGAATGGGCTATGGAGAGGTTAAGGAGCGCGTCAGGCTCATCCTTCAGGAAGTCCTTGAGGAAATGCTGAACGAAGCAGGCAAGGAGTGGAGCGGCGAGATAACCTTCGACGAAACGCCAAGCATCGAGCTCGGCGACTTCGCGACGACGGTATCATTCCAGCTCGCGAGGGTCTTCAGGAAGGCACCGAAGCTCATAGCGGAGGAGATCGTTGAAAGGCTTAACGGAAAGCTCCCGGAGGAGATAGCCGACGTTAAAGCCGTGAACGGCTACATAAACTTCTACCTCGACTACGACCGCTTTGGCAAGGAGCTGGTCAGCGAGATACTCGAAAAGGGCGCCTCCTACGGCGAGAGCGGGATCGGGAAAGGCAAGAAAGTTATCGTCGAGCACACCTCCGTGAACCCGACCAAACCCCTTCACATGGGGCACGCGAGGAACTCTGTTTTGGGCGACACTATGGCGAGGATCATGCGCAAGCTCGGCTACACCGTCGAGGTTCAGAACTACATAGATGACCTTGGGGTCCAGTTCGCCCAGGTTCTCTGGGGCTACCTTAACCTTAAGGAAGAGTTTGAGAGGATTGAGGCTGAGCTCCGCGAGAAAGGCCTCAAGGAGGACTTCATAGACCACGTGATGGGCCTGCTCTACGTCGAGGTGAACAAGCGCATAGAGGAGAACCCCGAGGTAGATAAAGAAGTCCGCGAGCTGATGAAGAAGCTGGAAGAGGGAGACAACGAGATAGCGGAAATAGGCAGGAAGCTGGCCGAGAGGGTTGTTAGGGCCCAGATGCTCACAACCTACCGCATGGGAATAACATACGACCTGCTCAGCTGGGAGAGCGACATAATGAAGAGCGGGATTTTCAACGAGGCCTACGAGCTTATAGAGGCTAACGAGAACTTCTTCTGGGCTGAGGAGGGCAAGTACAAGGGAGCCTTCGTGATGGATTTGAGAAAGCTCTTCCCGGACATGAAGAACCCATTTTTGGTGCTCAGAAGGAGCGATGGGACTGCAACCTACACGGGCAAGGACATAGCCTATCACCTCTGGAAGTTCGGCAAGGTTAAGGCCGACATGCTCTACAAGCCGTGGGATAGGAAGGATGACCACGAGACCTGGACGACAGCCCCGGACGGGAAGGAGATGCCCGGAAAGTTCGGGAGGGCTGATATAGTCATCAATGTGATCGGAGCGGAGCAGAAGCACCCGCAGATGGCGATAAAGTACGCCCTCCAGCTCCTCGGCTTTGAGGATTCAGCGAAGAACTTCCACCACTTGGCTTACGAGCACGTGGTCAGGCCGGAGGGTTCATTCTCGGGCAGGAAGGGAACCTGGGTCGGCTTCACCGTTGACGAGGTGCTCAACGAGGCAGTTCAGAGGGCGAGGGAGCTGGTAGAACAGAAGAACCCGAACCTGAGTGAGGAGGAAAAGGACACCATCGCGGAGGCTGTTGGTGTCGGCGCGGTGCGCTTCAACCTCGTCAAGTACAGTCCGGATAAGATAATCACCTTCCGCTGGGACGACGTTCTGAACTTCGAAGGGGAAAGCGCCCCGTACATCCAGTACGCCCACGCCCGCTGTGCTTCGATTATGAGGAAGGCTGAGGAGAACGGCATAGACATAGACTGGAAGAGCCTCCTTGAGAAAGCCGACTTCTCGAAGCTCACCAACCGCGAGAAGGAACTGGTAAAGCTCCTAGCCAGGTTCCCAGAAGTTGTAGAGCAGGCAGGAAGAGACATCAAGCCTCACCTGATTCCAGCCTACCTCAACGAGCTGGCAAGCCTCTTCAACAGGTTCTACATGGACCACCCCGTGCTGAAGGCCGAGGAGGGCATCGTGGAGGAAAGGTTGCTGCTCGTGCTCGCGGTAAAGCAGGTCCTCAGGAACGCCCTGGAACTGCTCGGCATCGAGGCGCCGGAGAGAATGTGACCCCTTTTCCTTTCTTTCTTCCTTTGGGTATCGGTACCGATACCTAGTACTAGGGGCTGTACTTAAATTCGAATCTACATCCCGTACACCCCAACCCTAAAATACCCCCTTCGCCTAAACCCTTCGGTGGTTCCATGCGCGGCGTTATAGTCCCTCTGGTTACCCCCTTCAACGAGGACTACTCCATAGACGTTCCAGCGCTTGAGGAGCACGTTGAGTACCTCCAGAAGGCCGGCGTTCACGGCATATTTATCAACGCGACAACTGGAGAGTTTACGAGCCTGAGCACGGAGGAGAAGAAGTTTCTCGCTGAGAAAGGCCGTGAGCTGGTCACTTCGGCCTTCTACCTCGTGGGAACGGCATCCTCGAACACCTTCGAGGTCATCGAGCTTACCAGGCACGCTCAGGACATAGGTGCAGACTACGTGGTCATAGCGCCACCATACTACTGTCCTCTGGGCGAGGAGGCGCTATTCAAGCACTACTCAATGGTGGCTGAGAAAACGGACCTCCCCATCATCCTTTACAACATCCCCTCATGCGCCAACTCCCTGAGCGTCCCGCTTATCAAACGCCTCGCCCTTGAGTACTCCAACATCGCGGGCGTTAAGGAGACGATAGACAGCGTAAACCACATCAGGGATGTCATCCTCGAGGTTAAAGGCGAGAGGAAGGATTTCAAGGTCTTTACGGGCCTTGACCAGCACTTCCTCAACACGCTAATCCTCGGCGGCGACGGCGGGATAATGGCCTGCGCCAACTTCGCCCCTGAGATACACCTCGCGGTGTGGAAGGCCTTTCAGGAGAAGCGCTTTGAAGAGGCCTTCGAGGGGGCGAGAAAGCTGGCGAAGCTCTCAAAGGTTTACGACCTCGCTTCGTCCTTCGGCTCGGCTATAAAGCTGGCAATGTCCGTCAGGGGCTTCTCGATAAAGCCAGTTCTGAGACCGCCATACGTCATGGATGGAGAGGAAACGAAAGAAGAGATAGGGAAGCTGCTGGCAGAGATCCTTGGCTGACCTCACCTTATCTTATACCTCAGGAAGGCACCAATTCCGCCGAAGGCCTTGTAGAACTGCTGGCCCTCCTCAGTATCGAGGGATATGACTTCAACGTTTGAGCCCGCTTCCTCGGCCATTTTTATGAGCTCTTCCGCCACGTCCCACTTCTCGAAGCTGAGGTTCTGGCTTCCGCACTTTGGGCAGTGGGTGAGCTTCTTCTTGTAAACATGGAACTCTTGCTCGCTCATGGTCTTCTCCTCTTCCCAGCCGCAGTTGTTGCACTTCGCGTGAACCCTGACGCGGTCGTAGCCCTCACTGATGAGGAGCGTGTCTACCGCCCCAAGCTCAAGGGCCTTTCTGACTTCCCTCTCACCGTAGGTTATCATTCCCGTGTCCTTGACGAGGTGTCTGAAGAAGTTCTGAATGAGGTGGCGCTCCTTGATGGCCTCGTGGTCTTTGAGGATGTCGCTGGCCTTCTCGACGAGCTCCTTGAGGCCGTACTCGCCGCTGTAGCTTATGTCAACGACGCCGATGATTTTCTTTCTGAGTTCGTGGTGGAGGTAGTCCTTCTCAATGAACTCCTCCTTTGTGGGGCCAGGGCCGCCTATAATGATGCCCCTGAGCTCGCCCTTCTCAAGGAGCGGGAGAAAGGCGTTGTTAGCGTGCTCCGCTATGCGCTTCATGAACTCGTGGGTCTCCTGCTCCCTAATCCTCTCGTAACGCCTGGCCGACTGACCACCCGCCCTCGTCTTTCCGGGGACGTTAGAGGTGAGCTCGTCGATTACCTCTATCCTCTTCCCGCGGAGCAGACCAATGGTGGCCTCGTTCTTCTCAACGGTTATGAGGCCATAAGCATCTTTAACGCGGAGCATTTCCTCAAGGGGCTCCGTGACGAAGGTCTGGTCGCATCGGTAGAGGCGGACCTTGAGGGGCTCGGGCGGGACTATTGCCCAGAGCTTTATGTCGCTCACTCCCTCCTGCTCGCTGACGTTTCCAACGAAGAGCGCCAGACCGTTCTCCGGGGTCTGCCTGTAGAGCTTGAGGTGCTGCATTGCCCTTTCCAGGGCGCCCAGGACGTTCTTTCGGGTTGACTTGCTCTTTATGTTCTGGGCGGTGCCGTACTCTTCTCTAAGCTGCTGCATGACCTTATTTATGTCATAGCCCGCAGGAATGTAAAGGCTGACCAGCTCGGTTGCTCGACCTCGATAGCTTTTGAGCTCCTCCACTTTCTTCTTGAGTTCGTACATCTCAGCGGATTTATGAGACATTAGCATCACCCCAAAACTTCTCGCTGTTAGAGGCATAAAAAGGGGAATTTATAAAGGTTTGGAGCTTAGATGAGGGACAGCAGAATTAAAATGAAAACCCCAACACGCCTCCAACGGCTATTATAAGAAAGTTTATGGGGGTAAGCTGGATGTGGGTGATCCCAAGGAAGTTCAGTATTCCGATGAGCAGAAGCCCGGTTATCGCGTTGACGGCTAACCACTTGAGAACCGCCAGTGTCAGCTTCAGGATCATGTAGCCGACTGCTATCAAGAGGATGAGAAAAATCAAGAGTTCCAGCACTTTCATGCCTCCGATAGTTTCTCAAGGGTTTCGCTGGCTATGTCCCCCAGCTTCACCCACTTCCTGCCCTCGAAGGGTAGTATGACCTTGTCCTCCACGCCGACTAGGCCCCTGACCCTGGGTTCGAGCTCCTTCAAGCCGAGCTCGCCTATGAGGATCAGGATGAAGCCCTTCTGGTTTTTGTCGCCGCTTTCAAGGGCCCTTTCGGCCTCTTCTATGATAAGGCCGCGGTACTTTGCCGCCAGGTCAGGGAGACTCTTTGCGAGACTGTAGAGGAGGATCATTGCGTTTTCCCTGACGTAGGGGTTCCTTGACTCCACGAGGCTCAGAAGCTTTTTGATGGCATCGCCGTTCAGGTGGGGCCTGATTGCATCGGGGTTAGTGTCCATCAATGTGACCATTGTGAGAAGGGCATCACCGACAACACCGGGGTTATCGTCCTGAAGGAGCTCAAAGAGGGCCTCTCTCGTCTTTTTGTCCTTTGTTGCTTCTTCCACCACAAGCTGGAGCTGGTCGCTCTCAAACATCTTTTTGACTTTACCCTTTTTGGAGCCGAAGGATAGGAAGGGCATTGTGGTCACCGAGATATATTTCACACATCAGAAATTTAAAGGTTCCTGGTCCTAAAAACTTTTAAATTGAGATTCGGGATATATTGAATTAGTTGGCTATATATCCTCAACATGGAACTTCCGTTAATAGAGTTAGGAGGAGTGTACAAAATGAAAGTCTTTATGTTCAATCCCCCCACTGGCCTTTATATCCGTGGGGAAGATAGATGTCAAGTTCCGGTTAAAGGTCTTACTGCAACGGCTCCAAGGCCTCCCATAGACTTTGCTCAGATTGCAGGGATACTTAAAGAATGGTACGGAGTTCGAGATATATATATCAAAGATTACCCCGTGGAGGGGGGCACGTTTAAGGATCTATATGCGGACTTTAACCGGATACAGCCTGATTATGTGATCATATCAACTACGACCCCAACGATTTTAAAGGATGCTCAACTTGTAAAACAGCTTAAGGAAGATTTTCCAGAGACCATATTCGTCCTTAAGGGGGCACATTTCTATACAACTGGGGAAGATATAATCTCCAGATACCAGGTGGATTTTGCTGTTTATGGGGAGACGGATATTGTTGCTTCTGAGCTAATTGGCAAATTAGAAAATGGCGTATCCCCTTATAATATAAGGGGGATAATATTTTATGATCACAATGCACAACGAGCTGTTAGAACACCACCCAGAGAGTTCTTTGAGCCGTTAGATGATCTTCCTTTTCCAGATCGATCTCTTTTAAGAAACGAACTGTACATACGTCCAGATACAGGAGAACCTCAAACCACGATACAATCTCACAGAGGTTGTCCCTTCAAGTGTACATACTGCCTTTCTCGTGTTGTATATGGGAATAAAGTTAGATTTAGGAGCCCTCAGAATGTTGTAGATGAAATAGAACATGTATATGAGAAATTTGGAATTAGGAACTTCTTTTTTAGAGCTGATACATTCACAATTAACAAAAAATGGGTGATTGAGTTATCGAAGGAGATTATTGAAAGGGGTCTACACGAGAAAATCCAGTGGGTTACGAATTCAAGAGTAGATACTATAGATGAGGAACGTGTTAAATGGATGAAAAAAGCAGGTTGTTGGTTAGTCTCTCTGGGAATTGAAAGTGGAAACCAGGAGATCCTTAACAGAATTAAAAAAGGAATAACCTTGGATCAAGCAAGAAACGCAGTGAAAATTTTAAAGGAGCATGGTATAAAAACATACCTGTTTTTTATGCTTGGTTTCCCCTGGGAGTCAAGAAAAGAGGTTGAAGAAACGATTCAGTTTGCAAAAGAACTGGATGGTGATTTTTACGAGTTCCATGTGTTGGTTCCATTTCCAGGTACAGAAATATACGATGAAATTGTTAAACTCGGTCTTTTAGTAGTTGATGATTTGACCGGATACGACCATTCAAAACCAGCAATACGAACACTTCACCTAACCCCTGAGGAGATAGAAGAGCTTAGAGAAAGAGCTATCCGTGAGACCTATCTATCGACCAGATATCTCAAGAAAAAAGCTATCGAGATGCTAAAGCAGCCTAGGTTAATATTACCTTATGCAAAATATGGCCTTAGACTACTAAAGCTCTAATTGGGGGTTAATCTTATGAATGACAAATATTACCCCATTATAAGCCCAGTACTCATTGGCCTTTCAATTGGGGGGTCTTTTTGTCTTTATTGTTTAAAAACTTGTGAGAAGTGTACCCGGGGGTAGTGGTATATGTCCCAAAGAAACGCTAAATCCCTACTGAAAGGAACTGTGCTAATTATGAGGCCTGCTCAATGGTACAAAAATACCGTGATATTCCTACCCATTTTGTTTTCGGGAAATCTATTTAATTCTAAAGACGTTGCTTTGGTCATTGCAACATTCCTAGCTTTCTGTTTACTGTCAAGCACGGTGTATATTATAAACGACCTGAGGGATTTTGAAGTAGATAGATTTCATCCAAAAAAAAGAAAAAGACCTCTTCCTTCAGGTATGATATCTAGATCCTATGCTAAAGGGCTAGTAATATTATTGGGTGGAGTATCAATGTTTGTCCTTTTTGGACTATCTAGTAACGTAGCTTTAGTTGGTGTGTTGTATTTACTTTTGAATATAATGTACTCTTATTTTTTAAAAAGGCTTTTCTTGATAGATGTAATAGCTATATCGATTGGGTACCTGCTGAGAACAATAGCAGGCGCACAAGTTATAGATGTCCCAGTCTCAAACTGGTTGGTCTTCTCGGTTTTTCAAGTTGCATTGATTTTGGCATTCCATAAAAGAAGATGCGAATTAAACGTACCGAGCTCTATTAAACATAGGAATACTCTAGGAGAGTACACCCCAGGATTGATAATAAACCTAAGTACCATGACCACGGCATCTTTGGTAGTGACTTATCTGATATATATCAATGAGGTTAATCCCAAATTGGTTTTTACGATTCCGCTAGTGTTCTATGGTGTATTTCGACTTGAATATCTCCTCATAAAGTGTGAAACTGATTTTGAACCACAGTACCTCCGAGATATGCCTCTCATTGCGACTTTGATATCTTGGGTTGTACTAGTAGTGATAAGCTTGTATCTACTGTAGCAGTAGAATTAGAAGTCCAAATACGGGGGCTGATAATATATCCTCAAGTCTACGAATCGTTGTTCCATTTTCATTGTTATCTCCCCTTGACTCCATAAATTTTTTATATAACTCCTTTTTGGGTACATGGGAGGTATAATATGAGGGTAAAAACTACATACTCTGTTTGGGGTCTTATACTCTCATATTCTGTACTTCTATCCATTATAGCCGTTAATAGACATTATACTTTCAGAACCAATGCTTATGATCTGGGCATATTTATGCAGGCAATATGGTCCACAGCGAACGGGTTCAGGGTTTTATATAATACCATTGAAGAATATCAGGTTTGTGTAACAACTCACCTCGGGGTACATTTTTCTCCAATTCTACTTGTTCTGGTTCCGATATATAAGGTGTTTCCCCATGCTGAGACGCTGTTAATCATCCAAACTTTTGTGATTGCATTATCAGCATACCCCTTATTTTTGTTATCAAAAAAAGTACTACATAGTGAGAGGTTATCCTTGGCGATTGTAGTTCTATATTTAATGAATTCATTACTGCATGGCATAAATGGTTACGATTTTCATGCGACGCCCTTTGCGCTTCCATTCATATTTATGACTGCATTATATTTTGAGAGGGGAGAATATCGCAAGGCATTGGTTTCTTCGTTCTTTGTACTCCTTGTAAAGGAAGATGCTGGGTTATCTATCCTGTCCCTCAGCATGTTCTATTTATTGAGAAACTCCAAGCTGTTTTCCCTTCAAACTTACAAGTCACTATTTGAGAAGATACTCACCAACAAACTTCATCCTTCCGAGAAGACAGCCCTAATCATGGGTGTTCTTGCAACATCGTGGGTTTTAATCTCATGGAGGGTCATAATCCCTCATATAGCAGGTGTCCATATAACTTCCGCAGTCTATTATGCCAGATTTCCATGTGTAGAATACATCCCCATGAAAATACTGTACTTCATTGTTGCAAATTTGACCCTTGGATTGTTAACATTCTTGCGTCCTAAGTACACGTTTTTATTAACGTTCGCCCCCTGGCTGGAAATTCTGCTATCTTGCGAGAAAAACCTGTTCAGGATTGGATTTCAGTATCCATACATGATACTCCCCTTATCTTTGATTTCAGTTATTTACACGATTAGAGAGCTTCAAAGTAATAACCTTAAGAAGGTGTTCGCTGTTAGCGTCCTTGTGGGTATTTTATTCTCTATTTTAACAACTCCCATTCTTCCTTTGGATAATGAAATTAAAAAGGACCTTCTGGTACCGCCTCATTATTACCAACCTATTACCCATCACGATCGATTGTTACTCGATATTATTAAGGTAGTAGACAGCACAAACTTTTCGGTCCTCACCCAAAACGATATTTTTCCACATCTTGCAAATAGGATTAGCACCTATGTAATTTGGAGTTCATATTGCGGGAACACCTTACCTAAGACAGACATTATACTTTTGGACAATACTCTACTTTACTCGGTGTATAACTACCGCATAAAAGATCATCTTAGAGCCTACACTAAGGTTTATGAAAACGATGGTATCGAGGTCTGGATAAGAAACGACGTCCTTGAAACATCTCAGGCCACGGAGCTGGTTAGGAAACTTCAAAGCTTAGAGCGCAATGGAAAAGGTTTTTAATATTTCTCGTGAAAATTAGTGGGTGTTAACATGAAAAAAGGGCAGGGTAGCATTGAATACCTTGTAATGGTCACCGTAGCGTTGATACTACTTGCACTTGTATTCCACTACGTCTATACGTCCTCGAAGGGCGTCCCTATAACGGGGATTACTTACATTGATCCCGAACTTTCCCCTGAGAAACCTGGATACGATCATCCCGTGACTTGGGTGGTCTATAAATATCCTTTAGGGTGTGAGGCGACGAAGAACTGTGACTTCTACGTATCCGTTAACCTGCATTACTATCCGGATACGGGGAAATACCGTTTCTGGGTCTATGCAAATGGAGATTCCGCCGACACCAAAAAGATAAGAGTGCGCCTGTGCAACGGTGCAACCGGTGAGTGGAACTTTCCAGAGGACAAAGGCAAAAATAAAATAAACGGTGTCTACCTCCATGAGGATGACTTCCCATGTGCGCTCTCCATCATGGCGTGGAGGAGATGAGATGAAGGACAGAAAAAAGAGTGTGATGTTCCTTTCAGTTATCCTGTCCTATTATCTCGTGACCCGCCTCTGGGGAATCTCGTCTGCTATGAACGAGTATTTCGACTACGACGAGGGCACATACCTCATGATAGCCAGGTTCATCAACCACGGAGTGCTGCCTTACCGCGATATTTACGCGGTTCATCCACCTTTTTATTATTACCTTCTCGCCCTCTGGCTCCGCATTTTTGGAGACAGTTACGTCGTTGGAAGGCTCCTCTCCGTTTTTCTGGGACTTCTGGCTGTTCTAGTTGCTTACCTTGTAGGTAGAGAGCTTCGCGATTGGAAAACTGGAGTTCTCTTCTCGGCCGTTGTTGTTATGGATCCCATAATGGTTCACATGAACGGCCTCGTGTTTCACGAGACCACGATTGAGCTTTTCACTATGCTTTCCCTCTACTACTTCGTCAGATACGTAAAGCATAGAAACAGAAAGGATGCCCTCTGGTCACTCTTCTGGGTGGGAGTTGGAAGCACTTCCAAGTTCACGATACTACCCTATGCAGCTGCCCTTTACGTTGTTCTCATGCTCCTAATTGATGCCGAGACCGAATCCTACCTCGATGGCCTCGGCAGGGTTCTGCTCAACAGGGTTCAGGTTTTTCTTGTTCTTGTTGCCTACGGTATAATGTCCCTCCTCGTCGTGGGCGCGGTAATGCTTTACCCATCAGATGAGCTGAGACGCATCTTTATACTCCCCGGGGTGCATGGAATAGACGTTGTTGGGCACATCATTCCGGCTGGAATCTTTTTGGTAATCTGGGGCTTTCTGACCCTTTACGTCTTCAGGATATCTTACCTCAGAAAACTTGTGCGCTCTGTCCATCTGATTCTCAGGAACTTAAGAACAGCCCTTCAGTACCTTTTGGCTTTCCTGCTCCCCAAAGTTGTGATAGAGGGCATCCTGGGATTCGGTGTGAGTGGGGACTACCTTAACCAGACATATCTTGCCCAGGGTTCCAGGTATATTCCCTTAGCGGGGTTCTTTGACCTTTTCGCGGGTATTATTGAGGACTTCACGAACGAAAAGCCGGACTTCATTGTTTTTTACGTTCCCCTAATCTTTATCTTCACGGTTCTGCTCTTTTACTTCGGCAGAGGGGAGAAGCTAGAAAGGCCGTCTGTTGCAGGCCCTCTCTTAATTGTCTCCTCCGTTATGTACCTTCTCGCTTTCCCCGTAATTCCGAACATGAGGTTCCTCTATCCGATGGTGCTGACGGTATACCTGGCGTTTTTTGAATCTCTCCCGGACAGGCTTGAGAGGAAGAAGCTCATTGCTCTAGCTTTTGCAATTGCTCTGGTTTTTGGGGTAGCTGATTATGGGGTCGCCTACAACTACCGGAATGGAAAACTGCTCATCGCCTGGGCGGGCCACAGTAAAGACCTCAGGGACGATCTTGGCGAGTACATTCGAAACACAAACCTGCACGGGACGTATCTCTCGATTAACCCCTTTAACGCCTACTACCTACACCTCGGGATCGATCCGTACTGCCTTGACACCTTTGGGATCGTCTATATGGGGAACTCCAGCCGGCTTTGGGAGACCGCGAATAAAAGCGATTACATGCTTTTCAGCACGTGGATGTACGCAATAAGCAGGGAATCCAAAGTTTTTGAGAAAACCTTTGGAAAACTGAAGGAACGCGCAGTCGTGAACGGCTCGCTCCTCTACGCCGAGAGCTACGGCAAAAGAGACGTCATAGAGCTCTTCAGCAACTCCGGGGAGAAATCTCACGTGATAGGGTTTTCTTCCTTCCGCGGGAAGCTCCAGCTGTGGGTAAATGGGAGTGAGGTTGCCTACGTCTATCCTTCAGTCGGCAACGTCTCATACTCGTGGAGGGCAACCATCAAGAGGAACCCCAACGGAGAGTACGACCTCGTTTATTACTCCAAGGATGGGAATTCAATTGCAGTTCGTCTTTCCCGGGATGGAAATTCTCTAACGCTGTCTTTCCCTGTGGTTGTGAACCTGACTATAGAGTTTAAGGAGAATGCGGTGGCCATTCAGGACGGAAAGCTCCTCAGGGAAGGCACCCGGGGCAAGTTTGAGATTTTCTATCCCGAAGGGAGCTTTTCAGTGGAAGGCAATGGCACGATAATGGTGGTAACTTCATCAAAAGTTGTTCTACAATGCAGAGGGGTCAGAATTGAGGCGGAAAATTAATCAGCTGGAGTCCAGGCTTGAAGAGATTTCACTCCTTATTTTTTCGTTAAAGCGGTCTTCAGAAGACGAGAGGAAATCCGCAAGATTTTCGTGTTGCCGCTTAGCTACCCTTAAGTTGTAGATACTCCACGCAAGGATAATCAGAACCAGTGTCATAATAAGGAGGTATTCCACCGCTCCCTGGGCCCTTAGTCTTCCCATAACTTTGCCCCCAATACAAGAAAAGAAAAAGCAACTCGAAGTTATCATCAGTCGCTGAGAGCTTCGCTGAGCTCCTGACTGAGCTTGCTGTTAATTGCGCTCTGGCCCTGGTTGATAGTCGAACCAGTGCTCTCACCTGCGCCCCTGAGGTACCTTATGACAATGGCTATTATTATCAGGGCCGCTGCAATCATAAACAGGTACTCAATCGCACCCTGGGCTTTCCTCTTCATGTTATCCACCTCCAAAGGATTACTTCATATAATTTAGCAGTTTTTTGTCTTAAATACCTTTTTCCTTAATTTTGTCGAATTTCCCCTCAAAAATGGGGGTGCTGTGATTTTCATTAACCCCTCTGTAAAAGTACTGGAGAAAATACAAGCTAACACTAAGGTGGTCGTATTTTATACAATTCAGATTTAAAGCCCCCTGCGGGGTGTATTTTGCCACCGTCCTGACACCTTTGCCGGACAAGGTTTATATATTTTTAATCCAAAGGCTTTTGAGGAACCGCCATGGGCCTGGTCCATGTTTCCTGCGAGTCCGCCAGCGTTGAAGACTGCGTAAACGATTTCAGGAAGAAGCTAAAGGAATCTCTCCCCGTTTCTGGCTGTTATATAAAATCCGCGGAACTTAACCTTACGTTCGGTGCCTTCATGCACCTCTCTGCCATACTCCTCGTCGACACTTCCAGGTCCGGCGGCGGCGTGATCGTTGAGTACTCCACCGGCAGGAACAGAGAGGATGCCATTCAGAGGGTTCTTGAGAAAATCAACCCGGTTATTGAGGATGCAGAGGTGGTTTCTTTCAAGGTTGAAACCTATACAACGCCGGTCACCAGGAGGACTTACGCCGTCGGCGTCGCCGTCTACAACCTCTCACCCAGAAGCCACGGCCCCCTTACCGAAACCGCCGACAGGAGGAAGATACTGGCCCACGTTCTTTCTCTCTTCGACTACAATCCCAAGGTTCTGAACATATCGGAGCTGGCCAGGGTCTTTGGTGTCTCCAGGGATACTATCTACTACGACATCCAGAGGATCCTGGAGGAGAAGAAAAAGGAAGGGGATCACTTGACGTAGAGCGGGACCGGCGTTGCACAGAGGATGAATATCAGAACGGCCACTATGGCCAGCAGTTTTCTGCCCGTTGAAACAGGGGAAACCTCGTCCAGGGCCCCGGGGTTGCCGGCGCTTCCGATGAAGAGAACAAGAAGCCCCCAGATCAGCCACCCGCTCCAAAGGTAGCTCATGAGCAGAAGGCCGAAGGCTATCGCGAATGTGAAGTATCTGTGCGCCTTCTCCCCCATAAAGGCCCTCGCTATGTGTCCCCCGTCCAGCTGTGCCGCGGGGATCAGGTTCAGGAAAGTCACGAGTATGCCGACCCAGCCGGCTATAGCCACCGGGTGGAGAAAAACCGTGTAGTCCTCCCCCGACCCGATGCCGAGGACTAGCTTTTCCAGAACGCCAAAGAACAGGTTTGTCCCCATGTAGAGGTCCTCTCCAGTCTGAGGCACCATTGAGCTGGGCACGACAGCTGAAAGTCTTAGGCCTATCGCTGTGACGGGGATGGCGACGAGGATTCCGGCCAGTGGTCCGCTGACGCCGAGGTCTATGGCCGCGTTTCTAGTTGGAACCGGGGACTTCACCCTTATCACGGCGCCGAGGGTTCCGAGCATGCTGGGGAATGGTATGAAGTAAGGCATCGTCGCGCGGACGCCGTGGTATGCGGCGGCTATCTTGTGGCCGAGCTCGTGGGTTCCGAGGATGGCCATGACGCTTATCGAGAAAGCGAGGGCGTTGACGTAGGGGTTCCTTATTCCGGGCAGGTTGTACCTGTTGATCAGGTCTATGTAGCCGAGGGCGAGCCAGTAGCCGGCCAGGAAGGTCGTGATGATCGTGGCCATCAGGAACGCCCAAGGCAGCCAGGGGTTGTCAGGCTTGACCTCACCGGCCGGAAAGACGTAGAGGAGAACTTTACCCCCGCGCTTCTTCAGCGCCGCCCAGTACCCAAGCTCCTCAAGTTCGCGCAGAACCTTCTCGAAGTCCGGCTCGAGTATCTCCTTCACCTCGAAGACGAAGACGTTCCCCTCGCTCCCGCGCGGCTCCACGCTGTAGAACGAGTGCACCCTGGCCTCGACCTCCGGAGGGAGGAACAAACCGATGCGCGCCCATTCCGGTGCTTTCTCCTCCAGCATTTCTGCCTCGAAGCCGACCAGAACCATGTCGCCGCCGCAGGCCGGGCAGGCCCTCTCAAGGAGCGGCTCGTTGGAGTCGATGACCTCTCTGTGCCCGCAGTTAACGCACTCGTAAATTCCCCTAGGCATTTCTCCTCCCAAAGTGAAAGGGAGCAGGGGGTTAAAAACTCTATCCCTCAGATTCAATAACCTCCACTTCTCCCCTGTCGGCATCTACCCTAACTTTGGCCCCGCTCTTCAGCTTCGACACATCTACTCCATCGACCATCGGGATGCCCGAGATTATCGCCCCTGTTGCCACTATGGTTTCAGCCTCGCCAACGATTATCGCCTTTGGCGCCTTCCCGTTCTTCTTGAGGGCGTAGATGACGTAGGAGCCAACCGTTGAGCCCTTGCCCCTTGGGAACGCTAGTATCTTCCCCGCTATGCTCTGCCCCCTTATATCGCTCTCGGCATCAGTAATGATTCCGGTTTTCGGGTCAACTCCGCCGAGGAACGAGAGGGGCTTCTGCGAAACTATAAGCTCTCCCTCGGCCTTTCCGCCGACTATCTTTCTCCCTTTGAGCTTCATTCTCCCACCTCACGGGGCCTCTTTGATCAGGTTTTCAGCGTCGTCCAGCCTCACGTTAAACCCGAAGGAGCGGAAGTAGAAGGCACTCTTCCCACTGTTGGTGGCTATTCCGCGGTACCAGCCCTTTATTGGAGAGACAACGAAGCACGAATCTGCCATGATCTTCCCGTTGTAACGCTCTATGGTTTCAGTGTAGCCAAGTGCGTCCGCTAAAGCCTTAACCGCCCTGCTCGCGGTGATGAAGAGCGGTATCTTCAGAGGCCTCCCGCGCATTGCTAAAAGCTCCGCTATCTCCTTTATCTCGGGCAACGAGGCGTGGGGGCAGCCGATCAGGATCATGTCTATCCCGCTCCAGTCGTCGCTGAACTGCTCCTTGACAGCTCTGATATCCTCATCCTCGACCGTTACGGTTTCCAGCTTGTCCACTATCGCCCCCGTGTACTCCGGCGTCTCTCCCTCGACGTGGTAGAGGGCTATCGAGCCGCTCGCGGCCATGGCTGCGCCCATCTCTTTCAGGAACTCGGTCTTTTCGGGCTTTATCCCGCGCAGATAGGGCACGTCGTTTCCGAGGGTTCTGCCAAGGTGGTAGCCGAGGGCCGCATAATCGACGAAGGTCTTCACCTTTGCCTGGACGTCAACTATGACAGTGGCTTTTCTGTTCTCCTCCAGATGGAGGCCGTAGTTTGGGGTCTTACCGACTATAGCCGCTGCCAGGCTCGATGGGCCGCCCTCCCTGTTGGTTCTCGCCCCGATTATGGAGTTTGCAAAGATGACCGCCGAACTCTCGCTCCAGGCTATGTGGTCGCCGAACTTCGGCAGGTTCGCGCCGTAGTAGGGAGTGCAGGTTGAGGTAACCTCGATGCCCATCTCGCGGTAGAGGTTGAGAACCTCCGCCTGCTTCTCCATGAACTCCTCATCGCCTATTCCCGCGGGGTTTAGGGTTGTATAGACCGACACCTTCGCCCCGGCGTTTACAAAGTCACGCAGGAACTCAAGCCCCGCTTCGCCTATGTTCTTGTAGGAAACCCCCGCGACCTGGGCGCTCTTGATGGGTATGAGCCTGTCCGCACCGTAAATATCCCCGAGGGCTACGAGTATTTCCATCGCCTTCTGCAGTGCGTAGCCGTATTCACCGGCGAGAACAAGTTCCTCTTCCTTCGTGAGGTACATTCTACCACCATTGGGAATGGGTTTCCGGTTTTTTAAAGGTTTCACCAGCCATTAAAATGATACATAAAGTTGATTTTAGGCTGTTAAATGTCCGCATTGGGACAGAAAGCTTTATATATAGAAGAACAATACTCGAAGATTGACAACTAAATATGGTGATTTAGATGACTACTGCAAAGTTGGTATTGTTTACAGTTTTTTTTTGTTGCCGTGGCAGTAACTAGCGCGGTTAGCACGGGCCGTGTGGTAGCGTATGCACCAAGTTATGATGTGGTGCTTTCAGACAATGGGCCTGACTTTTATGCAACCACAACTGTAGGTATCTGGCCGTTCACATATCATTTCAAGATGGACGGCACATTAATGACGTTCTCGACATCTTGGTATGAGGGATCCGGGTACAGCTCTCTCGTTATCCCTTTCTTAGGGACATTCACCTTTGACATAGCTACTGCACACTTGACAAATAGTGCCGGGTTTGATCTCTTTAGAACGTACTCTCAGCCGGGATTTACGGATAGCTTTTACTACCCTTACCCGCGTGATAATGAAGGCGGCCCATCCTCGCATTTAACAGTCGGATGGCATTATGTTAACGTACAGGAGGAATGATGCATGAAGACGGTTTTATCGGTCTTTACTGTCCTTGTCGTGCTTGGGGCAGTGCTGGGAATGGCGTACGCGCTGGCGGAACCCCCCTCCACCGCGCAGGTGATCCGCTCGATAGACGAAATCCACAGGTACAACTTCACAAGAACCGTAACCTTCAGGCAGTACTATATGAATGCAACCAACACAAACAATACTCGCGAAGTCAAGAAAACCTTCGCATACACAGGAAAGGTCACCGCGACGGGTCAGGTTGACTTGGATAAAGGCGTGGTTATAGAGGAGGAGAAATTCTACGTAAACGGCAGTGCGGTCATGAATGGGCATGTGGTTGTTGACCTTAAGACCGGAGAGGTTTCAGGCAGCATCAAGCTGTTAGACGGTAGCGAGGTTGATGTCCTGACCTTCTGGAGGGAATACTTCGGGCTGTCAAGGGAGCAGGCACTGGCCATGTTCAGGGAAAACTTCCCATTGGTGTCCCTCAGGAGAATTTTGGAGAACTCTGAGGATGCAAGAATGGTTTCGGAGGGCGTTTCTCTCTCAACCAGGGTGCTTCAGGGGTTAGGTCTTGAAGACAAAACGTACGTGTATAGTGTAAAAACATCCTCCGGAAGGATGTGGACGCTTACCGTGGACAGTGAGGGGAGGCCTCTGGAGTTCGTCTCGGATGATGAAACTGCGAGGGTCGTGGTGGAAATTCAGCCGCTTGGCTGAACTACATTCCCTCCTTTGAGTTTAGGACTTTAGTGTGGCTTAGGCCACTATATCTATTTTCTTCCACACAATCTGGTCACTATGTTGTCAATTGCTAAAGAGAATCTTATTAACTTCCAGCAGGGAGTGGCACATGTTCGTGGACTCCATGGAAAGGCCTGTGAGGTTTGAGATGAAGAACGACGACATGAACATCGTGATCAGCATACCCCCCGAGGAGTGAGCCCTTTTCTCCAGTTTTGTTTTTTATTCCCCAGTGGAGCCCACATGCATCCGTAAGATTTATAAACCCTCACCAGCTCATTAAGAACGGGTCGAGCAGCGGGGTGGGGCAGCTAGGAGTGCCCGCCGGGCTCATAACCCGGAGGTCCGAGGTTCAAATCCTCGCCCCGCTACCAGCTTGTTTCTGTGCATTATAGCTCGCATGTGTTCTTCCAAGTCTCTTGTTGTTCATTGGGACGTTTTATATACAGCGAAAACTTTTTTATGCTTTCTATATTACCTTTCTTGGTAGTCATGAGGAAGATCAAAGACCTTTCGATCGAGGAACTTCAGAGGATAATGGATGAGGTAAAGGTTCTTCGTTCCCAGGGTCTCAGCTATGGGAAAATAGTTAAGTTCATCTCAGACGAGCATAATCTTAAGCTCTCGAAGGCAACTGTCATTCGGTGGTGCAAGGGAACGCATAATCCTTTCAACAGGATTCGTAATATTTCGTTGGAGCCATCACCTGAACTCGCGTATGTTATTGGTGTCTACTTGGGCGATGGTAGTGTGCATCTAAAAAGCAATGGGAGGTATGTCGTCAAACTTAAAGTCATTGATAAAGAATTCGCCGAAGCCTTTGCGAACGCTTTGAAAAAGCTGGGAATTGGAGTGACTATAGGATTCGAAAGGGATTCTACCCGCGTGGACAGGCACTACGTTGAGGGAAGTAACAAATCCCTGTTTCAACTCTTAACAGGTTCTCGGAAGAGACTGCTTTCTCTGGCGAGAAAATATCCGAGGGAATTTCTCAGGGGGTTCTTTGATAGTGAGGGATTCCCCGTGATATCCGCTGGAAAATCTTTCAAAGTGGAGGTTGCTGCAGTCAACTCGGATTTGGAGGTTTTGGAGTTTGCTCAGGAGGCTCTGGAAGAGTTGGGGATAAACTCTAAGATATCCAAGCTGTACTCAAGGGGACATAGGGTGGTTATCCGAGGTGAGGAGTACTCGTCAAACGTTGATATGTTCATCCTGCGAATTTTCCATTTTAACGATGTCCAGTTGTTTGCGGAGAAAGTCGGATTTACCGCGAGCCGGAAGTCTGAGAAGCTTCAAATGGCCATTGGGCTGAAGGGCAACTACCCGTCTGCCGAAGCTGTCAAGCTGTGGTTGAATGAATATGAGAAGGTTGGAAGAACCTACGTCAAGCGGGGCAAACCTTTTTAAATCCCTCCCCAATTCCCAACGCGAAGGGGCGGCTGGCGGGAGCTGGCCGTCACCGGGAGGTGTTCGTATGGCAAGGATACACGCGAGAAAGAGGGGTAAGTCTGGCTCAAAGAAGCCACCGAGGACCGCTCCGCCGACCTGGGTGGAGTACACGGCGGAGGAGGTCGAGGGACTCGTTATCAAGCTCAGGAAGGAAGGCTACAGCGCGGCCATGATAGGGACGATCCTCAGGGACCAGTACGGAATCCCGAGCGTCAAGCTCATTACCGGCAAGAAGATAACCAAGATCCTCGAGGAGAACGGCCTGGCCCCGGACATTCCGGAGGATCTCATGGCCCTCATCAGGAAGGCGGTCAACCTGAGAAAGCACCTCGAGCAGCACCCGAAGGACAAGCACTCCATGAGGGGCCTCCAGCTCACCGAGAGCAAGATCCGCAGACTTGTCAAGTACTACAGGAGAACCGGAAAGCTGCCGGCTAAGTGGCGCTACGATCCGGAGCAGGCCAAGCTCCTGGTCCGCTGATCCCTTTCCTTCTTCTTACCGGTGATGCCCCGTGGATAAGGGAGCCTTCTTGGAGCGGGCCAGGGAGGGCGCCGAGCTTATCAAGATGCACATCGAGTTAGGGCACACCATAAGGCTCATCTCCCACCGCGACGCGGACGGCATCACCGCCGGAGCCATTCTCGCCAAAGCCGTCGCCAGGGAAGGCGGCACTTTTCAGCTCAGCATCGTCAAGCAGGTCAGTGAAGACCTCATCAGGGAACTCGCGGAGGAACGGAGAGAGATCTACGTCTTCAGCGACCTCGGAAGCGGCTCGATGGAGCTCATAGAGAAGCACCTCGACTTTGCAACGGTTGTGGTTGCCGACCACCACCCGCCGGAGAAGGAGAGCTTTTCGAACGACTCCCACGTCCTCGTCAATCCCGTTCCCTTTGGGGCAAACAGCGTCCGCGATCTGAGCGGCTCGGGCGTTGCCTACTTCGTTGCCAAGGAAATGAACGAGAAGAACAGGGATTTAGCTTACATCGCTCTCGTTGGTTCCGTCGGGGACATGCAGGAGATCGACGGCACCTTCCACGGCATGAACCTTGACATCATCGAGGACGGCAAGGAACTGGGAATACTCGAGGTCAGGAAGGAGCTTCGCCTTTTTGGCAGGGAGAGCAGGCCGCTCCGGCAGATGTTGGCTTATTCCACCAACCCCGAACTTCCAGGCATAACAGGCGATGAGAGGAATGCCATAGAGTGGTTACGCTCTAAAGGCTTCGATCCCGACGTTCACTACTGGCAGCTTCGCGAGGAGGAGAAGCGGAAGCTCCATGACGCCCTCGTCATTCACCTCATAAAACACGGCGCCCCGAAGGAAGCCATTGACAGGCTCATCGGCGACGTTGTGGTGAGCCCGCTATACCCAGAGGGCGACCCGAGGCACGAGGCAAGGGAGTTCGCCACGCTCCTCAACGCCACCGGGAGACTGAACGCCGGGACGCTCGGCGTTGCAATCTGCCTCGGCGACGAGGATGCCTACAAGAAAGCTAAAAAGATGCTCGACGACTACAAGAGGGAGCAGATCGAGGCCAGGAAGTTCATAGTCCAGAACTGGAGCATGGCCGATGAAGGTGAGCACGCATACGTCTTCTACGCCGGCAAGAACATCCGCGATACGCTCGTGGGCATAGCGGCAAACATAGCGATAAACGCCGGCCTCGCCGACCCCGAGAAGCCCGTTGTGGTTATAGCGGACAGTGAGGAGGACGAGAACCTCGTCAAAGGCTCCGCAAGGACCACCGAGAAGGCCCTCGCCAAAGGCTACCACCTTGGGGAGGCCCTTAAGGAGGTCGCTGAAAAGCTCGGCGGGGAGGGCGGCGGACACGCCATAGCGGCCGGGATCCGCTTCCCGAAGGGCAGGATAGACGAGTTTATCCGGCTCTTCAACGAGGCTCTGGCAAAGCAGGTTGGGAGGGAAGGCAGTGAGGATTGAGGCCAGGGCGGAGATAGTCTGGCACTACGGTGACCCGGTGAAAGCTGAGGCAATAGCCGGGGCAGTACAGGTTGACAACGAGGGCATTCCGCCGGGCCTTAAGAAAAGTTTAAATGTGGTGTCCCTATCGGAAGATGGGGACGTCATAACAAAGGTTAAATACTCGGGTGAGATTGAAACACTCATCAAAGCGCTGGACGATTTGGTGTTTGCGGTCAAAATCGCTGAAGAAGCGTTGAACGTGTGAACTGGAGGTGTTAAGATGGCGAAAGGTAATCCGAGAAAGAGGGCTGCCGCTACCAAGGATAAGTGGAAGAGCAAGGAGTGGTACATCGTTTACGCTCCGGACTTCTTCGGGAGCAAGGAGATAGGACTCACCCCCGCTGACGAGCCGGAGAAGGTCATAGGAAGGGTCATCGAGACCACCCTCAAGGACCTCACCGGCGACTTCACCAAGGGCCAGGTCAAGCTCTACTTCCAGATCTACGACGTCAAGGGCCAGAACGCCTACACCAAGTTCAAGGGCCACAACCTCGCGAGAAGCTACATCCGCTCACTCGTCAGGAGGAGGACGACGAGGGTCGATGGCATATTCAACGTCACCACCAAGGATGGCTACAAGCTCCGCGTCATGGGCATGGTCATCGCCTACAGAAGGATACAGACCAGCCAGGAGAGGGCCATCCGCGAGATAATCAGGGAGATCATCTACAAGAAGGCTAGCGAACTGAACTTCAAGGACTTCGTCCTCGAGGCCGTCAGCGGCAAGATGGCGGCTGAGATCGCCAAGGAAGCCCGCAGGATATACCCGATCAAGAGGGCCGAGATCAGGAAGATCAAGGTCCTCGCCGAGCCGGAGGCCTGATGGCCTCTCAATTCCCCTATTCTCTCCCGACAGTTTTATTAAACTCCTCTTCTCGGCAGGCTTTTAAAGCCCCCACCAATTTCCTACCGGAGGTGCGGTCATGAAGTTCATCGTGAAAACGCAGAGGGGAATGGAAGGAGTCGCCGCTAACTACATCAGGGAGGCTCTCCCCAATTCGAAGGTTCAGGCATCGCCGCTGGGCTACTACGGACTCGTGATAGTTGAGAGCGACGATGAAAACGCTGTTGAGAAAATCCTTGAGATCCCCGAGGTGGAGCGTGTTATCCCCGTTCTGGTCGAGGTTCCGGCGGAGATTGAGGAGATAGTAAACGCCGCTGAGAATGTTGCCCCGTTCATAGGTGAGAACGAGACCTTTGCCGTGAAAACCAAGAGGCGTGGAAAGCACGGCTTTTCGAGCCTCGACGTCAACAGAAGCCTAGGCGCTAAGGTTCAGGAGCTCACCGGTGCGGATGTGAACCTCAGCTGGCCGGACAAGGTGGTTCAGGTCGAGATAATCGGCGATAAAGCTTACATCTCCGTCGTTCCAGGTGAAGAGTTCAGAAAGTTTACCCCCGACAAGATAGACGCCAGGGAGCTCTTCCGCAAGCTCACTGTAGTCCAGATGCCCTACTGGGGCGACTATAAAGCCTGCCGTTCCTTCGGCGAGAAGATAGGCAGGGCCGCACAGGCCTTTGAGGTCAAGGAGCTCATCATAGCACCAAAGGAGAAAATGGACGCCTTTGAACTGGCGGAGTTCATAAAGGGCGTGAAGATCGGCCAGGAGAGCAGGCACCAGATTCAGAGGGAGGCCTACCCCTGGAAGGTCGAGAAGGTTCCGGTTTCAGTATGGGACCTCTACCAGGTCGTCCGCGACAAGAGGAGGGCCAAGAGGCTGCTCATAATCACAGACCCCAAGGGGCCGACGCTGGCCGAGGTTAAGGATAACCTCGCGAGGGACATGTTCCACGCGAAGGAAATCATAGTCTTCGTTGGTTCACGGGAGGGCATCCCGCGCGGCCTCTTCCGGTTCGCGGACTACGTGGTTGACCTGGCTCCATATATGACGTTCGCAACGGAACACGGCATTCCAGCGGCACTGGTCTCGCTCTGGGAAGTCTATGAAGAGTATTTGAGGAGCAGGGAGAAGGAGTGATTTTTGGCCTCTTCAGTTTTAATTTTCAGTTCTATGATTGGAGTTTTGAGCCGGCGTCAGACCCTAAGGTCGTCCTCACCGCTCGGGAATCCGCCGTAGTCATCATCCGCCGGATAAGGGATCATCTTCGGGGTGGAACATCACACAATCAGATAAAAGAGGCCGGCGCCTATTATGCCGCCGAGGAGAGAGGCTAGGAAGTTCGTGGAGTTGTTGTCCGTCACCCCCCTGTTCTCCAGGGTCGCACCGATGATGCTGTCAATGTTGGCTCCGAGGAAGCCGCCTGCCGTAACCGCAAGGAGCATCTGGGTTTTGTAGCAGGTCAGGGGGAGCGCTAAGAGCGCTATCATCAGCGCCCCTATTATGGCAAACAGCTCTCCCGCCCAGGAGACTGCCCCATTGGTGCCAGGTCTGGTGGGTCTGAGGTCGGTTATAAGCCTCGGGGTCTTCCCGAAAACCTTTCCAAGCTCGCTCGCTAGCGTGTCGCCGTTGGCCGTGGCTATGGCCGCGAATGTAGCCGCCCAGAACACATCCCTCTGGGAGATGTACTCAAAGATCAGGAAAATAACCGCGGCAAGACCGTTTCCGAGGACGTTGCCCCAGCTCCTAACCCCGTTTCCCTCCTGCGCCACACCCAGTCTCGCTTTCTCCCTGAACCTGTACTTTGTAGCCAGAACTCCTGCTACCACAAAGACCAGCATGGCCAGAAACGGGTACACGCCGCCAAGCTCTATGACGGCGAGCCCAAGAACCGCCGCGGCCACCGCACCCCTGGCGTCGAGGGCCCTGAGACGGTATGCACTGAGCCCAAGCCCTGCAACCACTGCCACTTCCAAGGCAATCCTCTCGAGCATTCCTGTCACCTGGGAGAACTCCAGAGGCTCGCTTATTATTCTTTCCCTCGGCGGTTGACGAAGGAGATAAAGGAAATCAAAGAACCTCGAACTTGACTGTGTCCGTGATGAAGGTAATATCGAGCTTATCTATCTCCGGGATCTTCCTGGTGACCTCAGCTATCATCTTCTCGAGCTCCTTCATGTCCTTGGGGCCGACAACATGAATGACGAGGTTATGGGTGCCGAGCGCGCGCTGGACGACCTTGACGTTCTCGTCCTCAACCAGTATATGAATGATTTCGTCTATGTTGACTGTGGGCTTGACCGTTATCCCGAGTATCACATGTATGTAGCCGAGTGCGTCGTAGTCCGGGATGACCGTGTATTTCTTTATGACTCCATTCCTTTCGAGGCGGTCCATCCTCCTCGATATCCTCTGCCTTGTGGTGCCGAGAATCTCGGCGAGCTCTTTGTAAGTAAGCCTGGCGTTCCTCGAGAGGAGCTTCAATATGCGGATATCGATACTGGTTATTTTATCCGCCATCCTGTCACCCCCACTATTTCTTAACCCAAGTTGAGTGACGAGTTATAAAAATGTTTCTATATTTTGGACTATCTCTAACCATTCGGTCACACCAATTGACCCTGCCCCCTTAAAACTTGGCCATACTCCAGAACTAAATGACATAATTGGGGGAAGTTATCTCTGGACAACCTGATGTCGTTCTTCCCATCTATTTTTGTCTCTGATGCGGTACTTCTCCACGCTTTCCGCCAGTGCCTCCAGGATGTCGACCCCGTAGTAGTTAGCGATGCACGTTAGGGCAAATAGCACGTCCCCAAGCTCTTCCTTCAGGTGCTCAGGGCTTCTCTCCCCCTTTACCCCCTCGACCTTTAAAAGCTCGTCCGCCAGCTCCCCGACTTCTTCCACCAGCGCGGCAAGCATCTCGAACGGCTTCCAGTAGCCCCCCAGCTCCTTCACCAGCTCGTCAACTTTGGCCTGGTGCTCGTTCATAACTCACACCAGCTCCGAGGTGACCCTCTGGAGATACCTTTCGAGTACCTCCTTGTTTGTTCTATAGAAGCGCATCTTGCCCTCTTTCCGCACCTCGATCAGGCCAAGGGAGCGGAGCGTTCTGAGGTGGTGGCTGATGAGGGTCTGGTCCTGATCGAGGGCCGAGGCTATTACACACACGCACAGCCAGTTGTCCTTGAGGAGCTTGAGTATCTTGAGCCTCAGGGGATTCGATACCGCCTTCAGGAACTTTACAATGTCTTCCTCAACCTCAGCATCGATCTCCTTGTCAATGCAGGGTATGCCGCAGGTCTCCTTGCACCGCATCACGGTTTTCTTCTGCTTCTCATCAAGTTTTTCAAGGATGTCCCTCACCTTCATGCTCAACACCCAAGACCCTATCAACTTTCACCTTTTAAGAATTTTCATATGAACGGTCATTTTTGCCGGCGCACTACTCCACAACCTCTATCCTAACCTCCTCACCGTTGCTGAGGTATGCCCTGACGTCCTCCTCCGTGAAGGGGTATGCAATTATCAGGTGAACACCGCCGAACTTAGAGAAGAAGTGCAGGTCGGCCCTGGAGGGCCGGGGACTTGGACCCGGGTGCGAGTGCACGGTTCCCTTTATGCTCTCGTCGTAGGGGAGCATCCATGTGTCAAAGAACGCAGAGCTCCTTCCGAAGTGTGGGTTTGGGGCTATGAGGATCTCCTCAAACACACCGTCCTTCTCCCTGAGGAATCCCGCGAACTCGTTCGGATAGAAATCGCGGGCAAGCTCAAGCAGATATTCCAGCAGTTCCCTTCTTATTCTCACAACATCCACGCTTTCACCTTCCTCGTTTTGAAAAACAAAATGACAGGTGCAGTATCACAGGGCTGCTATGGCCTCTATCTCCACTTTAACTCCCTTGGGGAGCTTTGAGACCTCAACCACAGCTCTAGCGGGCTTTGAGTGCCCGAAGTACTCCTCGTAGATTTCGTTGAACTCAGCGTAGTCGTTCATGTCCGATAGGTAGACTGTAACCTTGACGACGTCGTCCACCGTTGCTCCCGCGGCTTCGAGCACCTCAACGAGGTTGTCTATGGCCTGCCTAGCCTGCTCCCTGATGTCACCCTTGACGATCTCGCCGGTCTCGGGGTCGATGGGTATCTGGCCGGAGACGAATATGAGTCTATCTGGGTTGTGAACGGCTATCGCCTGGCTGTACGGCCCTATCGGCTTGGGGGCGTTCTCAGTATACACCACAGTTTTCTTCACCATTGCCATCACCTCCACCAATTAATATACCAAAAGTTATTAAAAATCTTTCGAGGTGCTGGCAGGAACTCCAGCCGGGAATAAGTAAAGGACGAAAAGAAAGCCCATCCAACCTGCCGTCCGGCCCATGTTGCTTATGCAAATGGGTCAGCGAAGCGAAGAGTCCTCATCGGTTCCCCTCGGGTGTCCTCGGCCTCATCATCCCAGCTTCATGCACGTTCGTCAGGGCCTTTTCACTTCTTCTCAAGGTACTTCTCAAGGCTCTTGGCCGGAACGTCGAACGGAATACCTACCTTCTCAAGGGCCTTTCTCAGGGCGTAGACCCTTGCGTGCTCGATAAAGTGGTCGGGCGCGTAGTTCTCGGCAGGGAAGTGCCTGTACTTCTCGACGACTGTGGGGATGTCGGCCTTTGTGACCTTCTTGAACTCGCCGAACCAGGTGTCGATACCATCAACATCGATGCCCGCGTAGACCGGCAGCTTGAGCGTGATGCTCTCGTTTATGCTAGCGAGGAGCCTCGCCACGTCGGCCATCGGCGTTTTGTCGTCGATTATGAGCCTCCTGACTGCCCTCCACGGGCCGTGCTCCGCGCTGAGATGGAAAGCAGTGAAGTTGACGTGGTCCTCGCTGTAGGGGAAGACTATCCTGACTTCCGTGAGGGGCCCTTCGGGGTAATCCACAGGAACTTTCCTCGAGAGAACCTCTCTGGCGAGGACGGCCTTGGCAACGTCAGTGAGGAGCTTCTTGAGCTTCTTATCCTCTTCAAAGACGAGCCCACCGAGTTTCCTCGCGGTTCCCGGAGACTTAAGCGCCACCACAGCGTCGGCGAGGTTCTTCTTGGCGAGTTCCTCCGCGAGGCTCATTATGCCCGCGACGTTCATGACCTCCGTAAGGTACTCCGGTATCTTCGCGTTCACCGTGTTGGCGACGCTGGCTATAAAGTGGGCAACCTTCTCGTCCTCCATGTCGAGGAGCCTGTCAGCCACCTTCCAGCTCCCGTGATGGGCCGTAAACACTATCTGATCCTCAACCTTCATCGCTTCCACCACCAACCATTGATTAACGAACTATTTTAGCTTTTTCTTGGCGTCCTCAAAAAAGTTATAAATCGCCTCGAGCATCCAGACTTAGAGAAAGAAAGAGGGAAGCAAAATGGGGGACGAAGAAAAGGTTGGAGAGGCACTGGCCCCCAAGGAATACGGTGAGAGCCTGGAGCTGGGCGTTGAGTTCAGCACCACAGAGGAGATAAAGGTTCCCGAGAAGCTCATAGACCAGGTCATCGGCCAAGAGCACGCTGTAGAGGTCATAAAGACCGCGGCCAATCAGAAGAGACATGTTCTTCTCATCGGAGAGCCTGGAACGGGCAAGTCGATGCTCGGTCAGGCAATGGCGGAACTCCTTCCAACGGAGAACCTTGAGGACGTGCTCGTCTTCCCCAACCCCGAGGACGAGAACATGCCCAAGATAAAGACAGTCCCGGCCTGCCAGGGCAGAAGGATAGTCGAGAGGTATCGCGAGAAGGCAAAGGGGCAGGAGAACATCAAGTCCTACATCCTGCTCTTTGTCATGTTCATGGTGATGATGGCCATCTTCATGGAACCCAGTGCCACGACCATCCTCCTGGGCATCTTCGTCGTCATCATGACCATGGTGGCCCTCTCCAACATGCGCTTCAGGAACTCGGTTCTGATCCCAAAGCTCCTCATCGACAACTGCGGCAGAACCAAGGCACCGTTCATCGACGCAACCGGGGCACACGCCGGAGCGCTCCTCGGCGATGTCAGGCACGACCCGTTCCAGAGCGGTGGCCTCGGGACGCCGGCCCACGAGCGCGTTGAGCCCGGCATGATACACCGCGCCCACAAGGGCGTCCTCTTCATCGATGAGATAGCGACGCTCAGCCTCAAGATGCAGCAGAGCCTGCTCACAGCGATGCAGGAGAAAAAGTTCCCGATAACCGGCCAGAGCGAGATGTCGAGCGGTGCCATGGTGAGAACCGAGCCGGTTCCGTGCGACTTCATACTCGTCGCGGCCGGAAACCTCGACACGATAGACAAGATGCACCCGGCTTTGCGCTCCCGCATTAGGGGCTACGGTTACGAGGTCTACATGAGAACAACCATGCCCGACACGCTCGAGAACAGGAAGAAGCTCGTTCAGTTCGTCGCCCAGGAGGTAGTTAGGGACGGCAAGATACCGCACTTTACGAGGGACGCCGTTGAGGAAATCGTGAGGGAAGCACAGAAGAGGGCCGGAAGAAAGGGCCACCTCACGCTCCGCCTCAGGGACCTCGGCGGAATCGTCAGGGCCGCTGGGGACATAGCCGTCAAAAAGGGCAAGAAGTACGTTGAGCGCGAGGACGTCCTCGAGGCAATCAGAATGGCAAAGCCGCTCGAAAAGCAGCTCGCCGACTGGTACATCGAGAACAAGAAGGAATACCAGGTCATTAGGACCGAAGGAAGCCAGGTAGGGCGTGTCAACGGTCTCGCCGTCATAGGTGAGCAGAGCGGTATAGTGTTGCCCATTGAAGCAGTCGTTGCCCCGGCGGCGAGCAAGGAAGAGGGCAAGATAATAGTAACAGGAAAACTCGGTGAGATAGCGAAGGAGGCAGTGCAGAACGTCTCGGCGATAATCAAGCGCTACAAGGGCGAGGACATAAGCCGCTACGACATCCACGTTCAGTTCCTCCAGACCTACGAGGGCGTTGAAGGTGACTCGGCGAGCATAAGCGTCGCCACCGCGGTCATCTCGGCCCTCGAGGGGATACCGATAAGACAGGACGTTGCCATGACCGGTTCGCTGAGCGTTCTCGGCGAGGTACTCCCGATAGGCGGTGCGACGCCGAAGATAGAGGCCGCTATCGAGGCGGGCATAAAGACCGTTATAATCCCCAAGGCAAATGAGAAGGATGTCTTCCTCAGCAAGGACAAGGCGGAGAGGATAGAGATATTCCCGGTCGAGACCATCGACCAGGTGCTCGAGATAGCCCTAGAGGACAACGAAAAGAAGAGGGAGCTCCTCAAACGCATAAGGGAGGCCCTTCCACTTTCTATTTGAAGCTCTTCTATTCTTCTTGGTTTCTTCACTGAGTTTTCCCAGTCATCGAGTTCACATCCGTGTCCAGAAATGCTTAAAAAACGTCCCATCAACGCTACCCATGGAGGTGAGCTAATGCTCAAAGTTGAGAACCTTCACGTTTCAGTCGAGGACAAGGGGATACTGAAGGGCGTTAACCTGTCCGTGAATCCGGGAGAATTTCACGTGGTTATGGGGCCTAACGGTTCCGGCAAGTCAACACTCGCCCTAACGATAGCAGGCCACCCGAAGTACAAGGTCACTGATGGAAAGATAACCTTCGGGGGTGAGGAGATTCACGAACTCGGCCCTGATGAGAGGGCCAAAAAGGGAATTCTATTGGCTTTCCAGGTCCCGCCCGAGGTCGAGGGAGTAAAGATAATCGAGTTCCTTCAACAGGTTTTGGTGGAGCTAAGGGGCATCGACCCGGCTGAGGCCTACAACCTGATCGTCGAGAAGGCCAAGGAGCTCTGGTTCAAGGAGGAGGATTTACACCGCTACGTCAACGTCGGCTTCTCCGGTGGCGAGAGAAAAAGGCTTGAGCTCCTTCAAGCTTTGCTCATCGAGCCTAAGCTGCTCATCCTGGATGAGCCGGACAGCGGCGTTGATGTTGACTCGCTCAGCATCATCAGCAGAAAGATAGAGGAGCTTCACAAAAGGGGAACCGCTATACTCCTCATAACCCACTACGGCAGGATTCTCGGCCATCTCGACAGGGAGAAGCTCACCGTCCACGTCATGAAGGACGGCAGGATCGTCAAGACCGGAAGCGGTGACCTCGTCGACAGGATTGACAAAGAAGGATTCGCCAAGCTCTTTGAGGAGGTGGGAGCATGACGGAAACGATAACCCTGAGCGATGCCAAGGCCATAATCGAGAACCAGATTGAAGAACTCGCAAAGAGGAACAGGGAACCCGAGTGGATGACGAGGATTCGCTACAAAGCTCTGGAAGCCTTTGAGAGGGCACCCCACAGGGATCCCGTCATAAGCGAGGAGGAGCTCCTCCACTTCATAGCCAAGCCCGAGATAGAGGGACTCCCTGAGAAGGTCGAGAGCCTTGACGACCTTCCACCGGAGATGAAAGCGCTACTCGACAGACTGGGCATAAGTGAGGTCGAGCAGAAGTACATCGCCGGTTTAGCCGTCCAGACCGATACCGGCGTTATCTACAACCAGTTCCTCCAGGAGTGGGCGAAGAAGGGCCTCATAGTCCTCCCGACGGAGGAGGCGGTGAGGAAGTATCCAGACATAGTGAAGCAGCACTTCCTAAAGCTCTTCCGCGCCGATGAGAGCAAGCTAACAGCTTACCACACTGCCGTATGGAACGGCGGGATCTTCCTCTACGTCAAAGAGGGATTAAAGGTTCCCTTCCCGCTTCACCTATTCTTCCTCATTCAGGAGAGCGCCCTGGCGCAGGCGCCGCACATAATTATCATCGCCGAGAAAAACAGCGAGTTCCACCTCATAGAGGGCTGTACCGCGCCGATACTCGTTAGGCACTCCCTCCACCTCGACATGACGGAGGCCTACCTCCACGATGGGGCAAGGGCCCAGCTGACGGTTTTGCAAAACTGGCCTGAATACGTGCACACGAGGCCCATGACGAGGGCGAGGATAGGCAAGGGTGCGCGCTTTATAAACACCACCGTCGGCCTTGGAAGCGGTAGGAGCAACGTGGCGAATCCGAAGTACTGGGTGGACGAGAACGGCTACGTGGAACTTAACGGAATCCTCCTCGGTCAGAAGGACTGGTACGTTGACCTCGGCGGTGAGATGTACCTCCAGGGACCGGGAGCGGCAGGAATAAACGCGAGCAAGGCTGTTATAATGGACGAAAGCAGGGTCATAACGCGCGGAGTCATAAAGGCGGAGGCACCGAAGACCAAGGGGCACATAAGCTGTGATGCCCTGTTAATGAGCGACAAAGCAGTGATGGAGACATACCCTGGGCTGGTCAGCAGGGTGGACGATGCCGAGCTGAGCCACGAAGCTGCCATCGGAAAGATACGCGAGGAGGAACTGTTCTACCTCATGAGCCGCGGCCTGAGAGAGGAGAAGGCGACCCAGCTAATCGTCAAGGGCTTCCTCGAACCGATGCTCAAGGACATCCCGATGGAGTTCCTCGTGGAAATACGGAGGATAATCGAGTTGGCAGTAAGCGGGGGCATGTGAACCCCGCCTGCCTTTGATCCTTCAGTTCTTTAATTCCAGAATTCAGTTTTTACATAGGCTTTCGACGAGCTCAACGACCCTTGGGAGGGCATTCTCAACCTCATCGCTCAGCTCCATACCGAGGTCTATCTCCTTTGCAACAACGCCGATGAAGTGGATATCCACCTTTGCGAGCCTTTCATCGAGCGCCATCAGGAGCTTGAGCCCGTCTATCGCACCCATGAAGTGGGCGCTCCTTATCTCGGCCTTCAGCTTCTCACATACATCATCGCCCTGCAGGTGGATTATCTCGCCTGGCTTTAGCTTATCGCTCAAAATCGCGTCAATGATGATAATCCTATCTTCCCCATGGTAGTGGCTTGCGAGCCTGAATATATCGGTGCCGACCTCCAGGACGTTGTAGCCCTTCTCCGCGAGAATCCTGCCTGCCTTAAGCCCAACGCCGTCGTCCCTCATGAGTTCGTTTCCGAGCGCAAGGATTAAGGTTCGCAAGCTCTCACCCCGTTATGATTGGAACACCTTCTTTCCCGGCGGGAGCCTTGAAGTCCTCATCAAGCGTCGCCAGGGAAAAACCGTGCTCTATGCAAGTGGCAAGAATCAGGGCGTCGTTCGGAAGCATGGCGTATTTCCGGATGAGGTCTCGGGCTATGCGGGAGGTCTTTTCGCCAAGTTCCACAAAGGCGTATTCCTCAAGTGATTCAAAAACCAGGTCAAGCTCCCCTGGAAGTTTTTCGGGTTTTCCCTTCAAACTTCTCGGAGATACGCCGGAGTAGAAACCGAGAAGTAAGTAAACGACCTCGCTGAAGACTATTGGGTTAATGAAGAGGACTACATCGGAGTCCATTAAGCTCAGGAGGACGTTCCTGGCTTTGAGATTTCCCTTGAAGTGCTCAATGAGAATCGAGGTGTCGAGCAAGACGCCCTTCATACATCTCCCTCTTCATTTCCTTCCACGTTTGGTCACTCTTGAGCACCCCAAAGAGCTTTTCCATGTTCTTTCTCAGCTTCTCTTTGTTTCGCAGGTATTTAGCCATCTCCTCGACCTCTTTTTTGAAGGTCTCTTCATAACCATCGGGAACGACGACGTGAATAACAACTTCTCCCATGTTCTCTCCCCTGTTTCAATGGGGTGGAAGGGGCTTAAAAAAGTTGGGGGGTTTAGCACGCAGATGAAACATTCATGTGAATTATCTCGTTATTGTCTGGACACCCTCTTTCTCCGAGGGTAGTTTAAAGTCCTCGTCGAGAGTCACCAAGGAAAAGTCGTGCTCTACGCACGTTGCTAGAATTAGAGCATCGTTCGGGAGCATGGCGTATTTCTGGATTAGAGTCATGGCCTTGAAGACCGTGCTCTGCTCCACGGGGATAAAACCGAAGGCCTTGAGAACCTTAAAGACCTCCTCGTTTTCTGGAGGGAGCTTCTCTGGATTCCCCTTCATTGCTCTGGGAGACCTCCCGAGATAGTGGCCAAGGAGGATGTAAACAACCTCACTGAATACCACGTCGTTTATGTGGAGCACCACGTCGGCATTTTCGAAGGACTCCAGTAACTTCACGGCCCGCTCGTTGCCCTTGAAGTATTCAATGAGCACGGAGCTGTCAACGAGTAAGTCCTTCATAGTACTCCTCCTTAAGTTCCTTCCACGATTTGTCAGTTTTTAGAATGCCCTTGAGCTTTTTCAGGTTCTTGAACAGCTCTCCCTTGTGGGAGAGGTACCACGCCCTCGCCTCAACGTCTCTCTTGAATTCCTCGGCGTACTCCCTGGGAACCTTGACATGAATCGTAATATCAACAAGTTCTTCTGCCACTTCAGCACTCACCCAACTTATTTTCTCGGCTAAACCTTAAAAAAGTTGAGAAGTAGAAGTCAGAGCCTCGCCACGTGCACAGAACAGGAGAGGCACGGGTCGTAGGCCCTAACGACCATTTCCGCGAGGAGCTTCAGTCTCTCCGGGTCGTCGTTGTAGTGCTTCTCGGCCATCATCCTGACGTGTTGCTCCATCATTGCGAGGTTGAACGCTGTCGGCGTTATGATGTCCGCGTAGGAAACCCTTCCGTTCTCAACTTTGAGAGCATACACCAGCACTCCGCGCGGTGCTTCCGTTGTGGAAACGCCGAAGCCGTCCCTTATCTCGACCTCGTCCCTCGGCTTTACAGGCCACTTCGCGAGGACCTCGTCTATGAGGTCTATCGCCCTTTCCGTGAAGTAGACGAGCTCGAGGGCCTGGGCGAGGTTGTTGGCGAATGGGTTGGTTGCCCTAAGCAGGTCTTTGTGGGCCTCATAGAGCTCCTTAGCTTTCCCGTAGAGCGTTCCTGCGTTGTTGACGAGGCGCGATATGGCTCCAACCATGAAGGGCTTCCCGTGGTAGTGGCTGTGCTTGGCGAAGCTGTGCTCCACCACGAACTCCTTTATGTGCTCTTTATACTCTTCACTCGGGAACTCGTTGCCGTCGCTCGCCTTGAGGTAGTCGCCGTAGATTCCGTAGACGTCTCCCCTCGGCTTCACAGCTATGTGAGTTATCAGCCCCTCAACCTCCTCGTACTGCTCCAGCTTGGTGAAGAGCTCGAAGGTGTATTCAGCCTTCGGAAGGGCCTCCTTAAGGCGCTTCTTCATCGTCTCGAGGACACTTTTGTCCGGGAGCTTTCCGAAACCGCCCATTACCACGTTCTCCTGGTGGATTGCCCTTGAGCCAAGCTCGTCCATCATCCATGAGCCGAGGTTTTTGAGGTCGAGCGCTATGCCAATCTCTTTCTTGTATTCCTCAATCATGTGGAGCGGCCCGGAGTAGCCGAGGTAGTCGGGAAGCACTAAGAGGTAGAGATGTAGGGCGTGGCTCTCTATCATGTCTCCTATGTAGAGAACCTCCCTCAAAGCCTGTATCTCCTCGCGCGGGGTGAAGCCGACGGCCTTTTCGGCAGCTTCGACCGCGGTAAGCTTGTGGGCGGCGGAACAGAAGGAGCATATCCTCGGGTAGATTGCAAGTGCCTCGTCAACTTTCTTGCCGAGGGATATTGCCTCGAAGAACCTCGGACCTTCGATGATGTTGAGCTTGACCTCCTTAACGCCGTCGTCGCCGACGACTATCTCAACTCCTCCTTTGCCTTCAATCCTCGCTATGTGGTCAATGGTGATCGGTAGGTAGAGGTTCTTCATGCTCATTCTTTCACCCCCTCGAATATCTTGTTAACCATCTCCTCAAGCTTCGGGTTGTGGGCGTTGAATATCTTCATGCGCTCAAGGATTTCCTCCTTAGTTAGGCCCTTCTCCCTGAAGACCCTCGCGAGTGAGTCGAACCATGCAACGTCGTAGCCTATCGCTCCCCTGCAACCGATGCACGCTATTCCGTAGGCGGGACAGCGAGCGTTACAGCCAGCCCTTGTGACCGGGCCCAGGCATGGCTCGCCCTTCTCAAGGAGCACGCAGGAGTTTCCGTTCAGGCGGCACTCAAGGCAGACGGGATAGTCAATGTCCTCGGGCCACGAGCCTATTAGGAGGGTTCCAATGGCGTAGACGAAGTCCTTTTTCTCCGGTGGACAGCCGTAGATTTTGTAATCAACCTTGATGTATTTCTCGACCGGCTCGGCCATCTTCGGCTGGAACTTGACCGTCCCGTCGCCGTAAACTGTTTTCCAGAGCTCATCGAGGCTCTTATCCTTCTCCCAGCTCTGAACTCCACCGTGAACCGCACACGAGCCGACCGCAACGACAGTCTTGGCGTTCTCGCGTATCTTCTTCACCAGCTCAACTTCTTCCTCGGTTGAAACACTCCCCTCGATGAAGGCTATGTCAACGGGCTCGATCTCCTTGCTGTCCCTTTCGAGCATGTACCAGCAGACGATTTCGGCGTTCGGGAGGAGCTGGAGTATCTCGTCCATCATGGCAAACTGGAGCTGACATCCGTAGCATGAGGTGAGGGCGTAAAACCCAATGCGAACTTTTCCGTTTTCTTCCATCTCCACCACCTCAGTCCAGCAGTCCCGGCGTTGATACTATGTCGAAGTACGTGAAGACCGGGCCGTCCTTGCAGATGTACTTCCAGCTCGTGCTCGTTCCGACGTTGCAGTGGCCGCACTTGCCGATTCCGCACTTCATCTTCCTCTCCAGCGTCACGAAGATGTTCTCCGGCTTGTAGCCGTAGTTGATGAGCGCCTCGAAGACAGACTTGTACATCCTCGGCGGGCCGCATATGGCTACTGCCGTGTTCTTCGGGTCGGTGTTCGCCTCCGGAATGAAGTTCTGGGGCCTTCCGTGGAGACCGGGCCAGTCGGGATCGCGCGTGACGCTCTGGATTATCTTGACGTTCTCAGCCTCAGCTAGGTCCTTCATCGCCTCAAGTTCCTTGTAGAAGAGGAGGTCTTTTCCATAGCGGGCAGTGTTGATGAAAGTTATATTGCCGTACTTCCAGCGGTTGTCCATTGCGTAGAGGAAGACGCTCCTAAGCGGTGCCGTTCCGAGACCTGCAGCTATAAGGAGCAGGTCCATGCCCTCCCACTTGTCAACCGGGAAGCCGTTTCCATAGGGACCGCGGACGAGGACGGTGTCTCCGGGCTTAAGCCTGTGGATGACTGTTGTGACTCTTCCGGCCTTCCTTATACACAGCTCAAAGAACCCCCTCCTCATCGCTGAGGAGCATATGCTTATCGGCACCTCTCCAACTCCGGGGATTGTAAGCTGGACGAACTGTCCGGGCCTAAAAGTCCACTTCTCGGCCAGTTCGGGATCCCCAAAGCGGAACAGGAAGAGTTTTTCCTTTTCGGTGAGAGGGTAAACCTTAAGCACCTTGGCTTTGTGAAGAGCGTAGGGGTTCTCTTCGGGCATCATTATCTCCTTCGGGAGAACCAGCTCGCTCATAGGTCCTCACCCCTTATCTCGGTCGCGTAGGCGAATCCCTTCTTCGGGATCTCCTCGGTTATCTCAGGTGGACAGGATTTCTCCTCAAGTCCCATTATCGTGCGCAGGTTCCTGACGAAGCTTATGCCGGCCGGACAGAAGTAGGTGCACCTTCCACAGCCGACGCAGTAGCTTATACCCAGCTTCTCGTTGTAGGAGTTCTTGCAGAGGTAGCGGTTCCTGAAGCGAGCCTTTTTAGTGGGCCTGAAGTTGTGGTTTCCAGCGACGAGTCCATGGCTCCTGAGCTGGCAGGAGTCCCAGCGCCTCTCGCGGTAGCCGGTGTTTCCGTCGAGGTTCACTATGTCCTGCACCTCGTAGCAACGGCAGGTCGGGCAGGTGGTGTTGCAGTTGCCGCAGGCGAGGCAGATGGCAGCCTGCTCGTCCCACATCGGGTGCTCCATCTCGAGCTCAAGGAGGTAGCGGAGGTTGCTCCAGTCCTCGTGGTACTTGAAGGCATTACTCCTTTTGTTCTCGAACTCGCGGAAGTTGCATATGTCCTCCGTCGTTACTTCCTTGAAGAGCCTGAGGTTCTTGTCCACTATCCTGTGGCCTATGGGAGTTCCAACCCTTACGAGCCATCCATCTGGAAGCTCGTGGAGGAAGAGGTCGAAGCCGTCGTCTGCAAAATCTGTCTCCCTGAGGTTGCAGAAGCAGTACTCATCGGGCATGCAGCTTATGCCAATGATGATACCCTTCTCGCGCCTCACCTTGTAGTATTTGTCCGGGAGCTCGTCGAGGTAAATCGTGTCCATAATCTTGAGGCCGAAGATGTCGCAGGCGTGGACGCCGAAGAGCACAAAGGGCTCAACGTCCTCGATGGTTTCCCTGTATTCCGCTTCCTTTATACTGAACTCGAAGAGCTTCTCCCTCGGCTTGAAGAAGAACTTCTTCGGCGGCATTATCGTCCTGTTGTAGTGGAACTCGACCTTTCTCACATCGTCTATCTCCCTGAAGTCGTAGAACTTCTCCGAGATCTTAACCGGGGCGTAGAGCTTGCCCCAATCCTTGAGCCGTTCGAGGAAGGTGTAGGTGTTTTCCTTTGGAAGTTTAACGTATCTCAACCCAACCACCTCCAGTGAACATAAAGATGCATATGTCCATATCTATCCCCTCAATTGAGGGTTGGTTTGGACGTAAAAAAGCGTTTTTAAACCCAAAGATTCTAAACCAGAGGTTAAAACGGTTTTGTTTTCGTACCATAAGATCATAAAACAAAAGGGCTTGTTCCTTTTTCTGGTCACACCCGAACTTGAGTGCGCATTCGTGATTTTAAGGCTCCAGAACCTTTAGTTTTGGAAATACGGTTTTGGAAAGCCCTTTAAAGAAGCTCTCGTAATCTCTGGATGAACACAAATGAGGATATGATCTGCTGTGTTCATCACTGGGAGGGAGCCGGATGCGCACCATCGTCACGTGCTTTCACTGCGGCATTGGTTGCCGGGTGGAGGTGAAGAAAAAACGTTCACGTCCTCATGAGATAAACTACCTCAGGGATTTAAACGTCCCCAACTACTACGGCAAGCTCTGCTCGCGGGGAAATCTGATGTTCGAACCCACTGTTGAGAATAAGCGGATAAAACGCCCCATGAAAGCTCTGGAAGAAGGAAAGTTTGTCGAAATCAGCTGGGCTGACGCCCTTCGTGAAGTTAGTTTTCAGCTATCCAGATACGCCCGCGATGACCCGAGTATGCTTGGTTTCATAGGAGGAGAAACTGTATCAAATGAGTCGGCGTACCTATTTCAGAAGCTTGCCAGGTTGCTCGGCACCAACAACATTGATACAACTGCTTCCCTTTCCCAGGGGGTTTTGATCAGGCCAGTTCTTGATATGGGAGCGTGGGAGCACTGGGCAGACTTTGCAGACATCGACGGAGCGGATCTGATCATAGTTTGGGGAGCGGACCTGGCGAGAAACTACCCCGTACTTCTCGGAAGGATTGCCAGGGCGAGGGAGCGTGGGGCCAGGGTAGTTCTCGTGGATCCTGTAAATGGAAGGGCATCGAAATTTGCCGATTTCTACCTTCGCCCTCTGCCGGGTACGGACGTCTTCCTTGCCCTCTCCATTATGAACTATCTGGTAAAAACTGACGAACGCTTCGGGGCAGTCCTCCCGGAGGACGTCCTAAAACTCGTATCGAGGTCTCCTCCGTCGTATGGTGAGGAACTGACAGGGGTTCAGGAGAGGGATATAAAGGCCGTTGCACACGAAATCCTCAGATCCTCCGGTGGGATAATCCTCCTGGGTTCGGGGGCCGTAATGAATGAAAACGGTGCCTCCTTCGTGAGGGCAATAATAACGCTTGCGTTCGTTTCAGGAATGAAGTTTCTTCCCATCTCACGGTACGGAAACTCCCAGGGTGTCCTCGACATGGGGCTCCTCCCTGACCTGCTCCCGGGTTATACGCCCTACAGTGAGGGGAGGGACTTCCAGAAGGCTTGGCTCGTTGAGGGTTTGAATCCCAACCCAGGAAAATCGCTTGCCGAGATGCTGGACGGGGGTATTAACGTGTTCTATCTACTCGGGGCAGATTTAATCCGCCATATTCCGGGTGCCCTCGATGCACTTAGAAACGCGGAATTCATTATCATGCAGGACTCGTTTATGACTGAGACGGCCAAGTTTGCCGACATAATCTTTCCGAGTGCCCTTCTCTACGAGGAAGGCGGCTCAACGACGAACTCCGAACGAAGGGTTCTTTGGTGTGAAAAAGCCAAAAGGCCCCCCGGTGAAGCCAGGGGTGCGGTTTCGATTCTTGGGGAGGTTGGAAAGGCCATAAACCTCCCAGGCTTCAATTACACCTTCCCAGAAGAGGTGCTTAGGGAGATCAGCCTTCTTATTCCTGATTATCCAGGGCCCAGGGAGTTAGTTGGAAGTCCTGAGGGGGCTTTACTCAAAAGACCCAACGGGGTAAAGCGGAAGTTTGTCCCCCTAATACCAGCCAAGCATCCCGAGGGGGAGGTACTTCTTATTCGGGGGCATTCTGGTCGGTTTATGCCCGAGTTACTTGCCGGAAAAATGGGGGAGACCGATGTTGTCCTGATAAGCCCCGAAGACGCATCGCGCCTCGGCGTTTCAAACGGCGACAGGATTTCGATTGAAGTGGATGGCAACAGGATAACCGTGAGAGCCAAGGTTTCAAACCGCACACTCAAAGGAGTTGCTGTGGTGCACTGGGACCTTGTGCGGGCCGCATTGCCGGCGAAGTCCTCTGAGAACTGTTTGGTGTCCAGGATCTATCCCTGCAGGATTCGGGGGGATGAGATGTGAAGAAAGTGTTCATTGACTTCAGGAAATGCATAGGTTGTCACTCCTGCGAGGCGGCCTGCGCGAGGGAGCACAACGGGAAGCCGAACATATTCATCGTGCAGACGTCCGAACTTATGATGATGTCATTCAACTGCCGCCACTGCGAGAATGCGCCCTGCATGCTCGTCTGCCCTGCAAGGGCGCTTTACAGAGACGAGGACGGGGCAGTTCGCGTTAAATACCAAGAATGCATTGGCTGCATGCTGTGTTCTATCGCCTGCCCCTTTGGAACACCGCGTTTTGACGAGCGCCTGAAGGTCATGGTGAAGTGCGACCTCTGCGCCAACAGGAGGGCGGAGGGTAAGCTCCCGGCCTGCGTTGAGACCTGCCCAATGGATGCGCTGATTCTGGCCACCGAGGAGGAGATAGTGGAGATGAAGCTGAAGGAGGCCGCCGTCAGAAGGGAGGAGTTCATCAGAAAAGTTGGAGGCATAATGGGGTGTGGGCCATGATTGACCTCATAATCTCTTCAATAGTGCTCGCCTACCTCGGTGTTGTGTGCTTTGTGCTCGATGACAGGAAGTCAGACAGGGTAATGCTCCCCCTGCTCTGGCTGTCTTCCCTGCTCCAGGTCATTGTTGCGGCGATGTTTTACCTATCTCCGAATCCGATTCACGCGGTGTTCCTTGAAGTGAATGGGCTCGGTGAAGTTTACGGCCTCAGGGTAGATGGCACGAGCGTCTTCACGGCGTTTGTTGTTTCAACGGCGGGAGCGGTGTTTTTGACCTACGCCGTTCGCTATATGGATGACAAGAACGTCGGCCACCCACACAGGGGGCAGAAGGGCAGGTTCTACGGGTGGATGATGCTGTTCCTCGGTTCAACCCTGGCTTTCATATACTCATCCACTGTGCTCCAGATGCTGATATTCTTTGAACTTATGAGCGTCGCATGCTGGGGTGTCGTAGGGTTCTATGGCAGCAAAAGGGCGGAACGGGCGGCGCTCAAGGCGCTCTTAATTCCCAACTTCGGGGCTATAGTCGGCTTCTACACGGCGGTGGCGTATGGCCTCAAATACGGGAACCTCGGGCTTGACTTCCTGGGGGCACTCCCAGAGATGGAGAAGGTGATACTGTTCCTGTGCCTTATGGTGGCCGCGTTTACCAAGAGTGCCCAGTTCCCACTCTATTCGTGGATTCCGGACGCAATGGAGGCCCCGACTCCGGCGAGTGCATTTCTCCACGGTGCGGCCATGGTGGAGATGGGGGTCTACCTTCTGATAAGGGTCGTCCAGTTCATGGAGCCTCCAGTAACCGTTTTCTACCCCATGGCGTTGATTCTGGTGGCAACCCTCATTGTTGCAATGCTCCAGTATCCGAGGCAGAGCGATGCCAAGAGGTTGCTGGCGTACTCCACGATAGCCGAGTGCGCTATAATGTATACCGGTGTCGCCATTGCCGTCCTCGGAAACCCCCTCGGAATTAAAGCCGCGCTCTTCCAGCTGATGAACCACGCTTACCTAAAGGGGCTGGCGTTTCTGACGGCCGGAACGTTCACATACTACTACGGGACTCTGGACATGAGGCGGATAAAGGGCCTGAAGGAGACCCCCCTCCTTGCGTACTCATGGAGCTTTGCCCTACTTGGACTGGCCGGCCTGCCCCCGTTCGGAGTCTTCTTCAGCAAGCTCTACATATATCTCAACGCAGGGGAGATGTACAGTGTCCCGCTTGGAGCCCTGTTACTCCTTGTGGTTCTCGCGGACTCGGTGGTTCTCCTGTACTCAGCGCTGAAAAGCATCAACTCCATGGTGTTCAGTGAAGGAGAGCCAAAAAGGGTGGACGGAATTATAAGCGGGACGCTGTGTTCGCTTATCCTCCTCTCCCTTATTTCCGCCTTTATCGGCTACGCCCTCCTGGGGGTGGTACAGTGATATTCGCACTTGTATTTCTCCTGGCCATAATCACAGGACTGGTGCTCAGGAACTCAAAGGTAGTGAGTGCCCTCTCAGCGCTCGCGTCCCTCTCCCTTGTGATCGAGGCCGCCAGAGGGATTACCTTCCACGCCTCCATCTCAGGAATCACCTTTGCCTTTGCCACCGATGAGCTGTCCAGGTTCTTCGCAATACTTGTGGGTGTGGCTGGCTCGGCGGTCTCCGTGTACTCGCTCTCCTACATGGGCAGAAGGCACCTTGTGACAGTTGCGTATCCTTTATTCGTGCTTTCTATGGCCTTGATAGTCCTTGCCAGGGATTTCCTTACTCTCCTGATTTTCTGGGAGCTGATGACGGCCGCTTCCTACGTCCTCATCGTTTACAACTACGAGAAAGAGGAAACCCGGAGGGCAAGCGTTGTGTACCTTGTTACAATGCACGCCCTGAACACCGCACCCCTGATTATGGGGCTGGGCTACGTTTGCAGCCACGCGGGAACCCTCGACTATTCGGCGCTGAGCGGTACCGTGGTTCCTTCATGGGTTATATGGGCACTGACCATCGGGTTCCTGGCAAAGGCGGGCATTTTCCCCATGCATTTCTGGCTCCCAGAGGCCCATCCCGTTGCACCGAGCAATGTTTCGGCACTCCTCAGTGGAGTTATGCTCAAAATGGCGGTTTACGGGATGTTAAGAACCTTGGAAACGTTTGGTGGGGTGGATTCAATAGCAGTCCCGATTGTGGTGCTTTCAATCATCACAATTGCCCTCGGCTCGTTGCTGGCACTCAACCAGAAGGACATTAAGAGGATGATGGCTTACTCAAGCATCGACAACATGGGTTACATATTCCTCGCCATTGGGGCCTATCTGCTCCTTCCGGGGGAGCTCAAGGAGGTGGCCCTGACAGCAGTCCTGCTACACTCCTTCAACCACATGCTGTTCAAGAACCTCCTTTTCATGCTCTCCGGCAACATCCTCCACGCAACGGGGAGGAGGGACACCGGCATCAGGGGGCTCGCAAAGGAGATGCCAATCACGTTCGGGCTGTCCATCGTTGGAATCCTTGCAGTGTCGGGCGTGCCCCCTCTGAATGGTTTCGCGAGCAAGTGGCTGATTTACAGGGCAACATTCCTGTCGAAAGATCCCCTCCTGGTTGTCGGAGGTGCAGTCGCACTCCTTGGGAGCGCGCTCACGCTGGCGGCTTACCTCAAGCTTTACCGGGTGTTCACCGGTGAGCCGAACGTTGAGGCCGAAGAGGCGCCCTTACCGATGCTCCTTGGCGAGGGGATTCTTGCGGCCCTCTGTGTTGTGGGTGGCGTTGTTCCAGGCCTGTTCCTTCATCCAGTGGGCCTTTCATATCCTGCCGAACTTAACCTCCCACTCTTAGCCCTGGTAATCGCTGTGCTCATTGCGTCCCTGCTCGTGGCACTGCCTCCAAGGGCGAGAAAAGGTGGAATCTGGACCAACGGAGAACCGGTAGAGGAGTTTGAGATAAAGCCGGAGCACATGTACACTGGCGTTTCGGAGGCAGTGCAGAGTATCTCGGCGGCTGGAGGCAGAATTCAGCTACTGGCGCTATCCATGGGCAGGCTCTACCGTTCGACTGAAGTGGGTTACATTGACGAAGCACTGTTCATGCCGCTGATCAGGCTCTCCTACGGGTTCGGTGCATACCTCAGAGAACTGTCGAAAGGGCTGAACGGTATGCTGGCGACAGCTTTCCTCGTGCTCGTGGCGATGGTAATCGCGTTCCTGGCCTTCGCGGGGGTGATATGATGAACGTTCATGATGCCGCTCCAATCATCGTGCCTTTACTGGTCCCCTTCCTTGATGGAGTTGCGAGAAAGGTTCGAGCAGTGATTCAGAAGCGCGTCGGCCCGTCAATTGCCCAGAGCTGGTACGACCTGCTGAGCTTTTTAAGGGTAGAATGCAACTCCCCCGTGGATTCCCTGGCGTTCAGGCTTGCCCCTTACATCGCCTTTGCGAGTGCAATAGGAATGCTTCTGTTCCTGCCCTTCGGAGAAAAGGCTCCATTAGGATTCAAAGGGGACATCATAGCCTTTATCTACGTATTCACGATGTTCTCAGCCGCCGTCGTGATGGGGGCTCTGAGCGTCCCCAGCTCATACACATCCGCCGGTGCCAGCAGGGAAGTCACGATATCCATAGTGTTCAAACCCCTTTTTGCGGTTGTTATTGGAATATTTGCAATAAAAACCGGTGCTTTAACCATAGAGGGCATGGCATCTGCGTTAAAACCCTCAATATCAGTACTGGGCGCATACCTTCTGCTGGTTTACCTTACGTACGTTGAGGCCGGTTTTGTGCCGTACGACATAGCCGAGGCTGAAACGGAGCTCCTCGGGGGCCCCCTTGCAGAGTACAGCGGGAGACTGTTTGCAATTATGCTGTGGGCGTTCCAGATAAAGCGGTTCGCCATGATATGGCTGCTGGCGTCAATGCTCGTCCTTCCATTCGTGGGAGGCATTACTGCGTTGCTCTTCCAGTGCGCTGCGTTTGCACTCATCTTCCTTGGGATGGTTGTGTATGAGGCGATGAATGCCCGCTACCGTATAGACCACGCCGTTAGGAACGGGGCTATCGCCCTGACCCTCGGAGTTTTCATTCTGGTTATTGCATGGACGGGGTGGTAATATGATAAAAGAATTTGAGGCTCGGTTTGGCCCAATCCTTGAAAAGAAAACCCTTGGCGAGAAAAAAGTGCTGTACACGATAATGGCAAGGCCAGAAGACTTTCCGGATATGGTCAGGTTCCTTCTCGCTGGGGAGAATGTAAGGCTCTTTACCATGGTTGGGACTGACGAGAGGACGGTCGAAGATGCGTTCAGCATAACGTACTGGTTCGCGGACACATCCAAGGGGGAAATTCTGGGTTTGAGGCTATACGTCCCGGAGGACAGGCCGGTGTTCCCGAGCGTGGCCCAGTTCCACAAGGGTGCACTCTGGTTCGAGAGGGAAGTTCAGGACCTCCTCGGCGTTGAGGCGGAGGGCCTGCCTGACCGGAGAAGGTTAGTACTGCCCGACGACTGGCCGGAGGGGGTCTATCCCCTCAGGGAGGACTTCAAGTACTCGGAAAGTCCGCCGGGCGAGAAGAAGTATCCTTACGTCCGGCCTCCAGAGGGCTCGAGTGTCCACGCTATAGGGCCTTACCACATCGCCCTTGATGAGCCCGCACACTTCAGGCTCTTTGTCAAAGGGGAGGAAATCGTAGGCGTCGATTACAGAGGCTTCTACTCCCACAGGGGGATTGAAAAGCTCGCGAGGGGCAGGCTGAACTACAACCAGATATGTTTCATCGCCGAGAGAATCTGCGGAATATGTGGCTTCTCCCATTCAACGGTCTATGCTCAAGCGATAGAGGAGGCCGCAGGAATAGAAGTCCCTGAGAGGGCGGAGTACATCAGAACGCTGCTTCTCGAACTCGAACGGCTTCACTCCCACCTCCTCTGGATCGGTGTCGCAGCACACCTCGTCGGCTTTGACACGGCCTTCATGGATGTATGGCGTATAAGGGAAAGGGTCATGTGGCTGGCCGAGAGGTTAACCGGGAACAGAAAGACCTACGGGCTCGTTGTCGTTGGAGGCGTAAGGAGAGACCTCCTTGACTACAGGAGAGAGCTCGTAGAGCGGGAACTCGCTGTGCTGAAGAAGGAATTCGACAATGTTGTGGAGTTCCTATTGTCCTCCAGGGGGTTCATCAAAAGATGCGAAGGGGTTGGAGTGCTGCCAAAAGAAAAGGCAAGGGCCTGGGACGTGTGCGGACCGGTTGCAAGGGCTTCCGGCGTGGACTACGACGTCAGGAGGGACTTTCCCTACGCGGCATACGGAGATTTGAGCTTTGAAGTTCCCCTCGAGAAGGAAGGGGACGTTCTGGCGAGGGCCAAGGTTAGGATAGAGGAGGTAAAACAGAGTATTTCACTAATCGAGCAGGTTCTCGACGCGATGCCCGGTGGGAGCATCTTAGCGGACTTCGGAGACATCCCGGAGGGGGCAGAAGGAATCTCCGCCGTGGAGGCCCCCAGAGGTGAGAACGTGCACTACGTCCTGACAGGAGACAGGAACACCCTCTACCGCTGGCGTGTGAAGGCCGCCACATACAACAACCTGCAGGCCGTGCCGGACATGCTCGTCGGGTATACTATAGCGGACGCACCTTTGATTATAGCCAGTATCGACCCGTGCTACTCCTGCACCGAGAGGGTTCAGGTGGTCGATATCGAGAGCGGAAAGTCAAGGGTGGTGAGACTGGGGGTGGGAATTTGCCTGTGACCAAGATGTACCCATTCGAGCCTGCCGAGGCTCCCCCAGAGTACAGGGGTATTCCCCGCATTGACCCAGTGCTCTGCATAGGCTGCGGCGCCTGCGCCAACGCCTGCCCGCCGAACGCGATACTGAGGATAGACGACCCGGAAAGCGGGATGAGGAGGATAGTTCTCGACGTGGGCAGGTGCATAAGGTGCGCCCGCTGCGAGGAAGTCTGCCCGACGGGTGCGGCCAGACTAACCGCGGAGTTTGAGGCCGCCACAGATGACAGGCGTGATCACGTGGAGGTCGTTGAGCTGAAGCTCGCCAGGTGCAGGAACTGCGGGAGGTATACCCACTACACTGAAAGACAGGTGGCGAAGGTTCTGTCTCTGATTCCCAGGGGAATCCTCGACTTTGACAGGGTGAGGGAAAAACTCCCCCTCTGTTCAGAGTGCAAGCTGAAACTAACGGTACTCAACGCCACCAAGTTCGGGGAGGGTGAGTAGTGATGAAATCCCTCTGGGTCTTTCACGTGAATACCGGGGCCTGCAACGGCTGCGATATAGAGATACTGGACGTTCTCACTCCCTACTATGATGTGGAAAGACTTGGGGTAAAGCTCGTCCCAACGCCGAGGCATGCTCACGCTCTCCTCGTCACAGGGCCCTTAACGAGGCAGGCGTACCACGCGGCCAGGATGGCCTATGAAGCCATGCCGCCAAAGCCGAGGCTCGTCATAGCCGTGGGAACCTGTGCCTGTTCCGGCGGAATATTCCACGACAGCTACGCCCTGAGGCGCGAGCACAGAGAGTCCTTTGAGTACCCTCTGAGGGGTGGAGCCTCGGAGTTCCTGCCGGTGCACCTTTACATCCCCGGATGCCCCCCGAGGCCGGAAGAAATCCTCTACGGCATTGCACTCCTCAAAAACATCGTGGAGAAAAAAGTTCGGGGAAGCTGGTTTAGTGAGAGTGCCTTCGTTCTTCCGAGGGAGAGCTTCAACGCGTGGGTGGAGGTTCTTCTCCGGGCCAGGATAAGGAAGGAGCTGGGCTATTTTGACGGTTACCCGCTGCTCAGACGCTTTATGGAACTCGTTGAAAGCTCAGAGAGCAAAGAAGAGCTGGAAAAGCTTGTTCAGAAGGCCATAAGTGAAGAGAGTGATTCCAGACTTAGATACGGCCTTGAGAAGCTTTATTCCTACTACCTTGAGGTGGTGAGAACCTATGAGAGCATACTTGCTGCGAAGAGGGCGCTCGTTAGGCTTCCAAAATGAAGTTTCCAGGGTGCTGGACCACTTCGAGTCCAGCGCACTGGTCGAGGAGGTAATCTGCGAGATAAGCCCCGAAACCGCGAGTCTGCTGGAGAAAGGGGTCTTTGACATCGTAGCGTTTCCCAGGGAGGACAGGGAGGTAGTAAAAAAACACCTGGAGACCATCAAGAAAGGAGAAATCACGGTGGGGTGGGTTCCCGATGTTTGAGAATACAATCCTCCTCCTGATGGTGCTCTACGGGGTCGCTGGGGTAATCTATTTCATAAGGGTGCTACTGGGCCCCACGGTTCTCGATTCAATACTCGCAGGGGACTGTGTAAGCCTTGACGTCGCACTGATTGCACTCCTCATAGCGGTGTACTACGAAAACAACCTGCTCGCGGGGGGAGCCTTCTTCCTCGTTCTCTGGGCGTTCGTGCTTGACATCTTCGCGTCGAAGTACCTCGTTAAAGGGGAGGTGGGGGTATGATACTCTCACTCATCGGGACTCTACTGCTCATCGTGGGGGCGGTCTGCGACATATTCGGGGCCATCGGGATGCATCGCTTTGGAAACTTCTACCTGAGGCTCCACGCCGCAACCGTTGGCACGGTAGGGGGGAAGTTCTACCCCCTCATAGGGGTGGGTCTGATAGCTCTCGACAGAGGACTGCTCCCCATAGCAGGGGTGGCTTTCCTGAGTGCATTCACCCTGTTGATAACAACATCCGTTGGGAGCCACGCACTTGCATACGCCGCCGAGAGGGCTGGGGTTGTGAAGATTGAGCACGACGAGCTCGGGGGGGATGAGGATGATTGAGCTAACGGCCCTTGCCCTGCTCGGCTGCCTTGGACTCGCATACCTCGTGGTCACTGAAAGGGATCTGCTGAAAGCAGTCCTGTACACGGGGATCTTTGGTGGTCTCGTAATCATCGCAACGTACACCCTCATGGCACCCGACATAATACTCGCCTACGTTGCAGTTTCCGTCGCTCTATCCACAGGCCTAATGGTGTTCCTAGTCAGTAAAACAACCCGGGAAGAGGTGGTGTGATTGAGGATCGCTGGAATTCTTGTGATCATGCTGATTACACTCTCCGCCGCATACCTGCTGCAGTCCCACGTCGAGGACATCGTTGGCGTCGGAACACTCGGTGAGTTCTACCTTGAGAACAGCTACCTCGGCGAACGTTCTGCTGGCTCACCTGAGGTCGTTACGTCGATCCTCTGGGACTACCGCGGCATTGACACGTACTTCGAGACGGCAGTGCTCTTTCTCGCCATAATAAGTGCGGTCTCCGTGTTCCGGAGCTTTAAAGGGCGGGAATTCCGGGGAGACGGGTTCACAGAGATAGTCAAGATGGGAGTCAAGCTCGTGGCTTTTACCACCTTCGTGGCGTCTGCTTCGGTGGCGTTCCACGGACACATCACTCCCGGCGGCGGCTTCCAGGGGGGCTCCATGCTGGCGGTAAGTGCCCTGCTCATAATAGCCGGCTTCTCCAAGAAGGCCCTTGAGAGGAACGGAATAACAAAGACGCGGGCACTCGGGATAAGAACCTTGGGACTCTTGATCATAGTGTGCGTCGCGGTGTACCCCCTACTTAGGGGATTCCACTTTATGCAGAACCTGCCAGTGTATCCAGCCAAGGTGGGAGAACTCCTCGTTAGCGGGAGCCTGCTTCCCTATAATCTGGCCGAGTTCCTGGCAGTAGGGGCAGGATTTACGATAATCTTTCTCCTCCTTGCAAATCCGGAGGAGGGATGGCAATGAGCTTCGCAACATCTCTTGTGATAACGGCGGCAGTTGCTACCATGCTAATAGCGCTCTACGGAGTGGCAGTTAGGCCGAACCTCGTCAAGAAGGTGCTCTGCCTTTCCCTGTTTTCAGATATGGTGAACGTCCTTGTCATATTCCTTGGCTACAGGGACGTCGAAAACCCCCTTCCTCCGGTTTTAACCGAGTACTCGAGCGAAGGTGTGACAAAGCTCGTGGAGAGAAGCGTTGATCCGCTTCCTCAGGCACTGACGATAACCGCGATAGTCATCGGCCTCGCCGTTACAGTCCTCATGGCCTATGGTGTGATACACATTCAGAGGAAATATGGGACGGTTGATGTCCGGAAGCTTGCGGGGTGGGATGAATGAGGTCTGTCCCCGTGATGATTTTGGCGTTCATAATTTACATCATCGTAACAGGTTCGATAACAGCTTACGACGTAATCACCGGTGCAGTAACTGCCCTTGCGGCGGGACTGCTCTTCGGAAGGCATCTCGTTAGCAACCCGCGCAAGGCCCTCAACCCAGTTAGATGGGGGCGCTTTGCACTCTACTTTCTCAAGTACATCACGGTAATCGAGGCGAAAGCTCATGCCGACGTAATCAGGAGGATAATTAGCGGGGACGTCAGGCCGGGTATCGTTAAAGTGCCGCTCGACCTGAGGGACGAATACGCCCGTTTCCTTGTTGCCGCTTCAATTACCAACACCCCCGGAACCGTAACGGTTCACATGGATGACCGCTATGCCTACGTGAACTGGATAAACGTCTCCACATCCGATCCCGAAAAACGCAGGAAGGAGATCCTTGAAGAGTTCGAGGAAAACGCGAAGAAAATTTTCGAGGGGGGAGGAGCATGAATCTTCTAATACTGCCCGTCATTCCAATGGCCTTTGCCTTTGTACTCCCGTTGCTCTCCACTGTAATCAGGAACAGGCGCTTTATCTTTGGCTACGCCCTGTTTGTTACCGGAATAACGCTCTTGATGGGGGGTGAGCTCTTCAGGCAGGTCTATTCCTCCGAGCTCCCGCTGACCTATTCCTTCGGGGGCTGGAAGGCACCGGTGGGCATAATCTATGAAGTGGACAGATTTGGAGCCGTTATGGTGCTCGTAACGGCCGCACTTATGTTCCTCACGGCTGTCTACTCGGTCCGCTACCTTGAGCGCGAGGACGGTGTGGAGTGGTTCTACACCCTTTACCTTGGCCTTGAGGCGGGACTCCTAGGCATATTCATGACGGGCGACGCGTTCAATCTGTTCGTGATGCTCGAAGTGACGGCGATATCCTCCTACGGCCTCGTTATGTTCTACACGGAGGAAGGCTATCCTGCCTATTCCGGCCTCAGGTACGCGATAATAAGCTCCATAGGGACGACCCTCTACTTCCTTGCCCTCGTGCTGATCTACCGTGGACTCGGCACGGTGAACTTTGCGGACATCTCTGCGAAGTTGCACGGAATTGAATTCCCGATATCGACACCCTTAAACAGCATTGTGCCCATCCTCGCCATTTCAATGGCGCTGATAACGTGGGCCTTCACGATAAAGGCCGCAATAATGCCGAACCACTTCTGGCTTCCGGGGGCCCATTCCGCGGCCCCAAGTCCCGTCTCAGCGGTGCTGTCGGGTCTGGTTGTCAACGCAGGAAGCTATGGATTTATGAGATTCCTCAGCTTGATTTACGTCCCGGAAGTTTCCCGTATCGGCGATATCATCTGCACACTGCTGCTCATTCTCGGGGCAATCTCCGCCCTCCTATCCTCCATCGCGATGACCGTCCAGGACGATGTCAAGAGAATAGTCGCTTACTCAACAATACTCAACATGGGCTATCTGGCGATGGCAGTAGGAGTGAACAGCGAGGCCGGAACTGCCGGCGCAGTGTTTCACATGGTAAACCACGCGATAGCGAAAGCCCTCCTCTTCCTCGCCGTGGGTGTCTTCATCCACGCCGCAGGAAGCAGAAAACTGGATGAGCTAAAGGGGCTTGGAAAGAACATGCCCTTCACCACGGTGAGCCTGGCGATAGCCACGATGAGCCTTGTAGGGTTGCCCCCTACAAACGTTTTCTTCAGCAAACTTTTGCTTTACAGGGCCTACATAGAGAAAAGCCCAGTCCTCGTTGCAGTACTTCTGTTATCGAGTCTATTTGCTCTGGTAAGCTATATGAGGGTGCTTTACTGGCTATGGGTTAAAAAGCCAGATGAAAAGAGAGAGGCTCACGAACCACGTTCGATGGTGGCAGTGCTTGTGATACTGGCCATTGCGTGTCTGGTCATTGGAGTACTCTCCCCAATTCTGGTAGACCGGGTTGTGAACCCTGCCGTGGCCCAGCTGAAGGACGTGGAGGGCTACATACGGGCTGCACTCACCACGGGGGTGAAGTAGATGATTGAAGAGTTCAGAAAACACTACGGCGAAAACCTGCTCGGGATTGCACTCCTGGGCGAGACATGGCTTGTGGTCTTGAAGGAGGGGGACAAAGTGGAGTTGCTCGCCGATGCGGCCGAAACGTGGGAAGGGCTGGACGTGATTGCGGTGCCGGTGAGTTCCATCCACAACATCCATCCCGAGGTATTCGGCGACTTTCAAGTTCTTTACGACCCGGAGGGGATTGTTTCCAGGTCACTCGAGAGGATTATGGAACTGAGAGGCGCCTACCCAACGTTGTGGAACCTGAAGCTCATTGAGGTTACGGAGGTGAAAAGATGAGTGGGATGCGGTTTGCATTTCTGTGTAAGTCCAGGCCAGAGCCCACCGGGAAGAAGGTGGCCATAGTGGGGGCCGGGCCTGCAGGATTGAGTGCCGCTGGCTACCTCGTCTGTCAGGGACACGAGGTGCACGTCTACGACAAGCTCCCCGAGCCGGGAGGGCTGATGCTCTTCGGAATTCCCGAGTTCAGGATTCCGATATACCGCGTTAGAGAGGGCTGTGGTGAGCTCAAGGACCTCTTCGAGGTCAAGTTTTTCCCCAGAACCAAGGTGGTCTGCGGAGAGTGTGAAAGTGAGGCAGGGGACGAATTCGTTGAGAGAACGGTGCACCTGGCGGAGCTTAAGGAGAATTATGACGCGGTGTTGATAGCCACCGGAGCATGGGAACCCTGGAAACCCGAAGTTGAAGGCTCTGAACTTCAGGGTGTGTATCCCGCGCTGGAATACCTGTTCAGGATAAAGAGCGCCAAGCTCGGACACATGAAGTGGACAGACATAATACACCCGGAGGGCAAGAAAATCCTAGTTGTCGGTGCGGGGCACACTGCTGTGGACGCGGCCCTTGAGAGCCTCCTCCTCGGGGCCGATGAGGTATACCTCAGCTACAGGAGAAGCATAAAGGAAGCCCCCGCCGGCCCGTATGAGATACACCAGCTCATCCAGAGGGGAGTCAAGTGGCTCGAAAAAACCATGCCCGTCAGGATCATAGGTGATGGAAAAGTAAAGGCCGTCGAGATGGTCAGGATGGAGCTCGGTGAGCCCGATGCGAGCGGGAGAAGAAGGCCAGTACCCGTCGAAGGCTCGGAGTTCACGCTGGAGGTTGACTACGTTATATTTGCCGTAGGCCAGACTCCCACGCCGCCGGCCGGGGATGGCTTGGAGATAGCCAGGGACAAAAAGGGCAGAGTGGTCGTGGATGAGAGACACATGACGAGCGTTGAGGGCATATTTGCCGCGGGAGACGTCGTCACGGGCCCGTCGAAGGTAGGGCTGGCTGTTAAAGATGGCCTCTACGCCGCGAGAAGCATGCACATGTGGATGATGGGGGGTGAGTGAGTTGACAAAGAAGATACTCCACGTTGATTACAGCCTCTGCATTGGCTGTGAAACCTGCCAGGGGGTTTGTGATTTTATCCACGATGGAAAGCCCAACATAAGGATATACTACACCGTTTCGGGCCTTCCGGTGCCCATAAACTGCCGCCACTGTGAAAGGGCACCCTGCCTTGAGATATGCCCCGTTGGAGCGATATACAAGGATCACGAGGGGGCGGTGATAATAGATCCCGGGAAGTGCATAGGCTGCCTGATGTGCCTTGCCGTCTGCCCGTTTGGAGTTCCGAGCTTCGACGTCAGAATCCGTGTGGTGACAAAGTGCGACATGTGTGCCGAGAGAAGGGCAGAGGGCATGGAGCCAGCGTGCGGGGAAATGTGCCCGGCAGAGGCAATATTCTTCGGTGAATCCGAGGAAATTGAGGACAGGATAATGAGAAGAACTGCGGAGAAGATAGCGAGGGAAAGGATATCCTCCATGAATTTGGAGGGGGTGGGGAGAATGCTTTAATGGCCCATTTTTTAATTTGTTAAATAACATGATTTACCAATTGTGTACCAAGAAAACAAAACATCTTTCTGACAACCTTGTCGTAACATTTATAAGCATTTATTCTGTTATGCATTACTGATATTGCGATTGTGGGCCCACATGTTACACCTTAAGTTACAAACTTATGGTTGTACATATTTGGTCCAAAAAAACCTTTTATGTGGCCTTTACTAGAGATGAATGAGCACATTTGGAGGGTTCATTATGGTGTGGGAATCCCACGTTTCGATAAACCGGGTCTTTGAGCTGAGGTGCAGGACAACAGACTACTTCGGCCTATGCGCCATACACAAGTTTAACGATATTGTCCGGGAGCTTAAGGAGAAAGGTGTTGACAAGGTTATCCTCGTTACTGGAAGGAGTTCCTACAAGAAGTGCGGTGCATGGGACGTTGTCAGGCCTGCCCTTGAGGAAAATGGAGTCGAGTATGTCCACTACGACAAGGTGGGGGCCAACCCAACGGTTGATATGATCGATGAGGCCGCCGAGATGGGGAGAGAGTTTGGGGCCCAGGCTGTAGTGGGCATAGGTGGTGGCAGCCCTATCGATAGTGCCAAGAGTGTTGCGATTCTGCTGGAGTACCCGGACAAGACCGCCAGGGACCTCTACGAGTTCAGATTTACCCCCACAAAGGCCAAGCCGATAATAGCGATAAACACAACCCATGGAACCGGAACTGAAGTTGACAGGTTCGCAGTGGCGACGATTCCTGAGAAAGAGTACAAGCCGGCCATAGCTTACGACTGCATCTACCCGCTTTACGCAATTGATGACCCAGCACTGACAGTAAAGCTTTCCAGGGAGCAGACCCTGTACGTGACTATCGATGCACTCAACCACATCACAGAAGCCGCTACAACCAGGCTGGCCAATCCATATTCAATACTCCTCGCTAAAGAGGCCGCGAGGCTGATATTTGACTACCTCCCGGAGGCCCTCAAACACCCCGACAACCTGCAGGCAAGGTATGCCCTGCTCTACGCCTCTGCCATAGCCGGAATAAGCTTTGACAACGGTCTGCTCCACTTTACGCACGCCCTTGAGCACCCACTGAGTGCAGTCAAGCCAGACCTCCCCCACGGCCTTGGCCTCGCAATGCTCCTTCCGGCGGTAATCAGGCACATATACCCAGCCACCGCAAAGATACTCGCCGAGGTGTACCGGCCGCTCGTTCCCGAGGCCAAAGGTGTTCCGGGAGAGGTGGAACTCGTTGCCAGGAGGGTAGAGGAGTGGCTTTTCAGCATCGGTATAACTGAAAAGCTTGCGGATGTCGGATTCACTGAGACGGATGTGGACAGGCTAACTGAACTGGCCATGAAAACACCAAGCCTTGACCTGCTCCTCTCCATGGCTCCAGTGGAGGCTACCCGGGAGAGAATAGCGGCCATATACCGTGATTCGCTTTATCCTATTAGCAGAAAGTGAGTGGACGCTTTCTTCTACCTTTTGATTTAATCATTTTATATTCTGTCTGCTTTGTGGGTATTTATTTTAAACCTTTGGTTCAAAAAATCTTTTTATTGGCCTATTTTAAGGTCGGATTGAGAAGAACCCGGGGGAGGTTAATTTGGGGGAAATCGAGCTCGGTAAAGTCTGTCGCATATCGGGGGATGCAAAACTCATAATGTACGAAGAGGGGGGAGAAGTCCAGGATGCTCTTTTCATATCCACCGCCCCCGTTAGGGGATTTGAAAAGATGGTAATCGGGAAAAGCCCATTCTTTGTTGTGGAGGCTGTTATGAGAATATGCGGCTTGTGCCACGCCTCCCATGGCATAGCCGCGGCGGAGGCCATAGAAAATGCAATTGGGGTAACTCCCCCCAGAAACGGAGTGCTCCTGAGGGAGGCACTTGGTCTCATCAACAGGATTCAGAGTCATCTACTCGAGTTCCTCATGGTCGTCCCCGACTTGGTGGTGCCCGAAGAGCGGGAGAAGTTAATCCTCGAGCTGATTGATTTTCACACAAAAATCGGTGACTTTCTGCTGAAACTCGGGGGGGCCATGACCCATCCACCCAATATCACGGTTGGAGGCATAAACCCCGTTCCCAAGTGGAGCGTGTTCAATAACCTCAAGGCCAGACTACCCAAGATGCTCCGCTCATGGAATGAGCTGGCACACCTGCTAGTTGACGAAGACATTCAAACTGATGTTGCAAGTGAACTGAGAGAAAAGAAACACGATAACAGGTATCTATCCAGTGGCCTCTTCTATGGCGATAGGTTCAACATCGATGTTGGCAAGATAAAGCTGATTCCATACTACGAATTCCGGAAAGATGACCCCAGTTCCAAGGAATCGACTACGATGATAGCGATGTACAAGGGAAAACCCGTTGAAGTCGGTCCCAGGGCCAGGCTCAGTACCTATCGGGAAAAGAGCTATTCGACGCTCTACGACCTCCACACTGCGAGGGTTGATGACGTCAGCATTGCGCTCCACAGGTTGAGCAGTATCCTGGATTCCCTTGATATGAAGGAACCCTTCAGGAACCAGAACATTGTTTTTGGACCGGGTAAGGGCGTTGGCGTCTATGAGGCCCCGCGGGGAACTTTGGTGCATATTGTTGAACTTGGAGAGGAAGGAAGGACACTCTATTCGAGGATAGTTGTTCCTACGATGTTCAATATCCCAGTCATTGAAGAAGCCGTAAAAGGGTTGAGTGTTAAGGCCGCTGAAGCTGTTGTGAGGCTTTATGATCCGTGCATCCCATGTACAACACACGTTGTCAGGCTAAGGCGGTGAGACCATGGGGAGGATTACTGTTCTCCACGCCGATTTTGGCGGGTGTGCAGGGTGCAGTGTGAGCATCTTGCGTTCGTATCCTGAAATAAAGGATACAGTCAAACTGGAAACTCCATACCTGGTGGACAAGTACTTCCAATCGGAGGGCTACGACGTTGCAATCATAACAGGGGGCATATGTGTTAACGAAGGGTGGATGCTTGATAAACTTAAATATATCCGGGAAATTTCCGATGTTGTTGTTGCCTACGGTTCGTGCGCCGCGTTCGGTGGAATCCTGCGATTCTGTCGTGGGGGTCAAGAACCTCGACCAGACCACAGGAGCTTTCAGCCAATAAACAGCGTTATAAAGGTGGATTACTCCATCCCGGGCTGTCCCCCAGCGCCGCTGATGCTCCAATCCTTTTTCAGATTTTATCTCGATGAAGACGAACGAAGACTGGAGCTTTTTAGGATTTGCGGGAGTATAAAGAAACTAAGCGGTTTTGACCTTTTGGATGATGTAGTGCTTACTGGCCTCTGCATCGGTTGTGGGGCATGTGAACTGTCCTGTCCCACCCATGCCCTCCAGGTTGTGGATAAACGGCCAAATCTCGTTCAGGAAAGGTGCATACGGTGTGGGACGTGCTATATTAGGTGCCCCCGGGCCACTCAGATTTTAACGCTTGGAGGTGGTTCCCGTGATCAGCGTCTCTAACTCCTTTGTGGGTCATGTATTCAGTATTTACCTTGCCAGGAGTACCGATGAGGAAGTCATCAACACAAAAGTGGCAAGCGGAGGTGCCGTGACTGCAATCCTGAGCTATGCCCTTGACACGGGCCTTATAGACGGTGTTGTCACCGCAAAAAGAACCAGCGGACTTGAGGGCGAAGCCGTGGTCGCAAGGAGCAGGAAAGAACTCCTGGCAACGGTGGGTAATAAATGGAGCATCGTGCCCCTTGCATCCAGGATAAGGGCAAAAATAGAAGAAAACGACCTCAATCAAGTCTCCGTGGTCTGTTTGCCCTGCCAGGCACAGTTCTTCGGTCAGATGAGGGACTTTCCGATGCTGGAGACGGACTTCGGGGAGAGGATTGAATACATAATAAGCCTGTTCTGTATGGGTACTTTTGCCTTTGAGACGTTCACAAACTACCTGTATCGGAATCACGGCATAAGGGGACGGGACGTGAAGGATATAATTCTCAGGGGGGATGTTATAGAGGTCCACCATCCAGGAGGCGTTCTGAGGCTCTCGATCAGGGATATTTACCAGCATCTCCAAGTTGGCTGTTTGGTATGCTCGGATTACACAGGCAACTGGAGTGATATCTCCGCCGGAATCGTTGAGACAAAACCTGGCTGGACGATGCTCATTGCCCGGAACAAAAAGGCTGATGAGCTTATAAAAAATGCCAAAAAACACGGGTATATAGAGGTTACAGACGGTTCCCCGTTTATTGGGGACGTAATAACCAGGGCCAGAGAAAAGCTCACCAGATCCCAGAAGAACATGATGTACCTGTTCTAATGCCCGTTTTCTTTCTTAGAAGTCTGCCGCCGGTCTGTCGTGCATTGGGTTATCTCTTCGACTTATCGGCTCCACTTCGGCGTGTATTTGATCCGTTTATCCCCCGCAGAGGGGCCTCTCGTTTGAATCTTCTCACTTACCGAAGAGCAGGACTTCCTCAAGTTATTGTGCGCAGGTTCTTGAACCACTAACCATTTAAGCGGAGTGGAGATACCTCCCGCGGTGTGAGAGATGAAGCGCAGGTTGCTCGCCCTCATGGCTCTGGATGCGCTCATGATATACTCCTATCCTGTATTCTCTGAACCCACTGGAATCGGCACTGCCACGACGACTGCGTAGTGTTCTCCGTTGCCTTCAACGAGGAGTGTGATTTGGGCCTCGGCTTCGGCTACTACGATGAAGTCCCGCCGCTCTACTCGCTGCCGTTGCTCTTCCCGGTCAGGGCGCTCAGGAGGGCGTATTAGGGTTCCCCTCTGGACATTTTATCGAGCTTGAGGTAGAAGAACAGGACTATCATGAAGATTGTAATGTAGTAGCTCCACTGGAACGGTATGGCTCCCATTATTCCAAGGGTGTAGACCACCGTGAGGACGAGTACTATCGCCAGCAGAACTCTGTAGAGGGTTTTCTTCTCCATGCTCCCACCGGAAAAAATTGGAAAGGGGCTTTTTAACGGTTGCCCGGAAATAGGAAATCAGCCGGAGGCTGATGAAGTCGCGTTGCAGACCAGCGGCTGAGGCTGGTAGTTAAAGGCCTCCGGGTGCAGCAGGTATTCAGCTATCTCCTCGAGGCCGTGCACTATCCTCGGTCCGGGTCTTACAACGAGGTTCTCATCGCTGATGATGTAAACCCTGCCGTTCTTCACTGCATCGACGTTTGAGAGAGGTCCGGAGCACAGGTCTTCAGGCTTGATGCCTGCGTTTGGTGAGATTATTATGACCTCAGGGTTCCTCTTGATTATCTGTTCTGCATTCGCGGCCCCCCATCCCGAGATGTCAGCGAAGATGTTCTCACCGCCGGCTAGGCTTATGAGGTCGTTGATGAACGTGCCGTTTCCTGCGGTCCAGTAGCCGTTGTAATAGCTCAGAAGGAAGAAGGTCCTCACCTTCTGCTTTCCAGCGACCATGGAGGTTACGTAGCTCACCCTTGCCTTCATGTCGGCAACGACTGCCCTGGCTCCCTCCTCGCGGTTGGTGACCTTCCCAAGGAGCTCCACTTTCCTGTAGACGTCGTCGATGCTCTTGGGACTCAGTATGATAACCGGTGCTATCTTCTCAAGGCTGTCCAGTATGCCCATCGAGAAGTCGTCCGCCACGATGAGGTCCGGGTTGAGGGATGCTATGATCTCGAGGTTGGCATACTTGCCGTATCCACCGACGCGGGTGATGTTCTTCACCGCAGGTGGGAAGTCGTCGTAGTCGGTGACGCCAACAACCTTGCCACCGGCGCCTATGTAGAACAGGGTTTCGGTTATGCTCGGCGCGAGGCTGACTATACGCTGGGGCTCCTTGTCTATGGTTACAGTCCTGCCCTCGAAATCTGTAACCGTCAGCGGGTAGCTTACTTTGAACGCCTCGGGGTGGAGGAGTCCGGCGATGGTCTTGAGCCCCTCTAAAACCCTCGGGCTTGGGTGTATCAGGTCGTTCTCATTTTCGATGACGTAGACCTTCCCATCTCTGGCGGCCTTGGTGTTCGCCAGCGGGCCGTTGTAAACGTCCTGGACGGTCATACCGCAGTGGGGGGTGAGGATTATGACCTCCGGGTTCCTTTCAATCACCTGCTCCTGGCTTACTGTGGGCCACCCGGTTGTGTCGTTGAATACGTTCCTTCCGCCGGCGAGCTCGATGACGTCGCTTATGAAAGTACCCCCACCGGCGGTCATGAGCGGATTGTTCCAGACAACGTAGAAGACGCTGAGTTTTGGATAGCCCTTAACGGTGGAGTTTATCGCTTCAATGTTGGATTTAAACTCACTGATAACTTTTCTGGCGTTGTTCTCCGCGTTGAACACCTTGCCGAGAAGCTCGAGAGCCAGAGGTATGTCGTCCATGCTGTGAGGATCAACGACGACAACCGGCGCTATCTTCTCCAGCTCGTCGAGAATAGCCATTGAATAGCTGTCCACGAGTATTATGTCCGGGTTGAGTGAGGCTATGATCTCGAGGTTGGCGTACTTGCCGTAGCCGCCGACACGGGTGACGTTGCTGACCTCAGGCGGGAAGTCGTCGAACTGCGTGACACCGACGACCCTGTCGAAGAGCCCCAGATAATAGAGGTCTTCCGTTATGCTGGGGGCCAGCGTGACAACCCTGCGGGGCTCTTTCTCTATCGTAACGGTTCTGTTGGAAAAGTCAGTGATAGTCAGGGGATAGTATGGCTTCTCAGTCTCCGTTGCCGTGGGGCTGCTTGTAGTTGTGGTCTCAGTTGGTGTAAAGCTGGAAGTCGTCTCCGGGACGGATGTAGTCGGTGATGGGGTCTTAGTAGTGGTTTCGCCGCTTATGCAGCCGCTGGCCACGACGGCCCCGAGAAACAGTACAATGAGCAAGAGTGCGGTCCTTTTCATTTCAACCACCTGGATTATTTGTCCACTAGTGATTGGGGTGGGGGTATATAAGCTTGTTGGATATTTTGGCCATAGAGGCATAATGAGAGAAAAGGTTGAATGCCGGGATTTCAGTCCCTGCCCCTTCCAATCCTGAATATATCCACGCGGGTTATGATTCCCACTATCCTCCCTTCCCGATCCTGGACAAGAACTGCCGGGTGTTCCTCTAGCAGGTACTTGACTACCTCAAGGTCCTCGTCCTCACTGACTATTGGGAACGGCTCCTCCATGACTTCCATGACCTTGTGATCGTAGATGTCCTCGTACTCGAGGCTCTGCCTTACAAGGGTCTTCTCGGTGACTGAGCCGACAACCTTGTTGCCCGCTATCACGGGGATCTGGGAGATGTTGTGTTTGTTCATGAGCTTAATAACGTTTTCAATGGTCTCGTATGGTTTAACTGACAGAACAGGAGATGACATGACGTCTCTTGCCGTGAGCTGGGTCTTTTTGCATTCCAGAAGGGCCTGAAGAATTCGGTTGAACGTGGAGAGCCTTGGGTCGACTTTACCCGTCTCAAGCTTGGCTATATACGCCTGCGTTACCCCCGCCCTCTCCGCGAGCTCCTCTTGGGTTATCCCCAGCTCCTTTCGAATTCGGCGTATCTCTCTGGGGTCTATCGGCCGGGGTATTGCTACCATACATAACCACCGGTTATTGACTCCAGTATTGGGGGGATATAAGCTTTCCGTAGAAACACGTCGAAATGTGGGCCGGGCACAGAGGCCCGCGGTCATCGCTCGCGCGGGTGGATGCTCCCGGCCCTGTGGGCTCGGCGTGAGCACGCTCCGCTCACGGAACCCGATACCTCGCGGAGGCGGGTTAACCGAGCCCGTGCGAGGAGACTTATTGTCCCCTCACTGTCGGCGATTAAGAATTGGTGGTGAAATTTAAAAACCTGCCCCTTCATGCGGTCGAGATCAGGATGACGCCCACAACCGCCAGAAGGAGTCCCTCGAGTATTTTCCTGTTAGGGGGCTCCTTCAGGAGGAGTATCGCGAGGGCAGAGGCTATGATGGGATTTATCGCCGACACTGGTGCGGCTATCTGAGAACCGACGCTGCTCACGGAGTACACAAAGAAGTACTGGCCTACTAGCAGGCCGCTGAGAGCGGCACCGGCGAGGATCGCCAGCTCCCGCAGGGTAACCCTTCTGAGCTCCGGAAGGTACTTCGGGAGGAAAATCGAAACCCCTATTGCCGCGGACATCATCCTCAGCCCGGCGAGCGCCAGCACGTCTATGTATCCGGTCAGCCAGTCCATTGTGAATATAGCGAGACTCCATGAGATTGGCGCAAGCACTGCGAAGATGAAGCCCTTTGGATCGGCCCGCTCCTCTTCTTCTGCCCTGCGGACCAGGATTATCGCGGAAACAACCAGCCCCGCTCCGAGGAGTATCTGGGGGCTTATCTCCCTTCCGAGGAAGAGGAAGGCCCACAGTATCACCCAGAGCGGATAGGTAGATGTTATAGGAACCGTCCTGGAGACGCCCATCATGTTGAGGGCGTGGAGGTAGAAGTAGTCCCCGATGACAAAGCCGAACATTGATGAGATGAAGGCTATGGCGAGCAGTTCCGGAGAGAGTGCTAGGACCTGCGAGAAAGTGCCGTTCACAAGGAATATCACCGCAAACGCCACAGCAACTATGTAAAGGCGGATTATGTTGACCGCTACCGGGGTTCTGTCCCTCATGCCCACCTTTAGGAGGATCGTTGAGCTTGCCCACGAGAGTGCCGAGATAAGTGCCGCCAAAATTCCGAGGATGAGCGTGCTCATGAGAGATGAAAGGGAATGTTTAATTTAAAAACTTAGCGTTTAGATGCCTGACGAAATGCCACCAAAGTTATTAATCCTCTTGCAAACTTTGGGGCGATGATGACCTCGGCAGAGCTGACGCAAGGATGATGACGATCTTGAGTGCTGATTAGAACGTCATGATGGGAAGATGTAGAAAAGAGGAGGGCTTGGCGGTGATCAGCGAAGGATAACGCTCAGCCTCTTGAGGTTCATATTGACGCCGTACTCCCTAGACACGTCCTTGATGACCCTCTGGATCGTCGAAGTTATGTCTCTCTTTATCTTCTCGTCGGAGATTCCGGAGAACGAGCCGAAAAGGCCTCCGACATTTTCTCTAAGGAAGCTGGCCTCAATGTCAACATAGACCGTTGAGCCTTTGACCTCGTGGTTGAGCTTGAGCCACTTGAAGGTCACCCTCGGCACGAGCTTCAGCTCAGCGTGCACCCTGTTCTTGAGGGTCTCTATGGCGGGCTCTATGCGGCTCTTGAGCACAGTCTCCTCGCTCTCCTTCTTCTTCTCCTCGGTGAGGGTTGAGAGTTCGTCTATCCCAGCCTGTTTGAGGAGCTGTTCAACCTCCTTCTCCAGGAGTTCTTTCTTGGCAAGGATTTCCGCGGCCTTGCTGCTTGCCTCAACGCCATCTGAAATCCTTGTGGTGGTCGAGGGTGCGGTCTTGGTTATTGTTTTTACCTCAACGTTGTGGACGGTTATGTAGCGGTTGAGAGTTCTCCCGAGCTCCCGGGCGTGCCTGCCGACAACATCTCTAACGACTCTCTGGACTTCGTCCTCTGCCATCTTGGCCTCGGCCACCATGGAGAGGTTGATCTCGAACTCCCTCCGTCCTTTAATGTCGAAGTGGGCCTTGTCGACCTTTATGCCCGCGCTCTCTATTTCGGCCACGACGGTTCTGGCGAATGCACTGAAGTAGGGCCAAACGTCCTCGAGGACCGAGAGGACTATCTTCCCGTCCTTGGTGACGTTGGCGGTCTTCTTCTTGTCCTTGTCCACTATCTCCTGTGGCCTTACCTCCTGACCGTCGATGATGACGCTTACGTCCCTGATTATCGGCTTTATCTCGGCCTCCCTGAGGAGGACAGGAGCGTACTTGCTGACGGCGTGGAGCATCCTCTTCTCCGCTATCTCGATGTCCCTCGATCCACCCGTGGAATTTCCGTAGATGTGGACGTTAAGGTAGACTACCCCATCACCCACGTTTGCGTCGAACTCTATCCTGTTTATTGTCAGGCCCCTTATCCTCTTGGCCTCCTTGAGGAGGTCTTCCGCGTACACGTGGAACGCCTTCTCGGGCATCTTTCCCCCGCTCATCTTTATGATTACCTCTGGCTTTCCGAAGGGGGCGGGCTTCGGCTTTTCCGCTGGAGTTTCCACCACCGCTGGTGGCCGGGGAGTCGGGGTGGTACTGGTGCTCGTCGCTGAGGGGGGCTCTTTTTTCGGCAGTTCGGGCTCCTTCTCTTCCACGGGCTTCTTTTCCCCTGAGGGAGGCCCTCCTTCGTGAGCCTTAAGGAGTTCTTCCAGGGGCGTCTTGGGGGTCTGAGCGTACACATCAACGTTATCTGCCACTGATAGTTTGAGCTCAAGCTCATCGAGAGGGTAAACGTCAACGACCATTGGTTTGCCAATGAATGACTTTAGCATTCTGATTGCTTCCTCCCCCGAGAGGTTCTGTTTGGTGTCAAGAACGAGGCACTCCGCCGCGAGCACCTTGGACCTGTCGAGGAGGACGGTTACGTAGTATTTCCCTTTTGCATCTTTGGTGAATATCTTCAGAAATGCCCCATTCCCCTGGGATAACGCCCTCTGAATGAGTCCTGCAAGCTCCTCTGCAGAGGTCACCACCATGTTTTCCAGGAGCGGGCTCTTGTCAGGCAGTTGCATTCCCATCACCATTAGCTATATATATCCCTCAACCAAAGAAATCCCGAGAGGAGTTTCATCGTCTTAGTATACTGACGCTTGTATTTAAACATTATTGTGCAGGTGGGAATTATGCGGGTGCTGGTGTTGGGAGGAGGTGCCCTCGGCCGTTCGGTGGCCGAGTCGCTAAAGGGAGAATTCGACGTAACGATAATCGAGAAGGACGAGATAAGGGCCCAGGCCCTTGAGGAGAGTGGCTTTACGGTCATCAAAGGAGACTTTTCCTACACCGCGACGCTCCTGAAGGCCGGCATCGACCGGGCCGAACTGGTTATTATCACGACAATGGACCTGGACACGATAAGGAAGACGGTTTACGTCATCAGAACCAACAACCGGGAAGTCCCAATACTCACGGTTCTTCCGGATGACGTAAACCTTGAGGATCTGGTTTCCCAGATAAACGAGGAGTACGAGGCGGAAGTTAAGATCGACTACACGATCTCCCCGAGGAGTGCTCTCAGGGATGCGATAGTCAAGACCGTTGAGATTACGGGAGAGAAAAAGAGCGCAAACCTCCTCGTCAGGAAGCTCAAGGAGCTCAAGGCCCAGGATGATTCCCTCCTCATACTGATGCACGACAACCCCGACCCGGACGCGATAGCCAGTGCCGCGGCACTCAGCGTCATAGCCCAGACCCTCGGCTTCAAGACCCAGGTCGCTTACGGAGGCGAAATAGCCCATCACGAGAACAGAGCCTTCGTTAACCTCCTTGGGGTCGAGCTTAGAAAGGTCTCCCGGGGTTCCTACGAGCTGAAGCGCTATCCGTTCATCGCCCTCGTCGACTGCCAGCCCAACGGCAACCTCACCACGCTCGAACAGGAGGACTACGAGAAGATAAAGGTTATAATCGACCATCACCAGATACTCCAGCACCTCCAGGAGCTCATTCCGGAGGACGCTTTCCTGGACATAAGGCCGGAAGTCCACTCTTCATCCTCCATACTCGCCGAGTACCTCAGAATGCTGAACATCTCACTCTCGCCCCTCCTCGCCACGGCCCTGTTCTACGGCATCTACATCGACACCAAGAAGTTCTCCAAGCTCAGTCACGTTGACCTGAAGGCCATCGAGTTCCTTGCAGGTAAGGTGGACTACGAGCTGCTCGACAAGATAGAACACCCGGACATCAGCACCGAGACCGCGGAGATACTCGCGAGGGCCATCCTCAACAGGCGCATCTACAAGAACGTCGTCATAAGCAACGTTGGCTTCATAACGAACCGCGACGCAATAGCTGAATCGGCGGATTTCCTGCTGAGGCTCGAGGGCATAACCACCGTCCTCGTTTTCGGTATCGTGGACGACAGGATAGAGATGTCCGCGAGAACGCGCGATGTTAGGGTCAACATTGGCGCTGTTCTGCGGGAGGCCTTTGGCGACATAGGCAGCGGTGGAGGTCATTCCCAGTCCGGTGGTGCGAGGGTTCCACTCGGAATCTTCAAGCTCGCCAAGGACAAGAATTCGCTCCTGAGACTGGTTGAAGAGGCAATAACAGAAAAGTTCCTCGAGGCGTTAAAAGTTAAAGAGGGCTGATTACTCCTCCTTTGCTTTTACCAGTATTATATCCCCTATCGCTGTAACCCTCTCATAGGGCACGCCGACCTTCTCCCCGGGCAGTCCAAGGGCGAGTACCTTTCCCCTGCCCCTGTCGATTTCAATCAGTATCTCGTCGACATAGCCGACGTAGTAGCCCCTGGTGTTGTAAATCTGCTTCCCGTAGAGCTTTGAGAGGCGCATCACCATTTTAATCACCGGATTTAGTTGTCCGCGAACGTATTTAAACGTTACCTCCTTGAGATGTTCCTCGCCATCTCAAAGGCCCACCTTGCGAAGAGCGCGAAGAAGACCAGTATCGCGCCCATTACCCCGACCACGAAAAGGCTCATCACGGCTCCCTCTGTGCCCTGCAGGGGCTCGTATCCTTTGAATGTTAGCATCGCCACTGCAAAGCCGCCAAAGTAGCTCAGGGGTGCGAGGAACATGTCCAGATAGTTCTCAGGTCCTATGGTCATCAGAACTGCCATCACAACGGCTATGAAGGCGTAGATACGGGCCGGGTCAACGTTAGTCACCATCCAGAGGGCCGCCAGAAGCGACGTCGCGAGGAAGCCGAGGGGAAAAGCTGAGGCAGAGGCCCTCAGCTCGAGCCGGTACTTCAGGCTCAGCAGGATTCCCGCGACAAGTCCTGCATATATCAGGTACACGGCTTTTTCGTTCTCCCCGCTGGATGAGTATAGCGAGACGGCGATGGCGAAGCCGACGAAAGAGCCAACGCCTGCCCAGGTCAGCAGAGACTTCCAGTTCACCATCATTCTTTCACGACCCTTATGGTTATTTTGGATCCGTCCCTCAGGCCAAGCTCCTTCCTGAGGTACACCGGGGCGACTATCTCCGCTATCTTGGGCGGGTGGACGGTCCTTGAGGGTATCACTATCGCCCCTTCGACGTTCCCGATTCTAACGCGGTAGGCTTTGACGTCGCCGAAGGTCCTTCCCTCCCTTACGAAGCCCGGCAGGATTACGGGCCTGACGTTGCAGAGGGCATCAAACACTGTTTTCGGAAAGATGACCTTAACGTTCAGGGTTCCTGGATAGGGCTCAAAGCCGAGGTACTCCTTGATGAGGTGGGAATACTGCCTCACGTAATAGGCACCCTCCCCGATGCCCGAGATGACTTCCCCGATTATGACCCCGTTGTAGAGAACCTCTGATATTGCATCACAGAGATCCTCCAGAAAAGCCAGCCCCTTAGGGGTTATCTCCACGTAGGTCTTTTTGCCCTCAACGAACCTCTCGATGAGTCCATCACCTTCCATCTCATCGAGGAGCCTGAGAACCGACTGGGGGGAAATTCCCAGCTCGTCGGCGAGCTCTCTCATCGTTATCTTGACCCTTTCACCAATGGCATCCCTCCTGGCGAGCAGGATGAGCATCTTTACCCTTTTCATTGTTCACCCCTCTTTGACAGCCTGTCAGCCAGTTTAAGCGGTTTTGGATAGCCTCCCTCGAGCAGAGGCTCGACGATTCCCACTGCAGATCCCAAGTCGATTAGATTGCCGACGCTTACATAAGCTTTTCCCGTCCTCCGGAAGAGTTCCTCAGGAACTCCCCTCAGTGGCCTTTTAGCAACCCCAACCGTCGGCCTCCCTGTGAGAAGGCCTATGTGTGACGCGAGACCGTATCCCCTCGGATGTGCCCTCCCGTGCCCTTCAACAAGCAGAACGTCAAAATCCTCCCCGCGGAGTGCCAGAAGAACCGGCCTCGTCTCGCGCAGGAAGAAGTAGGTGGGGATGTAGGGGACGCTCACTTCGATCTCCACGACATTTGCCCTCAGAAGCTCACACTCGGGGAAGGAACAGAGGACGAAAGCCGCCCTAGCGAGATCTCCCCGGTAGGAGACGTCCACGGCGGCAACTGTTTTCACATTGGAAACGTCGAGGGGTCTCTCCACTATCTGCCCCGCCAGCTTTCTCTGGAGGGTGGCTATGAGTTCGAGCTTTCTCTCGGTAATTATGCAATTCTTTGATTCATTAATCACGTAATCACCGAATTATGTGGTTAACTACTGGTTTTCCCTATTCTCTAGAGCTTCAACCGCATTCCTAAGCCGGGACTCGAGCCTGGCGTTGAGCTTCGCCCTCGTTAGGTCCTCCAGAGTTCTCTCTAGTATTCCCCTCGCCTGATCCTGCTTCCCCCTCACGTTGACGAGGCCCTTCGGGTACTCCAGCGTCATTAGCTCCTCGTAAACGCTCTCCATGAAGCGGTAAGTTTTCTCTGCCTCATCCAGTTTTCCATCGAGCAGAAGGAGAAGGAAGTGCCTCCTCAGTTCCCCTATGAGGTCGCCGACTCCGAGGGCGTAGTCCGCGTGAGGGACGCCGAGCTCGGCAGGTGAAGGGAATTCGCTCCCTGTCATGTACGCGAAGAACAGGCTCGCCTCCACGAACTCTTGGTGGGCGCTCTGGACGTAGCCGGTGTAGTAAAGGTCGGGATGTTCCCTTAGCTTTTCCTTCAGCTTCTCCACCTTTTCGCGCGCTACCTTCAGTCTCTCGCGGGCCTTTTCGGTCTCCCCGCGATGGAGGGCTTTTATCGTATCCCCGCTGAGCCTCACGATCTCGCGCGTCAGTCTGAGCGCCTCCTCCCGGAGTGAGTCCTTCTCGTCGAGGACTTTCCTTATCTCGGCTATTATTTCCTTTAGCTCCATACTCTCACCAAAGAGAGTTATGAAAGAACCTTAAAAATGTGGGCCCGACCGATCCCCCACCCTCATCGACCGCCCGACGGCTCACTCAGGCAGTCCGGAGGGCGGGCCCTGTCCGCCCGGCATCGTCGCACCCGATCATCGACGGCTCAGCCCCCTCCCGGGCCCGGGCCACCGGGCGTCGTCGGATGCATACGGGGGATTTTCGAATGAAATTTTAAGGGTTTCGAGACCAATAACCGGCAGGAATATTCAACTTTCGGATTCATGCCGAAAAGTATATAAAGCGATGAACAGACCCGCTCATACACACTTCGAGAGGTGGCGATCATGGCTGAGAAGGTTAGGAACATAGTTGTTGAGGAAATGGTAAGGACTCCGGTCGAGATGCAGAAGGTCGAGCTCGTCGAGAGGAAAGGTATAGGCCACCCGGACAGCATTGCCGACGGCATAGCCGAGGCCGTCAGCAGGGCTCTCAGCAGGGAGTACATCAAGAGATACGGCATAATCCTCCACCACAACACCGACCAGGTCGAAGTGGTTGGCGGAAGGGCCTACCCGCGCTTCGGCGGTGGTGAGGTCATCAAGCCGATCTACATCCTCCTCTCCGGAAGGGCCGTAGAGATGGTCGACCGCGAGTTCTTCCCGGTTCACGAGATAGCCATAAAAGCCGCCCGCGAGTACCTCAAGAAGGCCGTCAGGCACCTTGATCTGGAGCACCACGTCATCATAGACTCCCGCATCGGCCAGGGAAGCGTTGATCTCGTTGGTGTCTTCAACAAGGCCAAGGAGAACCCGATTCCGCTCGCCAACGACACCTCCTTTGGAGTCGGCTACGCCCCGCTCAGCGAGACCGAGAGGATCGTTTATGAGACCGAAAAGCTCCTCAACAGCGACGAGTTCAAGAAGAAGTGGCCGGCAGTTGGCGAGGACATCAAGGTCATGGGCCTCAGGAAGGGTGACGAGATAGACCTGACAATAGCAGCCGCCATAGTGGACAGTGAAGTGGACAACCCGGACGACTACATGGCTGTCAAGGAGGCCATCTACGAAGCTGCCAAGGAAGTTGTTGAGTCCCACACCCAGAGGAAGGTTAACATACACGTCAACACCGCCGACGACCCGAAGAAGGACATCTACTACATCACCGTCACCGGAACGAGCGCAGAGGCCGGAGACGACGGTTCCGTTGGAAGGGGCAACCGCGTTAACGGACTCATCACTCCGAACAGGCACATGAGCATGGAAGCAGCTGCCGGCAAGAACCCGGTCAGCCACGTTGGAAAGATATACAACCTCCTCTCGATGCTCATAGCAAACGACATAGCAGAGCAGGTCGAGGGCGTCGAGGAGGTCTACGTCAGAATCCTGAGCCAGATAGGCAAGCCGATCGACGAGCCGCTCGTTGCAAGCGTCCAGATAATACCGAAGAAGGGCTACTCACTCGACGTCATCGAGAGGCCGGCCTATGAGATAGCGGATGCATGGCTAGCTGACATAAACAAGATTCAGAAGATGATCCTCGAGGACAAGCTCAACGTCTTCTGAGCCTTTTCCTTTTAATTCTGGCAATCAGTTCGCTTCTAAAAGTTTTGAAAACAGGTCAGAGTGCAGGGTAGGTGTTCTGCTTCAGGGCCCTGAGAAGCTTGGCCTCTTCCATCATAACGGCAAACTTCTCCTTTTTGACTTTAGTGAGCTGTGCAGCGGCGGCCTTCTTCTGGCGGGCAAGCCTCACGAGTCTGGCCTCTTCAAGGGCAAGGAGTTCCTTCCTCTTCTTAACAACCTCAAGCCTCTTCTCGAGGAGGGTGGATTTCAGCCTTTCCATAGTATCACCTGCTTTATTTAGGCGACTCTAAACCTTATAAGTTTTTCGCTGAATGCTACATATACATTCGGCAATCGACGAGGAACATACCTATAAACCAGCGTGGCTCAGAGACTCCGGTGGGGGATGATAATCGTGGTAACCGGAACTCCCGGCGTGGGCAAGACCACGATCTCAAAACTCCTCGCGGAGAGGCTCGGCTGCAGGTATGCGGGCATAAAGGAATCTGCCATCGAGAGGGGCGTTAAAAAGCGTGCTGGAATCGTTGACTGGAGCGACGCGTACGACGAGGTGCTGCCCTATTCGATGCTTGGGGGTGATTGAATGCGCATCCTCGCCATCACGGACATTCACGGAAGGCTGGAGAAGGTAGAAACGCTGACCGCGGCCCTTGGGGGACTTGAGCCGGAGCTTGTGCTCGTGGCCGGCGATATAACGAACTTTAGCAGCGCCAACACCGCCAGGAAGGTTCTCAAGCCGCTCCTCGCCCTCGACATACCGGTGGTGGCGGTCCACGGCAACTGCGACGGCAGGGACGTTCCAGAACTGCTTGGGGAGCTCGGAATAGGTGCCCACGGCCGGCGCGTCGAGATAAACGGGTTAGGAATAGTCGGAATCGGCGGTTCGAACCTAACACCGTTCAACACCATTTGGGAGCTAAGTGAGGACGAGATAAAAGAAATCCTCGAGCGGAACTACCGGGTAGGGGACGTAATCCTCTCCCACGTCCCACCTAAGGACACAAAAGCCGACAAGGTTCACTCGGGGCTTCACGTTGGGAGCACTGCGCTCAGGGAGTTCATAGAGAAAAACCAGCCGCCCCTCGTCATCTGTGGCCACATCCACGAGGCCAGGAGCGTTGACAGGATTGGAGAAACCTTCATCGTTAATCCGGGCCCACTCTTCAAGGGATACTACGCGGTGATAGAGTTCGATGAAGGGGAGAAAAGGGTGAAAAACGTGGAGCTGAGAAAGCTTTGACCTTTTTCTTCTGAAAGCCTCGCCCTTTAGGGCGGGAGGAGGTCAGTCAGACCAGCTTCTTCTCCTTCAGGACTTTTTCCATCCTGTCCATCGCTTCCTCAAGCTTCTCGTAGGCTGTGGCGTAGCTTATCCTTATGTAACCCTCGCCGGCCTTTCCGAAGGCACTTCCGGGGACGACGGCAACCTTAGCCTCCTTCAGCATCAGCTCGCTGAACTCCTTGTCGGTGAGGCCGGTATCTTTGATGCGCGGGAAGATGTAGAAGGCGCCCTTTGGTTTAACCGTCGGCAGGCCCATCTCGTTCAAGCGCTTCCAGACGAGGTTCCTCCTCCTGTCGTACTCCTTCCTCATCTCCTCGACGGCCTCCCAGCTCCTCGGGTCATCGAGGGCCTTCGCAGCGGCGTACTGGACGAACGTTACTGGACAGGTGGAGTTGTACATCTGGAAGCGGGTCATCTTCTCGATAATCCAGTCAGGGGCGGCGACGAAGCCGAGGCGCCAGCCGGTCATGGCAAAGGTCTTGGAGAAGCCGTTGACGGTTATCGTTCTCTCGAACATGCCGTCAAGGGAAGCGATGCTGTAGTTCTTAACGCCGTCGTAGACGAAGTGCTCGTAAACTTCATCGCTTATGACCATGAGGTCGTGCTCCACCGCGAAGTCGGCAATCTCCTCGATGTCTTTCTTCGTTAGAACGGAACCCGTGGGATTGTTGGGGGTGTTTATGATGAGTGCCCTCGTTTTTTCGGTGACGTGCTTCTCAAGGTCGTCAACGGAAAGGCGGAACTCGTTCTCCTCGTAGGTCGGAACCTCAACGGGCTTTCCGCCGGCGAGGACAACGGCTGGAGCGTAGCTCACGAACATCGGAGAGGGTATCAGAACTTCTTCGCCGTCCTTCAGGAACGTTGCGAAGCCCATTATGAAGGCCTGATTTGCACCAGTGAGTATCATTACCTCGGTTTTTGGATCCGCCTCGATGCCGTTCTGCTTTTTGAGCTTTCTGGCAACAGCCTCGCGGAGCATTGGCAGGCCGGCGTTGGGGCCGTAGTGGGTGTAGCCCTTATCGAGGGCCTCCTTGGCATACTCTTTTATATGCTCAGGAGTGTCGAAGTCCGGTTCGCCGATTCCGAGCGAGATTACATCTTCCATTCCGGCAGCCAAATCGAAGAGCTTTCTAATCTCAGAAGGGTTGACAAGCTCAAGTCTGTCGCTCAGCGCCATGAACATCACCGAAGGGTCTTCGTGTCGATGTTTATAACCTTACCTCAACGAATAGATGTACATTAAAACGCAGAAAAATACATTAAAGCACGGCTCAGCTGAGCTGGCCCGGCAGTCCCCTCGCGAAAACCGCGAAGCCCCCCACAACAAGAACGTCCAGCTTCGCGTTCCTGAAGGTCTTCAGAGCGTCCGCTGGAGAGCAAACTATCGGCTCGCCGTGCATGTTGAAGCTCGTGTTCAGCACCGCGCCGATGCCAGTTTTCTTGTCGAATTCCTTAATTATGCGATAGTACGTGGGGTTAATTTCCTCCCTTACAGCCTGGGGCCTCGTCGTCCCATCAACGTGCACAACCGCTGGAGCGAGCTTTCTAAACTCTTCGCTCGCGGTGTAGCTCATCGTCATGAACTCGTTGGGCCTTCCTCCAAGGTCTTCTAAGTATTCTTCGGCCCTTTCCCAGAGCATCGACGGCGCGAAGGGCTGGAAGACGTCCCTCCTCAGCGCGACGTTGAGCCTCTCCTTCACGCTATCGTCGCGCGGGTCGGCCAGGATAGAGCGGTTGCCCAGGGCTCTCGGCCCGAACTCCATTCTTCCCTGGAAGAGGCCGACAAGCTTTCCTTCTTCCAAGGCGTCTGCAACGAAGGATGGAACATCGACCTCCTCGTACTCGACCCCTTCGCTTCTCAGGAAGTCCTCAACGTAATCCGGCCCGTATCCTGGTCCGAGGTAGACGTGCTCGAGCCTGAAGGGCTTCCACTTTCCGTCCAGCCTCTCCATCTGGGCCTTGACGAAAACCGCCGCCCCGAAGGCAAGGCCGCCGTCGTCCATAGCTGGGAAGACCCACAGGTTATCATCGCCGAGAACGTGCCTCAGAACGGCGTTTGCCTTGACGTTCTGGGCAACTCCACCAGCGTAAGCCACGGGAAGGGCACGGTTTTTCAGCCTGAGGCCCAGCTCTTCAATCAGCTTTTCAAGGTGGGCCTGGGCGCTGGCCGCTATCTCGATGGCCTTCTTCTGCAGCACTCCGTCGAGCTTTCCGCGCTTCATCTGGTTCGCTATCTCCTTTGCGTGCCTCAGCGGGTAGTCAAAGAGTTCCGCCAGCTTTCTCGTGGCTTCGACGCCGATGACGCCGAGGTGGTTCTCAAAAGTTAAACCGTTAAGCTCGATTATCGCGCTCAAATCGTACTTTGGCCTCCCGTAGGCGGCTAAGCTCATCACTTTGCCCTCGTGGCGCATGGGCTTAAAACCCAACAGCTCGGTAACCGAAGCATAGAAGTCGCCGAGGGAGTCAACGTAGGTGCTCTGGGCTATCCTTATCATCTCGCCCCCTCTCGCGACGTAGACCGACGAGCTCAGCCCGTCGCCGGCGGCATCAATGCTCACCGCTAAGGCATCCCGCCAGCCGGAGGTGTAGTAAGCCGAAGCGGAGTGAGCTAAGTGGTGTTCGACGAAGAGGACCTTCCTCTTGAAGTCCGGCCCAAAAACGGCCCGGAGGTTGGTTTCAAGCTCCTTAAGGCGGGCAAGCTTTCTGAAAACTCCGGCAACAGCTATTATTTCAACGTCCTCCGGAGAGGCGTTCGCCATTTCAAGAACCTTTCTTAGGCTAAGCTCTGGAAAACCGCGGTATTTCTTGACCCTGTTCAGGCGCTCCTCGTTCACGGCGAAGAGCCTATCTCCGTCTATCAGCACCGCCCCTGCGTCGTGGCCGTCGTGTATCCCGAGTATCATGGGAGCGCCTCCCGGGTTGTAGTTTACCCGTAAGTAATTTACTCAGGAGTAAATTACCCAAAAGGGAAAGAGAAATCAATAAGTCCTCGCGAAGCGCGCGATGAACTTTGCCTCCCTGCCGCAGACCGGGCACTTCTTCCCTTCTGGTGCCTTAGCTGTCTCCTCCGGGTAGGGGATGCCCAGCATCTTGGCGTCCAGTTCTTCCTCCATCTTGAGGCCGCACTCCTCCTCGCCACACCAGGGAATCTCCACGATTCCGCGCCTGTTCTCAAAGACTCCTTTTGCCTCCTCAATCGTGTCAACGCGCTTGATGTGGCTCTCGAGGAACTCCCTGGCGCGGTTGTAGAGGTTCTCCATTATCTCGTCGAAGGTTCTCCTGACGGCTTCAACGATCTCAGCCCTCTCAACGACCTCCTTCGTGAGGGTGTCGCGCCTAGCTATGACGGCTTTTCCGCCCTCAACGTCCTTCGGGCCGACCTCTATCCTCACCGGAACGCCCTTCAGCTCCCAGTCGTAGTACTTCCTGCCCGGCCTTATATCGCGCTCATCGACGTGGACGCGGATTCCGGCGTCCCTCAGCTCCTCCGCTATCTCCCTCGCGTAGGCGAAGACGTCCACCTCTGCATCCTTCTTCGGAATCGGGACTATAACCACCTGAATCGGCGCTATCGTCGGGGGCAGGACGAGGCCGTTGTCGTCGCCGTGGATGGCCATGACGGCAGCCAAAAGGCGCTCGCTCATTCCGAAGGTCGTCTGGTGGACGTACTCATGCTCGCCCTCCTCGGTCTCGTACTGGATGTTATATGCCTTAGCGAAGTTCTGCCTGTAGTTGTGCATCGTACCTATCTGGAGCGTCCTGCCGTCGGGCATCATGACCTCCGCGCCGAGGGAGTAGTAGGCCCCGGGGAACTTGTCCCAGTCCGGGCGCTTGGAGACTATGTACGGAATCGCGAGGAACTTCGCGAGCCTGTCGAATATCTCAAGGTCCTCCCTTATCTGCCTCTCGGCATCCTCATAGCTGTCGTGGGCTGTGTGGGCCTCAAAGAACCGGCTTATCTCCCTCACGCGGATGAGCGGCCTCGTATGCTTGGTCTCGTAGCGGTAGGTGTTGACTATCTGATAGACCTTGAACGGAAGGTCCGCGTGGGAGCGAATCCAGAGCGAGAACATCGAATACATTGCCGTCTCGCTCGTGGGCCTGAGGATGAGCCTGACGTCGAGCGGATCTAAACCGGCATGTGTGACCCAGTAAACCTCGCCCTCGAAGCCCTTTATGTGCTCCGCCTCCTTCTGGAACTCAGTTTCGGGGATGAGCGCGGGGAAGAGAACCTCGTCATGGCCGGTTCTCTCCATCTCGGAGTGTATAAAGCGCTCGATGTTGCGCATGATTTTGAGGCCGTAGGGGAGCCAGATGTTCATCCCCTTGACCGGATAGCGCTTGTCCTGGATTCCAGCGGTCTCGATAAGCTCGTTGTACCACTCGCTGAAATTCTCGCTCCACTTTTCCCTCTTAACTTTACCCCCCATCTGCACCACCTAAAGGGAGAAACCGGAAAAGTTTTTAAGTTTTCCCGGAGGTGGCCCGGCTTTTTGACAAACCGTAAAGGAAAACCTTATTAGGGTCGTTTCGATAAGCGTCTTAAGGTGATAACATGAGGCCAAAGGTAGCGGTTCTTTTTAAGATGAAGAGCAAACCGACCGAGGAGCTAAAGAAGTACGCGGACGTCGAGTTCATCCTCTATCCGACTGTTGAAGAGCTCAAAGAACGCATAGGAGAGTTCGACGGCGTAATAATCTCGCCCCTCAATAAGCTTCCCCGTGAGGTCATCGAGAGGGCAGGGAGGCTGAAGGTCATAAGCTGTCATTCAGCTGGCTACGACCACGTTGACGTGAAAGCGGCAACAGAGCGCGGGATTTACGTTACCAAAGTTTCGGGAGTTCTGAGCGAGGCAGTTGCTGAATTCGCCGTCGGCTTGACCATTGCTCTCCTCAGGAAGATCGCATACACCGACAAGCTCATCCGTTCCGGCAAGTGGGAGAACCAGGCGATTATATGGAGCTCTTTCAAGGACGTAGAAACGGTTTACGGCAAAAAGGTGGGAATCCTCGGCATGGGCGCCATAGGGAAGGCGATAGCGAGGAGAATGAAGGCGATGGGAACGGAAATCCTCTACTGGTCGCGCTCGAGGAAGGAGGATGTCGAGAAGGATGTTGGTGCAGTTTACAAACCGCTGGAGGACGTCCTGAGGGAGAGCGACATAGTGATCTTAGCGCTTCCCGCAACGCCCGAGACCTACCACATTATCAACGAGGAGAGGATAAAGCTCCTCGAGGGCAAGTATCTGGTGAACATTGGAAGAGGGACCCTCGTGGACGAGAAAGCTGTAGTTAAGGCCATCGAGGAGGGCAAACTCAAGGGCTACGCCACCGATGTCTTCGAGAAGGAACCCATCCAGGAGCACGAACTCTTCAAGTACGAATGGGAGACCGTCTTAACGCCCCACCACGCTGGCCTCTCAAAGGAGGCGATGGAGGACATGGGATTCCAGGCGGTAAAGAACCTCCTCGCGGTTCTGCGTGGCGAAGTTCCGAAAGACCTCGTGAACCGTGAGGTTCTTAAAATCCGCCCGCCCGAAGAAGTCAAGATGCTCTGAGGCGGTTGAGATGCTAGTTGAGGAGCTTAGGGAGATTACACGGATTCCGGGTATTTCCGGCTATGAGGAGAAGGTCAGGGAAAAGCTCATCGAGTGGATAGAGCCCTACGCGGACTACACCGTTGACACCATCGGGAACCTCGTCGTCGAGCTCGGCGAGGGCGAGCTTAAGGCCATCTTCATGGCCCACATGGACGAGATAGGTCTGCTCATCACGGGAATAAGGCCCGATGGGAAGCTGACCTTTAGAAAAATCGGGGGAATAGACGACCGCCTTCTGTACGGAAGGCATTTGGACGTCATCACTGAAAACGGGAAGCTCGACGGCGTTATCGGGGCACTTCCGGTGCACCTCAACCTTGAGCGGAAGTTCGACACGGTTCCGTGGAGCAAGCTCGTCATAGACATAGGTGCGGAGAGCAGGGAAGAAGCTGAAAAGCTCGGCGTTAAGGTTCTCGACTACGCGGTCTTCAAGAAGCACTTCGCGGTTCTGAACGACCGCTACGTCTCGACCCGCTCGCTGGATGATCGCTTCGGCGTTGTGGCGCTCGTTGAGGCAATCAAAGACCTCGTTGACCACGACCTCGATGGGCGCTACATCTTCGCCTTCACCGTCCAGGAGGAGATAGGCCTCAAGGGCGCGCGCTTTCTGGCGGAGAAGTACTCGCCCAAGTACGCCTTTGCAGTGGATTCTTTCGCCTGCTGTGGTGACTTAACCGGCGACGTCAGGCTCGGCGGGGGCGCTGTGATAAGGGCTGTAGACAACTCGGCCATATACACCAGAGCCCTTGCAAGAAAGGTCGCTGAAATCGCCCGCAGGAACGAGATTCCTCTCCAGGTCGGCGTTACCGGCGGTGGGACAGACGCGTCAGTCTTCCAGCACAAGAGTGAAGTCTTGGCTTTGAGCGTGCCCATCAAGTACCTCCACAGCGAGGTCGAGACGCTCCATTTGGCTGACCTTGAGGCACTGATAAAGCTCATCGAGGCAATAGCGTTTGAGCTTTAGTCTTTTAACCCCTTTCAATTCCATGCTTGGATGGAGATGAAACAACGAGAACAGTGGAGGTGGTCGTTTGCTTAAATACCTGGGCTACTTTGGCGTTGGAATCTTCATCGGAATCCTTGCGGCGATGTTCGGCCTCGGCGGGGGATTCCTGGTAGTGCCTACCCTCAACTTCCTCGGCGTCGAGATACACCACGCCGTTGGAACTTCGAGCGCGGCGGTTGTCTTCACATCGCTCAGCTCGGCCATAGCCTACCACAGGCAGCGCAGAATCCACTATAAAGCCGGTCTCCTGCTCGCTTCAACCGCCGTGGTCGGCGCCTACATAGGCGCGTGGGCGACGAGCTACATAAGCGCCTCCCAGCTCAAGGTGATCTTCGGTATAGTCCTCTTCCTCGTTGCGATAAGGATTTACAGGAAGAAGAGCGCCGAGCCGCACGAGGTCAGGCTTGAGGACGTAGAGCTCGACTACAGGCTTATCCCGGTTGGCGGCTTCATAGCGGGAATAGCCAGCGGGCTTTTAGGCATAGGGGGAGGAGCGATAAACGTGCCGTTTCTGACGGCGATGGGACTGCCAATCCACTACGCGGTGGCGACTTCAAGCTTTGCAATAGTCTTCACGGCAACGAGCGGGGCTTTGAAGCACTACATGATGGGCAACGTTGAGGTGGAGTGGCTTCTCCTCCTCGTGCCGGGCCTCATAATCGGAGCCCAGCTCGGTGCGAGGATAGCGAAGAGAACCAAAGCTTCCTCACTCGGCAAGGCTTTCGCCGTTGTTCTGGCCTTTCTGGCCATCAGGATGGTGCTCAAGGGGCTTGGCTTCGCGGTTCCGTGAGTTCCTTCCCCTTCTGATTTTTACGTAAATCACCAGGAGCGTTGCTGAAACCGCCAGGGAGACGAGCCACGCAACGATAAGGGGCATGTCGTAGGAGTAGTAAAACCCGTCCAGTCCTTCTACAAAGATATAGATTATCATTGGAAAGAGCAACATCAGGGCCAGCAAAAGCCCGATAAAGCCTCCGATAATGAAAACAAGAATGTTTGAACTCCCGTAGCCCATCTCACCCCTGATAAATCCCTCTGCCCAGTAGTCGAGGAGAATCGTGAACGTGCTCAGAATTCCGGCACCGAGGGGATGGATGGGCCTCAGTCTCTCCCTTCTCCACTCAATTATACCGTAGGCAGTTATGAGGATGAGAAAGGCTCCGGCACAACTCAGCCACGTGGAGAGGTCTTTGTAAAAACCGTAGGGAGCGTCCCAGTTGGCGAAGGTTATTGCCCCTGGCTGGGTGAGGGTAAACGCCAGACTGACGAGGAGCCAGTAGAGAACAACTCTGTGTTCCATAATCAAGGTTATCATTCAATCCACAAAAGACTTTCGTCAATTTTTTAAGAGTCCTACCTAATCCACCCCTATGATCTCCTATTTCATCGATTTTATCCTCGGCCTTGGCATTGGCTTCATTGCAGGTTTACTCGGCGTCGGTGGCGGCTTCCTCATAGTGCCGACCTTAGTTCTCCTTGGGGAGCCGATACACCTGGCGATAGGCACGAGCTTGGCCTGCATAACGATAAGCGCCCTTGCATCAGCTTACACGCATCTCCGCAGGGGGGCGGTTCTCTTCAAGGTCGTCCTCATAAAAGAGGCCTTCTCAGTACCTTTCGCTATAATCGGGGCCTACCTTTCCGCGGTAACGCCCGAGCGGGCGCTTCGGCTTATCTTTGCAGGTCTTCTACTTTACCTGACGTACACCCTCCTGCGAAGCGGGGGGAAATCCCTCCAGGAGTCCGCTGGGGAGGTGAACTACCTCCGCGTTCCGATCGTTGGAATCCTCGCTGGTTTGACGAGCGGCCTGCTCGGCATAAGCGGAGGAATCCTGAACGTTCCGCTGTTTCACACCTACGTTGGTATTCCGATGCGCTACTCCGTCGGAACCTCAAGCCTCTCTCTGTTATTCACTGCCTTAGCTGGTACCATTGCCCACTACCGCCTCGAACAGGTTGACGTCAATATGGTCCTCCTCCTTGCCCCGGGCCTCATGCTGGGGGCGCACTACGGTGCTCTAACCGTCCACAGGGTTGAACCGTCCCTAATAAGGCGCCTGTTCGCGGTTCTGCTCGTGATAATAGCGCTTAAGATGCTCCTGTGAGCGAAGGTGTTTAAAGGGCAACGTCCAAGTTCAGCCGGTGGGAGAATGAACGAGCTATTCGAAAGGGTGAAGGAAGAGTACGGCGTTGAGATACGCGATGAGAACGACATGACTAACGCCTGGAAGCTGGTTGAGGCCCTCAAGGAGAAGGGCTGGGTGGTCTACATCATCACCGCCAAGGGACGGGAGCAGGTCGATGCATGGCACCCCTCCTTCGGGTCCTTATTCGCCCAGTTCGGCGAGAATCCAAACTTTGGAAGCGTTCTGGAGGGCATTTGCAACATAGCGCTCCTTGTGAAGGAGCTTGAGAAGAATGGAACGCTCTGAAACGTTCGTTTCACCGAAGTCCTAAAATAAGATGTGGGCCTCCCTACATCGGTGATGCCCATGAATGGGATGAAGGGCCTTGCACTGGCCCTGGCAGTGTTGCTGCTTGGAAGTTTGATGCCCCTCGGACTGGCCAAGAGCAACGGCACCGCCTCCAACAGCACCGGGACCTATACTGGAATGCTTGACAACAGCACCAGGGAGATGGTTATAGCCGGCAACCTCGTTGAGAAGCTCCAGCACCTCAGCAAGTTAGCGGAAGATAAGATTGAACCTATAAAGGACAAACTTCCCGAGAACTCGAGCATACTGAAGAACTACGGCCTCGCCGAGGAGTTCAAGGACAGGGCAATCGAGGAGTACAACGCGGGCGACTACCACAACTCCATCCTCGACAGTCTCACAGCAATGCACTACTACCGGCTGGCACTCGAGGGGCTCAAAGAAGGAAAGGAGAAGGCTCAGGACATCAGGGAGCACATCCGCATGGAAGTGGAGAGGCTCCAGGAATACTTCAGGTTCGTCGAGAAGACCATCAGAATCGCAGAGAGCAGGGGTATAGACGTTAGCAACCTCACCGGGCTCTACAACGAGACAAAGGAAGCCTACGGAACGGTCCTTGAAGAGCTGAATGCGGGGGACTACGAGAAGGCGAAGGCCGACCTAGAGGTGGCCCAGGAGAAGAAGGCCCTCCTCGACGAGGAGCTAAGAAAGGTAAGGGAGGAGTTGGCCTACAAGAACGCCGACAAGATTGTCAAGGACTTCCTCGTGAAGGGAGAGAAAGGAATCGAGATGGCAGAGAAGGCCATTCAGCTCGGTCAGGAGAAGGGCTACAACGTCACCGAACTCCAGGAGAGGCTCAACGCCTTCACGGCCGTCTACAACCAGGTTAAGGAGCTGGCCGATGAGGGCCAGTGGGAGGAGGCACTGAGCGTCATGCAGGAGAACAGGGAGACGATTGAGGAGTTCCACAAGGCGATAGAGTTCATAATGAGGAAGGTTCACGAGAGGGAGCTCCAGGAGAAGCTTACGGACATGAGGGCGT